>JBAOIR010000006.1:0-25280 GCA_037045585.1 Microthrixaceae bacterium
CACCGCCGACGGTGGGCTGCTGTTCGGCATCGCCGATGCGGCAGCCGCCCTCGGGTTGTCCCAAGGCGAGGTGGAGAAGATGCTCGATGTCGGGGCAGCACTCGTCGCACAGGGTCTGGTCGATCCCAACGGCACGCCCGTTCCTGTTCAAGGTCCTGTTTCATCCGGTTGCGGCCGAGAGCACCGGCGGCGGTCCGGTTCCACAAACCGTTCGAGCTCCTGTTTCGGTGCCCGCCCAACCTGAAGGCTCCTACCTCGTTCCGGTGGAGATCGACGGGTTCCGTTGGGTCCGAGCCGAGGAGCTGGAGCGTTGCGCCACGGCACGAGATGCCGGTGCCGACCCTGCGGCGATCCGGACGCTCGGTCGTAGCGATGATCAGCTGACCTCGTTGAGGCGGCGCGGCTCTGCGGGGTCACCTCGCACTACCTGCGGGGACTCGCCCGCTACTACGACGAGAACCGTGAGACGATCGACCGGTCGGTTGCTGCTGGTCGCTCGCCCCCGCAAGGCGTATCTCGTTGCGCATCGGGGGACGAAGAACCAGTGGCTCGTGACCCGGGACGACTTGCCGAGTTCCTCGAACGACGACGGCCGCCCGCCATCCGGGTCGGCTACGACCTGACCCTCACCACCGAGAAGTCCCTCGGGGTGCTCGCGCTGCTCTCCGAGGACGATGTCCGACGCGACACGCTCCGGGCGATCCAAGCCGGCAACGACGTGGCCATCGAGTGGCTCCAGGATCGAGCTGTCGGCCGCATCGACGGCAAGCCCGTGCCGGCCGAGGGGCTCGTCGGTGGCGTCGTTCCGGCACCTGACCTCGCGGGCGTTAGACCCGTTCCCGCATCACCACAACGTGATCGCCAACACCGCCCAGATGCCCGACGGCACCCACCGAGCTCTCGACGCCCGCCCCCTCTTCGCGAACGCCCAAGCCGCATCGGTGCTGGCCACCGTCGAGATGCGCCACCAGCTCACCGCCCGTCTCGGGGTGCGGTGGCGGCCCGGCCGCAACGGCGGCTGGGAGATCGACGGGATCACCGACGCGGTGATCGCGTGAGTTCTCCCGGCGGCGCAGCGAGATCGACGACGCGTTCCGCGAGCTGGAAGCCGAGATCGGGCGTGGCGCCCACCCCGGCGAGGTCGAGCACATCGTGTTGCGCACCCGGCCGGCCAAGAACCACACCCCCGCCGACCAGCTCGTCGAGGCGTGGCGAGAACGCGCTCCCGACACGGCCTCACCCCCGCAGCGCTCGCCACCTGCGTCGGACACCGAGCCCTCGAGCAGAACCTCGAAACCGACCGGCTGTTCACCGAACTCACATCACCCGAGGGGATCTGCTCGGGCGGATCGGTGTTCGGTCGCACCGACGCACTCGCGGCGATCGCCAACCACCCGATCGCCCGTGGGGACGGACCGGCACAACCGCTGCTCGGCGGCGTCGACCAGCTCGACGAGCTCACCGACGCGTTCCTCGACTCACCCCACGTCGTTCGGCTCACCGGCGGCGACCAGCCGCTCTACACGACCGTCGAGATGCTCGACCTCCAGGCTCGCACCGTCGAACTGTTCGCCGCCGGCCTCCACACGGGCCCCCACACAGTCTCGGCCGTCGCGATGGCTGACGCGTTCGAACGGCACCCGCACCTCACCAGCGAACAACGACATCTCGCCATTGCATGGTGCCGCACCGGGCACCGCTACCAGACCGCGATCGGCCGGGCAGGCGCCGGCAAGACCACCACCGTCGCCGCGTGCGCCGACGCCTGGACCGCCGCCGGCTACCGCGTTGTCGGCGCGGCCGTGAAAGGCGAGGCCACCCGAACTCTCGCGCAGGCGACCGGGATCGACTGCGAAACCGTCGCCTGGTACCTCGCCCACGACGACCCCCGATCACTCCCGCTCGACGCCCGCACCATTCTCGTTGTCGACGAAGCCTCCACGCTGTCCGACCGCGACCTCGACGCCCTCATGGACATGGCCGCCACCACCGGGGCCAGCCTGCGGTTGATCGGCGATCCCGCCCAACACGGCGCCATCGCCGCCGGCGGCATGTTCCGGGTGCTCTGCCAACACCACCTCGACCACACCCCCGAGCTCGCCACCACCCATAGGCTCCAAGACCCCGACGACCGGGCCGCCGCCGAAGCGCTCCGCGACGGACGCATCGACGACGCGTTCGACCACCTCGCCAAGGCTGGGCACCTTCACATCGTCGGCGACGACCTCACCATGTACCGCCACATCCTCGCCCGATGGTGGGACGCCCACCGAGCCGGGCTCGATCACCCCATGGTCGACCGGCGCAACACCACCCGCCAACGCCTCAACCGCCTCGCCCACCTCCTCCGAGCGGTCAACGGTGAGCTCGAGGGCGAACCGATCGCCGCCAGCGGCGGCCGGTCCTTCGCCGTCGGCGACCGCGTCACCGCCCGCGCCCCCAACCGCGACCTCCACGTCGCCGACGACCGACAGGCCTATGTCCGAAACGGCGCCCTCGGAACCGTCGTCGCCGTCAAGGCCCACCGCCGCGACCAGTCACGAGACTCCCTACGAATCGACTTCGACGGCATCGGCGCCATCGACGTGCCCCGGAGCTTCTTCGACCGCCACCGCGGCCCCACCGGACGCACCGACGTCGGCATCGACCACGCCTACGCCCTCACCAGCTACGCCGTCCAAGGCTCCACCCGCGACGTGTCCACCAGCCGCGTCGACGCCACCGCCACCCGAGCCGAGACATACGTCGACATCACCCGCGGCCGCTACGCCAACCACCTGTACCTCACCGCCACCACCGACCCGCTCGACGGCGAGACCCTGCCCCGCCTCCCCGTCGAACCAGCCGACACCGCCGTCGCCGAACGGCTCCACCGATCCACCGGCGAACTCACCGCCTGGGAGCTCGCCCATGGTGACGACCCGCAGGCTGAACCGGGTGTCGCCGTCGGGATCTGAGACCACCGCGAAGTCACAGCCCGCTCCGTGGCCTACCCGGTCACCACCCCGCAGCGAAGGAGACCGAGATGGCCGCCACCACCGACCCCGAAGTGCTCACCATCGAAGAAGCCGCCGCCATCCTCCGCATCAGTCGCAACGCCGCCTACGTGGCTGCCCGCCAGTGGCGCACCACCGGCGGGACCGCCGGCATCCCCTGCATCGAGATCGGCCGCACCCTTCGCGTCCCGAGAGGGGCGCTCGAACAGCTCCTCGACCGTAGCTGAGGGTCAGCCGTTTGGGTCTACCTCGGGGCCCGGATCCGAACCCACCGCATCGAGGTGGGCCTCGGCCAACTAGCTCTCGCCGATGTCGCGGGCGGCGTCGAGCACCCAGGCGATCCGCCGCCTCGAGACGGGCGGCGACCAGGGCCAGATCAGCGTGGCGACGATGCCACCCGCCTCGGCGCCCTCCTCGCCTCTGCTGAGCGGTGGTGCCCCATCGACCGCGTGGCGCTCCGCGCCGGCTGGGACCTGGACCGCACCGTCGACGCCCCTGACGAGCTCGCCCAGCGCCTGCCCGCCGTTGGGCAGCGCCTCGCCCACGCCGGGGACCGCGACGTGCGGATCGTTCCCGCCGTCGGCGACGGCGACGTCCCGGCGCGCACCCCGATCCCCATGATGGCACTCCGTCACCTCCGCGCCGCCGGCCTCGTCGAGTACGGCGGCAGTACGACCGGTGGTCGGATGCCGCCCGACGTCGCGCTGAGCGACGAAGCCCGATTCACCTTCTGCTTGGAGTGAGAACGGCGTCGGGCTGCACCTCGATGTAGGTGAGGGCCTTCGTGGCCACCGGGCTGTGTGGGAGGGCGAACAGCTGGCCCCCTGGCCGTCCCGACCGGAGCAGGCCGCCGAGGAGTGAGACTGCGGATGCGGCGACGCCCATGACATCGGAGGCGGACCCCCGGAACGTTGGCGTCGAGCAGCCTCTCGCTGGGGTGACGAAGTCGTCAGCCGGATCCCAGAGAATCTGGTACCCCTCGAGTGCGGCGTCAGCGGTCACCCGTTCGTGGATCCGGCGGTCGACTTCCGATGGTGGACAGTCCGCTGTCGCCACGGCCACCAGGCCGAGGGTCGCCGACGAGCTGTCGGTGGCGACCTGGGCGAACCGGAGGCCCGGTGGCGACGTGCGAGCGAGCGCATCGAGCCGGCAAGCCACCTGGGCGCTGGCGGTCGCGTCGATGATGAGGTCGCATTCGCGACCAGACGCTTCGAGGTCGGAGGCCAACACGCTCCCGCCACTCGTGATGTCAGCGGCGGGATCGACTGCCCGGAGCCGTTCGGTCAGGGCGGTGGCCTTCGACGTTCCGACGTCGGCCTCGGCGTAGTTCTGGCGCACCAGCAGTCCAGTGGAGACCGACGCGGGGTCGTGCACGACCAGGCGCGAAACCCCGGCCCGGATGAGAAGTTCGCCGATCCACGAGCCGAGCGCACCACATCCCCACAGCTCCACGCTTCGCCCCCGGTACCAACCGGTGGGCCGCCCGGTGTCTCGCCGGACCAGGATCTCCGGGCGAACGTCATCGACCGTGAAGAACTCCAGCTTCGTGCCCCCGGGCTTGCCGGTCGCCATGTTCGCGAGCGCCGCCCGCGCCTCGCCGACCGTCAGATGGGCCGCCATCAGGTCGTACGAGCCCGGCCCGTCGACCGCTCCGTTCGGCGCTGCGACGACGATCACGAGTCGGTCTGCCTCCTCAGAGCCCTGGACCAACGAGGAGAGCTGCGTGATCACCATGTCGCTGGTCGGGAACCCGCAGGACCTCTGCCGGAGATCGGGAGCCATGCGCCAGGGGGCCTCCAGGTTCCGGACTACTTCCTCGAGCGTGCGCCCCACGCCCATCGGGAGCTGACCCGCCGACGCGAGCAACAATCCGGGCAGGAGGCCATCGACGTGAGGATCGTCCATCGACACGAGCTCGTAGCGGTGAGTGGAGCACTCCTTGACGTCGATGCGGCTTATCCCGGCGTTCAGGCCGTCGAGCGTCCGCCGAACCACCAACATCGGCGCACCCGCCTCGGTCCTCGCCCGTGTGCCTCCGAACCCGTGGTGCAGCGCGGTCTGTGTGGCGTGACGCCCCGCGACGGCGTCATCGAGCCACCCCCATAGGCGCTCGAGCACGCCGTGGCTTCCCGCCGCCGGAGCCCACTCTCGCTGAGGGTCGAGGAACAAACACAGCCGGTTGCCCTCGAGAACGTGGGGCTCCCCGAGCCACCGATAGTGCGGCACGGTCACCGTAGGAGGACTCCACGGGAATCCCTCGGTGATCTGGATCGTGAACTCCTCGGTGTCACGGACCTTCAGCCCGCGGGCCCCGCTCGAAGGGTGACATGTCGATCGAGATCCGGACCTCGATGGTGCTACCGACCAGCTGCTCGCCGAGAACCTTCAACCCGGTCACGTACGCCTCAAGCATGCGCATGACCTCGGCCGCCTCGAGTTGCGCCACGCTCGGCTCCGGCGGACCGGGCGTCCGTCGTGGCTTCCGGCTCACCCGCTCTTCCCGGAGCGGCCCGAGACCGCGCCGAGCGGCGTCGCTGGACTCGGCGGGAAGGAGATGCTGGCGGTCGACGACGTGCCGCCTGGCGAGAACTTGTCACCGAAGATCTCCTGCCACGCCTTGACCGACTTGTCGTAGTCGATCTCGGCGGCGGCGGCCCTCATGTCCTGGGCGGCCTTCGCCATCCGCTGCCTGAAGTTGGTGTATGTGGACTGCTCCCAGCGGCGGTCGAAGTTGGTGCCGTCGCCGCCGGGGTTGGGTACCGAGGGCATCGTCTCGTGTTGCTGCAGGTACTCGTCGAGCCGGGTCACGAGATCGACGAGCGTCGTGGGGATGTCGCTGTAGCGCGACGGGTTGACGGCAGCGGCAAGCTCGTCGACCTGGTTCCCGAGCAGGGTGGTGAGGATCACCGACTTGACCCCGTTGAAGCTCCCGCGGTGCACCTTGTAGTACTTCATCAGGCGCACGACCTTGCGGAAGTTGCCGTTGGTGGCGACGTCCATGCGCTTCATCCACGCCGTGAAGCTCTCAGGGTTCGTCGCCACCCAGGGGCTCTCGCCCTCGTCCTCCTTTCACGTCCGCGGTTCACGATCACGGACCCGAGGCCGGGGTGCTCGATGAACGGAACGATGTCGAGGTGGCATCCGATGTCGTTCACCGGTGCGTAGTTGAGGTACACGCTGTGGGCACGTCGGCCTCGGTCCATGTCCTTGTAGTGGCTGTGACGCCCGAGGGCGGCGTAGACGGCGTCGCCGTAGGCGCGGGCGATCGGCCCAGTCGTCGACCCAGGCGAGCTTGAGGAGGATGTCGGCGTCGAACTCGCCACCGGCCTTGGGGCGGATGATGGTGCGGTGTGGCCATGAGCCCTGTCGGATCTTGTCGAGGACCAGCGGCCCCAACGTCTCGTCCCCCTTCAACGCTTTGTAGACCCGGGTGACCCGGTCCTCCAGCTCGTCGAGGCGGGGCTGGTCGATGTTGACCTCGTTCGGGAGGAAAGTCTTCTTGAAGTAGGTGCCGTGCATCATGCTCGGACCTCCTGGACGTGGTGCGGGGGTGTCGTGGTCGGTATCTCGACGACGTGCAGATAACTGCCGCCGGTGCGGTGGTAGACGGCGACCGCGGGGGCTGCGGTGTTGGCCGGACGCCGCCGGCCGAGCGTGATCGCCGCGGAGACCGGCACAGCTGCGAACACGTGGAGCCTGCCGATCTGCTTGTGGTGGACTTCGAGGTCGGCGAAGAACCCGCGCACCGCGGCGTCGAACATGGCGAGGGTGTCGGCGTTCTCGAAGGTCGAGGTCGACGGGTTGATGGCGCCGGCCGGGGCGATGGTGAACCGTGGAAGATCCTGGAGCTCCGACGGAAGTTCGGGGGTGCTGATCGTTCCGCTGGCGTTCACGATGAGCACCGCCTCGTCGTGGCCGACGGCGCCCTCCTGGTCCACCGTGGAGTGGAAGGGCACGGGGTCGGCCTTCTCGTTCCACGCCCAGGACTCGGTCGTGCGGTGGCGGTCGTAGACATCGATGGCGGTGACGTCGTCGAGGATGCTCCCGAGTGCCACGAGGAGCGGGACGTAGGTGAACGCGAAGACGCTGATGTGGTTCAGCCGTGCGTCGCGGAACCTCGCTGCACCGGAGTTGAGGATCGAGAGTGCGGCCGCCCAGTCGAGCCCTGACTCCGTGTCGCCGACCGGCCGCAGGTCGACGGACACCTCGTGCTCGGGGATCGCCTCGAGGTACTCGGGGGTACGGCGCGAATGGGCCATGACGGCAGCTGCGGCATCGGCGACCGATGCACAGCCGGAGGCGCCCTTGACTCGCCCGGCGACCCGCAGAACCGTGGTGGTGAGATCGGGCTCAGCCCCGTGACGGTCTTGAAGGACTCCCACCTGGCCTTGCGCGCATGCAGGAAGTCCTCGGTGAACAGCGGGTCTGAGAGCCTCCGCTTGTCGGCGCCCCGGTGATCGTTCGGGCACAGCAGGATCAGGTTTGAGGCCCCGTTGCGCGTCTCGGGCAACGGGACGGCGGACACGCCTGAACATGGTGGGCCAAGAACGGCCGATTCCCCTGCGATGTCGGCGACCTCCCCGATCTGACGGATCGCCGACCCGTCCTCGAGGAAGTCCTCCAGCAGGTACTTCTGGCAGATCACGCAGCGCCCACCGCAGCGGACCCACACCCAGCCTCTTGGTGGCCTCGTAGGCGGACATCGCCACCTCCTGGCAGGGTCCGGCGTTGATGCTGCGACGGCGATGTCGCCACGAGGCGACAACAGGCAAAGGATGGAAACTTCTCACAGGGCCTCCAACGGCGCTCGATTGGGACGTCGAGGAACCGTTGGGGCAGACTGTGCGCTCCTACACGACTGGTGCCTTTGCCCGGTTCCGGTCGGGTCGATCCCCGGGGGTCGCGCAAGCGCTCCGGGGTCGTCCGCCGCTTGTGGCAACAAGTGTGCGAAAGTTCGCTACACCGCCGTAGTTCCACTCGTGGCATTTGAAGGGCCGATCGTATCATGGCCCCCCGGCCGCCCCGGACGGGGTCGCTCTGCTCTGGGCGTGAGCAGTCGGAGATGTCTGGGCCCGGGCCCCTGACGTGCGACACGGACGCACGTGGGTCGGCACCGTTGGACCGCCCCGATCTCCGCGAACTTCGAGACGCCGACGCTGTGGACCCCGGCGTACCGGGCCCCCTCCGGGGCGGCCCGGGTCCTCCAGCACGGCGGGCACCGCCCACATGAGCTATTCGGCGGCGAGCCCTCTCGGACTTGGGCACAACTTGGGCACAAACTCCCCGGTATCGGCCGTTTCGAGACGGCACGCAACGCCACGGAGCGGTAAGCCCGATCGGCCCCCGGGAGCGCCGAAACCCTTGGAATTGCAGCGGATCGCCTGCTATTCCAAGGGTTTCACGGAGAGCACCCCCAACGGGATTCGAACCCGTGCCGCCACCTTGAGAGCGACTTCTGGGCCGATCTCGACGGATGGTGACGGACCCAGACGGCTGCAATTCCAAGGGTCTCGCCGACGGCCGGACGACGGCGAACGACCCCGATACTGGGCGGCCGCGGGGTTTTCGCGGGCGCGACTTGGCCGAACTCTCGGCTCGCGTCGGGGTCGCGCTGCAACACTGGACCAATGAGATCGGTGAGCACCCAGGCCGAGGTCGGCACGAGCGCGCTTCGGGCCGGCCTGTCCCGCTACCTCTGCAACGTCGCCGACGGGATCGTCATCACCGTCACGCACCGTGGTCGTCCGGTGGCCCGACTGGTCGCCGTCGATGCACCCGACGGCCGCATCACCGAGCTCATCGCCAACGGTGCCGTTCGGCCGGCCCGCACCCGCGTCCGGCACGTTCCTGAGCGGATCGCTGCGAGTGGCACCGTCTCCGACCTGGTTGCCGAGCAGCGACGGTGACCTGCGTTCCCCAACTCGCATTACCGAACCCGATGTATCGAGTACGACACCTCTATGGTCGGATTCGCCGAGGAGCTCCGGACCGCCCGAGCAGCCGCCGGCCTCACCCAGTCCACGCTCGCTGAGCGCTCCGGGATCACGCGACCGAAACATCGCGGCCTACGAGCGTGGCCGACGCGAGCCGCTGTTCGACACGGCGATCAAGCTGCTCGATGCCGCCGAAGCTCACGTCGAGATCGAGCCACCCGTCGCCTGGGCCTGGACCGATGACCGACGCCCCGACAGCGGTCCCTTCACGGCTCTGGCGGCTGGCTCCGTCGGTCTGCCTCCGCCGCTTCGACCCCGGACCGGATCTCTGGTGGAGCGGACCCCGTCGGGAGCTCGACCTTGCCCGACGCGACGATCGCCTCCGCGCCTACGAGCTCGTTCTCCGCGAAGGCGCACCGCACGACATCGAGGACATCGTGGACGGCGTCTTGCTGTGTGAGGCCTGGGATGATCTCACGCTGCCTCGCGGCCTGCCGCGCCGCCTGGGCTCCGCTCATCAGCACGACGAGCGAGCCGACTGCGCTCGCCGATGCCTCGTGAACCGGCCCACAGCGCTGCAGCGGCGTGCCACCCACACGCTCTTCGAGCTTCCCGAAGCCGTCGGCTTCGCGCTCGCCGGTGGGTCCGCTCTTGTTCGCGTTTGGTGTCGTGGACTGGCTGACCAGGTATCTCGACGCGTTCATCGCAGTGGAGCCTGCCGACCCGCCTGGTGACGTCCTCCCGCTGACCGCTGCGGTCACGGCTGCGCACGCGGCCGACGGCTGGACCGTGGAGATGGTCCGAGACCACATCACGTTCACACGACTCCTGGCGACGCTCGAGGGCGAAGCCATCGAGATCGACCTCGAGGTCGACTCCCCTCCCCTGTTCCCACTCCAACGGGCCGACGGCGTTCCATCGCTCTGCACCGAGAACCTCGCCGCACGCAAGGTCCTCGCCGCACTTGACCGCGCCGAGGGATGGGGCTTCGCCGACCTTGGGTGCTCTCGAAGCGCCTTGGATGGAGCCAGTGCATCGGATGGGCACCGCATCTCGACGGCGGCATCGGCGATCAGGACGTTGCCAACGCCTTCGCACGGCTCGAACGGATCAGCGACGACGAACCGCCGTGCGCCCCCTCAGATCGCTCAGCCGTCCGATCCTGGTTCGCTGGGTGGACGCAGGAACTCCGCGCGACGAACTGACCCGCCTGAGGGCTCGTCACGTCGGTGCCCCTCCGGATCCAGCGATGACGGCGAGCGGCGAGCGGCGAGCGGCGAGCGGCGAGCGGCGAGCGGCGAGCAACCGACGATCGCGCCCCCCGCGCGTGACCTACGTTGCTGGCCCAGCCGTCGGATCTGCCGCCCGCGTGTCCAGCAGAACGTGGCAGCTCTACGTAGTCGGACGGGACCACCTACGACCTGGCAATTTCGCCAGCCACGGGAACCACCGGCAGAACGAAGGAACCGCGCATCTCGCCACCGACCCATCGCCGGTCACTCGCATCCCTTCTTGCTGGTGGCCATCATCGTGTTGATGGCCTGGAAGCCGATCGGCTGATCACGACCCGGGCACCGATGACCACTTTGGGAATCAACCCACCTGCCGGTGGGCGATCGTGGTGAGTGCCTCCTCGGTGCCCGCGATCCGATCTGCCGGGACGAAGAAGGCCGAGTAGGCGATGTGCGTTCCGTCGAGTTCGATGTGCAACGACTCGTTGGGTCGCTCCTCGGGGTTGCACGTCTCGCTGTAGAAGGCGCGATCGCCGATCCCGTCCACGTCGTGCAGGGATGCCGGACAGAGCCGATCCCTCGTCGCCGCTGTCCGGGCGGAGTCGAAGTCCTCGCCGTATCCGGCTCGGGCGGAGTCGCGGATCGTGATCGACTCACCGATGGCGGTGTCACGCGCCACAATCGTGCAGTCCGCCGCCGTCCCGCCGACCTTCACTGCGGTGAAGCGGTCGCCGAAGACCTGCTGGAACTCCTCGAGCGTGACGTCCTCGCAGGGGCCGAAGCCGGACCCCCAGTCGGGTGTCGTGTTGGTCCGTGGGTCGCGATGCTCGCTTCCGGTCCTGCTGGAGCTGTCATCCGGCCCGCTGCAGCCCACTCCCAACGCCACGAACAGGACGACCGCGACGCAGCGCGCCTGCGCCGAGAACGGCCCGCGGTGCATTGTTGAGCCCCGAGTACGCGTAACTCGTCGGATCTCCAACCCTTCGTCCGCCGCCACCTCCACCTCCGCGGGACGCCTCATTGCGACGACTGCTTCGCTGCCGACACCGCGGCGTCAAGTGAGCTGATGACCGCTGGGTCGCTCGTGCGCAGTGTGCCGTACCAGGTGTCGACGATCGTGCCGTCATAGCCGACGAGGACCGTCATCGGCACTCCGAACCCTCGGAAGGTCTGGGTGAACCGATCGCCCTCATCGCGCCAGATCGGCATCGTGAGCCCGAATTCGGCGGTCATCGCGTCGATGCGCTCCTGGGACGCGTCGGGTGCGTCGACGTTGACCGCCACGATGAGGAGTCCCTCGTCGCCTTGGGCCTCGTGGAGGGCCTGGAGCTTCGGCAACTCGGCCCGACAGGGGACGCACCAGGTCGCCCACGACGCCAACAGCACCGCCCGACCCCGCAGATCGGCAAGCGACACCGCGGCTCCATCCGCCGTCTCGACCGCTTGGTACATGATCGGAGTCTTCTCGGGAACGGCATCGTCGCATCCGCCGGTCAGCCCGACGGACCCCAACAGGAACGCCGACAGCGCACGACGAAGCGATGGCGCACCCCGACGCGAGCCGACGACACGTCGGGGTACGTCCGTCACTTCTCGAGCGTGCGCAGGTAGGCGACGACGCCGGCCAGGTCGTCGTCGGAGAGCGCCGGGTTGCCGCCCTTCGGCGGCATGGCGACCCCGGTCGTGTTGGCGGGGTCGCTCGTGTCGCGGCCCTTCTTGATGAACGCGACCAGCTCAGCGTCGGACATGCCCTTGGCGAACTCGGAGGCCGTCAGGTCCTTGCCCAGGTTGGGCAGTCCCTTGGCGTCCTTGCCGTGGCACGACGAGCAGGACTTGGCGAAGATGGCTTCGCCCGATGCGGCGCCACCGCCACCGCCCGCAGCGGTCGTCTCGGTCGAATCGTCCGTGGACCCGCCGTCGGCCGAATCGCTGTCGCTGGCGCAGCCGGACATGGCGAGGCCTGCGGCGAGCACCAGCGCCGCCCATCTCCTCTGTGTCGATGTCATGGTGTGGTCTCCTTGTGTGTTGGGTCTGTTGTCGGGTCTGTTATCGGGGCTGTCGTCGGTTCGGCGGCGGTGAGTTCGGCCCATCGCAGGAGTTCGCCGCCGTTGTCGCCGATGTACTGCTCGGCGCCACTCCTCCCGGCGAACGCGACGATTCCGCCCGCCATCGGCGTGGCGACCGAACCGCCTTTCACGAACCAGGCGGCAGGTGCGTCGATCCAGTCCTCGGACTCGTAGTCGTGCACCCAGGCGGTGATCTCGTCGAGCACACCTGCCCGTCGCCCGTGTTCGATCATGTCGCCGATGTCGTCGAAGACGAACGGCGACCCGCTGGCGTCGCGGTAGGCCGCAGCGAATCGGGCTTCGCTGATGATCATGTGGCATTCGGCGCAGGTGTCGCGGCCGTAGTGGATCTCCGGGGGTCCCGTCGCTGCCTCCCCGCCACAGCCGGCGAGCGCCGCGACGAGGGCGAGGGCCGCGATGAGGACCAGTGTGAGCTCCGTCGTGGGACGCGGGCGGCGGATCATCGCTCCGGCCCCCGGCGGAACAGCGCCGCTCCGAGCGCCACGGGAACGACCACCCAGACCATGAGCCCGGCGGTGGTGACCCATCCGACGGCATCGCCGAAGCGGTCGACGGCATAGGTGCCCACCGGCCCCAACACGTCGAGCGACCCACCCAGCGCGCTCATGGACGCGAGCCGGAACGCCTCGGTGGGGTTGGCGGTCGCCGCGGCGAACAGCGCCGAGTCGGACATGCCGGTGGCGACCGAGCTCCCCATCAGTCCGAGGTTGCCCAGCATGACGAACACCAACCAGAGTACGAGCGAGACCCCCATGGCGGTCGAGCTGCGGGCCGACAACACGCTCACAACGAGCCCGACGCCGATCATGGCGATCGCCAGCAACCACGCCAGCGCGGCGATCGCTACGAGGTCCAGGCCATCGATGGGTGTTCGCTGGATCACGGCGACCAGCCCGGCGATCCCGAACCCGCCGCTGACAGCGGCGGCCATCGCCGCAGCATTGCCGAGATACACGCCGAGGTAGACCTCGGTCGGGCTGACGGGGTGCGAGAGCAGGAACGTCAGGGTCCCGCGCTCGCGCTGGCCGGCGAGGCCGCGTGCCCCGGCTGACAGACCCATGAGCGGGACCACGAGCTGGACGAGCGCCACCAGCGACGACGCGCTGCGACCGAACCCGGTGAACCCGACAGTCTGGGCATCCGACGCCGCGATGGATCCGATCGCGGCGGACAAGACGGCGAAGGCGAGCCCGTACAACCACAGCCAACGATCCGCCAGAGCACTGCGAAGCTCCTTGGCCGCGAGGGTCCGAACGATCCAGAATTCCGGCCGCTCGCGTTCCGCGATCGGCGCTGGGAGATCGAGCACGGTCATCGCCACACGTCCACGTCGATGACCTCCACCCCGGCACGATGCAACGATCCCAGGGCCTCGGCCTTGTTGCCGGCGCCGACCTCGACCACGAGCCCGTTGGTGTTCTTGCGCACCAGGAACCCCGCTGTGTCCAACACCTCGATGGCTCGGCTCAGCTCACCGCGATCCACCACGACGTGCAGCCACGCCCGCAGCCCCAGCTGGGCTGCCAGCTCCGCCGGGCCCGCCTCCAGACGCACCTCGCCGGCGTCCATCGCCAGGACCCGATCGGCGAGCACCCCGACCTCTTCGAGGTGGTGGGAGGTGAGCAGTACCGCGCGTCGATCGTCGCGGAGGCGCTCGAAGACGCCGAGCACCGAGTCGCGGGCGGCGACGTCGAGCGACGACGTCGGCTCGTCGAGGAGCAGGATGGCCGGATCGGCGACGAGCGCCAGCGCGATGCCGAGGCGCTGCTGCATGCCACCGGAGAGCGCGCCGACCCGCTTGTCCCAGTGGTCAGCGAGGCCGACCTCGGCGAGCAGTTCGCGTCCCCGCTCGATCGGGGACCGCCGGAGCCGGCACGACAGCGCGACTGTCTCCGCCACGTCGAGTTCGTCGTAGAAGGCGAGGTGCTGAGGGACGTAGCCCACCAATCGCTTCGTCGACTTGCCGTGCCGGCGCACGTCGAGACCGCCGAGCTCGATGGTCCCCTCGAAGCGGGTCGACCCGAGCAGGCATCGCATGATCGTGCTCTTCCCTGCGCCGTTCGGTCCCCACAGGGCGACCGCTTCACCGGCGGCCACGTCGAACGACACGTCGCGGACGACCGCGACGTCGCCGTAGCGTTTCGTCAGGCCGTGAATCCGGATCATGTCGCCCACCGAACCGAGCGGCGTCGGCGACCGGCCGAGGCGAACACGAGGGCGATCGCGAGCATCGCGGCGGTGACCGCTGCGAGCACCGACCGCGACGGCTCGACCGCGAGCCCGTCGAAGGCGGCCATCGTCGGCGCCTCGATGAGTGGACGCTCGTCGACTGCCTTGGGCTCGGGCCGCAGCGCCGGAAAGGCCCGGGCAGCCGCGTCCAACGCGCGGGCCGCCGGTGTGTCAGCGAAGAAGGTCAGCTGGGGGTGCCGGTCGGTGAGAGCGTCGTAGAGCCCCTCGGCGCGGTAGGTCACGTCGCCCACGCCGTCGTCGTCGGCGTCGTACCCGGCGTAGTCACTCCAGTGGTTGCCCACCCCGTCGATCGTCCAGTCGTTGCCGGCGAGCGATCCGCCGCTCGTCGAGGACACCTGCTCACGGTTGTCGATGAAGGAGTTGGCGCTGAACGCGTTATTGCGGACCGAAGGCTGGAACATGGCGCCGACGTCGTTGTACGCGAACACGTTGCCCCGATAGGGCGTGACGAGCGTCGCCGAGAACGGTGAGCCGTCGAGGAACACGCCGATCCGGTTCCCCACCATGCGGTTGTCCAGCACGCCGACCAGGTCGGACTCCTTGGCGGCGAGCCCGTACCCGCTCGGCCCGTCGCTGAACGCCAGCACATTGCCCCGCACGGCCACGCCCTTGCTGTACATCACGTACACGCCGGTGAGGTTGTTCTCCAGCCGATTGCCCTCGACGACGGTTCGATCGGAGTACATGAGATGCAGCCCGTACCGCCCGCCCCGCACCGAGTTGCCCCGGACGACGACGTCGGACGAGAAGAAGGCGATCATGTCCCGCCCATCGCTGAGGCGGTTGTTCTCCACCTGGGTCCGGTCGGCCTGGTAGACGTGGATGCCGTCACCGCGCAGCGTGAACGTCACCGACTTCGATTCGACATCGTTGCCGCGGATCACCGAGTCGGCTGCGCCTCGGATGTGGATCCCGAAAAGGACGTCGGTGAGCCGACAGTCCTCGATGGTGAACGACGGCGCGGTGACGTGCACGCCGGAATCCTCATGGGTGAGGTCGGAACCGCTGCCGCTGATCGCGAGGCCTCGCAGCGTGACGTTGGGCGACACGACCGCGACGACCGTGCCCTTCCCGTCACCGTCGATCACCGCCCGACCGGTCGCCGGCCCCTCGATTGTGATGGGTCGGTCGATGGTCACGCCACCTTCGTAGCGCCCCGCCCGAAGGCGGAGAGTGCCGCCGTCGCCAGTCGCATCGATCATCGCCTGGAGGTCGTTGCGAACCTCGGTGGATCCCGCCGTGGCGCTGGCGGGTGGCGCCGTGACGCTAAGGCCACACGCGAGCAGGCACGCCACCACGGAGCGTCTCATGTCGAGGGCGCGTCCGGTTCGGTCGATTCGGCAATCTGGGCCTCCGCCCCGGTCGCGTCCACCAGCGGTCGGTAGGCCTGGCGATGGAACCACAACCCCACGCCCACCAGCGCCGACGCGGCGGTGGCCAGGATGAGCCCCCAACCCGGCATCGCCATCGTGTCGAACTGGGCGATCTTCGAGGGCCCGAAGATGTGCGGGGTGAACTCACCGACGGCTGACGCGAGCGGCGCTCGTGGATCGAGGCTGTGCCCGTAGTTCCAGAGCCAGTACTGCAGGTCGGCGAGGAAGGCGAGCGGGAAGAGCAGCGCAGGGAGCGCTGCGAGGAGCGCCCAGCGACTGTGGATCCACACCGCGGCGGCGAGCAGGCCGGCGAACACGATGATGGCGATGATCGAGACGGTCCGTTCCAGCTTGGCGCCATCCTCCAGCGACGGCATGCCGACATAGTGGTTGAGTTCGTCGAGCTGTTCGAGGTCGTTCGAGTTGGTGACGGGATCGATCTCGCCGACGAGTCGGTTGATGTAGGCGGAGACATGGAGGCCCTTCGGGAACTGGGGCGCTTCGAGGCGCAGGGTCCAGTAGGGCAGGAACATCGACAGGACGAGCAGCGCCATCGCCCCGGCGAAGCAGAGGGTGGGACGGAAGTACCGCGCCCGGTGGGCGCGGTACTCGTCGGCTGGAACTCGGGGTCCGAGCACGTGGTTCGATGTCATGACGCTTCCATGTCGTGTGATGTGCGGTGGTGCTGGCGGGGCCCATCGGCCCCTTCCCCTGCCGGGGCCCCGCCAGCGGCAGTCAGGCGGGTGGCTTGACCAGGAAGTGGCCCATCATCTCGAGGTGCAGCGCCGAGCAGAACTCGGTGCAGTAGAAGTTGAAGACGCCCGATTGGGTGGCGTCGAACTCCACCGTGGCGCTTTCTCCCGCCTCGAGGCTGAGGTTGATGTTGTATCCGGGCACCGCGAACCCGTGGGTCGCGTCCTGGGTCGTCTCGAGGTTGGTGAAGTGCCAGACCACGTGATCGCCCTGCTCGACCTCGACGAGGTCGGGGGTGAAGTGGCTCCGGATGACCGCCATGTTGATCGTGACGTTCTTCCCGTCGCGCTTCACGCCGGCCTCCTCCTCCTTGGAGATGGCATGTTCACCGCGTGCGGCTGAGTCCGGTTGGTTCCAGCCGCCCATCTTCGACGGGTCGGTGCCCACCGGGTAGACGGCCCACGGCTTCAGCTTGTCCGCCTTGATGGTCTGGGCGTAGTGGGGCTCGCCCACACCGATCGGTGCGTCGTAGAGGATCGGCATCTTCTTACCCGAGCCGCTGATGTCGAGCAGCTGGAAGTTCTGCGGCAGCAGCGGGCCGGTCGGGAAGAACCGGTCGATCGACCACTTGTTGAGCGCCGTGAGGTACTTGCCGTCAGGACTGACGGTGTCGCCCTCGGCGGCGGTCAGGTGGCCGATGTTGTACTGGACCGGCGTCTTGGTCACCAAGGTCCACGGCTTCTCGCCCTTCGGCGTCTTGTCGCCGCCCAGGGTCCATCGGGCCACCGCCGAGTCGAGGAACAGGCTGGTGTATGCGTAGCCCTTGTCGTCGAACTGGGTGTGGAGCGGTCCGAGGCCGAGTTCGACCTGCGCCTCCATGGCGTCGTCCATGGCCACGATCGGCACGCCGAAGGGATCCTTCTCCGAGGGACCCGCGTCGATCGCCTTCATGAGCTTGTCGAAGGAGTACACATTCGCGTGCGTGTCGAGCTTTCCGGAGACCACGATGTGCTCACCGTCGGGCGTCACGTCGGAGCCATGGGGGCTCTTCGGTTCCGGGACGAAGTAGAGCAGGCCTTCGTCGACCGACGTCTGCAACGGGATCACCGGGAAGCCGTTCACCATCTGGGTGCCACCGTTGGCCGCGATCTCAGATGCCTTCTCGAGGTTGATGGCGTGGAGGAAGTCGGTCTCGTTGGCACCGACCCCGGCCTCGAACTGCTCGCCGCCGTGCGTCATCCCGGTGGCCATCTCGGTGTTGATCGAGTTGCAGAAGACCCATCCCTCCGACGGGCCCTTGCCGGCGTCACACAGGTCCTGCCAGTAGGGCGGGAGCTCCATGGCGAACGACTTCGACTGGTCGAGCCGGCCGGCTTCACGGTCGAACTTCCAGAACGTGACCATGCCTCGGTACTCCTGCTCGTACTGGTCGAGCGAGGCGTACTTCCAGCCGAGCGGCATGGCGTACTGCCCGCCCTCGATCACCCAGTCGGTGTTGGGAGTGACGAACGTGCCGCCGTGGTCGTTGATCGCGACGGGGTTCCGCAGGATCTGCTTGGTCTCGAAGTCGCGAAGATCGATCATCGCGACCCGGGCGTTCGCTTTGTCGTTGATGAACAGGAACTGGCCGTCGTAGTCGCCCTTGGTCTCCGAGAGGGCTGGGTGGTGGGTGTCGGCCCACTTGAGGGGAATCTCCCCCGGCGCATACCCGTCGTTGAGGATCTTGTCCGTCTCCTTGGATCCGTAGCCCCAGCCCTGCCAGGGTTCGGGCGTGAACACCCCGATGTTGCGGAGCAGCCGCATGGACGGCACGCCCAGCACGTGGACCTGGCCCGACTGCCCGCCGCTCGCGAACATCAGGTAGTCATCCAGCTTCCCGCTGGGCATATAGGTCTTGGCCGCAGCGACGAGGTCCGCGTCGGTGAGACCGCGCTCCTTGGCGATGTCGGCGACGTTGCCCGTCGCTCCCACGGCACCGTCGTCGTCGTCGGTGCATGCCGCAGCGCCCGTGGCAACCGTCGCCATGACGGCGACGACGGCGAGCGCGGTGCGATACCGGCGCCTGACTTGTCGGGTCGAGTCCATCGCTGTCTCCTTCATGTGGGAACGCCGCTCGGCGGCGATTCGTCGCCAGCCCGTTCCTACGGCTCCTGAGAGGTTTCCCATAGGGACCTATGTCCTATTCTGGAATCCATGACTCTATAATGATGCATAGCGGAATGTAGGAGGTCCGTCGTGGAAGCTCGCCATCAGCAACGGGCGTGGACCGACCAACCGGCCCGACCGCGGGTTCTGCTCGAATGCCACCACCACGACAGCCCCGACCTGATCGCCGCGGCGATCCGCCGTCAGGGGTTCGACGTGGCCTACTGCACCGGCCCCACCGCCGCCGAAGCGTGCGACCTGCTCGCACGCGGTGCATGCGCGCTCGTGGATGAAGCGGACGTCGTGGTCAACATGTTGTGCTCCGAGACGGGCGACCGAGTTGCACGAGCAGTCGACGGAGCCCGCCGCCGCCCCGGGGTCGTCGTGGAGGTCGGGATCGCCAACCTCGGCCGTCCACCAACGGAGTTCGCGGACGGTGTGGAGACCATCGCCACCCCCGTCACCACCGAACGACTGACCGCGGCTCTGAACTCCGCGTTGGAGCGAAACGCGACGGCCGGACCATGCTGGGGAGAAGGAGTCTGACGGCTCCAGCGAGCGAGGAGAACCATGCGACTCGAGGTCACGCGTCGATCCGACATCGCGGTACGAGCGCTCCTCGCGCTCGAAGAGGCAGATGGCCGGATCACTGCCGCTGAACTGGGGGAACGGATCGACGCATCACCCAAGTTCGTACCGCACGCCGTCGGACCGCTGGTGACCGCTGGGTGGGTGACATCGGACCCGGGTCGGACGGGTGGCTACGCGCTAGCGACGCCACTCGACGACATCTCGCTGCGCGACGTCGTCGAGTGCATCGAAGGCCCGATCGACAGCGGCCGCTGTGTGGTCGCCAAACGACCGTGCTCCGCAGACGCGCCGTGTGCACTGCATCTGGCCTGGACCAACGCACGCCGACATCTCGTCGACAACCTCGCCTCGACGGCGATGTCCTCACTTCGCGGATTGGCTCGCAACGGCTGCTTCCCCACGTCCGCACAACACGGAGACGGGGGCTCGACGGCAGGGAGCCGATCGTGACGAGGAATCCAACTCCACCGCGAGGTGCCGACATTGGGCACGCCGCTACACATTCCGAGGAGCAGACCGATGAACAGATTCCGACGCCTGGGTCCCGCCACGGTGATCTTGTTCACCCTCGCCGGATGCGGATCCGACACTGGTGATGAAGCCAATGAGACGCTGCTACATGACACCGAAGCGACCGTGACCACCAGCACCGTAGGCGGCCACGAGCCGGAGCAGGCTGAATCACTCGACGTGTGCTCGATGCTCGACGCCGGCGAGATCGCCGCTGTGCTCGGCGAGGCGGCAGCGGCGACGGACCAGAGCAGCGGGGACTTGCACGGCTGCTCATGGGAAGGGGGGTCCGACGCGCGAACGTCCTGTCTGTCTCGGTGTACGTGCACCCCGACTCGGCAACGGCGAAGGAGCAGTACGACGCGACCAGAGACGGGCTGGGACGGCTCGGACATCATGGGCCTCGGGGACGAGGCGTCCTACTCGGACGCCTTCGGCCTCGAAGTGCTGTCCGGCCGCTACGACGTCTCGGTCGACAACACCGGGCCGACCGAGAAGGAATCGGACCTCACGATCGCCAAGCGCATCCTCGAGCAACTGCCCTGACCCGACGCGGGCTGGCACCTTGACGGCGCAAGCGTTCGGGACGAGGTTCGTGGGAGGAGGTGGCCCATGACCCCGCACCGCGCCCGCTGGATCGCTGTCGGAGGGGCCGGTGCCGTGTTGGCGGGATTGCTCACGGGTGTCGTTCGCTCCAGCGGAACCGACGAGGCGGGGGTCGAGACGGCCCCGTCAGGCATCGTCGTAGCGCTCGCCACCGATGGCCCGACCCGGGAGCGGGTGGCCGCGGATCTGCCGCTGACGATGACGGCCCAGGTGGTCGCGTCCGCTTCCGTGGTGGCCGTCGAACTGTGGGCGGACGGCGACGTCGTGTCCCGGGTAGTGCCCGACCCCACAGCGACCGAATTGGCGGTGCCGATGACGTGGTCCCCGCCAGCGGGCACGCACCTGCTGACCGCTCGCGTCATCGATGAACGCTCGGATGTCGCGGTGTCGAACACAGTCGTGGCGACCGCGACCACCGAGACGGCGATCGAGGTCACGGGAGCGGACCAGGCCGGCGGCGCCGTACCCGAATGGGAACCGGTGGCTGCACCGGCCGACGGCGACTCGGACCCCGCTCCTCTCCAGCCGCTCCCGGAGCGCTATCGCTCGCTCGCTCCGCTCGATGTCACGACCGAGGTCGACGGTTGCGGGGTGATCGTGCGGGCCGACGGCGCCAGCGAGGATCCCGCGATCACCCGCGTGGACTCGTCGGACGCTGCGGTCGAACTGGACATGCGCGGGCCGAATCGAGGCCCTGCCCGCGACGATGCCGGGCCAGGCCCGCACCGCTACCTCGTGCACCGCGAGGTCGAGGGCGCGGCGGCGGGTGCTCGGCGTGGGGTTCGCCACGGTTCCACCGGATTGCGACGGAGCGGGCGACCGGCCTACGGCTCGATCAGGGGATCCTCACCGGCGTCGATGCGGAGGTCGCCGAGGCCTACCTGTACCTCTCGGTCGACGACGGACCGTGGCAGCGGGTTCCCTCCGACCCGCAGTCAGCGGTCCCCCGGGGGCGCCGCCGGCTTCGACGTGTCGGAGTTGCTGCCCGATCTCGCCGGCCACCCTGCCGAGGTCGAGGTGTGGGGCCGAACCGGTGCCGACGTGCGCGGGCTCGGGCGCATCTCCATCGGGACGGCCGAGCGCGGCGGACACGCTCCGACTGGATCAAGATGCCGGCCAGCCAGGGCTCCTCCGAGGTGCTCGCCACCTCGGGCTACGTGACCAAGCCGTCGACGTTGCGCTTCCGGTGGTCCACGGAGCTCCCCTACGTGACCCACGCGCACTGGCAGGTGCTGGCCGGCCACCCAGCGCCGAGCCCGTCGCTGCTGGCACCACCGGGCCTGGTGTTGAGCGGCACCGCCGATGGCGACAGCGGAGTGATCACGGTCGATCTCAGCAAGATCGGCACGGCCACGATGCCCGACACGGCGAGCGTGGAGGTCGGTCCCGCCATCGGGAACTACCTCGCGGTGACCGGCAGCCACGGCGTCGCTGAACGAGCCGTTGCCGACCCCGAACCGTTGGTCAACGCGCAGGAGAACGGGACGCGACCGCTGCACCGGATCGACACGCTCACCGTCGACACCGACGAGCTGCCGTTCCTCTACGTGCGGGTGCTGCCGTTCTCCGGCGACCAGTTCCTTGGCGTCTCCTCGAACCAGGTTCGGCTCCAGACCGGGCCGACCCAGGTCGAACTCGACGCGATCGACGCTCTCGTCAACGAGCCGCCCGAGCAGGGCGACTACTCGATGACGCTCGGCGTGCGTGGGGCGAGGCCGCCCGACATGCGCTACCGATACTGCTGGAACTTCATCGGCTGGGACTACACCACCCGCGCCAAGCACCTGGAGAGCCAGAAGGCCAGCTACCAGCTCTATGACAACCTGCTGGCCAAGATCGGCACCGAGACCCCGATCTCCGCGTCTGCTACACGGGCGTCGCAAACCCGTACCAGGGGGCCGGCATGGGCGGGTTCTTCGAGGCGCGCAGTACGTGAACGTCGGCATCGCGGGCGGCAAGTGCAGCAGCGGATCGTCCTGCCCGCCGATCGTCGACATCGGCTGCCAGCTGGTCGGCACCGCCATCAAGGTGTGGGACTTCGCGGTCTACACGTTCGGCGAGCTCAAGGGATGGGTGGTCGACACGCTCGCGACATTCAGTGGCTGCACGACCCTCGGCGGAGCCGCAATCGATCAGGACAAGGCGGACACGCTCTGCAAGCTGGCGGCCACGATCGTGGTGGACGCCGCGCTGATCTACTTGGGCATCCCTCCGAACCTCCCGAGCTCGAAACAGGTCATCCAATCCACGAAGGGGGACCTCGCGGCCACACTCGTCGAACTGGCCAAGAGCCAGGGTGTGCCGTGCGACGAACTCGCGGAGGCCGACGCCGTGATCGACACCGACGGCCTGACCTGCCAGGAGATCGCCGCCAAGATCGTCGACAAGGCCTTCGATGATCTCTACGAGCAGTTCCGCCAAGCCGGCAGCTCAGCCGGTTTCGGGTTCCCACCCGGCATGAAGGTGATGCCCGCACCCGCCGGCCAGCCGGGGAGAGCCCGACCATCGACGTGACCGTCACCCCCACCCCGGCGCGCCACTATCACTCAAACGTGCGGCGCAACGTTCCTCACGCTCTCTTCGTGGGAACCCAAGCCGGCACCCGGGACGTTCCTCCAGGGTCTGCTCGACGTGAACCTCGCGGGGTCCCCGTACATGCCGTACCCGTACACGATCCCATGGAAGACCTACGCGGGCGTCCCGTTCCTGCCGGTGACCAAGCCGCTCCCCCAGCCGACCTGGGTCGGCGGGATCGTCACGCCCGGCGTTGCGTCGTTCCCGATCGTCCAGCCGACCGACCAACCCGAGGTCACCGCGACCCACACGTCCGAGCCGATTGGCAGCATCGGCGTGAAAACAACCCACTCGCTGCAGGTCCCCTCCACGCGCTGATGATGCACCAGGGCGCTGAGTTGATGGTCATCGCCACGTCACCGTGCGCCGGCACGGCTCACGCCAAGGTGCTCGCCGGGATCGACTTCACGGACGATGTCCAACTCAAGGGTGTCGGCGGATGAACCCCGCAACGGGTCTCGCCACGAAACTGCTCGCGGTGGCGGCCGTCACCGCGGCGGGGGCCGGCGTCGGTTGGGTCGTGGCCGATCGGGGCTCGGACGCATCAGCGCAGGCCGCGCCCGCAGGGTCCTGGGGTGGACTGGCCGCTGGACGGCGCGGTGCTCGACGTCCAGCTGATCTCGGTGGTCACCCATGTCGCCGATCCGGACGGCCTCCGCGCAGTCGAGCTGTCGGTCGATGGGAACCGGGTGGCTTCCCGCGCCGCGAACGGGCGCTTCGCCCGGCGGAACCTGAACTGGGACCCCCGACCCGGCGAACACGTGCTGATCGTCGCAGCGGTCGGCACGGACGGGGACCGCACGGCAAGCGCTCCCGTACAGGTGCGCGTCGAAGCCGATGACAAGACCGTGAACTCCACGACCACGGTCCCGACCGACCCGACGATTCCCGTGACGACGACGAACCAGTCGACCTCGACCCCACTCACGGCGACCCTCCCGACCAGCACAACACCTCGGCCCGCCACGACCACCTCCCCGTCCGCTTCCCTCCCGCGCCCTACGACTCCTGCCGCAGAACATGGCACGACACCTGCCACGTCGCCGCCCACCACCTCTTGCACCCCGACAGCCCCGACAGCGACCGCTCCGCCGAACGGAACTGAGGTCGTCCAGTCAGCCACACTGCGGTGGACGGCAGCCGCCGGGTGTTCAGCGACGAGCTACCGCGTCGACGTATCGCGAGACCCCGCGTTCGCCCGACTGGAGCACACGGCAACCGTCGCCCACCCGACGCTGTCGTGGTCGACACCCACGCTCGCGTCCTGTGTCACCTGGTACTGGCGAGTCGCCGCACTCGGCCCCACACCGGGCCCATGGTCGGCGACCGCCACGTTCAGCACGTTCCTCCGGGGCTGTTGATCCAGCGGGTGCCAGGAACTCACCCACCGCTATTCACACACGCGTGTTCGGTGTCTGTCGCGTCCAACTACCACGCTGTCGATGAGCTCGATCTCTTCATGTTGTTCATGGGCGGCTCTCTCTATGTTGAGCCCGACCCGGACGAGACCTTTCGGGCGCATCCACGCACTTCCCGTCCGACCGCATCCGACCGTCACCGCCGGAAGGAGCATGCGTAGTCGACGTTCCTTGGTACCCACACCGACGGTCTCGACCGCTGGATGTACTGGCTCGAGGGCTCTGCGCCGGAGGCTGCGAAGCCGACGTTCAACGTCGATGAGCGGGCAGGGCGGCTCGTGGATCTTCTCGCACGTGTCGAGGCTCCGGGTTGGTTCCGCCTCGGTGCTGACCTATTGAACCTCTCCGGGGACGCTCAGCAGAAGGTGACGGGGTATTTCGACGAACTCCTCGAAGCAAGCCGCGTCGACGGCGGATACCACGAGATCGCAACGGGGTTCGCCGGCTGCTACGGCTACCCGACGTTGTTCGCCGCTGTGACGCCGAGGGGTGGTTCGCCCGACGAGGCCGGAAAGCGACTGAGCCTGTACATGGCAGCCAAGAAGCATCAGCTCCAATCTGACCGGAGTCTGGGACTGCTGTTCGATCCTTCTGGGACGTTGTTGGCGGCGTTCTACTTCAACGATCTGCCAGGTGAGAACGCCGAGCTCGATGAGGTCGGCGCAAGGATCGGCCTCCAGGAGACATGGAAGCGGCGGGCGCCAACGAAACCGACGGCTCGCCGCCGTGGGAAGAAGGCGGCCAAGCGGAAGAAGCGGCGTCTCCGGGGGTGACGTGATGTACCCCCCGACCGCCGGCAGCGTGCACCCCTCTGCCGGCCCGCGACCTCCTCATCGGAACTGTTCGGCGGCCCACTGCGCCGCCCCGCTTGC
>JBAOIR010000036.1:0-254734 GCA_037045585.1 Microthrixaceae bacterium
TCGCGGTTCTCGGGGTGGGAGAAGCCAAGCTGTTCATCGGCGGCAGTGGTGATCTGGACGCCCAGCTTCGCCATCGCATGCGCGTCCTCGGGCGCATGGGTGAAGCCCAGGGCCTCGGCGTCCACCACGACGAAACTGTCGGCGCCATAGGCGGTGTCGACGGTCAGGCGCCCAAGTCCCGGCACGTCGAGCGGCACGGCAAGGCGGTCGGCGAAGGAGGGCAGGTTGCGGACATGAATGCGCTGTGCCTTGCCGTCGCGGCAGTCGGCGCGGACCGTCACCAGCCCTCCCGGAGCTTCCAGCACCAGTTCGGTGACGGGTTCGTGCATCGGCAGGATGCCGCTGTCCAGGAGCACGGTCGCCACGCAGATCGAGTTCGAGCCGGACATCGGCGGGTTGTCCTCTGGCTCCATGATGATGAAGCCCATCTGCGCGCGCGGGTCCTTGGGCGGAACGAGGAGGTTGACGTGCCGGAACACCCCGCCGCGGGGTTCGTTCAGGACGAAGTTGCGCAGGGTCTGGTCGCGCCACAGCGCCTCGCGCATCTCCCACAGCGTGGCGCCGGGCGGCGGGGCGACGCCACCGACGATGACATCGCCGACCTCGCCCTCGGCATGGGCGGAGATGACGTGGATGGTCTTGGAACTGCGCATGGGGCCTCCTCGCGGCGGCAAGGTGCGCGGGCGTGGCGGAAATGGCAAGTGCCCCGCCAACTCCGGCGCGGACAACCATCTGCGCGACGAGAAGGGCGACGCGATGTCGGTCTCGGTGGACAAGGGCGAGGCGGGCCCGACCGATACCGGACTTGCCGTTCCCGACCGCGCGGCGTTCGACCGGCTGGAAGCCGAGTTCAGGGCTCTCGAATACGCGGAGACGCTGCGGGCCTGACGCGCTGCACCTTGCCGGAACCGGCCACCGGCCCGTCGCTGATCGTGAAGGCCAGGCGTTCGGGTCAGGTGGTGCTTCCGGGCTTTGGCGGGTTGGACAAGGCTGCGGCGACCGACCTCGACGCGCCGGGAAAGAACGGAGCGATCCTGGCTGCCATCGTGATCCCGGTCCTGACCCGGTTCGACTGCATCCCTGCGGACTGAGGCGCGTCGGCGGTCCTCAGGGATTCGCCTCGATCACCTGGTTCAGCCAGGGGACGAATTTCGAGATGTTGGTATAGGCCGAGAAGAGCGCGGTTTCCTCGCAGCCCTGGCCGGTGTTGGCGGAGAGGCCCCAGCTGACGATGCCGGGCCTGGATGTAGCCGCCGCCTTCCACCGGGACGACCAGGGGGCCGCCTGAATCGCCGTTGCAGGAGGTCTTGCCGCCCTCGAAAGTGCCGGAGCAGATCATGTTCTCGGAGACCGGGTTCGGGGCCTTGGCCATCAGCTCGTCCCAGATCGCATAGGCGTCGGGCTCGGCGACGCCCAGGGTCTGGACGGCGTAGCCGAAGCCGCCCGCCGCATCCTCGGCGCGGGCTTCCAGCATGGCGGTGTTGCAGAGGTCGCGGTCGAGGACCTGGATTTCGGCCTGGCGCAGCTCAGGCGAGGGGGTGGCGCCTTCGGTGAGGCCCCAGCCGGTGACGATGGTGGCCACGCCCTGCTTGTTCAGAAGGTCACCGTATTCGGCATCAGGGACCTCGACGGTCTGGTAGGGCACCTGCGGCGCGCGGGAAAGCTTGATCAGGGCGATGTCGAAGTCGAACTGGGTGCCGGAATAGGAGGGGTGGCGGAAGATCGCCTCGACCGGGATCAGGTCGCCCTGGCCGGGGGCGAGGGTGTTGGTGCCGACGAGGACGGCGACGTCCTGCGGGTTCAGGTCGGCGAAGGTGCCGCTCTCCATCGGCATGTGGATGCAATGGGCGGCGGTCAGGACCCAGCGGTCCATCACCATGCTGCCGCCGCAGAATTGGGCGTCGGTGCTGACAGGCGCGCCGCCGACGAGGAGGGCGACCTGCCAGGGCCAGGCGCCCTGGGCCGCGAGTTCCCCGCCGATGACCTTGGCCCCGGCTGTGTCGGCGGTCTTCGCCCGTTCGGCCTTGGCGCCGGACTTGGCGTAGAGGAAGGGCGAGGCGGTGGTTTCGCTTGGTTTGGGGAGGGCTGCATCTTCCGCCAGCGCGGGGGCGGCGAGGAGGCCGAGGACGGCGGCGGCGCGGAGGAGGCGGAGGGTCATCGTCAGTTCTCCATCGGTGCGGGGCTTGCCCCGGGTGTCAGGTGCAGGACCTGGCGCAGCATCGTCAGCGGCGCGGGTTTCAGTGTAAAGCCCCGGCTTTGCGCATCGGGGTCCATGTGGGTTTCCAGCCAGAGCGTCATCGGGTCGGAAGCCCCGGCATAGGCGCGGGTGCCTTGCAGGGGGGCAAGCCGGGTCAGATCGACGCGGGGGGCATCGGGGCTGGCGGGGACAGCGAGGGCCCAGATTTCTTCAAGCCCCGCCGTGCTGCCGGGTTCGATCATGAGGCCGACGCGGGTCGATTCGCCGGGAGCGAGGCGGTTCGAGAGGTTCTGCGCGGGGAAGATCGGCTGCACCCGGAAATCGGCAGTGAAATAGAGGACCGAGACATCCTGCGCGGTGCCGGAGGTGTTGGTGAGGGTGAGCCAGAGCTGGTCGCAGGGGGTGACGGCGGCCGCGGGGTCGAAGGGGGTTTCCGGGCCGGGCTTGGCGCAGTCGGCCCCGGCGGGGCGGCGGTCGATGGTCATGCTGAGGGGGGCATTGCCGGTGAGGCTGCGGCCGGTGGCCCCGGCCAGGACCTTGCGGAGCGCGAGGCCGTGGGTGGCCTGATCGAGCGTGCGGGCGACGGCTTGCGCAGGGGTCTCACCCGGTTCGGGGCGGATGCGGGGGGTGGAGCTGGGGCCTTGCGGATCGAGGGTGCCGTCGGCTTGCGCGAGGGCGATGGTGCCGTCGGTGAGGATCGGGACAAGGTCGGGCTTGGGGCCGGGTTCGGGGAGAGCTGCGGTCCAGGCCGCATAGTCCCGCGGGCATCGGCGGGATCGGCGAGAACCGGGGCGGCGAGGGTGAGGGGTTTGGGCGGTGGGGCGGCGGTGAGTTCGGCCCATTGCGCGGTTTCGGGGGGCGGGGCGGAGAGGGTGGCCTCGCGGGCGGTGACTTTGGTCAGGGTCAGGGTGGCGAGCGGGTCGCCTCCGGCGGGGGTGGCGTAGAGGGTGAGTTCGGAGCCCTCGGCGAGGCCGTCGAGGAGCCCGGCGGCGAGTTTGCCGTCTTTCAGGGGGAAGCGGTCGGTGGTTCTGCCGGTGCCGAAGACTTGCGCGGAAAGGAGCGGGCCTTCGCCATCGGGCATCTGGCGGGCGGGGCCTTGCACCATCGCCTCGGTAGTGGCGGCGAGGACTTGTGCCCAGCTGGCCTGAGGTGCGTCGCGCAGGGTTTGTGCAAGGCGCAGGGTGAATTCGCCGTGCCAGCTGCCGTCGGCCATCGGATATTCGAAAGAGCGCTGGTCAGACTGCGAGGAGTAGAGGAAGACGAAATCTCCGCTCAGCGGCGGGGCGGGGGTGCCTGCGACGGGGGTGATGTCGTCGGGGATGCCGAGTTGCGCCTCGTCGATGACGCGGGGAACGCCCTGCCCGCCCAGGGCGCGGAAGCCGGTGGCGGAGTGGCAGGCGTCGATCAGGCCGATGACCTGCACGCCCTTGTCGAGCGCGATCTGGGCCCAGGCTTGCAGGTCGTCGTCGATGAGGGCATTTTCCACGGCTCCGATGGCGCCTTTCCAGCCGGTTGCGTCGGCGGGGAGGAGGAGTTCATCGTAGCCGCCGCCCTCGTCGCCCGAGAGGTCGGGGGCCTGCGCGCCGTGGCCGGAGAAGGTGAAGACGACGGTGTCTCCGCTGGTGGAGGCTTCGGTGGCGGTGGCGAGGGCGTGCGAGGATTTCGGCGTGGGTGGGTTGGGCTGTCGCGGTGCCTGCGGGCAGGCCGGTGGGGTCGGAGGTCAGGACGGTGATCAGGGCCGGGTCGACGCCGCGGGCGATCAGGGTCTCGGCCATCAGGCGGGCGTCGTTCGACGGGCCTTTCAGGTCGGCGTCGAGGGTGAGGTAATCGGAGACGCCCACCACCACGGCGCGGATTTCGGCATGGGCGGGCGGGGCCAGAAGGGCCAGTGTCAGGGCGAGGGAGGAAAGGGCCGGGCGCATGATGGCGGCAGGATACTGCGGGTTCGGTGTGGGGCAAGTGGGGCGGGGCGGGTGACGGGATTTGTCATGCGGGGGTGCGGGCATGATTTTTCTGCGAAAAATCGGGGAAGACCCTTCGCGAGACAGGAGCGTCAGTTCAGCGGCGTGACGCGGCGGCCTCCGGCGGCGATGCCGGTCTGGATGCGGGTGTCGACATCGTTGCCGGTCAGCGAGGCGAGGAGACCGTTGAATTCGGGCGAGAGGCGGGTGGCCATGCGCCCGGCCTCGATCACCATGTCGACCTGGGCTGTCGGGAGTTTCAGGCGGGTGGGCACGGCATCGAGCTGGTCGCGCATTTCGGTCGGGAGCGAGGCGAAGCTGGCCTCGCCGACGAGGAGCTTGACGTCCTTGCAATCCCAACCCTCGGTCGTGCCGCGCAGTTTGCGGACCTCAGAGGGGGGGAGGGCGCAGCGCCATTCGATGAGTTCGCTCTCCCACAGCCGCATCTCGCCACGCATGGAATCATAGCCGGAGCGCGAGGCGGCAGACATGGCGGAGGTGGCGATGGACATGGCGAGGTTGACGCCGCCCGGCCCGGCGACCTTCTGCGTCCAGTCGTAGTCCTTTTCGACCCCGGCATTGGCGACGAGGAAGAGCATCCGCTTGAGCTTCACCGCCTCTTCCGGGGTGAGCGGCGCATAGGGTTGCTGCGCGCGGGCGCGTTCCACCGCAAGGCCGGTGGTGCCGAAGTTGTCGGTGATGCCGCCGTCGAGGAGTTTGACGAATTTCACTTCCTCGGGCCGGGTGTAGCTTTCCAGCGCGCGGGCATGGGCACGCATGGCGGCGGTGGCTTCGGGGTTGTAGCGGGCGGCGGTGAGCCAGTCCGGCTCGCGATAGGTGCATTTGCTGTGGTGGGCCTCCAGCACGATGGGGGTGAAGACCAGCGGGAAGGCGGCGGAGGCGGCGACGGCTTCGGAAAGCTTGACGCGGGAGAGGTCGGAGCAGAGGGCGTCGAAGGTTTCGGGGGAGAAGAGGAAGGGCGTATTGTTCGCCATGTCGGTGGCGTTGATCCAGGTCTTGATATGCGAGTGGCGGCGGAGGTCGGCGAAGGTGGCGCCGTGGAAGAGGGTGTCGTCGAGGTAGCGCCCGAAGGTGTCGCGTCCGTTGACCCCGCCGGAGATGCCCTTGACGATGGTCAGGGGATTCACCGCCGAGGTGGTCATGTAGGCTTCGGCATTGGTGATCAGGTAGCGTTCGCGGAAGCCGGTCAGGCCTTCGGGGCCGTAGAGGCCAAGCTGGGCAGCCATCACCGAGCCGCCGGAAACGCCGGAGACGAGGCGGATGTTGTCGAGAAGGCCGTTCGGGGTGCCGGTCTCCACCCCGGCGGCACGGAGTTCCTGGAGCATCCCGTAGGCGAAGGCGGTGGCGCGCATCCCGCCGCCGGAGAAGGCGAGGCCGATGTAGACCTCGCCGTCGCCTGCGGTGAGGGGTTCGACGAGTGCTACGTTCTCAGCCTGGAGGGGCTGGTTCTGCGGCTGGCTCCAGGGGGCGCAGCCGAGGAGGATCAGGAGGGGAAGAAGGGCGCGGCGCATCGGGTGATCCTAGGGTTCAGTCCGATTGCTGCAACCTTGGCCAGCGGATTTCAAGCGCGAAACCCTTCGTCACGGGCGGAAGGGTCAGGCGCGCGCCGTGGCGGGCGGCGATGGCGCGGACGAGCGCAAGGCCAAGGCCGTGGCCGGGGGTGGCGCGGTCGCGCTCGGCGCGGGTGAAGCGGTCGAAGGCCTCGGGTTTGAGGTCGTCGGGGAGGCCGGGGCCGGTGTCGGCGACGCGCATCAGGATACGGTCGGTGTCGGGGGTTACGGTCAAGGTCAGGCGGTCGCCGGGGGCGCAGTATTTGATGGCGTTGTCGAGGAGGTTCGACAGGACTTGCGCGATCAGGTTGCGGTCGCCGAGGATTTGCAGGCCGGGGGTGATTTGCGCGTCGGTCAGCAGGCCCTTGTCCTCGGCGAGGGGGTCGTAGAGGTCCCAGACTTCGGACGCCACAGTGGAGAGGTCGACGGGGACAAGGCCGCCACCGGTGCCCTGGTCGGCCTCGGCGCGGCTGATGTCGAGGAGGCTGTCGAACATGCGGATGGCCTGGCGCATCTCGGCCTTGAGGTCGGCGGTGAGATCGTCCTGGCCTTCGATCTTGGTGAGCTTCTGGAGCATCCGGTTGAGGGGGGTGCGGAGTTCGTGGGCGATGGTGTCGGAGAGGCGATGGGTGGCGCGGTTCAGGTTCTGGATGCGGTCGAGCATGGCGTGGACGTGGGTTTCGAGGAGGCCGAATTCGTCGTCGGAGCGGTCTCCCGGCAGGCGGGCGTCGAGCTGGCCTTCGGCCACGCGGTCGGCGAGGTCGTTGATGCGGTTGATGCGGGCCATGACCGAGCGGGCGGCGAGGCCTCCGACCAGGCCACCGGCGACGAGAAGCGCGCCGAGGAGGCCGAGCATGCCCCGCCGCAGGGCGGCGAGGGTATCGTCGACCGGGGCGAGGCTGCGGGCGACGAGGAGGGGGAAGCCTCCCGGCAGGGTGCGGGCGACGGCGAGCCAGCGGGTCGGGCCTTCGGTGAAGGTGGTGGCGTTGGCGCTGGTGAAGCCCTCGCCCGCGGGGGCGAGGTTGGCGGGCCAGTCGGGGCGGGTTCCGGCGAGGGTTGTGCCGTTCCGGTCCATCAGCAGCAGCATTTCGTCGCCGGTTGCGGCGGTGGCGCGGTAGTCGATGGCCTGCCGCAGCGCGATGATCCGGCGCTGGTCGTAAAGGGCGGCGAGACCGTCAAGATCGGCGGTCAGCAGGCTGCGTTGGGCGGCCATGAGGCGGGTCTCGACCAGCCGGTATTGCAGGGCCATCGCGCCGAGGGAGAGGACGGTCACGGCCAGCGCCATCAGCGCGGCAAGGCGCAGGGTGGCGCGGGCGGCGATGGGTCTCGCCGTCACGCCGGGGCCGGGAGGGGGGCGAAGATGTAGCCCTCGCCCCGCGCGGTCTGGATCGCCTGCGATCCGGCTTCCTCCAGCTTGCGGCGCAGGCGGCCGACATGGACGTCGACCACGTTGGTGCCGGGGTCGAAGTGCAGGTTCCAGACGTTTTCCAGAAGCTGCATCCGCGTCACGACCTGCCCGGCGTTGCGGGCGAAATAGGTGATCAGCTCGAATTCCTTGGGGCTGACCGCGACATGGGCGCGCTTCACATGGACGGTGCGGGCCTTCATGCGGATTTCGAGATCGCCGAAGGCGAGGAGGTCGTTGTCGAGGACCTGGATCGTGCCCCTTCTGAGCAAGGCACGGAGGCGGGCGCGGAGTTCCTCGGGCTCGAAGGGTTTCGGGAGGTAGTCGTCGGCGCCTTTCTCCAGCCCCTCGACCCGGTTGGCGGCACGGCCGAGGGCCGAGAGGATCAGGATCAGCGCGGTCGAGCCCCCGGCGCGGATGCGGGCCATCGCCTCGACCCCGTCGCCGCCGGGAAGCATCCGGTCGAGGACGATGACGTTGTAGCGGGTGGAGGTGGCGGCCTCGATCCCGGCGTCCAGCGTGTCGCGGTGGTCGGTGGCGCAGCCAAGCGCCTCGGCCTCGGCGCGGACGGCGGCGGCGGTCTCGGGGTCGTCCTCGATGATCAGGATGCGGTCCATGTCGGGTCCATTCAAAACACGACCACGTCGGGGTCAAGCACATTTGCCCCGCCGACCGGGCGGACGCCTTCGGGGGCGTGCCAGGGGTCGAGCCGGATGTGCCGGGTCGCGCCGCCGGGAGCCTCCAGCAGGAGGAGGGCGGGGGCGGTGAGTTCGTAAGCGGTGAGGTCCTGCCCGGCGCCGTTGATGGCGAGGATGCGGTCGCCTTTCGCGAGGCCGGCAAGGAGCGCGGGGGAGTTGTCGGTCAGCGCGGTGACGGTGCCTGCCGGGTCGAGCGTCACGCCGAGGGCTGTCAGGGTGTAGGAGGCGACGGTGGCCGGGGCGCGGGCGATCTCGCGGGTGCGCAGGCCGGTGGGTTCGGGCTTCGGTGAGGGCGAGGGTCAGGGTCTGTTCCTGCCCGGCGCGGAGGAGGGTGAGGGCGGCCTGGCCATCGGCGCTGGCGGATTCGATGGCGAAGGCGAAGTCTCCCGGTTTGGTGAGGGTGGTGCCGGAAGCCTGGGTGATGATGTCGCCGGGTTTCAGGCCCGAGGCTTCGGCAAGGCCGCCGGGGGCGACGGCGTCGATCAGCAGGCCTTGGGCGCTGGTGCCAAGGGCTTCGGCGACCTGGCGGTCTACCGGGCGGGCGGTGAGGCCGAGGGTCGGGAAGGGCGGCAGGGTTTCGTCGATAAGGCCGGTGACGATGCGGTCGAGTTCCGCCGTCGGGATGGCGTAGGCGATGCCGACGAACATCCGGCTGCCGTCGGCGATCTGGGAGTTCATGCCGAGAAGGCGGCCTTCGGCGTCGACCAGCGGGCCGCCGGAGGAGCCGGGGTTCACGGCGGCGTCGTGTTGCAGCATCAGCATGGGGACGGCGATGTCGGTCTGGCGGGCGAGGGTGGAGATGCGGCCTTCGGTCAGGGTGAATTCGATGCCGAGGGGGGCGCCGAGGGCGAAGACTTCGTCGCCAAGCTGCGGAGCGTCGGGGGCGAGTTGCAGGCCTTGCGTGGCGGTGGGAAGGGAGATGACGGCCACGTCGCGCACGGGGTCGCGGGCGATGACGAGGGCGGTGATGTCGGTGCCGTGGCGGTCGATCAGGCGGACGTCCTCGGCGGTGCCGACGACATGGGCGTTGGTGACGGCGACGCTGCCATCGGCCCAGACGAAGGCGGACCCGAGGAAGCGGTCCTCGGCGTCGTTGGAGCGCACGGTGAAGACCTTGTCCATCGCGTCGTCGAGGGGCGCGGCGCTGGCGGGGCTGAGGAGTGCCGCCAGCGCCAGGACCAGAAGCGCGGCCAGCGCCTCGATGACGAGCGGTCTTTGCCGCTTTTCTGCTTTCGCCTGCATTCGTGAAACCCTTGATCTGCCTCGATGGGGTGTTGCTATCGGGGCATGGGCGGCGGGTCATGTGACAAAGGCTGTCATGAAGAAATCTTGCATTTACAGGCGGGAAGCCGCGCCGCATGGTCGGGACTGACAAAAGCCAGACGAGTTTTCCCATGCGCCGTTTCCTGCTTGCCACCGCCCTGATGACCCTGCCGGCTTTCGCCGAGACGCCCTCGCCGGTGAAGGTGGCCGAACTGTCGGCGCGGCTTTATGCGGCGGGGATGGAAGCGGGCGATCCGCTGCTGGTGCTGTCGGCGGCGAAGCTGCGCAAGGGGCTGGCCCCGGTGGCGGGGGACCGGGCGGCGGTGGAGGGCGTGGCGGGTCAGGGGGCGCCGCTGGGGTGGGAGGAGATGCTGGCCTCGGCTGCCGGGCTAGCGGCGGGGGATGAGGCGCTGCTGGGGCTGATCGAGGATGCGAAGGTGGAGGCGACGAAGGGCGTGGCCTCGGGGCCGGTCTACAACATCGGCCAGCTGGGGAACGGCAAGGGCGACACCTATCCGCCGATCGAGTTCCGGGGCGGGGAATATGCCGAGGTCTATGTCGAGGCGAAGGCGGCGACGAACCTGAACCTCGGCGTCTATGACGACAAGGGGCGGCTGGTCTGTTCGGATACCGACATCAGCCCTATCGCCTATTGCGGCTGGACCCCGGCCACGGGTGGCAGCTTCACGCTGAAGGTGGAAAACAAGGGCCCGGTGGGGGCCGATTATGCGTTGATGACAAACTGATGAAAGCGCTTTTCACAATCGCCCTGTGCCTGACCGCCGCCCCTGCCTTCGCGCGCGAGAATTATGCCCTGCTGATCGGGGCGAACCAGTATCCGGCGCTGGAGGAGCGCTGGTGGCTGAAGGGCCCGGCGAACGACGTGCAGCTGGTGGCGACCTACCTGACGACCGAGGCGCCGGTGCCGTTTCCGGCGGAACATGTGACGGTGCTGTCGGACGGGGTGGCGGGGGCCGAGGCGCCGACCTTGGCGGCGATCCGGGGGGCGTTCGCCGAACTGACGGCAGAGGTGCAGCCCGGGGATTTCGTCTACCTGCATTTCTCGGGCCACGGGACGCAGGCCCCGGCGAAGGATGCGTCGACGGAACTCGACGGGCTGGACGAGCTGTTCCTGCCGGTGGACATCGGGCCCTGGTCGGACCAGGTGGGCGAGGTGCAGAACGCGCTGGTCGATGACGAGATCGGCGCGCTGATCGACGGGCTGCGCGCCAAGGGGGCGAATGTCTGGGCGGTGTTCGATTCGTGCCATTCGGGCACGGCGACGCGGGCGGTGGAAAGCGCGGAGGATGATGTCCGGGTGCGGCAACTGCCGCCCGAGGCGCTGGGGATCGACGTCGATGCGGCGGAGGTGTCGCGCTCGGTCGACCCGCGGCAGGTGGAGGCTCCGTTCGATGCGGGGAGGGCGAGGGGTCAGCTTCGTCGCCTTCTTCGCGGCGCAGACCAACGAGGTGACGCCGGAGAAGAACCTGCCCAAGGGCAAGCCGGGCCGGAAGCCGCAGGGCGTGTTCACCTGGACGCTGATGGAGGTGCTGGCGGAATATCCGAACGCGACCTATGCCCAGGTCGGGCAGGAGGTGCTGCGGCGCTATGCGGTGAAGAACCTGGCGAAATCGACGCCCTTGTTCGAGGGCGATCTGGACCGGGTGGTCTTTGGCGGCGCGGGCGGGGCGCGGGTCTCGCAATGGCAGGCCGAGGTGACGGAGGCGGGGTTTGTGATCCCGGCGGGGACGCTGCACGGGCTGTCGGAAGGCGCGGTGCTGGCGGTGATGGGCTCGGCGGCGGATGCGGATGAGGCGGCGCTGGGGTATGTGGAACTGACCTCGGTGGAGACGTTTTCCTCGGTCGGTCAGGCGGTGGAGAAGGACGGCAAGACCCTGCCCGCCGACCTGCCGAAGGGCGTGACGCTGCGCAAGCTGGACGAGGCGCTGGACTTCACGCTGACCGTGGCGCTGCCGCCCGAAGGGTCGGCCCCGGCGGATGAACTGCTGGCGGCGCTGGATGCGCTGACGGAGGCCGCTGGTCCCCGGCTGGCCTTCGTCGCGGCGGATCAGGAGGCCGATCTGCGGCTGGCGGTGCTGCCGGACAGCCCGCGCCCGGATGCGATCTGGGTGCTGCCCGCGACCGGGCTGGCGGAGGATCTGGCGGCGACGCCCTCGGTCTCGACCGGCGACAAGGACGGGGCGGAACTGGCGGCCACGCTGGCCGATACGCTGACCACGATGGCGCGGGCGCAGAACCTGCTGAAGCTGGCCGGGGCGGTGGGGACGTCGAACCCGGATGTCGAGGTGGAGCTGCTGACCCGCACGCCCGAGGACCGGACGCTGCGCCCCCTGCCCTTCGCCCCGGTGCCGGTGCTGATCCCGGACGACGAGGTGCATGTGCTGGCGAAGAACAACGCGGACGGGCCGGTGGACGTGAATGTCCTGTATATCGGGGCGGACTGGTCGATCAGCCACTGGTTCTCGGGCCGGTTGCAGCCGGGGGACGAGCTGAAGAAGGGGCTGTTCAAGATCTCCGGCGATGTGCTGGGGCAGGAACGGATGCTGGTGGTGGTGACGCCCGCCAGGCCGCAAAGCCCGGTCGAGGACCTGAGCTATCTGGCGCAGGACGCGCTGGACACCACGCGGCAGGTGGGCGGGACGGCCTTCGACGATGCGCTGGCCGAGGCCGGGTTCGGCGAGACGACGCGGGGCGCGGTGGCGCTGACGGATGACAGCGCGGAGGCCGGGCCGGGGCCTGCGATCCTGTCGCTGGAGCTGCGGACGGTGGCGGGGGACTGACGCCCGCAAGCCATTGAATATGCGGGATTGCTGCGCAGCATTGGCGCAGCAGTTCCGCCCTTTCGCTGCGCAGAAACTCAGCGGCGGTCGGCGGCCCAGAGCGCGGCGGCTCCGATCAGCGAGGCGGCGACGCCGAGCAGCGCGACGGTGCCGTAGCCTGCCAGCGTCGTGCCCAGCGCGAAGCAGGCGGCGGCGATCACGTCCCCGGCAAGGCGCTGCACGGCCATCAGCGAGGCCCCTGCCCCGGGCCGGTCGGCCATCAGGTCCTGCAGATAGGCGATGGGGACGGTCAGGGTCACGGCGCCCCCCACGGCGGCGGGCAGGACGAGAAGCCAGACGAGGGGCGACCCGGCCAGCACCGGCAGCAGGGCGACGTGGATGCCGTAGAGCGCGGCGCCGGTCAGGATCAGCCGGGTGCGGGGGATGCCCCGGGTGGCGCCGGGGAGGAGGAGCATGAAGGGCACCTCCAGCCCCGCGACGAGGCCGACGTAAAGCGCCACGTCCTGCGTTCCGCGCCCGACAGCGGCGACCATGACCAGCGAGATGATCGCCATGTAGAGGGTGGAGGCCCCGGTCACGGCCCCGAGTGCCACGACGCGGGCGGCGATGCGGGGGTGGCCCATCTCGGCCAGCGCGGCGCGGAAGGTCAGGCCGGAGGGGACGGTCGTCCCAGGGGGCGGCGCTGTCGGCGGGCCAGAGCCGGAGGACGGCCAGCAGCATGACGGCGGTGAGGAGGAGGCCCACGGGGAAGATCAGGGTGATCGGCGCCCCGGCGGCGAAGGCGAGCGACCAGAGCGGCAGCACCACGACGAAGGGCGCGGCGAAAAGCGCGCGGATGACGGCCATGATGCCGTCGCGCGCGGCCTCGGGGTAGCGGGTCGCGGCAAGGCGGGCCAGCGCGAAGACCTGGCCGAAGATGATGCTGCTGACCGGGATCAGCAGGCCGGCGGCCAGGGCAAAGACCAGCGGGCCGGGGGTCAGGCTCATCAGGCCGGTGCCGAGGAGGAGCGACAGGACCGCGACCAGCGTCACTTGCCGGCGGTTCGCGGTCTGGTCGGCGCGGATGCCGCCGATGACCGAGGCCGAGACCGAGACGAGGGAGGAGAGCGCGAGCAGCACGGCATAGCCGCGGTCGCCGAAGCCGAAGCTGTTGACGGCGAGGGTGGAGACATAGGGGCCGAAAGAGCAGACCACGGCGCCTTGCAGGGCGAGGACAAGGCCCGCGGCGCGCAGGGCCGGGTCGCGGAGGCAGAGGGCGATGGCGGACATCCCGCTTGGCTAAACCCTGCGGCGGGCGGCTGCAAGGTCAGCCGGGGATCACCTTGCCGGGGTTCATCCGGTTGTCGGGGTCGAGCGCGGCTTTGATGGCGCGCATCACGTCCAGCGCCACCGGGTCCTTGCGCCGGGCCATCGAGTTCAGCTTGGAGAGGCCGACGCCATGTTCGGCCGAGAAGCTGCCGCCGAGGTCGGCCACCACGTCCTCGATGGTTTCCATCACCTTGTCCTTCAGCGCCTTGTCGTCGCGGGTCGGGTAGGCGGTGAAATGCAGGTTGCCGTCGCCGAGATGCGCGACGGTCATGGTTCTTGCGCCGGGGTCGAGGGCTTCCAGACGGCGGATCGCTTCGGTCAGGAAGGGCTCCACCTTGTCGAGCGGCAGGCAGACATCGGTGTCGACCTCGGGGCGCAGGCCGACGCCGATCTCCGCCGCCGCCTCGCGCCGCGCCCACATCGCCCGGCGCTGCTGTTCGCTGCGGGCGAGGACGGCGTCGGTGACGAGGCCCGCCTCCATCATCCCGGCGAGGATGGTTTCCAGCGTGGTGACGAGGGGGATTTCGCCGGTCGGGTCGGGGGTGGCTTCGGTGGGGACGGTGGTGGCGGCCTCGATCAGGATGGTGACCTCGGGGATATGGTCGAAGGGCAGGCCAAGGTCGGGCCGGGCTTCGCGCAGGCGTTCGGAATAGGTGCGGGGCATGAATTCGAAGGCCTCGACCCGGTTGCCGGTGGCTTCCTGCATCCGGTTGAGGAGGGTGAGCGCGTCGGACAGCGAGCGGGTGGCGAGGGTGGCGGTGGCATGGGCCTTGGGCGCGGGGACCAGTTTCATCACGGCGGCGGTGATGATGCCGAGCGTGCCCTCGGCACCGATGAAAAGGTCTTTCAGATCATAGCCCGAATTGTCCTTGTGCAGTTCGGACATGAGGTCGAGGATGCGGCCATCGGCCAGCACGACCTCCAGCCCCAGGCAGAGGGCGCGGGTGGAGCCGTAGCGCAAGACGTTGGAGCCCCCGGCGTTGGTCGAGAGAACGCCGCCCAGCATGGCCGAGCCGCGGGCGCCGAACCAGAGGGGGAAGTAAAGACCTTCGGTTTCAGCGGCTTCGTGGAGGCGGGTGAGGATGACGCCGGCCTCGGCGATGACCAGCTTGGCGTCGCGCTTGACCTCGCGGATGCGGTTCATCCGTTCAAGGGTCAGCATCAACCCGCCCGTGGTCATGGTGCCGCCGACGAGGCCGGTGTTGCCGGAGATCGGCACGACCGGCACGCCATGCTGCGCAGCGATCTTGACGCAGGCGGCGACGTCGGCGGTGGAGCCGGGGCGGGCGACGGCGACGGGCTGGCCTTCGTAGCGGCCCATCCAGTCCCGCGCATAGCGGGCGGTGTCGGGGCCGGTCAGGACGTTCGTCGCCCCCAGCGCGGCCTGCAAGTCTTCGACCAGTCCCATCGCGTCCTCCCTGCCCTTCCGGCAGCCTATGACCCCGCCTGCGGGGCTGCAACGGGTTGACGGGGGCAAATTGGTTAGCTATCTTGCTAAGCTTTTCCCGACGAGAGGTGACACCATGCTCCGCACCCTGATCCTGTCCGCACTTCTGGCGCTTCCCGCCGCCGCGCAGGAGGAGATGGACCTCGGCCAGCCGCCTGCCGGGACCTACCGGCCCGACCCGGCGCATACCCGGCTTTGGTTCATCGTCGATCACCTCGGGTTCTCGCGCTACATGGCGCTGTTCACCAGGGTCGACGCCACCTTGCAGTTCGACCCGGAACATCCCGAGGCGATGTCGGTGACGGCGGTGGTGGATGTCGGCTCGCTGGAAACGCACAACCCGGCGACGAACTACGACTTCAACGAGATCGTCTCGGGCGAGGACCTGCTGAACGCGCCCGCGCATCCGGAGGCGACCTTCGTGTCGACCAAGGTGGAGGTCACGGGGTCGAACACCGCGAATGTGACCGGCGACCTGACGCTGAACGGGGTGACCAGGCCGGTCACTTTCGCCGCGACCTACAACGGCGGCTGGGGGCACATGCCGCTGGACCCGATGGGCGCGCGGGCGGGGTTTTCGCTGGCGACCACGATCAAACGATCGGAGTTCGGGATCGACTTCGGCGTGCCCGAGCCGGGCAGCAAGATGGGCGTCGGCGACGAGGTGAAGATCTTCGTCGAGACCGAGATGACCAACCTGGACGCGCCGAAACCCTAGCCCTGCGGATAGGCGATGACCGAGAGATAGCGGGCGGGCAGCTTGACCAGCGTCTCGGGCCCATGCGGCGCGTCGGCGTCGAAGAACAGGCTGTCGCCGGGTTTCAGCGGATAGACCTGATCGCCGTGGCGATAGTCGACCTCGCCCTCCAGCATGTAGAGAAGTTCCAGGCCTTCGTGCTGGAAGGCGGGGAAGGTGTCGCTCTCGGTGGTGAGGGTGATGATGTAGGGCTCGACCACGACGCCGGAATTGTTCGATCCGATATGACCGAGAAGGTTGTACTGGTGCCCCGCCCGGGTGCCGCGGCGTTCGATTTCCACATGTTCCCCGGCGCGGACGTGCTGCGCCTCGCGGCGTTCCTCGTAGCTGCGGAAGAAGGCGGTGACGGGGACCGAGAAGGCGTGGCTCAGGACCTGCAGCGTGGTCAGCGAGGGCGAGGTGTTGCCGTTCTCGATCTTCGACAGCATCCCGATGGACAGGCCGGTGACATTCGCCAGATCGGCGACGGTCATCCCCTGCTGGCGGCGGAAGTTCCGCACCTCGCGGCCGATGGCGGCTTCAAGATTGCGCTCGGTGATCTCGCGCAGGCGGTGCGGGTCCTGATCGAAGGCAGGCTTGCCGCGCGGAAGCGAGTGAATTCGGGGCTGTCAGACATGGGCAACTATCCCGGATGAAACCAATACTGATGATTTCACTATCGGGAAACATGCCCTGTATCAAGCGAAAGCCTTACCAGGCCGAGACCGCCGCCCCCTCCAGCGCGTGCAGCAGGCTTTGCGCCGAGGAGCGCGGGCCGTAAAGCCGCACCGCACCCTGGTCCAGCTTGACGAGGTAGACGCCCAGATGCTCCATCACCGTGCGGGTCGCGTATCCCTTTGGCACGGCACGGAAATCGACGTTGCAGAGGCGTTCCAGCAGCGGGGCCAGATCGGCGGCGGCAAGGTCGAAGACGACCCAGGCGTCGGTCTGTTCGGTGACGCTGGCGGCATCGCCGAGGGCGGCTTTCAGCAGGTCGGCGATCAGCTCGTGGCTGGCGAAGGGGGCCTCGACGAACCACATCTCGGGCGCGGTCCAGAAGGCGCTGTAGGGCGCACCGGCCTGATGCCGGGCGGCTTCGGGCAGCGGCACGCCTGCAGCTTCGGCGGCGGCGGCAAGGTCGGCCATCCGCCCGCGCCGGGCCGCGACCGAGGCGAGCGCCAGGTCGGTCCGTTCGGTGATGCGCAGCGGCCCGATCTCGACCACCGCCGGTTCGCGCGCGCCGAGCGCGGTGAGTGCCATGAGACTAGCCACGGAGACGCTCTCCTTCCGGGTCGAACATGTGGGGCGAGATGATCTCGACCTCGGTATCGAGGCCCGCCAGCAGGTTCACGATCCGCATCCGCTGGCCGATCTTCCTGTCGCCCGCTTTCAGGTAGCCAAGCGCGATGTCGCAGCCGAGATGCGGCGAGTAGACCTTGGAGGTCAGCCAGCCGCCATCGTTCGCCGCGACCGGGGCCGCGCCCTTTTCAAGGAAATGGCTGCCTGCGGTCAGCTTGGCCTGCGGATCGACGGGTTTCACGCCGACAAGGCGGTAGCCGTTCTCGTGCACCATCCCCTCGCGCTGCGACAGGACCATGCCGATGGAGTCCTTCTTCTTCGACACCATCTTGCCGAGCCCCATGTTCAGCGCGGTGGACTGGCCGTTCAACTCGCCCCCCGCGACATGGCCCTTCTCGATCCGCATGACGCCAAGCGCCTCGGTGCCGTAGACGATGGGGTCGAATTCCGCGCCCGGCCAGCATTTCGCGCAGCAGCGCATCGCCGTAGCGGGTGGGGACGGCGATCTCATAGGCGCGTTCGCCCGAGAAGCTGATGCGGAAGAGCCGCGCGCAGGCCGCCGCAGACGGTGATGTTGCCCGCGCCCATGTAGGGGAAGGCGGCGTCGGAGATGTCCTGGTCGACGACTTTCTCCAGCAGGTTCCGTGCGTTGGGACCGGCGACGGAGAACTGCGCCCAGGCCTCGGTGGTCGAGATGAGCTGCACGTCCATGTCCGGCCACAGGCACTGGCGGCAGAATTCCAGATGCCGGAAGACCGTCACGGCATTGGCCGTGGTGGTGGTCATGACATATTCGTTCTCGCCCATCCGGGCGGTGGTGCCGTCGTCGAAGACCATCCCGTCCTCGCGCAGCATCAGCCCGTAGCGGCATTTGCCGACGGCGAGGGTGCTGAACGTGTTGGCATAGACGCGGTCGAGGAAGGCGCCCGCATCGGTGCCCTGGATGTCGATCTTGCCCAGCGTGGTCACGTCGCAGATGCCGACCGACTTGCGGGTGGCGAGGACCTCGCGGTCCACCGACTGCCGCCATTCGGTCTCGCCGGCTTTCGGGACCCATTGGGTGCGCAGCCAGTTGCCGACCTCGACGAAGACCGCGCCCTGTTCCTTGGCCCAGTGGTGGCTGGGCGTCAGGCGGAAGGGCTTGAATTCCTTGCCGCGCGACCGGCCCGCCAGCGTGCCGAGCGCGACGGGGGTATAGGGCGGGCGGTAGATCGTGGTGCCGGTGTCGGGGATCGAGCGGCCGGTCAGTTCCGCCATCACGGCAAGGCCGATGACGTTGCCGGTCTTGCCCTGGTCGGTCGCCATGCCGAGCGTGGTGTAGCGTTTCAGATGCTCGACGGAGGTGAAGTTCTCCTGATGCGCCAGCTTCACGTCCTTGACGGTGACGTCGTTCTGCTGGTCGATCCAGGCGCGGCCCTTGCCGTGGTGGACGAACCACAGCGGCGTGACGCGGGTCGGCGCATCCTCGGCTTCCGGCAGGTCGGGGGCGCTGCCGGTCAGGTCCAGCGCGGCGATGGCGGCATCGCGGCCGGTGCGCAGCGCGGCATGGGTGGAGAAGGCCCCCGCGGCGGCGCCCGCCACGGACAGGCCGGGAGGGCCGTCCTGCCCGGGGACGAAGGCGGCGATGGCGGCGTCGTAGACCGGGCGCGAGCGATGATGCGAATGGATGTTCACATTCGGGTTCCAGCCGCCCGAGACGCCCAGCGCATCGACGGCGATGGTTTCCGAACGGCCGTTCGCCTGGCGCACGGTGATGGACTTCAGGCCCAGCTTGCCCGCGCTGTCGATCACCTCGGCCCCGCGCAGGTGGCGGACGCCGGGGATCAGCTCGCCGCCCTCGCGGCTGTCGATCACGGCGACCACGTCGACGCCCTTGGCCTGCAGGTCGCGGGCGGTGCGGAGGCCGTCGTCGTTGTTGGTGAAGACGGCGACCCGCTCACCCGCCTTGGCGCCCCAGCGGTTCGCATAGGCCCGCAGCGCGCCCGCCAGCATGATGCCGGGGCGGTCGTTGTTCTCGAAGGCGACGGGGCGTTCGGTGGCGCCCGCGGCGAGGATCGCGCGGCTTGCTGTAGATGCGCCACAGGATCTGCCGGGGCTTGCCCTTGGCGGGGATGGCAAGGTGGTCGCTGACCCGCTCGACCGCGCCATAGATGCCGTGGTCGAAGGCGCCGATCACCGTGGTGCGGGTCATCAGGCGGACGTTCGGCAGCGAGGCCAGTTCGGCCACGACGCCCGCCGCCCAGTCCGCGCCCTGCGCCTGGCCGACCGCGAAGGTCTCGGCGTTCAGCCGCCCGCCCATGCGGAAATCCTCGTCCGCAAGGATCACCCGTTTGCCCGCCCGCCCGGCGGTCAGCGCCGCCATCAGCCCGGTCGGACCGGCCCCGATGACCAGCAGGTCGCAGTGCAGGAAGCCCTTGTCGTAGTCGTCCGGGTCCTCCTGCCGCGTGACCGACCCAAGCCCCGCCGCGCGGCGGATGATCGGCTCATAAAGCTTTTCCCAGAAGGACTTGGGCCACATGAAGGTCTTGTAGTAGAAGCCCGCCGCGAAGAAGGTCGACAGCTTGTCGTTGATCCCCATCGCGTCGAAGCGCAGGGAGGGCCAGCGGTTCTGGCTGTTGGCTTCCAGCCCGTCGAACAGCTCCGCCACCGTGGCCCGCGTGTTCGGCTCCTGCCGCCCGCCGCTGCGCAGTTCGACCAGCGCGTTCGGTTCCTCGGACCCGGCGGAGATCGGCCCGCGCGGGCGGTGATACTTGAAGCTGCGGCCCATCAGCCGGACGCCGTTCGCCAGCAGCGCCGAGGCCAGCGTGTCGCCGGGATGGCCCTGATAGGGCACGCCGTCGAAGGTGAAGCGGAGCGTCTTCGTGCGGTCGATCTGGCCGCCGTCAATGCGATGCGACTGGCTCATTTCGACCGCCCCTTGCCGCGCGCCACATCGCGCGCCAGTTCCACCTTGGTGATCTCATGCGTCACCGTGTTCCGCGTCACCACCAGCCAGGAGCGGTCGCCCTGTTCGTGATACCAAAGCTCGCGGTGTTCGCCCGCCGGGTTGGTGCGCTGGTAGAGGTATTCGTGGAACGCCTCGACGCCGTCGGTCATGCCGTCGGGCCGGTCGATCAGGCTGGCATCGCCGAGATAGACGAATTCCTGCGCGTCGCGGGGGCCGAGGATCGGATGGTGAATGATCATTCGCTAATTTCCGTCAATGCAGGTTCGGCTGGGCGCCCTGGCCCTTTTCGTCGATCATCAGCCCCTTGAGGAACCGGTCGAAGCGATAGGCCGTGGCGGTCTTGTGCGGCTCGTCCTTGGCCAGCAGATGCGCGAAGGCCCAGCCGCGAGGCCGGCGTCGCCTTGAACCCGCCGTAGCACCAGCCGCCGTTGAAATAGAGGCCCTCGATGCCGGTCTTGTCGATGATCGGCGAGCCGTCCATCGACATGTCCATGATCCCGCCCCAGGTCCGCAGCAGCCGCACGCGCCCGATGGCGGGCATCAGCGCCATGCCGCCCTCGGCCACGTCCTCGATCACCGGCAGGTTGCCGCGTTGGGCATAGGAGTTGTAGCCGTCGATGTCGCCGCCGAAGACGAGGCCGCCCTTGTCGGACTGGCTGACGTAGAAATGCCCGGCGCCGAAGGTCATCACCCCGTCGATCAGCGGCTTCAGCCCTTCGGAAACAAAGGCTTGCAGCACATGGCTTTCCATCGGCAGCCGCATCCCGGCATGGGCCATCACCTTGGAGGACGACCCGGCCACCGCGACGCCGACCTTCTTCGCGCCGATGAAGCCGCGCGTGGTTTCCACGCCCCGGATGCGGCCGTTCTCGATCCGCATGCCGGTCACTTCGCAGTTCTGGATCAGGTCCACCCCGCGCTGGTCGGCGCCGCGGGCATAGCCCCAGGCCACCGCGTCATGCCGCACCGTGCCGCCGCGCGGCTGCATCAGCGCGCCCTTGATCGGGAAGCGCGCGTTGTCGAAGTTGAGCCAGGGATACATCTGGCGCACCTCGTCGCGGTTCAGCAGCCGCGCGTCGGCCCCGTGCAGGATCATCCCGTTGCCGCGCCGGGTGAAGGCGTCGCGCTGCGCGTCGGTGTGGATCAGGTTGATGATCCCGCGCTGGCTGACCATCGCGTTGTAGTTGAAGTCCTGCTCCAGCCCCTCCCAGAGCTTCAGCGAGAATTCATAGAACGGCTCGTTGCCGTCGAGCAGGTAGTTCGACCGGATGATCGTGGTGTTCCGGCCGACGTTGCCGCCGCCGAGGTAGCCCTTTTCCAGGACGGCGATCCGGGCCTGGCCGAACTCCTTCGCCAGGTAATAGGCCGTGGCGAGGCCGTGGCCGCCGCCGCCGATGATGATGTAGTCGTATTCGGCCTGCGGGGTGGGGTCGCGCCAGACGGGCTTCCAGCCCTTGTGGCCGGTAAGTGCCTCGGCGATGACCCGGAAACCAGAATAGCGCACGGCGGTCCTCCTGCTTCAGGGCCTGTTCTAGGCCTGTTGCGGCGGAGGGATACGCCTGTTTTCGCCATCGACGTTGCGGTTTTCGCCACGGCGCAGGTTCGTGGGGTCAGGGGGCTATGGAGGCCTCGACCGCGGCGAAGGGCGACCAGGCGGGCGGGAGTTTGGCGACCTGCTCTTGCGCCCAGGCGAAGAGGACGAGGATGGTGGTGGCGGAGAGGAGCATCTGCATGGGTGTGCCTCGGCGGGACGGTATGTTCACGTCCTGTTCTGGCTGATTCTGCTTGCCAACCCGTTAACCATGCGCCCGGATCGGGCTTTACAATTTGGTAGGGAATGCCCATCATTCTGGGCATACGATAGTTGGGTTCGTTCAGGGTCCTCACCTTGAAAAAGACCCGGCGGAGTGGCTGCTCCGCCGGGTCCCCTTCTTTTCAGGGTCAGCCCCCGATCAGAAGCCGGATGACCGCGACCAGCAGCGTTGCCGCCGCGATCCACGACCATCCACTTACGATATTGCTTTTCGTTCAGTTTCCTCACCTCCGTTCACCGCAAAGGGTTGCGGCGGGATCAGGGGTAAGGCGGGAAGGTTAACTAACCTATACCGTGGACTTACGCCACCAGCGCCTCGGCCTTCTTCAGGTCGACCGACGACCAGCTGCGACACCCCCTGCTCCTGCATCGTCACGCCGAACAGGCGGTCCATCCGCGCCATCGTCACGGCGTGGTGGGTGATGATCAGGAAGCGGGTCTCGGTGCGCCGGGTCATCTCGTCCAGAAGGTCGCAGAACCGGGTGACGTTGGCGTCGTCCAGCGGCGCGTCGACCTCGTCCAGCACGCAGATCGGGGCGGGGTTCGCCAGGAACACGCCGAAGATCAGCGCCAGCGCGGTCAGGGTCTGCTCGCCCCCGGACAGCAGCGAAAGCGTCGCCAGTTTCTTGCCCGGCGGCTGGCACAGGATCTCCAGCCCCGCCTCCAGCGGATCGTCGGATTCGACCAGCACCAGCCGCGCCTCGCCGCCGCCGAAGAGATGGGTGAAGAGGGTCGAGAAGTTGGCGTTCACCTGCTCGAAAGCGGTCAGCAGGCGCTCGCGGCCTTCCTTGTTCAGCCCGGCGATCCCGGCGCGGAGCTTCTTGACCGCCTCCTCCAGGTCGGACTTCTCGGTCGCCAGCGCGTCATATTCCGCCTCGACCGCCTTCGCATCTTCCTCGGCGCGCAGGTTGACCGCACCCAAGGGCCTCGCGCTGGCGTTTCAACCGGCTGACGTCATGGTCCAGCGTCTCGGCATCGGGCATCTTGTCGGGGTCGGTGCGCAGCGAGGTCAGAAGCTCGTCGGGCGTCCGGTCGTCCTCCTCGGCGATCCGCTCCGCCGCCAGCGCCACGCCTTCGCGCGCCGCATCCAGCCGCGCTTCGGCCCGGGCGCGCGCCTCGCGGGCCTCACCGGCCAGCCGTTCGGCCTCGCGTTCGGCCATCGCGGCATCGCGCAGGGCGCCCTCGGCCTCGGCCAGGGCATCCGCCGCCTTGCGCCGACGCTCCTCGGCGGCTTCGATGGCCTCGACCAGCTCGTCCCGCTTGGCGGCGATCTCCTCCGGCGCGAGCATCGCCTCGGCCAGTTCCTCCTCGGTCTCGGCGCGGCGCTCGGTCAGTTCCTCGGTCCGGCGCGAGGCGGTTTCCAGCCGGTGCTTCCAGCCGGACAGTTCCTTCGTGGCCTCCTGCCGCCGCCGGACCCGCGCCTCGCCCTCGCGGCGGACCTCGTCCTGATGCGAGCGGCGGGTCATCATCGTGATCCGCGCCGCCTCGACCGTGATCTTCGCGGCCTCCACCGCCCCCCGCGCGGCGTCCAGATCGCCGAGGTCCGTCACCGCCGCCTCGGCCTCCTTCAGCCGGGCGCGGGCGGCCATCGCCTCGTCCTCGAACCGGCTGACCGCCAGCCTCGCCGCTTCCAGCTTGCCCCCGGCGATGGAGCGGTCGGCCTCGGCCCGCGCCAGCGCCCGGTTCGCCTCGGCCAGACGGGCATCTGCGGCACGCCGGGCATCGCGGGCGCGCTGGTCCGCCGTCGCCAGTTCCGCCAGCCGCGCCTGCAAGGCCTCATGCGCCTGCCGCGCGCCATCGGCCCGGGCGGCGACCTCTTCCAGATCGCGCTTCAGCTGCACCAGCCGGTTCAGCTGCTGCAAGCGCAGCGCCGCCGCAGAGGGCGCATCCTCGGCCCCCGCGCGGAACCCGTCCCAGCGCCAGAGGTCGCCCTCGACCGAGACCAGCCGCTGGCCGGGGCGCAGGGCCGCCTGCAAGGCGAACCCCTGTTCGCGCGAGACGAGCCCGATCTGCGACAACCGCCGCGCCAGCACCGCCGGGGCCTTCACCCGCGCCGTCAGCGCCTCGGCCCCCGAAGGCAAGGCTTGCGGATCGTCATAGCCCGGCAGCACCGCCCAGCCCGACCGCGCCTCGGCCCCGACCTCGGGCGCGCGCAGGTCGTCGGCCAAAGCCGCGCCCAGCGCCTTCTCGAAGCCCGGCTCCACCTCCAGCCGGTCGAGCAGCTGGTGCCCGGCCTGCGCCTCGCGCTCCACCAGCCGGGCCAGCGCCGCGACTTCGGCCCGCAGCGCGTTGGCCTCGCCCTCGGCGGACGACCGGGCCGCCCGCGCCTCGGCCTCGCGGCCCTGCGTCTCGGCCCGCGCGGCCTCGGCGGCTTCCAGCGCGGCTTCGGTCGCCTCGCCCTCGGCCAGCGCCGCCTCCTGCGCCTCTTCGGCGGCCTCGAAAGCCTCGCCCGCCGCGTCCACCGCCTCCGCAGCCGCCGTCACCGCCTCGCGCGCCCCGGCGGCCTGCTCCTCGGCCCGGTCCAGCACCGACCGCGAATCCGCCAGCATCCGCTGCGTCGACTGGTGCCGCGCCGCCAGCCGCGCCGCATCCTCGGTCAGTTCCGAAAGCGAGGTCTCGCGTTCGGCCAGCACCGCCCCCGCCTCGCGCGCGGCCTCCACCGCTTCGGCCAGCTTCTCTTCGTGCCCGTCATGGGCGCGGGCAAGCTGCTCGATCTCCCACTCCAGCCGCTCGATCACCTCGCCCGCGTCGCGGTTCAGGCCCGCCTCGCGCTCCATGTCGCGGGACAGCTGGTCGATGCGCCCCTTCAGCGCGTCGATCTGCGCCAGCGCGCGGGCCTCCTGATCGCCCAAGGCATCGCGCTGCAACACCAGCCGTTGCAGGATGGCCGAGGCAATCGCCTCTTCCTCGCGCTTCGGCGGCAGCGCATCCTCGGCCGCTTCCCGCGCCTTCCCGGCCCCCCGCGACGCCGCCTCGGCCTGGCCCTGGGCGATCAGCCGCTCGCGCAAGGGCGCCCTCGGCCTGCCGACCGCGCCTCGTCCGCCTCGCGCCAGCGCCGCCAGAGCAGCATCCCCTCCGACTTGCGCAACTCCTCGGACAGTTCGCGATAGCGCGCCGCCTGCTTGGCCTGCCGGGTCAGCACCGACAGCTGCTGCGCCAGTTGCTCCAGCACATCATCGACGCGGGTCAGGTTCTGTTCCGTCCCCGCCAGCTTCAGCTCGGCCTCGTGCCGCCGCGCATAAAGCCCGGAGATCCCCGCCGCCTCTTCCAGCACCCGGCGGCGGGCCTTGGGCTTGGCGTTGATCAGTTCGGAAATCTGCCCCTGCCGCACCAGCGCCGGGGAATGCGAGCCGGTGGAGGCATCGGCGAACAGCATCTGCACGTCGCGCGCGCGGACATCCTTGGCGTTGCAGCGATAGGCCGACCCCGCGTCGCGGGTGATCCGGCGGACGATCTCGATCTGGTCGGCATCGTTGAAGCCCGAGGGCGCCAGCCGGTCCTGGTTGTCCATCACCAGCGCGACTTCGGCGAAATGCCGGGCGCCCCGCGTGGCGGCGCCGTTGAAGATCACGTCCTCCATCCCGCCGCCGCGCATCGCGCTGGGGCGGTTCTCGCCCATCACCCAGCGCAGGGCTTCCAGCAGGTTCGACTTGCCGCAGCCATTGGGGCCGACCACGCCGGTCAGCCCCTCATGGATCACCAGATCCGTGGGGTCGACGAAGCTTTTGAAGCCGTTCAGGCGCAGTCGGGTCAGGCGCACGAGGGTACTCACGAGTTGGGTGCGCGATGTTCCTGCCCGGGGGCACAGGAGTCAACCCGAGCCCCCCGCATATGGCCGATCCCTGCCCCGTTATCCCCAAGATGTTGCGGGCCTTATGCTTCCTCGTGGCCGAAATGCTCACTCTTGCCGCCGGATGCGACCTGCCGCAGTCTGGCCTTCATGACCCCGCGCCTTGCCAAAGACCCCGCCCTCTGGCCGCCTATCCTCGCGCTTCTGCGTCGAGGCCTTCGCCTATATGGAGGGCCGGATCGACCCGCCGTCCTCGCTGCGCGACCTGACACCCGAGGCGCTGACCCGGCAGGCCGGAGGCGGGGGAGATCTGGATCATCGGCGCGCCGGTCGCCTGCGTGTTCCTGACGCCGAAGCCGGGCGCGCTGTATGTCGGCAAGCTGGCGGTCGCGGACAGCCATCGGGGCCAGGGGCTGGCGCGGCGGCTGATCGACCGGGCCGAGGCGCGGGCGCGGGAGATGGGGCTTCCGGCGCTGGAATTGCAGACGCGGGTGGAACTGGTGGAGAACCAGGCGGCCTTCCTTGCGATGGGGTTCCGCGAGGTCGGGTCGCACGGCGCATGAGGGGTTCGACCGGCCGACCTCGATCACCTATCGCCGGGCGGTCTTCTGAAGCAGGCTGTCCAGCCGGAACTCCGGCGGGATCGCGTCGCGGCCGTCCAGCACCAGGTCGGCCATCACCTCGGCGACCTTGGGGGCCATGCCGAAGCCGATCTTGAAGCCGCCATTTGCCACGAAATGCCCCGCCCGCCCCGGCCATGCGCCCAGCAGCGGGGCGCGGCTGGCGGCCTTCGGGCGGATCCCGGCCCAGCGGGTGAGGACTTCGGCCCCGGCCAGGGCGGGGACGGCGGCGATGGCCTTCGCCAGAAGGCCGTCCAGTTGCGCGTCGGGGCCGTCCCCGGTCCAGCTGGTCTCCGAGGTGGAGCCGATGGCGACCGTCCCGTCGGCATGCGGCACGATGTGCAGCCCGTCGACGAAAAGCTGCGGCCGGTCCCGCGCCTCGAAGCGCAGCGACAGGGCCTGCCCCTTGACCCCCGACCCGAGCGGGGCGCCGAAGGCCTGCGACAGCGCGGCCAGACCGGCAATCCCGGTGGCATGGACGACTGCACCCTCCTCATCGCCCTCGCCAACCACCAGTTCGGCGCCCGAGGCCTTCAGCGCCGCAAGCAAGGCCGCCAGCCCCATCCGGGGCGACAGCCGGGCCGAGAGCGTGTCGCGGACCAGCCAGCCGGAGGGTGCCTGCGGCTCCCAGGCCTCGCCGGTCGCGGGGATCACCCGCCACTCCGCCCTGCCCTGCCACAGCGCTCGCCGCCTCGCCCTCGCGCCGCCGCGCCGCCTCGACCGCGCGGTCGTCGGCCAGGGGTTGCAACCGCCCCAGCCGGGCATAGCCCGAGGGCAGGCCGGAGGCCGCCTCGACCGCGGCCCACCAGTCCGCGGCCATCAGCAGGCTTTCCAGCTGGAAGGCCTTCTTCGCGTTCCAGGCCTCGGGCACATGCGGCGACAGCGCGCCGACAAGGCCGCCGGAAGACCCTGCCCCCCAGGCGGCGGTCTCGACCACCCGCACCCGCGCGCCCCGCCTCAGGCAGGCCCAGGCGATGGAAAGGCCGAAGATGCCCCCGCCGCGCACGGTGACGTCCACCCTTGCCATTCCCCCGCCCCAAGCCCATCACATCCGGCCAAAGGACTATCCCCGATGACCAGCCCCCACCAGCCCCCTGCCCTCGACTGGCGCGACGGGATGATCCCGGTCTCGCAGCGGTTCGACGACCCGTATTTCTCGCTGGCCGGGGGGCTGGACGAGACGCGGCATGTGTTCCTGACCGGGAACGGGCTGCCGGGACGGTTCCGCGACGGGTTCCGCATCGCCGAGCTGGGCTTCGGGACGGGGCTGAACCTGCTGGCGGTGCTGCTGGCGCACAAGGGGCCCGGGCACCTGAACTACACCAGTTTCGAGGCCTTCCCGATGCCCGCCCCGGACATCGCAAGGGCGCTGGCGGCCTTTCCCGAAACCGCCGGGGTGGCCGAGCCCTTCCTGCGGCAATGGGAAGCGGGCGAGACCACGCTGCGCTTTCCCAACCTCACGGCCGAGATCGTGCTGGGCGATGCGCGCGAGACGCTGGCCCGGTGGGAAGGGAAGGCCGACGCCTGGTTCCTCGACGGCTTCTCCCCGGCGAAGAACCCGGAGCTTTGGTCGCCCGGGATCATGGCCGAAGTCGCCCGCCACACAGCCCCCGGCGGCACCTTCGCCACCTATACCGCCGCGGGCCATGTCCGCCGCGCGCTGGCGGATGCGGGGTTCACCGTCACCCGCGCGCCCGGCTTCGGGCGCAAGCGGCACATGACCACCGGCCTCCTGCCCTGACGCTTCCCGCCTTGCCAAGCCGCCGAATAAGGCGTACCCGCCCGCCTTCGGTTGAGATTGCCCGCCCCCGGTGCTAGGCTTGGCCGCAAGGCCCGGCGCGGGGGCCCCTTGTCCGCGCTTCCCTGGAGGACAAGGTCCTGTCGCATTCTGATCCCGCCACCGGCCTTCCCGTCGGTCCGCGCCCGAAAACCCCTGACGCCACCGCTGGCGAGCACCGCTCCGAAGACGTCCTGGCCCTGGTCCTGACCTCGGTCGACGACGACAAGGCCGAGGATATCGTCGAGATCGACCTGCGCGGCCGGTCGGACGTGGCCGATTACATGGTGATCTGCTCGGGCCGGTCCTCGCGTCAGGTCGCGGCGATTTCCGAAAAGCTCGCCGACCGGCTGAAGCAGGAGATGCGGATTTCCGTCCGCATGGAAGGCAAGGAGACCGGCGACTGGGTGCTGATCGACGCGGGCGACGTGATCGTCCACGTCTTCCGCCCCGAAGTGCGCGAGTTCTACCAGCTGGAAAAGATGTGGCTTCCGGCAGGGGCGACCCGCGCCGCCAAGGCCTGATGCGCCTGCACCTCTGTCGCCGTGGGCCGCCTGCGGGCCGGGCCGGAGCGCGATCTGGTGGACGACTATCTGCAACGGCTGGACCGGACCGGGCGGCCCCTGGGCCTTGGCCCGGCGACCGAGCATGAGGTCGAGGACCGGAAGGGCGGCGGGATGGCGGCGGAAGCGGCGCTGCTGTCCCGCGCGATCCCGGAGGGCGCGGCGCTTTGCGTGCTGGACGAACGCGGCAAGACGCTGTCCAGCCCCGAATTCGCGCAGGTCCTGGCGGGGTGGCGCGATGGCGGGCGGCAGGATGCGGCTTTCGTCATCGGCGGGGCGGACGGGGTGGACCCCTCGCTTCGCGCCCGGGCCGATCTGGCGGTCAGCTTCGGGCGGATGGTCTGGCCGCACATGCTGGTCCGGGTGATGCTGGCCGAACAGCTGTACCGCGCGGCGACGATCCTGGCCGGGTCGCCCTACCATCGGGTCTAGGCACGCTATCAGAACTTGAACGAATAAGTCAGGCTTGCCGTATCGACGTCCTGTCCGCTTTGGTAGTCGCTTTGCGATGTCTCGAAATCGAGCCGCGAGCTTTCGTTGATGTCCCAGCCGATCCAGAACGCCTTTGCCTCACCGGAGAATACGGAAAAGAACGTCGGTATCTGCTTGGCCCGGGCGAGGCCCAGGTCAATCCGGCCAAAATCATAGGACGCCGAATATCCGCGATATTCGAGATCATAGTCCCTGCCTATCGACCTCCGAGACTATCCGGCACTTGGTGGATCGAATTGGCGACCAGCTTGAAGCCCTTGAACCTGAAGGCCGCGCTTGTCGAACGGTAGTTGCGGGTTGGCCCGTCCTCGTAGCCATAGCCCAGCGCGACGCCGAAATCGCCGAAGTCCCGGTCCCATTTCACGCCGACGCTTTCGGCCTTTCCGCGTTCGTTCTTTGAAACCGATACGGTGAAAACGAAATCGCCGAGGGTCAGATCGGCGCGGGTCGTCCGGGAGTCGTAGAACCGGGGCTCCACCGACGACGCGTCCGACAAAGGAATTCCGGACGTTCCCAGCCCGCCGCCAAGATTCATCAGCACGGCGCCTCCGGCCGGTATCGGCGACCGTCCCGACTCGATTTCCAGGGTCGCCAAGCTGAAGGACGATTCCATGTCGCCGTAGCTCAACACCAAAGGCCCGGCCGAGACATAGGCCGCCAGGTCCAGCCCGAACTTGCCGAACTTGCCGGGCTGCTGCCCGAAGCCCAGATCGATCCCATCGTAGCGCGCCTGAGTGCCTTCGCGCGCGGTTACCCTGCCGATCAGGCCCAGGCTGACCGTCTCGGAGACAGCATAGTCGGCCGAAGCGTTGCCCTCGAAAGCCAGTACGGGGCCATTGTAGCCGTAGCCTTGAAACGTGACGGATCGCAGATCCAGCCATCCGCCCGCCACCGTTCCGTCGAAGTCCAGCGTCAATGGCTCATCGGCAAGAAGAGGCGAGCCGAGCCCCAGAATGGATAAAATCGCGCCCGAAAATTTCATCGTCTACGGCTCCCCATTGCTGCGGAAACGCTGTCAATAAGATAAAGGGTGCGCCTTTGGTGACAATCCGACAATAATTGGATAGGCGGCAGCCGTTGGCCACGCGGCAAGTGATGCAGCCGCGTCACATCGCCTTTTTGCCGAAGCCGGACAGGCGGCAACCTATCGAAGCGCCCGTTCCGCCGCCGCGCCCAGCCGCAGCAGCCGCGCCTCCTGCCCTGCCCCGCCCATCAGCGTGATCCCGCAGGATGGTTGCGAGGTCGGCAGGGTCAGCGCGCAGACCCCCATCAGGTTGGCGATCCGGGTGTTGCGCAGCGCCAGCAGGTTTTCGGTCACATAATAGCGGTCGTCGGTCATCAGCCGGTTGGCATCGGGCGGCAGGATCGGCGAGGTGGGCAGCAGGACCGCATCGAAGACCGCCGTCCGCCCGGCCCAGAGCTGGCGGATCGCCTCCAGCCGCCGCCAGGCCGCGACATAATCCACCGCCGTGACCGCAGCGCCCGAGCGGAAGCGTTCCAGGATGCGGGGGAACATCTTCTGCGGCGCGGCCTCGATCACCTCGCGCCAGATGCCATAGGCTTCGGAGGTGAAGAGGACCGCCGCCAGCGCCATCGCCTCGGCGACCTCCGGCAGCGCGATCCGCGTGACCTGCGCCCCGGCCCGGCCCAGCCGCGCGACGGCATCCTCGAACCCCTGCGCCGGGCGGTCGCGCAGATCGTCCAGCGCCACGGTTTCCAGCACGGCCAGCCGGGTGCCGGAGAGGTCCACCCCTGCAAGATCCGCCGCCGGATCGCCGCTGAGCGCCGCCAGCAGCAGCGCGCAATCCTCGACCGAATGGGCCAGGGGGCCGATGGTGTCGAAGCGCTCGCACAGGGGCACCGTCCCCGCCATCGGCAGGCTTCCGGCGGTGGTCTTCAACCCCACAAGGTCGTTCCAGGCCGCCGGAATCCGCACCGATCCGCCGGTATCCGACCCGATCGCCGCCGGGGCCAGCCCGAAAGCCACCGAAGCCGCCGCGCCCGAGGAGGAGCCCCCCGGCACCGCGCGGTCGTCGTTCAGGCAGGGCGGCGTCGCCGTTACCGGGTTCAGGCCGAGGCCCGAGAAGGCCAGTTCCGACATATGCGTCTTGCCAAGGCAGACCAGCCCCTGCAGCGTCGCGGTTTCCAGCACCGTGGCGTCCCGGTCCGGCGTGCGGCCCTTCAAGAGCGCCGACCCCGCCTCGGTCGCCACCCCCGCCGTGTCGAACAGGTCCTTCCAGCTGACCGGCACCCCGTCCAGCAGCCCCTTGCGCAACCCCGCCTTGGCCCGCGCCGCCGCCGCCATCGCCTCTCCCCGGGCCCGGGCCGGTGTGGCGCGGGCGTAGATGCGCGCGGCAAGCGGGTGGCTTTCGATCCGCTCAAGGAAGGCCTCGGCCAGTTCCACCGGGTTGATCCTGCCCTCGCCGATCCCGCGCCCGAGGTCCGCCGCCGTCATATGTGCCCAGGTCCCGCTCATCCCGCCCCCCGCTTTCCGGGAACGGTAGCGGCTTGCCGACGCATGGACAATCCGTCGCGGCGGGCTAAGAAGAGGGCATGAGCTGGGACACCGACATCCTGATCGCGGGCGGCGGGCTGAACGGCCCGGCCCTGGCGTTGGCGCTGGCGCAGGGCGGCTTCCGTGTGACGGTGGTCGACGCCCGCCCTGCCCGCGCCCGGGCCGAGGCCGGGTTCGACGGGCGGGCCTATGCGCTGGCCATCGCCTCGGTGCGGCTGCTGACCGCCATCGGGGTCTGGCCGAAGGTGGCCGACAAGGCGCAGCCGATGCATCAGATCAAGGCGAGCGACGGCAGGGCGGGCGAAGGCGCTGCCCCCTTCTTCCTGCACTTCGACGCCGCCGAGATCGAGGAAGGCCCGATGGGGCACATGCTGGAGGACCGGCACCTCTATGGCCACTCGGAGCCCACTGGGACGGGCAGGGCACCAACTTCGCAGTGTTCTCCGAGCAGGCCGAATCCATCGACCTGTGCCTGTTCGACCTCGACGGAGAAGCTGCCGGCACCGAGACCTGCATCCCGATCGAGGAGGTCGACTCCCACACGTGGCACGTGTACCTGCCGGGCGTCGGCCCCGGCACCCACTACGGCTACCGCGTGACCGGCCCGTGGAACCCCGACGGGGGCCAGTGGTTCAACCACAACAAGCTCCTACTCGACCCGTACGCCAAGGCGATCGAGGGCGAGGTCGCCTGGGACGAGGCGTGCTTCGCCTATGTCCGGGGCGACGAGGACACGATGAACGAGACCGACTCGGCACCGTTCGTGCCGCGTTCGGTCATCGCGACGCCCTGGTTCGACTGGTCGACCGATCGTCCGCCTGACACGCCGATGGAGCGCAGCGTCATCTACGAGCTGCATGTGAAGGGGTTCACCCAACTGCACCCGGCCGTGCCCGAACACCTACGCGGCACCTACGCCGGCCTGGCCCACCCCGAGGTCATCGGGTACCTCACCGATCTCGGCGTCACGGCGGTCGAGCTCCAGCCGGTGCACCACTTCATCCACGACTCCCATCTCGTCGAGCAGGGCCTCCGCAACTACTGGGGGTACAACTCGATCGGGTTCTTCGCCCCGCACGCCGGCTACTCCTCGGCGACCCGCGCCGAGGACGCCGCCGGCGAGTTCAAGTCGATGGTGCGCGACTTCCACCAGGCCGGCCTGGAGGTGATCCTCGACGTCGTGTTCAACCACACCGCCGAGGGCAACCACCTCGGACCGGTGCTCTCGTTCAAGGGCCTCGACAACCACGCGTACTACCGGCTGATGGACGACGAGCCGAAGTACTACCGCGACTTCACGGGCACGGGGAACTCCCTCAACATGCGGCACCCCAGCTCGCTGCAGCTCGTCATGGACAGCCTCCGCTACTGGGTGACCGAGATGCACGTCGACGGGTTCCGTTTCGACCTCGCCGCGGCGCTGGCCCGCGAGCTCTACGACGTCGACCGACTGTCGGCGTTCTTCGACCTGATCCAGCAGGACCCGATCATCAGCCGGGTGAAGCTCATCGCCGAGCCCTGGGACGTCGGCGAGGGCGGGTACCAGGTCGGCAACTTCCCGCCGCTGTGGTCGGAGTGGAACGGCAAGTACCGCGACACGATCCGCGACCTGTGGCGTGGCGAGGGCGGGGTGCTCGGCGACGTCGCCACCCGGATGGCCGGCAGTTCCGACCTGTACTCGTGGGAGCGCGGCAGCCCCACCGCCAGCATCAACTTCGTGACCGCCCACGACGGGTTCACGCTGCGCGACCTCGTCAGCTACAACGAGAAGCACAACGAGGCGAACGGCGAGGACAACAACGACGGCGAGTCCCACAACCGTTCGTGGAACTGCGGCACCGAGGGCCCGACCGACGACCCCGACATCCTTCGCCTTCGAGGTCAACAGCTGCGCAACCTCCTCGCGACGTTGCTGATGTCGCAGGGGGTTCCCATGTTGCTGGCCGGCGACGAGCTGGGTCGCACCCAGCAGGGCAACAACAACACCTATTGCCAGGACAACGAGCTCAACTGGATCGACTGGACGCTCCTCGACGAGGACGCCGATGGTGGCGGTCCTGATGCAGGGAGCGGGAAGGGGTTGTGGGAGGCGACGAAGCAACTGATCGCGCCGCTGCGCGCCGAGCACCCGGCGTTGCGCCGTCGCCGCTGGTTGACCGGGCACGAGGACGGGGAGGCCGCGGTTCGCTGGCTCCATCCCGACGGCCACGACATGGCCGACGGTGACTGGGACGGTTCGAGCGAGATGGCGATGCTGCTCGACGGGACGGTCATCCCCGAACGAGGGCCCCGCGGTGAGGTGATCCGCGACGACCGCATCCTGCTGCTGATCGACGCCGGCAGCGAGCCGACCGATTGGTCGCTCCCGCCGACGCCCGGATCGTGGGTCGAGCAGTTCAGCTCGGCGCTGGGCTCGCAGCTCAACGACGACGGCACGTATCGCACACCGGGCCGGAGCGTCGTGGTGTTCGTCGAAGCGGCGGACTAGGTGCCAGCCCCTGACGTTCGCTGGTTGCCCGAAGGCATCGGCGGTCCCGCGCTCGAGGACAACCCGGCTGCCTTCGAGTGGACCGACGACGGGTTCCGCCCCGAGCCCTGGCCGCACGCCGTCCTCTACGAGCTCCACCTCGGCACGTTCTCGCCGTCGGGGACCGCCGTTGCGGCGATCGACCACCTCGACCATCTTGTCGAGCTGGGCGTGACCCACGTCGAGGTGATGCCGCTCGGTACCTACGGTGGCCGGTGGGGGTGGGGCTACGACGGCGTGTACTGGTCGGCGCCGCAGCACACCTACGGCTCGCCGAACGACCTCCGGCGTTCGTCGACGCCTGCCACGCCCGAGGGCTCGGCGTGATCGTCGACGTGGTCTACAACCACCTCGGGCCCGGTCGGGGCCGACGATCCCGGGTTCGAGCCCTTCCTCACCGACGCCCACCACACGCCGTGGGGCAAGGCGATCAACCTCGACGGACCGGGCTCGCGGGTCGTCCGCGATCGCATCGTCGACGACGCCACCATGTGGATCGTCGATTATCACGCCGACGGCCTCCGCCTCGACGCCATCCACGCGCTCGTCGACGACTCGCCCGAGCACCTGCTGGCCGAGCTGAGCCGCACCGTCGAGGGCCTCGGCCTCGATCGGGAGGTCGTGCTGATCGGCGAGGACGAGCGACCAGACGCATTGCCGGCACGGCCGCGTTCCGATGGCGGGTACGGGCTGACCGCCAAGTGGGCCGACGAGCTGCACCACGCTGTGCACGCGTACCTGACCGGGGAGCGGCACGCCTACTACGAGCCGTACGGCGACCTGGAGCTGATCGGCAAGGAGCTGGCGTCGGGCGCGTCCTGGAAGGTCGTGTCGCTCCAGAACCACGATCAGGTGGGCAACCGGCCCTTCGCCGATCGCCTGCACCAGACCACCTCGATCGAGACGGTGCTCACGGTGCTCCCGCTGTTCCTGCTGGGCCCGTCGGTGCCGATGCTGTTCCAGGGCGAGGAGTGGGCGGCGTCGACACCGTTCCCGTACTTCGCCGACCACCACGGCGAACTGGCCGGCGCGATCCACGAGGGCCACGCTCGGGAGTTCGCGTGGGTCGCCGCCGAAGACGGGCCGCCGTCCTTCCCGAACGGGCTGCCCGACGCCACCGCCGAGTCGACCTACCGGTCGGCGCTCCTGCGTTGGGGCGAGATCGCGGCACCGGAGCACGCTGCCGTGTTGGATCGCTACCGGGAGCTGATCGCCCTTCGCCGGTCGTTGCCCCATGTGTTCGGCGCCGACGCCCCGTGCGTCATCGACCAGGAGGGCGCCGTGATCACGATGCGCCGCGGTGGCAGCGCCGGCGACCGCGGCGAAGGGCCGGGCGTCGCCACCGTCGTGTGCGACCTCGACGCCCCGAGGGTGACGATCACCGGCGTCTGACGCCGGTGCGACCTACCGCCTCACCCTCGTGGGGGATTCTCGATCCGGGGGAGATCGGGTAGCAGACCCCCGTGATTCGACGAACGAAGAGCCGAACCCCCAACAGCGTCAAGGTCTCCTTCGCATTGCCGCTCGACGTCGCACCGAACCCGGTGTCGGTCGTCGGCGACTTCAACGATTGGGATCCGACCGCCCATCCCCTTCGCAAGCGCAGCAACGGAACCCGGTCGGTCACCGTTGACCTGGCCGAAGGCGAGTCCGTGCAGTTCAAGTATCTCGGCGACAACGGGGACTGGTTCCCCGAGGACGAGGCCGACGGCGCCGTCGTCAACGAGTGGGGCGAGGTCAACTCTCGCCTCGACCTGTGAGCGCCCGACGGGCGTCGACCAAGGTTCGTGACGACGCGGTCACCGACGGGTCGACCGCCCCAGCGCCTGCACCCACCCGGCTCGCCATCGAGGTCATCCATCCGATCGTCGACGCCGCCCGCTTCACCGCCAAGGCCTCGGTCATCGAACCCGTCGAGCTCGTCGCCGACGTGTTCGCCGACGGTCACGACCACCTCGCTGCCTCCGCCACGTTCCGCCACACCGGCTTCCCGGTGGAGACCGACATCGACCTCGTGCCGGTCGGCAACGACCGTTGGACCGGCTCGGTGGCCCTCGACCGGATCGGTCGGTGGGAGTTCACCGTGTCCGCGTGGATCGACCCGTGGGAGTACTGGCGGCGCTCGATCGCAGCCCGTCAGGCCGCCGGTGCCGACGTCTCGGCCGAACTGCTCGACGGTGCCGCGTTGCTGCGGCGAGCCGCCGACGCCGGGTTCGATGTGCCCCTCGACGTCGACCCGGCGGCCACGTCGGCCGACCCCGACGTCGCGACCACGATGCGATCGTGGGCCCGGACACTGCCGGGCGGAACGACCACACCACCGCTCCCGTTGGAGGTGGCGCGTGAGCGTGCCGCGTACGGCGCCTGGTACGAGCTGTTTCCCCGCTCCACCGTCGTCGGTGGTCCCGAGCACGAACACGGAACCCTCGTCGATCTCGTCGATCGCCTCGGCCACGTGGCCGACCTCGGCTTCGACGTCGTGTACCTCCCGCCGATCCACCCCATCGGCCTGACCGCCCGCAAGGGACCCGACAACCGCCTGACCGCCGATCCTGCCGACCCCGGCAGCCCCTGGGCAATCGGCGCCGCCGACGGCGGACACACGGCGGTGCACCGCGAGCTCGGGACGATCGCCGACTTCGACCGCGTCGTCGCGGCGGCGAACGAACGCGGCCTCGAGATCGCCCTCGACCTCGCGTTCCAATGCTCGCCCGAACACCCGTGGGTGACCGAACATCCCCAGTGGTTCGCCCGCCGCGCCGACGGCACGATCCGAACCGCCGAGAACCCGCCCAAGCGCTACGAGGACATCTATCCGATCGACTTCTCGTGCGCGGACTGGGAGTCGCTGTGGACCGCCCTCGCCGACGTCGTTCGTCACTGGGTCGACCACGGCGTGAAGATCTTCCGGGTCGACAACCCCCACACCAAACCGTTCGCCTTCTGGCAGTGGTTGATCGGCGAGATCCGCGCCGACCACCCCGACGTCGTGTTCCTCGCCGAGGCGTTCACGCGGCCCCGGGTGCTGGAACGACTCGCCAAGGTCGGCTTCGACCAGAGCTACGGCTACTTCACGTGGAAGCGCACGCCGACCGAGCTGCGGGAGTACCTGCGCGACCTCGACGAGGTCGCCGACTTCCTTCGCCCCAACCTCTGGCCCAACACCCCCGACATCCTGACCGAGCAGCTGCAGAACGGGGGCCGCCCTGTCTTCGAGAGCCGAGCGGTGCTCGCCGCGTTGCTCGCCGCCAACTACGGCGTCTACGGCCCCGCGTACGAGCTGCTCGAGGCGCAACCGGTCCGGCGGCCGAGCGAGGACTACGCGTCGTCGGAGAAGTACCAAGTCCGTCGCTGGGACCTCGACGAGCCACAGTCGATCGCCCCGCTGCTGCGCCGGCTCAACGAGATCCGCGCCGCCCACCCCGCGCTCCACTCGGACCGTCGCCGGGTCTTCCACCACTGTGACGACCCCGGGGTGCTGGCATGGTCCAAGCGCTCGTTCGACGGGCGCGACGTCATCCTCGTGATCGTCAACGTCGAGGCCGACCTGACCCGGTCTGGGATGGTCCGTCTCGACCTCGACGCGCTCGGCCTCCCGCCGGGCGCCACCTTCACCGTCGCCGACCTCCTGAGCGGCGAGATCTACCAGTGGCAGGGCGCCGACAACTACGTCTCGCTCGATCCCCATCGACGGGTTGCCCACGTCTTCGAGGTCACGGCCTCGGAAGGAACCTCATGACCGCAGTGCTCCGCCCCCCGACGCCCCCGTCCGCCAAGGCGCCGCGCCCCGCCCCGGTGCCCGCCTTGGTCGGCACGGCCGACGACCCCGAGTGGTACCGCAGCGGGGTGATCTACGAGATGCACGTCCGTGCGTTCGCCGACAGCAACGGCGACGGCATCGGCGATTTCCCCGGGCTCACCGCCCACCTCGACTACGTCGCCGAGCTCGGCGTGACGGCCATCTGGCTGCTGCCGTTCTACCCGTCGCCGGGTCGCGACGACGGCTACGACATCGCCGACTACATGTCGGTCAACCCCGACTACGGCACCCTCGCGCAGTTCAAGAAGTTCCTGAAGGCTGCTCACGATCGTGGCATCCGGGTCATCACCGAGCTGGTCGTCAACCACACCTCCGACCAGCACCCGTGGTTCCAACGCGCCCGCCGTGCCCCGGCCGGTTCGCGGTGGCGCAACTTCTACACGTGGTCCGACGACGACTCCCGCTGGCCCGACGCTCGCATCATCTTCTCCGACACCGAGGCATCGAATTGGGCGTGGGACCCGGTGGCCGGCCAGTACTACTGGCACCGCTTCTTCAGCCACCAGCCCGACCTCAACTACGACAACCCCGAGGTGCAGGCGGCCATCACCAAGGTCGTCGACTTCTGGCTCGGCATGGGCGTCGACGGACTCCGCCTCGACGCGGTCCCGTACCTGTACCAGCGAGACGGCACGAACTGCGAGAACCTCCCCGAGACCCACACGTTCCTTCGTGGGCTGCGCCGCCACGTGGACGCGAACTTCCCCGGCCGCATGCTCCTCGCCGAGGCGAACCAGTGGCCCGAGGACGCCGCGGAGTACTTCGGCGACGGCGACGAGTGCCACATGAACTTCCACTTCCCGCTGATGCCGCGGATGTTCATGGCGCTCCAGATGGAGCACCGCACGCCCATCGTCGACATCCTCGAACAGACGCCGGCCCTCCCCGAAGGCGGGCAATGGGCGACGTTCCTGCGCAACCACGACGAGCTGACGCTCGAGATGGTGACCGACGAGGAGCGCGACTACATGTACCGGGCCTACACGAACGATCCGCAGATGCGCATCAACGTCGGCATCCGACGACGGTTGGCGCCGCTCCTGGGCAACGACCGTCGTCGGATCGAGCTGCTCAACGCCGTGCTGTACTCACTGCCCGGCACGCCCGTCCTGTACTACGGCGACGAGCTGGGTCTCGGCGACAACGTGTACCTCGGCGACCGCGACGGTGTCCGGACCCCGATGCAGTGGAGCCCTGACCGCAACGCCGGCTTCTCCACCGCCAGCCCCCACCGCCTCTATCTGCCACTCGTCGTCGAACCCGGTTACCACTACGAGAACGTCAACGTGGAGGCCCAGCAGTCCAACTCGGCGTCGTTGCTGTGGTGGATGAGCCAGCTGATCTCGCTGCGCAAGCAGCACGACGTGCTCGGCCGGGGGTCGGTGCGCTTCCTCGACCCCGACAACCATCGTGTGCTGGCGCTGGTGCGCGAGCTCGACGGCCATCCGCCGTTCCTGGTGGTCGCGAACCTCTCCCGGCACGCCCAGCCCGTTGAGCTCGACCTGTCGGAGTACGCCGGTCGCCGTCCCCGCGAGGTGCTGGGTCACACGTCGTTCCCGCCGATCGGAGACCTGCCGTACTTCCTGACGATCGCGCCGTACGGGTTCTACTGGTTCTCCCTCGAGGCGGACGAGGGCGCGGTCGATGCCGACGCCCCGCTGCCCCGACTCGACGTCGCATGGCCCGATGCCCTGCAGCGTGACCGTCGTGGTCTCGAACGAGCGCTGGTCGCGTTCGTGGGGCGGAGCCGCTGGTTCGCCGGTCGCAGTCGGGGACTTCGGTCCGCCACGATCACCGACACCGTGCGGCTGGGGTCGTCATCGGACGGGGCGACCACGCTCCTCGTCGTCGACGTCGCTCACCGCGACGGTTCGTCGGACAGCTACCACGTGCCCGTGGTGGCGGCCGACGCTGCCCCGCCAGGAGCCGTCATCGCCGAACTTCCCGACGGACGTGTGCTGGTCGACGCCATGGCGTCCCCGGTGGGTATCACCGACCTGGCCTGCGCCACGACGCAGCGCCGGATCAAGGGCGATCGTGTCGAGCTGCGCGGCGCCGCCGGGCGCACCCTCCGCGCCGCGCTCGCCGACGGCGCTCCCGCCCGCTGGGCGGGTCGGGAGCAGACGAACAGCTCGGCGTTCCTCGGCGACGCCGCGGTGATCAAGCTGATCCGCCGCATCGAGGACGGCACGAACCCCGAATTGGAGATCGGCGGGTTCCTCACCGACGAGGCCGCCTTCGCGCACTCGCCACCCGTGATCGGATCGTTGGAGCTGCGACGCGACGTCGCCCGGAACGGGTCGGACCCCGAGCCCGGCACCATCGCCGTCGTCACCGAGCTCGTGCCCCACGACGACGACGCCTGGACATCGACCGCCGACGAACTGGCTCGGTTCTTCGACCGCGCCATCGGATCGGGCGAGAAGCGTCCCGACCCCGTGCGATGCGCCGACCTGCTCGGCGTGGCACCCACCGACGCCGCCCGACTCGGAGCCCGGACCGCCGAACTCCACCTGGCGTTGGCCTCCGGATCCGGCGAGGCCTTCCGACCCGAGCGGCTCGGCCGTCACGACCGTCGATCGCTGGCGCAGAGCATTCGCACCCAGGTGTCGGGTTCGATGACCGCGCTCCGGCAGGCCCGACGTCGTCTCGATCCGGTCGTCGATGCCATGGCCGCCTCGGTGCTCGCCGACCATGCGACGCTGACCGGCGCATTGACGGGCCTCATCGACGTCGCCGACGCCGGCCAACGACAACGGGTGCACGGTGACCTCCACCTCGGCCAGGTCCTGGTCGCCGGCGACCGGTACGTGTTCATCGACTTCGAGGGTGAGCCGGCCCGACCGATCAGCCAACGGCGCATCAAGCGTCCGGCGCTCGTCGACGTCGCCGGCATGCTCCGCTCCTACGACTACGCCGCCGCCGTCGCGGCCCGCACGGTCATCCAGCGAGGCAGCCTCCACGGCTGGAGCCTCGACGATCTCGCCGACTGGGCGGACTGGTGGTCGACGGCGATGAGTGACGCGTTCGTCGGTGCGTACCGCGAACACATCGAGGGGTCGGGCCTCGTGCCCGACGGCGACGCGGCGTTCGACCTGCTGTTGCGCTGCTGCCTCGTCGAGAAGGCCGCGTACGAGCTGCGCTACGAGCTCGACCACCGACCCGACTGGGTCTCGATCCCGTTGCGGGGCATCCTCCGTCTCGAACGGGCGATCTCCGACGATGCGAACTCCGGCAGCGCCAACTCCGGGAAGGACTGAGGAACGACATGATCGAACCCGCAACCGTACGGACCAGCGACGGCGAGCTCGGAGAGCTCGACCTCTACCTGTTCGCGGAAGGATCCCACCGCCGTTTGCACCATGTGCTCGGCGCTCACCCGCTCGTCGACGACGACGGTCGGGAGACCGGCGTCAGCTTCGCCGTGTGGGCTCCCAATGCCCTCGAGGTCGACGTGATGATCGGTTCCGACGAGCGTGGCCACACCGGCGAGGGACGCTTCCGGCTGGAGCCCGTGCGTGGCTCGGGCGTCTGGCACGGCACCTTCACCGACGTCCGGTCGGGCGACCGGTACCGCTACCGCGTCGTCGGCGCGGACGGCTCGGTGTCCGACCGGGTCGACCCCGTCGCGGCCCGGTCGGCCCTGGGTGCGGGCCGGTACTCGGTGGTCGACCGCCCCGCTCACCACTGGGGCGACGACGAGTGGCTGGCCCGACGTGGTGAGCGGCTCGGCGCCGTGCCGATCTCGGTGTACGAGGTGCACCTCGGGTCGTGGGGCCGGACCGTCGGTGCGTCGTCGGGCCGCTTCCCGACCTACACGGAGCTGGCCGACCCGCTGGCCGACCACGCCGTCGCCCACGGCTTCACCCATGTCGAACTGCTCCCGGTGATGGAGCACCCGTTCTACGGATCGTGGGGGTACCAGTCGACGGGGTACTTCTGCCCGACCGACCGGCACGGCACGCCCGACGACCTCAAGGCGATGATCGACCGTCTGCACCAGCGTGGCGTGGGGGTGATCCTCGACTGGGTGCCGTCGCACTTCGCGACCGACGACGACACGCTCGTGAACTTCGACGGCACTCACCTCTACGAGCACGCCGATCCTCGTCAGGGCCACCATCCCGACTGGGGGAGCGCGATCTTCAACTACGGCCGCAACGAAGTCCGGGCCTTCCTCGTGTCGAGTGCCATCTCCTGGCTCGAGCGCTACCACGCCGACGGCCTGCGGGTCGATGCCGTCGCGTCGATGCTGTACCTCGACTACTCCCGCAACGAGGGCGAGTGGGTCCCCAACGCCGAGGGTGGACGCACCAACCTCGAGGCGGTGCACTTCCTCCGGCAGTTCAACGACGCCGTGCACGAGGAGTACCCCGATGTCCTGACGATCGCCGAGGAGTCGACGGCGTGGCCCGGGGTGACGGCATCGACGTCGCAGGGCGGCCTCGGGTTCGACCTGAAGTGGGACATGGGGTGGATGCACGACACCCTTGCGTACCTCTCCCACGAACCCGTCCACCGGCAGTGGCATCACAACGATCTGACGTTCCGCTCGATGTACGCGCACACGGAGCGGTTCGTGCTCCCGCTCTCCCACGACGAGGTGGTGCACGGCAAGGGGTCGCTCCTCGGCAAGCAACCGGGCGACGGGTGGCAGCAGTTCGCCAACCTCCGGGTGCTCTACGGGCTGCAGTGGACGACCCCGGGGGTGCCGCTCCTGTTCATGGGCGGCGAGCTGGCGGTCGCCCGCGAGTGGGACCACGAGTCGACCCTCGACTGGTCGCTGCACGATGCCCCCGGTCACGAGGGCGTCCGCCGGTGGGTGGCCGCGCTGAACGCGGCGCTGAGTGAGGTCCCGGCGCTCTGGCGTCTCGATCACCGCCCGGAGGGGTTCCGTTGGGTGGTCGCCGACGACGTCCGCCAGAGCGTGGCGGTCTACCTCCGCCTGGGCGACGAGGGTGACGCGCCGGCGCTGGTCGTCGTGAACCTGACCCCCGAGGTGCGCCACGGGTATCAGGTCGGTGTGCCGACGATGGAGCACAGTGGCGTGCCGGTCGGCGGTGGCTGGACCGAGGTGCTGTCGTCCGACGACGTGCAGTTCGGTGGGAGCGGCGTGCACAACGCTGGGGCGCTCGTTGCCGAGGAGGCGCCCGCTCACGGGTTCGACCGCTCGCTGACGCTCACGCTCGCCCCGCTGTCGGTCGCGGTGCTCACGCCCACCTGACCCTCGACCCACCGGTTTTGCGGGGGTCAGCGGGTCAGGAGGGCGACCGGGGTGTCGGCGACGTCGAACGGGACGAGGTCGTCGAGGTCGACGGTGCCCTCCCACTCCCGCCCACTGGCCGTGAGGGCGCTCCGCCAGCGGCCATCGGGGAGCGTGAGCGTGGTGCCTCGCCAGCCGCCGTCGGCGAGGGCGAGCACCCGACGGGGAGCCACGACGACGACCTCGGGTCCGTCGGTCCCTCCCCGGGTGAAGGCGACGGCGTGGTCCGAACGTGGTCCCGACGCCCACAGCGGCTCGTAGGTCCCGGCGGGCCCGAACGCGTCCGGGTGGGCGGCCCGGACGGCGAGCGCCGATCGCACCAGCGCCCGCTTCGGCGAGTCGGCATCGGCCGGTCCCGGCGGGTCGACGGCGTGACGGTTGTCGGGGTCGGTGAGCCGCACGAGCACGTCCTCGGACCCCTGGTAGAGGTCCGGCACCCCGGGCACGGTGAGCGCCAGCAGCTTGTGTGCCGCGACGGCGACGCGCCACCCGTCGTCGTGCGACGTCACCCATGCATCCACGAGGTCGAGCGCCGGGCCCGGTGCGCTCACCGCGGCGACGTGTTCCGCCAGGGCGCTCTCGAACGCCTCGTCGGGACGCAGCCACGACGTCCGCTCCTTGGCTTCGCGCTCCGCCTTGAGGGCGAACTCCCCGAGCCGCGCCGCGCTCACCGGCCACGCGCCGACCTGCGCCTGCAACAAGCGGTACGAGCTCGCCGGGTCGGGTGCGGTGTCGGCGACGAGCCCGAGCCATTCCTCGGCGACGTCGGCCCAGCGGTCGGCGTCCTGGGTCAGGAGGGCCAGCCGCACGCGGACGTCCTCGGAACGTTTCGAGTCGTGGGTCGACGTGGCCGTCATGGCGAGCGGCCAGTGCTCTTGGCGGCGGGCCATCAGATCATGGAACCGGTCGAGTGCGAGGCCCCAGTCGTCGGGGTCGGCGCCGACCTCACACCGCGCCTGCAACGTGAGGAGGCGGAACCACGCCGTGTCCTCGGCGCCCTTCGCCATGGCAGGACCGCTCAGTTGCTGGAAGCGGAGCACGAAGTCCCACTCGCCCGACCCCTCCACCGGGTCCTCGGAGGAGCCTCCCGGGAGGAGCGAACCGAGGAGGGTGAGGATCTCGGGGTCGGCGTCGGGGAGCGCCTCCGCGACTCGGGCGAGGGTGTCGTCGAGGACAGCTCGGTCGGCGGCGGACGTGTCGTGTCCCGGCCGTACGTAGGTGCGGTACACGTCGAGCCGGGTGAGGAGCGCCGACAGCACGTCGTGGAGCTCGCGCCGGGTGACGTCGCGGACGCGTCGTCGCCCCTCGCACACTCGCAACAGCGACTCGGTGAGTCGGTTGACGTCGGCGGACAGCAACCCGGCCAGGGCGTCCTGCTTCGCGGCGAGCACGGTGGCGGCGACGTCGATCGGCGCTCCGGCAAGCGTTCCGGCGATGCGTTCGAGGGCAGGGCGCCCCTCGTCGTCGAGTTCGAGTCGGGCGATCACGTCGCCGGCCTCGTACCCGGTCGTACCGTCCACCGGCCAGGCGGGGAGGGACTCGTCGCCCTCGAGGATCTTCTCGACCACGATCCACACGTCGGGGGCCAGCGTACGCAGCCGCTCCAGGTACCCCGCAGGGTCGCGGAGCCCGTCGACGTGGTCGACTCGGAGGCCGTCGACGAGGCCGGCGCCGACCCACCGGCGGACGGCCTCGTGGGACCGGTCGAACACGTCGGGGCGGTCGACGCGGACCCCGATGAGTGAGTTGATGTCGAAGAACCTCCGGTACGACAGGTCCTCGAGGCTGGTCTGCCATCGGGCGAGCCGGTAGGGCTGCGCCTCGATCAGCGTGTCGAGGGCGTCGACGCTGGCGCTGACGCGGTCGAGCGTCACGGTCAGCGCCGTCGCAACGTCGGGATCGGCGAGGGCCGCACCGACCTGCCGCCGGAGGCCCGGTTCGACGCGTCGACGGGCCGCCAGTTCGTCGGGGTCGTGGGGGAGCGACCACCGCGGCAGCGCTTCGATTTCGGCCGCCAGACCCTCGAGCGGCATCGAGCCGGACGTACGGAGCAGCGGCGCGATGGAACTGAGCTCCAGGGGCGTCGTGGTGCTCGGGTGGACCAGCACGACTTCGGGCATCCCGTGGACGTCCTCGATCGCCAGCGAGAACGCCGACCGTTCGAGCTCGCGACCGTAGTGATCGCCGAGCACGGGGAGGAGCAGTCGACCGCGCAGGCGCCGTTCGGGAACATCCCAGTCGAGGTCGAACCATTCGGCGTCCGTGCTGGCGGGCCCGTTGCGAAGGAGGTCCCACCATCGGGCGTTGCGTTCGTGGTCGGTCGCCGCGTGGTTGGGGACGAGGTCGATCATGATTCGGAGCCCCCGTTCCGCCGCCGCCTCCGACAGCGCGACGAACGCTGCGTCGCCGTCGTCTCCCGTCGAGCTGAGCACCGGGTCGACGACGTTGGGGTCGACGACGTCGTACCCGTGGGTGCTGGCGGCGGTCGCGGCGAACACGGGGGAGAGGTAGAGGTGGGAAACGCCGAGGTCGGCGAGCGGGTCGAGCCACCGTTCCCGCACGTCGTCGAGGGTCAGGCCGTCGCGGAGCTGGAGGCGGTACGTGGCAATCGGCGGTTGAGAACGGGGCGGCCGTGGGGGTGGAGACGTCATCGTGGCTCGGCTCTACCCGCGATCGGCGGAGTTGAGCCGCGACGGGCTCGCGGCGAATGCCTCAGGCGGGGGACGAGCGCGCCGATAGGACCAGGTGATGTCCCCCGACCCCGAGGAGCGGTTCGACCGGCTGGTTCGGCTGACGGCGCGCACGTTGGGCGCTCCGGTGTCGCTCGTGACCCTGGTCGGAGCCGATCGGCTCCGGGTCAAGGCCCGGGTCGGCTTCCCCGACGCCGAGGTGCCCGCCGGCGGATCGTTCTGTGCCGCTGCGGTGGCCGCGGCGGAGGCCGCTACGGGGGAAGGCTCCCGCGACGAACATGGCGACCCCTCGGGCTGCGACCCCTCGGGCTGCGACCGCAGCAGCGACCTGTTCGTCGTCGAGGACGCCTGCCTCGATCCCCGGTTCGTCGACGCCGACCTCGTCGTCGGTCCGGCACAGGTCCGGTCCTACGCCGGCTACGTGCTCCGCAGCCCCGACGGCGTCCCCGTCGGGACCCTCTGTGTCCTCGACCGGCGTCCCCGCCGGTTCGACGACGACGACCTTCGGGCGCTCCGCGACCTCGCCGCGCTGGTCGAGGCGGAGTTGGGCCACCTCGACGTCGAGGAGCTCGTCAGTCAGCTCGTGGCGGCCCGCCAGGCGGCGGAGACCGTCGCGGCGCGGCTCCGCCTGGCCGCCGACGCTTCTGGCATCGGGACCGCGCTCCTCGACCAGGACGGCGCGCTCCTGTTCGCGAACCCGGCGTTCGCCGCAGTGCTCGGCCGCGACCCCGAGGGACTGTTGGGGCGGTCGATCGACGAATTCCTCGTTCCTCACGACGGTGCCGAAGCGGCCGGTCTGGTCGCCGACCTGCGAGCCGGGACCACCACGCTGATCTCCTACGAAGGTGACATCGTCGCCACCGGGCTCGACGACGACGGAGCGTCGGTGCCGGTGACACGCCGCATCGCCCGCGTGCACCGCGGTCGTATGGCGACGTCGGAGGGCGGTGACGCCGAGCTCGTCCAGATCGAGGACATCACCGCACAGCGCGATCTCGAACATGAGCTCCGCCGCAGCGAGGCCGAGGCGCGCGCCGCGCTCGACGCCCTCGATCAGGGTGTGTTCCTGATCGACAGCGCCGGCAACATCCGTCGCGCCAACCCGGCCGCCGAACGCATGACCGGTTACACCGTCGCCGAGATGACCGCTCTGTGGCTGGGCGGCGGCTGGGAGACCTACGACGAGCACGGGCAGACCATTCCGATGCCGGAACGTCCCGTCATGCAGACCATCACGACGGGCGAGGCAGTGCTCGGTCGCATCGTGAGCTGGCGCCGCAAGGACGGGGAACGGGCCCTCATCCGCCTGTCGAGCGTCCCGATCGAGGACGGCTCCGGTTCCATTGTCGTCGCGTTCACCGACGTCACCGACGAGCACCGCTCCCGTCGTCTGCTCGACGCGACCCTCGAGACGGCACCGGTCGGGCTCGCCGTGCTCGACGTCGACCGGTCGATCGTGCGCTGCAACTCGATGTTCGTGAAGCAGACGGGCCGCTCCGCGGACGAGCTGCTCGGCTCCGACATCACCGACCTCCTCGACGAAGGCGACCGCGAACAGGCGTTGGCCCGGGCTCGCCAGGCGACCACCGAGCGCCAACTCGGCCAGAGCCGGCTCGACGAACGGCGCATCGTCCGCCCCGACGGCAGCGAGATGTGGGTGACGACCGAGCTCGCGCTCATCTCCGACCCCGATCAGCCCCGCGGCATCATTGCCACCTTCGATGTGACCGAGCAGCGGCGTCTCCACCTCGATCTGTCGCGGTTCGAGTACCTGTTCCGCCACGCGAACGACATCATCGTCGTCGTCGACGTGCTCGGCAACGTGCTCTACTCGAGTCCCTCGACCGGGCGGGTGCTGGGCCATCCCGACGGCTGGTCGGACCCCGCCGGCGTCGTCGCGCTCGTCCATCCCGACGACGCCGACAAGGCCGGCGCCGAGTTCTCGTCGCTCGTGGCGGGCACCCGCGGGTCGGAGCCCTTCACGCTGCGGGTGATGGCGGCGTCGGGGGAGTGGCGGCACCTCGAATGCGTCGGCGTGAACCTGCTCGACGAACCGGCGGTCGGGGGCATCGTGCTCACGGCCCGTGACACGACCGAGCGCGAGCGTCTCACGGCGCAGCTCGCCCACAGCGCCACCCACGACGACCTCACCGACTTGGCGAACCGCAACCTCCTGGAGTCGCACCTGAACGGTTCGCTCGCCCGGGCGATCCGCGACGACCAGCGCGTTGGTCTCTGCTTCATCGACCTCGACGGCTTCAAGGTCGTGAACGACTCGCTCGGTCACGCCATCGGTGACCTCCTCCTCGTCGAGGTCGCGAAGCGCATCCGGTCGGCGATCCGTGGTGGCGACCTCGCGGCGCGGTTCGGTGGCGACGAGTTCGTGGTGATGATCGATCCGATCGCCGGTGCGGACGAGGCATTGATCGCCGCCACCCGCATCCGCGATGCGATCATCCACGACTTGTCGGCCCTCGTGCCGGGTCTCCGTTGCGGCGCGAGCGTCGGCGTTGCCATCAGCGCGGTCGACGACACGTCGACGACACTGTTGCGCCGGGCCGACGCGGCCCTCTACCGGGCGAAGTCGCTGCATCGATCGGCGATCGAGCTGGCGGCCGAGTCGTTCTACTGAGCGGCCTTCTACTGAGCGGCCGGCCTCGATCCGGCCGGCCTCGATCCGGCCGTCGTCGCCACCAGCACTCCTGCCAGCACCACGACCATCGCGGCCACGGCCTGCCCTCCGAGGGGCTCGTCGAGGAGCGCCGCAGCGAGGAGCACGGCAGCGGCGGGCTCGGCCAGCGTGACGGCAACGGTGTCGCTGAGGGTGAGCCGGTGCAGGCCGATCGCCCACAAGCCGTACGCGAGGGCCGTGGCGACGAGGCCGAGGTAGGCGACGAGCAGCACCACCCCGCCGTCGACGTGGGGGCCGGCCGACCCCGTCGACGCCACCAAGGCGATCGGCAGCGTGAACACGGCACCCGCCCCGAAGACGGTCGCGATCGCGGCCAGCGCCGGCCGGTCGACCATCAGCCGCTGCGCCGCCAGCCCGTACACCGGGTAGCAGCACCCTGCGGCCACTGCGAAGGCCCACCCCGTCGGGACGGCGGTGTCGGCTCCGCCGGTCGACAGTGCGACGATTCCGGCCACGGCGACCACCACCCCGACCATCCAACGCTGCGGCACGGCGGTGCGGAAGACGAACCGGTCGACGAGCCCGGCGACCACCGGACCGGTCCCGATCGTGACGACGGCCGCCGGGCCGACCCCGACCCGGTCGGCCGCTGCGAAGAACGCGAGCTGATATCCGATCACGGCGGCTCCGCCGAGGATCGTCCAACCCGGTCGGACCGGGAACGTCCAGGGCGCCTGGCGGCCGACGGTGGCGGCGATCACGAGGCCGACGCCACCGATGAGCGCACGCCACGATCCGACGAACACCGCGCCGAGATCAGGGTGCTGTGCCCCGTGCTGCAGGAGACCTCGGGCGACCCCGGAGGTGCCGAACAGGACCGCGGCGGCGGCGACCGCGACGAACGCGGTCACACGGGGCGCACTCCCGTTGGGCATCCTCAGCGGGTGAGCACCGGCGCCGACGTCGGCGGCCGGATGGCGCGGACCTGGTCAGCGGAGGTGATCAGGCCATCGAGCAGGGTGTCGCCGGTCGGTCCGAACTGGTCGATGCCGAGCGCGTTCCAGCGGGCGGCCGAACGGGGGTTGGCGACGCCGTCGACCGACACCGAGGCGCCCCAACAGCTCGTGTCGGAGGTGATCCAGCCGTAGTCGCGGAGGGCGACGGCGAAGATCCGCGCCGTGTTGCGCTTGGCGCCGCGGTACCCGCGGGCATCGAGCCAGGCGTCGATCTGGGCGTCGGTCAGGTCGATGGCGAAGCGCATGCCCTCGGGCACGGTCATGGCCCGGCCGGCCGACGTGCCGGGCTGGGAGTTGGCGCCGCAGAGTGACGTTGCCCCGTCGGGCCATTCGATGCGCGTCGCCGGGGCGACCGCGAAGCCGCAGTCCACGCCGGCGGCGGCGGTCGCCATCTGCGCCGTCGTGCAGGCGGGACCGAACATGGTCGAGTACGTCTCCATGTTGAGGGCGTGGTTGATGGAGCCCTTCTCGATCTCGTCGAGGGTGGGCAGGAGGGCGAGGCCCTGGATCGCGCCCATGCCGCGGCCCCATCCGTCGGAGGCGCCGCTCGACGTGCGGTAGTCGCTGAACCCGCCGGTCGGGGTTCGGCTCACGGTGGCCATGGCGGCGCAGAGGTCGACCCCGGGTCGGTAGCCGGCGGCGAGGTTGGCGAGTGTCAGACAGGACGACCAGTTGTACTTCTGGTAGCCCCACAGGCCCCACTCACGACCGGTCGTCCGGTCGAGGATGAGGAGTTCGAGGTCGTTGCCGTTGGCGGGGAGCCACGACGGGTTCCACGGGATCGTCCGTTGGGCGCCCAGGTTGTCGCCGTGGCCCCACCCGGTGATGAACACGGCGGCCTGACCGGTCGCGTCGGCCGCGTCGTAGACCGGTGTGGAGTACTCGTCGAAGGCGACATCGATCGCGCCGCGCTTGGACGGGTCGGTCCGGCCCGGGACGGTGGCGTAGTTGAACCAGTTGTGGGCCCAGCGGGCCGAGTCGGCGCGGGTACCGAGGCACACGGCGGGCTGGTTCCAGGTCGTGGCGGCGTCGAAGACCGGTGGGTTGGCGGCGGCAGCGGCCTGGAGCTGACGGCAGCGGGCGGCGTCGGAGGTCGGGTTCGCCGGCGTGGTGCCCGAGGGAGCGGGGGCCGTCGTGTCGGAGACGGTGGCGGAGCACCCGACCGTCACGGTGGCGGCGAGAAACGCCGCGAAAACGAGGCGTGGCCTCGAGGTGGTCGTCATCGGGTTCTCCAGCGGTGAGGGGAGCAGCTCACTGGTCCACGGCCGTCGATCCCCCGGCGGGTCGTGGGTACTGCTCCTCGGTTACCTACCCTATCGGCGCGGATGACAGCGCCATAACAGTCCCCGTTCGGGGGAAATTGTTCAGGGGAGGGTGGGCACCGCTGCCCAACCGGCCGTCAGTCGAGGCCGACCCGTCAGTCGAGGCCGAACGGGCTGTTCGGATCGACCGACCAGCTCGACGTGATCATCCGCACCGCCGGCACTGCCCGTCGCCGCGACGTGAGCATGAGCCCCATCCCGATCGTGAACATGCCGATGCCCACGAGACCCAGGGCCTGCGAGGACACGCCGGTGACGGCCAGGGCGGCTGGGCTGTAGGTCGTCCCGGCACGGTTCGTCACCGTGTCGAGGACCGACGGCGGGGCGGTCGTGGGGGTGGTCGAGACCCCGGCGACCACGGCGGCGGTGGTCGTGGTGTTCTGCACCGCGGTGTTGGCCACCGTGGTGGACGTGGCGGGCGGTGTGGTGACCCCGCCGGGAACCGTCGTGGTGTTGCCGACCTGCGTGGTCGGCGGTCCGCAGGCGATGCCCGGGTCCTGGAAGGCCGTGTTCACGTCGGGGATCAGGAGCGGTCCGTGGCGCTCACCCAAGGGAGAGATCGTCTGGGGCGTGGCGCCGGTGACCACGTCGAACTGGGCCGGGGTGCAGTCCTTGGTGAACACGATGTCGGTCTGGCTCGCCCCGCTGATCGTGAACGACTCGGACTGCGACAGCGTCTGGGGCCACAGCGAGCCGTCGGTCGGCATGGCGTAGATCGCCGCCGTGGCGGTGATCGGCGAGCACAACGGCGAGGAGGCCCGCACCCTGAGGCGGAAGACCGAGGCGTCGGAGTACGTCGTGTAGCTGAGCGAGCGGTCGGGCGTGGTGCACGTCGTGATCGGTGCGAGGGCCGTCTGGGTCACGGTGATCTTGTCGGCGGCCGTCGCTGCGGCGGTGGTGCCGGGCGCCGGTTGGGCTCCGGCCGGTGCGACCGCGAACGAGGGCCGCTCCACCCATCATGGCCACGAGACCCGTCATCGCCCGTCGTGTTCGCATCATGTCCCTCACATCGCCGTCCCCAGGTGCCCGCCGGTACCCGTCGCACCTCGGATCCATACCAGGCCGTCCGCAGCGATCGGCATCATGTCACGGTTTCCCGTGGTGCCACATCCCCTGAGGTGGAATTGCCCCACCCCCCGAACCCCCGGTGGATCGAACGGTCAGGGACGGAAACGCCAGCCGTCCTCGGTGCGGTCGACGGCGACACACTCGCGTCCCACGCGCCACAGCGCGACGGGCACCGGCGTGGGATCGAACCGGTACCACGCCGGGAACGCGGCGGCGATCGCCTCGGTCGCCCGGGCGGCGTGGTAGTGGGGAATCCGATGGTCGATGTGATGGGCGACGTGGGTGCTGCCGATCCGGTGGTGGAGCGCGTCGACGAGGCGGCCGTACGGGCGGTCGATCGTCTGGAACGCGCCCAGCAGCCAGCTCCACTCGTCGTCGGCGTAGTGGGGCACGTCGACGTCGGTGTGCTGCAACCACGTGTAGCCCACGAGCCAAGCGTTCACCACCACGTACGGTCCGACGTAGGCGGCGACGACGGCGAGCGGCCCGAATGCCACCGCCGCCGCAACGAGGAGGGCCACGACGGCGGCGACCCCGGCGGTCGACACCCACACCCGGCGGTGCCACCGCGGCGGGAAGAGCTCGCCGGCGAACGGGCGGATCGGCCAGAAGTGGTTGCTGCGGCCACGCCGATCGGAGCCCGACACCCCGGCGACGAGATACGCGGGCCAGCCGAGCAGGAGCGTCTTGGCAATCGCGAGGGCGGCGCCGGCCCGCTGGCCGACCGTGGCGCGGAACCGTTGCTCGGCCGCGGCTCGGGGATGGTCGGCGCGTTTGGGAACGTGCGTCTCGCCCTCGTCGAGATGGTTGGTGCGGGCGTGGTGGACCGAGTGGCTGCGTTGCCAGGAGAAGTACGGCACGAGGAGCGCCGAGTGCAGTGCGAACCCGACCGTGTCCTGCAGTCGGGCGTTGGCCGAGAACGCACCGTGTCCGCACTCGTGGGCGATGACCCACAGGCCCGTCGCTGCCGTGCCGTTGGCGACGGCGTACACGATCCACGCGGGGAGCCACGCCCAGGTCATCGGGATCCAGGCGACGGCAGCGACCGCCATGCCGACGACGAGCGCCAGCGACGCTGCGAGGTAGGCGAGGGAGCGACCGGTGCGGCGCTCGAAGCAGTCGTCGGGGATCGCGGCGCGCACGTCCGCCCGTGTCGGAAGGGCAGAACGAGAGGTGGGGTCCAGTACCGAGGTCATCGGGCGGCGAGCATAGGCTGCGCGGCCATGAGTGAGCATCCTTCCGCCCCTGAGTGGTTCCGACACGCCCTCGCCGTGCCGTACGAGGATCACACCGTGTCGGTCGCCGGGTGCGAGATCCACTACCTCGCGTGGGGCGAGCCCGGGCGGCAGGGCCTCGTGTTCGTGCACGGCGGTGGTGCGCACGCCCACTGGTGGACCCACATCGCAGCGCGGTTCGCCGGCGAGTTCCGGGTGGTCGCGATCGATCTGTCGGGTCACGGCGACAGCGGGTTCCGTGACGTCTACGCACTCGAGCAGTGGACCGAGGAGGTGATGGCCGTGGTGGCCGACAGCGGCATCACCGGCATGCCCGTCATCGTCGGCCACAGCATGGGCGGATTCGTCACGGTCGCGACGGCGGCGCTCAACGGCGACGCCGTCGCCGGCATCATCGTGTGCGATTCGCCGATCACCGAACCCGATCCCGAGGTCCAGTCCTACCGCCTGAAGCAGGCGTTCGGCCGGCCGCGGACCTACGAGGACTTCGAGGAGGCCGTTGCCCGCTTCCGCACCGTGCCGGGGCAGGACCACTCACTCGATTACGTGATGGACCACGTGGCCAGGCACTCGCTGCGCCGTGTCGAGGGCGGCTGGCGTTGGAAGTTCGACGAGAACATCTTCGTGCAGTTCGCGACGACCATCCGCGGCATCGCCCTCCCATACATGCATCAGGTCGACTGCCGGGTGGCGCTCCTCCGGTCGGAGTACGGCCTCATCACCCCCGATATCGGCCAGGAGATGTTCGAGGCGCTGGGCCGGGTGGCCCCGGTCATCGAACTGCCCGAGGCCGGCCACCATGCCATGCTCGATGTGCCGCTCACGCTCCTCACGGCGTTACGCACGTTGCTCGCCGACTGGGAGCACTCCTACCGCGAGGTCCGGTCGTGGTGAACCCGGCCCCGCCGGAGCGGAGTTGGGCCTCGGTCAGGTCTCGAGCGGCCCGGTCACCTCGCGCAGCCACGTGAGTTCGGCGCTCCAGTCGTCGGGCTCGTCGGGTACCAGCACGAACTTCGAGAGTCCGACGGCCACGTAGTCGGCGATGACCGCCGTGAGCTCGTCGGCGCCGAGCGGGAGCATGATCTCGGGCACGTACTGGCCGCCGCCCGACTCGGTGAGTGCCGTGACGACGAACTCGCCGACCTCGCTGCGGCGTTCCCGGGCGTAGAAGATCGCGGTGCCGTAGTGGTCGTCGTCGATCGAGCGCCCGGCGTCGGCCGCAGCGTCGACGATCACCCGCCGGGCCTCGCCGCACTGCTCGGGCGTCTGGAAACTCCCGATCCACCCGTCGCTCAGGCGCCCGGCCCGTTGCAACGCCGGAACGCTGCGGCCGCCGAACCAGATCTCGAGCGGTTTGGTCGGTCGGGGATCGATCGTCATCGGCTTGCCGCCGTCGGGGTGGGGCACCGAGCCACCGTCACGCCAGAGCTCGCGGATGATGGCGAGGCCGTCCTCGAACCGCTGCGCCCGGGTGCCCTTCGGGACGCCGAACGGGGGGCGGTCGGCCTTCGACGGCGAACCGAGTCCGACCGCCGGGAGCAGTCGTCCGCCGCTCAGCTGGTCGACCGCCGCGAGCTGGCGGGCCATGAGGAAGGGGTCGCGGCCGGGGAGTACGAGCACGTTCGTCCCGAGCTTCAGCTTCGTCGTGCGGCCGGCCGCGAACGCGAGGGCGGCGATGGGGTCGAGCGCTCCGCCGGTCACCCGGTCCGACATCCACAACGAGTCGAATCCCAGCGCCTCGAGGAGGTCGACGACGTCGCCGAGCTGCGCCGGCGTGTCGAGGGACTGACCGACGCCGAGACCGACACCGAATCGGATCTTCATGTGCACCCCTTTGTGTGGACCGGTCGTGCAATGCTGCCGCCCCGCGTCAGGCGGGGCGGGCGAACTGCCCGACGATACGCCTGCGGCGAGGATCGCACCGTCTGTTGGAACTGGGCTCGCAACGACGCTGCGGATCCGAACCCGCAGCGTTCGGCGATCACCTCGATCGACAGCGTCGTCGTCTCGAGGAGTCGCTGGGCCGCGGACACGCGCTGGTGGACGACCCACTTGTGGGGAGTGGTGCCGGTCGCTGCGGCGAAGCGCCGGGAGAACGTTCGGCTGCTCATCATCGACCGGGCTGCCAGGACATCGAGGGTGAGGGGTTGGTCGAGGTGCTCGAGCGCCCAGGCGAGGGTCTCGCTGAGCGGGTCCTCGTCGGGGCACACGGCGACGGGCGTGGTGATGTACTGGGCCTGGCCGCCGTCGCGGTGTGGTGGCACGACGAGCTCACGGGCCACGAGGTTGGCGATGTCGGCCCCGTAGTCCTGCCGGATGATGTAGAGCCCCAGGTCGATGCACGACGCCGAGCCCCGGCGGCGGTGAGGATGGCCGTCTCGGCGTGCACGTAGAGGACGGCTCACGGTCGGACTCGACCTCGCCGGAACGACCGACCCGACAAACTTGGGGGATGGCGACGACGACCACCGCGACCAAGGCGACCGAGGGAACGCTGAGCGACGTCAGTGACGTGCCGGTCCAGTACCGAGTCATCCACGGGCACCGGCGTGCGTTCCGAATGCTCGGCACAGGCCCCGCCCTGCTCCTCCTCCACGGCATCGGCGACAGCAGCCAGACGTGGGTGCCGCTCATGCGCCGTCTTGCCCGGCGGTACACGGTCCTGGCGCCCGACCTGCTGGGCCACGGAGCGTCCGACAAGCCCCGAGCCGACTACTCGGTCGCCGCCTACGCCAACGGCATGCGCGACCTCATGGAGGTGCTGGGCATCGACCGAGCGACCGTCGTCGGCCACTCACTCGGCGGCGGTGTCGCCGCGCAGATCGCCTACCAGTACCCCGATCGATGTGAGCGGCTGGTGCTCGTGGCGTCCGGTGGTGTCGCCCGCGACGTCAACCCGATGCTCCGCATCGCCGCAGCACCGTTCGCCGAGCTCGCCATCCCGGCGTTGCAGTGGCCGCTCGGGCGCCTCGGTGGTTCGCTGATCCTGTCGGCGTTGCGTGCGCTCGGCACCGACATCGGCCGCGATGCGACCGAGCTGCGGGCGGTGTTCGAGGGGATGCCCGACGGCAGCTCGCGGGGTGCCTTCACCCGCACCCTCCGATCCGTCGTCGACTGGCGGGGCCAGGTCGTGACGATGCTCGACCGGTGCTATCTCGCCGAGGCCGTCCCGATCCTGCTCGTGTGGGGCACACACGACGCCGTGATCCCCGTCGAACACGCGCAGATCGCCCACGCGGCGATGCCGGGGAGCCGCCTCTCGATCTATCGCGAGGCCGGGCATTTCCCCCACCACACCGATCCGACCCGCTTCATTCGGGAGCTGCGCCAGTTCATCGACGGCACCGAACCGGCGACGCATCACCCCGATCGGTGGCGGCAGTTGCTCGCCGGAGAGGTCGCCGAACAGACGGCGGTCGGCGGCGTGCCGGCGGTCTGATCCGGCGTGGTTGTTACTGGGCGATCGCGTAGTTGGCGTCGACGCGAGGGGCGGGTTCGCTGGCGGTGAGGAGGGCTTCGACCCAGACGTTGCGGGCGTAGTCGGTGAGTGGCCAGTACCCGCCGAGGGGTCGCGTGGTGTCGGCGTTGATGCCGAGGTTGCGTTGAGCGGGGAGGTCCTCGAGTCGGCCGGGGGGCCCGTCTGGTGGTGGCCCTCGGCGGCCGATTTCTTGGCCGTATCGGTCTCGGAACACGAAGGTTTGTGTGCCGTCGGTGCGGATCGACATGAGGCCTCGGTGGAGGAGGCGGTGGTGGAACCGGCAGAGGAGCACCATGTTGTCGATGTCGGTTGCTCCGAGGGGCCACCATTCGATGTGGTGGGCGTGGAGGTGTTTTTCGGCGGTGCAGCCGGGGACGGAGCAGCCGCCGTCGCGGAAGCGGAGGGCACGTTTTTGTTCGCGGGTGGCGAGTCGGGTTTCGTGGCCGAGTTTGAGGGGGATGCCGGTGCGGTGCCACATGAGTTGCAGCGTGCCTTCTTCGGCGAGGCGTCGTACGAGGCCGGGGGTGACGTGGGGGCCGGATTGGAGGCGGCAGATGGAGTCGGGGCGGATGGTGTTGTCGACGAGGGTTTCGAGGTCGATGAGGACGGTGACCAAGAAGCGTTCGTTGCCTTCGTCGCGGAGGCGGCGGTGGTCGGCGCTGTCGAGGCCGAGGTCGGCCATTGCGCGCAATGTGTCGGCGGGGTCGGGAGCGACGCGGGCTGTGTTGTCGCCAAGGGCAAGCTCAACCTGCTTGGCGCCCGCCTCGTAGAGCCGGTCGAGGAGTGCGCCGATTTCGGGTGGGGCGGCGCCGTTGACCCGCCAGGTGCCGTTGTCGTCGAACCAGGTCCGCCAGAACGACCGATGTTCGGGTTCGGTTGCTGCGGGGTCACCGTCTTCGGACCCGCGGCGCTCGTCGGCGAGGCGTTGTTCCTCTCGGCGTCGTGCGGTGCGGTAGTTGCTGAAGACTCGGCAGGCTTGGGCGGGTGTCGACGACGCGGCGATCTCGGCGAGTTTGGCTTCGTTCTCCGGGGTGGCCACGCGGGCGGCGCCGGCGGCGACGTGCAAGGACACCTCGCCGCGTCCGGCGCGTTCCAGGACGGTCGGCATTGCCTCGGCGGCGGCGGCGACACGGGCCAGTATCTCGGCCTCGGCGCGGGCGAATCCGCAGTTGATGCCCAACCAGTGGGCGAGTGACCGCCAGTCGCCGGAGACGTTCCAGGTGTCGTCGGCGGTGAAGTCGGCGAGCAGTTCGGCCAGTCGTGCGTTCGCAGCGTGGAGGTGCGCGGACAGCTCGCGGATGGCGTCGGCCTTCGCCGACATCGCCTCCTCGTCACGTGTCGCCTCCATCAAGGTCATGGCTGGAAGTATAGCGTGGTGATCGAACTGGTGTTCGTTCACCGGGATGATTTGCCCAGTCTCCCTGGGGCGGCACTCTCGTACACGCGACGATTCGGGCCGGGTTCGCCCCATGATGGAGGGGTCGCTCCACACCGGGTGGGGCCGAACAGGAGCCACATCCACATCATGGGCAGAACTTCCCTCCTCCCCGCCGTCGCCATCCTGCTGACCGGGCTGACGCTCGGCACCACTGGGTGCGGCGACGACAAGGCCGACATCAAGGCCGTCGCGACGACGACCGAGAAGGCCACCACGACCACCGAGCCTGAGGACGATCCGACCGAGACGACCCTCGCCGAGGACACGGGCGACACCGGTGACAGTCCGTTCGAGGAGGTCGACCTCGGCGACGAACTCAACCCGATCGAGGGGTACACGTACGCCTCATTGCCGGCAGCCGCCCAAGAGGCGCTGATCTCCAGCTTCGCCGCCGATCCCTCGGTGACCGAGCTGGTCGCCGCAGTCGGAACCACGACCGTTTCCGACGGCACCGATACCGCGCTCCTCATCTTCCTGGGCCTCAACCGCGAGCTCGACGCGACCGAGACCCAGCAGTTCGTCGACGGGGTCACCGCTGGCGGCACCAACCTGGAGCAGGGTGAGGTCGCCGGCCAGACGGGATGGGCGTACGTCAGCGCCGACGGCACGCAGGGGTTCATCACGATCCGCCAGGACACCGTCGTCATCGGTCAGTCCGACTCTGTCGACCACCTGTCCGCCGTGATCCAGGGCCTCTTCGTCGCCAACCCCGATCTCTGATCGGGACCTCAGCACCTCTCCAGCGAGATCCCCGATCCAGGCTCAGCCGGGCACTCGTGCCCGGCTGAGCCTGGATCGCGTCCGCTCTCGGTCAGAACCAGTAGCCGGCATCCACGAACGTCAGGTCCTCGACCAGGTACCAGCCGCCCCATAGCGCCGCGGCCTCGGTGCGGGTGAACGACGATCCGTTGGGTTCGAGCGGTGGACCTCCCTTGTCGTGGTGTTCGATCCAGGAGCGTTGGCCCCGGATCTGGAAGCGGTCGCCCGACCGCCACCCGCTCCATCCTGCGCAGTTGAACACCCCACCGTCGTCGGTGGCGAGGAGGCACGACCCCGCCAGTTGCACCCGGGCGGCGACGGGCCAGTCGTTCGCCCACCCGGCGATGGCGAGGATGCCGAGCAGAGCGGTCGCGATCCAGGCCCGCACGACCGGGCCAGGCCTGGCGTCGAGGAGACGACGGTTGCCAATGACCGCAGTTCCTCCCACGGCAGCGAGCGAGAACACGAGCGGACCGAGGTCGACGGCGTCAGGTTGGCCGAAGGCCCAGACGATCACCGCGGTCGTCCCCAAGCGTGCTCCCCAGTGAGCGGTCGCGAGTCGACGCCGTTGTCGCCGTGCGATGGCCACGAGATGCTCGGCCGCCATCTCGGCCGTGGTCTGCTCGTCGGCACTGAACGGGCTGGTCACGGCGCGCCCCACGGTGCCCGGAGGTACCAGTCCCCGTAGAGGTGGCGGTACGTCGGTGCGAAGCTTGCCGGTGACGGTGTCGGCGTGTCGGGGCTGAGCACCAAGTCGGCGGCGGCGTCGTCGATGTCGTAGTACCAGCCATCGGTCGTGACCGTCACGCTGCCCGTCCATCCACCGCAGTCGAACGTGTCACCGTCGTGTGCCGACCGCAGGCACGATTCGGCGACCATCACCCGCGTGGAGCGTGGAGCGGGGTGCGTCGTTCGTCCACGCGACGACCGCCAGGACGGCGAGGGCTGCATGGACGAGGATCACGCGGATCACGAGGCCGTCGGACTCGTCGATCGTCCGCAGGATCGAGATCGACACGACGGCGAGGCCGGCGATCGGCAGTGCCAGGACCGAGAACGTCGAGAGCCGGTCAGCCTCGCTCGCAACCCACCAGAACACCGCTATCCAGCGACGACCACGATGCGATGGCCCCACCGCACCGACGGGTCCGATCCTTCGCTCACCTCCACGAGGTCGACGGTAGGGCCCTCGGCGATCGGGCGGCACGGGCTTCACCGGCTGTTCACACCGTTTGCACAGGCCTCACATCGCGGGGAGGCGGATGCTGAACACAGCGCCGCCGCCCGGCGCGTTCTCGACGGTGGCGGTGCCGTCGTGCTCGTCGGCGATGGCGGCGACGATCGCGAGCCCGAGGCCCGTACCGCTGCCGACGCGGGCGCTGTCCGCCCGCCAGAAGCGGTCGAACGTGTGCTCCAGCGCGGCGGCGTCCAGCCCGTCGCCGTGGTCCCGCACGGTGATGACGGCAGTGTCACCCTCCCGGGCCGCGCCCACCTCGATGGGGCTGCCCTCGGGGGTGTGCCGCAGGGCGTTGGTCACGAGGTTGGCGATGGCCTGGCGCAGGTGGTCGCGGTCGCCGAGCACTGTCACCGGCGCGGGGGCGAGGAGGGTCACCCGGCGGCCCGGCGCGGTGGCCGAGGCGTCGCTGCAGGCGTCGGCGCACAGCACCGCGAGATCGACCTCGCTCCGCTCGGGAGGGCGGGTCTCGTCGAGGCGGGCCAACAGGAGCAGCTCCTCGACCAGCACCTTCATGCGGTCGGACTCCTCCTCGATCCGCCGCAGGATGATGGCGAGCTTCTCCCGATCCTCGGCCGCACCCATGCGGAACAGCTCGGCGAACCCCTGGATGGAGGTCAACGGCGTGCGCAGCTCGTGGGAGGCGTCGGCCAGGAACTGGCGCAGGCGTTGCTCGGTGGCGTCACGCTCGCGGAACGCCACCTCGATCTCGCCGAGCATCGTGTTGATGGCGAGCCCGAGCTGGCCGACCTCGGTCTGACTGTCCGACGGTGAGAGGCGTTCGGCAAGGTTGCCGCCCTGCATCGAGTGGGCGGTGATCGAGCTGGCCGACGTCGCCATCTGCTCGAGCGGTCGCAGGCCGCGGCGCAAGATGAGCCACGACCCGGTGCCGAGGATCGCGAGCAGGCCGGCCGCCGACAGGACCTCGATGAGGATCAGGCGGTTGAGCGGGCCGCTCACGTCGCTCATCGGCACGGCGACCACGCTGACGAGCCCGCCGAAGGGGTCGGCGGAGGCGAGGACCCGCCAGCGCCCCGATCCCTTCGCTGCCTCCACGGTCAAGAACACGGCTCGATCGGTGCCGAGGTCGATCTCGTCGGGGATCGCCGGCACGTTCGTCGTGTCGGAGAAGGTGCCGCTCCCCAGGACCGTGCCGTCGGTGTCGCGGAGCTGCACGTAGGCGTCGGGGCCGAGCTGTGACGGTCCGCCGTTGGGATCGGCGCGGTTGCCGAACCCGCCGGCGAGGCCGAGCTCCTGGCGCAGCCGCGCCGACGCGAACGGCGCTTGGTTGCGGAGTCGTTCGTCGAGCCGCTGGTACTGCGAGTGGGAGTAGAACGACGTGACGACCACGCCGAACACCGCCATGCCGAGCGTCAACAGCGCCAGGAGCGCGACGACGAGGCGGAACCGGAGGGTCATCCGATGGCGGGTTCGGGGCAGTCGGGCATCCCGAGCAGTCTGACGCACCCGCGTCCGGCGGGTGACGATCGAAGGACGGAGTGCGATGGCCACTCGTTCACTGTCGACCTCGAAGCTCCGCGTCGGCGGAGTGGATTCTGGGAGTTCGCTCCGAATCGCCCGAACCGTAAGAAGTCCGCGAGACGTGCGCCACATGAGGTCGTCCCTGGGTCACCATGGGCGTATGGCAACCCCCAGCACCAACGGAACCCAGCCCTACGTCCTCGTGGTCGACGACGAGGAGCACATCAGCGAGATGGTCGCCATGGGTCTCGGGTTCAACGGCTTCGAAGTGGATCGGGCGGCATCGGGGCGCGGCGCGCTCGACGCGATCGCCAAGCGGCGTCCCGATCTCGTGGTGCTCGACGTGATGCTGCCGGACCTCGACGGGTTCGAGGTGGCTCGCCGCCTCCGCCAGGCCGAAGGTGCCGGCACGCGGGTCCCGGTCATCTTCCTCACGGCGCGTGACACCACGAGCGACAAGGTCGAGGGCCTCCGGCTCGGCAGCGACGACTACGTCACCAAGCCGTTCAGCATCGAGGAGCTGATCGAGCGGGTGAAAGCGGTGCTGCGCCGTTCGAGCGGCACCGGGCCGGGGGAGCAGAAGCTCTCCTACGCCGACCTCGAGCTCGACGAGGAGACCCGTGACGTGTGGCGGGCCGGTCACCTGATCGAACTGACGCCGACCGAGTACAAGCTGTTGCACTACCTGCTGTCGAATTCCCGCCGGGTGCTCACCCGCGACCAGATCCTCGAGCACGTGTGGGACTACACGTTCGCGGGCAACGCCAGCGTCCTCGAGACCTACATCAGCTACCTGCGCCACAAGGTCGACGAGTACGACCCGCCCCTCATCCACACGGTCCGCGGCGTCGGCTACAGCCTCAGGCTCCCCCCGGGTCACGAGAGCGCCTGATGCCAAACCGGTGAGCTTCGGGTCTACGCCACCTCGGCGGCGGCTGCGGCGAACTGGGCGTTGTAGAGACGGGCGTAGGCGCCGTCGGCGGCCAGCAGCTGCTCGTGGTTGCCCTGCTCCACGATGCGTCCGGCTTCCATCACCAGGATCGTGTCGGCGTCGCGGATGGTGGACAGGCGGTGGGCGATCACGAAGCTCGTGCGCTGGGACCGCAGCGCGGCCATGGCGCTCTGGATGAGCACCTCGGTGCGGGTGTCGACCGAGCTGGTCGCCTCGTCGAGGATCAGGATCGCGGGGTCGGCGAGGAACGCCCGGGCGATCGTGAGCAGCTGCTTCTCCCCGGCCGACACCGTGCCGCCCTCGTCGTCGATGCGGGTGTCGTACCCGTCGGGCAGCGAGTGCACGAACCGGTCGACATAGGTCGCCCGGGCCGCCGCGAGCATCTGCTCCTCGGTGGCGTCGAGGTTGCCGTAGAGGATGTTCTCGCGGATCGTGCCGCCGAACAGCCAGGTGTCCTGCAGCACCATGCCGATCTCGGAGCGGAGCTGGTTGCGGGGCATCTTGGCGATGTCGCGGCCATCGAGGGTGATCCGGCCGTCGTCGAGCTCGTAGAACCGCATGATGAGGTTGACGAGCGTCGTCTTGCCGGCGCCGGTCGGGCCGACGATGGCGACGGTCTGGCCGGGCTCGGCGACGAGCGACAGATCCTGGATCAGCGGATTCGCCGGGTCATAGGAGAACGAGATGTGCTCGAACTCGACCCGACCCCGCACCTCGACGTCGCGGCCGACCGTGTCCTCCTCGAGTTCCTGCTCGGGGGCATCGAGCAGCTCGAACACCCGCTCGGCGGAGGCGACACCGGACTGGAACACGTTGATCATCGAGGCGAGCTGGGTCAGCGGCATCGTGAACTGGCGGGAGTACTGGATGAACGCCTGCACGTCGCCGAGCGAGAGCGCGCCCGACGCGACCCGGAGGCCACCGACGACCGCGATCACGACGTAGTTGAGGTTGCCGAGGAACATCATCGCCGGCTGGATCACACCCGAGATGAACTGCGCCTGGAACCCGGCGTCGAACAGCTCCTCGTTCTTGCGGCCGAACCGGGCCTCGACGTCGGCCTGCCGACCGAACACCTTCACGAGGTTGTGGCCGGTGAACGCCTCCTCGACCTGCGCGTTGAGCGCCCCGGTGTGGGCCCACTGGGCGATGAACTTCTTCTTCGACCGACCGGTGATCGACTTGATGAGGACGAGGGAGGCGGGGATGGTGATCAGCGCGACCAGCGCCAGCAGCGGCGAGATCACGAACATCATGATCAGCACACCGAGCAGTGACAGCACCGACGTGAGCAGTTGGCTGAGGGTCTGCTGGAGGCTCTGCGCGATGTTGTCGATGTCGTTGGTGACGCGGCTCAGGAGGTCGCCGCGAGGCTGGCCGTCGACGTAGCTGAGGGGGAGGCGGTGCAGCTTGTCCTCGACCTCGGCGCGCAGACGCAGCATCGTTCGTTGCACGACCCCGGCCAGCAGGAACGCCTGCAGCCACTGGAACGCAGCGGAGACGACGTAGATGCCGAGTGCGGCGAGGAGGACGTTGCGCATGTCATCGAAGTCGATGCTGCCGGTGCCGCGGAACTTGGCCATGATGCCCTTGAACAGGATGTCGGTGGCGTGGCCCAACACCTTGGGGCCGATGACCGACAACGTCACGCTGATCACGGCGAACAGGAGCACGGCGGTCACGCCGGGGCGCTCAGGGGTGAGGCGGCTCATCAGGCGGCGGGTGGAGCCCGCGAAGTCCTTCGACTTCTCGGTCGGCATCCCCGCCATACCGCCCATGCGGCCGCCCGCCGCCTGGCGGGCCTCGCGCACGACCTCGGTCTTCACGACGGGTGTGTCGTCGGTGTGGTCGTTGGTCTGGTCGGTCATCAGGCGGCCTCTTCCTGGGTCATCTGCGATTCCACGATCTCGATGTAGGTGGGGCAGCTCGCCAGCAGCTCACGGTGGGTTCCGAGGCCGACGCAGTGGCCGTCCTCGAGCACCAGGATCTGGTCGGCGCCCATGATCGTGGACACGCGTTGCGCAACGACGACGACCGCGGCGTCACGGGTGTGGGGGAGTAGTGCGGCGCGGAGCCGGGCGTCGGTCGCCAGGTCGAGCGCCGAGAACGAGTCGTCGAACAGGAAGATCGAGGGTTTGCGGACCAGCGCCCGAGCGATGGCGAGGCGCTGCCGCTGCCCACCCGAGACGTTGAACCCACCCTGCACGATCGGTTCGTCGAGTTGCAGTGGCATGGCCTTCACGAAGTCGGTGGCCTGCGCGACCTCGAGCGCCGCCCACAGTTCCTCGTCGGTCGCGTCGGGCTTGGAGTAGCGGAGGTTGGAGGCGACGGTCCCGCTGAACAGGTACGGCTTCTGGGGCACCAACCCGATGCGGGCCCACAGGGTCTCCAGTCGCACCGTGCGGATGTCGACGCCGCCGATGAGGACCTCGCCCGCCGTCACGTCGAAGAGCCGGGGGATGAGGTTGAGCAGCGTGGTCTTGCCCGAACCGGTCGAGCCGATGACGGCGGTCGTCGTGCCGGGCGCGACGGTGAGCGAGATGTCGGTCAGGATCGGTTCGTCGGCGCCGGGATAGTGGAAGCCGACGTTGCGCAGCTCGAGCGGCGCGGACTCGGGCAGCTCGGCGAGGGCGTCGGGCGCTTCCTCGACCGACGAGTCGGTCTCGAGGACCTCGACGAGGCGCTCGGCGCACACCGCGGCGCGAGGGATCATGACGGCCATGAACGTCGCCATCATGAGCGACATCAGGATCTGGGCCAGGTAACTGAGGAAGGCGATCATCTGGCCGACCTGCATGTCGCCGCTGTTGATGCGGTTGGCGCCGATCCACACGGCGGCGACCGTCGACACGTTGAGGACGATCATGATCGACGGGAACATGCAGGCCATGAGTCGACCGGCGGTGAGCGACGTCTCGGTGAGGTCGTCGTTGGCCGAGCCGAATCGCTTGACCTCGGCGGGCTCACGCACGAACGCCCGCACGACGCGCATGCCGGTGATCTGCTCCCGCAGCACCCGGTTGACCTCGTCGATGCGGACCTGCATGACGCGGAACGTCGGGATCATCTTGCGGACGACGAGGCCGACGAGCGTGACGAGCGCCGGGATGCTGAAGATGAGGATGGCGCTCAAGCCGACGTCCTCGCGCAGCGCCATGATGACGCCGCCGACGGTCGTGATCGGCGCCGCCACGAACATGGTGCAGCCCATCAGCACCAGCATCTGCACCTGCGTCACGTCGTTGGTGATGCGAGTGATCAGCGACGGCGCGCCCAGCTCGTTGATCTCCTTGGCGGAGTACCCGGTGACCTGGTGGAACAGGGCGTGGCGGACGTCGCGCCCGAACCCCATCGCGGCGCGGGCGCCGAAGAACACACCGGCGATTGCGAACAGCACCTGGACGAGGCTGACGGCGAGCATGATGCCGCCGTGGGACCAGATGTAGCCCGTGTCCTGCCGCACGACACCCTGGTCGATGATGTCGGCGTTGAGGCTCGGGAGATAGAGCGCGGCGATCGTCGCGACCAGTTGTAACCCGACGACGAGGTAGAGCTGCTTGCGGTACGGCCGGATGTAGGTGCGGAGGAGTTGCCAGAGCATGTGGTTCCTGATGATCGAGGTCGGCGGGTGAGGGGCAGCGGCTGAAGGTCAGCGGGCGAGGATGCCGCCGAGCGCGAGCTCGACGATGTCGGACGGCGAGAGCACCCCGTCCTCGGTGATGAACATGGGATGGGTGCCGCCGAACGTGATCGAGCGGAGCACCTGGGCTGCGACGTGGGGCTCGCAGCTGAGGGAGTCGGCGTCGGGGAGGAAGAGGTCGACGAGCCCGTCGAGCGCACCGGGGGGCTTGCGGGGGAGCGGCGGACCCTGCCGGTCGGGCGCGATCGTGGCGATCACCCCCATGAGCTGGAAGATCCGCGATGTGCGGTCCTGGATCTGAGCGACCGCGGCCTCCAGTCGCTCCCGGAGGGGGAGCGACCGGTCGATCGCGGCGATGCCGTCACGGACCGGTGTGGGGTCGAACGCAAGCTCGACGGCGGCCCAGATCACGTCCTCCTTGGTCGCGAAGACCCGGAAGATCGTGCCCTCGGCGATGCCGGCGGCTTCGGCGATCTGACGGGTCGTGATCCCGGCGCCGACTTCGAGCAGGAGCGGCAGCGTTGCCGCGGCGATGGCGGCCCGTCGCTCGTCGGCCGGCATCGAACTCGCGCGGGAGCCGGTTCGCGGGGCGAGAGCGGCAGTGTCGGAGGTCGGCAGCACGGTGGAGCACCGTACCTGAGTGAGCACTCACTCACGAACGCTTTACGCTGAGAAAAGGGTCACACGGCCTGCTGCTGGGGTGCACTCGGGTCGAGGACGAGCCGGACCTCGGTGCCGCCGCCCACCCGGGGGATCCAGTCGATCGAGGCGCCGATGCTTGCCGCCGCCTCGGCCATCGACCGTGTGCCGACCCCCGACCCGGACCGCGCTCCGCCACGCCGACGTCGACGTCGACGTCGTTCGAACGCTCGTCGCCGCCGTCGGTCACGCGCACGACGATCGCGCCGTCAGCAGCGATGTCGGGGGACCGGTCGACCGACTCGACGGCGACCGTTGCCGATCGACGGTCCGTGTGCTTTGCGACGTTGTTGAGCGCCTCGCGGACGATCTCGGTGACCGTCGGGGTCGCGGTCCGGGTCCAGTGCGGCACGGGCGCGGACTGTTCGACGACGACGTTCAGGCCACGGCGGCCGAACTCCGCGGCGAGGCCGTGCAACTCGTCGCCGATCGACGCCGGCTTGCGCTCGGTGCCATCGATGGCGACCCCGATGCGGGCGATCTCCTCGTCGATCCACGCGCCGAGCACGTTCGCGTCGAGGTCGCCGGCGACGACCGCTCCGAGGACCTGGGCGATGCCGTCGTGCACCAGTGACCGTTGGGCGAGACGTTGTTCGCGCAGCCGGCCGAGACGTCCGGCTGCCGCGAGCTCGGTCGACATCGCCGTGAGCTCCCGGGTCTGCTCGAGCGAGATGCGCGCCACGTTGCGGAGGATGTGCGCCGTCGAGTGGATCACCAGTTGCTCGTTAGCGGCGCCGGCGAGCCGCTCGTGCCACGGCCCCCGGCGCAGGATCTCGGTCAGGCCCCGGATGGCGCCGAGCGCGGTGACCGTCCTCGTCGCCGAGGGAGCGTCCCACCGCACGATGCCGACGGTGGCCGCCATCTTGGCCGAGTCGGCCTCGATCCACGCCGACATCCGTCGATCGCCGGGGGTCCTCGCCTGCACCCGCCCGAGCGCGGCGGCCGACGCCAGGTTGGCCGCCGAAGCCAGAGCCTCGGCCCGGTTCTCGCCGAGGCGATCGACGACGCTGTCCGACAAGAGCGCGGCGGCGAGGGCGCAGCGGAGCCCCGTCGTCGCGATCGCCGCGCGCGACACCCGGCGATCCACGGACGCGCTGTGGGTGATCCGCACCAGCGTCGTCACCGACGTGCTGATGCAGACGGCGGCCCGCACCCGGCGGCTGATACGTCGTGCGGTGCGCTCGACCGGTCCGTAGTCCGCGACGGTTTCGATGACGAGCGGCGCATCGATCTCGGCGTCGGGATCGGACAACCACCGTCGGATGCGAGCCTCCTCGTCGGCCGCCAGCGCGGCGGCGCAGCGCGGGTCGGTCGTCAGTGCATCGCCGATGCGTCGGAGGGCCGATGCCGCGGGCATCAGGATCTCGAGTTCGAACGCGGCCCGCTCAGTAGCGAGTTCGTCGTCGATCCGCCGGTCGACGAACCTCGACACGTGCTCGTCGATCAACGTGGCATGCCGCCGCAGGCGATTGGCGATGAGGATCGTCGGCGCGGCGGCCGTGGCTGCAGTCGGGGCGAGGGCGGCGAGAATCCGGAGTGCGTCGGCCCGGGACCGACCCACCACGAGGGGCAACGCCTGGACGACGACGCTGGTGGCGCGGCCGGTGGCACTGGTCGAGAGCAGCGGTGTGGCCGCCATCCGCACGTCGAACACGCGGTTCGTCCATGCCGTACCGCCTGCCTGGGCGTCGGTGGTGGTCGAGCGGGCCCCCAGCGCGACGGCGACGACGCCCAACGCGGTGTCGATCCGCCACAGGTCGTGTGTCCGCATCGTGGGCCAGCGTCGGGTATGTGACCAGACCACGACCGTGGAGCCGGCCTCGACGGCGAGCGCTGCCCACGCGAGCGGGCGGCGCTCCGTCTCCTCGGGGTGCGATACCAGGCGCAGGGCCCCGGCACCCACGGTGGCGGCGCGGTGCACGAGGTGGAACCGGGTCAGGACCGCCTCGATCCCCATCTCGGCGGCCCCGGCGGCGAAGTTCGGCGTCCAGCCGGAATCAAATCGCAGCGGATGCATGCGTCTCCATCGGGCCGGTCGGTGGGCGGAGCACGATTCGCACCTCGGTGCCACCCGACGAGGTCTGGAACCATTCGATGTCGGCGTCGATCATCGCTGCCAGCGCCTGCATCGTCTCGGTGCCGGTGCCCGAACCGGGAAGGAACACCGGGAAGTCGGTGCCGAAATCGCAGATCCGGACCAACACCGTGCCGTCCTCGCGGTCCAAGATGCCGAGCCAGGTCCAACTGTCGGGCACGTGTTTGACCACGTTGTTGACCGCCTCGGTGATGATCTCGCCGACGGTGCCGCCGATCTCGCTCGTCCACGCGGGCAGGTCGTAGGCCTGGGCCATCAACATTGCGCCGCGCTCGGCGAACCGGTCGACCAGCGCCGCCACGATCGCCTCGAGGTCGCCGGGCTCCCCGACAGCCTTGCGGCCCAACCGCACGTCGATGCGGACCCGCTCCTGGTGGAGCCAGGCGAGCAGTGCCGGGTCGTCGTGGCGGCCGGCGGAGACGGCGGTGAGTACTTGGGCGATGCCGTTGTGCACGAACGAGCGGTGCCGGACGCGGAGGTCGTCGAGCAGCGACCAGTGGCCCTCGACCTCCAGCGTCGCCAGCGTGAGTTGCCGGGATTGCTCGATGGCCGCCCAGGTTCCGTGTTCGACCTGCCGGGAGGTGGCCTGCACGATGGCGACCTCGTTGGCGGCCGCCGCCAGCCGTTGGCCGACCGTGCGGCGCGCTCGGGCGCGTCTGCCGGCGTCGGGGTCCGGAGGGGTGAATCGATCGGCGACGGCGACGACGGCGCGGATCGCGCTGACGCGTGGCTGGCGTACCGCTGTGTCGGGACGCGACCGATCGCCGCTGCTGACGTCGCCGATACCTCGTACACGAGCCGTTCGAACCATGCGACGACGGGCGGATCGTGCCGCTCGGCGTGCTGGTGGAGGCCGGCTGCGGCGGTCACCAGCACGTCGGCGGCCGATTCGACGAGCCGGGAGGTCTCCTCGTCGACGCCGGGGAACCACTCGAAGAACAGTGCCGCCCCCAGAAGACCCCGTGCCGAGATCACACCCGCGGCGACCTTGGCGGCGCCGGGGTGGTGATGCTTGACCCCGACGAGCCGGACGAGGTCGGCGACCGACGACCCGAGGCGGATCCCGCCCCGGAGGCGGCGACTGAGCCGACGTATCCCCGCCTCGACGATCTCGAGGTGCGCGGCCCGGGCCTCGGGCGTGACCGTGGACGGCGAGGCCGGAGCCAAGGCCTCGTTCGTGAGCCAGGAACGGATGCGACATTCCTCGGCGGCGGCGAGTGCGACCGCGGCAGCTCGGTCGACGACCAGGAGGGAACTGATCTCGTCGAGCACCTGCGGTGACGGCGCGAGCACGGTGTCGAGGAAGTGCGCCTCCTCGGCGACGAGGGCGGCGTCGAGTTCGGCGTCGGCCCACCGAAGCGCCCGGGCGTCGATCACCCGCGCCGCGACGCATCTCGTGGCTGAGCATGAGCGCCTGGAAGAACGCGCTGGTGAGGAGCGGTGTGAGGTGGCTGATGATGCGACGACGGGCCTCGCGGTCGCGGCGCATCAGGTGCGGGAGCACCTGGCTGCCGACCCCGGCGAACAGGGGCAGGCCGTGACGATCCCCCAGGGGGAAGGCGGCGACCCGCACGGCGAGCATCCGGTTGGTCCACGCCGTGCCGTTGACCTGTGGCTGTACGTGCATGGCGCGCGAGCCGAGCGCGACGCTCGCGACCCCGAGCACCGCGTCCGCTGAGGTCACCCACGGGTCGAGCATCGACTGCCACGTCCGGGTGCGCCGCCACACGTAGACGGCGTCGGCACACTCGAGGGCGAGGGCGGCCCACGCCTGTCGCGGGTTGCGGACCTCCTCGGGGCGGGCGACGAGCTTCAGTGCTCCGGACGCGATGGCGGTCGCCCGGTAGGCGTGGTGGTACCGGTTGAGGATCGTCTCGAGTTCGAGGCCGGCCGCGCCCGCGGTGAAATCAGGCGTCCACTGGACGCCGGGTCGTGTCGACAGGGCATATGCCGAGGAGGGTCGGAGGCCGAAAAGGAGACGGCGTATGGACAAGGCGCCGTCCATGGTATTGGCCGGTCGTCAAAATGATGTGACAATCGGAGAGCAGGATTCAGCCCGGAGATAGGGTCTCGCCATGACGCTTCGTGCACCGCGCCCCGACCTCACCAGCATCGTGACCGGCGCCTCGTCGGGGATCGGCGCGGAGATCGCCCGCGAGCTGGCCCGCCGCGGACACGGCGTCACCCTCGTGGCGCGTCGGCAGGGTCCGCTCGACGAGCTGGCGGCCGAACTGGGCGACCGGCACGGCGTCCGGGCGGAGGTGGTCACCGCCGACCTCACCGACATCGACGCCCGTACCGCCATCGCTACCACGCTCGACGAACGCGGCCTCCGAGTGCAGGTGCTCGTCAACAACGCCGGACTGTCGACGACGGGGCCGGTGAGCGCCAGCGACCCGGCGGCGGAGATCCGGATGATCCGCACCGATGTCGAGGCGGTCGCACACCTCTGCAGCCTGTTCGTGCCAGGCATGGCCGAACGGCGGTCCGGTTCGATCCTGAACGTGGCATCCACGGCCGCGTTCCAGCCGCTTCCCGGTCAGGCCGGGTACGCCGCGTCCAAGGCGTTCGTCCTCTCCTACAGTCACGCGTTGCGTGGCGAACTGGCAGCGAGCGGTGTCGGCGTGACGGTGCTGTGCCCCGGGCCCGTCGAGACCGGGTTCGCCGAAGCGGCGGGCTTCACTGCGGAGGAGGCCGAGGGGGCGCTGCCCAAGTTCATGTGGGTGTCCGCCGCCGACGTGGCCCGACAGGCCGTCGACGGGCTTGCCGCCGACCGTGCGGTGGTCATCCCCGGTCTCGCCAACAAGGCCACCGCCGCGAGCGCGTGGCTCACGCCCCGCCGGCTGTTGGTGCCGGTCCTCGCCCGCATGCATCCGGCGCTGAAGGGCCGCTGAGTTTCGACCCGTGCTCGGGCCGTCAGGAGGCGAGCGGGCCGCCGTGGCGTTGCTGCCAGTCGGTGTAGCGATCGAAGAACTCGGCTCCGAACGGATCGTCGCCCACGAGCTGCATGCCGGCGCGCCAGATGGTGAAGTCGTCGGGTGCGAGCGCGTGTCGGCGATGGCGACCCGGTCGGCCGCGGCCTCGTCATGGCCTCGGCGTTTGAGCTCGAGCGCGAGCCGGAACTCGGCGCGGGCCTGACGCTGCTCTGCGCCGAGCGACGGTGGCGGCGCCGGGGCATCGGCGTCGGGCACGACGCCCTCGCGTACCCACGCCCGCACGGCCTCGAGGTGCGGGCCGGACTCGATGCCGTGGACCGAGGTGAACTGGTCGTCGGAGAACTCGGCCGCAGGTTGTCGGACGACCCGGCGTTCCTCGTCGAGCCAGATGACGGTGGGCACGTTCACGAGGCCGTAGCTGTCAGCGAAGGTGCGGTCGGTGTCGACCAGGACGGGGTAGTCGATGTCGGTCGCCCACGGAGCGACGTCGGCGGTCGACTCGTCGATCGCGACAGCGACCACACCGAAGTCGTGGTCGGCGAGCTCGTCCTTGAGCTGCTTCCAACCCGGCAGGTCGTAACGGCAACCGCACCAACTCGAGAACGCCACGACCAGGGTCTTGCCGTGGCCCTCCTCGAAGAGCCGGTGCCGCTCGCCGTCGAGGCCGGTCAGTTCGACATCGGGCGCGACGCCCGACTCCAGCGTGGATTCGCTGTCGTACCGGTTGCCGATGACGGCAATCCGGTAGTCGTCGTCCACGGCGACGGCCGTGCCGAGCGCGTCGGCGACCTGTTCGATCGTGAGTGCCTCGGCGATGGCGGCGTCGCCGATGAACGATGCCGGGATGCACTCGGCGCCGCGGCACCATCCCTCCGGCTTCGGCACCCACCCGGTCACGGCAGCGAGGTCGCCGGCGGAGAGGGCAGCGGTATCGCCGGTGCCGCCGACGGCCGTGCCGTGCTCACCGACGATGGTCCAGGCTTCGGGAGAGGAGGTCGCACTCATGGGCGCACCATACCCGTGAGGTCGGTGTGCCGCCGAGGTGTCAGGTCGGTGCCAGCGCGGCGATGACGTCGCGGGCCAGCGCCATGGACGCGTCGGGGTCGGCGTCGGGTGAGCCGACGGTCGGGTCGAAGTTGAGGTCGAGGAACGTCTCGGTGACGCCCTGTGCCGCCAGGTCCGCGAGGTCGGAGCGGATCTCGTCGAGCGACCCGGTGAGCGGAGCCCGCTCGTCGGACCGGACCTTGACGACGCCCCGGGTCACGAAGCGGAGTGCGTCGGGGTCCCGCCCGGCGTCGGCGGCCGCGGTCCGGACGATGTCGATCGATTCGTCGATGCGACCCAGATCGGCGAGGCTGCTCGAGATCCATCCGTCGGCGAGGCGCCCGGCCCGGCGAAGCGCGGCAGGCGCAGCGCCGCCCATGAGGATCGGCGGGTGCGGCGACTGCACGGGCCGGGGCTCGATGCGCGATCGCGGCACCCGGTAGAACTCGCCCTCGTAGTCGACGACGTCGTCGCCCCAGATCGCGTGGAGGGCGTGCAGGTAGTCGTCGGCGCGGGCGCCACGACGATCCATCGTGACCCCGGTGGCCTCGAATTCCTGGGACTGCCAGCCCGTGCCCAGGCCCACGTCGAGGCGGCCATGGCTCAGATGGTCGATGGTCGTGAGGCTCTTCGCGGTGACGACCGGTGACGCGAACGGCAGGTTGAGCACCGCGACGCCGAGCCGCACGCGGTCGGTGACGGCGGCGAGGTACGCGAGCAGAGCGATGGGATCGAGCACGCTGCGGTACTGCGGCAGCAGGAGTGGGGCGCCGTCGGCGTCGACGGCGGCGAGCAGCCGCTGGAACGTCCACAGCGAGTGGTACCCGAGGTCCTCGGCCAGACGGGCGATCTCGACGACGTTCTCGGTGGTCGCCCACGAGCCCGAGATCGGAACGGCGACACCGAGGTGCATCGTGGGGGTCGACATCGGGCCACCTTAGGTGCGGTGCGCGTTGGAAACGGGCGGTCGCTGGCCTAGGTTCGACGGAATGGCGTCGAGGAATCGCTGGCTCCCCGGTGCGCCGCCGCTGCCGGCGACGGTGAACCCACGATGGACGTTGTGGCCGGCGCGTCCGGCCCCGTGGATCCTCCGGGGCCGTCGGCTGCCGGCGGGCCCACTCCGCTGGGCGGTCGTCCAACCGAACGCCGTCGGATGGGGTGAGTTGTCGAGCTTCGCCGGACTGGGCGAGCGGCAGCGCCTCAAGGCGGCACGGCAGTACCTCGCCGAGCGACTCATCATCGTGGCGGGCGAGCACTCCGTCGCGATCTTCCCCGTGATCGCTCGCCGCTTCGTGCTGCCGTGCCTGGGGCACTGGCCGATCGACCGCCTCCTCGCCGTGCCCGTCCCGGCGGCGGTGGAGGGTATGTGGCCGGCAGCCGTGCTCGTCGACCTGCAGACCTGTCGGTTCGTCGCCGAGATCCGTGGCGTCCACAACGACGACCACACCCGCGCCGTCCTTGCGGCCCTCCGTCCCTGACCGGCGCGGCATACTTCCCCGATGACGAACCGGGGGACAGTCGAACAGGGTGAGACCGCGTCGGGCGACGGCACCGAACCGTACGCCGGCTTCGAGGGCCGGGTCGGGCGCACAGTCGCCGGGTCGGAATCATGGTGGCCGACGCCGGCGACGCCCGCCGACGACGCCCCCAACGTGATCGTGATGATGGCCGACGACCTCGGCTTCAGCGACCTCGGGTGCTACGGCAGCGAGATCGACACCCCGAACCTCGACGCGCTCGCCGGCCGCGGCGTGCGCTACCGCAACTACCACGCCACCCCGATGTGTTCGCCGACGCGTGGAGCGCTGTTGACCGGGCTCAACCCGCACAACGCCGGCATCGGTCACGTGGCCCACAGCGATCCCGGCTTCCCCGGCTACGTCATGGAGATCACGAAGCACGCGGCGACGTTGCCGGAGATCTTCCGCGACCACGGCTACTTCACCGCCATGGTCGGCAAGTGGCACCTGACGAAGGACTCGCACAACTCCGACGCCGGCCCGTTCGACTCGTGGCCGGTCCAGCGCGGGTTCGACCGCTTCTACGGGATCCTCGACGGGTTCACGAACCTCCACCACCCCCACCGGCTCATCGAGGACAACCACGCGCTCGACATCGACCGGTATCCCGAGGGCTACTACTTCACCGACGACATCACCGATCGGGCCATCTCGATGATCCGCTCGACGAAGGCCGCCAACCCGGCACGGCCGTTCTTCATGTACTTCTCCCACGGGTCGGTGCACGCGCCGCTCCATGCCAAGCCGGCCGACATCGAGAAGTACCGCGGGCGCTACGACGCCGGCTGGGACGCACTCCGGGCCGAACGGTTCGAGCGGATGCGGGCGATGGGCGTCATTCCGCGGAGCACGGTGCTGCCGCCGTGCAACAGCGAACCGGGCAACGACGTTCGGCCGTGGGAGGAGGTGCCGCCCGACGAGCAGCGGCTCGCCTCGCGCTACATGGAGGTCTACGCCGCCATGGTCGACAACATCGACCAGAACTTCGGCCGCCTCCGCGACTCGCTCGCCGCCATGCAGCGTCCCGACGGTTCCACCGAACTCGATCACACCGTCATCGTCTTCACGTCGGACAACGGTGCCTCGCGTGAGGGCGAGGTCGAGGGCACGACCGGGTACTTCGTTCACCTGCTCGGCCAGACCGACCTCGCCGCCGACCTGGCCCGCATCGACTCGATCGGTGGGCCCACCTCGATCCCGCACTACCCCCGTGGGTTCGCCATGGCGTGCGGAACCCCGTTCCGGCTCTACAAGATCAACACCCACGCCGGTGGCCACCAGGTGCCGATGATCGTGGGCGGGCCCGTCGTCGCCGACGTGCCCGGTCCGTCGGGCGCCGGCACGTGGCGGGACCAGTACACGTATGTGACCGACCTGGCGCCCACGCTGTTGGAACTCTGCGGTCTGACGAAGCCCACCGAGCGCAACGGCCTGGCGCTCAAGGAGTTCGACGGCACCAGTTTCGCCTCGACGCTCGGCGACGCGTCCGCCCCGTCGGCCCACACCGAGCAGTACGCCGAGATGCTCGGCCACCGTGGCTTCTACCGCGACGGGTGGGAGGCGGTCACGCTGCACGCTCCGATGACGCCGTTCGGCGATCACGAGTGGGAGCTGTACGACCTCGTCAACGATCCGACCGAGACGACGAACCTCGCCGCTGACCATCCCGACCGTGTCACCGAGCTCGCCGCCGCGTGGGAGCGGGCGGCGTGGGACAACCAGGTGTACCCGATGGACGAGGGGAGCGCGGTCAAGTTCCTCATCCGCCCGCCGTGGGACGAGGTGTTCGGCCGGCCCGTCACGATCCTTCCCGGCACCCCGACCCTCGAGCGTTGGCGGTGTCTGCAGCTCATCATGATCCGGGCGTTCACGATCGAGATCGACGTCGCCGTTGCCGAGGGCGACGAGGGAGTGCTCGTCGCGCACGGTGACCAGGGCGGTGGCTACCTCGTCTGGCTCGACGGCGCGCAGGAGCTGCACGTCGCCCACAATGACGGGCGTGGGCACATGCGCCAGATCGACGCCGGCCCGATCTCACCCGGTGATCACCGGATCGTCGTCGACTTCGCCGCACCCGGCGGCAACATCTGGAACGTCGAGGTGCGTGTCGACGTCGACGTCGACGTCGACGCCGGCGGTGACGCCGTGCGGGGGAGCGCCGAGGGGTGGACGTGCCTGTTCCCCATGGCGCCGTTCCAGGGCATCGACGTCGGCATCGACCGTCGCTCGCCGGTCCTGTGGTCGATCTACGAGGAGCACGGCCCGTACCCCTACACCGGCCGGATCGACCGGGTGACCTACACCCCGGGTACCCCCGCGCCGGACGCGCCCCAGAACATGATCGAGCTGCTCCGCTCGATGGGCGCCAAGTTCGAGTAGCCCGGGGGCGCCCCAGCGTTGTCGGGGCGGGTGCGAGGGACGATCCGCCGAGGGCGATTCTCAAATTCGTGCCAGAAGCGACGTCACGCGTCACTTCCAGCACGAATTGCGCAGGCAGTGCGGCCCAGTCAGTGCGCTCGTCGCTACGATCGCACCGTGCCCGAGTCCGAGGTGATGTTGCCGAAGGGGATCGGCGCCCCAGCAACGCGAGCGCTCGTTGCTGCGGGCTACACCCACCTCGCTCAACTCGCAGGTGTCACCCCGACGGAGCTCGAGCGTCTGCACGCAGTCGGTCCGAAGGCGATCAGGGTGCTCCAAGAGGCATTGGAGGCCGAAGGCAAGTCGCTCACTTGGTGAAATCGTCGTCGGGTTCGCCGTTCTGGCCGGCGACTTCGTCCTCGACGACGGTTTGGAGGATCGCCGGCGGTTCAGCGAAGTGGCGTTCGGGCCCGCCGAACGAGAAGAGCGAAGCAACGCCGACGAGGAGTGCCCGGCACACGTCGCGAGGCGTCGGGGAGGGCATCCGCCAAGTCTTGCGTATGGGATCGAACGGAGGTCGTCGTCGACACGCCCCAGAGGTAGCTGGCGCAGCCCAGGCGACGGCGGTCTTGTTCGAGTGTTCGGGGGCGCGGCGATGGACCCACTGGGTGGGTCGTTCGCCGGGTTCGGGTTCGACCGGCCGGGGAGTCGGGCGCGATCGTGATCTCGCTCATGCGCCGGGTGGTGCGCCGGATCTGATGGTGCCGTGGCGTTGACACCAGAGGCTGATACCCGAGGGTGTGGTGATCCAGCACCATCCGTCGTCGCCGATCCGGAGGTCCCAACCCTTGCGGTGGATGACACCGTGGTGATGCCGGCACAGGAACGCCATGAGCTTGATGTCGGTCGTTCCCAGGTCACGCCACCACTGCGCCACATGGTGGGCATCACAATGCTCGGGTCGCATTCCGCAGCCGGGGAACACACACCCGCCATCACGAACCTTCAACGCCTTGCGCTGCTCGAGCGTGGCGTTGCGGAGTTCGCGGCCCATGTCGAGGGGGACACCGAGGCTGTTCAAGATGATCGTCCACACGGCCATGTCACACGCGAGCGCGGTCGCTGATCCTCGGATCAACGGTTTGCCGTCGATGTAGACGAGGTCGGGGTCCTCCGCGTTGATCACCAGGGTTGCTTCGACCTTGGGGCTTGGTGACGGCACCGCCGCTGGTGTTGACCATCAGGCCGCGGCGGCAGAGTTCGGCGAACGCCAACGCCATGAGCGTGTCGCGTGACGGGACAGCGATCTCGCCGTTGGTGCGTTCGCAGTCGTCACGGAACCGGCGCCACAGTTCGTCGGCGGTCTGTTCGAGCGCAGTGCGGGTCGTGGTCGCCGTGTCGCCGACCAACACGCCGGCGACCTTCGTCCCATCTCGGCCGCCGCGGAGGCGGAACCGGTTGTTGTTGAGGTCGTCGGACGGTTCGGGGCCGTCCTGATCCAACAGGGCGGCAACGAGTGCCACACGTTGGGCCCACTCGGCGAACGTCATGTGAGCTGATTCGGCGATCAGTGACGCTTCCATCTCCCGGAACTCGGTAGCGATCCGATCGTTGATCGCGTTGGCCATCACCTTGGCCCGGTCCGTACACAAGCGGCCGTCGCGTACGGCCCGATCGGTCTCGGGAAGATCGAGACGCAACGCCACCGCCAACCGCACCCGTGCCTTCGCGGCGGCGGGGGCGATCCCGGTTTCGTGGGCCAACCAGTTGGCGGTGCGATGACCCGAGACCACGTCGGTGGTGCCACGGGCGTCGAGCTCACCCAACAACGCGCCCTGCGCTGCTCGGAGGGACTGGACCGCGGTCTCGATGGCCTTCACGCCGGCCAACAGGTCGTCGTCCGCGTAGAGGTGCTCGTCGAGGCCGGCGATCTTCGCCGTCATCTCGGTCAGCACTGTCACGTCGAACATGCGTTCGAGTCTAGAACGGACCACTGACATCGAGATTGTCGTCCCGGCGATCCCGTTGCTCGGTGGGACCGCGGGGGTAGCGTTCATGTCATGGCCATCGAACCCATCATCTTCACCGCGGTCGGCGATCCAGCCGCCGTCGTCGCGATCGCCGGCCAGCAGTTGGCAAACCTGGGCTACACCATCACCCTCGGAGCCGATCGATGGTCCGGCGAGGCCGAGGTCGGCAGCAAGGTGGGTCGTGTGCTCGCCGGCGGCTTCGTGCGCCGCATGAAGGTCACCTATGCCGTCACGCAGGGCTACACCGACGGGCAGTGGGTGCTGACGATCAGCCCCGGGATGAGCGGCATGGGCGGTGGTGCGCTGGGTGTGTCGAAGTCCAAGAAGGAGATGACGTCGATCTACGAGAGCGTCGCCGAGGCGCTGGCGCGGCATGGCCACGTGGCGGCACCGCAGGGCATCCAGGGGTCGTCCGTCGAGGGCCAGCCAGCTGTCCCGCCGGCGCCGCCGATCGAATCGGCACCACCCTTCCCGCCGGCGCCGTCGATCGAATCGGCACCACCCTTCCCGCCGGCGCCGCCGATCGAATCGGCTCCACCCTTCCCGACCTCGCCGCCCACGGACGGCCAAGCGCCGCCGGCCGGCGGGGGCAACCCCTGGTGAAAAGTGCCCGACGTCGGTCTGTCCCGGGCGACTGTCGGACGTGGGTGTCAAGATGTGGGCGGTCGCTCGGGGGAGCGCTCTGAACGGAGGGGTGTCATGAAACGACGAGCACGACTGTTCCGGCCGGTGGGCCCGGCACTCGCCGCCATCGTGCTGGCGGCGACCGCGTGCGGCCCCGACGTCCCGGCCCCGGCCGGCCCGACGTGGATCACGACCCACGTCTCGCGCACCGTCGTGGGCACCACCACGACGAACTACGTGGGCGCCTGGACCGATCTCGACTGGGCATCGACACTCCAGGTCGACACCGCCACCGGCGGGGGCGGCTCGGCGAGCCTGCTCCTCTTCCCACGGTCGGGCCCGGGCAACTCCACGCTGGGCAGCCCGCAGACCCTCACCCCGACGGTGTCACCGTCCCTCTCGGGCCCGATCGGTGGCCATGTGATCGGCTTGCCGGGAACGGTGAACGGCAACCCCGCGATCGAGTTCTTCAAGCGAACGGCCGGCACATGGGGGTCGGCGGGCATGTTCACCCTGCCGGCGAACCAGCAGGTCGCCGCCATGACCGACGCCTGGCTCGTCACCCGCGACGTCCCGATCAACGCCGGCGTCGAGGCCCACGTCTACCTCTTTCCGCTCGACACGTCCGGCCCGTCGGTCGTGGTGGGCAGCGTGACCACCCTCGGTCCCGATCCCGCCTGGCCCCTGGCGTTCCGCGAAGGCTTCGGTGGGCCCGGCGCGGCGATCGACGGTGACCTCCTCGTCGTGGGCGCCCAGGGCCAATTCAGCCCGACCCCGGGCGGCGCCCGCGTGTTCCGCGCCACCGGTTCGGTGTGGGCTCCCGTCCTCTCCCTCGGAGCATCTCCCACCGGCCCCAACAACTACGCCCGCGCCCTCGCCGTCGACGACGGCCCGACGATCGACCGCATCGCCCTCGGCCCCCAGGCCGACGGCATCCCGTCGGTCGAGGTGTTCGCCGATTCGGGCTCGGGGTTCACCCTCGAACAGACCATCGTGCGCGACCCCGGCGACCCCGACGAGTTCCAGGGGCTCCTCTTCGGCAACGGTCTCGCCCTCGACGGTGACCTGTTGGCCGTGACGGCGCGCGCCGTGCTCGTTCCGTCGGCCCAGGTCGGCCATGCCGACGTCAAGGTCGGGTACGTGCAGCTCTTCCGGAAGGGAGCGACGTGGGCCCGTGAGGCGGAGGTGCCCGTGTTCACCAATCCGGCGTCTCCCGGCACGGTGAGCTCGTTGCCCTTCAAGCTCCAGGCAGCCGGCAACCACGTGGCGGTCTTCGTGTTCGTCACCCCCGATCCTCCGCCCGGCTGCACGTTCCCGTGCTTCAACTTCGGCGTCGAGGCCTGGTCGATCGACCGGACCGGGTGAGCTGTGGCGGACACGAGGCCTCGATGACCACGCGATCGCATCGCCGACGCCTCGTGTCCGTCGTCGGCATCGCGCTCCTCGTTCCGCTGGCGTCGTGCTCCGGCGACGATGGCACCATCGCCGTCGGCGACCGGTCGACCACGTCGGCACCCTCGACGACCGATGCTGCACCGGCGACGACCACCCCGGCGGCCGACGGGTTCGTGCCCGGCTCGTACCTCGAGGAAACCCGCCCGACCCCTGGCGAGGTCACGCTCACGCTCCACGATCCCGACGGCTCTGCGGTACGAGCCGTCTACTCCGCACCGACCTACACCGTGGGCGACGACCTCGAGGCGAGCACCATCCTCGACGCCGAGCTGGCCCCCGACGGCGGGGTCTTCGTCGTCGAGCGGACCGACCGGTCGCCTGACGCCGGCCTCCGGCCCGGCGGCACCCGGCTGGCAAAGGTCGCCGCCGACGGAACCGCCACGACCGTGAAGGCGAACGTCGTCGCCAGTGAGTTGTCGCCGGACGGCAGCCACATGGCGATCGTGGTGTTGTCGCCCGATGGCGACGGCGACGGCAGCGGCACGCAGGCGATCCGGGTCATCAACCTGGCGAGCGGCGCCGTCGACGAACTGTGGGCCACCGACGTGCCGCTCGACGAGACCGGAGTGATCACCGCCGAGATCGGCTCCACCCGCGTGGTCGGGTGGATCGCCGACGAGACGACGCTGATCGTCGAGGAGGTGTGCTGCGACTCCGGTGCCGTGATGCTCCTGCCGTCGTCGGGCCGGTCCGACTCGCCCGAGACGTGGCCGGCCGTACGTGGCGACCACGCCACGTACGCCCTGGGCACCGAGGCCGAGGGTCGGGTTCTCGTGCAGCGCACGGTCTTCGACGGCGACGGTATCGAGGTGCCGATGTCGTTCGCCGGCATCGAGGTCGTGGCGCTCGCTGCCGACGGCACGGTGTCGGACCCGCTCTACACCGAGCGTGCGACCGAGGAGACCGAGGATCGGGTGCGGTTCGACCTCGTCGGCGACCAGGTACCGGGAACCGTCCTCCCCATCGCCGCCCAGGGGCCACCCGGGTTGTTCGGTGCCGGCGACGAGCGGACACCCCGCCGCTTCACCTGAGACCACCGCTCATCGGTCGAACGAACCCCCGTTTCGGGGAGGTCGGTCTGGCGGCGGAGCGCTCGGGGAACGAGTGTGCATGGCTCCGACCACCTCCGCACTGTCACCCACGGACGCGCCGTTGACACCCGGCACGTCGGCCGAAGGATCGATGGTCCCCACGCTCCACGGCACCAACACGTCGTCGACGCGCCGAACCGGCTCGACCCGCTACGGCCCCTTCGAACTCCGCTGGACCGAGACCGGACCCTTCGACGGCCCCGTCACCCTCTTGCTCCACGGCATCTACGCCGGTGCCCACGGGTACGAGTGGCGTGAGCTGGTGCCCCTGCTCGACGGATCGATGCCCGGTGCCGGCGCGCCGCACCGGGTCCGCGTCGCCGACCTGCTCGGCGCGGGCGGGAGTGATCGCCCCGACCTCGAGTACGACCCCGCCGTCGTCCTGGGCGCTGTCCGCGCGCTCATCGGTGACTGCGGACCGCACTGCACGGTCATCGCCAGCTCCCTCACAGGCGCCTACGCGACGAAGGCGATCGCCGATTCGATCCGACCCGGCGACACTCCAGCGGACACGCCGCGCCTCGTCCTCGTCACTCCGACGGGCCTCGGCGACGCCCAGCGCCGGCGCGGCGGACTCGTTGCCCGGGCGGCGTACGCCGTCGGGAGGCACACGCCGATCGGAGATCTCGCCGTCGCCGCGCTCACCTCGGGCCCGAGCGTGCGATGGTTCCAGCGCAACAAGACCTACTCGAACCCCGAGGCCCTCCATGAGGACGAAGTCGTGGAGACCCGACGCGCCGGTCGTCTGCCCAACGGCAAGCACCTGCAGCTCGCCTTCGTGACCGGTCGCCTCGCCCTCCCGCTGTCGCGTGCCGACGTGCGCGCCGCCCGACCGCTCGTGGTGTGGGCACGTGGCCAGGCCTTCAGCGAGGACAGCGACATGGCGTTGTGGCAGGCGGCGGGGGCGACCGTCGTCGCCGTCCCGAGCGGGCTGCCACAGGTCGAGGAACCGGGCCGGCTGGCCGACCTGATCCGCACTCGAGCGTGACGTTCCGCGCCGGTGGGCCGCGCCGGCGAGCCGCACCGGGGTAGCGTCGCCGTCCGATGAGCGACACGACAGCACAGCAACGGGCCGAGGGGTGTTCGGAGGAGGTTCGTGCCTGGGCCGACCGTGGTGAGATCCACCACCTCGCCGGTCACGGAGTGTTCGTCGTCGATGTGCCGGCCGCCGACCCCGATCCGGCGCTCGAGCCGCTGCTCGTCCTCCACGGGTTCCCGACGTCCACGTTCGACTACGCCGGGATCATCGACCGGTTGGCCGCCCACCGGCGAGTCATCGCAGCGGACTTCCTCGGCTTCGGCCTCAGCGACAAGCCCGACCTGCACTACACGATGGGGCTCCAGGCCGACCTGATCGTGGCGCTCGCGGCCGAACTCGGCCTCGAGCGGATCGCGCTCCTGTCGCACGACATGGGTGACACCGTCGGCGGCGAACTGCTGGCCCGCAACACCGAGGGCGCGTGGCCGATCGAGGTCACCCGCCGGGTGGTCACCAACGGCAGCATCTACATCGGGCTGGCCCAGCTCACCGACGGCCAGCAGTTCCTCCTGGCGCTCCCCGACGAACGCGTCGCCGAAGGCCTCGGCCCACAGCCTGAGGGGCTCGCGGCGAGCCTCGTCGCCACGCTCAGCCCCTCGACGACGCTCGGCGTCGCCGACCTGCTTCCCCACGGTGAGCTCGTCGCCACGCTCGACGGCGGCCGGGTGCTGCCGCGAACGATCCGCTACATCGAGGAACGACGCGCCAACGAGCGGCGCTTCACCGGTGCGATCGAGTCGCACCCGTCTCCGCTTGCGATCGTGTGGGGCGACGACGACCCCATCGCCGTCACTGCGATGACCGCCGAGCTGGTGGCCGCCCGCCCCGATGCGATCCTCACCATCCTCGACGGGGTCGGCCACTACCCGATGCTCGAGGCGCCCGAGCGCTTCCTCGATGCCGTGCTCCCAGCCCTGGGCTGAGCCGGCCTCGTTACTCAGTCGACGGGGGCGCTGGCGACGGCGTTGATGCGTTCGACGAGGCGTTCCCGATCGGGGTGCTGGAGCACGATGCGGCTCGGCTTCGGGCGGGTCGTGTCGATGACCAGCACTTCGTCGTCGCGGTACACGTCCCACAACTGCAGCTGGCCGCGCTGGCCCGGCGTGGTGAACCATCCGTTGGCGAACGCGCCCGGCCAGTAGCTGCCCCCGACCCGCCAGCCGAGCAGTGCCTTGGCCTCGCTGCGCGGCAACAACCGCGCTCCGGTGATCTCGTCGCCGTGGAGGTCGACGTAGCGACACAGCGAGAGCAGCCGATCGGAGCCCGTGAAGCGGATCGACACCAGGTTGTCGGAGACGAGGACGTTCAGCGTCACGGCAGAGCATCGTACCGGCGTGCCCCCGGGAGCGGACTCGCGGGTGGCGGATCAGTCGCCCCCAAAGCTGATGATCTGCTGGTAGGTGGGCCGGTTCATCCACCGCACCGAACTGCCGTTGGTGATGTAGGGGATGAACCGGATCCGTTCGAGCAGCGCAAGCCGCGGGAATGGACCCACCGCGACCCGTGACGACTCGAGCACCTGCCACAGCAGGGCCCGGCACACGGCGAGGTCGCCGCTCCCGCAGAACGACGGCACACCTGCCGGGATCGACTCGACGCCACGGACCCGACGCAGGTCGTGCACAACGGCGGAGTACCACCCGTGGGCGAACGCCCCGCCGGTCTGCGACGGCGGGTTGTCGATGACGCGGGGTCGACGTACGCCGTCACCCAGGTACGAACCGAGGCCGGGCGTGAACACGGCGCGCGTCATCGGCTCGAACAGGGCGTCCATCAACGAGACGGCGAGGTCGTCGTAGAACCCGTCGTCGGCACGGTCCCGGCGATGGGCGCCGCTCGAGACCCAGCTCGACAGCCGGTCGCGGGCCGCTGCCAGATCGGGGTTCGGTGCGGGGGCACCGTCGAGGATCGCGAGGACATCCGGGAGCACCAGTTCGCCGCGCACGTCGACCGTCGCCGCGTCCTGCGCGGCGACGAACACGTCGGCGGGTGTGACGGCACCGTCCTTGCGGTCGATGAGCGCCTCGGTGCGGGACGCGAGGGTGTCGACCCGTTGCACGATTCCGGCGTCCCAGTCGTTGTCCGGCTCGCGCCAGCCCGGCGCCACCTTGTTGTTCCACGACACCGCGTAGCCCTTGGCGGGGTCGATCTCCTGGGGCTGTCGGCGCCAGTCGAGCCGACCCTGCCACTCCCAGTCCCCGGTGCCCCACGAGGGCAGGTCGGGGTCGACTCCTCGGGCCCGCACCGGGTACCAGCCACTGTGGAAGTAGGCGATGTCGGACGCGTTCACGTAGAGCCAGTTGAAGCTCATCGGGATGTCGCTCATCGTTGGGGCGAAGTCGGCGGCTGAGGTGACGGCGCCCTGGTTCAGGGCCCAGAACGCGGGGGCAGCGTCCGCGGTCTGGAACCGCGACATCCGTTGGCGGGCGACGGCGACGGGGTGCCCGTCGACGGTCGAGCGGCCCACGACGATCCCGTGCACGGTGCGCCACGCCGTCCATGGATCATCGTTGGCCGGGCGGGTCATCGGGAGGCACCGGCCTTCGAACTCGTAGTGCATCGACAGCTGCGACGGCGCCGAACCGTCGGGCTCGCACAGGAGCTCCATGCGCTGGTCGGTGAGGTCCGATCCGCCGGCGGTGGCGGTCCAGGCGTAGGTGCGGGACCGGCCGATCACGACCCAGGGACCGAGCCCGGGGAACGTGATGCCCCGCGAGTCGTAGCCGCCGCCGCGCAACTCCATCTCGAACAGCAACTGGGGCGCGAAGTACGACGACTGTGGCCCGCCCACGAGGATCGGGTGACCCGATGCGGTGTGGTCGCCGGCGACGGCGATGTAGTTCGACATGGTGGGAGTGCCGGCCTCGGCGCGGGCGACAGCGACCGGTGCGTCGGGCCTCGCCACCGCTGCGGGGTCGACGGTGTTCGCCGACGACACGCCCGCCCCCGCCCCGGCGAACTGCGGATAGGGGAAGGCCGCTGCCGTGTGGGCGGTGGCCGCGGGGTCGTCGGCGGAGCGGAGGTCGTCGAACGTAGCGCGACCGGCGGCGGTGCCCAGCCGTGCCTCCAGGGTGGCCAGCGCGTCGGCGTTGCCCAGTTCGTCGCCCCCGCCCGCACCGAAGATGTCGTCGACGACGATGCCGACGGCCAGGACGTCGGCCCGGGTCCAATGACGCCACTGCAGGCCCAGCGCCCGAGCCTCGGGTGGGAACGTGTTGCGGTCGAGCCAGGTGTTCAGTCCGACCACGAAGGCGTCGAGCGCGACGATCATCCGCTCGCCCTCGGCCCCCGCCCGGGTCACGGCGTCGTCGAGGGCCGACTCGAGTTCCTCGTCGGTGTAGTTGATGTGTTCGAGCTCACCCAGACGAGCGACCGCGGTGGGGATGTCGGGGCCCCCGAGTTCGAGGGTGCCGGCGCGACCCAGCAGGCGGCCGAGCTCGGCGACGACGAGCCGCGATTCGGCGACGGCCCACCCCGCCCCGAACCCGACGTCGGCCGCGGTGTCGCCGATCACGTGGGGAACGCCGTGCTCGTCCCACTCGACCCGGACCCCAGGGGCCGGTCGGTCGACGCGCACGATGCGCCCCGCGCCGAGGTGGTGGTCGGTGAAGAACTGCCCGAGGTTCGCGTCGGTCAGGGTGCCGTCGGCGACGGCGTCCTCGACCGCGTCGTACCGCGCCCGTTGATCGTCGATCGCCGCAGCCGTGTGCCCGGTGACGTTGCCGTTGCCGGGTGGCAGCACGGCCAGCGCGACCAGCGCGGGGTCGGCGTGGCCTCCGGGATTGGACGCCACTCCGTCCGGCGGGAGCGCCTCCCCCGAAGGAGGGGCCCCGGTGCATCCGGCGACCAGGGCCGTGATCACGAGGAGCGATGACGAGATCGCGTGGCGTCCGGCTCGGTTTCTGAACATTCTCGCTCCCCGCCGTGTGCTTTCACGGCACGCCGAGAGGGTAGTGACTCGTCGGACCCCGAGGTTCACCGAGCAACTTCATGTTCAAGTCCGGGCCGTTCGTTCCGATATTTGAGAGGAAGGTTCACCCAGTCCACGTGTGCGAAGCGAGAGACAGATGACCAACCTGGTGGGATACGGGAGCGAGCGGACGACAGAGTTCCTCGCCGCCCATGACGGGTCGCTGCTCGGCGAACCGAACGGCAGAGACGCCGTCTTCGAGGCGCTGTACCACGCCGCCGGCGCGTCGGCCGACCCCGTGTTCATCGTGGGCGGTCGCCGCGAGCGCCTCGAGATCCGGTGGGCGAACCGTGCCTTCGCCGACGCCGTGTGCGCCGAGGTGTCGGATCTCGCCGACACCCCGCTCGAGGCGGTGCTCGTGTCGTCGGCCGGAGCGCTGCCGCTCAACGACCTCCGCAGGGCCGAGTTCCGAGCGACGCTGTCGCCGCGGGTCGGGTTCGCCTCACCCTGGGAAGCCGTTGCGGTCCCGAGCGTCGGCCCCGCCGGCCGCTGCTGGGTCGTCACCTTGCGTCGATCAGGCGACAGCCTGAACGCCGACCAGCTCCTCCGCGCCAGCGAGGAACGCTTCCGGGCGCTGTCCGAACGTGCGCCGATCGGCATCATCACGTCCGAGGTCGGCCTGCGGATCGGGTACATCAACGACTTCCTCGCCGAGCTCGTGGGGCTTCCCACCGAGCAGCTGCTCGGCACCGGCTGGATGCAGGTGGTCGACCCCGAGCACCTCGAGACGGTGTGCTCGTGCCTCCAGGACGCGCTCGCCGGGAACCCGGTCGAGACCCCCGCCCGACTCATCACCCACAGCGGTGACGAACGATGGGTCACGATCCGCGCCGTCCCAATCCACGCGCCGGATTCACCGGCAGCGTTCCTCGGCACGATCGAGGACGTCACCGACCGTCGCCATTTCGAACAGCTGCTGTCGTGGCAGGCCAGTCACGACCCGCTGACTCGTCTGCCCAACCGCGCCCGGCTGATCGAGGAGATCGGCGTCGCGACGGCCGATGGCAGCGACGATGTCGCCGTCCTCTTCGTCGATCTCGACGACTTCAAGTCGGTCAACGACACGCTCGGGCACGCCGCTGGCGACGAGCTGCTGGTCGAGGTCGCTGCCCGGCTCCGGGCGACGACCGGCGACAGCTGCCGTGTCTTCCGCTTCGCCGGCGACGAGTTCGTGGTGCTCGCCCGCGGGATCCACGACGACGAGGAGGCGGCCGCCATCGGCGAGCGGCTCCGCGTCGAGCTCGCCGAGCCGATGCTGCTCGAGAGTGGGCCGCTGGTCGTGACCTGCTCGGTGGGCGTGGCGAGGGCGACGGGCGACGACTCCGTCGACGGTCTGCTGCACAACGCCGACGTCGCCATGTACGAGGCCAAGCGCCGCGGCAAGGGTGCAACGGCGGTCTTCGGCGCTCTGCCGTCCGGACAGGGCTGATCATGGCGCTCAGTGCCCCCGGAGCCGCCGGCGCCCCGACAGCGGCCGCAGCCCTGGCCACCGCGGCGCCCTCGTCCGCTGCCGAGCTCGACGCCGACGAGCGCCGCGAGATCACCGTCGAGCTGTGCCGGGCCCTCGACTCGGTGTCGGTCGCCAAGCCGGCCGCCATGCGGGTGCTGTCGGTCGTCGACAACCCCAACACCAACGCCCAGATGGTCGCCCAGGCGATCGAGCTCGACCCGACGTTCGCAGCGCAGATCATGCGTCTCGGGAACTCCGCCTACTACGGGATGAGCGGCAAGGTCGGCAACACCGGCTTCGCCGTCTCGGTCATCGGGTTCGCCGCCGTCCGCTCCATGGCGGCGATCAGCGCCACGGGGCTCTCGACCCAGAGCGCCATTCCCGACGGCTTCTGGCGTCACGCCGCTGCTGCTGCCGCCGGCGCCTCCGTCGTCGCGCCCCGCCTGGGCCTCCCGGCCGCCGACTGTTTCGCCGCCGGCCTGCTCCACGACGTCGGGACCGCGTTCCTGCACGGTTTCGACCAGCAGGGGCATCTTGCCCTGATCGCCGAGCACGGCACCGACGGGCCCGGGCTCGCCGCCGCTGAGGCCGACCGCTACGGAATGGGCCACGACGCCGCTGCCGCGCACGTGCTGTCGGCGTGGAAGTTCCCGCTGCCGTTCGTCGAGGCGGTCGCCTGGCACCATCACGCCACGGAGGGCAACGCCCTCGCCGATGCCGTGCGCACCGGCGATCTGCTCGCCCTCCTGTCGGAGGGGCTCGGCGATGCCCTCGTCGTGAGCGAGCTGATCGAGGCCGGCATCCCCGAGGAGGAGCAGGAAGAACTCGTCGTCGCCACCGGTGACCGCGCCGCCGAGATCCTCTCGACGCTTCCGATCTAGCTGCGTGGGTCCACGCGCGGCACGTCCTGGTGGACCGTCGAGGTGTTGAGGATGGTGCTGTCGCGGCCTGATTCGGGCGCGCCGGCGCACCATCCTTCGGAGGCCGGTGAGTTCGCTGGTGAGTTCGCCTGCGCGGGCCTTCGGGATCCCCCCAACTACTGACCTCATGATCCGGACATCTACGATGCCGGTCACTTGGCGTGCGGGAGTGGCGCGCCGGTGACCGAATCGAGGACGTCCACATGATCCGCAGGCCCCGAGCCGCCAACCGCAGTACGCCTCATCGAGGTGCCGGAGCGCTGGCCACCCTCGCGATCGGTGTGGGGGTCCTGGTCCCGGCGCTGCAGCCGGGTGCGGGGGCGGCCCCGGTGGCCGACGCCACCAATGCCACCGCTGCCGCGTCGGCGTGGTTGGCCGCCACGGCACCGTCGGGGGTCCTGACGACGGGGGGCGTCGCCGATTGGGGGCTCACTGCGGACGGCGTGTTCGCCCACGCTGCTGGTGGTCGCGGCCCCACCGCCGGCGAGACGGCCACCGACCAGCTCGAGACCCATCTCCTCGACTACGCGTCGGCGCCGGGCGGCACGGCGCGTGGCGCCGGACCGATCGCGAAGTTGCTCGTCGTCGCCGTCGTCCAGGGCCGCGACGTGACCGACTTCGGCGGTTGGAACCTCCGCGCCGAACTCCTGGCCCTCATGAACTCCACCGCTGGCGACGCCAACCTGGGGCGGTTCCAGAGCAAGGGCGTGGGTGACACGACCAATGGCTTCTCCCAGGCCCTGGCCGTGATCGGGCTGTCGCGTACCGGCACCGTTCCTGCCGAGGCAGTGTCGTTCCTCCTCGCACAACAGTGCCCGAGCGGCGGGTTCCGGCTCTTCTATGCGGGCCCCGGCTGCACCGCCGACGCTGCCGCCGACGTCGACGCCACCGCAATGGCGGTGCAGGCGCTCGCTGCGGCCAAGGCGTCGGGCGCAACCGGCACCGAGACACCGACGGCGAACGGCCTCGACTGGCTGGAGGTCCTCCAAGGGGTCGACGGTTCGTTCACTGCGTCGGGTCCCAACGGGGTGCCCAACACCAACACGACGGCGCTGTCGTCGCAGGCGTTGCGTGCCGCCGGCCGCGCCAACGCCGCCGACAACGCGTCCTCGTGGATCCGCGGCCTCCAGCTCGACTGCGATCTTCCAGCCCTCTCCTCGGAGATCGGCGCCGTCGCCTACGGCCCCACCGCCTACGACGACACCGTCGGCGGGGGTGTCATCGACGATCTCTACGCCGATCAGTTCGTGCGAGCCACCGCCGAGGCGGCGCTCGGCTTGGGCGCTCCGTCGTTCGCCACCTTGAGCGGAACCACGGCCTCGGACGGTCCGGGCGGCTTCGACTGCGACGCTCCGACGACCTCGAGTACGTCGTCCACCTCGAGTACGTCGTCCACTTCGACCACGTCCTCCACCGTCCCGGGTTCGACCACAACGTCGACGACAACGTCGACGACGGTCCGGGCCGCGACCACGACCACCACGATCGCCGTCGGTCTGATCGACGCCGCGGTCGGCTCCTCGTCGCGTGCCGTGGTCGAGGGGACGAGTCAGTCGGCGGGGTCGAGGTCGAGTTCGAGCTCGCGCTCCACGGGCCTGGCCGCGACGGGGCTCGGTGCCGGCCGCCTGGCGGTTGCCTCCGTTCTGTTCGCCATCTCGGGGGTGCTGTTCGTCGAGGCGCGCCGACGGAGGCGATGACCATCCTTCGCCGGGCCCCCGCCCTCGTTCTCGCCCTCGTGCTCGTGGTGGCCGGGACCGTCGCTGCCGCGCCGACGGCGGGGGCCGTTGCGGTCGGGGTGACGACGGGCGCGTGTCCGACGGCCGACGGCGTGACCGTCGTGGTCGACTTCCAGGGCCTCGGTGGCGGAACGGTCACCCGCTGCGTGACCGGCGCCGGCGACGACGGGTTCGCCGCGCTCCGCGGCGCGGGCTTCTCGGTCGTCGAACCCGCCAGCACCCCGAACTTCGTCTGTCGCATCGACGGGGCCCCGGGGCCGGCATCGGAGGCGTGCATCGACACCCCGCCGCACAACGCCTACTGGTCGTACTGGCGGGCCAAGCGCGGGGGGAGCGTGGGTCTACAGCGATATCGGCGCGGCCTCCAAGGGCACCGCCAGGGCGGGCAGCGTCCAAGGCTGGTCGTTCTCCGACGGCTCGAATCCGCCGCCTCGCGTTGCCCCACCCGCAGCGACCGCTCCCGCCACGTCGGCCCCGGCGACCTCGTCGCCGCCCGCCACGGTGCCGGCGGCCACCGCCCCGACCACAGCGGGCAGCGGCTCGAACGGGGGAGCATCGAACGCGCCAGGATCGCCGGGCCCGGGTGCGGCGGGCGCGTCGGGCACGGCGCGGCCTGGGTCGGCAGCATCGAGTGGCCCCGGAGTGTCGTCGAGCGTGCCCGCCTCCACCGATCCTGGGGTGCCGACGACCGTCGCTGCCGACGGAGCGACCGACCCCGCGGGAGCGCCGTCGACCACGAGCGCACCGGACGCTTCGGTGCTCGGCACGTCGGAGACGGCCACGTCGACGACGACCCCGTCGTCGGGCGGAGCCGACGGCGTCACCGATGAACGGATCATCGAACTGGCGTCGGCATCGGGCTCGGGCGACGACGGAGGCTCACCGCTGGGCACCCTCGTCGCCGTGGGGGTGGTCGGTGCGCTCGCAGGCGCAGCGTTCGTCGTCCGCCGCCGCCGGAGCTGACCGAATCGAGGCGCACCCCGGGCTCCGGGAGGAACCGGCGTCGATCAGCTGGTGACGAGGATGCGGTCGGCCGCGAACGAGCCGACGCCGAAGGTGCGGCCGTCGATGTCGAGGGTGACGGTGCCGTCGGGCGCCGCCGCAGCGACCTGGCCGCTGGCACCCGGCACGATGTGGCACGACTCGAGGAACTCGAGGACACCGGGTTGGAACTCGAGCGACTCGGGGATGCGTGACACGACGAAGTCGGCCCCGACACTCACCGACGCCAGCGTGCGCGTTGCCGCAGCCTCGTACTCGCTGCCGGGGATCGGGTTGCCGTGCGGGCAGGTGGTGGGGTTGCCGAGCACCCGCACGAGGGCGTCCTCGACGGCGGGGCCGATGACGTGCTCCCACTTGCCGGCCTCGTGGTGGGCCTCCGCCCACGGAAGACCGAGGACGTCGCACAGGAAGCGTTCGGCCAGACGATGACGTCGCACGACGCGTTCGGCGAGGGCGCGGCCGTCATCGGTGAGCAGGATCTCGGCGCCGTCGAGGTGCACGAGCCCCTCGGCGGCGAGCCGCTTCACCATGCCTGACACCGACGGCCGGGAGATGCCCAGCCGCTCGGAGATGCGGGCCTGGACCACTCGAACGCCCTCCTCGGAGAGCTCGAAGATCGTCTCGCAGTACTCCTCGAACGCTGGATGCCACTCGGCCGTCATGGGGCTGATGCTAGGTGAGGTCGGCCCCGGGCGGGTGCCGCTGCCGGGGGCCGGTCCGGGCCGGGTGGCCCGGTCCGTCACGGTTGGGACAGGTGCTCATCCATGCGCTTGGTCAACTCGTGGATCTGGCGGGTCAGCTCGGTGTTCTGCTCGATCAGCGTCTTGAGCATCTCCGTGTTGGTCAGCGTGTGCAGCGCCGTCTCGGCGCTGATCTGGTCGGCACGCTTCGCCGCGATGAGGAGCACCGCCCCCTGGAGGCCGGCGAGCATCGACAGGAACAGGTTGAGGAGGATGTACGGGTAGGGATCCCACGCGTCCCGGCCGAGCACCTCGGAGTTGATCGTCGCCCACGTGGCCATGATCGCCAGGAAGACGAAGACGAACGGCCACGAGCCCATTCCGTTGCGCATGCGGTCGGCGGCGCGCTCACCGATCGTGAGACGTTCACCGGTTCGGACTCCGGGATGCTGCTCCCACCCGACCGTCGGGCCGATGAGGAGCTCGTCGGCCGGATCGGTGGGATCGGCGGGATCGGCGGGATCGGCGGCAGTGGGGTTCGTCACACCCGCGACGCTACGGCGTGGCAGCGGACGCGGGGGTACCTGCGAGCGCGGTGCGAGGCCCTCGATCCTCGTACCGGTAGGGTCGTGAGGCATGACCTCTCCCTCGGTGCCCGAGCCGTCCCCACTGCTCGTGTTGGCCAACCGCCTGCCCGTCCGACGGGTCCGGCGTGGCGACCGGGACGACTGGGAGACCAGCCCCGGCGGTCTCGTCGCCGCATTGGGGCCCGTCCTCGAGGCACGACCGGGCCAGACCACGTGGGTCGGCTGGACCGGCATCACCGGGGAGCACCACGAGCCCTTCGTCGTCGACGGCATCGGGCTCGAACCGGTCGAACTGAGCCGGGGTGAGGTGCAGCTCTTCTACGAGGGCTTCTGCAACGCGACCATCTGGCCGCTCTACCACGACTCGATCATCCGCTCCGAGTACCACCGCACGTGGTGGGACTCGTACCTGACCGTCAACCGCCGCTTCGCCGAACACGCCGCCGCCCGAGCCGCCCGTGACGCCGTCGTCTGGGTCCACGACTACCAGCTCCAGATGGTGCCGAACATGCTGCGGGCACTGCGCCCCGACGTTCGCATCGGAATCTTCCTCCACATCCCGTTCCCGCCCGTCGAGCTGTTCCTCCAACTCCCGTGGCGTCGCCAGCTGCTCCACGGCCTCGCAGGTGCCGACGTCGTCGGTTTCCAGACGGCCGGGGGCGCCGCCAACTTCCGGTCGCTGATCGAGCGCCTCAACATCGGGTCGATCGACGGCGACGACGTGGTCGTCGACGGGCACCGTGTCCAGGTCAGGGTGTTCCCCATCGGGGTCGACGCCGCCCGCATCCAACGCATCGCCGCCGAGCCCGCCACGATCGAGCGGGCGGCGGAGATCCGGGCGTCGCTCGGCGACCCCGAGACGATCCTCCTCGGCGTCGATCGCCTCGACTACACGAAGGGCATCGCGCGCCGCATCGAGGCGTTCGCCGAACTCCTGAACGAGGAGCGCCTCGAGGTACCGCGCCACGTGATGGTGCAAGTGGCCGAGCCCACCCGCGAGTCCGTCATCGGCTACAGCGAGATCCGCGACCGTGTCGACGGTCTCGTCGGTGTTGTGAACGGCGCCTACGGTCTCGTCGGTCAGCCGGCGATCAACTACCTGCACCGCAGCCAGTCGATCGAGGAGCTGGTCGCGTTGTACCTGGCAGCTGATGTGATGCTGGTGACTCCCGTGCGCGACGGCATGAACCTGGTGTGCAAGGAGTTCATCGCCGCCCGCACCGACGACACGGGGGTGCTGGTGCTGTCGGAGTTCACCGGCGCCGCCGAGGCGTTGGGCTCGGCACTCCTCATCAATCCCTACGACACCGACGGACTCAAGAATGCGATCGACCGAGCTGTTCATCTCCCCGAGGCCGACGTCCGGCGTCGTATGGAACTCCTCCGGGAGTCGGTGATGACCAACGACGTGTACGCGTGGGCGCACTCGTGGATGGTCGCGCTCGGCATCGAGAGCGAGCACGGCGACGACGCCGGGGCGCCGTCGTGAGCTGGTCGACCGGCCTCGTCGAGTCGATCGCCACCGCCGGGCGGGCCCCGGTGCTCCTCGTCGCCTGCGACTACGACGGCACCCTCGCGCCGATCGTCGACGATCCGGCCCGAGCCCATCCCCTCCGTCCGGCCATCGCCGGCCTCCGTGGGTTGGCGGCCCTGCCCGACACCCATGTCGCCGTGGTATCGGGTCGATCGCTGCGCGACCTCGCTGTGCTCTCCCGGCTGCCCGAGGAGGTCCACCTCATCGGCAGCCATGGTTCGGAGTTCGAGCCCGACAGCGTCGGCAAGCTCACCGCCGATCAGGTGGCGCTGTTGCACCGACTCTCCGGCGAGATGGCCGTCATCGCCGATGCCGCCCCGGGGTGCTCGATCGAGATCAAGCCGTCGGGCGTGGCGTTCCACTACCGGCGCGCCGCCGATCCCGTGGCCGGCGAGGCCGCTGCAAAGGCGATTCTCTCGAGCCTCGGCGCCTACAAGGGTGTCCACGTGCGCGAGGCAAGTGCGTCGTGGAGCTCTCCGTCGTCGACACCGACAAGGGCGGTGCGCTCGACCGTCTCCGGGCCATGGTGAGCGCCGACACGGTCGTGTTCATCGGTGACGACGTCACCGACGAGGACGGTTTCGCCCGCCTGCGCGGCCCCGATCTCGGGGTGAAGGTGGGGGACGGCGCGACCGGCGGCGGCGCACCGTGTGACCGACCCCGAGGAGGTCGCCGGTCTCCTGGGCCGTCTTCTCGACGAGCGCGCCGTGTGGGTCGCCGGCCACCGCGCCCCGGCCATCGAGCGCCACTCGCTGTTGTCGGACCAGCGCACCCTCGTGTTGGTCGACCCCGAGGCCCGCATCTCGTGGATGTGTCACCCTCGCGCCGACAGCCAGGCGATCTTCGCCGAGCTGTTGGGCGGCCCGACCGCCGGCTTCTTCGCGGTGAAGCCCCTCTCGAACGGCGGGGCGCCCATCCAGCGGTACGTGTCGGAGTCGATGGTCGTGGAGACCCTGTGGCGGACCCACAAGGTGACCGACTATCTCGATGTGTCCGACGGTCGGCCCGACGAGTCGGCCGGTCGCACCGAGCTGGTGCGGGTCGTCGAGGGCAACGGCCCCGTCGAGATCACCTTCGCCCCGAGGCTCGACTTCGGCCGCAACGTCACCGAACTCGAGACCGTCGTGGCCGACGGGGTGGTGATCGGTGTCGCGGTCGTCGGCGGTCACGAGCCGATCACGCTGCTCGCGCCCGGGGTCGAGTGGGAGATCGTCGATGCGGGCACTCACCAGAGCGCCCGCGCCGTGGTGCACGTCGGTGACGACCCCGTCATCCTCGACCTCCGTCTCGGCACCGACTCGGTGTCCGGCGACGAACCGGATCGACCGGTCGACGAGCACCACGAGGCGGCCCGTCGGGCCGAGACCGTGGCGTTCTGGCGGGCCATCACCAGTGGTCTGCGCCTTCCTCCGGTGGCGACGGCACTCGTTCGCCGCTCGGTGATCCTGCTCGAGGCGCTGCGCTACCGGCCCTCGGGGGCCATGCTGGCCGCGGCCACGACGAGCCTGCCCGAGTCGATCGGCGGCCTGCGCAACTGGGACTACCGCTACTGCTGGCCACGCGACGCGTCGATGTCGTGCGCGTCGCTGGCGCGGCTCGGCCGGGTCGAACCCGGCCTCGCACTGCTCGATTGGTTGTGCGATCGCATCGATCACGCGACTCGCCCCGACCTGCTGCGACCGCTCTACCGCGTGACCGGCGACGAGCACGTGCCAGAGGGCACGATCGCCGAGCTGGCGGGCTACGCCGGCAGCCGCCCCGTCCGCATCGGCAACGCGGCGGAGAACCAGGTGCAGCTCGACGCGCTCGGCCCGGTGGCCGAGCTGGTGCACCTCGTGTTCACGAGCAGTCACACCGTGCGTCCCCGTCATTGGGCGCTCATGGAGAAGATCGCCGATGTCGTCGTCGACCACTGGCACGAACCCGATCACGGCATCTGGGAGGTGCGCCTGGCCCGGCAGCACAACGTCGTGTCCAAGGTCATGTGCTGGCAGGTACTCGACCGCGCCATCGCGTTGGCCACGGCGACCGGACGCGAGGTTCCGGAGCGCTGGACGGTGTCACGTTCCGCGATCCACGCCGAGGTGCTCGAGCGCGGTTGGAACGCCGATCGCAACACGTTCGTGTCGCACTACGAGGGCGACCACCTCGATGCCGGCTTGTTGCTCATGGGCACGTGCGGGTTCATCGAGCCGTCCGACGAGCGGTTCGACGCGACGGTGCGCCGAATCGAGCGCGAGCTGTGCGACGGTCCGGCGGTGTACCGGTACCACGACGACGACGGCCTCTCCGGCATCGAGGGCGGCATGCTGATCTGCACCGGCTGGCTCGTGCAGGCGCTCGTGGCGTGCGGCCGGGTCGACGAGGCGGCGGACTGGTTCGACCGTCTGGTGCTCCCCGCTGGCCCGACGGGACTCCTGCCCGAGCAGATCGATCCGGCGACCGAGCGGGGGCTCGGCAACGTGCCCCAGGCCTACTCGCACCTCGCGGTGATCGACTCGGCGCTGGCCCTCGCTGCCCACGGGCTGACGGGGTAGGGGCGAGTTCGGAGTTGGTCGCCGAACTGGCGCCCTCGAGGTTCTGGGCGCGTCAGCGGGTCACATCCGTACCGCTGGCGCGCCCGGAAGTCGCCGGCACGGACGCGTTCGGAGCTAGCGACCCAGGAGAGTGTCGAAGGGGCCGGTGATCTCGTAGGTCACCCCGCCCATGAACCCGACCGGGAGCCCGTTCGAGACGGGACCGCGCTGCGAGCTGAAGTAGAGCCGCTGGCCGTCGGGGCTGAACGTGGGACCGGTGATCTCGCTCCCGGCGTGGCCGACGACCTGCACGATTGACTCGAGCGAGTTGTCGGGGCGGATCATCACCACCTGCATGTCGCCGCCGTCCTCGGCGACGAGGAGTGTGCCGTCGGCGCCGAGACGGTCGACCAGCAGGTTGTCGACCCCCGACAGGATCGAGCTGCCGCCCGCCTGCAGCCGGAGCGTGATCTCCTGGGTGGCCGTGTTGTACTGCCAGACCCGGTTGTCGCCCTTGGTCGTGAACCAGACCAACCCGTTCTGGGTGTCGATTCCCTCGCCGCCGTCGAAGTGGAGGGTGCCCGGCACCTGGTTGCGGGTCGGTCCCGACTCGGCCGACACGTCGGGCACCGGCTTCCAGACCACGGTGCCGATGTTGGTGGCGCCGGTGGCGACCTCGAGAACGCCCGAGCCGAGATCGCCGGGGGTGTCGGGAGTGAACCGGTAGAACGCGCCGTTGGGCTTGTCCTCGGTCAGGTACACGCAGTCGTCGCTCGCCACGGCCGCGGCCTCGTGCTGGAACGCTCCCAGTGCGGGGCGGGGGATCGCGCTGCGGGGCACGGTCGGGTCGCATTCCCAGATCCGGCCGCCGTCGAACTCCTCGCCGGTGAGCCACGTGCCCCAGGGCGTGCGCCCGCCGGCGCAGTTGAGCGACGTGTACTCACAGATCGGATACGCGTCGGTGATCGTCCCGTCGGGGGCGAAGCGGATCGACGACACACCGCCGGCTCCGAACGGGATCTCGTGATTGACCGTGTAGTACCAACCGCCGGCCACGGCGGCGTCGACGAAGGTCGCCGCGCCGTCGGGGAAGATCGGGAACGTGTGCCCGGTCCCGGCGACGAGCTGGCCACCCTGGGCGATGATGCGGCTGGTGAAGCCGGCCTTGAGGATCAGCCCGTTGGCGTCGGAGCCGCCGTCACCGGGCGTCGCCACCGGCGCGCAGCCCTCGACCCCGACGACCGCCAACATGCCCGCCGCCCCGGACCACTTGAGCATCGTCCGACGCGTGACGCGCGGCCCTGCGATGTGTTCACCCATTCGTTGCCCCCCGTTTGCCTGGGAGCAAGGTAGCGAACCGGTGATGCGATGTGTACTCCGGAGCGGGGGAGTCCCCCGATTCCCCGCCCCGGAGCGATCAGGGGTCAGACCACGCCGGCGGCCCGATCGGTGGCTGAGTGCGACACGTCGGCGCGCCGACTGGTGGCGGTGCGGAGCTGCCGCTCGGCGCTGCCGGCGTGTTTGGCGAAGCGCCGGAAGTCGGTGCCCAGGTCGTGGGCGATGACGGCGAGCCATGCGGCCATGCCGACGCCGATCGCCACGAGGGCGATCTTCAGGAAGATGGTCATTGGTTGGGTTCCGTTCGTGCAGGGGAGCGGGTCGTGGACCCGCGCCACGTTCAGCTGAGGTGGTGATTCAGCCGAATGCCGGGGGTGCACGCCCGAGGGCGGGGCGCTGCGGCGCCGTCACCCGTGCGCTTGCGCGCCGTCGGCGCGTCGCCGCACCGACGGCGGGGCCGCCCCACGCCAACGCGAGTGCCAACACCGCCAGGACCTCACCCGACCAGCGGGCGCGGGAGCGCCCGTTCGTCGCGAGGTCACCGACGCGGGGGGTGGTGGACGGGGTGATGCCGTCGACCGGTGGCCACGCCGAGGACGGGGCCGCGATCGAGTCGCTCCCGAGCGCAGTGGTCGAGCTCGTGGACGCGGCAGCATCGACGATGCCGGCCGCCCCGAGGACGAGCGCCAGCGCTGCGAGGACCGCGCGCAACCTCGACCTCGTCATGGCGGACATGGACCCAGGGTATCGACCGGGTGGCGGGGGAACGGTCCGGGTCCCTGACCCCAAGACCGCCGTTGTGGGCGGACCCGTCGGTAGGGTTGCATGGCCATGTCGACCCGGGAGCAGCCACGTCGAGCGCGGTGGCGCGCGCTGGTGATGCCGGCGTGTGTCGTCGTCCTGGTCTCGGCAGGGGTGGTCCCAGCGGTCGCGGCGCAGGAGACTCCGCCCACCACGGCCCCCGCCGGAGCGCCGCCGAGCGCACCCGACGGCCCGCCCGACGCCCTGCCGCCCGACGCTCTGCCGGCTGACGCGGTGCCCGTCGATCCGAACGCTCCGACCACGACCACCCAACCCGACCCGCTCGGGGGCTCCGCCGAGGGGCTCAGCAGCGGCGCCTACGGGGGCCAGGCCCCGTTCGACCTCTCCTCGATGGCGGTGCTGGGCACGGAGCTCCGCGCTGCCCGCCGAGCGCTTGCCGACGCGCAGGAACGCTACGACGCCGCGCAGGCGGCGATCGACGCGACCCTCGACCGGTTCCAGGAACTCGCGACCCGGATCGATGTGGTCGGGGTCGAACGCGAGGACAAGGTCGCGAGCGCGTCGGCGGCGAAGGCCAACCTCCGGCGCCGCGCCGTCGCCGCCTTCGTCCGCGGTGACCAGGCGACCCAGCTCATCGCCGTGATGGGCGACCCGCTCGACTACAGCCGGGGCCAGCGGTACCTCGAGGCCCTCGCCGACTCCGACCAGCGCGCCTACGACGACTACCGGAGCCGCATCGCCGAGATGAACGAGCTCGAACGCGACCTCGTCGACGACCAGGCCGACCTGCAGAACGAGGTCGACACGTTGAAGGACGAGCGGGCTGCCGCTCTGCAGGTGCTGCTCGACGCCCGTCGATGCGCCGACGCCTACGCCGGCGGCAGCCACGCGTGTCCGCCGAGCTTCACGTTCCCCGTGCTGGGCGAGGTGACGTTCGCCGACACGTGGGGGGCCGCCCGGCTCCCCGGCACGGCCGACCAGCACTGGCACGAGGGCACCGACATCATGGCGCCCGAAGGTCGGGAGATCGTCGCCGTCGAGAACGGCACGTTGTTCAAGGTCGGCGACCAGGGGTTGGGTGGCCTCCGCCTCTGGCTTCGCGGCGACAGCGGCATCGAGTACTACTACGCCCACTTCAGTTCGTTCGCTCCCGTCGCCGTCGACGGCGCGGTGGTCACGGCGGGCACGGTCGTTGGATACGCCGGCAGCACCGGCGACGCCGCCGGTGGGGCGCCCCACCTCCACTTCGAGGTGCACCCCGGCGGGGGATCGCCGGTCGACCCGTACCCGTTGCTGAAGGCCACGTGGGGCCGTCGGGCCATGCCCCTCCAATCGACGATCATGGAGCGGGTGGCGAGCGTCGCCGGCACCCTGCCTCCCGAGGAACGTTGATGGACATCACCGCGACCCTGCACACCGACGTCGACGCGGAGGTCCTGTTCGGCGTCGTCGCCGATCTCGGCGGTTACCCCCGGTGGCTCGACATCGTCGGCCGCGCCGTCGAGGCGCCCGCCGACGCCGGTGACCCGGGCCCGGCGTGGTCGGTCGACCTCCGTGGTCAGCTGGGTCCGTTGCGCCGTTCGAAGCGCCTGCGAATGGTGCGTACGGTCGCCGACGAGCCTCGCCACGTGCGGTTCGAACGGCGCGAGCTCGACGGCAAGCAGCATTCGGCCTGGATCCTCGAAGCCACGATCGACCCGGGCGCCGGCGCCGACGCCGATGCGTCGACCGCCCTGGCGATGCGCCTGCACTACGGCGGTTCGTTGTGGGTGCCGATGCTCGACCGCGTGCTCCGCGACGAGATCGAACGGTCGCGCCCCCGGCTCGTCGCCGAGGCGCAGCGGGCGGGTTGACCCACGCGACTCGGCCGACGTGGTCAGGCGGCTCGGGCGGCCCAGCGACCGCCGTGTCGCTCGATCACGACGGGAATGCCGGCGGCCTCGCTGAGCACGCCGGCGGTGAGCGTCTCGTCGATGGGGCCCGACGCCAGCACCGTGCCGGTTCCGAGCACCAGGACGTGGGTGAACGACGACGGGATCTCCTCGAGGTGATGGGTGACGAGCGCCAGCGGCGTGCCGTCGGCACCGATCGCGTCGAGGTCCGCCACGAACTCCTCCCTGCCGGCGATGTCGAGGCCGGCGGTCGGCTCGTCGAGCAGCAGCAGCTCCGGGTCGGTCATGAGCGCTCGGGCCAGCTGCACCCGCTGCCGCTCACCGCTCGACAGGGTCCCGAAGCGGTGTGTTGCCAGTCGGGCGATGCCGAGACGGTCGAGCGACGCCACGGCACGGGCGCGGTCGTCGTCGGTGTACTGGTGCCACCACGGCTCGAGTGACGCGTTCAGCGCGCACATGACCACGTCGGATGCGATGAGGTCGCGTCGCACCAGGTCCACGAACGCCGAGCTGACGAATCCCACTCGCCGACGAAGTGACCGAACGTCGGTGCGTCCGAGCAACTCGCCGAGGACCCGGACCGAGCCCGTCGAGGGGTGGTCGTAGAGCGCGGCGATGCGGATGAGCGAGGTCTTGCCGCACCCGTTGGCGCCGAGCACGACCCATCGTTCGTCGCGTTGCACGCTCCACGTGATGTCGGTGAGTACCTGGTCGTCGCCTCGGCGCAGACCGACGTCGGTGAGCTCGAGGGCAGCATGGGTCGTCGGCGTGATGGGAGGCATTAGCGTGATCCTGACATGGCCGGCACCACACGACGACCACAGCTACGGATGCACTCCGGAAGGCGGATACAGCCATCAGCGCGTTCCTAGGGTTGGCGGCCGTCCTCGTCCTGGTGGCGGCCACAGCGTTCTTCGTGGCGGTCGAGTTCTCCTTGGTGGCCGTCGACCGTAACGAGGTCGAGATCGCCGCCGGTGGTGGTGACAAGCGCGCCGCCATGGTGTCGGCGTCGCTCAAACGGCTGTCGTTCCACCTCTCGGGTGTCCAGCTCGGCATCACGGTGTGCTCGGTCGGCATCGGTGTGCTCGCCGAGCCCAACGTCGCGTCCTTGCTCCGCTCACCGATCGAGGCGATCGTCGGCACGGCGAACGCCGAGACCGTGTCGGTCCTCTTGGCGCTGCTCATCGCGACGGTGGTCCAGATGGTCGTGGGAGAGCTCGTGCCCAAGGCGATCGCGGTGGCACGCCCGCTCGGCACCGCCCGCTTCCTTGCTCCCGCCGAGCGCGTCTACTCCGGTGTGTTCCGGCCGGTCATCGTGTTGTTCGGCGGAACCGCCGACGCGCTCGTGCGCCGCCTCGGTGTGGAGCCCACCGAGGAACTGAGCCAGGTCCGGTTCGCGCCACGAGCTGGCGAAGCTCGTCGAGTCGTCGGGCGCCCAGGGGAGCCTCCAGCCGGCCGAGGTCGAGCTGCTCACCCGCACGTTCCGGTTCCGCGACAAGGACGCGGCCGAGGCCCTCACGCCGCGGACGGCCGTCGTGGCCCTGTCGGTCGCCGATTGCGGCGCCGATCTGCGGCAGCGGTCGGCCGAGACCGGGTTCAGTCGCTTCCTGCTCTACGGCGCCGACCTCGACGACGTCGTCGGCCTCGTGCACGTGAAGGCCCTGTTCGACATCGAACCGGAGCGCCGCGACACCGTCCCGCTCGTCGAGCTCCGCACCGACGTCCTCGTCGTCCCCGAGTCGCGACCGCTCGACGGCCTCCTCCTCGAGATGCGCGCCTCGCGGGTGTACCTCGCCGTGGTGCTCGACGAATACGGCGGCACCGCCGGCATCATCACCCTCGAGGACCTGCTCGAGGAGATCGTCGGCGAGATCGACGACGAGCACGACCAGGCCACGGACCGCGCTCCGGTGTGGAGCTGGGGTGGCACGTCGGTCCTCGCCGGACGGCTGAGCCTCGACGAGGTGTACGACTCGACCAAGCTCCGGCTCCCCGAGGGCGACTACGAGACGCTCGCGGGCTTCGTGCTCGACCAGCTCGGGCACATCCCCGAGGTCGGTGACGGATTCACCTACGAGAACTGGTCGATCGACGTGCTGGAGATGGACCGCCACCGGGTCGCCAGCGTGCGACTCGTGCAGACCATCCGTCCCGACGACGAGCCCGAGGGGCGCTCGTGACGCTCGTCGCGGCGATCGTGCTCATTCTGGCGAACGGGTTCTTCGTGGCGGTCGAGTTCGCCCTGTTGGCGTCGCTCCGGAGTCGCATCGAGGAGGAGTCGGGCAAGCTTCGCGGGCGGCTCGCGCTCCGGTCGATGGGCCGGCTCGGCACTGTGCTCGCCGGCACCCAGCTCGGCGTGACGCTCGCTTCGCTGGCCCTGGGCTCGGTGGCCGAGCCGGCAGCGGACCGGTTCCTCGTGAGCCTCTTCCACTCGGTGAACATCCCCGAGTCGTTCGCCGAGCCGATCGCCCTCGTGATCGCCCTCGCGATCGTGGTGTTCTTCCACCTGGTGGTGGGGGAGATGGTCCCCAAGTCGATTGCGCTCGCGCAGCCCGAGCGCACGCTGCTCATGCTCTCGATCCCGGCGTCGGGGTTCGTGTGGATCTTCCGGCCGGTCATCTGGGTCCTCAACCGGCTGGCGTTCCTCGGCTCACGGCTGTTCGGCGTGGAGCCGGCCGACGAGTTGCGGTCGACGGCGAGTGCCGCCGAGCTCGGCCTGATGATCCAGGAGTCGCGCGAGGAGGGGCTGCTCGAGGACGGCGACCACGAGCTGCTCACCGCTGCGCTCGGCTTCCTCGAACGCGCGTCGGCGGAGGTCATGGTGCCCCGTGACGAGATCGTCGCGATCCAACGGTCGGCTTCGGTCGCCGACGCCGAGGAGGTCATGCGTTCGAGTGGGCACAGCCGGGTGCTCATCTTGGGTCGCGACGTCGACGACGTCCTCGGGTTCGTCCACGCCAAGGATCTTCTGCGGCTCCCGATGGACGCGCGCGACCGGCCGGTGCCGCTCGATACCGTCCGCATGATGCTCACGGTCCCGCCCGAGCGTGGTCTCGGCGAGGTGCTGCTGGCGATGCGACGGGCCCGTCGCCACGTCGCCGTCGTCAGCGACGAACACCGCCACACGGTGGGCATGGTCACGATGGAGGACGTCCTCGAGGCCATCGTCGGTGACATCATCGACGAGTCCGACCAGGAGTAGGCCAACAGGGGGAGCGACCATGGGTGACGATCGGGGAGCCGCGCTCGGCGAGGCGTTGGCGGCTGTCGTCGGCGGGGAGGTCTCGGGGCTCGTCCGCTTGTCGGGCGGCGCCAGCCGTGAGACCTGGTCGTTCGACGCTGCCGACCGGGGGTACGTCCTCCAGCGCCGACGCCCCGGCACGAGCGACTTGAGCGGTGACGTCGGGCTCGAGGCCGACCTGCTGCGCGCCGCCGCGGCGGTCGGCGTCGCGGTGCCGTCGGTCGTCGCGTCGGGTAGCGGGGACACCGACGGACTGGGTGCGCCGTGGATGGTGTGCGACCGTGTCGACGGTGAAGCGCTGCCTCGACGCCTGCTGAGCGACGACGCGTTCGCCGGGGTCCGCGGGCAGCTCGCGTTCGAGTGCGGCGCCGAGCTGGCCCGCATCCACGCGATCGACGTCGCGCCGTTCGGTGATCGGCTGGTCGCCGACGACCACATTGCGCGCCTCCGCGACGTGCTCGACCTCGTCTCCGGCCACCATCCGGCCCTCGAGGCCGGCTTCCGTCATCTCGAGGTGCGGCCACCTCCCGAGCGACCGGTGGCGCTCGTGCACGGCGACTTCCGCACCGGGAACCTCCTCGTGCGCCCCGACACCGACCCCCGTCCCGGCCTCGCCGCCGTGCTCGACTGGGAGCTCGCCCACCTCGGCAACCCGATCGAGGACCTGGGCTGGTTCTGCGTCCGGGCGTGGCGGTTCGGTGCCCCGCACCGCGCCGGAGGTTTCGGTGCCGCCGAGGAGCTGCTCGACGGCTACGCGTCGGTCTCGGGTGAGACCATCGATGCTGCCGAGCTCGACTGGTGGGAGCTGTTCGGCACGCTCCGGTGGGGAGTCATCTGCGCCGTCCAGGCCGAGAGCCACCTGAGCGGCGCGGTCCGTTCGGTCGAGCTCGCCACGATCGGCCGGCGCGCCTGTGAGAACGAGTACGACGCGCTCGCCCTGATGGGGGCGAGCAGTCCCGACACCGAACCGCCCGCTCCGTCCGCCGCCCGCACCGTCCACGACCGCCCCACGGCCGCCGAACTGATCGAGGCGGTGCGGGAGTTCCTCGAGACCGATGTCATGGGGTCGACCGAGGGTCGCGTCCGCTTCCACGCCCGGGTCGCCGCGAACGCGCTGGCGATCGTCGAGCGGGAACTCGCCGCTGGAACCGCCGCCGCGGACGGTCACGGCTGGCGACTCGCCGCGCTCGGCGTGGCCGACGATGCCCAGCTCGCCGGCGCGATTCGCGCCGGAGACCTCGACGACCGGTGGGACGACGTGGTCACCGCGCTCGCCGCAACGGCGCTCGACAAGGTCCGCGTCGCGAACCCCCGGTACCTGCGGGCCTCCGGCGTGGTCTGACGGGGCGTCAGAAAACGAGCCGTCCGTCAGGTTGGCGTCGCGGGGGTTCGTTCGCCACAATCTCGCTCATGCAAATCGGCGTCTTGGGTGGTACGGGTCCTGCAGGAAGCGGCTTGGCCGTGCGACTGGCTTCGGCCGGCTTCGACGTGGTCATCGGATCGCGGTCCAAGTACCGGGCGCTCGAAGTCCGCGACAAGCTGCACGCGAAGTGGGAGGACTACAACCTCCCGCTCAACGCCGGTGACAACGAGGCGGCCGCGCTGGCCGACGTCGTGGTGGTCGCCACCCCGTGGGACGCGGCAGCAGTGACCGTCTCGGAGGTTGCGACCCAGCTCCGTGGCAAGGTGGTCATCTCGATGGCCAACGCGCTCGCCAAGGTCGGTCACGAGTTCCAGCCCCTCGTTCCGCCGCGGTTCGGTGGCCGCCTCGGTGCAGGCGGCGGTGCCGAAGTCGCTCGTCGCAGCGGCCATGCACCACGTGCCGGCCAAGGAGCTCGGCGACATTCGCCATCCCTGCATCAGCGACGTGCTCGTGTGCTCCGATCACCCGTCGGCCACGGCGACCACGATCGACATCGTGGCGCAGCTGCCCGACCTGCGTCCGCTCGACGCCGGCGAGCTGTCCAACGTGGCGCCGATCGAGGCGTTCGCCGCAGTGCTGCTGCAGGTCAACATGAAGTACAAGACCCGCGTCGCCATCCGCTTCACGGGCCTCGACGACATCTGATCGATGGCCTCGGCCACCTTCGCTCGGCACGGTCGCTGCGCTCCCTACGTTCGCTCCGGTACCTCGGCGTCTCGATGGCCTCGGCCACCTTCCGCTCGGCACGGTCGCTGCGCTCCCTACGTTCGCTCCGGTACCTCGGCGTCTCGATGGCCTCGGCCACCTTCGCTCGGCACGGTCGCTGCGCTCCCTACGTTCGCTCCGGTACCTCGGCGTTCTGATTGGGGCGAGGTCGGTCGCGTGTAACTTGACCTCTCGTGCGCCTCTTCGACACCGCCCGCCAGGAGATCGTCCCGTTCGAGGTTGGCCCCGTGGTGTCGCTGTATACGTGCGGCATCACGCCGTACGACTCGACGCACCTCGGGCACGCCGCGACGTACCTCGGCTACGACGTCCTGCAGCGTCGGCTGCGTGACCTGGGCCACGAGACGCGTTGCGTCCGCAACGTGACCGACGTCGACGATTCGATCCTCGCCAAGGCCCGTGACATCGGGGTCCACTACCTCGACCTCGCGGCGGCGGAGATCGCCCGCTTCGACAACGACATGGTCACCCTCGAGACCATCCCGAGCTACTCCGAGCCGCGGGCCACGTCGGCCATCCCCGACATCCGCGGGTTCATCGGCATGGTCCTCGACGAGGGCTACGCCTACCAGGCCGGGGGCGCCGTCTACTTCGAGGTCTCGAAGTTCCCCAAGTTCGGCACGATCAGCAACTACACCCGCGACGACATGCTGGCCTTCGCTGCCGAGCGCGGGCAACGTCGACGATCCACACAAGCGTGATCCGCTCGACTTCATCTTGTGGCAGCCGTCGCTGCCCGACGAACCGGCCTGGGACTCGCTGTGGGGCCCCGGTCGTCCCGGTTGGCACATCGAGTGTTCGGCGCTGTGCCTTCGTGAACTCGGCACCACCATCGACCTGCACGGCGGCGGCTCCGACCTGATCTTCCCGCATCACGAGTGCGAGGCGGCGCAGTCCGAGGCAGCGACCGGGGAGCCGCTCGTCCGGCACTGGATGCACCAGGCCATGGTGTCGATGGACGGCGAGAAGATGTCCAAGTCGCTCGGCAACCTCGTGTTCGTGTCCGACCTCGTGAAGGACTGGGACCCTCGGGCGATCCGGCTGACGGTGGTCTCACACCACTACCGCGAGCCGTGGGAGTGGAACGACTCGCTGATGCCGACCAACGACGAGCGCCTTCGAGCCTGGGTTGCCGCCGGCAACGGTGGCGGCGCCCTCGACGAGGTGCGCGAGCGCTCGACGAGGACCTCGACACGCCCGGTGCCATCGAAGCGATCGATCGTGCGGCGGCGAAGGGGCTCGGGGTCAGTGAGGCTGCCGCCCTGCTCGGTGTCGTCACCGACCGTCCGGTGATCTGAGATCTGAGATCTGACACAGGGTCTCACGCGTGACCCCGGTCGCACGCGGTAGACAGTTGGCAGGGAACGGCTCGGAAATGGTGGGTTCTGAGCCCCTTCACACGTTGTTCACCGGAAGTCGCAGCATCGGTGCTTGATCTTGAGCACAATGGACCGACGAGACAACGAGACGAGCGAGGAAGGGGGGACACGATGACGGTGAAGGAAGCGGGACAGATCCAGGGACTTGCCAAGGCCGTCTTGAGCCCCGTGTTCAAGTTCGCGTGGCGGGTTCGCACCGAGGGGCTCGAGAAGGTACCGGCCTCCGGCGGCGCCATCCTCGCCCCCAACCACACCTCCGTGCTCGACTCGTTCTTCCTGCCGCTCGTGGTCGGCCGCGCCATGACCTACGTCGGCAAGGCCGAGTACATGGACGACTGGAAGACCAAGTACCTCTTCCCGGCGATGGGCATGATCCCGATCGACCGGTCCGGTGGAGATGCCTCGTCGCGGGCGCTCGACGCCGCTGTCGGGGTGCTCGAACGCGGTGAGCTGTTCGGCATCTACCCCGAGGGCACCCGCTCCCGCAGCGGCAAGCTCCACAAGGGCCACACCGGCGTGGCCCGCATCGCTCTCCGGGCCAACGCCCCGATCGTCCCCGTCGGCATCATCGGCGCCGTCGAGGTGCAGCCGCCCGACGCCAAGTTCCCGCGGCCGTTCATGGAGGTGCTGATCCGTTTCGGCGATCCCGTCGACGTGTCCCGCTACCGAGACCGTGCCAACGACCGACTGGTGTTGCGCCAACTCACCGACGAGCTCATGTACTCGATCCGCGACCTCTCCGGTCAGGAGTACGTCGACACGTACGCCACCAAGACGCACGAGACGATGCCGGCCGAGTCCACGCACATCGTGACGCCCGAACCGAACGTCGAGGCCCTGCCTCCGCTCGTCGAGAAGGTGCCGTCGCTCACGACCGAGGCAGCTCAGCCACGGTCGTCCACGGCGGTGCTGCAGTCCCGGCCGCTCGTCGACCTGTCGTTCTAGGCGGGTGCGAGGACGAGTCGCGAGAACCGCTGACTGTTGCCGTCCAATGGCCCGGCGATCACGGTGCGGGCCGCGGTGGGCGAGTCCTCGACGGCGACGATCTCGGTCCGGTCGAGTGTGCCCGGTACCAGCATCTCGACCAGCACGCGGGCACCGCCGATCTCGCCCGCCGTCTCGGGGTAGCCGGTGTAGGAGTCGAACAGCCCGAGGGAGCGTTCGCCGAGACCGTCGACCCCGACGGTGCGCAGCTCGAACGCCGGCCGCAGCAGGCCTCGGTACACCGAGTAGACGATGCGATCGGCGTCGGTGAGCCGGTAGGCGTACTTGGCCTCACCGGTCACCGGCACCACGATGGCGAGCGGGTCGCTGCCGGTGGTCGTCGCGGTGAAGAGGGCGTAGTCCTCCGACATGCTCCAGAGGTTGTACCCACGGACGATGAGTCGTGACCCGTCTCGGTTGAAGTCCTGGATCGTCGGCAGGCCGGTGCCGAGTGGCCAGGCGAACGAACGGCGGAGCGTCAGGTCGATCGCGTTGTAGATGTCGACGTAGGCGCCCGTGTTGTCCCACCTCGTGATGCCGAACGTGGAGCCGTCTGCGGAATACCGGTACCCCGACGTCTGGGGACCGAAGTCCGCACGGAGGACCCCGCTGCCGTCGTAGATCCCGGTCGACACCGTCCCGTCGGGGTGGTCGACACGACCCAGACGATCGGCGTTCGCCGGGTTCCCCAGGCCGCTGGCGTCGAAGTAGAGGTCGAGGGCGGTGACGGGGTCGGTGGGGAAGTCCGATGTGCCGCCTGGGTTCGAGAGGATCTTGCCGACCCCGGCCGGAGAGGTCGTGACGAGGATTCGGTTGCCGGGCGACAGCAACTCGGCACGGTACGGCGACGGTGCCGGCGGATCGGTCGGGCAGGCAGTGGCGACGAGCGCGAGGGTCGCCGTCGCCAGCGTGAGTGGGATCGAGCGGAACCTACGGGACATGGTCATCACACTCCGGGCTGGTAGCTGCGTGAGAGCAGGGTACATAACAGTGTGTCACCAACTCGTCTCGGGGGTTGGGCAAACTGCACGGGGGCTCGAAGGGGCGCCGGTAGCATGCTCGCCATGTCCGACATCACGATCACGCTCCCAGACGGTTCCGAACGCAGCCTCCCCGAGGGCGCGACCGGCACCACCCTGGCCGAGTCGATCGGTCCGGGCCTGGCCAAGGCAGCGCTCGTCGTCGATGTCGACGGTCAACCCCACGACCTGGCGGCGCCCCTGCCAGACCACGCCGCCGTGAAGTTCGTGACCGACCGCGATCCCGAGGCCCTCGAACACCTCCGGCACTCGACCGCCCACGTGCTCGCGCAGGCTGTCCTCGAGATGTGGCCGGGTGCCACGTTCGCCGGTGGCCCCGCCATCGACGACGGCTTCTACTACGACTTCGAGCTTCCCGAGGGGGCCACGTTCTCCGAGGACGACCTCGCCGCGATCGATGCCCGCATGCGCGAGATCATCGCGGCCGACCAGACCTTCGAGCGCTTCGAGCTGCCGGTCCCCGAAGCCAAGGAGTTGATGGCTGCGCATCCCTACAAGCAGCAGTTCATGGACCTGGCGGCGTCGGGCGACGATGCCGACGGCGAGGTGTCGGCGGGGGAGCGGATCAGCTTCTATCGCAACACGCCGGCCTTCGTGGACATGTGTCGCGGCCCGCACGTGCCGTCCACCGGTCGTCTCGGCCACTTCAAGCTCATGCGGGTGGCCGGCGCGTACTTCCGGGGCTCCGAGAAGAACCCGATGCTGCAGCGCATCTACGGAACGGCGTGGGCCAACAAGAAGGACCTCGCCGCCCACCTGCACCGTCTGGACGAGGCGATCAAGCGCGACCATCGCCGCCTCGCTCACGACCTCGACCTGGTGTCGTGGCCCGAAGAACTCGGGCCCGGCCTCGCCGTGTGGCACCCCAAGGGTGCGCTCGTCCGCAAGACGATGGAGGACTACTCCCGCTTCCGCCACGAGCACGGCGGCTACGACTTCGTGTTCAGCCCCCACATCGCCAAGTCGGTGCTGTGGGAGACGTCGGGCCACCTCGACTTCTACGCCGACTCCATGTACCCGCCCATGGAGATGGACGGCGCGACCTACTACCCCAAGCCGATGAACTGCCCGTTCCACGTGATGGTGTACCGGTCACAGCAGCGGTCGTACCGCGACCTCCCCCTCCGACTGTTCGAGTTGGGCACCGTCTATCGCTACGAGCTGTCCGGTGCCGTCCACGGGCTCCTCCGCAGCCGGGGGTTCACCCAGGACGACAGCCACATCTTCTGCACCCTCGAACAGGTCGAGGAGGAGCTGGCGTCGCTGCTCGACTTCGTGCTCGACGTCCTGCGGTCGTTCGGCTTCACCGACTTCCAGGCCAAGCTCTCCACCCGGCCGCTCGAGAAGTCCGTCGGCGACGACCAGCTCTGGGAACTGGCCACCAACGGGCTCCGTGGCGCCCTCGACGCCCACGGCCTCGACTACATCGTCGACGACGGCGGCGGCGCGTTCTACGGCCCCAAGATCGACGTCGACGTGCGTGACGCGATCGGTCGCAGCTGGCAACTGTCCACGCTGCAGCTCGACTTCAACCTGCCCGAGCGCTTCGGCATCGAGTACATCGCGCCCGACGGCACCCGTCAGCAGCCGGTCATGATCCACCGGGCGCTCTTCGGTTCGGTCGAACGCTTCTTCGGGGTGTTGCTCGAGCACTACGCGGGTGCTCTCCCCACCTGGCTCGCCCCGGTGCAGGTGCGCGTGCTCCCCGTCGCGGACGCCCATGCCGACTACGCGTCCGAGGTGCTGTCGTCGCTGAAGGCCGTCGGACTGCGCGCCGACATCGCGTGGGCCGACGAATCCCTCGGTAACCGCATCCGCAAGGCCAAGGGCGAGAAGCTGCCCTACGTCCTCGTCGTCGGCGACGACGATGTCGCCAACGGCACCGTCGGCGTGAACGCCCGAGGCAACGACGTCGAGCGCGACGTCCCGGTCGCGGCGTTCACCGAACGGGTCACGGCCGAGGTCGCGGACTTCCGCGGCGTCTGAGGGTTCGGTCCCGACGATGCCCCTCAGCCACCTCTGGGCCACCTGGCGCGCCAACTACGTCACGTCGTCGGTGGAGTCACGCTCCGACGCGCCCGCCGACGGACGCACGCTCTTCGAGCGCATCCTCGCTGCGGACGGGACCGACGACGAGAAGCACCTGCTGCACCGCGGCCGCACCTGCTTCGTGCTCCTCAACAAGTTCCCCTACACCTCCGGGCACCTGCTGGTGCTCCCCAACCGTGGTGTCGCCGACCTCGAGGCGCTCACCGCCGACGAGCACACCGAGCTGTGGACGCTCGTGCGCTCGTCGGTGGTGGCGCTCAAGGCGGCGTTCCGGTGCGACGCCGTCAACGTCGGGGTCAACCTCGGGGCGGCCGCCGGAGGCAGCCAGTCCGATCACCTCCACGTGCACTGCGTGCCGCGCTGGACCGGCGACGCCAACTTCATCGGCGTCGCCGCCGAGACGAGGGTGCTCCCCGTGTCGCTCGACGACGCGCTCGCTTCGCTCCGGGTCGTGTTCCGCCCGTAGGCTCGGCGCCGTGACCGAGTCCCCCGAGTCCACGCCCGAGATCGATGACTGCCGTGATCGATGACGCCGACGTCGTCGACGAACTGCCCGCCGACCTCAACGTCGCCGAGGCGTCGGCCGACTACCTCCTGCCCAACAACAACCGTCGCCGCATCCCCGCGGCGATCTACCTGTTGATCGCGGCGGTGTGCCTCCTGTTGTGGATCACCAAGCGCGACAGCTCGCCGCTCGTGAACGACGGGTACCTGTGGGTCGCCGTGTTCCTCGGTGGCTTTGCCATCTACGGCCTCATCGCAGGTCGCACCCTGCTCATCGACGAGACGGAGGCGCTCGCGACCGCCAATCGCACCGTTGGGTTCACCGTCGGCCACGCGTCCGCGCAGATGGTGTGGCGAGGCTGGCTGTCGCGTCCCGTGTGGCGCCTGCTGGCCTACTCCGCGGACAACCCGCCGTCGCGGCGGGCGATCGTCGTCGTCGACGGCATCTCCGGCGAGGTCATCGAGTGGTTCGCCGAGCAGAACCCCGAGGACTGGGCGGCCTGACCGTCCGACCGACGCCGCGGTGATGCCCGGATCGGCTCCGGGCCGGGAGGTACGCTGGGCGGACGTACCTCGGTGCTTGCTACAGTAAGCGCTCCACGAGGATTTCCCGAAGGAGTCACAATGCTCGACGGACGCTTCCGCGGCCAGATCGAGACCTGGGTCAAGCCAGTCGGCATGAGCGTGAAGCGCGCGGGCATCCCCGCCGACGCCATCACCGCCGTCGGCCTGGCCATGTCGGTCGCCTGCGCCATCGCTGTCGGGGCCGGCGCGCTCCGCCTCGGTGTCATCCTCCTCGCACTCACGGGTATTCCCGACACGCTCGACGGTGCCGTGGCCAAGGCCTCGGGCACGTCGAGCCAGCGCGGCGCCTTCTTCGATTCCGTCAGCGACCGCGTCACCGATGCGCTCCTGTTCGGCGGCGTCGCCTGGTACCTCGCCTCGCAGACCGACCAGAGCCGGTACCTCCCGGTGCTTGCCTTCGCTGCGTTCGGCACGGCCGTGCTGCCGTCCTACATCCGGGCCAAGGCCGACGCGCTCGGGCTCGACGCCCGTGGTGGCCTCGTCGAGCGGGCCGAACGATTCGTGATCCTGGGTGCCGGCCTCCTCTTCGACCGGTTCCTCATTGCCGCCCTCGTGGTGCTCGTTGTGCTCAACATGGCGACGGCGATCCAGCGATTCGTGAAGGTGTGGAACCAGGCCTCGAAGCCGCTGCCCATGCCCCGCCCCGCTGCCGCCCGTCGTCGCTCCCGTGCCTCGACGCCGTCACCGGCCGCCGCACGCTGGCAGGCGCGTCGCGCCGAGGCCCGCGAACGAGCCCGGACTCGCCGCGGCTACTGATCGGTGGCCCCGCTCGACCCCATCAGCGCCGCCCGCGCCGCAGCCCGTAAGGCCTTCGCGCCGGCGCTGGAGCGCGCCGCGGGTCCAGCGATCGTGGGCGCCTACAAACTCGGCGAAGCGCTCGCCCAACGCGCCCCGCGCCAGATCGGCGACCCCGTGCTCGCCGCCGCCGGCCACGCCGCAGCGCTGCGCGGTGGCGACAAGCGCCTCATCGTCGAGCGGAACCTGCGCCGTGTCTACGAACGCGACCTGACCCGCAACGAGATCAACACCAAGGTGCAGGCGACCTTCGAGAGCTACGCCCGCTACTACTACGACTCGTTCCGTCTGACCGGAATGTCGGTCGAGGAGGTGGCCGCCGGGTTCACTGTCGAGGGCATCGAGCACATCGAGGAGGCGATGGAACACGACGCCGTCGGACCCGTGCTCGCGCTGCCACACCTCGGGGGCTGGGAATGGGCAGCGTTCTGGATCACCCAGGTTCGGAACTGGGGCCTCGCCGCGGTGGTCGAGCAGCTCGAGCCGCCCGAACTGTTCGAGTGGTTCCTCGAGTTCCGCACCTCGCTCGGCATGAACATCATCCCGCTCAGTCCCACCGCCGCTGACGAGGTGGCGATGGCGGCGGCCAACAAGGAGATCGTGTGCCTCCTGTGCGACCGCGACCTCACCCGTGCCGGACCCGAGATCACCTTCTTCGGTGAGACGACCTCGCTGCCGGCGGGCCCCGCCGTGATGGCGTTGCGCGGCGGCTGCCGGGTGTTGCCCACCGCCGTGTACTTCACCGAACGTGGCGTGCACGGTGTCGTGCGCCCTCCGATCGAGATCGAGCGGACGCCCGGAGCGACCTCGATCCGTGAGGACGTCGTCCGCTTCACCCAGGTGCTCGCCACCGAGCTCGAAGGGCTCATCGCCCGGGCACCCGAGCAATGGCACCTCCTGCAACCGAACTGGCCGAGCGACTACGAGGCGCTCGGCATCACGCCGCCGCCCCGTCGCGGCTGAGCAGGGTCGGCGTCGTGCACATCGGGATGGTCTGTCCCTACAGCCTCACCGTGCCCGGTGGTGTGCAGGGCCAGGTGCTGGGTCTGGCCCGGGCGTTGCGCGAGCGTGGGCACAACGTCCAGATCCTGGCGCCGGCGGACGCCCCGCCCACCGAGGGCGGTGTCACGGTCATCGGGCCGTCGGTGATGAACGCCGCCAACGGTTCCATCGCCCCGATCTCGCCCAACCCCCAGGCGCAACTGCGCACCATGCGGGCGCTGTGGGACGAGAAGTTCGACGTCCTCCATCTGCACGAGCCGCTCGTGCCCGGCCCGACCGTGACGGCACTCATGCTCCGTTCGGCCCCGATCGTCGGGACGTTCCACGCTGCCGGCGAGCAGCCGATGTACAAGTCGATGTCGAGCCTCGCCCGCTGGTTCGGGTCGCGGATCGACGCCAAGGTCGCCGTCTCCCAGGACGCGCAGGCCCTGGCCGGTGTCGCGATCCCCGAGCCGTGGACGATCCTGTTCAACGGAGTCGAGGTCGACCAGTTCGCGTCGGCCGAGCCGTGGGTCGATCCGCCTGGCCCCGACGGCGCGGTCGACGACCGCCAGACGGTCTTGTTCGTCGGGCGCCACGAGGAGCGCAAGGGCCTGGGGGTCCTGCTCGACGCCGTCGGCCTCATCGACCAGGACCTGCGGGTGTGGGTCGCCGGATCGGGCCCCGAGACCGAGGAGTTGCAGGCGCGCCATGCTGCCGACCATCGCATCGAGTGGCTCGGCCGCATCAGCAACGACGAGCGGAACCGGCGGATGGCCGCAGCCAGTGTGTTCGTGGCACCGTCGCTCGGTGGCGAGTCGTTCGGGGTGATCCTCCTCGAGGCGATGGCGGCTGGCGCACCGGTGGTGGCCTCGTCGATCAGCGGCTACGTGGGCGTCGCCGGTCCGCTCGACGGTGAGCCCGCCGCAGCGCTCCTGCCCGAACCGGGTGATCCGGCCGCGTTCGCCATGGCCATCTCCGAGGTGCTCGGCGACGACGCGCTGGCCGACCGCCTGCGTGCGAGCGGTCGCGACCGTGCGAATCGATTCTCGATGGATCGCTTGGCCGAGGCGTACACCGTCCTCTACGAGGCCGTCATCGCCGAGGCTGCGCTCAACGCCTGAGGAACCTGCGACCTCATTTGCCACCGGTCACGAGGATGGCGTCGGTTCCGTGAGGCCTCGTCCTCGTTGCGTGCCGACCAGGCTGCCAAGGCCGTGCCGAGTTGGCTCGGTGCCGTTCGCTCGGCGATGTCCAGGAGCTCGCCCTCGTTCTCGGCCGTCGCCAGCCGCGTGACGGAGCGAACCTTGGTGTCGGACAGCCGTCCCTCCCGGAAGGCCGAGCGCGTCTTGGCGAGCTGGAGGAGTTCCCGTCCGACGCGGAGCCACTCGCGGGCGGTGCTCACCTCGATGTCGAGCACGCGGGGTCCGTCGTTCCGGAGCATCGCGTTCGCCCTCAGGGTTGTTCTCGTGTTGGGAACCGGAGGTTCGAGTCGCAGTCGAGCTGCGCTCGACCAAGCCTAAATCGCACCCCTGACAGTGAAATGAGAGCTGGAACGCTCACGGTCGGTGGCGATCACGCGTCCAGGACGCGTCGATCTCACTCGGCGCGTTTGCGTGATCTGCGCGTTGGAGGTCTGGCGGCAAACGATGGTCGATCGCCGGAGGGCTCATCGCCGTGGTGTGGAGGGAGAACCCGGTCCAGAGGGGAGCGTGCCTATCATGGACGAGCGATCGCGTCCGCTCTGTCGGCCGCGGTCCGAGGAGAGCACATGATCTGGGTCCTGGTGATCCTCATAGCGCTGGTCGTGATCGTCGGGTTGGCGTTCATGTTCACGTACAACGGCCTCGTCGGGCTCCGCAACAAGATCGAGGCGGCGTACGCCCAGATCGACGTGCAGCTCAACCGTCGGCACGATCTCATTCCGAACCTGGTGGCCACGGTGAAGGGCTATGCGGCGCACGAGAGCGGCACGCTCGAGGCCGTGATCCAGGCCCGCAACATGGCCATGTCGGCCAACTCCATCGAGGACAAGGCGGCAGCGGAGAACGTCATCACCGGTGCGCTCAAGTCGCTCTTCGCCCTGTCGGAGGCCTACCCCGACCTCAAGGCCAACACGAACTTCCAGCAGTTGCAGACCGAACTCAGCTCGACGGAGGACCGTATCGCCTACGCCCGGCAGTACTACAACGACAACGTCCGGGCCTACAACACCAAGATCCAGTCGTTCCCGAGCGTGGTCGTGGCCAACATGTTCAAGTTCGAGGAACGTCAGTACTTCCAAGCCGATGACCAGTCGCGGGGCAACGTCGCGGTCGATTTCGGCGCATGAGTTCCGCGAGGGGGACGGTCCTGTCATGAGTATCGAAGCGCGCACGCTCCTCGACCGCACCGACCGCAATCGCGAGGCCACCAAGTTCCTCGTCGTGCCGCAGGTGCTCGCGACAGCGATCGTGGTGGGCGTCATCGTCGGTCTGGTGGCGACCTGGTGGATCGGTCTCGTCGCCGGGGTGCTGTCCGGTGTGATCGTCGCCGTCATCCTCCCCAAGTCGGCGCCGGCGGGGCTCGCGACCGTGTTCGCGGCCCGCCCCGCTCCCGAGCCGGAGTTCCCCCGCTACCACAACCTCATGGAAGGGTTGTCGATCAGCTCGGGGTCGGTCATGCCGACGCTGCAGGTGATCGACGAGGCCCGCCCGAACCTCGCGGTCTACGGGCCGCCCGACGAGGGTGTGGTCATTGCCACGACCGGTCTGCTGGAGCAGCTCGACCGCGTCGAACTCGAGGGTGTGCTCGCCGAGGCGCTGGTGCGCCTCCGGAGCCACGATGCCGAGCTGGGTGCGCAGGCAGCGATGCTGGTGTGCGGTCCACTGGTGCGCAACGGCCCGCGGCGTCCCGGTCGCCCGATGGGCTACGTCGCGTTCCTCGCCGGGTGGCGCGCCGGCCGGCTGCGACGGGTGCTCGGCGACCAGCGCGAGTTCCTGTCGGACCTGGGCGCGATCGACATGACCCGGTACCCTCCGGGCCTCGGTTCCGCGCTCGAGAAGATGGAGGCGCTCGGCACCGGCGTGGAGTCGGCGACGTGGGGCACGGCCCACCTGTGGCTCGCCGACCCGCTGGTCGAGGCGGCCGACACCGACACAACGGCGTACCAACTCTCTGCCCTGTTCGGGGGAGGGGCGCCGATCGACCAGCGCGCGTCGCTCATGGCGGAGCTGTAGCCCTCCGTCATCGGACTAGCCTCGCGGGCCTCATGTCTCGATCTCCTCGCAACCTCACGCTTCGATCGACCGCCTGCTGCGCCGTGGCTCTGCTCATGGCGACGAGCTGTGGCGGCGACGACAAGAAGGCCGATCCTCCGGCCACGACGACCACGTCGACGTCGACCACGACCACCGAGGCGACTACGACCACGACCGCCGTGCCGGTAGTGGCGGCAACGGCGCCGTTGACCGGCCTGCCGATCGACGACGCCACTGCGGTCAAGCTCCTTCGTCCGGCGCTGGCGGTGAAGATCGACAACTCGGTCGACGCGATGCCCCAGGAGGGCCTCAACCAGGCCGACATCGTCTTCGAGATCAAGGTGGAGGGCATCAGCCGGCTGATGGCGGTGTTCCACAGCCAGGACGCCGGTGAGATCGGCCCGACACGCTCGGCGCGCTACAGCGACCCGCCCATCCTGGCGCTCCTCGGCAAGCCGCTCTTCGGCTGGTCGGGGGCGAACGAGGGTGTCGTGCGTGACGTGTACCGCAGCGAGTGGGTCGTCAACGTCAACTGGGACAAGCACCCCAAGGACTATTTCCGCAAGAAGGGCCGCAAGGCACCGCACAACCTGTTCACGTCGACCGACAAGCTGTTCGCATACGCCGAACCCAACCAGGGTCCGCCGCTCAAGGTGTTCCAGTACCTCGGAGAGGGTGAGACCAACGCCGGTGCGATCCCGATGCCGGGCGTGACCGAGAAGGTCGGCGACACGCCGTCGGCGTGGGTGTGGGACCCCGCCGGCAATCAGTGGCTCCGGTGGCAGTACAACAAGCGCGACCAGACCGAGGGCACCGGTCAGGCGAACGCGACGAACGTCGTGATCATGGAGATCCAGTACCGGGGCGGTTCCAAGACGCCGACGGCGAAGACCGAGGGCACCGGCAAGGTGACGGTCCTCGGTGCGGGCGGCACCGCGGTCACCGGCACGTGGAACCGTCCGTCCCAGCTCGAGCCGATCACGCTCACGGGCGCTGACGGCCAGCCGATCCGGCTGACCCCGGGGCGAACCTGGGTCGAGTTCACCGACGGTGCCACGGCGGCGCCGATGTCGCCCGAGGTCGCGGCCTCGATGCTGGCCGGCTGATCGGCCGGGTCGGGGCGTTCGGCCGCGGTACTGGTGACGGCGTACCGCCGTTACTCGCTTCGGAGGGCCTCAGGCGGAGAGATACACTGGCCCCATGACTGATTCAGCCTCCCCGGTCGCTCCTTCGTCGCTTCGTGGCACCGTCCAGGTCAAGCGTGGCCTCGCCGAGATGCTGAAGGGCGGCGTCATCATGGACGTCGTCGACGCCGCGCAGGCGCGGGTCGCCGAGGACGCCGGGGCGTGCGCCGTCATGGCCCTCGAGCGGGTGCCCTCCGACATCCGCCGCGACGGTGGCGTCGCCCGCATGAGCGATCCGCAGATGATCGAGGAGATCAAGGCGGCGGTGACCATTCCGGTCATGGCCAAGGCCCGCATCGGTCACTTCGCCGAGGCCCAGATCCTGCAGGCGCTCGGGGTCGACTACGTCGACGAGTCCGAGGTGCTGACCCCCGCCGACGAGACCCATCACATCGACAAGTGGGCGTTCGACGTGCCGTTCGTGTGCGGCGCCACCAACCTGGGTGAGGCGCTCCGTCGCATCTCCGAGGGTGCGTGCATGATCCGCTCCAAGGGCGAAGCCGGCACGGGCAACATCGTCGAGGCGGTTCGTCACCTCCGCCAGATCCTCGGTGACATCCGCAAGATCACCCAGGCCGATCCCGCCGAGCTGTTCGAATGGGCCAAGCAGTTGCAGGCCCCGCTCGGCCTCGTGCAGGAGATCCACGACACCGGTGTCCTGCCGGTCCCCATGTTCTGCGCCGGCGGCATCGCGACCCCGGCGGACGCCGCGCTCGTGATGCAGCTCGGCGCCCAGGCCGTGTTCGTCGGCTCGGGCATCTTCAAGAGCGAGCACCCCGACATCATGGCGAAGGCCGTGGTCGAGGCGACCACCAACTTCGACGACGCCGACATCTTGGTGAAGGTCAGCCGTGGGCTCGGCAAGTCGATGGCCGGCCTCGAGATCGGCGGCCTCGAGACGACGTTCGCCGATCGGGGCTGGTGAGAGACCAGTCGGCGAGTCCGCCGGAGGTCCCGGAGCGTTACAGGGAGCGAAGCGACCGTGCCTAGCGAAGGTGGCCTCCGGCCATCGTTGACGATCGGCGTTCTGGCACTCCAGGGCGCCTTCGCTGCTCATCAACGCATGCTGGAAGGCCTCGGGGCCAGCCCGATCGAGGTCCGGCAACCGAAGCACCTCGACGGTGTCGACGCGCTCGTGATCCCCGGTGGCGAGTCGACCACGATGTCGAAGCTGGCCGTCTCCACGGGTCTGTTCCAGCCGATCTCCGAGCGGCTCGCCGCCGGCATGCCGGCGTTCGGTACGTGCGCCGGAGCCATCATGTTGGCGACCCACATCGCTCGACGGGCGCGCCGACCAGCGCGACTTCGAGACACTCGACATCGACGTGCGGCGCAACGGGTACGGCCGCCAGATCGATTCGTTCGAAACCGAGATCGACGTCGACGGCCTCGATGCGCCGTTCCACGCCGTGTTCATCCGGGCGCCGATCATCGAGCGCACGGGTGACGGCGTGCAGGTGCTGGCCGCTGTCGGCGACAATGCGGTGTTCGTCCGGCGGGGGCCGTCATGGCCACTACGTTCCATCCAGAGCTCGGTGCCGATGATCGCCTGCACCGGCTGTTCCTCGACGCGATCACCAGTTCGTAGAAGGAGATCTCTCCATGTCGGGTCACTCCAAATGGGCAACGATCAAGCACAAGAAGGGCGCGGACCGACAAGGCCCGCGGCAAGCTCTTCGCCAAGCTGATCAGGCAGGTCGAGGTCGCCGCTCGTGCCGGCGGGGGCGACATGGACACCAACCCGACGCTGCGCACGATGTTCCAGAAGGCGCGGGACGCCTCGGTGCCGCTCGACACCATCGAGCGGGCCATCAAGCGGGGCACCGGCGAGCTCGAGGGCGTCATCTACGAGGAGATCACCTACGAGGGCTACGCGCCCCACGGCGTGGCCGTGCTCGTCGAGGTGCTGACCGACAACCGCAACCGCACCGGCCCCGAGGTGCGCTCGGTGTTCTCCAAGAACGGCGGCTCCATCGCCGAGCCCGGCGCGGTGGCGTGGCAGTTCGAGCGCAAGGGCATCCTCACGGTGCCCGGCGCCGTCGACGAGGACGACCTGATGCTGGCGGCGCTCGACGCCGGCGCCGAGGACATCGTCGACGACGGCGACACTGGCGTGTCACCTGCCCGACCGGCGACCTGCCCGAGGTGCGCTGCGCTCGAGGAGGCCGGCATCGCGGTCACGTCGGCGGACCTCACGATGATGCCGTCGAACGCTCATCACCATCGACACGGCCGAGGCCGCCAAGTCCGTCCTCAAGGTCATCGACGCGCTCGACGACCACGACGACGTCCAGGAGGTCTACGCCAACTTCGACATCCCCGACGACCTGATGGCCGAGCTTGAGCTAGTCATCCGGGCGGGGAGCGGCGCCGGCGCTCGACGGGGGCCCCGACGATCCGTGGCAACCCACCGGCACGGGCGACCGTGCGCCGGTGTTCGAGCTCGACGGCATCGATGGTTCGCGGGGGAGCGGCGTCACTTCACGAGCGGCGAGTTCGCCGGGCGCCGTTGATCGTGGCGTTCTACCCGGCCGACAACACGCCGGTGTGCACCGAGCAGTTGCTCAGCTACACCGCCGACATCGGCCTCCTCGACCGAGGTCGGCGTCCAGGTGCTGGCGATCAGCCCGCAGATCGGTCGAGAGCCACCAGCTGTTCGCCAAGGCGCACGGCGGGTTCGCGTTCCCGATGCTTGGCCGACGTCGACAAGTCGGTCGGCCGAGCGCTACGGCATCCTCGGTCTGCTCGGCTTCTACCGCCGCTCGACGTTCGTCATCGACGCCGACGGCGTCGTGGTCGGGGCGCACCGCTCGATCGGGCCGGGCAGCGGCCACCGTCCGCTCGTCGAGCTCGTCGCCGAAGCGTGAGCACGCACCGCCGTCGCAGCGCCGTCGGTGCGGCGCTACACCTCGTCGGCGACGCCGAGGAGGCGGGCCCGGGTGACCGAGCGCACGCCGTGACCGAGGCTGACGATGGCGATGACCCAGGCGACGACGCCCACGTAGAAGCCCAGACCTGGGCGCCGAACAGGGCGCCCGTGGTCTGCCCGTAGGCGATCATGATCAGCGGCAGCGTCACGAGGCCGGAGGCCTGCTGCGCAGCGGCGGTCGACTTCACCCGCGCCGAGAGGCGCAGCACGAGCGACAGCGTGATGGCCAGGAACGGCGGGAGGACCCAGAACATCAGCACCCACCACTGCGCGGTCGGGAAGAACCAGCCGCCGACCTCGGGGCCGACGATCACGTTCACGAGCAGCGAGTACAGGCCGAAGCCGACGACCGTGGTGAGGTAGCCGGGGACGAGGCTGGCGATGAGCTTGCCGAGGTAGATCTCGCGGGCGGAGGCGGGGGAGTGGGCGAGGAACTCGCCGGTGCCCCGCTCGCGCTCGCCGACGATGGTGGCCGCGCCGACCGCGGTCGAGATCGTGAGGGGCACGACCACGGCAACGGGGGCGAACAGGAACACCGCGAGGGCGTAGGCCGTCTTGCCCCGGGCGTGGTCCCCGGATCTGGGCCTGCGCCGCCTTGGGCAGCACCTTGAGCGTCTTGGAGACCTGGTTGACGAGTCGACGTCGCCGATCGTTGGTGATCGTGAGCAGCAGGATGGCGGGCACGACCACGAAGAAGAGGGCGCCGAGCATCACCATGGGGACCCAGAAGTCCTTGGCCTGAGCGAGCTGCTTGAGGTCGGTGCGGGCGACGACCCACATGCGTTTCCAGTTCATGCGCTGACCTCCTCGTGGTCGGCCGGCCCACCGTGTCGGTCGTCGAAACGCCCGCTGCGCGGGCGTTGGCGCGGCCGAAACCCTGGGAACGGGAGGTCGAGGGTCGGGAGTGGACGCCCGGCGAGGAGTTCGGCTCGCCGGACGGCGAAGTAGAGGTCCTCGAGGGTGGGGACGTGGGGCTCGACGCGGGTGAGGCGCACGCCGTCGTGGGCGAGGCCCAGCGACGAGGTCGGGCACCCGGCCGAGGTCGTCGAGTTCGATGCGGGCCACGTCGGTGCGCGTCGTAGCCGATGACCCCGGTCATGTGGGCGAGGCGGTCGAGGCTGGTCGGGTCCTCGGCGTCGAGCAGGACCATGCCGCCGGGCCAGTAGCGCTCGGATGAGCTCGTCGGGGGTGCCGGTGCACAGCGCATGGCCCGCCTCCATCACCACGATCTGGTCGGCGAGGCCCTCGGCCTCGACCAGCAGGTGGGTGCACATCACGACGGTCTTGCCGTCGGCGGTCATCTCGCGGATCAGGTCGAGCACGGCCTGGCGACTCGGGGTCGAGGCCCGAGGTGGGCTCGTCGAAGAGCAGGAGGTCGGGATCGTGGAGCATCGATCGGGCCAGGGCGAGGCGGGTCTTCATGCCGGTCGAGTAGCCGCCGACCTGGTGGTCGAGGGCATCTGCGATGCCGAAGCCGCTCGGCGGCCGCGACGATCTTCCGGCGCAGTCCGGCGGCCGCAGGCCGTAGAGCTCGGCGGAGTAGAGCAGGTTGTCGTAGCCCGAGAGCCGGTCGTAGAGCGCCGGCTTGGCCGAGACGACGCCGCAGCGGGGCCGGACCTGGTCGCCCTCGCCGCGCGGGTCGGTGCCGAACACGGCGCATGTCGCCCGTCTTCGGCGAGAGGGCCCCGGTGATCGATCGGATGGCGGTCGTCTTTCCGGCGCCGTTGGGTCCGAGGAGCACCGTGATGCGCCGGGCCGGCACGTCGAAGGTGAGGTCGTCGAGCGCCTGGACGTCGCCGAAGCGGTGGCGTGGCACGCCGCGAAGCGACACCGTGGGAGGGAGGGCGGTCTGGTCAGCCATTTGGAGAGCTATCGGCCGTTTACGGGTCGGACCTGACCCGTTTCGCTGTGATGGGTCGGGCATTCCCCCGGGCTCCAGGTCGACTAGCCTCGTACAGGTGTTCGTCCTCGGGGTCGATCCGGGCCTGTCGCGCTGCGGCTACTGCGTCCTGTCGGTGGGCCCCGCGGCCGCACCCGGGCGGTGGCGGTCGGTGTGCTCACGACCCCCGTCGACCCGCTCCCCCAAGCGCCTCGCCGACCTGCAGCCCGAGCTGCGGGAGCTCCTCGACGACTACCCGCCGAGCGCCGTCGCCATCGAGCGGGTGCTGTTCCAGGTCAACGTGCGCACGGCGATGTCGGTCGGCCAGGCCTCGGGCATCGCCATGGCCGAGGCGGCGGGGCGCGGGTGCGACGTGATCGAGTACTCCCCCAACCAGGTCAAGGAGGCGGTGGCCGGCTACGGCGCCGCCGACAAGGAGCAGATGCAGGAGATGGTGCAGCCGCTGCTCGGTCACAGCGCCGTGCTGCGTCCCGCCGACGCCGCCGATGCCGCGGCCGTGGCCCTCTGCCACGTCGCCTACGCCCCGTCCATGGTGACCGCCCGATGAGGGGGCTCCGATGATCGGGTCGCTGCGAGGCACGCTGCTCGATCGCACCGGCACGGCGACGTCCTCGTCGAGGTCGGGGGCGTCGGCTACCGGGTGTCGACCACGCCCGGCCACGAGCGGTGCGCTCGGCGTCGAGGGCGCCGAGGTCTTCGTGTACGTGCACCACCACATCCGCGAGGACGCCCAGACCCTGTACGGGTTCGCGGCCCGCGACGAGCGGATGTGCTTCGAGGCGCTCATCGCAGCGCACGGCGTCGGCCCGGCGCTGGCGCTCGCGATCTTGTCGGCGCACTCGCCGCGGGCGCTGCGCCTCGGGGCTGGCCGACGACGACGTGTCGGCGCTCTGCCTGGTGCCCGGGCGTCGGGCGCAAGACGGCGCAACGCCTGCTCGTCGAGCTGAAGTCACGCCTCGACGGGTCGGGCGACGTCGACCTCCGGGCGCTCGCCGCCGACGGTGCGTCGCCGGTCGGCTGCCACCGGCCCCTCGGCCCACGCCGACGTTCGCGACGCCCTGGTCGGCCTCGGTTACGGCAACGAGGAGATCGCCGGCGTCGTCGGCCAACTGCCCGCTCGACGGCGACGCCTCCGACCTGTTGCGACAGGCCCTGCAGAAGCTCGCGGGTCGCGTCGAGGGGGCTCGCGTGAGAGACGAACTCCTCGACCCCGAGTTCAACTCGCTCGACGCGGTGGTTGCCGACGGCCTCGACGTCCGCGACGTCGACGGTCAAGCGGCGATCGACGCCGCCAACCTGCGGCCCCCCGGCGTCTCGACGAGTTCGTCGGTCAGGCCGAGCTCAAGGACCATCTGCGCATCATCCTCGAGGCGGCCGCCGCCGCGGCCAGGCCGCCGACCACCTGCTGTTCGCCGGTCCGCCCGGTCTCGGCAAGACCACCCTCGCCGGCATCGTCGCCAACGAGATGGGCGTGCACCTCCACGTCACGTCGGGTCCGGCGCTCGAACGCGCCGGCGACCTCGCCGCCATCCTCACCAAGCTCGGTGAGGGCGACGTGTTCTTCATCGACGAGATCCACCGGCTGAGCCGCACCGTCGAAGAGGTCCTGTACCCGGCGATGGAGGACTTCCAGCTCGACATCGTGCTGGGCAAGGGTCCCGCAGCCCGTTCGATCCGGCTCGACCTTCCCCGGTTCACCCTCGTCGGGGCGACCACCCGCACGGGTCTCATCACCGGTCCGCTTCGTGACCGCTTCGGCCTCGTCGCCCGCCTCGACTTCTACGACGTCGCCGACCTCGAGGCCATCGTCGGGCGTGCGGCCGGCATCCTCGCCGCCGACATCGACGCCGGAGGCGCCCACGAGATCGCCCGACGCAGCCGTGGCACTCCTCGCATCGCCAACCGTCTGCTGCGCCGGGTGCGCGACTACGCCGAGGTCGACGCCGACGGCCGCATCGACCGCCAGGTCGCCTCCGACGGCCTCGCCGTGTTCGGCGTCGACGAGCTCGGCCTCGACAAGGTCGACCGGGCCGTACTCACCGCGCTGTGCGACCGGTTCGGTGGCGGTCCGGTCGGGCTCAGCACCCTGGCCATCAGCGTTGGCGAGCCCACCGAGACGGTCGAGGACGTCTACGAGCCGTTCCTCATCCAGCAGGGCCTGCTCATGCGGACGCCCCGCGGCCGGGTGGCCACGCCGGCCGCCTGGCGACACATCGGCCTCGTGCCGCCCCCGTCCGGCACCGGCTACCCCTGCCGGCATCCCCGGCTCTTCGACTGACCCGATCGCAGGGCTTTCGTACTGCGAGGAGTGCCGCCGACGCGGCGGTCGCAGCACAAACCCCTCTGGGTGGCTGGGACGTAGGCTCCGAGCCATGAGGACTGCCGCATGAGGACCGCCTGTTCACTCGCCAACTTCACCTGGGACGGCGGCACCGCCGCCATCGGTCCGAAGATCGCCGAGGTCGCCCAGATCGCGGACGAGGCCGGGTTCAGTTCGCTGACGGCGATGGACCACTGGTTCCAGATCGAGATCGCCGGCCCGCCCGAGAACGCCATGCTCGAGGGCTACTCGGTGCTGGCGTTCGCTGCCGGGCTCACCAAGCGGATCAATCTGCAGCTCCTCGTGACCGGCGTGACGTACCGCCACCCCGGCCTGTTGGCCAAGACCGTGACGACGCTCGACGTCCTGTCGGGTGGTCGGGCGACGCTCGGCATCGGCGCCGCCTGGTTCGAGGAGGAGCACGTCGCGCTCGGTGTGCCGTACCCGTCGACCGCGGAGCGGTTCGAGCGCCTCGACGAGACCCTCGCCATCTACGACCAGATGTGCAGCGACGACGAGGGGCCGTTCGAGGGCAAGCACTACCAGCTCGCCCGCACCCTCAACTCGCCCCAGCCGTTGAGCGGCCGGCCTCCGGTGATGATCGGCGGCATGGGCCCCAACAAGACGCTCCGCCTCGCCGCCCGTTACGCGCAGGCGGTCAACTGGTTCCCGATCGGCACCGGCGCCTTCCAGGGTCTGAAGGCCACGCTCGCGAAGCACTGCGAGACCGAGGGGACCGACGTCGACGAGATCCGCCTGACGATGATGGCGATGCACCCGGACTGCTCCGATCCGACGGCCGTCGACGAGTTCGTTGCCCAGATGGCGGAGTACGCGGCCCTCGGGGTCGACGAGGTGTTCCTCTCGCCGAGCACGGTCGACCCCGTGCCCACGGTGCACGCCATCGGCGAGATCCTGGTGCCGCGCCTCGCCGAACTCGGCTGACGAACCTCCGATGAAGGCCGAGGAGTTCGACTACGAGCTACCCGAACGCGCCATTGCGACCGTGGGCGCCGAGCCCCGCGACTCGGCGCGCCTCCTCGTCGACCGCGCCGACGGTCTCGTCGACGCCCTTGTCGGTGATCTTCCCGATCACCTGCGGGCGGGCGACGTGTTCGTGGTCAACGACACCCGGGTGCTCCCGGCGCGGGTCCGCTTCACCCGATCCACCGGCGGGTCCGGCGAGGTGCTCCTCTTGACCCGCCTCGAGGACGGTTGGTGGGAGGCCCTCGTGCGCCCGTCGGCCAAGCTCCCGCCAGGAACGGCGGTCGCCGTCGACGACCGGTTCTCGCTCGAGTTCGGCGCCGACCTCGGTGAAGGCCGTCGGATCGTGTGCCCCCTGGTCGACGGAGCCCCCGCGGCGGGTTCGACCCTGCTCGACGCCCTCGAGCGGGTGGGCGAGATGCCCCTGCCGCCGTACCTCGGCGACGCGCACCTCGACGATCCCGATCGGTACCAGACGGTGTTCGCCAACCGTCCGGCCTCGGCGGCCGCCCCCACCGCGGGCCTCCACCTCACCGACGCGCTGCTCGATCGGATCCGGGCGAAGGGCGTACAGATCGCTCGGGTCGAGCTCGTGGTCGGGCTCGGCACCTTCCGCCCGATGACGACCGACGACGTCGAGGACCACGTGATGCACCACGAGTCCTACCGGGTCCCCGCGACGAGCTGGGACGCGATCGAGCGGGCCCGTGCCGAGGGTCGGCGTGTCGTCGCGGTCGGCACGACCGTCGTGCGAGCGTTGGAGTCGGCGGCGGCGACCGGCGAACTCGCCGGCAGCACCGACCTGTTCATCCGCAGCCCCTACGACTGGCAGGTCGTCGACGTGCTGATGACGAACTTCCACCTGCCCCGGTCGACGCTGCTCGTGATGATCGACGCGTTCGTCGGACCGCGCTGGCGCGACATCTACGCTGCAGCGCTCGACCGCGGCTACCGGTTCCTGTCGTTCGGTGACGCGATGTTGCTGGAGCGGGCGCCGTTGCCGGAGCAAGCGCTGTCGGCGGAGAGAGCACGATCATGAAGTTGCACATCGACATCGAGGCGACCGACGGCGCCGCCCGGACGGGTCGGGTCCGAACGGCACGCGGCGAGTTCCGCACACCCGTGTTCATGCCGGTGGGCACTCGCGGCGCAGTCCGCACGGTGACGACCGCAGATGTCGAACGCCTCGGCGCCGAGATCATCCTGGGCAACACCTACCACCTGATGCTGCGGCCCGGCGCCGACGTCGTCGCCGACCTGGGCGGGCTCCACCGGTTCGAGGACTGGTCGGGGCACATGCTGACCGACTCCGGTGGGTTCCAGATCTTCTCGCTCAACCCGAAGGTCGACGACGACGGCGCGACGTTCAAATCCACCTACGACGGCTCGACCCACCGGGTGACCCCAGAGGACGCGGTGCGCATCCAGGAACTCCTGGGCGCCGACATCCAGATGGTGCTCGACGTGTGCACGGCGTTGCCCGCCAAGCCCGGCCAGCTCCGACGGGCGGTCGAGCGCACCGCCGACTGGGCGGCACGAGCGTGGGCGTCGCACGGTGGTCATGGCGACGAGTCGATCGTCGAGCGGCAGGCGCTGTTCGGCATCGTCCAGGGCGGCACTGATGCGGATCTACGCGCCGAGTCGGCGCAGCGCACCGTCGCGCTCGACTTCGACGGGTACGCCGTCGGCGGCCTCTCGGTCGGGGAGAGCCGCGACGTGATGCTGCCGGCGCTCGAGGCCGCCGTAGCCCATCTGCCCACCGACCAGCCGCGCTATTTCATGGGTCTGGGCGATCCCGTCGGGATCGTGGAGGCGGTGGCGCGAGGGATCGACATGATGGACTGCGTGCTGCCGACCCGCCTCGCCCGCCACGGCACGTTGCTGAGCGACGGCGGCCGGGTGAGCATCCGCCGCAAGGAGTTCCAGCGCAGCGACGAGCCGATCGATCCGTCGTGCCCGTGCGAGGTGTGCCGCCGCTATTCCAAGGGCTACCTGCGACACCTCATGACGGTCGGCGAGCCGACCGGCGCCACGCTCTGCACGCTGCACAACACGGCCTGGCTGCTGCGGCTCATGGACCGTATCCGTGAGGCGATCGCCGCGGGTCGGTTCGACGCGCGCGCCGAGGTGGCCGCGGTCTGGGGTTGAGCCCCGTGGCGCACTAGGATCCGCGACTCGTGAACGCCCTTCTGTCCATCATCGCCGCGGAACAACAGTCCGGTGGCAGCTTCATCATCTTCATCCCGCTGATCGCGCTGATGGGCTACCTGCTCATCGTGTCGCCTCGCAAGCAGAAGAAGAAGCAGGCCGAGATGATGAGTTCGCTCAAGGTCGGCGACGAGGTCATGACGACGTCGGGCATCTACGGCACGATCAGCTACCTCGAGGACAACATCGCCCACCTGGTGGTCGACACCGACGTGGTGATCCGGGTGTCCAAGACGTCGGTCAACCGACTCGGTGGCGCTGCCGCCAGCTCCGACGAGGTCATCGACCTCGACGAGGTTGCCGGCGAGACGGACGAGGGCAGCGACGACGCCCCGTCGTCGAAATCGAAGAAGTCCTGATCGATCGGGCCGCCTCGGCCCGATCGACGTCCGCCACGACCGCCCGTTTCGACGCGCGATTGCTGACGAGAGCACCGGCCTCATCGCCAGATTCGGGCTCACAAGGTCACGACTCCGGCCGAATGACGTTCAGTACGACGTGTGGGCCGAGGCCTATACCTGACGTCGGCACGGCGAAGCCCGTATGCTCCGCCGGTTGCGAATCGTCATTCCGACCTTGAACGATCGACAGGGAAACGCCACTCCTCATGAAGAAGAAAAGGGACTCGTCCCGCTCGCCCTGGTCACGGTGCTGTCGCTCGGCTCCTGCCTCGCCGTGATCCTGGCCGACTTCACCCCCAACCTGGGTCTCGACCTCCAGGGCGGTGTCTCGGTCGTCCTCCAACCGGTCAAGGCCGGGAAGAAGCAGACCAAGGTCAGCCAAGAAGCGCTCGAGCAGACACAACGGGTCATCGAGACCCGCGTGAACGCGATCGGTGTCGGTGAACCCGACATCACGATCCAGGGCACGACGATCGTCGTCCAGCTGCCGGGCATCAAGGACCAGAAGCGGGTCCTCGACCTCGTCGGCAAGACCGCCGAGCTGCGGTTCCGACCGGTGTTGGCGGCCCCGACGGCCGCGCCGCCGAAGGACGCCGACGAGCAGATCGCTGCGCTGCGTGAGGAGCTGAAGATCCCCGAGGGCGTGACGGTCCAGCAGATCGTCGACGAGGAGAACGCTGCGGCGACCGCTGCCGATCCGACGGTCACCGATCCGACCGCCACCACGGTGCCGACCGATCCGACCGCGACGACTGCCGTCGATCCCGCTGCGACGACCGTGGCGCCGACGACCGCCGCACCAACCACCACCGCCGCGAGCGGTGAGGGCAGCGGCGGCAAGAGCTCGATGAAGGGCGCTGCCGCCCGTCGCCAGTCGACGACCACCACGGCCGCCGAGGCAGCCACCACCACGGCGGCGCCGACGGCAACCACGACCACCGCGCCCGGCACCGTCACGACCACGACCGTCTACGTGCCGAAGAACCAGTGGGGCATCGACGTCACCGACGCCAACTTCGCCAAGCTCTACCAGCTGGATCAGGCCGTCAACAACGACGCCGAGAAGGCGACGGCGCCGGCCGACGACAAGGCCGACGCCGAGGTCGTGCTCCTGGGCCAGCCCGACACCGACGGCACCCGGGTGAAGTACAAGCTCGGCCCGACGCTCCTCACGGGGCGGGCCATCGAGACGGCCAGCGCCGGTCTCGTCAACGGCAAGTGGGTCGTCAACCCGGTCTACAAGGACGGCAAGGACGGCATCGACCTGTTCAACAAGGCCGCGGCGCTGTGCAACGCCGGTGCCCCCGAGTGCCCTGGCATCGCCTCCGGCGAAGGCGGCGCCCAGGTCGGCCAGCTCGCGGTGGTGCTCGACGGCGAGGTCATCAGTGCTCCCGCCATCAACGCCGCATCGTTCAGCCGTGACCAGATCCAGATCTCGGGCAGCTTCACCGAGCAGAGCTCGAAGGACCTCGCCCTGGCGCTGCGCTACGGCTCGCTGCCCCTCGAGCTCGAGCCGCAGACCGTGCAGACCGTGTCCGCCACGCTCGGTTCCGGTGCGTTGCGGTCCGGCATCATCGCCGGCCTCATCGGCCTCGGCGTGGTCGTCTTGTACGTGATCGCCTACTACCGACTCCTCGGCGCCATCACCGTGGGGTCGCTCATCCTGACCGCAGCGTTGCTCTGGGCGGTGGTCGGCCTGCTCGGTCACTACAGCGGCCTGGCCCTCTCCCTCGCCGGCATCGTCGGCATCATCGTGTCGATCGGCGTGTCGCTCGACTCGAGCGTGGTCTACTTCGAGAACCTGAAGGAAGACGTGATGCACGGCCGCACCCTGCGCTCGGCCGTCGACCGGAGCTTCGACCAGGCCTGGGGCACGATCATCAAGGCTGACGTGTCGTCGCTGATCGGCGCCATCATCCTCTATGTGCTCTCGGTCGGTCCGGTGAAGGGCTTCGCCTTCTACCTGGCACTGTCGACGGTGATCGACCTGGTGCTGGCCTACATGTTCATCCGCCCCGCGACCGTGCTCGCGGCCCGCTCGAAGCTCGGCCTGCGTCCGGCACTGTTCGGCATCCCGATGCCGGCGACCACCCCCGCCGCTGCGGGCGGTGCGACCGGTCGCCTCGGCCAGGACCGACGCGTCCACCGGTGCTGCAGGGGCGTCCAAGCCGGTCGCGACGGGCGCCCTCGTCGTCGCCGACGAGCCCGAGGTTGAGCCGGAGCCGGAGCCCGAAGTTGCTCCCGAGCCCGAGCCCGAGCGCAAGCCCGAGATCGAAGCCGAGGAGGCTGCGACCGACGCCGAGCCGGATGCGGCCGAACCGGACGCCGGGGAGGTGGTCGCCACCGATGACGACCCCACGAACGAAGGGGGTGAGCGCTGATGGGCACCCTGAGCCGTCTCTACCGCGTCCAGACCGACTTCAACTTCACGAAGGCCTGGCGGATCATGATCGTGATCTCGTCGCTCCTCGTCCTCGTCGGCGTCGGATCGCTCGCCACCCGTTGGCTGAACCTGTCGATCGACTTCCGCGGCGGCGCCGTGTGGGAGGTCCCGTCGAAGACCATGTCGACCGGCGACGCCGAGGACGTCCTCGCCTCCTTCGACAAGGAGAACGGCGCGAAGATCCAGAGCGTGACCGACGCCAATGGTCGCCGCATCGTGCGGGTCCAGGCCGAGGCCGCCAAGAACATCGCGGAGAGCGACAAGATCGCCGACGCGTTGGCCGAGAAGGCCGGCATCAAGGTCACCGAGATCGCCACCAACACGGTGGGGCCGTCGTGGGGTGCCAGCCTCACCAAGGACGCGGCGCGGGCGCTCGTGGTGTTCTTCATCGTCATCGCGGCGTACATGTCCTGGCAGCTGGAATGGCGTATGGCCGTGTCCGCCCTCCTGGCGGTGGTGCACGACGTGATCCTCACGCTCGGCTTCTACTCGGTGTTCGGGTTCGAGGTGACCCCGGCCACGGTGATCTCCGTGCTGACGATTCTCGGCTTCTCGTTGTACGACACCATCGTCGTCTACGACCGGGTGCAGGAGAACGCGGCGCGGTACGACCGCACCGGCCGTTTCACGTACAACGCGATCATGCGGCGTTCGCTCAACCAGGTGCTGATGCGCTCGCTCAACACGACCTTCGTCGCGATCCTCCCGGTCGTCGCGATCCTCATCATCGGTGGCATCGTCTACGGGCAGGCCACGATGCTCGACTTCTCCCTCGCCCTGTTGGTGGGCCTCGTGGCCGGTGCCTATTCGTCGATCGCGATCGCGTCGCCGCTCGTCGTGTGGCTCAAGGAACGCGAGCCCCGCTACGCGAAGATCCGCCAGCGGGCCCGCGATCGCGGCGCCGAGGTCGAGGCCGACTGGATCCCGATGGCCGAGGTCGCCCTCTCCGGCTCTCCGGTCTCGTCGTCGCCCTACGTCGCGTTCGACGGCGAGAGCGCCCCGTCCTCCGCCCCCAAGGTCTCCCCGCTGGCGACCAAGGCAGCGCAATACCAGCGGGAGCACCCGCCCCGGCCCCGCAAGCAGGGCAAGAAGCGTTGATGGCCTCGGCCACCTGCCGCTCAGGCTCCCCCGCTCCCTCGTCCCTCGGGAGCTTCTTACACTGCGGTACCTCGGGCGATCCGGGTCACATCACGACCCACTAGCCTGACCCGATGGATCCGGTCGATCTGCGTCAGCACATCCGAGACATCCCGGATTACCCCCAGCCGGGGGTGATGTTCCGTGACATCACCCCGCTGCTGGGCGACCCCGCCGCCTTCTCGGCGTCGATCGGCGCGCTCGCCGAGCCGCACCTCGGGCAGGTCGACCTGGTCGCCGGCGTCGAGGCCCGCGGGTTCATGTTCGCCGCCCCCGTCGCCCACCGGCTGGGGGTCGGGTTCGTGCCGGTCCGCAAACCGGGCAAGTTGCCGCACACCACCGTGACGGAGACCTACGAGCTCGAGTACGGCACCGACTCCCTCGAGATCCACACCGACGCGGTCGCTGCGGGTCAGCGGGTGCTCGTCGTCGACGACGTCCTCGCCACCGGGGGAACAGCGGCGGCGACGGTGGCGTTGCTCACCTCGATGGGCGCCGACGTCGTCGCCGCATCGTTCCTCATCGAGATCGCCCCGCTCGACGGCCGGTCGCGGCTGGGCGACCTCCCCGTGCACGCCGTCATCACCTACCCCTAGGAGTCGCAACGCCCGATGCCCGCCGTGACCCGTGTCCTCCCGTGGCGACGCCACCAGCTGCCGGCGGCAGAGAAGGTCGGGCCCCTGGTCGAGCAGTTCCGCAACGCGCATCCGAAGGCGTCCGCCGAGCTGATCCACACGGGCGTACGAGGTCGCCGAGGCGGCGCACGAAGGGCAGATGCGGCGTTCGGGCGAGCCGTACATCACCCACCCGTTGGCGGTCGCCACGATCGTGGCCCATTTCGGTCTGGACGAGACGACGATCGTGGCAGCCCTCCTCCACGACGTCGCCGAGGACACCGACTTCACGCTGGCGGACATCGAGAAGGAGTTCGGCGCCGAGGTCGCGGCGTTGGTCGACGGTGTGACCAAGCTCGATCGCATCCACTTCGACTCGAAGGAGGCCCAGCAGGCGGCCGCCATCCGCAAGATGCTCGTCGCCATGGCGGACGACATCCGGGTGCTCGTCATCAAGCTCGCCGACCGCCTGCACAACATGCGCACCATCGCAGCGCTCCCGGCGGACAAGCAGGAGAAGACGGCGTGGGAGACGATGGACGTCTACGCCCCGCTGGCGCACCGGCTCGGTATGGGCGAGCTCAAGCAGCAGCTCGAAGACCTGTGTTTCGCGGCGCTCCACCCCAAGCGCTACGCCGAGATCGATCACATGGTCGCCACCCGGTCGCCCGAGCGTGAGCTGTACCTGACCCAGGTCGAGGAGGAGGTCCGCTCCCGCCTCGCCGAGGTGCAGATCCAGGCCGAGGTCACCGGGCGGCCCAAGCACATGTGGAGCATCTACGAGAAGATGGTCGTGCGGGGCAAGGAGTTCGACGACATCCACGACCTGGTCGGCATGCGGGTCATCGTCGCCTCGGAGAAGGACTGCTACGCCGCACTGGGGTCGATCCACTCGATCTGGACGCCGGTGGCGGGGCGGTTCAAGGACTACATCGCCACGCCCAAGTTCAACCTGTACCAGTCGCTGCACACGACCGTGATCGGTCCGCAGGCCAAGGCGGTCGAGGTGCAGATCCGTACCCGTGAGATGCACCAGCGGGCCGAGTCGGGCATCGCCGCCCACTTCTCGTACAAGGCCGGCGACGGTGGCGGGGGAGTCGAGGACCTCTCCTGGCTCAACCGCATGGTCGACTGGCAACACGAGATGTCGGACCCGGCCGAGTTCATGGCCAACCTGAAGAGCGACCTCGACCAGGACGAGGTGTACGTGTTCACGCCGAAGGGCGACGTGCACAACCTGCCGCTCGGTGCGACGCCGGTCGACTTCGCGTACGCCATCCACACCGAGGTCGGCCACCGCTGCATCGGTGCCCGCGTCGGTGGCCGCCTGGTCCCGCTCGAGCATCACCTGACGTCGGGCGACACGGTCGAGATCTTCACGTCCAAGGTCGAGGGCGCCGGCCCGTCGCTCGATTGGCTCGACTTCGTGGCCACACGGTCGGCCCAGCAGAAGATCAAGCAGTGGTTCAGCCGCGAGCGCCGCGAGGACGCGCTCGAGTCGGGCCGGGAGTTGTTGGCCAAGGCGCTGCGCAGCGAGTCGTCCCACGTGCAGAAGCTGGCGACCGACGAGTTGCTGGCCGAGATCGCCGGCGAGTTCCACACGCCCTCGTTGGATGCCCTCCACACCGCGATCGGTGAGCATCGGATCGAGGCGTCCGACGTGGTCGCGAAGGTCGTCAGCCAGATGCGTGGCGCCGACAACGGCCGCTCCGAGGTCATCTCGAGCGGCAGTGCCCGCAACCGTCGCACCGGCACCGGCTCGGTCGGGGTCACCGTCGAGGGCCAGGTCAACGAGCTGGTGCGTATCGCCCGGTGCTGCACGCCGGTGCCGGGTGATCCCATCATCGGGTTCATGACGCGGGGCCGCGGTGTGTCGATCCACCGCACCGACTGCGAGATCGGGGCGTCGCTGGCCCGTGGCCACGGCGAGCGCCTCATCGACGTCACGTGGGACGACCACTCGACCGGCACGTTCAGCGTGGTGGTCGAACTCAAGGCGCTCGACCGCTCCCGCCTGCTGCAGGACGTCACCCACATGTTGTCCGACCAGCAGGTCAACATCGTGTCCTGCCTCACGAGCACCGGGCCCGATCGGGTGTCGAAGATGCGCTTCGAGTTCGAGCTGGGCGACCCGTCGCACCTCGAAGCGATCCTGAGCGGGCTGCGCCGCATCGACTCGGTGTACGACGCCTACCGGGTGCTGCCCGGCGGCGGCAACTGACCCCTCTGGATCGGTTGGTACCGGGGTCCCCCCGGGCGGCTACTGTTCACCCGTTCGTTGCCTCGTGTTCACCGTGAGGCAACCTTCGGTCGGCCCGACCACCCACCCCAGACCGATTCGGCTACGCCGAAGCTGCCTCGTTCGGAGCATCAAGATCCCATGCGATTCCGGCTCGTCCCGACCGATGACAAGTTCTTCGACCTGTTCATCGACACGGCGCACAACGTCCACAACTGTGCGCTGCTGCTGCAGAAGATGGTCGAGAACCTCGTCGACTCGGGAGCGCAGCGCGACGCGATCCTGGCGGCCGAGCGCAAGGGCGACGATCTCACCCGTGACGTGCTGGCCCGGCTCCACACGAGCTTCGTGACGCCGTTCGACCGTGAGGACATCCACAACATCGCGGAGCGGCTCGACGACGTGACCGACGACATGTTCCATGTCGCCGACCTCCTGCACATGCTCAAGATCCGCGAGCCCATGCCGGAGATGGCCGAGCTGTGCGACGTGCTCGTGCGTATGTCGGCCGCCAACGTGAGCCTGTTCGAACGGTTCGAGTCCATGAAGGACCTCGACTCGCTCCTCATGGAGATGGGTCAGCTCGAGAGCGAGGGCGACCGCATCTACCGTCGTGCCATCGCTCGGTTGTTCGCTGAGCACGACACGATGACGGTGTTGAAGTGGAAGGACATCATCTCCGCCACCGAGAACGCCATCGACCGCCTCGAGGACGTCAGCGACGTCGTCGAGTCCGTCATCGTCAAGAACGCGTAGTCCTGATGGCCTCGCTCGCTACGCGGCAGGTTCGCCGCCGACTCCGTCGGCGGCTTCTTTGCTTCGCTCCTCGGCTGACGGCGCTGCGTACGCCATGACCGTTGGCGTTGTCCTCACGATCGCCGTCGCCCTGGCGTTCGACTACACGAACGGCTTCCACGACGCCGCCAACTCCGTCGCGACCGTGGTGTCGACGCGGGTCCTGTCGCCGCAGTTGGCCGTGTTCTGGGCGGCGTTCTTCAACTTCATTGCGTTCGCCGTCTTCGGCACCGAGGTTGCGAACACCATCGCGAAGGACGTGGTCGACCCGCTGTCGAACGTCCTCACCGTCGGTGCGATCTTTGCCGGGCTCCTCGGTGCAATCGGCTGGAACCTGGCGACCTTCTACCTCGGGTTGCCGTCGTCGTCCTCCCACGCCCTCGTCGGCGGCATGGCCGGGGCCGCGGTCGCCCGGGGCGGCTTCGACGTGCTGGTGGCCGACGGCATGCGCAAGATCGCAGCGTTCATCATCCTGTCGCCGCTCATCGGCCTGGCGTTGGGACTCATCATCTCGCTGATCATCTCGTGGTGTTGCTACCGCGTGAAGAACGTCGACGGCCTCAACCGGGGGTTCCGACGCGGTCAGCTCCTCTCGGCGGCGGCGTTCAGCCTGGGTCACGGCGCCAACGACGCCCAGAAGACGATGGGCATCATCTTGGTGCTGCTGGTCTCGACCGGGCATGCGTCCGCCACCCAGGACGTCCCGCTGTGGGTCGTGTTGGCGGCCCACTCGGCGATCGCCCTCGGCACCCTCTCGGGCGGGTGGCGCATCGTGAAGACGATGGGCTCGAAGATCACCCGGCTGCAGCCCGTGGGCGGGTTCGCCGCCGAGACCGGCGCGGCGCTCATGCTGTTCTTCGCCTCGGCAGTCGGCATCCCGGTGTCGACGACGCACACGATCACCGGTGCCATCGTCGGCGTCGGCACGCAGAAGCGGATGTCGGCCGTTCGTTGGGCGGTCGCCGGCCAGGTGGTGTGGGCCTGGGTCCTCACCATTCCGGGGGCGTTCGCCGTCGGCTGGGTGGCGTCCGTCATCATCAAGGCGCTCGGGTAGCGCCGGTACGGCACGGGAAGGACTGCGAACGTGGACCGTCGCATCATGTTGCTGATCATCGGGGCCATCGCGGCCGGTGCCATGTATCCGGTCGTCGCGCCGCTCGACACCGCCGATCCCTCGAAGCCGCAGCACTTCGGGCTGACCGTGATGATCGTGGTGATCGTCTACTGCGTCCTGGCGATCCTGTTCACGCTCGACAACATCAGCAAGCGCAGCCGCCGCCGCTGAGCCCGTTGGGGCGACAGCGAGCTTTGAACCGCAGCGCACGTTCTCCGTGCGTTCCGGTCCAAACCTCCGCGACGGTTGTCCTTCGTCGCTGGGTCGGCATCGTGAGTTGACGCTCGCGGGTAGCGTTGGCGGTCGTGGCACAACCCAAGTACCAGTCCCTCAAGGGGATGCACGACCTCCTCCCACCGGAGTCCGAGGAGTGGCTGGAGGTCGTCGATCGGTTCCGCCGCCAGTTCGGGCGAGCCGGCTACGGCTACATCCAGACGCCGATCCTCGAAGACCTGGCGGTGTTCACCCGCGTGGGTGAGGGGACCGATGTCGTCACGAAGGAGATGTACGACTTCGTCGACAAGGACGGCTCCACCATCGCGTTGCGGCCGGAGTCCACCGCTGGCGTGGCCCGCTCCTTCATCCAGCATCGGCCGTTGACGCCGTGGAAGGTCTGGTACACGTCGCAGCACTTCCGCCACGAGAACACCCAGGCCGGCCGGTACCGCCAGCACCACCAGCTGGGCGCAGAGTGCTTCGGATCCGATCATCCCGACATCGACGTCGAGCTGATCGTCGGTCTCTGGGACTTCTACACCCAGTCTCGGGACGACGGCGGATTGGGTCTGCGGCGGGTCCGCCTGCTGCTCAACTCCCTGGGGGAGCGCGAGACCCGCGTCCGCTACCAGGAGATGCTTCGCACCTACCTCGAGTCGTGGCTCGACGACCTGCACCCGACCGATCGCGACAAGGTGCAGCGCAACCCCATGCGGGTGCTCGACACCAAGTTCTCCGAGAGCTTCCCGGTCGTGGACGAGGCGCCACGGCTCGTCGACCACCTCTCCGACGGCGATCGGGAACGGTTCGACCAGGTCCAGCAGGGCATCCTCGACGCCGGCATTCCCTTCGACGTCGAACCCCGGCTCGTCCGTGGCCTCGACTACTACACGCACACCGTGTTCGAGATCGTGAGCGACGCGCTCGAGAGCGCACAGTCGACCATCGGCGGCGGCGGTCGCTACGACGGCCTGGTCGAGGCGCTCGGTGGTCCGTCCACCCCCGGCGTCGGGTTCGGCTCCGGCATCGAGCGCATCCTGCTCGCGCTCCGCGCCGAGGAGGTCCCCCCGCTGGCGTCCTTCGCCCTCGACGCGTTCGTCGTGACGTTCGGCGACAACCACCCCGACCCGCGGGAACTCATGTTGGGCCTCCGTCGCAATGGCATCGGTGTCGACCGGGCGCTCAACCAGCACAACCCTCGCAAGCAGATGGATCGGGCCAAGCGGGTGAACCCCGATTTCCTCATTCGGCTCGGCAAGGATCCCGAGCGGCCAAACACCGTGGAAGTGGTCGATGCGGACAACAACGACACCAGCGAAGTCGATCTCGGACCCGCCGGACCGGAGCAGGCAGCTCGCCTGGCGGACCACATCAAGTCCCGCCGGTAGGCTCGGCTCGTGATCGATTCGACCCTGTTGCCGCGCCCCGACCTCCTCGCGCACCTGCCCACCCACCTCCGCACCAACATGTGCGGCGAGCTCCGCCCCGAGCACGTCGGCCGGACGGTGTCCGTCTGCGGGTGGGTGGCGTCACGTCGCGTCCACTCCGAGCACCTCGCGTTCGTCGACCTGCGTGACTACACGGGCATCGTGCAGTGCGTCGTCGACGGCGCAGCGGACCTGCGCAGCGAGTACGTGGTGCGGGTCACCGGCACGGTCGTCGCCCGGGAGGAGCAGTGGCTGAACCCGAAGCTCGCCACCGGCGAGGTCGAGCTGCAGGACTGCACCGTCGAGGTGCTGTCGGCAGCCGAGCCGCCCCCGTTCCAGCTCGACGATCGTCGTGAGACCGACGAGGGCATCCGCCTGCGTCACCGCTACCTCGACCTGCGCCGCGACCAGATGCAGCGCAACCTGCGCACACGGGCGACGGTCAACTCGGCGATTCGCCGGGCGATGGAGGGCCAGGGGTTCCTCGAGGTCGAGACCCCGATGCTCATCGCGTCGACGCCCGAGGGCGCCCGCGACTTCGTGGTCCCCAGCCGCCTCAAGCCCGGTTCGTTCTACGCGTTGCCGCAGTCGCCGCAGCTCTTCAAGCAGCTCTGCATGGTCGGCGGCATCGATCGCTACTACCAGATCGCCCGCTGCCTGCGCGACGAGGACCTCCGCGCCGACCGGCAGTTCGAGTTCATGCAGCTCGACGCCGAGATGAGCTTCGCGAGCCAGGACGACGTGCTGAACGCCATCTCGACGACGGTCGCTGCCGTGGTGGAGGCGGTGACGGGCGAGACGATCGGCGACATCCCGCGGATGACGTGGCTCGAGGCCGCCGAGCGGTTCGGCTCCGACAAGCCCGACGTGCGCTTCGGGCTCGAACTGATCGAGCTCACCGACGTGTTCGCGTCGACGGGGTTCAACGCGTTCAAGGCCCCGTGCGTCAAGGGCATCCGGGTGCCCGGTGGCGCCGAGTTCACCCGGAGTCGCCTCGACGAGCTCACCGACAAGGCCAAGCGTTGGGGTGCCAAGGGCCTGGTCTGGATGCGCGTCAAGGAGGCGGGCGAGCTCGACAGCCCTGTCGCCAAGTTCCTGAGCGACGACGAGAAGGCGGCGTTGGTCTCCGCGACCGGTGCTGAGACGGGCGACCTGCTCCTCATCGTGGCCGACGAGCGCCCCAAGACCCGCCACGTGCTCGGCCTCCTCCGCATCGACATCGGCAAGCCGCCGGTCAACGAGGGTGGCCTCAACTTCTTGTGGGTCGTCGACTTCCCGCTGTTCGAATCGGTCGACGAAGCGACGGGAAAGCCGGTGTCCGCGCACCATCCGTTCACGATGCCCCACGAGGACGACTTCGGCCTCCTCGACGGGTCGCCCCAGGAGTTGCTCGACGTGCGGTCGCAGGCCTACGACCTCGTCCTCAACGGCTGGGAGTTGGGCTCGGGCTCGGTCCGAATCCACCGCGGCGACATCCAGCAACGCGTCTTCGAGCTGCTCGGCATCTCCAACGAGGAGGCGCAGCTCAAGTTCGGGTTCCTGCTCGACGCGTTCCGGTTCGGACCGCCGCCGCACGCCGGGTTCGCGTTCGGCATCGACCGGCTCGTCGCCCTGCTGGTGGGCGAGGAGAACATTCGCGAGGTCATCGCCTTCCCCAAGACGCAGTCGGGCAGCGACCCGTTGACCCAGGCGCCCACCGACATCGATCCGGCCCAGCTCACCGAGCTCGGCCTGCGTCTCCTGCCCCGGGCGGCCGAGTAGCTCGGTGATCGCCTCGGCCGCCGAACTCGCCGGCGTTTCTGCGGGTAGGTGTCGCCACCAGGTGAGGACAGGTACCCGCGAAACGTGGGTGCCGGGCCGCGTTCGCTCGGGCTAGAGGTTGGCGAAGAGATCGATGTGGTTGCCGTCGGGGTCGACGACGGTGGCGTACCGCTGGCCCCAGAAGGCGTCCCAGGGCTCGTGATGGGCACCGGCGCCCGATGCGACGAGCGACGCGTACGTCTCGTCCACGTCGGCGGGGGAGTCGCAGATGAAGGCCAGCGTCATGCCGGGACCGCCGGTGGACGGGGTCCAAGCAGTGTCGAACGACGTGATCACCGAGCGGAGGTCCCACGCGACCCGGGCGCCGTTCGGCAGGGTCGCCTCGACGTGCGGGTCGCCATCGGCATCGGCGGGGATGTCGAAGCCGAGGCGACGGTAGAAGGCGAGCGAGGCGGACATGTCGGCGACGACGATGCCCACGAGGTCGAATCGGGGAGCCATTCGCTCACCGTACCGGCCGCCACGGTCGCGTTCCCGACGTGGAACCCCGATCCTCCGGGTTTCCCGTCGGGAGAAGGGGTAGCGGGTGAGCGCTGGGAGGTCGCCGAGTTCAGAGTGCGAGCATCTTGACCACGACGTGGCCGGGGGCGACGCCGGGGAAGAGCGGGGCGCCGTCGAGGTCGGTGAGCGCTGCGGGGTTCGGGTAGATCGTGACGATGCCCCGCATGCCGTTGCGCTCGGTCTGGGCGACCGTCGGCTCGACCCAGTTCGCGACGCATTCGAGGCGTTCGAACTCGGCCTCGAGCCCGGCGTGCACCTCGGCGGGCGACGCCTCGGTCACGAAGCTGGCGGTGATGGGCACCAACGGCCCGAGGGGACGCAGGCCGGCGGGCATCGAGATGCCCTTGAACAACGTGCGCAGGTCGCCGGGCTCCGGTTCGGGGCGGCCGGTCCGGGCGAACCCGGCGTCGCGGCCGGCGAACTCCGGGTCGGGCACGGCCGGGCTGACCGTCGCAGCGGCGGGCTTGGCCTCAGCCGCGGCGGGCGCGGGCGCACTGCCGATCGTCGACGGGTCGGCCGGCATCGGCGGGAAGGCCGCCGGGAAGGCGGGCGGGAACCCGTCCGGGAGGTCTGCTCCGGCCTCGGCGCGGGCCGGCTGGGGGAACTCGGCGGTGGGGAACGAACGCGGCAGGGGGGCGTCGGGCACGTGGTGCACCCCCACCTCGCGGAACAGTTCGGCGGTTGGGCTGTAGTCACCGCGCTCATCACGCTCGGCGGTGAGGCGGGCCATGACGGCCTTGCGTTCCTTCGCGGCGTCGCCGCGCAGCTTGAACACCAGCGCGGCGAGCCCGAGCAGGATCACGAGGACCAGGAGTTTCTCCATCACGTCGAGGATATGGGGGGACCCCCGAAATCCCACTCACGACGGGCGGACCGGTCTCGGCTCGGCTCCGGGCCGGACGAGCAACGTCCGAGCGGTAGGGTCGGCCCGATGTCGGACCTGTTCGCCTCGGCCGCCGAGGATCGCCTGGCCGGTCGGGCGCCGCTCGCCGAGCGCCTGCGGCCCCGTTCGCTCGATGATGTCCTGGGTCAGGGGCACCTGACCGGGCCGGGTCGTCCGTTGCGGACCATGATCGACCGCAAGACGCTGCGATCGATCATCCTCTTCGGTCCGGCGGGCACCGGGAAGACGACCCTCGCCCGCCTGATCACCACCGAGCTCGGCCATGCGTTCGAACACCTCTCGGCCGTCAGCGCGAGCGTCAAGGACATTCGCTCGGTCGCGGACGCGGCGGCCTCGCGGCTCGGGATGAGCGGCACGGCCACGGTGCTGTTCCTCGACGAGATCCACCGGTTCACCCGGTCACAGCAGGACGCGCTCCTTCCCCACGTGGAGTCAGGACTCATCACGCTCATCGGCGCCACGACCGAGAGTCCGTGGGCCACGGTGAACCGTCCGCTCTTGTCGAGGACGACCGTCCTCGAGCTCAAGCCGCTCGACGAGGCGACGCTCGGCGCCCTCGCCGACCGGGGTCTGGCGCTGGTCCACAAGGAGTTGTCCCCCGAAGCACGACGCATGATCGTGGGTTCCGCCGACGGTGACGGGCGACGCCTGCTCACCGCCATCGAGATGGCGGCGGACCTCGCGCCGGCGGGCGTCATCGACGAGGACACGATGACCGCCGCGCTCGGCGCCGGGATCGGCCACTACGACCGCGGCGACCACTACGACGCCGCGTCCGCCTTCATCAAGCACATGCGGGCGGGCAACGTCGACCAGGCGGTGGCGTGGGTGAACCACATGCTCGACGGTGGTGAGGATCCCCGGTTCATCGCCCGCCGAATGGTGATCTTCGCGTCGGAGGACGTCGGATTGGCCGACCGGTCCTCGCTGCTCATCGCCACCGCAGCGGCCAAGGCCACCGAGTTCGTGGGCATGCCCGAGGTCCGCTACAGCCTCACCCACGCCACGATCGTGCTGGCCCGTGCCCCCAAATCCCGGGAGGTCGGCGAGTACATGGCCAAGGCGCCGACCATCACCTTGGAGCCCCCGCCCGGGGCCTAGCGTTCCCGCCATGTCCGGCACCGATGTCGTCCTGGTCGCACTGACCGTCGTCTGCCTCCTGGCCGTCGCTGCGCTCGCCGTGACGGTGGTGCAGCTGCGTCACGTGGTCGGGCGGCTCCACCGGGAGCTCGAGCAGTTCACCGACCGGGCGGTGCCGGCAGCGACCGACCTGTCGGCGTCGGCGCAACTGGCCGGCCCACCAGGTCGACCGGCTCGAGAACCTGCTCGACGTGGCGTCACAGGTGACCGACACGATGGATCAGGCGACGGCCGCTACCGTCCGGGTCCTGTCGAGCCCGGTCATCAAGACGGCGGCCATCGCCCGCGGCACCCGCAAGGCGGCCCGACGACTCAAGAGCGCTGAGGGGATCTGATGTTCAAGCGAGTGATCTGGATGGGAATCGGCGCCGCAGCCGGCTCGGCGGGCACGATCTGGGCCGAACGCAAGGTCAAGACGCAGATCGACCGGGTGAGCCAGTCCGTCGCCGACAAGGCGACCGTGCAGCACGTGACCGGTGTCGCCCGTGACCGCATCGTCGATGTCCGTGACACGGTCGTCGCTGCGGTGAGCGAGGGGCGGAGCGCCAAGCAGACCGCCGAGTCCGAGATGCGCCAGAACGTCACCGAACGATGGGGTCGCCACCGACCCGCCGGCTAACAGGTTCGTGTCCTCGCCGGCCGCCGGTAGGATCCCGTCACCATGCGCGCCAACGAACTCCGCCACGCATTCACGACGTTCTTCGCCGAGCGGGGTCACACGCCGGTCCCGTCGTCGGGTCTGATCCCGCTCCACCCGAGCGCGCCGATGTTCACGAACTCGGGGATGATGCAGTTCGTCCCCATCTTCTTGGGGGAGGAGCAGGCCCCCTACGACCCGCCCCGGGCCGTCACGGTGCAGAAGTGCGTGCGTGCCGGTGGCAAGCACAACGATCTCGACGCCATCGGTCGCAGCCCCCGGCATCTCTCGTTCTTCGAGATGCTCGGCAACTTCAGCTTCGGCGACTACTTCAAAGAGGGCGCCATCCCGATGGCGTGGGAGTTCGTCACCGAGGTGCTCGGTATCGACGGCGACCGTATCTGGGTGACCGTCCACACGAGCGACGACGAGGCCGAGGACATCTGGGCCGACCAGGTGGGCTTTCCCCGCGAACGCATCCAGCGCCTCGACAAGGACAACTTCTGGGAGATGGGCGAGACCGGCCCCTGCGGGCCGTCATCGGAGCTGTTCTACGACTACGGCGCCGAGATCGGTCCCGACGGTGGCCCGGCCAACCCCGAGGCCGAGCACCGATTCGTCGAGATCTGGAACCTCGTGTTCCCCCAGTACTTCCGCGGCGCGGACGGTCAGCTGAGCGACCTCCCCAAGAAGAACATCGACACCGGCGCCGGTATGGAGCGGATCCTGGCGCTGATGGCGGGCAGTCCGTCGCTGTACGCCGCCGACGTGTTGTCGGTGCTCGTCGACGAGGCGCAGCGGGTCACCGGGCATCGGCTCGGCGAATCCGAGATCACCGATGTGGCCCTCCGCCTCATGGCCGACCACACCCGCACCATGACGTTCCTCGTGTCCGACGGGGTCATTCCGTCCAACGAGGATCGCGGCTACGTCCTGCGCCGCATCATCCGCCGTGCCATCCGCTTCGCGTACGTCACCGGCGTCGAGCGGCTGGTGCTCGGCGAGATGATCGACCGTTGCATCGGGGTGATGAGCGACGCCTACCCCGAGCTCATCGGCAACCGCGACCTGATCTTGTCGACGATCGAGCGGGAGGAGGCGAAGTTCCGCCAGACCCTCAAGACCGGTTCGTCGCTCCTCGACAGCGAGCTGTCGGCGCTCCCGGCCGGCGGTCGGCTCGACGGCGAGGTCGCCTTCAAGCTGCACGACACCTACGGCTTCCCCCTCGAGGTGACCCAGGAGTTCACCGAGCTCGGTGGCTACGAGCTCGACGTGGCCGGCTTCGAGGCCGCCATGGCCAACCAGCGGGCCAACTCGAAGGCGGGAGCAAAGGCCACCGGTGTCGCCACCGACGCCGAAGCCGGCGAGTTCCGGGCGGTCCTCGACGAGCACGGCCAGACCACGTTCGTCGGTCGTGAGGTCGACGAGTCACCGGCCCGGGTCGTCGCGACGGTCGGCAACGCGGTCGTGCTCGACGTCACGCCCTTCTATGCCGAATCCGGTGGCCAGATCGGTGACACCGGGTCGATCTCGTGGGACGGCACCACGCTCCACGTCATCGACACCACCTACGCCCTGCCCGGGCTGGTGCGTCACGTCATCGCCGCCGACGACGCAGCCGACCTCGCCGGCCTCGCCCCGGGCACGGTCGTCACCGCCACGATCGATGCCGATCGGCGCAACGCCATCCGGCGGCACCACACCGCCACCCACATCCTCCACTGGGCGCTGCGCAGCGTGCTCGGCACCCACGTCAAGCAGCAGGGGTCGTGGGTCGGTCCCGATCGTCTGCGATTCGACTTCAGCCACTTCGAAGGCCTGACGCCCGACCAGGTCGTCGCGATCGAGGATCTCGCCAACCGCGAGATCCTGACCAACGCCCCGGTGTCGCACGAGGAGATGACGAAGGACGAGGCGATGAAGCTGGGAGCCATCGCGTTCTTCGGCGACAAGTACGGCGACACCGTGCGGGTGCTGCAGGCCGGTCCGAACTCGATCGAGTTCTGCGGCGGCACCCACGTGCAGCGCGGGCTCGGCGACATCGGGCCGCTCAAGATCGTGTCCGAGACGTCGATCGGCTCGAACATCCGGCGGCTCGAGGCCATCGCCGGCCTCGAGCCCATCAAGCTCATCCGGTCCGAGGAGCGCACGCTGTCCGAGGTGGCGGCGACCCTCGGGGTCCCGGTGGGCGACATCGCCGAGGGCCTGCGCAAGCGTCTGGACGAGAACAAGGCGCAGAAGGCCGAGATCGCCGCGCTGCGCCGCCAGGTCGCCCAGGCCAGCGCCGGCGACCTCGTCGACGCTGCCGTCGACGGTGTGCTCGTCGCACGGATCGAGTCCGAGACCCGCGACGAGGTCCGCGACCTCGCCGTCTCGCTCCGCGATCGCCCCGGCATGAGGGCCGTGGTGCTCATCAGCTCGCCGGGTGGCAAGGGGGTCGCCGTCGCCGCGGCGGTCGATCCCGAGAGTGGGCTCAACGCCGGCGAGATCATCGCCGACGCCGTGAAGGCGGTCGGCGGCGGTGGTGGCAAGGGCGAGCACCTGGCCACCGCCGGTGGTCGCAACGCCGACGGCATCGACGAGGCCCTGCAACTCGCCCGCACCGCCCTCGGCGTGTGAGGGCCATCGGTCTCGACCTCGGGTCCAAGCGGATCGGGGTCGCGTTGTCGACGAGCGACGGCGTCCTGGCGACGCCCTACGAGGTGGTGCAGCGAACCGGCGACCGCGCCCAGGAGCACCGCAAGATCGCCGCGCTCGCTGCCGAGGCGGAGGCCGAGATGATCGTCGTCGGCGTTCCGTACCACCTGGACGGACGTCTCAGCCCCAACGCCCACGCGGCCCTCGCCGAGGCGGCCGAGCTGCATGACACCATCGGGCTCCCCGTCGAGACCTACGATGAGCGATTGACGACCGTGACCGCCCAGAGGTCGCTGAACGAGATGAACCTGAGCCCCGCTGCCCGGCGGCGGGCCATCGACCAGGTCGCTGCGGCGGTGATGCTGCAGGCCTGGCTCGATCACCGCCGGGCACTCCCCGACGGCGAACCAGAACAGGCAGACGAAGATCCTTGAGCAATCACGACGGCTACGACGACGGATACGACGAGTACGACGAGGACGGCTACTCGCTCTACGACGATGACGACGTCGTCTACGACCGGGTTCCCCGCACGTCGCGGCGTGGTTCACCCATCGCCGTCACGATCGTCGCCCTGTTCGCCGTCGTCGGCATCCTCGTCGCCGGTGTCCTGGTGTGGGCGACCCGCCAGATGAACCCGTCGGGCGAGCAGGGCCCGAAGGTCGCGTCGATCGAGATCCCTGCGGGCTCGAGCTTCGACGACGTGGCCGACATCCTGGAGAAGGAGAAGGTCATCTCGAGTGCCTTCGTGATGGGCTGGTACGCGAAGTTCAACGACGTGAAGCCGGTGAAGGCCGGCAACTACGTCGACTTCCACACCAACTCGTCGATGGCGGACGCGGTCGAGGTGCTCGACGCCGGACCGGTCCCGCCGCAGACGAAGGTGCTCACCATCATTCCCGGCACGTGGCTCGAGGGACGCGTTCGTCGCCATCAACAAGGCGTTCCCCGCGATCTCGGTCGACCAGCTGAGCCTGACGCTCCTGTCGGGGTCGGTGAAGTCCAAGTACCACGGCGACGATCCGAAGGCATCGTGGGAAGGCTTCCTGCTTCCCGAGACCTACCAGTTCGAGGAGACCGCCACGGCGCAGGACATCCTGCAGCGCCTGGTCGACGAGTTCGACTCCACCCTCACCGAACTCGGGTACGACAACGCGACCGCGACCACGGGGCACTCGGCGAAGGATCTCGTCATCATCGCCTCGATGATCGAACGCGAAACCGGCGACCCCGAGGACGAGCGTCCGAAGATGGCGCGGGTGATCTTCAACCGTCTCGACGCCGGCACGCCCACGGGTATCGACGCCACGATCCTGTACGGCGTCGGTCGCAAGGGCAACGAGGGTGGGCTGACCAAGACGGAGCTCGAGACGCCCGGCCCCTACAACTCCCGCCTCACCCCCGGTCTGCCACCCACGGCGATCTCGCTGCCGTCCGAGCAGTCGCTCGACGCCGCGATCCACCCTGCCGAGGGCGACTGGATCTACTACGTGCTCAAGACGCAGTCGCCGCGGGCCCACGTGTTCACGGCGAGCTACAAGGAGTTCCAGAAGGCGAAGGAAGAGTGCCAGAAGAACGGGTTCTGTTGACCCCTTGGGGTGAGCGGGCCTACGCGGCCGTCATCGGCGACCCGGTCGGTCACTCGCTCTCGCCGGCCATCCACAACGCGGCCTTCTCCGCCCTTGGCATCGACGCCCGGTACGAGGCGGTGACGGTGCCGGTCGGGGAGGTTCCCGCCGTCGTGGCCCGCATGCGCACGGAGCGCTGGTTGGGGATGTCGGTGACGATGCCGCACAAGGAGACCGTCGTCGCCGAGCTGGACTCGCTCACGCCCATCGCGGCCGAGCTCGGTGCGGTCAACTGCGTGTACTGGGTCGACGACGACCGGCTGGGCGGTGACAACACCGACGGTGCCGGCGTGGTGTGGGCCCTCGAGACCCACGTCGGTGTCGCTGTCGCCGGCCGCCGAGTGGCGGTGCTCGGCGCCGGCGGTGCCGCCCGGGCATGCGTGGCCGCGATCGCCGCGGCCGGCGCCGGCGAGGTGGTCGTCGTCAACCGCACCCCCGAACGCGCCGTGCAGGCAGCGGCGCTCGCCCCTGCGGTGGCGCGCACCGGCACGATCGACGACCTGCCGGGCGCGGACATCGTGATCAACGCGACGCCGGTCGGGATGGCGGCGACTCCCGGCGACGCGAGCGTCTTCGTGCCCGGCCGCGGTGTCGTGGCGATGGACCTGATCTACCACCCTCTCGAGACCGCGTGGTTGGCGGCGGCGCGGGCCGGTGGTGCGACCGCGGTGAACGGCGTCCCGATGCTCGTCGGCCAGGCGGCGGTGGCCTTCGAACGGTGGACCGGCAGGTCGGCTCCGACCGACGCCATGCTGGCGGCCGTCGCCGACGCCCTCGACGCCTGAGCACGGTTCCCGCACCGGGCCATCCGGCAGGGATCGAGTGGGGGATTTGGCCCAGAACGCGTTCATGATTCGGTGAAAGGTGCCGATAGGAGTCCGAACGTTCTCACCGGTGGAGGTCACCAGCACCATGGCACTACAGGGCAACATCGACTCGTTCTCCGTGGTGGACGTCCTGCGGCTCCTCGGTTCGTCCTCGAAATCGGGGCGCCTGGTCGTCGACGGTGACCGCGGGAGCGGCAGCCTCTGGTTGGGCGATGGCAGCGTCCTCGGTGGCACCACGACGCGGACGGGCGCGTCGGCCGTGGCGGCCCCGCCGTCGGAGGTCCTGTTCGACGTGTTGCGGTTCAGCGAGGGTGCCTTCGTGTTCGACGCGGGGCTGGAGCCGACCGAACTGGCTCGCTCGGGGGCCGGTCCGGCCGTCGACGTCGAGTCGATGATCGCCGAGGCCGAGGAGGCCCTCGTCGAGTGGGACGACATCGTTGCGATCGTGCCGTCGTTGCGCACGAGCATCTCGCTGACGCTCGACCTCGCTGTGGAATCGGTGGTGGTCGATCGGAGGTTGTGGTCGGGAATCGTCGCGGTGGCGGCCGGTGTCGCCACCGGCGGCGACCGTACGACGGTCGGTGCCGTCGCCGAGTTGTCGGGGCTCAGCGAGCTCCCGGCGATGCGTCTGGTCCGCGACCTCGTGCTCGGCGGCCTCGTCGACGTGGGGGCCGAGGCTCCCGACGCGCCTCGGCACACCGCCTTCGACGACGCGTCGTTCGTGCCGTTCGGCGCGCCCGCCTTCGAGCCGGCCGGCCTGGACGGCGTCGCGTTCGACCCGCCGGCGGCGCCCGTGGCCGAGCCTGCCGCGCCCTCGTACGCACCCCCGGCCTACGAGCCCGCCGATCTCGAGTTTCCCGCTCACCAGGGCGCCCCCGTCGACGTCCCGCCACCCATCGGCAACGTCGGCGTTCCCGCCGAGCGCTACGACGCCCCGGTCGCGGACGCCGGGGAGTCGTTCGACGCGTTCGCTCCCTTCGACCCGTTCGGCACCGCGGAGCCCGACACCGGCACCCACGATGCGCTGTCCGACGTCGCCGATCCTGCGACGTCGCCGGCCGAGGCCGATCCCGTCGACGCGGCCGAGGAGGCCGCGCAACAGGCGGAGTTCGCCCGTCAGCTCGCCATGTTGAGCCCTCGCGCCGCCGAAGCGGTGGCCAGCGCCGAGGCCGGCCCATCGACCGAGGACGAGGAGCGGGCCAGAGTGGCTAGATTCCTGGGATCCGTCTGATTCGATGACGACCCGAACAGATCATTCCCCGACGTCCAGCGAGATCCCGATCCTTTCAGGAGCCGCCGCGTGGCGTCGCCCGACAACACCGACAGCAACAGCACTCGAGAACAGCGCCGAGGGCGCGATGGTGACCCGATGATCACATTGAACGACGCGATCACGAAGCGTTTCCCGCAGGGGAACGAGTGGGCATCGGAGGCGCTCGCCGTGCTCTCCGACGACATCGAGCCCACGTCCCTCGTGCACGAGGTCGCGGAGGGGTGGATGCGCCGAGGCGCGGGCGCCTCTGCGGAGCTGATCGACACGCTGTTCGTGCTCACGAGCGATCGACTGGGCCTGGGCCGCACCGACCGTGACGGCGATGAGCCCCAGTGGATCGAGCTGCGATCGATCGTCGCTGTCGACGCCGTCGACGACTCGCCGCTGCCGCTGCAGACCATCGAGCTGGAGCACGGCGACGACCTCGTCGTCTGCATCGGGTGGCCCGAAGCCTTCACCGAACGCTTCATCGGTGTGCTCGTGGCCCTCGCTGGGGGTCCCGATCCCGGTGAGAGTGCCGCCGAGACGATGCCGTGGGAGTTGATCGACCCGACGGCGCTCGTCGATGACGTGTCCGACCTCGACTCGTTGTCCCCCAGCGAGTGGGTCGAGGGGTCGGTGGCGCCCGCTGCCGACGTCACGGTCGCCGAACCCGACACGATCGAACCGATCGAACCGATCGAGTCGGCGGCACCCGGCCGTCGGCCGAGACCGCAGCCGAACTGGGGGAGTCGCCCGAGCCCGAGACCGGTGGCGATCGCCCCGTCGTCGCAGCGCTCGACTTCTTCAACCCGACGCCCGCTCCCGAGCCGATCGTGGAGCCGCTGGCGACGCCCGAGCCGCCGGCGCCGGTGCCGGACCCGTTCTCGATCGATGTCGCCGCTGCCGAGGCGTGGACGTCCCTCGATCGTCAGCACGACACCCTCCCGCTCGCGCCCGACGCCTTCGAGGTCGCCCACCCGCCGATCCAGACCGGCCCGTTCGAGACCGTTCCCCGTCGAGACGGTTCCCGTCGAGACCGGCCCGTTCGAGGCGGCGTCGGGCACCTTCGACCCGGGTGCACTGGGCGACTGGATGCAGGAGCCGGTCGAGCCGGCACCGCCGACACGCGAAGCGTCCTTCACCGCCGGCCCACCGCCGTGGCAGGCCCCCGGAGCGGTGTGGCCCGACCCGTTGCGCGGCGTGCTGTACCTCGGTGGCCATCCCGGGCACCCCCGGAAGCGCAAGAACGGCACGATGATGTTCTCCCCGAACGGGCTCGAAGTGGCCGGCTCCGGCTTCCAGAGCTGGGAGATGAACATGGACTGGGCGTTCGTGCACAGCATGGAGATCCAGGGGCCCGACGAGATCATGTTCGGCGATCACCTCAAGATCGACTCCACCAGCAGCGCCCTGATCATCACGATGGTCGACGAGACGCGGATGTTCTTCGAGATCCGCACCCGGCGCCCTCCGTCGTTGCGTGCGGCGCTCGCCCCGGTGCTCCTCATGGTCGAGAACATCCGGAGCCACCGCGCCAACGGCTGATCGTCGGTCGCACTCGACACGGATATTTCTCGGCGAGGATGTCGAGAACGCCGGGCCTGTTCCGTCACCTGGGTGAACCAGCCGGCACCGCCGGCCTCACACGAGGAGAACACGATGGCCAAGTACCTGTTGCTGAAGCACTACCGGGGCGCCCCCGCCCCCGCCAACAACATCCCGATGGAGCGCTGGACGCCCGACGAGATCGACGCCCACATCCAGTTCATGGGTGACTTCGCCGCCCGCCTCGAGGCGTCGGGCGAGTTCGTCGACGGGCAGGCGCTGGCGCCGGAAGGCATGTGGGTGCGTTCCGACGGCGCGGGGCGTCCGCCGGTCACCGACGGCCCGTTCGCCGAGACCAAGGACCTCATCGCGGGCTGGATGATCATCGACGTCGACAGCGAGGCACGGGCGATCGAGTTGGCCGGTGAGCTGTCGTCGGCGCCGGGCGCCAACGGCGAGCCGATCCATGAGTGGCTCGAGGTCCGGCCGTTCCTGACGGCGCCCCCGACGATCACCGACTGACCGCTCCGATGGATGCCGACGTCGAGCTGCGCGTGCTCGTCCCGCGGGTGCTGGGGGTGCTCGTCGGCCGGGGCGCGGACTTCGCCACTGCCGAGGACGCGGTGCAGGAGGCGCTCATCCGGGCGCTCGGGGCCTGGCGGAGTTCGCCGCCGACGGACCCCACCGGCTGGCTGATCACCGTGGCGTGGCGGGCGTTCCTCGACCTGACCCGGTCCGAGAACGCCCGCCGCGACCGGGAGGTCCGGTTCGACACGGAACCTCCAACCGGCGCCGTCCCGAACGTCGACGACACCCTTCAGCTGTACTTCCTGTGCGCCCACCCGGACCTGACTCCGTCGTCGGCCGTCGCGCTGACCCTTCGCGCCGTGGGTGGCCTCACCACCCGCCAGATCGCCCGGGCGTACCTGGTGCCCGAGGCGACGATGGCGCAGCGCATCAGCCGCGCCAAGAGAGTCGTCGGGCAGCACGGCGTCGGGCAGCACGGTGTCGGACAGCACGGTGTCGGACAGCACGGCGTCGACCGCCCCGGCGACGTCGGCACGGTGATGCGAGTGTTGTACCTGGTCTTCAACGAGGGGTACTCCGGCGACGTCGATCTCGCGGCCGAGGCGATCCGGCTGACCCGGCAGTTGTCCCGTCTCGCCGACGATCCGGAGGTCCACGGGTTGCTCGCCCTGATGCTCCTGCACCACGCCCGACGAACGAGCCGCACCGGGCCCGACGGCCGTCTGGTTCCGCTCGCCGAACAGGATCGGAGCCAGTGGGACACCGAGCTCATCGCCGAAGGTGTCGACGTCCTCCAGGCGGCCCTGGCCCGCGATCGGCTCGGCGAGTACCAGGCGCAGGCGGCGATCGCCGCGCTGCACGCGGACGCGCCGCGGGTCGAGGAGACCGATTGGGTGCAGATCGTCGAGTGGTACGACGAGCTGTTGCGGTACACCGACACGCCGGTCGTTCGGCTCAATCGCGCCGTCGCGGTCGGCGAGGCCGATGGTGCGCCGGCAGGGCTGGTGGCGTTGTCCGACGTCGACGAATCGGTCCCGCGCCACGCTGCGGTGGCGGCCCACCTCCACGAACGCAACGGCGACATCGAGCTGGCGGCCGAGCTCCACGCGGCAGCGGCGCACGACGCACCCACCCTCGCCGAGCGCGCCCACCAGACGCTGCAAGCGGCACGCTGCAACCAGCAGCTCCGCAACGGGTCCGGCCGCCGAAACCCAGACCGGTAACCTCGGGCGGTGACCCCGAGCAGTCCACCTCCGCTGCACCTGGCGTTCATCGGCATGGCCGGTGTCGGCAAGTCGGCGATCTCCCGGCGAATCGCACAGATGCTCGGCGTCGACGTCGTCGACATCGATGCAGCGGTCGTCGATGCGGCCGGCCGGCCGATCCCCGAGATCTTCGCCACCGATGGCGAAGCGCGGTTTCGGCAGATGGAGACCGACGCGCTGCGGGCGGCGCTCGAACGGCCCGACCCCACCGTCATTGCCACCGGTGGCGGCATCGTCGAGTCGCACACCAACCGCGACCTGCTCGCCCGCCGGGCCCGGGTCGTACTGCTGCACACGACCGACGCAGTCCTCGTCGAACGCCTCCGCAACAGCTCCAACCGGCGACCGCTGCTCGAGGGCGATCTCGAGGCGAACCTTGCGGCGCTCCGGCAGCGACGTGACCACCTCTATCGTGAGGTCGCCGACCTCGCCGTCGAGGTGGGCTTCTTCGACCTGGCGGGCACGTCCGGAGTGGTGCTGGCCGCCATCGCCGAACGCTGGCCCGACACCGAATCCCAGGAGTCCCCCCGATGATCCGAGTCGACGTCGACCTCGGCGAGCGGTCGTATCCGGTCCTCGTCGGCCCCGGGGTGCGTCACGAGCTCGCCGCTGTCCTCGATCCCGCTGTTCGTCGAGTCGCGATCGTGACGGAGGAGGGGCTCGACATCCCCGTCGATCCGGGCCGGCCCCACGAGGTGTTCGAGATCCGCGGCGGCGAGACCAACAAGACCTTGGCGACGGTCGAGGACCTGTGCCGGCAGTTCGCCCGGTGGGAGCTGACCCGCGCCGACGCCGTGGTCGGTGTCGGCGGAGGCATCGTCACCGACATCGCCGGGTTCGTCGCCTCGGTGTACCACCGCGGCCTTCCCGTGGTGCACGTGGCCACGACGCTGTTGGCGCAGATCGACGCCGCCGTCGGGGGCAAGACCGGGGTCAACCTGCCCGAGGGAAAGAACCTCGTCGGTGCCTATTGGCAGCCGTCGGCGGTGCTGTGCGACACCGAGGTGCTCGCCACGCTGCCGCCCGACGAGTGGCGGTGCGGGCTCGGCGAGCTGGCCAAGTACCACTGGTTGGGCGGCGGCGACCTCGACGCCCTCGAGCTCGACGAACGGGTCGCGGCGTGTGTTCGGATCAAGGCCGACGTCGTTGCGTCCGACGAGCGCGAGGGGGGCCGGCGGGCCATCCTCAACTACGGGCACACGCTCGCGCACGCCATCGAGACCGCCAGCGATCATGCCCTCCGCCACGGCGAGGCGGTCGCGATCGGTCTGCTGTACGCGGCCGAGGTGGCGTACCGGCTCGGCCGCATCGACGCGGCCGCGGTCGCCGAGCACCGCCGGGTCATCGGCGCGTACGAGCTGCGTTCGACCGTGCCCGACGGCCTGTCCGATGACGAGCTGATCGGCTTGTTCGCCCGCGACAAGAAGGCGACGCGGGAGGTCACGTTCGTCCTCGATGGTCCGAACGGCGTCGAGCCGGTCACGGGGATCTCCGACGACCTCCTCCGTGACGCCCTCGCTGCCGTCCGCTGACCCCACTGACCGGCCCAATCCTCCACGGTTGAACTGTGGAGGCCCGTAGGCTGACGCCATGCCCTCGCTCCTGCTGTTGTCCGGCCCGAACCTGAATCTCCTCGGCACCCGCGAACCGACGATCTACGGCACAGCGACCCTCGACGACCACGTCACGCTCGCCCGGACGACGGCCGAGGCCCACGGATTCGAGCTGCACCACTCCCAGCACAACCACGAGGGCGAGATCGTGGACGCCGTCCACGGCGCCCGTTCCAACATGGCCGGCATCGTCATCAACCCCGGCGCGTTCACCCACTACTCGTGGGCGCTGCACGACGCGCTCGCCGCCTACGACGGACCGATCGTCGAGCTGCACCTGTCCAACCCGGCCGCTCGTGAATCGTTCCGGCACCTGTCGGTCGTGGCCCCGGTGGCCAGCGGGACGATCGCCGGGTTCGGGGGAGCGGGCTACCGACTCGCCGTCGAGGCGATCGTCGGACTGATCGGATCGGAGTCCTGACATGTCATCGTCCGACCTCGTCCCCATGGACGTCGCTGCCCGACTGGGGCGTCTCGCGCGGCACCCTCGACGGCGGCGGCGTCGACGCGCTGATCGTCACCAACCTCACCAACGTCCGGTACCTCACCGGGTTCACCGGATCCGCCGGCCTCGTCGTGGTGACGCCCGACCACGCGGTGCTCGTGACCGACGGTCGCTACGGCGAACAGGCCCCCGCCCAGGTCGCCGCGGCCGGGGCGCCGGTGACGGTCGAGGTCTCCGGCACCGAGCAGGACAAGATCGTGGCGTCGGCCCTGACCGGGGTCGGCCGCGTCGGCCTCGAGGCCGACGTCGATCGTGTGGTCGGCGCAACGTCGATATGCCGACCTGCTCGCCGGTCACGACGTCGTGGCCACCTCCGGGCTCGTCGAGCAGCTCCGCATCCGCAAGGACGCCGGGGAGATCGACCGGATGACCCGAGCCGCCCACATCGCCGACGCCGCGCTCGCCCAGGTGCGTCCGATGCTGCTCGAACGGCCCACCGAGCGGGAGTTCGGCCTCGCCCTCGACACCGCGATCCGTTCGCTCGGCGCCTCGGGCAACTCCTTCGAGACGATCGTCGCCTCGGGCCCCAACGGCGCGCTGCCCCACGCCCGCCCGACGGACCGGACGATCGCCGACGGCGACCTCGTGGTCCTCGACTTCGGGGCGATCGTCGACGGCTATTGCTCCGACATGACCCGCACCGTCGCCATCGGTGAGCTCACCGAGACGCAGGCGCGCATGGTCGAGAGCGTCGCCGCGGCTCAGCGGGCCGGCGTCGAGACCGTCCGGGCCGGAGCGACGAGCCGAGAGGTGGACCAGGCCTGCCGTGCGGTGATCGACGAGTACGGCTGGGCCGAGCGGTTCACCCACGGCACCGGCCACGGCGTCGGCCTCGACATCCACGAGGCACCGCGGGTATCCGCCGTGTCGGATGCTACGCTCGAACCCGGTTTTGTCGTGACCGTGGAGCCCGGCGTCTACATCGCTCCCCACGGCGGCGTCCGGATCGAGGACACCGTTGTGGTGACCGAGACCGGGTGCACGGTGCTCACGGCGTCACCGAAGACCCTTCTCGTGGCCTGATCGTCGCCGCGACCCCGAACCCGCCCGAGCACGTACAGCGACAGGAACTCCCATGGCCCAGATCTCCACCGCCGACTTCAAGAACGGCATCACCCTCGACCTGCCCGAGGGTCTCGTCCAGATCGTCGAGTTCCAGCACGTCAAGCCCGGCAAGGGCGGCGCGTTCGTGCGCACGACGCTCAAGAACGTTCGCAACGGCGCCGTCGTCGACCGCACGTTCCGGGCCGGCGAGAAGATGGAGCGCGCCTTCATCGAGAAGAAGGACATGCAGTTCCTCTACAACGACGGCGCCGACTACGTGTTCATGGACACCACGAGCTACGAGCAGCTGTCGGTGCCGCCGGCCTCGCTCGGCGACTCGAAGAACTACCTGCTCGAGAACATGACCGCAGCGGTGCAGATGTTCGGTGACGAGATCATCGGTGTGGAGCTGCCCGCAGCCGTCGACCTGCCGATCCGTGAGACCGAGCCGGGCGTGCAGGGCGACCGGGTGTCGGGTGCCCGCAAGCCGGCCACGCTCGATCACCGGCCTCGTCGTCCAGGTTCCGCTGTTCGTCGGCCCCGATGACATCATCCGGGTCGACACCCGCACGGGCGAGTACATCACCCGCGCCAACGGATGACCGACATCTCGTCGGCCGAGGTCGGTCGGCACGAGGCACGTGAGCGTGCTCGTGCAGCTCTGCTACGAGGCGGAGCAGCGCAGCCTGAGCCACGCCGACATCCTCGACGAACAGGTCATCGATCCCGAGCCGTACACCGGTGTCCTCGTCATCGGCGTGGGCCGCCATCAGGGCCAGATCGACGGGCTGCTCAGCCGATTCGCCAAGGGCTGGACGATCGAGCGGATGCCGGCACTCGACCGGGCCATCCTCCGCGTCGGCATGTACGAGCTGGGCCACGAGCCCGAGGTCCCCACCGCGGTGGTGCTCAACGAGGCGGTCGAACTCGCCAACAGCTACTCGACCGACGACTCCGGCCGTTTCGTCAACGGCGTCCTCGCCGCAGCGGCGCGAGAGCTCCGCGCCGGACTGAAGCCGGCTGCACGCCGCCCGCCCCGCCACTCACCCCTTCTGTCCTGCGATCGGCCCCTGGAGGGGCGATCGGCGGACCGGTGAAAATCGGGGCTGCTAACCTCACGGCGACCGTTAATGGGCGTCCCGAGAGGCGTCCACGGACCGCCCTTCGGGGCACGTGAGGTGCACATGGCTGATCGCGAGCGTCGCGGCACGCCGCCCTATGGCGGCGAGTTCCAGGCCCGCACCGTGGTGATGGACTCCGTCGACCTGAGTCGGGCGATTCGTCGCATGGCCCACGAGATCGTCGAGCACAACCACGGGCTCGACGGGGTGGAGCTCATCGGACTGCAGACGGGGGGCGTGCCGCTGGCCCACGCCATCGCCGCCGATCTCGACGAGATCGAGGGGGTCCACCTCGACGTCGGGGTGCTCGATGTCGCGTTCTACCGCGACGACATCGGGATCCGTCCCGTGCTCGCCGAGGAGGTCACCGACATCCCCTTCGACGTCGACGCCAAGACGGTGGTCCTCGTCGACGACGTGCTCTTCACCGGCCGTACGATTCGAGCCGCTCTCGACGCCCTCGGTGCCTACGGGCGACCCCGAGCGGTTCAGCTCGCGGTCATGATCGACCGGGGGCACCGGGAGCTGCCGATCCGCCCCGACTACGTGGGCAAGAACCTTCCGACGCGCCGCGACGAGGTGGTCGACGTGTCGTCCGACGGTGTTCACCTCGGCGAGATGGTGCGGAGGTAGTCGTGCGGCACCTCCTGTCCATCGCCGACCTCGAGCGATCCGACCTCGAGTCGCTCCTCCAACTCACCGACCGGTTCGTCGAGGTGTCCAAACGCCCGATCCGCAACGTGCCGGCCCTGCGCGGCAAGACGGTCGTGTCGCTCTTCTTCGAGGACTCGACCCGCACCCGTCTGAGTTTCGAGACCGCTGCGAAGCGCCTCGGCGCCGACGTCATGACGTTCTCGGTGGGCACCTCGTCGGTGAAGAAGGGCGAATCGCTCCGCGACACCGTGGAGACGATCTCGGCGTTCGGCATCGACGCCATCGTCGTGCGCCACGCCTCGTCGGGTGTGCCCTACCGCATCCGGCAGTGGACGAACGCCGCGATCCTCAACGGCGGCGACGGCTGGCACCAGCATCCCACCCAGGCGCTGCTCGACAGCTACACGATCCGGAGCCATTTCGGGTCCCTCGACGGCCTGCGCATCGCGATCGTCGGCGACGTCAAGCACTCGCGGGTCGCCCGTTCCGACGTGCAGGCGTTCACGAAACTCGGCGCCGAGGTCGTGCTCGTCGCTCCGCCGACCCTGCTGCCGCCGTCCCTCGACGGGTGGCCCGTCACCGTGTCCCACGACCTCGACGCCGTGATCGGCACGATCGACGTCTGCTACCTGCTGCGGATGCAGCGGGAGCGGATGGTGGAGGCGCTGGTGCCGTCGCTGCGCGAGTACCGCGCACCGGTTCGGGCTCAGCCCCGGCCGGGCCGACCGGCTCGGCGACCGGGCGATCATCATGCACCCCGGTCCGATGAACCGTGGCGTGGAGATCTCACCCGAGGCCGCCGACCGGCCCAACGCCGTCGTCACCGAGCAGGTGGCCAACGGCGTCGCGGTGCGGCAGGCCGCACTGTTCAAGCTGCTCGGCAGCGAGTCCCAGTTCGAAGCGATCGAGAAGGCGGGTTCATGACCATCGAGTACGTGATCAAGGGCGGCCGGGTGATCGACGCGTCGGGCGAGACGTTCGCCGACGTGCTGGTACGCGACGGTGAGATCGTGGGCATCGGGCCCGACCTCAACGGATCCCGCACGATCGACGCCACTGGGTGCGTCGTGGCGCCGGGTCTCGTCGACCTGCACACCCACCTCCGTGAGCCGGGCAAGGAGGAGGCTGAGACCATCGAGTCCGGGAGCAACGCAGCCGCCCTCGGTGGCTACACCGCGGTGCTCGCCATGCCGAACACCACCCCTGCAATCGACTGTGCGTCGGTCGTGCGTGACGTCCAGGCCATCGCCCGTGGCGTGGCGTGTGACGTCGAGGTGGCCGGTGCCATCACGGTGGGGCGCGCCGGCGAGCAGCTGGCCCCGATGGGCGAGATGTCGGATCTCGGCGTGAAGATCTTCACCGATGACGGCACCGGGGTGCAGGACATCCGGCTCATGCGCCGGGCGCTCGAATACGCCCGAGGACTCGGCGTGACGTTGGCTCAGCACTGCGAGGTGTCCGAGCTCAGCGCCGGCACCTGCATGCACGAGGGCGAGGTGTCGTCGCGACTGGGGATGCCCGGCCAGCCCGCCGAGGCCGAGGAACTCATGGTCATGCGCGACATCGCGCTCGCCCGCATGACGGGGGCGCGGATGCACTTCCTGCACCTGTCGACGGCCGGCTCGGTGGCGATGGTGGCCAGCGCCAAGGCGGCCGGGCTGCCGGTGACGTGCGAGGCGGCTCCGCACCACTTCACCCTGACCGACGAATGCGTGTCGTCGTTCGACCCGGTGTTCAAGGTGCACCCGCCGTTGCGCACTGCCGGCGACGTCGACGCGGTGCGCGCCGGGCTGCTGTCGGGTTCGATCGACGCGATCGCCACCGATCACGCGCCGCATCCGGCGTACGAGAAGGAGAAGCCATTCGATGAGGCACCTCCCGGCATGTTGGGCCTCGAGTACGCCCTTGCGCTGGCGCTCACCGAACTGGGCATGGACATCGCCGAGGTGCTCGCACGCCTGTCGTGGAAGCCGGCTGAGATCGCCGGGATCGCCGACCGCCATGGTGCGGTCGCGGTCGGCCGGGTCGCCAACCTCTGTGTGATCGATCCCAACCACGAGTGGACGATCGATGGGAGCGGGGGAGCGAGCCGCTCCACCAACGTGCCCTACGTGGGCCGCACTGTGCGGGGCAAGGTACGCCACACGATCCACCGCGGGGTCCCCACGGTCCTCGACTACGAGCTGCAGAGCTAACGCCTGGGGTTTTGTGTTGCGAGGAGCGCCAGTGACGGCCCTCCTCGCAGTACAGAACCCCGAAGGGTGGGCCGGCGGGCGAGACGTGGCATGCGTCACAAGTACGCATTTTGCTTGCTGAGGTGAGCGGACGTTCCAGTACGGTTGCGTCTCGTAACGGGCTGCTGGTCGCGCGCCCATGACGAACGGGAGTTCCCCATGATCGCTCGCCTCGCTGCCTGGTGCTTCCGAAGCCGTTGGAAGGTGATCGGTGCGTGGTTCGTCCTGCTCGTCGGTGTGTACGCCTGGGGCGGCGCCATCGGTGGCGACAAGTACGACGGGAGCTTCGAGATCCCCAAGTCCGACAGCCGCTCGGGCCTCGACGTGCTCGAGAAGAGCTTCGGGGGTGGCGGTGCCGGCCTGAGTGGTTCGATCGTGTACCAGGTCGAGTCGGGCAACGTGACCGACCCGGCCGTGCAGGAACCCATGGCGAAGCTGTTCGCCGCCGTCGCCGAGATCAACTCGAAGGAGTCGGACACCGACGAGCACGTCAGCGTCGTCAGCCCCTACGACGGCGAGCAGGGCGCCGCTCAGATCAGCCAGGACGGGCGCACGGCCTATGCCACGATCAACCTCGGCTCGGAGGTCGACCAGACCGAGTCGGGCAAGATCGGCGAGAAGATCGAGAAGCTGCTTCCCACCCTCGACGGCGTGAACATCCAGATCGGCGGCCACGCCCTCGCCTCGTTCGAGCCGCCGTCGTCGGAGCTCATCGGCATCGCGTTCGCCATCGTCGTGCTCATCTTGGCGTTCGGCTCGGTGCTCGCCATGGGCCTGCCCATCTCGGTCGCCCTCGGCGGTGTCGGTGTCGGCGGCGGCGTCGTGGCGCTCGTGTCCCACATCACGTCCATCCCCGACCTGGCCACGATCATCGGTGCGATGATCGGCCTCGGCGTCGGCATCGACTACGCGCTGTTCATCGTGACCCGGTACCGCGAGGGCCTGCACGCCGGCCTGTCGCCGCAGGAGGCGACGGTCACGGCGCTCGACACTGCCGGCCGCGCCGTGGTGTTCGCCGGCATGACCGTCGTGATCTCGCTGCTCGGCATGATGCTGATCGGCCTCAAGTTCATCTCCGGCCTCGGCATCGGCGCGGCGATCACGGTGGCCGCCACGATGCTCGCCTCGGTCACGCTGCTCCCGGCGTTGCTCGGTCTCGCCGGCCCCCGTGTCGAGGTCACCCGCTGGCGTGGCCTGATCTCCGCCGGGTTCCTGGCGGTGGCGCTGCTCGGTGTCGGCCTGAAGATCGATGCGCTGCTCGTCGGCCTTCCGATCGCCGTGGTCGTCTTCGCCCTCGGCTTCGCGGTCGCCCCGCTCAAGGCGACCGTGCGTCAGCGGGCCCGCAAGCCCACCAATGAGACCTTCGCCTACCGCTGGAGCCACACGATCCAGGCGCACCCGTGGGTGTCGGTCCTCGGCGGCACCGTCGTGCTCGTCGTGCTGGCGCTCCCGCTGTTCAGCCTGCACCTCGGCAGCTCCGACGACGGCAACTACCCCGAGGACACGTCGACCCGCAAGGCCTACGACCTGTTGGCCGACGGCTTCGGCCCCGGCTTCAACGGTCCGCTCCTCGTGACGGCGTCCCTGAACGGTCCCGCCGATGCCGAAGCGGTGACGAAGCTCGCCGCTGACCTGGGGGCGGCCGCCGGTGTCGACAAGGTCGTCGGTCCCATTCCCAACAATTTCCACCCCGGCTATCAGCCGGCGGAGTTCGCCGAGGCCGAGGCCGTCCTCTTCCGGGTCATCCCCACGACGTCCCCGCAGGATCGTGCCACCGAGCGGCTCATCAAGGATCTCCGGGCCGACACGATCCCCGATTCGGTCGCAGGCTCGGGTCTCGATGGCAACGTCCACGTCACGGGCAATGTCGCCGTCAGCGCCGACTTCACCACGTTCCTCGCCGGGCGGATGCCGTTGTTCCTCGGTGTGGTGCTGGCGTTGTCGTTCCTCCTGCTGATGGCGGTGTTCCGGTCGCTCCTCGTGCCGCTCAAGGCCGTGATCATGAACATGTTGTCAATCGGCGCGGCCTACGGCATCGTCGTCGCCATCTTCCAGTGGGGCTGGTTCGGCAGTGTCTTCGGCATCGCCGGGGCGCCCATCGAGCCCTTCCTGCCGATGATGATGTTCGCCATCGTGTTCGGGCTCTCCATGGACTACGAGGTCTTCCTGCTCTCGCGGGTCAAGGAGGAGTACGACCGCACCGGTGACGCCAAGAACTCCGTTGCCGACGGCCTCGCCGCCACGGCTCGCGTCATCACTGCAGCTGCGGCGATCATGGTCGTGGTGTTCGGCAGCTTCATGTTCGAGGACAACCGCATCACCAAGATGTTCGGCCTCGGCCTCGCCGTCGCCGTGCTCCTCGATGCCACCCTCGTCCGCATGCTGTTGGTGCCCGCCACCATGGAGCTGCTCGGCGAGAAGAACTGGTGGCTCCCGAAGTGGCTCGACAAGATCCTCCCGCGGATCAACGTCGAGGGCCCGACCGATCACGGTCACGGTGGCATCGGCGAGGACATCGACCTCGAGGCCGCGGCGCTCGCGGCCGACGACGAACTGAAGGTCTGACCGGCCCCGGGCGGGCGCTCAGGCGCCCGCTGGGCCAGTGCCCGTTCCTTCCGGGCGCGCTCGCGGGTCGTTTTGGTACCGCCAGCGCGACCGGAAGCTCGTCAGCGCCCGTCGGGACGACCTGGCGCGCCGGGTTTCAGCTCGCGGATCGAGGGTTCCGGGCCCTCTGGTAGGTTGTGCGCCTGACCGTGAAACCAGTCCTGTGAGGTTGGTACGGACAGAAAGAGGCGTGAGATGACGAACGACATTCGTCCGGGCACCTTGGTGCTGGCGAACGGCGAGGTGTTCGAGGGTGAGCTCTTCGGGGCGGAACCCTCCGACGGTGTGGTGACCGGCGAGGTCGTGTTCAACACGGTCATGAGCGGTTATCAGGAGGTCATCTCCGATCCGTCCTATGCCGGCCAGATCATCACGTTCACGACGTCGCACCTCGGCAACTACGGCACCAACCGTGCCGACGACGAAGCGCCGACGGTCCACTGCCGCGGCATCGTGCTGCGGGAGATGGCCCGGCGCGAGAGCAGCTGGCGCAGCGGCGAGAGCCTCGACACCTACCTGCGTCGCCACGGTGTCTCGGCGATCGGCGGGGTCGACACCCGGCGACTCACCCGTATCGTCCGCGACGGCGGTGCCATGCCGGGTGCGTTCGGCAGCGCGTCGGTCGAGGTGTTGACCGCTGCGGCCAAGTCGGCGATCGGCACCGACGACTGTGATCTCGTGAGTGAGGTCACCTGCGCCGAGCCCTACACGGTCGACGGCCTGGCCGACCGTCACGTCGTCGCAGTCGACTGTGGCATCAAGTCGACGATCCTCGAGTGTCTGAGTGAGATCTCCCGGGTCACCGTGGTCCCCGCCACGACGTCGGCGGAGGAGATCAAGGCGCTCGATCCCGATGGGGTGTTCCTGTCGAACGGTCCCGGCGACCCTGCGGCGGTCACCTACCTCCCCGAGACGATCAAGTCGTTGCTGGGCGAGGTGCCGATCTTCGGGATCTGCATGGGCCATCAGTTGCTGGGCACCGCCGTCGGCGGTCGCACCCACAAGCTGCCGTTCGGTCATCACGGCGGCAACCATCCGATCAAGGAGCTGGCGACCGGCAAGGTCGAGATCACGAGCCAGAACCACAACTACTGCGTCGACCTCGACGGGGTCGACGGTGTCGAGGTCACCCACGTGAACCTCAACGACGACACCCTGGCCGGATTCCGGTGCACCGACGTGCCGGCGTTCGGCATCCAGTACCACCCCGAGGCCGGCCCCGGTCCCCACGACTCGCGGTATCTGTTCGCCCGCTTCGCGGAACTGATGGACGCGCAGTCGTAAGCGGCGGAGGCCACCTTCGCTCGGTACGTCGCTTCGCTCCTGCGATCGCTCCGGTACCTCGCCGGTCCTGATCGATCGTTTCCGCTGGGTGAAATCTCGCGGCGTGACGAGCGGCGACCGCGATCTTGACAGTAGGTTGTGGCAATGATTTCGCATCCCAACCGCTTGCCCGGTGAGAAGCTCGATCCGGTGGCATCCGGTGTGTTCCTGTTGGTCCACCTGATCCCGGTCCTCGCCATCTTCACCGGGATCGGGTGGCACGACTGGCAGATCCTGCTCGTGACCTACTGGGGTCGCATGTTCTTCATCACGGGCGGGTACCACCGGTACTTCGCCCACAAGTCCTACAAGACGAGCCGGGCGTTCCAGTTCCTGCTCGCATTCGGCGGCACCACGGCCACCCAGAAGGGGCCGCTGTGGTGGGCCGGCCACCACCGCCTGCACCATCGTTTCACCGACACCGTCCAGGACGCGCACTCGCCGATCAAGGGTGTCATGTTCAGCCACATCGGCTGGATCATCTGCCCGCAGAGCGACGAGACGCCGACCGACGCCATTGCCGACTTCAACAAGGTTCCCGAACTCCGGTGGATCAACAAGCACGACTTCGTCGGCCCCTGGGCGCTGGCGCTCCTGTGTCTGTGGTGGGGCGGGTGGAGCGGTCTCGTCGTCGGCTTCTTCCTGTCGACCGTCCTGTTGTGGCACACCACCTTCCTCGTGAACTCGATGGCGCACCTGTGGGGCTCGCGCCGGTTCGCCACCGAGGACTCGAGCCGCAACAACCCGCTGGTGGCGATCCTCACGATGGGCGAGGGCTGGCACAACAACCACCACCACATCCAGAGTTCCTGCCGCCAGGGGTTCAAGTGGTGGGAGATCGACGTCACCTTCTACGTGCTCAAGTTCCTCTCGCTGTTCCACATCGTGTGGGACATCAAGAAGCCCAACGAGAAGGCGCTGGCGACGGCGCTCATCGCCGACGGTGCGTACGACATCGGGATGTTCCAGTTCCATTGGGACAAGGCCACGACCCGCGTCGCCGCGGCCACCCAGCGCACCGACCTCGAGGACGCGCGTGTCGCGTTCTCCAAGGCCGCCGACGACGCGCTCGTCGCCGCCCAGGAGCTCGGCCGCCAGAGCCGGCGGCCGGCGTCGGCCGACCGCGGCCGGGAGAACGCGTCCGCGCTCGCGGGCGGCGTCGCGGGCGACCCGGCGGCCGACGCGGTCGAGGGCACGCCCTCCTGATCGGCGTGGCACCGGCGCCGTTCGTGGCGACCCCCAGCGACGATGGCGATCGGGCGTACCTGCCGCCCGTGTTAATGTGCGACCTCGGTGAGTGCCGAAACGTGTTGCCCCGAACCTGCTGTGACCCGAGCCCCCTCTGGGGGCTTTTTCCTTGTCTGGAGCCAGAACCATGCCCCGTCGTGACGACCTCCACTCGATCCTGATCATCGGGTCGGGACCGATCGTGATCGGCCAGGCGTGCGAGTTCGACTACTCGGGCACGCAGGCGTGCCGAGTGCTCCGCGAGGAGGGCTACCGGGTCATCCTGGCCAACTCCAACCCGGCGACGATCATGACCGATCCCGACTTCGCCGACGCCACCTACATCGAGCCGCTCGACGTCGACGTGTTGGCCCGCATCATCGAGAAGGAGCGCCCCGACGCGGTGCTGCCGACCCTCGGTGGTCAGACGGCGCTCAACCTGGCGATGGAGCTCTTCGCCAAGGGCCTCATCGGGGTCGAGGGCACGCCCGAGATGATCGGCGCCAACGCCGAGGCCATCGAGACTGCGGAGAACCGTGAGGTCTTCAAGCAGGCGATGATCGAGATCGGCCTCAAGGTCCCCGAGTCCGACACGGCCCACACCATGGACGCCGCTCGCGAGGTGGTCGGCCGGATCGGCCTCCCCGTGGTCATCCGTCCCGCGTACATCCTCGGCGGCAAGGGCACCGGCATCGCCACGACGGCCGAGGAGTTCGAGCTCGTCGCCGCCGCCGGGCTCGACGCGAGCCCGATCAGCGAGATCCTGATCGAGCGCTCCATCGCCGGGTGGAAGGAGTACGAGCTCGAGGTCATGCGCGACCGCAAGGACAACTGCGTGATCATCTGTTCGATCGAGAACGTCGACCCCATGGGCGTCCACACGGGTGACTCCATCACGGTGGCGCCGGCGCAGACGCTGAGCGACGTCGAGTACCAGACGATGCGCGACGCAGCGTTCGCCTGCATCCGCCGTGTCGGTGTCGAGACGGGCGGCTCGAACGTGCAGTTCGCCGTCAACCCCGTCGACGGCGACCTCGTGGTCATCGAGATGAACCCCCGGGTGTCTCGCAGCTCGGCGCTGGCATCCAAGGCCACCGGGTTCCCGATCGCCAAGATCGCCGCGCGGCTGGCCGTCGGGTACACGCTCGACGAGATCACCAACGACATCACGAAGCAGACCCCGGCGAGCTTCGAGCCCGCCATCGACTACGTGGTCACCAAGGTGCCGCGGTGGGCCTTCGAGAAGTTCCCCGGCACGTCGGGGGTGCTCGGCACCCAGATGCAGTCGGTGGGCGAGGCGATGGCGATCGGCCGCACCTTCCCCGAGTCCCTGCAGAAGGCCCTGCGCTCGCTCGAGCAGGGCCGGTTCGGTCTCAACTGCGATCCCGCCGAGTCCGAGTGGGACGCGTTCTCCGACGACGAGCTCCTGGCGCTGACCGATCGCGCCACCCCCGACCGCATCTTCTGTGTCGAGGCGGCGCTCCGGCGGGGCCTCGGCATCGAGCGGGTCTACGACGCCTGCCGGATCGACCCGTGGTTCCTCGACCAGATGTCGCTCGTCACCGAGGAGCGGGCCGCCCTGACGGGTCGGTCGTCGGCGCAGCTCGACCGGCGCGAGTGGCGCCGGGCCAAGCAGCTCGGCTTCTCCGACGCCCAGCTCGCCTACCTGTGGTCCGAGCCGGAGGCCGACGTGCGCTCGGCGCGAGTGGCGGCGGGAGTCCTGCCCACGTACAAGACCGTCGATACGTGCGCGGCCGAGTTCGCTGCGCTCACGCCGTACCACTACTCGACGTGGGAGGACGAGAGCGAGGTTCGTCCCTCGGCCCGTCCCAAGGTGATCATCCTCGGTTCGGGCCCCAACCGCATCGGGCAGGGAATCGAGTTCGACTACGGATGCGTCCACGCCAGCTTCGCCCTCCGCGATGCCGGCTTCGAGACCGTGATGGTCAACTGCAACCCCGAGACCGTCTCGACCGACTACGACACGTCGGACCGCCTCTACTTCGAGCCGTTGACGTTCGAGGACGTGATGTCGGTCATCGAGGCCGAGCAGGCGGCGGGTCCGGTGGCGGGCGTGATCGTCAGCCTCGGCGGCCAGACCCCGCTCAAGCTCGCCGACGTGCTGCCCCGTGAGCTGATCTTGGGCACCAGCCCCGACTCGATCGACCTCGCCGAGGACCGCGACCGGTGGAATGCGCTGTGTGCGCGGCTCGAGATCCCCCAGCCCGCCGGTGGTACGGCCACGGACCTGGCCGGCGCCCAGGCGATCACCGACCGCATCGGGTACCCGGCCCTCGTCCGGCCGTCGTACGTGCTCGGTGGACGGGCCATGGAGATCGTGTACGACGACGAGGGCCTTGCCACGGCGATGGCCACCCTCGCCGGACTCGGCGGACTCGGGCGTGAGGGCGGCCTGTCCGCCTCCCGGCCGGTGCTGATCGACCGGTTCCTCGAGGACGCCACCGAGGTGGACGTCGACGCCATCCGCGATTCGACCGGTGAGGTGTTGATCGGCGGGATCATGGAGCACGTCGAGGAGGCGGGCGTGCACTCCGGTGACTCGGCGTGTGTCTTGCCGCCGATGACGTTGGGTGCGGGCACCCTCGCCGTCATCGAGGACTACACCAAACGGCTCGCGGAGTCGCTCGAGGTCGACGGTCTCATCAACGTGCAGTTCGCGGTGAAGCGGTCGGGCAACACTCCCGACGCCGCCCAGGTCTTCGTCATCGAGGCGAATCCCCGGGCGTCGCGCACTGTCCCCTTCGTGGCCAAGGCGACCGGGGTCCCGCTCGTGAAGGTGGCGTCGCGGGTGATGTGTGGCGCATCGCTCGCGCAGCTTCGGCTCGAGGGGTTGTTGCAGCCGCCGGTCACCGGCGACCACATCTCGGTCAAGGAGGCGGTGCTGCCGTTCAACCGGTTCCCCGACGCCGATGCGGTGCTCGGTCCCGAGATGCGCTCGACCGGCGAGGTCATGGGCATCGACCTGACGTTCGGGCTGGCGTTCGCCAAGTCGCAGCTCGCGGCGGGCGACCGGATGCCGACAACGGGGTGTGTGTTCATGTCGTTGGCCGATCGCGACAAGGCGACCGGCCTGCGGGCGGCACAGCGGTTCGCCGACCTCGGTTTCGAGATCGTCGCGACCGCCGGCACCGCAGCGTTCTTCACCGAGGCGGGCGTTGTGGTGAGCCAGGTCGTCGACAAGCTCGGCGAGGGCGGGAGCGACGCCGTGCAGCTGCTGTCGAGCGACCGGATCCAGCTCGTGGTGAACTCGCCGCGTGGTCGTGGGCCCCGTTCCGACGGTGCGTACATCCGCTCCGCCGCCGGGTTGCACCGGGTGCCACTCCTCACGACGGCCGCAGCGGCGCTCGCGGCCGCCAACGGCATCGCCGACACCGCGGCGCACGAGCCGGTCGTGCGGAGCCTGCAGGAGTACCACGCCGGAGTGCACAAGTGAGTCGGTGGAGTCCGCTCACGTCGGTGACTCCAGAGGCCGTCGGCTTCGCCGACAAACGAAACTGTCCTCATGGGCCGAGCCGCCTTCGGCACTCGCCCGGGTCATGAGCGTCGATCTGTCGGTCTCGGTCGGGTCGATCACCCTGCCCAACCCGGTGATGGTCGCGTCGGGCACGGCCGGTCACTCGACGGAGCTGTCGGCGTACCTCGACCTCGCGGGACTCGGCGCCTTCGTCGTGAAGTCCCTCTCCGCCGACCCGTGGGGCGGTAACCCCGGTCCCCGCATCCATCAGACGCCGGCGGGGATGATCAACAGCGTCGGCCTCCAGGGGCCCGGTGTCGCCGCCTGGCTCGGCGACGGTCTCGCCAGGCTGCGCCGCATCGGCGTCGAGCGCATCGTGGTCTCCATCTGGGGCCGGACCGTCGACGAGTACCGCCGCGCCGCCCGAATGCTCGCCGAGGCGCCGGCCTCGGTGATCGGGGTGGAGGTCAACCTCAGCTGTCCGAACCTCGACGGCGGCCGGCACCTGTTCGCCCACGATCCCGACACCGCGGCCGAGGTGATCGAGGTGTGTGGTGTCGCCGACCGGCCGCTTTGGGCCAAGCTCAGCCCCAACACCGACCGCACCGCTGAGGTCGCCGGGGCGGTCGCCGCTGCCGGCGCCGAGGCCGTGACCCTGACCAATACGCTGCTGGGCATGTCGATCGATCCCGAGACCCGTCGGCCGCGCCTCGGCAGCGGCGCCGGGGGCGGGGGCGTCTCCGGTCCGGCCATCCATCCGGTAGCGGTGCGAGCTGTCTACGATTGCCGGGTCGCTCACCCCGACCTCCCCATCATCGGGGTGGGTGGAGTCGCGACCGCGGCCGATGCCGTCGAGTTCCTGCTCGCCGGTGCTCAGGCGTGTCAGGTAGGAACGGCCACATTCGCAGATCCCCGAGCTCCCCGGCACGTGCTGGATGACCTGCGGGCCTGGTGCGAGGCCCACAAGATCGATCGAGTACGAGAACTCAGCGGAGGCGCACATGGCTGACATTGCAGGCGAGGTTTCGGAGGACGTCCGTCGTCGACTGGCGTTGGTGCTCGACACCGACGACATGGTCGAGGCCCACCGGCTCGCGGTGCAGATGCGGCCCTGGTTCGGCGTGGCGAAGGTCGGCCTCGAGCTGTTCAGCGCCGCCGGCCCCGACGTGATCGCCGATCTCCGTGACCTCGGCTACCAGGTCTTCTTGGACCTGAAGCTCTTCGACATCCCGACGACGGTGAACCGCGCCACCCGCGTGCTCGGCGCGCTCGGGGTGGAATACCTCACGCTGCACGCCACCGGTGGCGTCGACATGCTCAAGGCCGGCGTCGAGGGCCTGTACCACGGCGCCGAGGCCGCCGGGCTCGACGTGCCCGTCTCGTTGGCCGTCACCGTGCTGACGAGCGACGATTCCGCTCCGCCCCACATCGTTCCGAACCGGGTTCGAGTGGCGCTCGAGGGTGGCTGCGGCGGTCTGATTCTCGCCGCCGGCGATCTGCAGACCGCACGGGAACTGGCGCCGCGTCTCCGGCGGGTCGTCCCCGGCATCCGGCCGGCCGGATCGCCGATCCACGACCAGGCCCGGGCCGCCACGCCCCAGGAGGCCATCGCGAACGGCGCCGACCTCCTGGTGATCGGCCGGGCCGTGACGCAGGCCGACGATCCCGTCGCCGCCGCTGCGGCCATCGCCTCCACGATCGGGTGACCACCGTCGTGCTCCACGACGCCCTCGAGTGGGCGGCTCGCACCCGTGCCTTCCGGGAGCGTTTCGTCGGGCGTTGTTCCGCCGGCCTCTCGCTCGCGGACGTGCGCGCCGAACTCGAACGTGAACGCCACGTCCTCCCGGCGCGGGAGGTGGATCGCCTGGCCGAGCTGCGTCTCCTGCCCGTGCTCGAGGCGATCCCCGCCGTCGGCGGCAAGGTTCGCGTCGCGCCGGCTCATGGCGGCTGCCGGCGTCCCCGAGGACATCGAGCTCGGCGCCATCCCCGAGGCCGCCTGGTCGGTCCTGTTGGGGGAGCGGGCATGATCATCGTGGTGTCCGGTCCCGGCGGTGCCGGCAAGGGCACGGTCGTTGCCGCGTGGCGTGAGCGCGATCCCAAGCTGTACGTCAACCGGTCGTGGACGACCCGTGAGCGTCGCCCCGGCGAAGCCGAGGACGCCTACGTGTTCGCCACGTGGGACGAGTTCCAGCGACGCATCGACGACGGCGGGTTCCTCGAGTGGGTCGATTTCCTCGACTACCGGCAGGGGAGTCCCGTGCCCGAACCGCCCGACGGCCACGACGTCATCTTCGAGATCGACGTCTACGGGGCCAAGGCGGTCAAGGAGAAATTCCCCGACGCTCTGTGCATCTACCTCGAAGCGCCGTCCCGTGACGTGCAGCGCGAGCGGCTCGTCCACCGTGGTGATACGCCCGAACGGGTCAAGCAGCGCGTCGCCCGAGCCGACGAAGAGGCTGCCGCAGCGAAGGATCTCGACTCGGTGCTGGTGGTGAACCACGAGGTGTCCGATACGGTCGACCACCTCGCGGCGCTGGTCGACGAGCGGCGTCGTGCCGCTCGGGCCAGTTCCGAACCCGACTGAGAGGACCACAGATGGCCGGACGTGGAGTGTTGTTCGCAATCGGCGATGGAGACGTCGCCGCGCTGCTGGGTGCCGACGGCCACGCCGAGGTCGTGAAGTACGTCAAGGGCACGATCCAGGAGCGGTGGGAGAAGGACTTCGTCGCCGAGACCGACAAGGCCTGGTACACGATCCACATGTGCGTCGCCGGAGCGGCGCTCGACGAGTCCGAGGCGCCCGAGAGCCGGGCCATCTTCGGGAGACGGACGCTCACCACCGAGGACGACCGCACCGTGGCCTTCACCCCCGCCGACGAGGTGGCGGCGACCGCTGCTGCGCTCGCCGCCATCGACAGCGACACGCTGCGCGCGCAGTACGACCTCATCGACCCCGAGACGTACGCGTGGGCCGATCTGTCCGACGACGACTTCAAGTACACCTGGGTCTACTTCGAGGCTGCCCGCAGCCTGTGGCAGAAGGCGGCCGACGCCGGCCGAGCCGTCATCTTCACCGTCGATCACTGAGCGCACTCGGCCCAGCTTCGGGCTCACACCGCCGGTTCCTGGCGGTGTGGGCCCGAGGTTCGCTGTCAGCTCGCCGGGACGGCCCGGGTGATCAACTGGCCCGACCCGCTCGCGGCCAGACGACCGTCGCGGGTCCAGACCTCGGACCGGAACCCGATGAGGCCGCGAGCGGCCACAGGGGCGGTGCCCGAGCACAACAGCCAGTCCCCGAGATCGGCGAGGTGGTGGAACTGCACCGCGAGGTCGACGTTCGGGGCGACCCAACTGCCGGTGGTGGACCCGTCGTGGGCGCGAACGGCGGCGGGGAACGAGGGCAGGTCAGCGAGGATCAGGAGCCGGCAGGCCTCGACCACGGGGTCGTCGAAGCGATCGTCGGGGCGGAACCGGAGCCAGCCCGACCACTCGGGGGAGCCGGCGACTCGTTGCGTCCAGTCGTCGTCCCAGTAGACGACGCGCTGGTCGAAGTTCTCCCAGAACGGGAAGGGCGCCGACTCGTCGGTGAGGTCGACGATGTCGGGATGATCGTCGGGGTCGCCGGCGGTGTGGCGGATGGCGTGGTCGTGGACGACCAGCTCGTCGGGAACCGCGAACCAGACCTGGGCGTCGAGGATCGCCCGGCCCTCCTGGGTGATGCGAACCGCCGTGGCGGCAGTGCGCCGGGTCGCGCGCCGCACCTCGACCGCGATGTCGACCGGTTCGAAGGCGGCCGGCTGGAAGAACTGGACGGTCATCGAAGCGGGCGACATCGTCGGGTCGCCGACCTCGGCGGCTGCTGCACGGAGCGCGAACGACGCTGCGTACCCGCCCATCGGGCCCCAGATGCGCCAGGCATCGAGCGGGGTCGCCGAGTACCGGCCTCCGCCGCCGTGGACCTGCGTGTCGGATGAGAGCGATCCCATGTGGGGGAGCGTACGCCTGCGCCCCGTCGGTGGTCGCTGAATTCGGCGGTGCCCTGCTAGCGTTGTATCGCTGTGCGCCATGTCGGCGCGCTCCCTGTTGGTCATCGCTGACCACACCGATTCACGGAGAACCCCCGAAGATGGCTGATTCTTTCGACACGATGATGGAACCCCGCGTGGAGGGTCTCCTCGAGCGCGCCGGCTCGAAGTTCTCGCTGGTGGCCCTCGCCTCGATGCGTGCCCGTCAGATCAACAGCTACTACGGCCAGCTCGGCGACGGCCTCGGTCGCATCGTTCCGCCGCAGGTCACCTCCAGCGCCTCCAAGTCGCTCTCGATCGCGTTCGAGGAGATCGCCGCCGATGCCATCGTCGGGGTGAAGGCCTCCGAGCTCGCCGCTGCCGAAGCGGCCGCGATGGCCGACGCCGCCGACGCTGCCGCTGCAGCGGCCGCCGCTGCGTCGACCGACGACTGACCGTCCTCGCCGTCTGCTCTCCGACGACCTGACGATGATCGCCGGCAGTCGAATCGTCGTCGGGGTGTCCGGCGGCATCGCCGCGTACAAGGCAGTCGAGGTCATCCGTCGGCTTGTCGACGCCGGCGCGCACGTTGCGCCGGTCATGACCGAGGGTGCCGCGCACTTCATCGGCGAGACGACGCTCTCCGCGCTCGTCGGAGAAGGTGCAGACGTCGCTGTGGGACGAGACGAGCCCGATTCCGCACACCCGTCTCGGCCAGAACGCCGACCTGATCGTCGTCGCCCCGGCGACGGCTCGGCTGCTGTCGGACTACGCGAGCGGTCGATCCGATGACCTGCTGACGGCGACCCTCATCGCCACCCGGGCCCCGGTCATCGTCTGCCCGGCCATGCACACCGAGATGTGGGAGCACCCCTCGGTGCAGGACAACGTCTCGACGCTGCGGTCGCGCGGCGTCATCGTGGTCGACCCCGAGGAAGGCCGCCTCGCCGGCGGCGACGTGGGTGCCGGCCGACTCGCTGCGCCCGAGGTCATCGTCGCCGCGGTCGAGCGTGTGCTCACGCCCCCCGACCTCGCCGGTCTGTCCGTCCTGATCACCGCCGGCGGCACCCGCGAGCCCATCGATCCGGTGCGGTTCATCGGCAACCGCAGCTCCGGCCGTCAGGGCCACGCCCTCGCCGAGGAAGCCGCCGCCCGCGGTGCGACCGTCACGCTCGTCACCACGACATCGCTCCCGGTCCCTGCCGGTGTCCAGCGGGTGGGGGTCGCCACCGCTGCCGAGATGCACGAGGCCGTGCTGAGCCGTTCGGAGGCCGCCGACATCGTCGTCATGGCTGCCGCCGTGGCCGACTTCACCCCGGTCACCGTCGCCGAGCACAAGATCAAGAAGACCGACGGTGTTCCCATCGTCGAGCTGCGTCCGACGGCTGATACGCTCGCTGCGCTCGGAGCCAGCAAGACGCCGGGGCAGACGATCGTGGGGTTCGCGGCGGAGACGTTCGACGTCGAGGCCAACGCCCTCGGGAAGCTGACCCGCAAAGGTGCGGACCTCATCGTCGCGAACGATGTTGCCGCGCCGGGAGTCGGTTTCGAACACGAGACCAACTCCGTGACGATCCTGTGCGCCTCCGGGCGTCGTCACGAGGTCGGCCTCACCAGTAAGCGGGCGGTTGCCCGCGAGATTCTCGATCTGATCGTCGACGAGCGCCGGTCCTGAACCGCCGCCCCGTCGCCGCTCCCAACACAGCCAAGACCAGAGCCGAGCCGCAGGCGAGGCGACCCAACAAGACAGTGTCGGTTTGTCGGCGAAGCCGACGGCTTCCCAAGTCACCGACGAGACCTACTCGCGAGAACAAAGCAGGAAAAGACCATGACGAACTGGACGTTCACCTCGGAATCGGTCACCGAGGGGCACCCCGACAAGATGGCGGACCAGATCTCCGATGCCATCCTCGACGCCATCCTCGAGCAGGACCCCAACAGCCGGGTGGCCTGCGAGACCATGGTCACCACCGGCCTGTGCGTCGTCGCCGGCGAGATCACGACGTCGGCCTACGTCGACATCCCCTCGATCGCCCGCAAGACGATCAACGGGATCGGCTACGACCGTGAGTCGTTCGGATACGACGGCAACACGTGCGGCGTCATGGTGGCGCTCGATGAGCAGTCGGCCGACATCGCCCAGGGCGTCGACGACTCCGAAGAGGTCCGGGCCGGTACCGCCGGTGAGGACGATCAGCTCGACAAGCAGGGCGCCGGCGACCAGGGAATGATGTTCGGCTACGCGTCCGACGAGACCGACGCCCTGATGCCGCTCCCGATCCACGTTGCCCACCGCCTGTCGGAGCGCCTCAGCGAGGTCCGCAAGTCCGGCGTGGTGCCGTACCTTCGCCCCGACGGCAAGACCCAGGTCACCTTCGAATACGAGGACAACCGCCCCGTCCGCCTCAAGACGGTGCTCATCTCGACCCAGCACAACGACGGCGTCGACCGTGACACCGAGATCCGCCCCGATCTGATCGAGAACGTGATCCGTCCGGTCATCCCCGCCGAGTTCGCCGACGACGACTACGAGGTCTTCGTCAACCCGACGGGCAAGTTCGTGATCGGTGGCCCCGTGGGCGACTGCGGCCTCACCGGCCGCAAGATCATCGTCGACACCTACGGCGGCATGGCCCGTCACGGCGGTGGTGCGTTCTCGGGCAAGGACCCGTCCAAGGTCGACCGCTCGGCCGCCTACGCCGCCCGCTGGGTCGCGAAGAACGTGGTGGCGTCGGGCGCTGCGAAGCGCTGCGAGGTGCAGGTGGCGTACGCCATCGGCATGGCCCGCCCCGTGTCGATCCTCGTCGAGACGTTCGGCACCGCCACCGTCGACGGGGGCAAGCTGACCGACGCCGTCAAGGAGGTCTTCGACCTCCGCCCGGCCGCCATCATCCGCGACCTCGACCTTCGCCGGCCCGTGTTCCAGCCGACCGCCGCCTACGGCCACTTCGGTCGTTCGGGCGACGGCTTCACCTGGGAGCTGACCAACCGGGTCGACGCCCTCAAGTCGGCGCTTGGGCTCTAGCCCCGAGGCCGGTCCCGCCCGGCTCTTCGACGTCGGCACGCCCCGGGCGCAGTCGCCCTCGGAGCCGCCGTCGGGCCGAACGGTGCGCGTCGTCTGCGACGTCGCCTCGATACATCGGGAGTTCGACTACGTGGTCCCCGATCGGCTGCTCAGCCGGTCGGGGATCGCCGCGTCACCCACCCACGCCGCCCGTGACGGAGCCGGCTTCGCCGGCGCTGAATTGCTCATCGGGGCCATGGTGCGCGTGCCGTTGCACGGCCGACAGGTCGCCGCCTGGATCGTCGATGTCGATGTCGACACACCCGACGGCGTCGAGCTCCGCGCCGTGACCAAGGTGTCGGGCCTGGGCCCGCCCGCCGACGTCATCGAGCTGTGCCGTTGGGCGGCGTGGCGGTGGGTCGGCCGGTTGCCCACCTTCCTCGGCGCCGCGTCGCCGCCGACGATGGTGGCGAGCCTGCCCCGACCGGCCTCGGCGCCCGGGCCGGAGGCCACGCTGCGGGTCGGCCCCCGGGTCGCCTCGTTGTTCGACCGCCCGGCATCGCTGATCCGCCTTCCGCCGGCGTCGTCGCCGCTCGAGGTGATCCGCGCCGCTGCCGCTCACGGCAACGTGCTCGTGGTCGCGCCGACGTTCGCCACGGTGAAGTCGCTGGCCGAGGGGATGCGGCGTGCCGGCATCACGACTGCGGTGCACCCCGACGGCTGGGCGCGCGGTGCCGCCGGATGCTCGGTGATCGGCACACGCACGGCAGCGTTCGCCCCGGTCGCGGGGTTGGGGGCAATCGTCGTCGTCGACGAACACGACGAGACGCTGCAGAACGAGGGCTCGCCGACGTGGCACGCCCGCGACGTCGCGGTCGAGCGTGCCCGGCGGGCGGGGGTGCCGGTGGTGCTCGTCTCGCCGACCCCGAGCCTGGAGGCGATCGCCCTCGCCGGGCCCGTGACGACGATCGATCGGGCCCGCGAGCGCGCCGGTTGGGCTCGGCTCGAGGTGATCGACCGTCGAGACGACGACATCGTCCGCTCGGGCTTGTACTCCGAGGCGCTGGTGCGGGCGCTCCAGTCCGATCGTCGGGTCGTCTGTGTGCTCAACCGGACCGGCCGCGCCCAGATGCTCGGTTGCCTCAAGTGCGGCACGCTCGCTGCGTGCGAACGCTGCGAGGCGGCCGTGCGGCAGGACGACGAGGGGGTGTTGCGGTGTCCCCGATGTGAGTTGGAACGACCGACGATCTGCGACCACTGCGCGGCGACCGTGTTCCGCCCGATCCGCATCGGCGTCACGAAGGCGCGGGAGCAGCTCGAGACACTCCTGCGAGAACCGGTCGACGAGATCGCCGGGGCCAAGGCGACCTCGACGGCGACGGGTCGCCGAGCCCGGGTGGTGGTCGGCACGGAGGCGGCGCTGCAGCGGGTTGCAGCGGCCGACGTGGTGGCGTTCCTCGAGTTCGACCAGGAGCTGGGGGCGCCCCGCTACCGGGCGGTCGAGCAGGCGATGACCCTGCTGGCCCGAGCATCCCGCCTCGTACGCGGCCGTGAGGGCTCCGTGCTGGTGCAGACGCGTCAGCCCGACCACGAGGTGCTGCGGGCGGCGACCATCGGCGACCCGAGCGCCGTCTCGAGCTCGGAGGCCGAGCGCCGTGAGCTCTTGCAGCTTCCGCCGTTCGCGACGGTGGCGGCGATCGGTGGCGAGGCCGCACCGGCGTTCGTCGAGGTGCTCTCGCCTCGGCTCGCTGACGTGCCCGGAGCGCTGCTCGACCAGCGCGACGAGGGCCAGTGGTTGGTGCGAGCCGACGACCGTCGGGCCCTGCTCGACGCCCTCAACGCGGTGAAGCGCCCGCCCGGCCGCCTCCGACTCCAGGTCGACCCGGCCCGCCTGCCAACCTGAGCGCAGGTTCGCACCGGTTCTGTCCTGCAGAACCGCCTCTGTGGGGGCCGTTCTGCAGGACAGAACGAGCGAGGTCAGGTCAGCTTGGCCGTGTCCACTGTTGGCGAGCCCACTCGTACATCGCGATCGAGGCGGCCGTCGCGACGTTGAGCGAACCGACGCTGCCGAGCTGGGGCAGGAACCCGAACGCGTCGCACGCTGCCAGGCCGGCCTTGGAGAGGCCTCGGTCCTCGTGGCCGACGACGAGGCACACGTCGCCCCGGAGGTCGAGCTCGTGCATCGGCACCGCACCGGCGGCGAGCTCGACGCCGACGACGCGGTATCCGGCGGAGCGAGCGGCATCGGCGATCGCGGTGGCGTCGGCGACTCGATTCGTCGTCAGGTACCGGGCCGTTCCCAGCGCGGTCTTGTCGACCTTGCTGTTGTCGGGGCCGGTCGCGGTCTCGGTGAGCCACAGGTACTCCGACTTGTAGGCGGCCGCGGAGCGGATGATGGCGCCGACGTTGAACGGCCCCTGCACCCCGTCGAGCCCGATCGACAGACGGGCGGGGGTGCGGCGGCGCCATTCCCGGTGCAACCGCTTCAGCTCAGTCGAGCTCAGATTCGTGGCCACTGGCCCCCACCTCCAGGACTCGGTAGGCCTGGCGCGACGCCAGGCGTGTCGTGGGCCAGCCGGCCTCGTCGAGCCAACGGGCGAGCGAGTCGGCACCCAGGTGCTTCTGCACCACCAGCCACGCCGTGCCACCGGGGGCGAGTGCGCCCAGCCACTGGGTGAGCAGGTCGTGCAGCTGGGCCTTGCCGATGCGGATCGGCGGGTTCGACCAGATGCCGTCGAACACGACGTCATCGGGCACCTCGTCGGGCGCGACGACCCGGATGTTCGTGAGGCCGGCCCGCTCGGCGTTGAGCGCGCACAGCTCCCGAGCTCGCTCGTTGGTGTCGATCGCCCACACCGTCGCCTGGGGCGCTCGATGGGCGAGGACCAGCGCCACCGGCCCGTAGCCGCACCCCACGTCGGCGAGGTGGAGCATCGAGGGCGTGGGGCGGGGAGCCTCCGCCAACAGGACCCGGGTGCCGGGATCGACCCGTTCCATGGAGAACACCCCACGATCGGTCGTCAACACGAGCGACAGGTCGTCGAGGTCGAGGCGGACCTCGCGGCGCTGCGACGCGGACGACGGCGCGGCCGTGAAGTACTGGTCGTTCGGCACACCGGCACCGTAGCGGCTGGTGCCGGTGGTCCCCGCTGGGGTGCCGCGAAGTACACTGACACCCATGTCCCCGGTCACCTCCCCGTACGCGATCCGCATCGTCGGTGACCCCGTGCTGCGCCAGAAGACGCCGGAGATGACCGACATCGACGGCAAGATGCACGACCTCGTGCAGGGCATGTTCGAGGCCATGTACGCCGCTCCCGGCATCGGTCTGGCCGCGCCCCAGGTGGGCGTCAAGGAACGCTTCTTCGTCTACGACCTCGGCGACGACCGCGGTGGCCAGCAGGTGCTGATCAACCCGGTCATCACCGGCTCCGACGGCGAGTGGACCTACGAGGAGGGCTGCTTGTCGGTCCCCGGCCAGTACTTCGAGATCACCCGGCCCAAGGAGATCGAGGTCACCGGGCGCGACCTCGACGGCAACGAGGTCAGCTTCGAGGCCGACGAGCTGTTGGCTCGTCTGGTCCAGCACGAACTCGACCACCTCGACGGTGTGCTGCTGCTCGACCATCTCGACGACGACCAGGCCAAGGCGGCCAAGAAGCACGTCCGCGAGCTGCAGATGCGCAAGGCGAACGAGGCGGCCGATCTCGAGGCGCTCCGCAGCCCGAGCCTGCGCACCGAAGCGCCGAAGAAGCGGTTCTTCGGCCTCGGCGCCAAGTGAAGCTCGTCTTCCTCGGCACGCCAGCGATCGCCGTCACCCCGCTCCGGGCGCTCCACGCGGCCGGTCACGAGATCGACGTGGTCGTGACGGGCCCCGACGTCCGTCGCGGGCGGGGCACCGAGACCAGCCCGTCGCCGGTGAAGGCGGCAGCGCTCGAGCTGGGGCTCCGGGTCGAACACGACGCGGACGCGGTGCTCAGCAGCGACGCGTCGCTGGGCGTGGTGGTCGCGTTCGGCAAGATCCTGCGTCCGCACCTGTTGGCGCACGTGCCGATGGTCAACCTGCACTTCTCGCTCCTGCCCCGCTGGCGGGGGGCGGCCCCGGTCGAACGCGCCATTCTGGCGGGCGACGCCGAGACCGGCGTGTGTGTGATGGCGGTCGAGGAGGGCCTCGACACCGGCGGTGTGTACGCCCGGGCGACGACCCCGGTCGGTACCAAGAGGCTCACCGAGTTGTGGGACGAGTTGAGCGTCACCGGCTCCCAACTGCTCGTCGATTGGCTGCCGACGGCGTTCGACGGTGATCGGCTCATCGCCCCCGAACCGCAGGTCGGCGAGGTCACCTACGCCGCCAAGCTCACCGCCGATGACCGGCGCGTCGACCTGACGGCGTCGGCTGAGCAGCAGCTTGCGGTCATCCGCCTCGGCAACGCCTGGACGATGCTCGGCGAGGGCGAAACCGCAAAACGGTTGAAGGTGCTTGCAGGCCACCTCGATGCCGACGGTTCGCTGCGGATCACCGAGGTGCAGCCCGAAGGCAAACGACCGATGGCCTACGAGGACTGGCTGCGCGGCACACCGGTCGATCTACGCGGTGGGCTCTCGTGAGCGCCCCGGTGCCGGCGACGCCGGTCACGAGCCGCTCGGTGGCGCTGGCGGCCCTCGTCGAGATCGAGGCCGACGGCGCCTACGCCAACCTCAGGCTCGGGCCGCTCCTCGAGAAGTCCGGCCTCGACGACCGCGACCGTCGACTCGTCACCGAGCTCGTGTACGGCACGATCCGCCGTCGCCGATCGCTCGACTACCTCGTCGACCGGTTCCTCGTGAACGACCCCCCGCCGGCCGCCAGGGCCGCACTCCGGCTGGGTGCGTATCAGCTGCGGTTCACCGACATTCCTGATCACGCTGCCGTGTCGGCCACCGTCGACGTCGCTCCCAAGCGGTTCCGGGGCCTCATCAACGCAGTGCTCCGCAAGGTCGCCAAGGCCCCGGTGAACTGGCCCGACGACGCAACCCGACTCAGCTATCCCGATTGGATCGTCGAGCGGTTCCGCGCCGACCTCGGTGACGAGGCGGCCGCCGACGCCCTCGAGACCATGAACCGGGCGCCCGAGGTCAACGTTCGCGACGACGGCTACACCCAGGACCGATCCTCGGAACGGGTCGCTGCTGCTCTCGGAGCCGAGGCCGGTGACCTGGTCGTCGACGTGTGCGCCGCTCCCGGCGGCAAGGCGACTGCGCTGGCCGGCGCCGGCGCCCACGTGGTCGCGGCCGACCTTCGCCCCAAGCGGGTGCGTCTCGTGGCGGGCAACGCCCGTCGTACCGCCGCCGATCGCCCCGACTCCGGCGCTGTCTGGCCGCTCGTCGCCGATGCCCGCCACGCGCCCCTTCGTGCCGGTGTTGCCGACATCGTGCTCGTCGACGCGCCGTGCTCAGGTCTCGGGGTGCTCCGCCGTCGGCCCGACGCCCGCTGGCGCATCACGGCGAACGATGTCGACGAGCTGTCCGTGATCCAGTCAGCGATTCTCGATGCGTCGGCCGAGCTCGTCGCACCCGGCGGCCTGCTCGCGTACAGCGTGTGCACCCTCACCCGTTCCGAGACGATCGAGGTGGCCGAGCGGTTCGCGGACACCCACCCGGGGTTCGAGGCCGTGGCCCCACCGGAGGATCCGTGGATCCCGTGGGGGAGTGGCGCGCTGTTGCTGCCGCAGGCGGACGACAGCGACGGCATGGCACTGTTCACCTGGCGCCGGCCGCTGTCCTGAAGCTCGCCGTGGCTGCGCTCTGGTGCCTTGGGCGAGCGTCCGGCGCTGGCGACCTGTCGGCGGGACTCGTTGCGAGGCCGTTCTAAGCTGGTCGCCATGTCGCCGCACGATCACGAGTCCGCCCAGTCCCCTGACGGCAAGCCGCTGAAGGCCAAGATCCTCACCGTGTCCGACGGCGTCATGGCCGGCACCCGCGAAGACAAGAGTGGCGTGGCGATCGGCGAGCACCTGACCGCCGCCGGGTTCCGCATCGTGGAGCACCGCGTGTGCGCCGACGGCTCCGAGACCGTGGCCCACGCGCTCGCTCACATGGCCTACAACTTCCTCGGCCTCATCGTGAGCACCGGCGGCACCGGGTTCAGCCCCCGCGACATGACACCGGAGGGCACCGTCCGCATCCTCGATCGTCGTGCCTACGGCCTCTCCGAGGCGATGCGCTCGGTGAACCCGCTCGGCCGTCTGTCCCGCGGCGTCGCCGGCACGCGGGGTCGTGCGCTCATCCTCAACGTGCCCGGCTCGACGAGCGGGTCGATCGAAATGCTCGACGCCGTCCTCGACGTCATTCCCCACGCCATCCGCCTCATGGGCGGCGCCAACGACGAGCACCCCGTCGGCTGACCCTTCGAGCGCCACGGCGCCCCCAGCGGGCGTTGCAGCGCTCCAAGAGACGGCCGTGGTCGAATTCTCAACGGCCGATAGGATTGCGACCAGGGCAGTGATACGGTAGGAACGCCATGTCTGAGACCTTCAACGCCCTCGACCGCGAGTGCATGACCCGGGCGATCGCCGCGGCGGCGCAGGTGCGCTGCGCCACGTCGCCGAACCCGTGGGTCGGCGCGGTCGTGAGGGCGGCCGACGGTTCCATCTCCGAGGGGGCCACCCGCGAGGTGGGCCGCGAACACGCCGAGATCGTCGCGCTCGTGGCGGCGGGCGAGGCGGCGCAGGGCGCGACGGTCTACGTCACGCTCGAGCCCTGCTCGCACACCGGTCGCACGGCACCGTGCGCCGACGCCCTGATCGAAGCCGGCGTTGCCCGTGTGGTGGTCGCGCTCGCCGATCCCGACGAACGGGTCAACGGCAACGGCATCGCGAAGCTGCGCGCCGCCGGCATCACCGTCGACGTCGGCCTCTACGAAGACCGCGTTCGTCAGCAGCTGGCGCCCTACATCAAGCACCGCACCACGGGCCGTCCCTGGGTCGTGTTGAAGTTGGCGGCCTCCATGGACGGCGCCACTGCAGCCCCGGACGGCTCCAGCCAGTGGATCACCGGCGCTCCCGCCCGCGCCGACGGCCATCGTCTCCGCGCCGAGTCCGACGCGATCGTCATCGGCGCCGGCACCGTTCGCCGCGACGATCCGTCGCTCACGGTGCGCGACTACCACCCGCCGGTGCTGCCCGAGAGCGGATCGGTCGACCCGATCCGGGTCGTGCTCGGCACCGCGCCTGCGACGGCCCAGGTCCAACCGTGCCGGGAGATGAAGGGTCAACTGCCCGACATCTTGGACGAGTTGGGTGCCGACGGGGTGCTCCAGGTGCTCGTCGAGGGTGGCGCCCAGGTCGCCGGCGACTTCCACCGTGCCGGGCTGGTCGACCGGTACGTCATCTACGTGGCTCCTGCGCTGTTCGGCGGCGGCGATGCCCGTGGCCTGTTCACCGGGTTCGGGGCGTACTCCATCGACGACGTGTGGCGGGGCCGTTTCGAGACCGTCGAACGGGTCGGCGGCGACCTGCGAATCGAGCTGAGCCCGGGCGCGTACGACGCCGTCCCTGTGGCGGGAAGGAATGCCTGATGTTCACGGGCATCGTGGAAGAACTGGGCACGGTCGTGTCCCGTGAGGGTGCCAAGTTGCGCATCGCGGCGACCACCGTCCTCGACGGTGTGCAACTCGGCGACTCGACCGCGGTCAATGGCTGTTGCCTGACCGTGGTGGCCTGGGAGCCGCCCGTCGACGGCGCTGCGGGCTGGTGGGAGGCGGACGTCTCCGACGAGACCTACTCCCGCACCAGCCTCGGCGACCTCGCCCCCGGCGATCCGGTCAATCTCGAGCGTCCGGTCCGGCTCATGGATCGCCTCGGCGGTCACCTCGTGCAGGGCCACGTCGACGCGGTCGGCACCGTCACGGCGCCCGCCCCCGATCTCGCGGTCCGTATGGACCCGGCGCTCACCCGGTACGTCGTCGAGAAGGGTTCGATCACCGTCGACGGTGTCAGCCTGACCGTGGTCGACGCCCTCGACGACGGCTTCACCGTCGCGCTCATCCCGCACACGGCCGACGTCACGACGCTCGGGGTGCGCAAGGTCGGCGACGCCGTCAACCTCGAGGTCGATGTGACCGCCAAATACGTCGAGCGGCTCCTCGCTGCACACCTTCCCGACGGGAAGCCAACCGAGAGCCCTGAAGGGAACCAGTCATGACCGAGTCAGCATCCCGAGAGTCCTCGGGCATCTTCGCCACGATCCCCGACGCCGTCGCGGCGATCGGTCGCGGTGAGATCGTCGTCGTCGTCGACGACGAGGACCGCGAGAACGAGGGCGACCTCATCATGGCGGCCGAGCACGCGACGCCCGAGGCGATCACGTTCTTCGTCCGCCACACGTCGGGCGTGATCTGCGCCCCGCTCACGAGCGATCGCCTCGAGGAGCTCGACATCCCGCTGATGGTCCACGACAACACCGAGGCGCAGCGCACGGCGTTCATGCACACCGTCGACCTTCGTCACGGCACCTCGACGGGGATCTCCGCCGCCGACCGTTCGGCGACCATCAAGGCCCTGTGCGATCCGGCCACGCGCCCCGGCGACCTCGCCCGCCCCGGCCACATCTTCCCCCTGCGGTACGCCGAGGGCGGCGTGCTCAAGCGGGCCGGCCACACCGAGGCCGCGGTCGACCTGGCCCGCTTGGCCGGGTGTTACCCGGCGGGTGTGCTCTGTGAGATCGTGAACGACGACGGCACGATGGCGCGTGTTCCCGACCTCGTCGAGTTCTGCAAGGAGCACAACCTCCTGATGATCTCGATCGCCCAGATGGTCAAGTACCGACGACAGACCGAGAAGCTGGTGCGACGTGTTGCCGAGGCACGAATCCCCACCCTCTGGGGCGACTTCACCTGCTACGTGTACGAATCGCTGCTCGACGGTGAGCAGCACGTCGCGATGGTCAAGGGTGCGGTCGCCGGCGAGACCGACGTGATGGTCCGAGTGCACTCGGAGTGCCTCACCGGCGACGTGTTCGGCTCGATGCGCTGTGACTGCGGCACCCAGCTCGACGGCGCCATGGCCCGCATCTCCGAGGAGGGCATGGGTGCCCTCGTCTACCTCCGGGGCCACGAGGGCCGTGGCATCGGCATCGGCCACAAGATCCGGGCGTACAACCTGCAGGAGCAGGGCATGGACACCATCGAGGCCAACGTGGCGCTCGGCCTGCCGGTCGACTCCCGCGAATACGGCATCGGTGCTCAGATCCTCAACGACCTCGGCATCACCACGATGCGCCTCATCACCAACAACCCCTCCAAGTTCGGCGGCCTCGACGGGTTCGGCCTCGAGATCACCGGCCGAGTCTCCATCCCGACCGTCCCCAACGCCGAGAACATCGGCTACCTCCGGACCAAGAAGGAACAGATGGGTCACCTGATCGAAGGCGTCGATTGATGGCCGGCACCGACGTCCGCATCGCGATGATCGCTGCGCAGTGGCACAGCGATCTCGTCAATGTCGCGACGACTGCCTGCCACGCGCATCTGGTGTCGGCGGGCATCGCCGAGGACGCGATCAGCTTGATCACGGTCCCCGGGAGCCTCGAGCTCCCCTTGGTCGCGAAGGTGCTCGCGACGTCGGGCGATTACGACGCGGTGCTCGCGTTCGGCTTCGTGGTCGACGGTGGCATCTATCGCCACGAGTTCGTGGCGCAAGCGATCCTGACGGGCTTCGTCGCCGTGTCCACCGAGACCGGTGTTCCGGTGCTCTCGGCGGTGCTGACGCCCCAACGATTCGACGAGAACGACGCCGGCGACCATGCCTTCTTCGCCGAGCACCTCAAGGGCAAGGGCGTCGAGATCGCTCGATCCGCCGTCGAGGTGGTGTCGGTGCTCCGTGACCTCCGCTCAACAGGTAGTCAAACGATCGAAGGAGGCAACTGATGGGTGTCGATCAGAAGCTCGACGGCCGCGAGGCACCGACCCTCGACGGCGCAGGTCTTCGTGTGGCGGTCGTGTGCGGTCGTTTCAACGCGGTGATCACGGAGCGTCTCCTCGACGGCGTCGTGCGTGGGCTCGCTGCGTGTCAGGTTGCCGACGAGGACGTCGTCGTCGAATGGGTGCCCGGTGCGTTCGAGGTGCCGTTCGCGTCGATGGCCATGATCCACTCCGGCGAGTTCGACGCCGTGATCGGCCTCGGGTGTGTCATCCGTGGTGACACGAGCCACTACGACTTCGTCGCCGGCGAGTGCGCCCGTGGATTGCAGGACGTCGGTCTCGCCACCGGTGTGCCGGTCATCTTCGGGGTCCTGACCACCGAGAACCGTCAACAGGCCGAGGATCGATCCGAGGGCCCGGGCGGCCACAACGTCGGCGAGGAGGGCGCCCACACCGCCGTGGAGATGGCGCTCCTGGCCCGCCGCTACGTGCCCGCCGACGATCACGATCACGATCACGACGGGCACGATCACGATCACGATCACGATCACGACGGGCACGATCACCACCATCACTGACCCGAGGCCGAATCCAGGCTCAGCCGGGAGCGGACGAGAACAAGCGGTGAGCGGCGATCGCCGTCGCCGCAGCGACGTTGAGCGAGTCGACGCCACGTGCCATCGGGATTCGGGCGGCGATGTCGCAGGCATCGATCGCGGCGTCGGTCAGCCCGGGGCCCTCGGCACCGACGACGATTGCGACGCGCTGATCGGGCTGCAACGGGACCTCGTCGATCGGGACCGCGTCGGCCCGCGGCGTCAGGGCAACGGTCGTCACCCCGGACTCCCCGGAGCGTTGCGAGCCCGTCGGGCCACGCCAAGCGGGCGAACGGCAGCGACAAGGCGTGGCCCACTGACACTCGCACCGTTCGTCGGGTCAAGGGGTCACATGACGTCGGGTCGAGCAACAGGCCGTCGCCCCCGAGCGCCACGGCGTTGCGGATGATCGAACCGAGGTTCTCGGCGTCGTTGACACCTTCGGCGACGACGATTCGGCGACCGCGGCCGATGACGGTCGATGACAGGACCGGCAATCCCCGGTCGGCCACTGCGACGACACCCCGGTGGAGTGGGAACCCGACGATCTCGTCGAGCGCGGCCCGGTCTGCGACGAGCAGGGGAGCGGGGCTCTGCCCGAGCACCTCCTCGGCACGCTCGAGCTTCGCGGCGTCGACCAACACGGCCCTGATCGGGTAGCGCGACGGCACCAGCCGTTCGAGCCCCAGCCACCCCTCGACGACGAAGATGCCCTTGTGGAACGGGCCGGCCGCCTCGACGGTGCGCCGGAACGCCGCGTCGTTGAGGCGCCGGAAATCGGCGACCCTCGGGTCGGCGGCGTCGGTGATCACGATGGCGGGCACCGGGTCAGGCTAGGCCCGACCCGGTGGCGGCCGGTCGTGTGATGGACGTGTCTCAGTCGGCGCGGAGCTTGAAGCGGGCGCCCATCGGGTCGAGCGCCTCGGCGAGCACGCCGTAGGGCGTCGTCTCGGCCGGGATGGACACACTCCCGCCCAGTTCGACGACGCGGTCGAGCGCTGCCTGCACGTCGTCGACGGCCAGGTACACCGTCCAGCCACGGGGAGCGTCGTCGGGGAAGACCGTCGCATCCATCACCCCGGCGTTCTCGCCGTCACCCAGCTCGTACAGCGTGTACCGGAAGCCGGGCGTGTCGGCTTGTGGTGTGAGCGTCCATCCGAACACGTCGCGATAGAAGGGGAGCACCGCGTCGTAGGCGTCGGTGTGCAGTTCGAAGTGGCATGCGGCACCCGTGGTCGCGACCACGGCGCCGCGATGGGTACCCGGCTGCCACAGGCCGATGGCCGAGCCGCCGGGGTCGAGCACCATGCCCATGACGCCGAGGTCGGCGACGGGCATGGCTTCGACCAGGACCTCGGCTCCTGCGGCCTTGGCCGCGGCGATGGTCGCGGCGGCGTCGGCGACCGCCAGGTGCACGTTCCACGAATCGGGCATGCCGGGTTGGGAGGTCATGATCCCGGCGACGGTCTCACCGTCGAGCCGGAAGTTCGCGTAGCCGCCCAGCTCGGGATTCGGCTCGTCGGCCGTCCACCCGAAGAGTTCGGTGTAGAACGCGACGCTGGCGTCGCGGTCCGACGTCATGAGGTCGATCCAGACCGGTGCTCCGGCGGCAGGATGTTGGCGAATGGTCACAGTGTGCTCCTCTGAGATGCGGGTCCGGGAGGGCAGACGACGTACGCAGCCGATTCTCATCGCGGTGGGCGTTCGCTGCACGTCGTAGTGGGTATCCATGTGCCCCGGCGACACCCCCCGCACTACCGTTGCGCCCATGTTGAACCTGGTGCTGCCCAAGGGATCGCTCGAGAAGGCGACCTTCCAACTCTTCTCCGACGCTGACCTCGGCATCCACCGCAACTCCGCGGTCACCTACAAGGCCACGATCGCCGATCCCCGCATCGCCAGCGTGCGCATCCTGCGCCCCCAGGAGATCCCCGTCTACGTCGCCGATGGCCTGTTCGACCTGGGTGTGTGCGGCCGGGACTGGGTCGAGGAGACGTCGTCGAACGTCGTCTCGCTCGGCGAGATGGGCTACTCGAAGGCAACGACCAACCCCATCAAGATGGTGGTTGCCGTGGCGGGCGATGCCGAATGGGAGAAGGTCGCCGACCTGCCCCACGGCGTGAAGGTCTCGACCGAGTACCCCGAGATCACCCGGCGCTTCTTCGAGCAGAACGGCATCGAAGCCGACGTTCGCCTGAGCTACGGCGCGACCGAGGCCAAGGTGCCCGACATCGTCGACTGCGTGGTCGAGATCACCGAGACCGGCAACGCCCTCCGAGCCGCCGGCCTCAAGGTCATCGACACGATCCTCCACAGTTACACCGAGGTCGTCGCCAATCCCGCGACGTACGAGGTACCCGAGAAGCGCCACACGATGGAGCAGATCATGACCCTCCTGCAGGGTGTGCTCGAGGCCCGCGGCAAGGTGCTGGTGAAGCTCAACGTGTCGACCGACGACCTCGACGCGGTCATCGCCAAGCTGCCGGCCATGAAGACGCCGACCGTCAACGAGCTGTACCGCCGCAACGGGTACGCCGTGGAGACGGTCGTCCCGAAGAACGAGATCAACATCCTGATCCCGGCCCTCAAGGACGCCGGCGCCACCGACATCCTCGAACTGCCGCTCGCCAAGATCGTCCACTAGATGACCTCGGCCACCTTCGCTCGGTTCGGTCGCTGCGCTCCCTTCGTTCGCTCCGGTACCTCGGTTCGATGATGACCGTTCGCACCGGCACCGTGACCGAGTTCGACGATCCGCGTGGCATTGGTGTCGTCACGGGAGCGGACGGTACCGAGTACCCCTTCCACTGCACGGCGATCCTCGACGGCACCCGGCAGATCGACATCGGAGCATCGGTTCGCTTCGTCGACCGGCCTGGTCGTCAGGGCCGTTGGGAAGCCACCGAGATCGCCCCGGTCTGATCGCTGCGTTCGGGGCAGCTACGGCAGGAGTGGGAAGCACGGCGTCGCAGGGTCGCCGGTCGAACCGTCGGGGCAGATCGACCCGACGAAGCTCTGCGTGCCGTGGAACTCGGCGCCGGTCCAGTCCGACGTACGGAAGTCGATGTCGTCCCACTGGCCCGACCCGAGAACGGCGAACGGGCCGATCGTCGTCGAACCGAACACGGCGCCGCTGAAGTCGGCGTTGGCCGCCGAACCGCTGAGCGCCGCCAGGTCGGCGGAAACCCCTGGCGTCGGCACGGTCGAGCTCAGGTTGCGCCAGATGACCCGCTGGCCGGTCCCGTCGGGTTCACCGAACTGCACTCCCAGCATCGAGGCGGCGTCGAACACAACGAGCGCCGGAAGGGCGCTGCGGAGGTCGTCTCCGAGGTCGGTGCAACTGATGCCGGTGCCGCCCCAGAACCGGGCGCCGTCGAGATCGGCATTCGTGAGGTCGAGGGCGCAGAGCTTGCTGCCGCCGTCGAACAGGGCGGCGCCGAAGTCGGCGCCGGTGGCGTCCACGTCGATCAGCTGGACGCCGGTGAGGTGCGCCCGCTCGAACCGTCCGCCGCTCACGTCGCGGCAGCCGAGCACCTGGCCGTCGAACGTGGCGTCGGAGAAGTCTGCCTCGGCGAGGGAGAGGCCGCGCAACGCCAGTGACGACAGCAGGTTGCCCGGACCGCCGAAGGTGGCGCCACGGAAGTCGGTCGCGGCGTCGGTCACGACACTGCGCCGTCCCTCGGTGGCCAACGTCGACGACGAACGCGTGAGGTAGAAGTCGGGGATGCCGAACCGAGCGCCGTATCCCTCGTCGCAGATCTCCCGGCCGGTGTCGACGGTCGCCTCGTTGTAACCCGGGCAGTAGGCACCGCATGCCGGTGGTGCCGGGTCTCCGGCCCCGAATCCGAACACGGTCCCGAAGTCGAAGCTCGCGCCGGTGAGATTGGCGAGTGCGAGGATCGTGCCGAGGAGCAGGGCGCCGGCGAGCACGGCACCTGCGAGGTCGGCCCCCGTGAGATCGGCGCCGGACAGGTCGGCGCCGGTGAGATTCGCGTTGCGGAGGTCGGCGCCCGCGAGATTGGCGCCGCCGAGCAGCGCTCCCCGCAGGTCGGCGCCCGTGAGCACCGCACCGTGGAGATCGAGGCCGGCGAGGTCGCATCCGAACAGGCTCGCTCCGGCGACGATCTGTGGCGGGCTGGTGCACTGAGCGCCGACGGCTGCGACCCCCGACGGTCCGTCGGGAGCACAAGCGCTCGCCGAGGCGATCATTGCGAGGCCCACCAACACGCCCACGATCCTGCTGCCGAACCGACCCATGCCAACCTCCCACACCGCCGCACCCCACGTCGGTGACATGATGTTACTGATGTCGGGGTCACCGGCAACCACCGTTGTGGCCGGCTCGCACCTAGCCTGTCGCCATGACCGATACGGCTTCCGACATCACCTCCGTCGACGACATCGCCTGGGACCTCGAGCCCCTCTTGCCCACGCCCGGCGCCGACGGCGTCACCGAACTCCTCGACGCGGCCGCGGCCGAGGTCGACCACCTCGAGACCTATCGGGGTCGGCTCGTCGACCTGAGTGCTGGTGAACTGGCCGACTTCTTCGAGCACCTGGCCGACGTCATCGACAAACTGGGACGCGCCGGTAACTACACGTCGCTGAAGTTCTCGGTGGCCACCGACGATCCCGAGGTCGGTGCGCTCATGCAGAAGACGCAGGAGCGCTCGACGATCATCGGCTCGCGACTGATCTTCGTGGAACTCGAGCTCGCACAGCTGTCCGACGAGCGGGCAGCCGAGCTGATCGCCGACCCCCAACTCTCCAACGTCGCCCACCACCTCGAAGGGATTCTCCGCTACAAGGACCATCTGCTCAGCGAGCCCGAAGAGGTCGTGCTCAGCGAGAAATCGGTCGCCGGCGCCTCCGCCTGGTCACGCCTCTACGACGAGCAGTCGAGCGTGATCACCGTCAAGCAGGGCGACGACGAGGTGCCGCTCATGGCGGCCCTCGCCGGTCTCCAGAACCCCGACGCCAGCAAGCGCGCCGAGATCGCAGCGGCGATCACCGAGGGGCTGCAGCCGGGCATCCGCACCCGTGCCTTCATCTACAACACGCTCCTGTCGGACAAGTCCGTCGACGACCGCCTCCGCAAGTACCCGACATGGATCTCGGCGCGGAACCTCTCGAACGAGGCGTCCGACGAATCGGTGCAGGCACTGATCGAGGCCGTCGTCGGGCGCTACGAGATCCCCCAGCGGTGGTACGCGCTGAAGGCGAAGATGCTCGGCGTGCCCAAGTTGAAGGACTGGGACCGCATGGCGCCGGTGGTGGAGGACACCGCCGAGTTCGGTTGGGACGAGGCGAAGTCACTCGTCGACGACGCGTACCGCTCGTTCTCCCCGGAGATCGCCGATGTCGTCCAGCAGTTCTTCCAGAACGACTGGATCGACGCGCCGATGCGACCCGCCAAGCGTGGGGGAGCGTTCTGCGCCTACACCGTGCCCTCACACCACCCGTACCTGCTGTTGAACTGGACGTCGCAGCGCCGCGACGTCCTGACACTCGCCCACGAGCTCGGTCACGGGGTGCACGCCTACCTGGCCCGGCCCCAGGGCATCTTCCATCAGACCACCCCGTTGACCCTCGCCGAGACGGCATCGGTGTTCGGCGAGACCGTCACGTTCGGCAAGCTGCTCGACGGCGTGACCGATCCGGCCGAACGCCTGCCACTGCTCGCCGAGCACCTCGAGGACCAGATCGCCACCGTGTTCCGCCAGGTGGCGATGAACCGGTTCGAGGACGCCGTCCACACCGAGCGTCGGGAGGTCGGCGAGCTCTCGGTCGAACGCTTCGGTGAACTGTGGGGCGACAGCCAGACGGCGATGCTCGGCGATGCCGTCGAGGTCAGCGAGGGCTACAAGACCTGGTGGTCGTACGTGCCTCATTTCATCCACACGCCGGGCTACGTGTACGCCTACGCCTACGGGCAGCTGCTGGCGCTGTCGGTGTACGCCCGCTACGTCGAGGAGGGCCCGTCGTTCGTGCCCCGCTACCTCGAGTTGCTCGCCGCCGGCGGGTCCAAGTCGCCGCAGGACCTCGGCAAGATCGTCGGGGTCGATCTCGGCGACCCGGGATTCTGGGACGGCGGTCTCGACATCATCGAGCAGCTCCTCGTCGACACCGAGCAGGCGGCTGCCGCCGCCGGGCGCGTCTGACGAACTAATCCTCAACCCAGTGGGTCGGCACGCCGACCCACTGGGGCATGTTCGGTTCGTTCTCCCTCCGACGCGCGGTCACCGCTGCGATCGCCGTCGCCGCGCTCGGCTCGGCCTGCGCCGCCCCGCCGCCCGTCGGCAAGTTCGCCGACCTCGACCAGCGGGTCGAGCGCATCGACGACCTCACCTACGGGGCGGCGATCGACGAGTTCGGTGATCTGGAGACGCTCGACCTCACGATGTTCCGCCCGACCGCCGGCGATGAGCCCCGGCCGGCCATCGTGTTCATCCACAGCGGTGCATTCACGGGTGGATACCGCAGCGAGCAGGATTCGATGGCCCAGGAGTTCGCCGAGCGCGGCTACGTCACGGTGACGATCACCTACCGCCTGCACGAGGGCGCGTGGATCTGGTTCAACTCGCCGTCCGACGTCGCACTCGGCGCTGCCCGCAACGCCCGTCACGATGCCCAGGCCGCCGTCCGTTTCCTGCGGGCCAACGCAGGGGAGTACGGCATCGATCCCGGTCGCATCGGTGCGGTCGGCTACTCGGCCGGTGCGATCACGGCGATCGGCGTCGGTCAGCATCCCGAGGATCCCGGCGACAGCGGGACCCCTGGTGTCTCGTCGAAGATCTGCCTCGCCGTCTCCCTCTCGGGGATCGCGGTCGAGGGTGACATCGAGGCCGACGACGCCCCGGTCCTGATGTTCCACGGCGGCGACGACTTCATCGTCCCGGTCTCGTATGCCCGCCAGTCGGCGTGGAAGGCCGCTGTCGCCAAGCGATTGGTCGACTACGTCGAGTTCCCCAAGATCGGCCACACCGTGCCGCAGCAGCGGGGCAAGGAGCTCACGCCGGAGCTGGTGCGGGTACTGCGGGAGTACCTCGTCGAGAAGCCACCCTGCGTCTGACCAGGAGAGATCGCGGCGTGACGTCGCGTCGGCGTCCGATGGCTGCACAATCATCGTCATGCAACGACGCACCCGCTTCGCCGCCCTCCTCCTGGTGGGCACCCTGCTCCTGGTCACCAGCGCCTGCAACAAGTACGGCTACGAGGCGCACATCGACGACGTACAGATCCTCGATTCGCACGTGACGGTCACCGGGTGGCTCCGCGACCCCTTCGTCGCCAAGCGACCGATGGAGTGTGCGGAGGTGTGGCAGATCCTCGACGGTGGTTCGCCCACCAAGTCGTCGGACTGCGTGAACCAGCAGCGGCGCCCCGACCTCGACGCCGTTCGCGGTGAGGCCAGTTTCGGCTTCTCCCTCACGGCCTGGCGCCTCAAGAAGGGTCGTCACGAGATGTGCGTCCAGATCGTTCCCGCCAACGCTGCGGTGCCGTCGGGTTCGCTCGACTGCCGCACCTTCGACGTGAAGTTCGATCAGGAGCCCGCCTCCAACTTCGACGGTGCGTCCGTCGACAACGGCGTGCTCACGGCCGAGGCATGGGTCAAGGAGGTCAAGCTCACGTCGAGTCAGGGCCTGTACCACCCGACCTGGAAGCTCGACGGGCAATGGATCCGCGCCGGCCACACCGGCGCCGTCCTCACCCTCGTCGATCGCCCTGACGTGGTCGCCGCCGTCGGTTTCGGTCAGGGCTATCGGATCTCGATCCCCGTCGATCCCGGCATCCACCGCATCTGCCTCGGGAGCGACGACGGGTTCGGGGGCTTCGGAGACGCCGGCACGACCGATGCCATGTGTCGGTCGGTCGTCGCTCCGTAGCCGACGGGGCGGAGTCAGTCGAAGACGATCGCCACGAGCGCCACGGTGGCATGCTCGCGGATGACCTCGGTGTCGAGATCGGGCTCGAAGATGTGCCGCAGGAACCCGGCGAAGAGCTGTCCGATCAGCATCTGGGCCACCGCCTCGGGCTCGTTCGCCTCGGGCAGCGAGATCCTGAGCCACTCGGTGAGGCCGGGGCCGATGACGTCGAGCAGGTCCTTGCCCACGGGCAGCACCATGGCCTCGCCGCGGAGGCCCTCCCCGAGCAGCACGCGCCAGACGGGCTCCTCCGCCAACGCCCCCTCCCAGATCTCCCGGAACATACGTTCCAGTCGATCGGGGGCGGGGAGTGACGGGTCGATCTCGGGGATCTCGGCGAGCCGGGCACCGTATTGCCGTTCGTCGACGACGGCCGCCACGAGGGCATCCTTCGAGTCGAAGTAGTGGTAGATGGCCGCGACGTTGAGACCGCACTCCTTGGCCAGCATCCGCATGGACATGCCGGACGCACCGTTGGCGGCGATGAGTCCGAGCGCGACATCCAAGATGTGCTCCCGTTGGTTGGGACGAGCGGCGGTGGCGGTGGGTGGCGGGCTCAAGTGGTCCAGTCTGGTCGGTCGCGGCCGAGACCGTCAGGAATGGTCGACGGGACATCCACCGGCGGTGAAGGTGGCAGGCATGTGCTGGAGTGCGAGCACCAGCGACGACTCGCCGCGGGGGATCGGCGCACCCTCCGTGATCTGGATGTCGGGCAGGCGGGTCAACAGCTCCTGGAACACCAGCTTGACCTCCATGCGGGCGAGGTTGGCGCCGAGGCAGAAGTGGGGGCCGATGCCGAACGCGAGGTGCGGGTTGACGTCGCGTTCGAAGTCCAGGACGTCGGGGTTGTCGAGGGCTCGTTCGTCGCGGTTGGCGGAGGGGTACAGCATGAGGACGCGGTCGCCCTTCTTGAGGTCGGTGCCGCGGTAGGTGTGGTCCTCAGTGACGGTGCGGATGAAGCCGAGCACGGGGGAGACGTAGCGGATGAGCTCGTCCACGGCGCGATCCATGAAGTCGTCGACGTCGAGGTTGTCGAGCATCAGCTTCTTCTGGTCCGGGAACTGGCTCAGCGCCAACATGCCGCCGGAGATGGCGTTGCGGGTGGTCTCGTTGCCGGCAACCATGAGCACGGCCAAGAAGGCGAACAGCTCGTCGTCGCTGAGCGAGCTCTTCTCGCGCATGGCGGCGATGGTTGCCTCGTCGACGCCCTGATAGGCCTTGAACTCCTTCTCGAGGGCGCCGTCGTCGTACGCCTGCGTGAGGATGGAGATGAGATCGTTCTGGGGGTTGGCGCGCCGCTCGGCGATCAGCGAGATGCACATTCCGGCGAACTCGCCGAACGCCTCGGCGGCAGCGAGGAGGACGGGGTCGTCGCCTTCGGTGTGCCCGTCGCCGGCCATCATGTTGTCGGACCAGCGGTACATGTTCATGCGCAGCTCGGGGTCGAGGCCCATGAGCTCGCAGATGATGATGAGCGGCACGTGGATGGCGAACTGCTCGACGAAGTCGATCTCGCCCTGGTCGACGATGCCGTCGATGATCTCATTCGCGAGGTCGCGAACGTGGGGCATCATGTCGCGGACGCGGCGCGGGGTGAATCCGGCGTTGATCAGGCGCCGGGTGGCGACGTGCTCGGGACCGTCGAGGGTGATGATCGACATGTCGCCGGCGATCTTGGGCCGGACGCCGAAACCCGAGATGTACAGCTGGTTGTCCCGGCTGATGTGGAACACGTCCTCGTGCCGAGGGGCGATGTAGAAGTCGTTGTGGGCGTCGTAGTGCAGCGTGTCGAGGTCGCGTAGCGCGGCGTACATGTCCCAGGGGTCGTCGAACACCCCGGGATCGGTGAAGTCGATGGCGTCGAGGTCGACGGCCTTGCGGTCACGGTTGGGGCTGGACGGCGTGAAGACAGGCGTGCTCATGCGGCCACTGTAACCAATTGAACGTTCGTTGAAGAGACCGGACGGCGAAAAAAGAGTCGAAGGTCCCGAGCTCGAGGTCTCGAGCTCGAGGTGCCGCCGACGTCAGTCGTTGGCGGCGATCCCCGGCTCGAGCGGAGCGCCCTCGGCGGTGACCTGATCCTTCAGCGCCACGAAGGTCACCTGCAGTTGCTGCAGGGCCTGCTGCAGCACCTGCTCGTTCTCGCCGAACTCCTTGCCGATCCGGTCGAGCACGGCCCGCAGCGCCTCGATGGCGACGGTGGCCTCGACGAAGTTGGGCGGGTTCTCGCCGAGGTGGATCGCGGCCAACTCGTAGATGCCCATCAGGTGGTTGGCGATGATCTCCGCCGCCGGCACCGACAGCATCTCCTGGCGGACCCGACTCATCTCGGCGAGCATCTGCGTCGCCTCCTGCACCTGCTCGGGCGTGAGCTGGTCGATGTCGATCCCGGCCTCGGCGAGGGCCTGGCGCAACTCGGGCGGCGGGGTCCCGGCGCCGGCCGTGCCGCCCTGCGGATTGGCGGCGGTGACGTCGGCGGGGGAGGTACGGGAGACGGGGCGTTCCCCGTCGGGGGTCCAGAGGCTCACGAAACTGTCCTTCGGGTGGTGGGTGCTGGTACTCTACCCGGGACAACTGAATGGAAAGCGGGCTGGCCCACGTGCCGAGCCCCACCTGGCCACCAACCCAGCCTCCGGGCCGAACCCGTGCGTCCAGCGTCGATGATCGTGAAGCCCGCCCCTGGGCAACTCTCGAACATGAGAGCCAGTGGCGGTTCCTTGGCGGATGTCGGCGTTTCCGGCATCCGCCGTCGTCGTTTTTCGACCACGGCAGGCGCTTCAGGAGTCACCCACAGCAAACGAACGTCGAAAGGACGTGCCATTGAGGGATGAACGGTCATAGCACCGCCACCACACACTGACGAGCCCCGCATCAACGATCGGATCCGTGCCCGCGAGGTACGGCTCATCGGTCAAGACGGCGCTCAGCTGGGCATCAAGGCCCTTCCCGAAGCCCTGTCCATCGCGAGCGGCGGAACTGGACCTGGTGGAGGTGGCCGACATGGCCAACCCGCCGGTCTGCAAGGTCATGGACTACGGGAAGTACAAGTTCGAGGCGCAGCAGCGGGCCAAGGAATCCAGGAAGAAAGCCACGAACATCGTGGTCAAGGAGATGAAGTACCGCCCCAAGATCGGCGGCGGCGACTTCGACACCAAGACCCGCAAGGTGGAGCAGTTCCTGGGCGAAGGCCACAAGGTCAAGATCACGATCATGTTCCGTGGCCGTGAGATGCAGCATCCGGAACTGGGTCGCAAGATCCTCGACCGGGTGGCCGAGATGGTGAGCGATGTTGGTCGGGTCGAGATCTTCCCCAAGCAGGACGGTCGAAACATGACCATGGTCCTCGGACCCGACAAGAAGGCCCAGGCCGCCGCCATCAAGCGGGCCCAGGTCGAAGCAGCCGAAGCCGCGGAGGCGGCCGGCGACACGGCTGGTGACACCGAGGTCGACGACGTCGTCGACACCACGATCACCGATGCCGACTCCACACCGGTCGCCGACGAGTCGGTCGAGCCGGACGACGCAAGCCCGGCCGACGCAGCGCCGGACGAAGCAACGAAGGAAACGTGACGACATGCCCAAGATGAAGACCCACCGTGGCGCCAAGAAGCGCTTCAAGGTGACCGGGACCGGCAAGATCATGCGCCGCCAGGTCAACCGCGCCCACATCCTCGAGAAGAAGGCGTCGAAGCGCACCCGTCGGCTCGCCGGCGAGGTCGAACTCCCCAAGGGCGACAAGGCCCGCGTCCGTCGCCAACTCGGCATCTGACACCACCCCAACTAGTTCAAGAGGAGATCCCCTATGGCACGCGTCAAGGGTGGCGTTCACGCCAAGAAGAAGCACAAGGCAGTACTGGTTCGCGCCAAGGGCCACTACGGCAACCGCAGCCGCACGTTCCGCGCGGCGAACGAGTCGGTCATGCACGCGCTGCAGTACAGCTACCGCGACCGTCGCGCTCGCAAGGGCGAGATGCGTCGACTGTGGATCCAGCGCATCAACGCTGCCTGCCGTCTGAACGACATCAGTTACAGCCGGTTCATCAACGGGCTCAAGAAGGCCGAGATCGAGATCGACCGTAAGTCGCTCGCCGACCTCGCCGTGACCGACCCGGCGGCATTCGCCGGTCTCGTGGCCGCCGCCAAGGCCGGCCTCGACAGCGCAGCTGCGAACTAGCCGTCGCCGCTGCCGCGAGCTGATCTCGTCACACCGATGGAACTGAGCGCTTCGAACGCTCGGATCAAGCAACTGCGGCGCCTCTCGGGGCGCCGCAGTTCACGTTCCGACGAGGGCGTCTTCGTGATCGAGGGCGCGGTGCTGGTGCGCGAGGCGATCGCCGCCGGCGTCGACATCGAGGCGGTCTTCGTCGATGTCGCCCGTGGGGGTCTCGTCGCCGAGTTCGGCGAACTCCATCCCGACGTCTGGACGGTCGCCGAGGGAGTGCTCGCCTCGGTCCTGCCGGCTGTCAGTGCCCAACCCGTCGGGGCCGTCGCGTCGACCACGCTCGAACGCCCCGTCGACGACCTCGTCGTGGCGGCGGTCGATTCCGGACGGCCCGTGCTGGTGCTCGTCGACGTCGCCGACCCCGGCAACGTGGGCACCCTGCTCCGTGCTGCCGAGAGCTCGGGCTGTGGTGGTGTTGTGCTCGCTGGTTCGGGCGTCGATCTCTACAACCCCAAGGTCGTGCGGGCGACAGCCGGTTCGCTCTTCCGGCTGCCGGTTGCGACGGCGCCTGACGTCGGTGCATTGCAGGTCGCGATCGCTGAGCTCGGGGTGCCGATGATCGCCGCGGTCGCCCGCGACGGTGTGCCCCACCTCGAGGCGCCCCTCGGAGGGCCGGTGGCGATCGTGCTCGGCAACGAAGCTCACGGCCTGTCCGAGGACGTCGTCGCCGCGTGCGACGCTGCGGTGACCATCACGATGGATGGTCCGGCCGAGTCGCTCAACGTCGCCATGGCCGGCACCGTCCTCTGCTTCGAGGCACTGCGCCGGCGACGCAACGGGTGAACGCGTCGCCGGTTCACGGGTGAGCGCGACGCGCCGCAGCGCGCGTCGGGGGTGAGCTCGGCGAGGCTCGCGTACCCGTCGACCGCCATGATGAGGTCGAGTTCGGCGAGCAGGCACTTGAGCACATGCTCGACGCCGGCCTGGCCTCCGGCCGCGAGACCGTAGGCGTACGGGCGTCCGATCCCGACTGCCGTGGCGCCGAGCGCCAGCGCCTTGACGATGTCGGCGCCCGAACGAATGCCCGAATCGAAGATCACCGGTGCGTCGCCTGCCGCGGCGACCACGTCCGCAAGCAGGTCGATGGCGGGGATGCCGCCGTTGGCCTGACGGCCGCCGTGATTGGAGCAGTAGATGCCGTCGACGCCGTGGTCGATCGCCGTGCGGGTGTCCTCGGGAGAGTTCACGCCCTTGATCAGGAGCGGCAGCTCGGTGACCGATCGGATCCAGTCGAGGTCGTCCCACGTCATGCCGGGGTTGCCGAACGAGAACGCCCACAGGCCCGTGGCGGTCTCGATGTCCTCCTCGGGGGTGCGCTCCAGGCGCGAGCGGAACACCGGATCGCTGAAGTAGTTGGCGAGGCAACTGCCCTGGTGCGCCCCGCCGGGAAAAGAAAAGCGTCGGCGACGCGGTCGATGTCTTCGGGCTTGAGATAGGTGCCGAGCAGTTCCCTCAGCTTTTCCAGCTGAAGGCGCCGCTCGGTCTCGTAGGCCTCAGCAGTTTGCGGGCCGGGGGATGGCCGAGGAGACTTGCATGTCCGGTCACCCTCCACGGTGACGGCCTATGCCTGGCCGCGGTTGAGCACTTCCAGCCCCACCTTACACGGCGGCGATCTCGCGCAGCGCGGTGAGGTCGGCTTGTAGCTTTTCGCCTTCGGGCGTAGGGCGAGGCGCCGATGGTCAATTGGCGGGCGCGATAGGTGGCGGCCAGGGTGAGCTGGAAGCGGTTGGGGGAATTGTTTTCAGGCAGTCTTCAATGGTGATGCGGGCCATGGTTTTTCCTAAGCGTTGTGTTCGATGAGCGAAAAAAGCGCGCGGTGGCGGTCCCGCTGCGAGGCGTAGCGCCGTCGCACCGAGCGCACTACGGTCTGGAGGTCTTCGGAGGGCCTCCGGCAATTTGTGTTGTTAATAATAACGTAATCGAACTCGTTTACATGGCGCATTTCGGACAGGGCGGCGGCCGTGCGGCGGGCGATGATGTCGGCGCTGTCCTGGCCGCGGCCGCGCAGGCGCCGGTTCGAGTTCCTCGACCGACGGCGGGCGGGATGAAAATGCCGATGCAGTCCGGAAAAATCCTGCGCACCTGCTGCGCGCCCTGCATGTCATTTCCAGCAGGATGTATGCCCGGCTTCCAGTCTGTTCGACGATCCAGCGGCGCGAAGTGCCGTATAAATTGCCGTGCACCTGGGCGCTTTGAGGGAAATCGCCCCCGTTCGCGCGTGTGGCAGAGGAAGGCCGGCACGTCAACGAAATGGTACTCGCAGCCGTTCACCTCGCCCGGCCGTGGCGCGCGGGTGGTGGTCAAACAGAAAAGGCCGAGATGCCCGTATCGCGCTCCAGCAGCAGTTTCACCAGCGTGGTCTTGCCGGCGCCGGAAGGGGCTGAGACGATGAAAAGGTTTCCACTCATGACGGGATTGTACCGATCCCGGACGGCCGGAGCGATGCCGCGAACGAATCAGTCGAGGATCGGCGCCACCGCAGCGTTGGTCGGGGCCGCGTCCCGGGCGGGGACCGCCGACTTGAGAGCAGCCAGCCGGGTCAGCATGAACCACGCCAGCGGCAGCACGCCGCCGAGGACGAACAGGGCGCCGCCGATGATACGCGCCCAGGTCAGGCGCTGGAACAGCTCGCCCTGCACGAAGGCCTGCGAGCGCGCGTGCCACAGGCCATGCGCAGCACGTCGTTCAGTTGGGCAATGCCGACCGGGAACAGGTCGATCACCACCATCAGCACCAGCCCCAGGTTGAGCGACCAGAAGGCCCGGCGCAGCAGGCGCGCGTCCCAGCGCTCCGCCGCGACCAGATAGCGGCTGCAGAAGAAGATGGCGGCGATGGCGAGGTTGCCGTACACGCCCATCAGCGCGGCGTGGCCGTGGTTCACCGTCAGGTAGGTGCCGTGCTCGTAGTAGTTCACGATCGGCAGGTTGATGATGAAGCCGAACACGCCGGCGCCGAGGAAGTTCCAGAAGTTCACGCCGACCAGGAACAGAAAGGCCTCGGGCTGGCCAAAGGCGGCGCGCCGTGGCCGGCCTGCGCCCGCCGCCGCATGCGGCGCGTTGCGGAACTGCCAGGCTTCCAGCGTGAGCAGGATCAGCGGCACCACCTGCAGGGTCGAGAGAAGATGCTGCCGATCGCCAGGGTCGCCACCGGCTTGGCGTTCCAGTAGAAGTTGTGCGAGATGCCCAGCAGGCCCGAGCCGAGGAACAGCAGCGTGGCCAGGTAGACGATGCGCGAGGCCGCCGCGTGGCTCACCAAGCCCATCAGCACCATGAAGTACGCCAGCAGCACGGTGGTGAACACCTCGAAGAAGGCCTCCACCCACATGTGGATCACCGCCCAGCGCCAGAAGTCGGCAATGACGAAGTTGGTCGTGGGCTGCGCCACGAAGCCCGAGATGAACAGCAGCGCGATGCAGGCCACGGCGTACAGCAGCCACTTGGGCAGGGTCCAGGCGTCGCCCTCGCTGCCACACGCCGCGCACGCCGGCGCCAGACGATCGCCGCCCACAGCACGAAGACGACGAACAGCACGCCCTGCCACAGCTTGCCCAGCTCGACGAATTCCCAGCCCTGGTTGCCGAGCAGGTTCCAGTACTCGCCGAGCAGGCCCTTCGGGCCCAGGGCAATCCCGACCAGGGTGCCCGCCACCCAGACGACGACCAGGCCGAACAGCAGGTTCACCCGCGCCAGCCCGCCCGGGCGTCGCTCCCGCAGTGCCGTCGACAGCACGAAGATCGAGGCGCCGACCCAGCACGCGGAGATCCACATCAGGGCCAGCTGCAGGTGCCAGGCGCGCACGATGGTGATGGGCAGCGCCTCGGCGAGATCCACGCCGAAAGCATGCGTGAAGCGCAGGAAGTCGTGGATGGTGAGCACGCCGGCGACAATCTGCAGCACGAACAGCAGCGCCGGCGGCGGCGAAGAACTTGTAGGTGGCGCGCTGCAGCGCGGGTCGGCCGGAAGGCGTCGACCCGCGCCAGGGCGGCGGTCGCCCCCTCGCCGGCTTGGCCGCCCTGCGCCAGCCGGCCAGGCCGCTGTAGCGGCCGTAGAGGAACAGCACGACGCCGAGGCACACGATCAGGCCGAGCGCCGCCGCCACGCTCCACATCATGACCGGCGCGTGGGCCGGTTGCCGGCCAGCTCGTCGTAGGGCCAGTTGTGGGTGTAGCTGTAGCTCCTCGCCGGGGCGCTGCGGCGCCGCAGACCCAGCCGCCCCAGAAGAAGAAGGCGGCCAGGTCGCGCAGCTCGGCGGCATCGGTGATGTAGCCGGCGGGATGGAAGGCCTCGGCGCCCTCGCCGCGGAACATGGCCGCGTAGCGGCGCTCCAGCTCGCGGAAGGCATAGGCCTGCGCCTCGCCGACCGTCACGCGGTTGCTGGCCGGATCGTGGCGGTTGCGGCGGATCTCGGCCTGCGCCAGCGCCAGCGCGGCGGCCGGCTCGATGCCGTCGCGCGAGGCGTGGTGGTCGCGCATGGCGCGCGCCATGCCGTGCAGGGCGTCGGCGGTGAAGTCGGGGCCGCGGCCGGCGCCGTCGCCGAACATCGAGCCGTAGTTCATCAGGCCGTATTTGAGGAAGACCAGCTGGCCGCGCGTGATGGCCGCGGCGGCCACCACCGTCTCGCCCGACTCGGCGACGAAATCCGGGATCGGCGGCGCGTCCTGGTAGGTGCGCGTGCCGACGAAGATCATGCTGCCGAGGCCGATGGTCAGCACGAAGGCCAGCGGCAGCCACCAGTTGCGCCGGTTCATCACCAGGCGGTTCCACAGGCCGCCGATCTTCTCGAATGCGCCTTCGATCATATGCGTCCTTGCACGGGTTGTTCGCACTGCTCGCCGCTGCCGTCGAGCGGCAGGGTCGGCGGCAGCACCGGCGCTTCGACGATCAGCGGCCGCTCCATGCTGAGCGATTCGAGGAAGGCCACCAGGTCGTTCTTCTCCTCCTCGCTGAGGCCGAGCGGTTTGAGCAGCGGCGACTTGTTCGGCGCGTCGCCGCCGCCGGCGTCGAAGAAGTCGACCACCTCGCGCAGCGTGGCGAAGGCGCCGTTGTGCATGTAGGGCGCGGTGTACTTCAGCTCGCGCAGGGTCGGCGTGCGGAACTTGCCGATGTCGGCCGGCTCGCGCGTGCGGTAGTAGCGGCCGAGGTCCTCCTCGAGGCCGCGGTACACCGCCTGCGGCACGTCGCGCTGGACGTTCTGCCAGCGCACGGCGATCTGCACAAGCGGGTGCGAATCGTAGAGCGGCTGGCGCGGCACGCCGAGGGCGTGGAAGCCTTCGTCGGTGGCGAGCGCGCCGTGGTGGCACCGGATGCAGCCGGCCTTGCCCTCGAACAGCGCCAGGCCGCGGCGCGCCGACTCGGACAGCGCGGACGTGTCGCCCGCGAGATGGCGGTCGAAGGGCACCTGGCGCGGATCGGACACCAACGTGCGCTCGAAGGCGGCGATGGCCTGCCAGGCGTGGTCGAGCTGCGGCCACTCGTCGCCGAAGGCCTGGCGGAACAGCGCGACGTACTCGGGGATGAAGCGCAGGCGCATTTCCACCATCGAGGCCTTGCCATTGCCCTCGACCGGCGCCTGCATCGCCGAGCGCGCCTGGATCTCCAGGCTGTCGAGCGTGCCGTCCCACATCAGGCGGGTGTAGTGCGCGGCGTTGAGCACCGTCGGGTTGTTGCGCCAGAGGCGATGGCCGGGATAGCCGCGCGCCAGCGCGTCGTTGTGCGTCCAGCCAAGCTGCGGCACGTGGCAGGAGGCGCAGGAGGTCGAGCTGTCGCCGGACAGGCGCGGGTCGAAGAACAGCATGCGGCCGAGGCGCAGCTTGTCCTCGCTCATCGGGTTGCCGGCCGGCACCGGCACCGCCGGCAGTGAGGCCAGCGGCGGATGCGCCGAGGGAGGCGCCAGGGTCGCCCAGGCGCCGGCGATCAGCGCGGCGGCGGCCAGCAGGAGCAAAAGTACAGGGCGCCTCATCGCCGCGTCCTTCCCATGCTGCCGACGCTGCCATAGTCGTAGGCCGGCGGTTCGGCCACCGGAACCAGCGGCGCCGACAGTTCGCGCAGGAAGGCCGCCAGCGCCTGCCGCTCGCTCGCGCTCAGGTCGAGCGGGCGCAGGACGCTGCCGGGGCCGCCGCCGCGGTCGTGGAAGTCGATCGCATCCTCGATGCTGGCGAAGCGCCCGTTGTGCATGTACGGCCCGGTGTGTGCCAGGCCGCGCAGCGGCGGCGTGACGAAGCTGCCGCGTTCGGCCGGATTCTTGCTGACGGCATAGGCGCCGACGTCGCTGCGCTCGGCCATCGGATGCGGCAGCCCACGCTCGGCGTTATGGCGCAGCAGGCTGATGGTGCGCAGCGGCTCGCGCGCGATCGCCGGGTGCTCGGGCACGCCGAGGCGGTGCGGCTTGCCGTCGCTGAGCAGCGGACCGTGATGGCACTGCACGCAGCCGGCCCTGCCGGTGAACAGCCGCTGGCCTTCTTCGGCGAGCGGCGGCAGCGCCGCTTCGCCGCGCAGGGCGCGGTCGACCGGGGTCTCGGCGAAATCCAGCGTCTTCAGGTATTCGGCAATGGCCTGGAAAGCCTGCTCGCCGCGCAGCTCGGATTTCTCGCCCCCGCCCTGTCCACCAAAAGCACGCCGCCAGAGGGAAAACAGCGGCGGAATCTGGCGGATGCGCTCGGCGATGATGCGCGTCTCTCCGTTCATGAACTGGGCGTCGAGCACCATCTCGCGCACCGCGCCGGCGAGGTCGCTGCCGCGGCCGTCCCACATCAGGCGCGGCTTCAGGCGCACCGAGAGCAGGCCGGGCGCATTGCGGAAATGCTCGGTGCCGTTGTAGCCGCGCGACAGCGGCTGGCCGTCGGCGAAGCCCTTCTCCGGCAGGTGGCAGCTGGCGCAGCTGCGGCTGCCGTCCCCCGACAGGCGCGTCTCGAAGAACAGGTGGCGGCCGAACTCGGCCAGCGCCGCATTCACCGGCGCCGGCGGCGGCAGCGGCTGCAGGCGCATGTCGGCGGCCGAGGCCGGCGCAATGAAGCCCGCCAGCAGCACCGCGCCCAGTGCGCGCAGCAGCGGCTTCATTTGACGTGCCTCATTTGACGTGCATCTCCCCGCCGTAGCGCACCAGCGGCGCCTGCTGCAGGATCACGCTGCAGCTGCGTTTCCAGTCGAGGATTTCCTTCAGCAGGCGCGCATCCTCGGCGGCCTTCAGCGGGCGGGCGCCGGGCGGCGGCACGCTGATGAAGAAGACGCGGCCGGTGTCGCCGTGGGCGAACTGGCCGCGCAGGGGCTGGGCTTGCTGCTTCGCCACGTCGGGCGGCTGGTGGCAGCCCATGCAGTTGAGGGCGTACAGCGTCGCGGCGGACTCGCCGGCCGGGGCAGTCAGCGGCGCCAGCAGCGCCGCCGCGAAAGTCAGTCTCCCCAGCACGGCGATCACACCGGCGCTACCTCACTTCTTGATGCTGATGACTTGCGGCTGGGTGACGGCCTTCAGTCCGTCGAGGCCGAACTCCACGCCGTAGCCCGAACCCTTGACGCCGCCGAAGGGCACCATCGGATGGATCATGCCGTGCTGGTTGATCCATACCGTGCCGGCCTGGATGCGGCTGGCCACCTGCTTGGCCTTCTCCACGTCGGTAGACCACACCGATGCCCCGAGGCCGGCATCGAGCCGGTTGGCGCTGGCGATGGCTTCGTCCACGTCGCGATACTTGATGATCGGCAGCACCGGGCCGAACTGCTCCTCGTCGACCAGCCGGTCGCCGTCCTTCAGCCCCGTCACCAGGGTGAGCGGATAGAAGTAGCCGGGGCCGCCCCTGGGCGCACCACCGCAGACGATGGTGGCGCCGGCCTTTTTGGCGCTCTCCACCAGGCTCACCACCTTGTCGTACTGCATCTTGTTCTGGATCGGGCCCATCACCATGCCCTCCTCCAGGCCGTTGCCCATCGGCATCGCCTGGGCCAGCTCCTTGAGCGCCTGCACCGTCGGCTCGAACAGGCTCTCCGGCACGTACAGACGCTTGGCGCAGGCGCAGGTCTGACCCATGTTGATGAAGGCGCCCCAGAACAGGCCCATGGCCATCATCCCGCCCGGCTATGGCCGCGCGCTGGCCGGCTGGGAGACGGCGCAGGTCGCCTTTGTGCTCGACGGCTCCGACCCGACGGTGGCGAGCACCGCGCTGGCCGCGGCCACGCTCATCGGCCAGGCGCAGTCGACGAGCTGAAGGTCGAGCGGCTGCAGCGCGCGGCCAGGCCAGTGACCATGCAGCCGCATCGACGTGCGCACCCAGGTCTGGTTCAACCCCGGCCTGGTCAGCTCCTACTACATGGTGCCGGCCATGATCGGCATGATCCTGCAATACCTGACCACGATGCTCACCGCCACCTCGATCGTGCGCGAGCGCGAGCGCGGCACGATCGAGCAGTTGATCGTCACGCCGCTGCGCTCGTGGGAGTTGGTGGTCGGCAAGCTGACGCCCTACGTGCTGATCGCCTTCCTCAACACCATCGAGGTGCTGACCATCGGCGTGCTGCTCTTTCACGTGCCGATCAACGGCGACCTGCTGCTGCTGCTCGCGCTGACGGCGCTCTTTCTGGTGACGACGCTGGGCATCGGCCTGCTGATCTCGACCATTGCCAACACGCAGCAAGAGGCGATGCTGACGACGATGTTCACGCTGCTGCCGTCGATCTTTCTCTCCGGCTTCTTCTTCCCGCTGGCGGCCATGCCGGTGTGGCTGCAAGTGGTCAGCTATGCGATCCCGCTGCGCTACTTCCTGATCATCGTGCGCGGCATCGTGCTCAAGGGCGTCGGGCTGTCGGCGCTGTGGCCCGAGGTGGTGGCGCTGGCATCTTTGCCGTGGTCGTGATGAGCGCCGCGGCGCTGCGTTTCCGCAAGAGTCTGGATTAGGAGGCAGGCCGATTTATACTGTGTCGCCTTGCAGAGATCACGGCGGCGTAATTGCTTGCCGATCTTGATTGTGCCTGTGCAGCCTGTTGGGGCTGGCGGGCTACTATCTTACCTGGCCGGCGCTGAGCAAGAGGGCAGCGCCCTGCATCGTTTCCGGCACGATCGAGGCGACCGAAGTGCGCCTGGCTCGCCTCGGAGTTCGGCGGGCGCGTGATCGAGGTCTACGTCGTCGAAGGCGACCGCGGGTGGCCGCCGAAGACTGGTCGCCTCGGTCAACCCCAACGGCAGCACGCGCGGCAGCGGGCACGAACGCATCCGCACGCCGATCGACGGCGTCGTGCTCTATCGTTCGGTCGAGCCGGGCGAAGTTGCCGCGCCGGGCGCGCCGCTGATCACCGTCGCCGATCTCGACCACCTGACGCTCACCGTCTACGTGCCGGAAGATCGCTACGGCCAGATCATGCTGGGCCAGAGCTACTCCGGTGACGGTCGATTCGTTTCCCGGCGAAGTCTTCACCGGCACGGTCAGCCACATCGCCGACCACGCCGAATTCACCCCGCGCAACGTGCAGACGACCGACAGCCGCAAGACCACGGTCTTTGCCATCGGCTCGACCTGGCGCCCAGCGACGGCAAGCTCAAGCCGGGGATGCCGGCGGATGTGAATTTTGGAGTAGATTGGAGATAGCGGTCTGAGCGATTCGTGGGATGAGAGGATGAGCAGTCTCCAATCTTAATCCAATCTCCGCAGCCGATTGCCTGACTACCTGATTGACGCCTACGACCTGCACAAATCCTTTGGCGCCACCCACGCCGTCGCCGGCGTGAGCCTGCGCGTGGCCGCCGGCGAAATTTACGGGCTGGTCGGGCCGGACGGCGCGGGCAAGACGACGGTGATGCGGCTGCTCTGCGGCGCGCTGCCGCTGGACGACGGCGACGTCGAGATCGGCGGCTACGACATCCGGCGCCAGCCGGACTGCGGCGCGAGCAGATCGGCTACCTGGCGCAGCGCTTTTCGCTCTACGAAGAGCTGACCGTGCAAGAAAACCTGCGCTTTTTTGCCGAGGTGCGCGGGCTGCCGGCGCGCAATGGGCGCCGCGCAGCCAGGAAATTCTGGAGTTCGTCGGGCTGGCGCCCTTCCGCAACCGCCGCGCCGGCCAGCTTTCCGGCGGCATGAAGCAGAAGCTGGGGCTGGCGCTGGCGCTGATCAACCAGCCCCAGGTGCTGCTGCTCGACGAGCCGACCACCGGCGTTGACCCGGTGACGCGCCAGGATTTCTGGCGGCTGATCATGCCGCTGCTGCGCCGCGGCGACCTGGCCGTCCTGGTCAGCACGCCCTACATGGACGAGGCGCATGCGCTGCACGCGCATCGGCTTTATGCGCGACGGGCGCATCATCAGCGAAGGGCCGCCCGCCGCCCTGCGCCAGCCGCTTGCGATGGCCGCATCCTCGAGCTGGCGGCGAACCGGAGGGCAGTTGGCGACGCTGGCGGCGGCCACCCCGGCGTCGAGACCGCCGAGCGCTTTGGCAACCGCTTTCACCTGCGCGTGGCGCGCCGGCCAGGCCGCCGCGGTCGTCCAGCGGCTGCAAGCTGCGGCGCAAGCCGCCGGCGGCGGGGTCGAACAGGCTGCACGCCATCGACCCGCAGTTGGAAGATGTCTTCATTGCCCTGGCGGAGCATGATGAATAACGCCCATCGTCATCCACACCGAAAATCTGACCCGGCGCTTTGGCGATTTCGTGGCGGTCGATCACCTCAACCTCGAAGTGCAGGCCGGCCAGGTGCTTGGCTATCTTGGCCCCAACGGGTCGGGCAAGACGACGACGATCCGCATGTTGCTGGGGCTGCTGCATCCCAGCGAAGGCCGCGCCGAGGTGCTGGGGCTATGACGTCGTCGCGCAGCCCGACGCGGTGCGCGCCCGCACCGGCTACATGTCGCAGAAGTTTGCGCTCTACGACGAGCTGACCGTGCGCGAAAACCTGACCTTCTACGCCGGCGTCTATGGCGTGCAGGAGCGCGGCCGGGTCAACGCAGTGATGGAGAGCTTGGGGCTGGCGCGAGGTGCAGAACCAGCGCGTGCAAACGCTCTCCGCCGGCTGGCGGCAGCGGCTGGCGCTGGCGACGGCCATCATCCACCGCCCGGGCCTGCTCTTTCTCGACGAGCCGACCAGCGGCGTCGATCCGGTGGCGCGGCGCGCCTTCTGGGACTTGATCTACGAACTGTCGGCGCAGGGGATCACGGTCATGGTCTCCACCCACTACATGGACGAGGCCGAATACTGCACGCCGGTCGGCATCATGCGCGCGGGCAAGCTGCTGGCGCTCGACGAGCCGGACGCGCTCAAGCGCCAGTTGCCGGGCCATGTGTGGGAGATTGTCGCCGAACCGCTCCTGCCGGCGCTGGAGACGCTGGCGCAGCAGCCAAACGTGTTTAATGTCGCCCTCGCCGGCGACCGCCTGCGCGTGATTACGGAGGCCGCGGTGACGGCGGAGCAACTGGCCGCCACCCTGCGCAGCGCAGCAATGAACCCGCAGCACATCGCTGCCGGCGCCGCCACCATCGAGGACGTCTTTATGGCGTTAGCCAATCGGGACTAAACTGCCGCCCCCACCGTGGGAACACGAGCGGCCCCTCCCCGGCCCTGATGGTGGGGGCGTTGACGGCAAGCCTCACACCAGCCGCCGCTGCAACGCCAGCGTAACGGCTGCCACACGGCTGTCCACCCCTAGCTTGGAGTAGATATTGCGCACGTGGAACTTCACCGTGCCGATCCCCAAAAACAGCTTGTCGGCGATCTCCTGGTTGCTCATGCCTTCAACCAGCAGGGCCAGCACCTCTCGTTCGCGCTCGGTCAATTCGTCACCATGCACCACCGGCTGCGTGGCGGAATGCACCAGCGCCTCGGTGGCCTCCGAGGACAGCGTCATGCGCCCGGCATGGGCGGAGCGAATGGCGGCAGCCAGTTCGGCCACCGTCACATTTTTGAGCAGATAGCCGATGGCGCCGGCTTGCAGCGCGCCCTGCACCATGCCGTCCTCGGCAAAGCTGGTGAGGACGATCACGCGGCAGCCGGGACACTTCTCGCGCAGCAGGCGCGTGGCGGCCACGCCATCCATCCCCGGCATTTTCAGGTCCATCAGCAGCACATCGGGGCGCAGCCGCTGCGCCAGGATGACGGCTTCCTCGCCGCTCTCGGCTTCGCCGACCAGTTCCAAATCCCCGTGCACCAGCAAAAACTTCGCCAGCCCGCCGCGCACCACGGCATGATCATCCACAACCATCACGCGGATCTGTTTCTCCGCTGTCTGTGTTCGTTCCATTTGCTCCCCCTGACTTTCAACTCTCTTTACATTCGGGGTCCAGCCAGATCACGGTGACAATGGTCCCCTCGCCGGCTTCACTGTGGACGGCCAGGCGTGCGCCGATGGCTTCTGCGCGTTCACGCATGATCGTCTGGCCCAGGTGGCCCGCCTCCACCTGCGCCGGGTCAAAGCCGATCCCGTTGTCACTCACGGTCAGCCGCACCCCCAGCGTGCTGGCGCAGGTCCACCGTCACCTCGCTCGCCCTGGCATACTTGACAATATTGTTCAGCGCCTCTTGCGCAATGCGATAAATGGCAATTTTGACATCATCCGGGACAGGGCGCTGCCCTTGGGCATGGTACTGCACGGGCAGGCGCGCGCGCGGCCGGTCGTCGCCTCGATCAACTGGCGCAGCAGGTCTTCCAGCCGCGCCTGCGTCACCGCCGAGGGGCGTAGTTCCAGCAGCAGGGTGCGCATTTCGGCCAGCGCCCCACGCGTCAGTTGGCGCAGTTCCTCGGTGCTTTGCCGCCCCTCCTGCAGGTTGGCGGCGTAGAGGTCGGGCAGCACTTCGGCGATCAAGCTGGCGGAGAACAATGTCTGGGTGACGGCGTCGTGCAGGTCGCGCGCCAGCCGCGTGCGTTCGGCGGCGACAGCCTCATCGGCAGCCTTGTGCGCTAGCGCCGCTTCCGCCTGCCGGCGCTGCTCCATCTCGCGGCGCAGGTCTGCCGTCTGCTGCGCCACGGTTTGCTCCAGCTTGCGATTTTGCACGCGCACCTGGTGGACACGCCAGCGGTAGCCAACCGCCAGCAGTGCGCCGATCAACAGCAGGGCTGCGGTGCGGAACCACCAGGTCTGCCACAGCGGCGGCGCCACGCGCAGCGGCAGCGCCACGCCGGCTTCGTTCCAAACGCCATCGTTGTTGCTGCCGCGCACACGAAAGGTATAACTGCCGGCAGGCAAGTTGGTGTAGCTGGCGTAGCGCCGGTCGCCGGCCTCCACCCAGTCGGCGTCGAAGCCTTCGAGGCGATAGGCATAACGGTTTTTGTGCGGCGCGTGGAAGTCAAGCGCCGCAAACTCAAACGCAATAAAGTTCTCCTGCTGCGCCAGGTCGATGGGAGTGCGCCCGCTGAGGTCAACCGGCGCCAGGCGGTTGAAAATGCGAAACCCGCTCAACACGACGGGCGGCGGTGTGGGGTTGTCGCGGATCGTTTCCGGCTGGAAAGCGTTAAAGCCATGGACGCCGCCAAAATACAGCTCGCCGTTGCGGCTGCGCAGGCAAGCGCCCGAATTGAACTCGTTGCTTTGCAGGCCGTGGCTCACGTCGTAGGTGCGGAACTGCGACGTGGCTGGATCAAGCCGCGCCAGGCCGTTGTTGGTGCTCAACCACAAGGCCCCGCTGTCATCTTTTTCGATGCAGGTGATGCTGCTGTTGGGCAGCCCGTTCTTCTCTGAAAAACGCGTGAACTTGCCGGTGGCAAGGTCAAGGCGGTTAAGACCCGCGTTGGTTCCCACCCAGATAAACCCATGCTTGTCCGCTCGAATCGCCCATACGCCGTTGTCGCTCAACGAGAAGGGATCAGCAGGATTGTGCGCAAAACGCACAAAGCGCGCGCTGCCCTGCGCCCAAGCCTGCGGGTCAAGATAAGCCAGGCCGCCATGCCAGAAGCCGACCCACAACACGCCATCGGCGGACTGCTCCATTGCAGTGATCTGGTCGTCGGGCAGGCTGGCAGGATCGGCGGGATCATGCCGGAAGTGCGTAAATGCGCCGGTGGCCGGATCATAGAGGTCAAGACCGCCCAGCGTGCCCACCCACATGCGGTTCTCGCCCGCCGGCAGGATGGTGTAGACGCTGTCGTTGACCAGCGAGGCAGGGTCAGCGTCGTCATGGCTGTAGTGGGTGAATTGGCCGGTGGCGCGGTCGAGTTTGTCCAACCCCCGGAACGTGCCCACCCAGATCGCCCGGGCAGCGTCTTCATAAATGGCGCTGACGGTATTCTCGCGGAAGCTGGCGGGGTCATCAGGATCATTGATATAACGCGTAAACTTGCCCGTGGCGCGGTCAAACAGGTTGAGGCCGCCGCCCCAGGTTCCCACCCACAGCCCGCCAGCCCCATCTTCGTAAAAATCGCCGATCACATCAAAGCCCAGGCTGTCCGGATCATCCGGGTGATTGCGATAGAGGCCAAAACGCTGCTTCTGCGGGTTGATCTTGTTCAGCCCGCCGTTAATGGTTCCCACCCACAGCACGCCGGAGCGATCCTCCAGCAGCGGCCAGACAATGTCGGCGCTCAGGCTGTCCACCCGGTAGGGATCGTTGCGGTGGTGAACAAAGGCGAAGCCGGCCCCGCTGCGTTGCAGCCGTTCCAGGCCCCCGCCCCACGTGCCAAACCACGTCTGCCCTTCCCTGTCCACATAAATGGACGTGACATTGTTGCTGCTGAGGCTGGCGGGATCGTGCTCGTCGTGTACAAAGTGGGTGGCCGTGCCCGTGGCGAGGTCAAACAGGTTGAGGCCGTCGCCCGCCAGGCTGAAGCCGCCGGTAGCAACCCAGAGCTTGCCCGCCTCGCCCGGATGAATAGCGGAAATCGTGTCGCCGCTGAGCGAAGTTGCGTCGTCCGGATCGTGCCGGTAGTGCGTAAAGCGGCCGGTCAGGGGATCAAAACAGTCAAGCCCGGCCCCAGGCGTGCCAAAGCCGCCGGTTCCCAGCCACAGCTTGCCGGCAGCGTCGGCATAGATTGCGCCCACATAATCGCTGGCAATGCTGCCGGCATCCTGCGGGTCGTGGCGAAAGTTGGTGAAGGTTCCGCTGACACGGTCGTAACGGCTGAGGCCGCCGCCCATCGTCCCCAGCCACAAATAGCCCCGGCTGTCCTCGGCGATGGCGGCAACCAGATCGTTGCTGAGGCTGTGCGGGTCGGCAGGATCATGGCGAAAGCGTATAATGTCGTTGGTCTGTGGGTCCAGCCGATTCAGCCCGCCGCCCCACGTGCCGATCCAGAGATAGCCGGCATCATCTTCGTACAGTTGCAGCACGGAATTGAGGCTCAGGCTGTTTCGCGTCGTCGGGGTCGTTCTTGTAGACGGTGAAGGAGTAGCCATCATAGCGGTTCAAGCCGTCTTGAGTGGCGACCCACAGATAGCCTTGGCGGTCTTGCAGCAGGTCAAGCACCGCGTTTTGTGAAAGCCCCTCTGCGAGTGAGAGCAACTCAAAGCGCGTCGGCGTCGCCGGCGCATAGGGGGGGGACGCGCGCAGCTTGCGCGTGGGCGGCAGGGCTATTGATGCCTAGCAGGCTGGTCAGCAGCAAAACCCCCAGCGCCAGGCGCAGCACAAATGCGGGCACGTTTCGCAACCTACGGAAGCAGCAGCCGGACAAACAGAACCAGATTGACAATACGCAATACGCAACATGGGACGCGTAGAGCAATGTAGCACGATTGGTCGCACCGGTGCAGGGTCAAGCGTCCCCTTGCCGGTGTGACAATTGGGGGCTTCCGGGAAGTGGCGGGCTTCCGGGAAGCGGGGGACTTCCGGGAAGCGGGGGCAGCATCTTTTGACACGAACATGCGTGCTTGATACACTCGCAAGGTGGTGTGGAACGGCAGGCAAAACCGCGTTGGGCGCAGCAAGGGGTGACGGTGGCAAAGGGACAGGCAGGGCAAGAACCAGAGCAAGAACCAGGGCAAAAAGCGGGGCAAACGGAACACGACGCCGGCTATGACGACTATGCCGAAGCGATGGAGCAATCCTATCGCACACGCGCGAGCAAAAAGCCCGTGCAGAAAAAGGACTCCGCCGGCGCGCTGCAAGGCGTCGTCGTGCGCGCCCGCGGCCATGTCTATGACGTGGAACCGACCGGCGACCGCAGCAGCCCGCCGTTGATGTGCGAGGTGCGCGGCCGCCTGCTGCAAGAGCGGGGCAAGGATACGCTGGTCGCCGTGGGCGACCGCGTCTGGGTGCAGCCGGGGCAGAAGGGCAAGGGGCTGATCGAGCGCATCGAGCCGCGCCACAGCGTGCTCAGCCGCCAGCAGCCAGGGGTGAACATCCCGGCGGAGGATGTGATCCTTGCCAACCCTGACCAGGCGCTGGTCGTTTTCGCGGCACACGACCCCGACCCGCACTTGCGGATGCTCGACCGCTTTCTGGTGATTGCCGAGGCCAACGAACTGCCGGTGACGCTGTGCGTCAACAAGGTGGAACTGGTCAGCCGCGAACACGTGCAGGCGATGTTTGGGCTGTATGAGCGCATCGGCTATGGCGTGCTGTATGTCAGCGCCGCCGCCCATACGGGCATTGACGAACTGCGCGACCTGCTGAGCGGGCGCATCACCGTCATCACCGGGCCGAGCGGCGTGGGCAAGAGCAGCCTGCTCAACGCCGTGCATCCCGACCTGCACCTGCGCACGGGCGACCTGCGCGACTTTGCGGCCAAGGGGCGGCACACGACGCGCGCGGCGCAGTTGCACCGCCTGCCCTTTGGCGTGGACACCTATGTAGCCGACACGCCCGGCATCCGCGAGCTTGGCTTGTATGACATTGCGCCCGAAAACCTGGGCTTCTACTTCCGCGAGTTCCTGCCCTACGTACACGACTGCCGCTTCCCCGGCTGCACACACGACCACGAACCGGACTGCGCAGTGCGCGCGGCGGTCGAACAGGGAGCGATCTCGCAAGATCGCTACGACAGCTATGTGCGCCTGTTACACGGCGAGGAATAAATAGAAATTATGACAAGTGCAACGGCGCAACTGAACAAGGAACAAATCCAGGCCGTCACCACCGTCAGCGGGCCGGTGCTAGTGCTGGCAGGGCCGGGGTCGGGCAAGACGCGTGTGCTGACGCGGCGCATCGCCCACCTGATCGACGAGGCCGGCGTAGCGCCCTGGAACATTCTGGCCGTCACCTTCACCAACAAGGCCGCCGCCGAGATGCGAGCGCGTGTCGAACAAATCTTTATTCAGAAGTTTGGCCCGCCGCCGCCCGGCCAGCCGCCGCGCCTGAGCGGGCTGACCATCGGCACCTTTCACAGCATTTGCGCGCGCGTCCTGCGTGTGGAGGTAGCCGCCGCCGGCTATCAACCGAATTGGGTGATCTACGACAGCGGCCGACCAGGTGGCCCTGGTGCGCGATGTGCTGCGCGAACTGAATTTTGACGAGAAGCGTTACCCGCCCAAAGCCGTGCTGGCGCACATTTCCAAGCAGAAGAACGATCTGGTGACGCCCGCAGTGTACAAAGCCAACTCATACTTCGAGGAGATCGCCGGGCGCGTCTACCACCGTTATCAGGAGGTCGCTGCACGCCAACAATGCCATGGATTTTGACGACCTGCTCATGCGCACGGTGTTGCTGCTGCGCGAGAATTTGGATGTGCGCGTCAAGTATCAACAGAGGTGGCGCTTCGTGCTGGTGGACGAGTTCCAGGACACCAACACGGCGCAATACGAGCTGATTCGCCTGCTGGCCACCGGGCCGATGAACAACCGCAACGTCTTTGTCGTGGGCGATGAAGACCAGTCGATCTACAAGTTTCGCGGGGCCGATTACCACAACGTGCAGCTTTTCAAAAGCGACTTCCCCGAGGCCCGCACCGTGCTGCTGGAGCAGAACTACCGCAGCACGCAGACCATTCTCGACGTGGCGAACTCGGTGATCCGCAACAACCGCCACCGCACGCCCAAGCAGCTGCGCACGGACAACGGCCACGGACTGCCGGTGACGGTGTACGAGGCGTACAATGAGGTCGAAGAGGCGTCGTATGTGGCGACGAGATCGAAAAGCTCCAACGCCGCGGCGACAATCCCCGGCGACGTGGCGGTGATGTACCGCACCAACGCCCAGAGCCGCGCGCTGGAAGAGGCGTTTGTGCTGCGCGGGATGAAGTACCGGCTGGTGGGGGCCACGCGCTTCTACGAGCGCAAGGAGATCAAGGACGCGCTGGCCTATCTGCGCCTGATCCACAACCCCGCCGACAGCGTGGCGCTGGGCCGCATCATCAACACCCCCCGCGGGGGATCGGCGACAAGGCGCAGGTGGCGCTGCGCTTTGGGCGGCCGAGTTGGGCGTCAGCCAATACGTGGCGCTGCAAATCATCCATCACGGCCCGCAGAACGGGCGGCGCTGCGCATTGGCGAGCCGCTGCCGCCGCAGGCTGCCCTCGCCGCCCATCGGCGGGCGCACACAAAAAGTGCTGGCCGATTTTTCGGCGCTGCTCGAAGGCTGGGTGGACAGGAGCGCGCCGCCCGCTACGGCAGCGTGGCCGAGCTGCTCGACGCCGTGCTGCTGCAATCGCGCTATGCCGAACAGTTGCGCGACGGCACCGATGAAGGCGAAGACCGCTTCGAGAACTTGCAGGAGTTGCGCGCCGTTGCCGCCACTATACGTTCCGGGTGCGCCCGACCTGGAGCCGGGCCAGACGCCGCTGGGCATGTTCCTGGAGGACGTCAGCCTGGTGAGCGACAGCGACGACCTGGACAGCAGCGCCGGCGCGGTCACGCTGCTGACGCTGCACACGGCCAAGGGGCTGGAGTATCCCGTCGTCTTCCTGGTGGGGCTGGAAGATGGCATCCTGCCGCACAGCCGCACGCTGGAAAGCGGCGACGCGGAAAGAGGACATGGCCGAGGAGCGCCGCCTGTTCTATGTCGGCATCACGCGCGCCAAGCGCCGGCTCTACCTGGTGCACTGCCTTCCGCCGCAGCCTGTGGGGTGAGCAGCGACTTGCAGGCGCCCAGCCGCTTCCTGGATGAAATTCCCGACGAACTGCTGACGGGCATGGTGGACAAGCGCAGCCGCCAGGAGAGCAGCTTCAAGCGCATGACCAGCTGGGGCGACGAGGAAGACATCAGCCGCAGCCCCGCAGCCAGACCGGCGGCCAATGGAGCGGGCGCTCCAAGTCAACGCCGCCCACCTGGGGGCAGGCCGGTGCGGGCCAATCCGGCGGGGGCAAGAGCAGCTATTGGTCGCCGGGCGGGGCCGAGAGCCAGGCAGGCAGCCAGGGGGCGCACAAGCCGGCGCAAGTCCGCTGCGGCGCAATCCAAAAGCGAGCCGGCAGCCAAGCCCAAGTTTGAGCGCCGCGACAGCGTGCAGCACGCCTCCTTTGGCGTCGGCACGGTAATCGAAAGCACCATCACGCGCGACGGCGAAGAAGTGACCGTCGCCTTTCCCGGCGTGGGGATCAAGAAGCTGCTGGCGGAGTACTTGCGCAAGCTGTAGAGGAGCCAACAATGTCTGCACTAGATGGGAAAGTGGCTGTCATTACAGGCAGCTCACGCGGACTGGGCTTCGCCATCGCCCAGGCGTTTGCCGCAGCGGGCGCAGCGGTGGTGATTGCGGCGCGCTCGCAGGCGGCGGTGGAGAAGGCGGTGGGCGAACTGGTGGCGAGCGGCTGGCGCGCAGCGGGCTTTGCCGCCGACGTGAGCCACCGCGACCAGGTGGAGGCGCTGGCCGAGCACGCCGTCGCCACGTTTGGCCGCCTCGACATCTGGGTGAACAATGCCGGTGTGGCCGGCCCCTATGGCCCGACGCTGGACACCGCTCCGGCAGCCTTTGAGCAGGTGGTGAACACCAACATCCTGGGCACGTATTACGGTTCGCACGCCGCCATGCGCCGCTTTCTGGATCAGGGGTCAGGCAAGCTGATCAACCTGCTGGGGCACGGTTGGAAAGGCCCGGTGCCGTGGCAGAACGCCTACAGCGCCAGCAAAGCCTGGGTGCGCTCTTTCACGCTCGCCCTGGCTGCGGAAACGAAAGAGAGCGGCGTCGGCGTGTTTGCCTTCAACCCCGGCATGGTGCTCACCGAACTGTTGACCGATGTCGAAGTGATCGCAGGGTCGGAGGCGCGCCTCCAACGTTTCCCCGCCATCGTGCGCATGTGGGCGAAGCCGCCGGCAGTGCCCGCCGCCAAAGCAGTGTGGATAGCGTCGTCCGCCACCGACGGCAAAACGGGCGAGATTACAACATCATGACCACAAGGACGATGCTGGGCGGTGCGCTGCGTGAGGGTGCACGCGGGCTGCTTGGCAAGCACAAGGGGGCGGCAGGCGCAGACGTGGACGTGAAAGTTCACACCATCCCGCGCAGCGCTGACCCCTGCTTTGGGGCCAGCTTCTCCACCCCAGGCCGCAAAATCGGACGTTCGCCGCCTAGAGCCGGTGGGCAACCGGCAGCCTCCCTCCTCGCTCACGCTGGCCGCCGCGTCGGGTTTTCACCCGACCTGCGGCAAGAAGGCGACTTCTGCGTTGGCGTGACATCCGCCAACGGCGTTTGACAACCGCAAACGATTGCGCTACAGTGAAGGCGTCCCAACGCAAGTAAGAAGCAAGAAGCCAAGAAGTATCGCCTGTTTCGCAATGAAACCAAAAGGCGTTGCGCGATCGACAAATCTTGCCGTCCAGCCGCCGGTCAGGCCATCCATTGGCGTCGGCCCGGTCGGCTGGCCGCGGTTTTGTATGGCAGTCCAAACCACAGTGCATCAGGAGACAAAAACGTATGCAAACAGTCAAACCTAAGATGTACATTCTTGCCGGCGTGCTGGCCGTTCTGGTTCTGGCGCTGGCCGGCTGCACGTCCGTAGCCCCCACGACGGCCCCGGCAGCCGAAGCGCCGGCAGCCGACGAGGCAGCCGCCACCGAAGCTCCGGCTGAAGAAGCTGCCGCCCCGGCAGGCGAAGCGGTCAAGGTGGCGCTGGTTTACGGCGTCAAGGGCGACGGCTTCTATGTCACGATGGAAGCCGGGCGCGCGCCAAGGCCGAAGAATTGGGCGTCGAACTCATCGCCGATGGCCCGGCGCAGTTCGATGCTACGCTGCAGCGCCCGATTCTGGACGCCGTCATCGCCCAGAAGCCGGACGCGATCTGTATCGCCGCCACCGACAAGCAGGCGATGATCGAGCCGGTCAAGGCTGCCTTTGACGCGGGTATCCACATCGTTTCAGCGTCGACACCTTCATCGGCGACACCGCCGGCGATTACACCACCGGCGATGTCACCTTCCCGCTCTCCTACATCGGCTCCGACAACGTGCAGGGCGGCGAATTTGCCTGCAAGGCGATCATCGACGCCATGGGCGGCACGGGCAAAATCTATATCCAGAATGTCAAGCCCGGGCATCAGCACCACCGACCAGCGCGAAGAGGGCTGCAAGAAAGCCATCGATGCCACCGGCGGCGCGGTCGAACTGATCGGCGTGGACTACAATGATGACGACGCTGCGAAGGCTGCCGAGCAGACTTCGGCCGTGCTGGCTGCCAACCCCGATCTGGGCGGCATCTTTGGCACCAACCTCTTCAGCGCCCACGGTGCTGCACAGGCAGTGGCAAATGCCGGCCTGAGCGGTGTGATCAAGATCGCCAACTTTGATGCGCCGGAAGATGCGATTGTGGCGCTGAACGACAATGTTGTGGACATCGTCATCGCCCAGCACCCCTATGAGATGGGCCAGAAGTGCATCGAGTATGCCATGGCTGCCATCAATGGCGACATGGCCAAGATCGACAAGCGCTGGCCGACCGGCTACACCATCATCACCCGTGACAATGTGGACAGCGAAGAGGCGCAACAGGCGATCTACAAGAGCGAGTAAAGCCTCCTCACGACACAATAGCTAAACTTTGTTTCCTGAGCGGCTCGAATCTGAGCCGCGAATTTTTAGCCCAAGCAAGTTGTCCAGGATAAGCTACCTGTCGATCGTCAAACATAGTCCTGTCGCAAGACTCCATTCGAATTCGGAACCTGCAACGGAATGGCATAAACAGCAACGTAAGAAAACATGCGATCTGAGACTCAACACTCCAAACGGCGTTCCTGGCTCGATACAGCTAAGCCGAATTTGGGCCTGGATATTCCTGGCGATGTGATGATCATTTTTCTCGATCGCTGGCGTCAGGGCTTCTTTACAGCCTTCAATCTGCAAGATATTCTGGCCAACATGGCAATTCTCACGATCATTGCGATCGGTCAGACCTACGTCATCATTTCTGGCGGCATTGATCTCTCCGCTGGATGGATCATGGGCATGGTCGCGGTGGTCGCCGCGACGGTGATGAATACGTTTGCGCCGAAGGCACGCCACTGTGGCTGGTCGTGCTGAGCGGCACGGCCGTCGGGCTGGTCGCCGCCTGGATTGCCGGTCTGGTCAACGGCCTGCTGATTGCCCGCTTGAATGTGCCGCCCTTTATTGCCACGTTGGGCATGTTTGGCATCGCCCGTGGCGTCGGCTTTCTTGCTATCCGGCGGTATGCCTGTGCCCATCTATACAAAAGGGCTGGGCTTTCTGGGCAATGGCTATCTGTTCTATTTTCACCCCAAAGCGGGCTGGTCGTTTCTGGGCCCGCCGGCCGGGCTGGAACAGGCCGATCTGCGCTACCTGACCGGTATTTTGCCCTTCGTGGTGATCGTCATGCTCGTGCTGTTGTTGGTCGCGCACCTGTTGCTTTCGCGCGTAGCCGTTTTGGTCTGCACACCTATGCCATCGGCGGCAACAAAGAGGCCGCGCTGCGCGCCGGCATCCCGGTGGCGCGCCAAACGGTGATGATCTACATGCTCTCGGCCACCTTTGCCGCCATTGCCGGGCTCGTCTATAACACGCGCTTTACCAACGGCGCCGCCAATGCCGGCGAGGCACTGCTGCTCGATACGGTGGCGGCGGTTGTCATCGGCGGCGCGTCGCTCTTTGGCGGCGCGGGCACGGTTGTCGGCACGTTGATCGGTGCGCTGATCATTTCGGTGCTGGACAACGGCCTGGTGATCATGCGCGTCAATCCATTCTGGCAGTTCATCGCGGTGGGCGTCGTCATCATCGTCGCCGTGCTGATCGACCAGGCGCGCGAGAAGTTGGTGAGGATAGAGGACATAAACGCCAGAAAAACGAAAACACAAACGCCATCCAGCGAACCCGTGCTGCGGCTGAGGTCTGGTCAAGCGCTTTGGCGGCCTGACGGCCGTGAATAATGTCAGCTTGGACATCTACCCCGGCGAGGTGGTGGCGCTGGTGGGCGACAACGGCGCCGGCAAATCCACGCTGATCAAGATGATTTCGGGCGTCTACAAGCCCGATGGCGGCCACATCTTTCTGGGCGGGCAAGGAGATCACCATGGCTTCGCCCATGGAAGCGCGCAGCTTGGGCATCGAGACGATCTATCAGGACCTGGCGCTCTGCGAAAATCTGGACGCCACCGTCAACATCTTCCTGGGGCGCGAGCCGACCAAGCGCCTGCTGGGCATCTTCAAGCAGGTGGACCGCGGCCACATGCTGCACGAATCGCAGAAGGTGCTGGATCGGCTGGACATCAAGATTCCCAACCTGCGCCGCCCCATCCGGCAGATGTCGGGCGGACAGCGCCAGGCCGTCGCGATTGCCCGCGCCGTCTACTGGAACGCGCACCTGGTGATCATGGATGAACCGACGGCGGCGCTGGGCGTGCCCGAACAGCGCAAAGTGCACGAACTGGTGCACACGCTCAAGCAGCAGAACGTGCCGGTCATCATCATCAGCCACAACATGCAGGACATCTTCGCCGTCGCCGACCGCATCATCGTCATGCGCCTCTTCCGTGAACTGGTACGCCACCGTCGTCACGGCCACCCGGCGGATGTCCTGCAGCGCCAGGTTGAGCGTAATGGCGGCGTTCTGGTGCAGCGCCTGGCCTTGCAGCGAGTCCATCACCAGATGGCCGACGATAACATGGATGTAGCCATCCTTCATCTCGGCCATCAGCTGTTCTACATACTTATGCACCGGCCCGGTCAACTCACGATAGGGTGAGGGCAAAATCTTTAAGTAGGCTTCATCGCCGATACGCTCCACCCAGCGCTGCCGCACACGCTCGGACTTGTCCGGGTCGATGGCGACGTGCAGCGCCGTCCAGGGCGCACCCAGCGACTTGGCGAAGTTGATCGTGTGAATTGTGCCCGCGTGCACATCGTCCACCATTACCAGGGTCTTGACCGGATGCTGGCGGATGCTGGGGAACAGCGACCCTTTGTGCAGCACCTTGGCGACAATCTCATAGTGGTGGTGAATGCGGAAGAAGACAAAGACCATCGCCGGAATCACAACGAGCACAATCCACGCCCCCTCGCGGAACTTGGCGACGGCGAAGATAATCATCACGACAAACGTCAACACGGCTCCAAACCCGTTGATGGCCTGCTTGGCGCGCCACTGAGGATCGTAGCGCACCGTCGAGCCGTGCGCCTCGCGTTCCTCGCCCGGCTGCATCTTGCCGATGCGCTGCCAGCGCACGACCATCCCGGTCTGCGACAGGGTGAACGAGAGAAAGACACCGATGGCATAGAGCGGAATCAAACGCGTGGTTTCCGCTTGAAAGACCACGACCAGCAATGCAGCCGCCACTGCCAGCGCCACGATGCCCCACGAAAAGACCAGGCGGCGGCCACGATAGGTCAACTGCTTGGGCAGGAAGCTGTCACCCGCAATCAGCACGCCAAGAAAGGGGAACCCAGCATAGGAGGTGTTGGCCGCCATGATCAGGATGACTGTGGTAGCTCCCAGCGTGATGTAATAGAGCGGGCTGAGACCGTAGAGCGAACGTGCGATCTGCGAGATGACCGTTTCCTTGATGTTTTCGCCCGCCACGACCTGCACCTGGTTGGCGAGCACGGTAATGCCAATGAACATCACCGCCAGCAGGCTGCTCATCATCAGCATCGTGGTCGCCGCATTGCGGCTACGCGGCGTTTTGAAGGCCATGATGCCGTTTGAGATCGCTTCCACGCCGGTGAGCGCCGTGCAACCGCTGGCAAACGCGCGCAGGATCAGGAAAAGCGTCAAGGGCTGAAGTGTATGCTCCACAAGCTCGGCGCTCGCCACTGGTTCAAGCTGGCCGGTGCTGCGCTGCCAGAAACCGATCCCCAGCATCAGCAGCATCGCCGCTACGAAAAAGTAGGTCGGAATCGCAAAGACGGAACCGGATTCCTTGACCCCGCGCAGGTTGATAATCGTAATCAAAACAATGAGGATGAGCGCGATTTCCACGCGGAACGGGTACATTGCGGGGGCAGCGGAGGTAATCTGCGCCACACCTGACGAAATGCTCACAGCCACCGTGAGAATGTAGTCCGTGAGCAAGGACGCGCCTGCGGTCAACGCCGGCCCGTTGCCCAGATTATCGTGGGCGACGATGTAGGCGCCGCCGCCGCCCGGATAGGCAAAGATGGTCTGGCGATACGAGATCGTCAAGATGACCAGCAGTCCGACAATGACAAAAGCAATGGGGATCGACAAGCCAAAGTAGGCGGTGCCGGCCAATGCCAGAATGATCAGGATTTCTTGCGTGGCGTAAGCAACCGAGGATAGGGCATCGGAGGCAAAAACGGCCAGGGCGATTTTTTTGCTGATCGTCTGGTGCGGAGCCTCCTCCGTCGCCAGTTTGCGGCCAAAAAGCAGGGTTCCGACTTCCGGTCGGCGGTGTTTAGGTTGCTCATCGGGCTTTTCTCAACTCTGTCTCAACTGCGACCCAGCAGTTTGGCGAGCGCCGCGCGCTCGGTTGTGTGCAAAACGGCCAGCACTTCGTCGTAGGCATGCAGCACGGTATTGCCGTTGGGTGCAATGACGTCACCCTTGCGGATGACGGCGGCCAACGTACACTGCGGCGGCCATTCAATATCCTTGACCGTCTTGCCATTCACGACCGACGTTTCGGCGATCTTTTCTTCCACCAGTTCGACCTGCCCCTGGCGCAGCTTGAGCAGCGTCATCATGTCGCCCAGCGACATCTCTTCGACCACCAGCTTCGCCATCAGATCGGCCTGGTTGATGCTGACGTCTACTCCCATCTCCGACGTAAACAGCCATTTGTTGCGCGGGTTGTTGACGCGCGCAATAATGCGCGGCACATTGAACTCGTGGCGCGCCAGGCTGCACGCCACCAGGTTGGTTTCGTCGTTGCCCGTGACGGCGGCCAGCACCTGCGCCCGGCGGATGCCCGTCTGCTCCAGACGCAGCGGGTCCGTGCCGTCGCCGGCATGAATCACCTCGGCGGGCAAATCGCGGTGCAGCTTGACGAGCACGTCATGGCGGTTGTCGATCACGCGCACGTCGTGTCCTTCGTCGATCAGCAGCCGGGCCACATGCGAACCTACCTTGCCGCCTCCAACAATTACAACAAACATTGCATTTCTCCTATGTTCCTCAGCATTGCATGGCGGTAGGTGTCAGAGCTTGCGCGTCATTGCCAGGTCCAGCAATTGCGGCAGCAGGCTCGCCGGAATGCTGAGCACGGCAATGTCGTTGGGCTGCAAGTGTTCGTCGGCCCGCGGCACAAAAACGCGCGATCGCCCCGCTCGATGGCGCAGACCACCGCGTTGCCTTCGCAGACGGAAGTCACGGGCAGGTTGCGCCAGCTTTCCGGAACCAGCACCGAAAGCAGCTTGACATCGCCGTGGCCGATCTGTTCGAGGTCGATCACGCCGGGGTGGAGCAGGATTTGTTCGAGCCGCCGCGCGCCCCAGGAAGTGGAGGTGATGCTTTGCAGGCCAAGCCGCTCGTACACCTCGCGGCGGCCCGGATTGTAGACGCGCGCCACGACGCGCTTGACGTTGAACACATCGCGCGCAATCCGCGCTGCGACGATGTTTTCGTTGTCGCTCTGCGTGGTGGCGGCGAAAGCATCCGCCTGTTCAATGCCGGCGCGCTCCAATGTGCCGCGGTCGATGCTATAGCCCTGCACAGTGCGCCCGCGAAAATCTGGCCCCAGCCGGTCAAAATTAGCAGCATCGACGTCCACAATAGTGACGGAATGCCCCTGCTGGGAGATGGAGCGGGCCATCTCCGATCCTTCACGGCCACAACCCACAATCAGTACATTCATAGTTCTCTCTGTTTCCTATATCCTTACATAAAAAAGCCGCCCCACTGAGGAGCGGACACACGGTGCAAGGACGATAGCCGCCGTAAAAGGCGCAATAGACTTATCCATTATTATCCAAATTCCACGGCTGTCAAATGGCGCATATTCGGTTTTTTTTCATGTCAAGTGTGCGGCGGATGCGCCCGCCAGCAAGCGCCCGGCAACTTCAGGCCAGCGCCACCGGCACGCCGAGGAATGCACCATAGCGGTCAGCGGCGGCGGCAATCGCATCCCGTTCGGCAGGGCCGGGTGGAACAAAACAAGCTGGTGGTGATGGTCGCCTGGCGCTTGCCCAGGCTGCGCTTCCACGTGCCGATGATGCGGCCGTCGAGGATCACCACGGCGGTCAGGTTGTTGCCCATGGCCTGCAACTGGGCGGCATTCGCAGCATCGATCACGACACTCCACTCTTTGTAACCGATCACATACTCGTCGTAAATGGACAGCAGATGCACCTGGCCGCCGGGGGCAAGAGAAGAAGCCGCAGGCGGGATAAACCACCAGACTTTGCCGTCTGTTTCGGTGGATTGCAATTGCGCGCTGATGGCCGCCACCGCCCCTGGCCTCGGCCAGGGGGAGGCTCGCCCAACGCGCCAGATCGTGTACGGTGGCCGGGCCGTGGCTTTGTAGGAAGCGGCGGGCAAGTTCGGCCAGCGCCTCCTCCCTTGTCATGGGCGAGGCAAGCGGAACGCGTTCGGCCAGCAGGGCGTAGGTGAACTGGCGGCCACGCCGGGGGCCGCTACAAATGATGCCGTCGAGTTCGGCGCGCATCAAGAAGTAGTTCATGCTGAACTCGCCCGCCGTCGAAATGCCGGCTGTCGCCAGTACGCCGCGCAGTTCCTCGCGTCATGTACACGCCATCGCGCAGCGCCCGGCAAAGACATCGCCGATCCGCCGCGCCAGGGTGTCATCCAACCCGGCTTTGCGATAGTAGGAAGCGTTGGCAAGGTGGACGCGGCGGCGCAGTCAGCGCCAGCAGCCAGCGAATGTCGGCGGGCGTGACAAAGTGCCAGGTCGGGCGCAGCAGGTGCGTGCGCAAGATGGCGCCGGCGTCAAACTCCGCTTCGATGGCGGCATCGCTGAATGCTGGGGCTGCCGGCTGCAAGCGCAGCCCCAGCGCCCATTTGGCTCCAGCATAGTCCTGGGCCTGGGCTGCGCCCAACCACTGGACGACTTCCGCCGCACGCTGGAATGAAGACGCAAACAGACGCTGGTTGACCAGGCGTTGTTGAACGATCTGTTCCGGTTGCATGGTGTTTGTCCCCTGCGCAGTTGTGGCGCTGGCGAAACAACGAGCGTGCGATCTGTTGCGGGCCGGCCCCACGCTCGGCGCAGCAAGATCGGGATCGGCAAAATCGTCTTGCGCCGAGCGAGGGGCCAAAGCTGGCGACGGGGGCAAGGCTGGCGAACGATCTGTTCCGGTTGCATGGTGTTTGTCCCCTGCGCAGTTGTGGCGCTGGCGAAACAACGAGCGTGCGATCTGTTGCAGGCCGGCCCCACGCTCGGCGCAGCAAGATCGGGATCGGCAAAATCGTCTTGCGCCGAGCGAGGGGCCAAAGCTGGCGACGGGGGCAAGGCTGGCGGCCGGGCCAGGGCTGGCGAGCCAGTTCCCAGGCGATTTAACCGCGGCGGGAAACACGGAGGGGGCGGCAATCCAGAAGCGCGTGCCGAGGCGCTCCACCGGGTTGATCTGGCCGCCCGCCTGCAAGGCGGCCAGCGCGGCGCTGATCTGCGCCGCCGGCCAACGCGCCAGCAGGTGCGCAAGCTGATCCTCGCTCATCGGGTGGCGCGTGACGATGCCCAGGATCGCCTCCTCCGGCGTGCCGTAGTCGCTCACGTCGATGCCGTTGGTGTAGGGGTGGACGACATGGGCGATGGGGCCGAGCACCGCAATGGCGCGCATCAGCCCTTCATCATCGGGCGGGGCGACCCACACTTCTGCCGGCGGGCGGTCGGGGATGACGACATGCACCTCGTCGGGCGCAACCTGCCGGATGACGGCGGCCAGGTCCGCCAGCGCCTCCGGCGTGTCGTTCACCCCGGCCAGCAGCATCACCTCCAGCCACAGCCGCCCGCCGTACTCGGCGCGAAAGGCCAGCAGCCCCTCGACCAGCCGCGCATAGGTGGCCTCCGGGTGCGGGCGGTGGATGCGCTTGTAGACCGCCGCCGATCCGGCGCTGAGCGTCGGCATGACCACGTCGGCGGGCAGCAGGTCCCGGCGCACCTCCGGCAGGTGCAGCAGCACGCCGTTGGTGATCACGGCCACCGGGATGTCCGTCAGCGCCTTCACCTGGCGGATCAACCAGCCCAGTTCGCTGTTAAGCGTCGGCTCGCCGGAGCCGACAAAGGAGACAAAGTCGATCTCGCCCGGCGCATGGCGCGCCAGCACGGCGGCCACTTCATCCAGGATCGCCTGGCGGGGGACATACTCGCGCCGCTCATTGGTGAGCGGCGTCGAGCGGCCAAGCTGGCAGTAGACGCAGTTCCAGTTGCAGGTCTTCAGCGGGATCGGGTCGATCCCCAACGATTTGCCCAAGCGCCGCGAGGGGATGGGGCCGTACACATAATCCATAAACCTTGATCACTCTTTTCGCTACGTGCGGCCCGGCGCGGCGCAATCGCCCCGACGCATGCCCTATTCTTCGGCGCGCACCAGCAGCAGCGGGCGGTCCGCCTTGTGCAGCACACCGGCGGCCACACTGCCGTAGAAGACGCGGCCCAGGCCGGTGCGCCCGTGGCTTGCCATCGCAATCAGGTCCGCGCCTTCGCGCTCGGCCACTTCCAAAATGCCGGCCACCACCGGGCCATTCTCGACGCAGGACTTGACATCGATGCCACGGCGCGCAGTTCGCCTTCCTTGCCGCCCAAGTACCCCTTGGCCTCGGTGATCATGCGCTCCGCTTCCTTGGGGTCATATAGGGCACCATGTCGTAGGGCGTCACAATCGAGACGCTCGGCTCGACAACTTGCAGCAACACAACCTTGGCCCCAAACGCTGCCGCCAGGGCCTCGGCGTGGGCGAGGATCGATTCCGCCCGCTTTGAACCGTCCAGGGGCACCAAAATTGTCTTGTACATGGGTCTCCCTTTCGATTATTGTTGTGTTGCGGCCGCTCCCATTTACTGCCTTGCGGCCTCTGTCTTTACTATACACCCGCGCCGGGCAACCCCCAAGCGACTGGCGGCGGATATTTGCACTGGTCACGTGACCAGTCCCCGCCGCTTTCACTCGCAATGTATGGGGCAGCGGCGCAAGTCACGCCGGGAGCGTAAACAGCAGGGATGCTGCCGGCGAATCGATCCTGTCGCCGCCATGACCGGCCCTGCACGGGCTGCCGCTGTGCTATACTGTAACCATGCGCTCTCCCGTGAAACCGCCGCGCGGTGTCCTGATCTGGTTGGCCCTGGCGGCGCTGGCCCTCCTGCCTGTTTGTGGGCATGTCGCTGCTGGCGCTGATAGCCGCGCCCCCAACCTGCTGTTCGGTGCGCGGACGCCGACGCACACGCCGCTTCCTGCGCGGTGACGAGCCCACGCCCGACCTCGCTGCATCCGGGGCAGCAGGGGACGCCGGCCCCGCCCCTGCCGGAAGCAACCGCCGGCCCGGCAACTGCGCCGGCGGATCCGGCGGCGACCATCGGCTTGTGGTTGTCAGCAGTGTCGGCGATCACGGCGCTGATCGGGCTGGCGTCTTCGCTGTGGCTGGGCTGGCGCAAGGAGGGCCGCGAGATGGCGGACACTCGGGTTACTGGAGCTGGCGCGCCTGGAAATACGCAAGCTGCGCCAGGAGTTGGAGAATACGGGCGGCCTGAACCAGGCGTCAGGCCCTCAGGACGACAAAATCGTAGTTACGCTTGGCCGTTCTGGAGATGTTCGTAAATGTGGTGGCGCACGGCGTAGGCGGCAGCCTCGGCGCGCGAGGAGAGGTCGAGCTTGGACAGGATCGAACTGACGTAGTTGCGCACGGTTTTTTCGGACAGGAAGACCCGCTCGGCAATCTCGCGGTTGGTCAGCCCTTCGGTGATCAGCGCCAGAATGTTCAGCTCCTGCTCGGTCAAGGCGGCGAAATACTCGTCCTCCGCCTTGCGCGCCGATTCGCGCACACGCTGGAACAGCTTTTGCGTCAGCGCCGGATCAACCATCGACTCGCCGCGACCGACGGTTTCCAGCGCGCGCACGAGGTCATCGCTGCCGATCTGCTTGAGCACGTAGCCGCTGGCGCCGGCGCTGATCGCCTCAAACAGCACTTCGTCGTCGGCGTGCGAAGTGAGCATGATGATCTTGGTCTCCGGGCGCACGCTCAGAATATCACCGCGTGGCCTCGATGCCGTTCTTGCCCGGCAGCCGGATGTCCATAACGACGATGTCGGGCTTGTGGCGTAAGGTCAACTCCATCGCCTCCTGGGCGTCGTGCGCTTCGGCCACCACCTCAAAATGAGGATAGCGCGAGAGCAGCGTGCGCAAACCCAGACGGACGATCTCGTGGTCATCGACAAGGATAATGCGTAGGTGCATGACGTGCCTGGTTACTGAAAAATTGGTCACATGGACGCTTGCGACGTTAGCCGCTGCAACCCGGCAATTGTAGCACAGCAGGAGCGAGGCGGGAACTTCGCCAACAAAATAACGGATAGTCTATGAATCTGAACCGTCACATCAACACGCGCTCGCTGCGCTGGCTGGGCGTAATTGGGCCGCTGCTTTTCTGGTTGATCGTTCTGCTCTTTGAAACGGCGATCCTCCGCGTGCCGATCTCCTGGCCGGCTGCGCTCGCCGAACTGGCGTTTATCGCAGCCGGCGCGCTTTTGTTTGCCAACTGGGTCGCTTCAAGCCTGGAATGGCAGCAGGCGGAAGTGCAGCGGCGCAGCCAACACCTGGTTGCGCTGCGCAACGCCAGCCTGGCCCTTACCAACGAACTGGACCTCGCCAACGTGTTGCAGCGCGTGGTCGATCTCAGCCGCACGCTGGTGCAGGCGCGCTATGGCGCGCTGGCCGTGCTCGACCCCGAAGGGCGCAGCATCGCCCAGTTCTACACCTCCGGGCTGACGCCGGAGCAGCGCAAAACCCTGGGCAACCCGCCCGCCAACCACGGCATTCTCGGCCTGATGACGCGCCAGGGCGAGGCCGTGCGCATCGGCGACGTCACCGCCGACCCGCGCGCGCCAGCGGGTTTCCGGAACACCACCCGCACATGCGCTCGCTGGTCGGCGTGCCCATCATGGCAAAGGGCCGCATCTTCGGCAACCTCTACCTGGCCGACAAGCGCGTCGAGTCCGGCACCGGCGCGGTGGTGGTCGATTCTTTTACGGCAGAGGAGCAGGAGATTTTGCAGATGTTTGCAGCGCAGGCTGCCATCGCCATTGAAAACGCCCAACTGTACAAGGAAAATCAACAATTGGCGATTCTCCGCGAGCGTGACCGCATTGGCATGGACCTACACGACGGCGTGATCCAGTCGCTCTACGCCATCGGGCTGCTGCTGGACGACGCCCGCCACCGCCTGGACAGTGACCCGGAGAAGACACGCGCCACGCTGGGGACGGCGATTGCCGGTCTCAACAACACGATCCAGGACATTCGCAACTACATTTCCGACCTGCGCCCGCATCGCTTTCAGGGGCGCAACGTGCGCCAGGGGCTGGAGCAACTGGCGCAAGAGCTGCGCACCGACACGCTGTTTGCCGTCCACCTCAAGGTTGACCCGCAGGCAGCCGCCGCCTGCACGGCGCGCCAGGCCGACGAGTTTCTGCACATCGCGCAGGAGGCGTTGGCGAACATCCGCAAACATGCCGACGCGACGACGATCCAGATGCGTTTTCAGTTTAGCGACGGCCTGCTGCAAATGGTGATCCAGGACGACGGCAGCGGGTTTGATCCTATAATTGCAGCGGGAGCGGCACGGCGCGCGGGAGCGGGCTGCGCAACATGCGTCCGCCGAGCACGCCGCCGGCGCACGCGCTGCACGGCGAATTTCGCCTCGAAGCAGCGCCCCGGATTTCCGGCTCACAAGTGATCGTAGTGGCCCCGATTGAAAAGCGCAACGCCTGATCCGTTTAACACTTGTCCCCTATTGCCAGTGACGATTGCCCCTTGGGGCGGCCAGACACATTGGTCTATTGTAGAGCCACAGTCCCGACTGCGTTTCCGTATGTTGACGGCGTGGAAGGAGTTTTGTGGAACACCTCGCAATCCACACCGATCGTCTTACCCGCAAGTTTCAGAGCATCTGTGCTGTGGACAACTTGAGCTTGCGGTTGAACGCGGCACGATCTATGGCTTGCTCGGCCCCTCTGGGTCGGGTAAATCGACGCTGGTGCGCCTGCTGCTGGGCTTGCTCGAACCAACTTCCGGTGCGGCCTCCGTGCTGGGGTTGGACCCGACGCGCGCCGGTGCGGCTGTGCGGGCGCAATGTGGCGTGGTGCTGCAATCTCCCTCCCTCTATGGCCGGTTGAGCGCCGAGCAGAACCTGGACTTGTTTGGCCGCATCTGGGGATTGGAGACGACGATGCGCGCCCAGCGCACGGAAGAGCTGCTCACCCATTTTGGGCTGTGGGAGCGGCGTCCGGAGGCCGCCAGCCGGCTCAGCCGCGGGATGCAGCGGCGGCTGGCCCTGGCGCGCGCGCTGCTGCCGCGGCCGGCGCTGCTGTTCCTGGATCAGCCGTCGGCAGGGCTGGACGCCGGCCTGGCCGAGCCGCTGCACCGCGACCTGGCGGTGCTGGCGGCAGAGGAAGATGTCACCGTGTTTTTGACCACCGAAACGCTGGCTGATGTCGAACAGATTTGCCACCGCATCGGGTTGCTGCGCGATGGCCGCCTGCTGGCGGAAGGCAGCCCCAGCCAGCTAGGCCAAAACGGGGCGGGCACGCAACTGGAGATTGTCGGCTGGGGGTTCACCGACGCCATGATCGCCCTGGTCAGCCGGCGCCGTGAGGTGCGCAGCGTCAAGCCGCAGGGAGGCCGCCTGTGGGTGGATTTGCAACCCGGCGGCCATGCTGCGCCAGTTGTCAACCTGCTGGTCGAGTCCGGCGCGCAGGTCGAGCAAGTGCTGCGCCACCAGCCGGGTTTGGAGAGCGTCTACCGCGCCGTGCTGCACGAACAACCGCCGGCTGCACCCTGCCAAGGAGGCGGAATCATGAAAAGTACAGCTTTTGGGCCGATGTCTGGACCGTGCTGCGCAAGGAGTGGATGGAATGGGCGGCCACGCCGGGCTGCATCGTCCAGCCGCTTGTGATCCTGCTCGTTTTTGGGGTGCTGGTTCCTTGGGCGGCAGGGCATCTGTGGGTTGAATCCCTCGTCATTCACTGGCTGTGGAGTTGGCTGCCGCTGGTGTTTAGCGCGGGGCTTGGTGGCGGACACCTTTGCCGGCGAAGCGCCAGCGCGATACGTTGGAAGCGCTGCTGGCCTCACGGCTGCCCGACCGGGCGATCCTTTTCGGCAAGGTGGCCGCCGTCGCCGCCTATGGCTGGCTCGTCACCCTGCTCTGCTGGCTGGGCGGCTGGCTGACCGTGTGGCTCAACCCCGCAGAGGTGACGTTCCAACAGGCCCCGGCGCTGCTCGGCTTGCCCGTGCTCAGTTTTCTGGCCGCCTGGTATGTCGCCGTCTCGGCGTGCTGATCTCGCTGCGCGCCCAGAGCGTGCGCCAGGCGCAGCAGTTGATGAGCATCGCCATGCTTGGCTCGCTGCTGCTGGTGGGCCTGTCGGCAGCCCGGCTGCTGTTGGCGGCGGCGGAGCCGGAAATCGGCCCCCTGCTGGGCCTGATTGCCGCAGCCCTGGCCGTTCTTGATGCGGGCCTGCTGCTGGCGCTGCTGGCGCGCCCCCAGCGCAGCGAATGGCTGATCTATTGACGCTGGTCTACTGAGGGCCTGCCAACAGCGCCCGATCTCGCTGAGATCACCGGTTGTTTACGCTCTAGGGCAGTTAGCGATTACACCGCCGGCCCATGCGCGTGACGATTCGTCCCACGACCACAACCTGATTCTCAAACATACGAGCATACGAGGAGTCACACCCATGCCCAACCACCATGACTGTCCCTTCTGCGGCATTCTGAAGGGAGAAGAGCCTGGCACGATCATTGTGCGCGACGACGAGAAAGGGTTTGTCATTATCAAGAGCATTCACCCCGAAAGCATCGTGCATTGGCTGGCAATGCCAATCGAGCACGTAGACAGTACGGAAGCGTTTGAGCACGACAACGAGCAGCGCTTTGTCGATCTGTTTGAGTGGGCCGTGGTGCAGACCAAGAAGCACATCGAGAAGGAACCCTGCCTGGAGCGGGGCTTCACGCTCAAGACGCACTTTGGCTCGTTCGAGACGATCCCCCACGCCAAGATTCACATTCTGGCAATGGAGTAGGCCGCTGCGCGCTGCACTTGTGCCGCTTTCTATCAACCGCACAGCTTCAATCCGCAGCCATGCAGTCATCTCAAAGTTTGGGATGACTGCATGGCTGGCTGCAATTGGGTAGATGGTGCTCACGCCGCTGAGCAGGTTGGTCTTGCGGATGCGCTGCCCCGTCTCGTCGTACAGGTAGCCCTCGCTCACGCCAGCGCCCGTCATCTGCGCCAGCCGGTTGTGGCTGTCCCACTTCAGCGCGCTGGCTCCAGCCCGTGCCCTTGTTGCGCATGGTCATGTTGCCGTTGAGGTCATAGTCGTAGCGGTCCACGCCCCGCCACCGTGTCAATGGCGTGGGTGTGCGTGACGTCGTAGGTGACGTCCAAGCCGAACATCGTGTCCACCACCCCGACGCGGCTCCCAGGTGAAGCTCTCCCCATAGCCGCTCGTGACGCGGTTCTGGTCGTCATAGTTGAAGGTGAAGTCGTCCTGCGTCCGGTTGGCTCCGGTACTGCACCGGGTTGCCGAAGCTGTCGTAGCTGTAGGTGGTGGTGAGCACATTTGTCCAGCCTGGCATCCCGCCCACGTCCAGGCCCGCATAGCGCCCGTTGCCGTTCCCGTCGCTACTCACCCACGGATAGTAGCGGTGCGTCACCCACAGCCCGCCGACGCCGCCCGTGACGCAGCCGCCGCTGCCGCCGTAGCGCGCCCTCCAGCCGCCCCGCCGCGTCGTAGCTCACGCAGCCCACCAGCGTCGTCACCGTCCCGCCCAGCGTGCTCGTCAGCCCCGCCGGCCTGCCCCCGCTGTCATAGCCGGTGATCGCCACCACGTCGTTGTCCGGATACGTCGTGCTCAGCGGCCGGTCGTAGGCGTCGTAGGTGTAGCTGCCGGTGTACCACTGCCCCTCCCAATCCACACCCGCGCGCTCGCCAACTGGCCCCGGGCGTTGTAGCCCAGTTCCTTCTGATAGGAGCCGTCACTGTAGCTCACCGCCGTCAACTGCCCGCGACTGCGGCTGCCGGGCGTGCCGCCGTCGTAGGTGTAGGTCGTGGTCAGCGCCGCGCCGCCCGCCGTGCTGACAGTCGCTCCCCGGCGTCGCCGTCTCCTGCGCCAGCCGCCCCTGCTCGTCGTAGCGCAGCGCCGTCACATTGCCGCAGGCGTCCGTCTGGCTTTGCAACTGCCCCTGCCGGTTGTAGCTGTAGCTCCACGTCCCCAGGTCGGGGTCGGTCATTGCCGTCTTGCGCCCGCCCAGGTCGTAGGTGATGCGTCGTCGTCTGCCCGATCTGCGCTGCGTCACCCGGCTCAAGTTGCCCAGCACATCGTGCGTCAGCGCCACATACGAAAGCGCCGCCCCGCTGCTGCTGGCCGTGCGCACGTAGCGCAGGTGGCCCAGCCCGTCCGTCTGCGTCCACTGCAGCACCTTGTTGGGATAGCCGTTGCGCCCGACCCCCGTCACCTGCGTCTGCCGCCCGCTGTAGGCGTAGCCCGTCACCTCGCCGTTGGGCGCGGTTGTCTGCGTCACCCGGCCCAGCGCATCGTACCGGGTCTGGGTGACGCCTTCATTCCACCACGCGCCGCGGTTGACCCAGGTGGCCGTCACCGCGTGTGGAACCGACTGCGACTGGAGCCGCCCCAGCCCATCGTAGCCGTAGTCGATGTCCACCTCCGGCAGCGACGGCGTCTTGCCCGTGCAGGTTTCATGGTCCATCTGCCAGTTCTGGGCCGGCCGCTGCTCCTGCATCAACTGGCCCAAACCGTTGTAGTGCCTGCGCACGAAGTTGCCCGCACAGCGCGGGTTGCGCCACTCGGTAATGACTGTGTCGTTCAAATGCAGGGTGCCCTGCGTGCTCAGCGGGTCGTCGTACACCCACTGCACCGCCGCCTGCGCCAGCGACGGCCACGCCTGCGCTCCCGCCAGCGTCTCCCAGCGCCGCATGCGCCGCCCGTGCACGTCATACGCCTGGCGCACGCACACGTCGTTGATGTCGCACCACTCGGACATGGCCCCCCAGTACGCCCACCGCCGCTCGGCGGCTTGCTCTCGCCCGACGACACGGCGTTGACGCCGTAGTAGCTCGCCGTCTCGGCAAAATCGTGGCCGTAGAAGTCTACGGCGGGTGACTGGGAACAGGTGGTAGAAGTCGTCGTACAGCGTCTTGGTCTTAGCGGTCGCGCTGCCCCCGCTGTCCGCCAGTTGGTGATGGACCGTCTGGTTGCCATAGGCGTCATAGGAATAGCGCGTCACCTGCCAGTCGAGGTTGTCCGCGGCGATCAGCCCCGCTGTCCGAGCAGCTCGTCAGCGCCGTCCCTGCTCCGACAGCAGCCCCTGCACCGGCGGCGTGCGGAAGTTGTTGCCGGTGTACACATAGCGGTCGTAGATGCTGCGCACCTCGCTCACACAGGCGCCGCTGGCCTTCAGCACCCGCACACGAGCGGGCAGGGCGGCGATGTAGGCGACGACCTCGGTTGCCGGCCTGCCCTCCAGGTCGGTGACCACGGCGGTCGTCACATTGGGATAATATTCGGTCTGCGTGCTGCGCTGCAAGATGCCGTCCGCCAGCTCCAGCCACGCCGGTCGTGTTGCCGTAGACCGTCTCGTAGGTGTAGACCGTGCTGCTGCTGACGCTCGCCTGCCCCGGCGTGTAGAGCGTCTCCGTCACCGCGTGCTGCTGGATGACCGTGGCCGGATAGCGGTTGCTGCCGCTGTCATACGACAGCCGCTGCGGAACCGTGCCGTACACCTCGCCTTCCAGCCAGTAGGCGCGCCAGTCGTAGTCGGTGCTCGCCAGCAGCACGCCGCCATCCGCCGGGTTCTTGCTCCACACCTCGCGGCGTTCCAGCCGGCCACGCCGCGGGTCGGGGTTGTCTCGGCCCGCAGCCGCGCCTGTGCTGCCGTCAACGGAAAACAGCTTCTCAAACTGCAAGACCTGGTTGGGATCGGTGTTGTTGAGCGCATAGTGCGTGACCTGCACCTCCTGGAAGCCCAGAAAGCCGCCGTCATTCGCCACCGCCCCCCCTTTCACTGCCGGCGGCTGGTTGCGCCGTAGTCGTAGTGCGTGTAGATGTTGCCGCCAATGCCGTTCTCCGTCGTCGTCCACACCACGGCGTGGCGCTGGTTGCCCGGGCGGCTGTTGCTGTAGGTCTGGCAGGTGCTGCTGGTCTGGCACGAAACCTGGTGCCAGTTGTAGATGTAGTTCACGGCGCCGCGCCCGCTGTTGGCCGCCCGCACCAGCACGGTCGTGTTGGCGCTGGCCGGCAGGTTGGGGTCGGTTAATGATCATTGGCGTTGTAGCCGAAATCGTAGCGGCTCAGCACCGTCGTCCCGTCTTTGCCCCTCTGCACAATCCCGGTCAGCAGCAGCCGCTGCTGGTTGGCGGTGTAGTTGAGTCGCGTCGTCTGCTCCAGGTCGTAGGTGCGCAGCGTCTGCCAGCCAACGCCGTTTGCGTAGGCCTGCACCGTCACCCGCGTCAGCCGGTTGGCGACGCCATAGAGCGGCTGCAGACAGTCGGTGGCGCTGGTCCCCTTGATCTGCGTGTCGCTGCGCGTGGCGTAGGTGAAACCCAGCCGCAGCGTGTAATTGCGGTTGTCGGCGGGATCGACCTGCGCCAGGTTGCCATTCCAGAGAATCTCGCTCACGTCGATGCTGCGCGTGTACCAGTTGCGCGCCGCGGTTCGTGCGCCAGCTTTCGCCCACACAGGGGTTGCTGCTCTCGATGTTTTGCTCGCCCGTGTAATGGTAGACGATGCTGTTGCCGTGCGGGTCGGTGACCTCCCGCAGATACCAGCGTTTGGCGAGGCGGATGTCCTGCTGCCCGCTCTCGCTCTTGGCGAGAAAGGTCATGGTCGCGCTGTTGCTGACGTAGTTGCCGGTGAAAGCAGTGGCGTCGCCAAAGTCGTAACGCAGGCCGTCGGGCGTGAAGACACTCCAGCCGTAGTAGTCCTCGGTGGGGTAGCCGGCTCCTGGCGCGAGAGGTTAGTCAGGATGCCGCCTTCACCGGCAGCCGGAATCCCCCCCCCGCTGCCAGCGCAGGCGCGGCGGGCGGCAGGATGAGGCTCAACAGCAGGACGCAGACCAGCAAACGGCGAGCAAAACGAGCGGCAACAACACCGGGGCGGCGCGCAGCGACCATAAGGATGCTCTTTCTACTTAGCCTACCGGCGCAGGTGGATGGCACGAGGTCGGGGGCCGAGGGATTGGGAAGTTAAGAACAACCATAGCACCGGCGGGGCGGCCTGTCAAGAAGTTTGTGAAAAATTAGGAAAGATTTGCTGAATGTAATCCAGGAAGTTGTCCTAGACCTACACAAACTGCCAACTTAGCGTCAAACGCAAGCATCAGGCATAATGCCCTCATGCACACACAACTGATTGCGCCGCTTGACGCGCCTGGCCTGCCGCTGCACCTGGCGGGCGGCAAGGGGGCGAATCTGAACGCCATGCTCTGCGCCGGGCTGCCGGTGCCGCCGGGCTTTGTCGTGCTGACGGCGGCCTACCAACAGTATGTGGCGGACAACGGCCTCGCCGGCATCATTGCCGAGCAGTGGGCGGCGTGCGATCCGGCGGCGCCCGGCGACGTTTGAGACGGCCAGCCAGACCTTCCGCGCCGCGTTCCTGGCCGGCGCGCTCAGTGACGAGATTGCCACTGCCATCACTGCGGCCTATGCGCAGCTTGGCGGGGACGCAGCGGTGGCGGTGCGCTCCTCCGCCACCGCCGAAGACCTGCCCGAAGCCAGCTTCGCCGGCCAGCAGGACACCTATCTCAACGTCGGCGGCGCCGACGCTGTGCTCGACGCGGTGAAGCGCTGTTGGGGCAGCCTGTGGACGGCGCGGGCGATGGCCTATCGCATGCGCCAGGGCATCGCGCCGGCGCAGGTGAGCCTGGCCGTCGTCGTGCAGGTGATGGCGCCGGCCACCGCCGCCGGCGTGCTGTTCACCGTCAACCCCGTCACCGGCGCAGCCGACGAGATGGTCATCAACGCCACCTGGGGGCTGGGCGAGGCGCTGGTCTCCGGCCACGTCACCCCGGACAAGCTCGTGGTCGACAAGGCGACGGGGCGATCAAGCAGGTGACCCTGGGCGACAAGGCGGTGATGACGGCGGCGACGGCGGAAGGACTGCCGAAATGCCGGTGGCCCCCGAATTGCAGGCAAGCAGGCGGTGGACGCCAGAGCAGGTGGCCGAACTGGTGACGCTGGGGCGCACGCTGGAGGCACTCTTCGGCGCGCCGCAGGATGTGGAGTGGGCGATGGCGGCCGGCGAGGTCGTGCTGCTGCAATCGCGCCCGGTGACAACAGTCGCTGCACCTGCCGAGGCCCGCCCGGCAGACGACGCCTGGCCCGACCACTCGCCGGCTCGACCTGCCGCCGCAGCCCTTCGACTTGTGGACGCAGCACGACCTGGGCGAGCGCTGGCCCGACCCGGTGACGCCGTTCACCTGGTCGACTGGCGAGCCGATGATGCAGCAGAACATGAACGAGACGATGATCGCGGCTCAAGGCGCCCTACGCCGGCAAAATCCGCTGGGCCAGGCGCGCCTTTGGGCACGTCTATCTCAACGAGGGCGCGCTGCTCCACGCCTACACCGACGGCCTGGGCATGCCGATGCGGATGTCCAGCCTGACGGGCATCATCCCTGCGCACGCCCGGCCGACAACCGCTGGCAGTGGGCAAAGTGCTGCGCCACCTGCCCTTGTACTGGCGAAGTGGCGACCAGTGGGAGCGCAACGTCAACGCTTCGAGGCCGATTTCCCCAGATCGACCGCTGGGTAGATGACTTTATGGCACGCGACCTGCGGCAGCGCCGCCGACGCCGAGCTGCTGGCCGAGGCGCAGGAGGTCTGGCTGGCGCAGGCCATGCACTACATCGCGCTATCACAGCAACGCCACCTCGCTCTCGATGACGGCGCTGACGCAGATGGAGGAATTCTCGCCCGTTGGATGGGCGACCGCAGCTGGCGCACAAGCTGGCGGGCGGGCTGTCCGGCGTCATCGCCGCCGAGATCGTGCCGGCGCTGTGGCAGATGGCGCAGACGCTGCGACCAGGTTGGGGCTGGCCGCCATCGTGCTGGAGCAGCCGCCCGCGGCCGCCCTGGCGACACTGCGCGCAACGCCCGCCGCGGCGCCGTTCCTGGCGCAGCTCGCCGTCTTCTTGCACCGCCACGGCCATCGCTGCATGGTCGAGGCCGAATGGCTGCACCCGCGCTGGGTGGAGGCCCCGCACCAGGTGATCGAGTCGCTGGCGGGCTACCTGCGCGCCGGCAGCGGCTGCGATGCCGTCAGCGCCGCCATCGTCCAGGCCGAGGAGGAACGGCTGGCGGCGACGGCGGCCGTCGAAGAACGGTTGAACCCCTGGCAGCGCCGCTACTTCCATTGGCCGCTGGGCCGGCTGCAGCGTTTCTGCCGGCGCGCGACAACGGCCAGCACTTCCTCGTCAAGCTGATGCTGCCGATGCGCCACCTCTACGCCACGCTGGGCCGAGCGTTGGGCCGAGCGGCTGGCTGGCCGCAGCCCGACGACTTCTTCTTCCTGGTGGCAGAGGAATTGAAGCAGTGGTGTTGAGTCGGCGATCCGCAGGCGGCCGGGCTGGAACTGGCGCCTGTGGCGGACGCACGGCGCAGCGCCTACCGCTACTGGTTCACCCAGCCGATGCCGGATGTGCTCGACGCCCAGGGCCAGCCGGTGACCTTTGCGGCGGCCAGCGAGCAGAGTGACGAAGCGGCCGTGCTGGTGGGGATGGCCGCCAGCCGCGGCCAGGTGACCGGCGTGGCACGCGTGGTGATGTCGCCGCAGGAGGCGGCCGCCACTCCAGCCCGGCGAAATCCTCGTCACACGCGCCACCGACCCGGCTGGACGCCGGTCTTCTCGGTGATCGGCGGCGCCGTGCTGGAGATCGGCGGCGCGCTCTCGCACGGCGCCATCGTCGCCCGCGAATATGGGCTGCCGGCAGTGGTCAACCCGCCGCCGTCGCCACCATTACGCTCAAGTTGGGCGCCTGGTGGCTGACCGGCTCCGTGGGGTTGCTGTCCGACGCGCTGGAATCGTTTGTCAACCTGGCCGCCGCGTTGATGGCGCTCTGGATGGTGATCATCGCCGAGCGCCCGCCGGATGAAGACCACGCCTTCGGCCATGCCAAGGCCGAATACTTTTCCAGCGCCGTGGAAGGCGCGCTGATCCTCGTGGCCGCCATCAGCATCGGCTGGTCGGCCATTAACCGCCTGCTCCAGCCGCAGCCGCTGGAAAATGTCGGCATCGGCCTGCTGATCTCGCTGGTGGCCTCCGCCATCAACTTTGGCGTGGCGCAGGTGCTGCTGCGCGCCGCCCGCCGCCATCATTCCATCCTGCTGGAGGCCGACGCCAAACATTTGATGACCGATGTGTGGACATCGCTGGGCGTGTTGGCGGGGATCGGGCTGGTCATGCTGACCGGCTGGCTGCCGCTGGATTCGCTGGTGGCGCTGGCGGTGGCGGCCAATATCGTCTGGTCGGGCGTCCACCTGGTGAGCCGGTCAGCGCTGGGGCTGCTTGACACGGCGATCCCCGCTGAGGATCGCGACAAGGTTACGCGCGTGCTGGACAGTTACCGGCAGCAAGGGGTGGACTTCCACTCGATGCGCACACGGCAGGCCGGGCCGCGGCGCTTTATCTCAATGCATGTGCTCGTGCCGGGAGAGTGGAGCGTGCAGCGCGGCCATGATGTGCTGGAGCATGTCGAACGCGACGTGCGCAGTTGTTTTGATTCGCCCACGACCGTATTTACTCACCTGGAGCCGCTCGAAGACCCGGTTTCAATGCAGGACATTGGCATCGACCGCAGCGAATAATGTTTGCCATTCGCTGAATGCAATTCCGCGCCCCGCCCAATTTGCGCCGCCGCGGCAACTCGGCTACACTCTACTTACCGACCGGTCAGTAAGTAAGCGGCAAACCAGGGAGCAGATGCTGTGTCACGCAATCGAATTTTAGCAGTCCTTTTTTTTGGCGTGTTGATGGCCGCACTGGATATTGCCATCCTCGGCCCGGCCCTACCCACCATCCAGCAGGCGTTTGGCGTCGGCGAACGCGACATCGCCTGGGTCTTTAGCATTTATGTGCTGATGAACCTGGTCAGCACGCCCTTGATGGCAAAACTTTCGGATCGCTATGGCCGGCGCACAGTCTACATTGCCGACGTGGCGCTCTTTGGCCTCGGCTCCGCCATCGTGATGCTGTCGCCCTCATTTGCAATCCTGCTGCTGGGCCGTGCCATCCAGGGTCTGGGGGCCGGCGGCATCTTCCCGGTTGCCTCGGCGGTAATCGGCGACACCTTTCCCCCGGAAAAGCGCGGCAGTGCGCTGGGTATGATCGGGGCCGTGTTTGGCCTGGCGTTTATCGTCGGGCCGATTGTCGGCGGCCTGCTGCTGCTGTTAAGCTGGCACTGGATTTTTGCCATCAACCTGCCAATTGCGCTGGTGTTGGGTCTGCTGGCGTGGCGCACGCTGCCCGCGACTCGCCCGGCGGCGAGCCAGGCGTTCGACTGGCTGGGCATGACCTTGTTGGCCGTGCTGCTGGCGGCGCTGGCCTATGGCCTCAACCAGATCGACACCCAGAACTTTGCCGCCAGCCTGCTGTCGCTGCAAGTGTGGCCGTTCCTGCTGGCCGCCGTGGTGCTGGCCCCGGTTTTCTGGCTGGTCGAGCAGCGCGCCGCCGACCCCATCGTGCGGCCCGATCTGCTCGCCCCGCGCCAGATGAAGCTGGCGAGCGCGCTCTCGTTTGGGGCCGGCCTGGGCGAAGTCAGCGTGCTGTTTATGCCGGCGCTGGCCGTAGCCGCCTTTGCCGTTACCTCTTCGGCGGCCAGCTTTATGTTAATGCCGTTGGTGATCGCCCTGTTTATCGGCTCGCCCCTGGCCGGGCGGCTGCTCGACCGGCTCGGCTCGCGCACGGTAATCATCGGCGGCGCGGCCCTGCTGGCGCTGGGCACCAGCAGCATGGGATTGTGGGGTGCTTCACAAATCGGGTATTATGGCGGCAGCATCTTGGTTGGCTTTGGGCTGGCCGCCCTTCTGGGCGCGCCCATTCGCTACATCATGCTCAACGAGGCAGCGGCCAAAGACCGGGCGGCGGCGCAGAGTGTGGCAACCGTGTTTACCAGTGTCGGCCAGTTGGTTGGCGCAGCGGCGGTCGGCGCGATTGCGGACAGCATCGGCGGCGCCGCCGGCTACAGCGCCGCTTTTCTGGCCATCGGCAGCATTGGTTTCGTCTTGACGGCGCTGGCCTTTGCGCTGAAGAACCGGGTGCAGGAGCAGGCAACCGTAGCCGCCAACCTGCCGCCTGCCAGGCCGGAAACGGCGGCAGTTTCCACGGGCGCGCAGCATTGAGTCGTTATTTTCCTGGATTATTCGCCAGGCATCACTCATCCATGTGACCATAGATCTATCAATCAGGATCAAACTAGGAGAGATCGCATGTACCTGTTCACCTTGACCGCGCACAATTTCATGCGCTGGATCATCGTTCTGCTGGCCGTCTATGCGCTGGTGCGCATCTTTATGGGCGTCTTCGGCAAGCGCGAATTCACCGAAACCGACCGCAAGGCGCTTTCGTTCTATGCCATCGGCATGGACATCCAACTTTTGTTGGGGTTGCTGCTCTACTTCTTCCTCAGCCCCATCACGACGGCTGCGTTTGGCAATTTCGGCGCGGCAATGGGCAACAGCGCCGTTCGCTTCTTCGCCGTCGAGCATATTCTGCTGATGGTGGTGGCCGTCGTCCTGGCGCATCTGGCAGGCGTCATGGTAAAACGCGCCACGACATCCGCCGCCAAGTTCAACCGCGCCGCCATCTGGCTGACGCTCTCGGTGCTGGCTGTGCTGGCCGGCATTCCCTGGACGCAGGCCCCCTTGTTCCGGCTGGGCGCAGTGCTGCAGTATTTCGTCTAGAGGCCGCCAACCTGCGGAGCGCAGACCAACTACGAGCAGTGGGTCTGCGCTCCGTTCAGTTGTGGGCCGAGGAAAGCTTATGAGCGAAACGGAAGGCAGCCGCGCTGCCATTTTGGAGGCCGCCAAGCACCTCTTTATGCAGGACGGCTTTCGCGGCATTTCCATGCGCCAGATTGCGGAAGCGGTAGGCGTGACCAAAGCCGCCCTGTATTATCATTTTCACGACAAAGAAGAACTGTTTGTCGCCATTGTCGAGCAGTATCTGCTGGCAATGTCCGCCTTAATCGACGAGGTAGCCGCAACGGACGAAAGCGCACGCGCCCAGATCAGCGAATTGGTGCGCCGCATCCTTGCCCAGCCGGCGGAACAACGGTCGATCATTCGCCTTGCCAGCCAGGAGTTGGGCAACATCAGCCCGCCCAACCGCGCCCGTTTTCTGGCCTTGTATCACGACCGGTTTGTCGAACGCATCACCGCCCTTCTGGAACGGGGTATGGTGGCCGGCGAGCTGCGTCCAATTGACCCCAGCTTTGCCACCTGGGCGCTGCTGGGCATGATGTACCCCTATCTGCACCCCACGCCGCCGACGCAGTTGCCGCTGGATGATGCCCGGATCGAGCAACTGCTGCAAATCTTCTTTGACGGCCTTACCCCCCCGCGCCCTGGTCAGTTGACCAGTTGTGCAACTAAACACTTGTCCAAGTTGATTCTCCCCACGTGCATGAAGCACAGGCGAGAAAACTGTTCTATAGTGGGTATGTCCTGGATCGGACACACCGACTGTCTTTCCGCGTCTATCACGCGAGCGGTTTTTCGCTGTGTATTCAAGGAGGAATGCACTATGCTGGTAAAGAATCGCATGACCACACCGGCCCTGACTATTACGCCGGAAGCAAGTTTCCAAGATGCGCTCAAGATGATGCGTGACCACAAGTTCCGCCGCATCCCCGTTGTGGATCACGACGGGAAGCTGATCGGGATTGTGTCCGAACGTGATCTGCTGCACGCTTCCCCTTCGCCGGCAACGTCGCTGAGCGTGTGGGAGGTGAATTATCTCCTGTGGAAGCTAAAAGTGGCGGACATCATGACCCACCACGTGATCACGATTTCGCAGGATGCGCCGATTGAGGATGCCGCCAACCTGATGGTGACGCGCAAGATCGGCGGGCTGCCGGTGGTGAACAACGCCAACCAGGTGGTCGGCGTGATCACGGAGACGGACATCTTCAAGGCCTTCGCCGAGTTGATGGGCAGCGGCGAAGCGGGGTCTGCGGCTGACGCTCAAGGTGCCCAGCGGCAGCGGCACGCTGGCGCGGCTGTCGCAGGCCATCTATGAAGCGGGTGGGTTGATCGTCAGCGTCGGCTCCTTGGACAGGGAGAGCGACGGCGAGCGTGAGTTGATTGTAAAGGTGCGCGGCGTCGGTAAGGAACAAATTGTTAAAGTCCTGGAAGCATTGGGCGACCATGTGATCGACGCCCGCGAGGTTTAGAAAGTTATTGGCACTTTTATTGTTAGAAGGAGACTATTATGCCCCGATCAATCGTGACGATTGACGGCAACGAAGCGGCTGCCTACATTGCGTACAAGACCAACGAAGTGGCGGCCATCTATCCGATCACGCCGTCATCGCCGATGGGTGAGCTGGCCGATGCCTGGAATGCGGCTGGCGAACGCAACATTTGGGGAACCGTGCCAACGGTAGTCGAGATGCAGTCCGAAGGCGGCGCCGCCGGCGCCGTGCATGGGGCATTGCAGACAGGCGCCTTGACCACGACCTTCACGGCCAGCCAGGGCTTGCTGCTGATGATCCCCAACATGTACAAGATCGCCGGCGAGCTGACCAGCACCGTGTTCCAGATCGCCGCCCGTTCGCTGGCCGCCCAAGGCCTGTCGATCTACGGCGACCACGGCGATGTGATGGCGGCGCGCAGCGCCGGCTGGGCCATGCTGTTTGCCAACTCGGTGCAGGAAGTGATGGACATGGCGCTGATTGCGCAGGCCAGCACGCTCGAAGCGCGTGTGCCGTTCCTGCACGTGTTTGACGGCTTCCGCACCTCGCACGAAGTCGCCAAGATCGAGCAGTTGACGGACGAAGAACATTCGCGCCATGATCGATGAAGACCTGGTGCGAGCGCACCGGATGCGGGCGCTGACGCCGGATGCCCCGGTCATCCGCGGCACGGCGCAGAATCCCGACGTCTACTTCCAGGGCCGCGAGAGCGCCAACCCTTATTACCTGGCGACCCCGGAAATCGTGCAGAAGGCGATGGACAAGTTCGCGGCCATCGTGGGCCGGCAGTATCACCTGTTCGACTATATGGGCGCGCCGGATGCCGACCGCGTGATCGTCCTCATGGGTTCGGGCGCCGAAGCCGCCGAAGAGCTGATGAACTGGCTGCTGGCGCGCGGCGAAAAGGTCGGCCTGCTCAAGGTGCGCCTGTTCCGCCCGTTGTCGGTCGATCACCTGGCCGCCGCCCTGCCCGCGACGGTCAAGAAAATCGCCGTGCTCGACCGCACCAAGGAGCCGGGCGCAGCCGGCGAACCGCTGTACCAAGACGTGGTGACGGCGCTGGCCGAAGCCCTGGCCAACGGCACGGCCCCGTTTACCCAGATGCCGCGTGTAGTCGGCGGTCGCTATGGCCTCACCTCCAAGGAATTCACGCCGGCGATGGTCAAGGCCGTCTACGACGAACTGAGCAAGCCCACCCCCAAGAATCACTTCACGGTCGGCATTATCGACGACGTGACCAACACCAGCCTGGACTTCGACTGGAACTTCAACATCGAACCCGAAGACGTGGTGGGCGCGGTCTTCTGGGGCCTCGGCTCCGATGGCACGGTGGGAGCCAACAAGAACTCGATCAAGATTATCGGCGAGGAAACCGACAACCACGCCCAGGGCTACTTCGTCTACGACTCGAAGAAGTCCGGCGCACGCACGGTGTCGCACCTGCGCTTTGGCCCCCGCCCCATTCACAGCACCTACCTGATCCAGCGCGCCAACTTCATCGGCGTCCACCAGTTCGGCTTCCTCGAACGCTTTGACGTGCTCGCCAATGCCCAGCAAGGGGCCGTGCTGCTGCTCAACTCTCCCTACCCGATGGAGGAGACGTGGGACCACCTGCCGCGTGTCGTGCAGGAAGAGATCATTACCCGGCAGCTCAAGGTCTACGTGATCGACGCCTATGACGTGGCTGCCAAGAACGGCATGGCCGGGCGCATCAACACCGTAATGCAGACCTGCTTCTTTGCCATCTCCGGCGTACTGCCACGCGAAGAGGCGATTGCCCGCATCAAGGAATCGATCAAGAAGACTTACGGCAAGCGCGGCGAGGCGGTGGTGCGCAAGAACTACGCCGCCGTGGATGACACGGTCGCCCACCTGTATGCGCTGCCGATCCCGGCGGCGGCCACCAGCACGTTGGAGTTCCCGCCGCCGTGCCCGCGGAAGCGCCCGCAGTTTGTGCAGGACGTCACGGCAATGATGATCAAGGGCGACGGCGACCTGCTGCCGGTCAGCGCCTTGCCGGCGGATGGCACCTACCCGACGGGGACGACGCAGTGGGAGAAGCGCAACATCGCCCTGGAAGTGCCGGTGTGGGACACGGATGTCTGCATCCAGTGCGGCAAGTGCGTTTATGTCTGCCCGCACTCGGTCATCCACGCCAAGCTGGTCGAGCCGGGATTGCTCGGCGGATGCGCCGGACGGCTTCAAGACCGCGAAGTCCAAGTTCCACGAATTCCCGGACAAGCTGTACACGCTGCAGGTGGCAGTCGAAGACTGCACCGGCTGCCAGTTGTGCGTCGAAGTCTGCCCGGCCAAGAACAAGGCTGCGGTGGGCCGCAAGGCGATCAACATGGAGCCGCAAATGCCGCTGCGCGAGGAAGGGGGCGCACACTGGGACTTCTTCAGGCAACTGCCGGAACAGACGCACACCGACACGCTCAAGTGGACGAACGTCAAAAACGTGCAGCTCCTGCAGCCGCTCTTCGAGTTCTCCGGCGCCTGCGCCGGCTGCGGCGAGACGCCCTACCTCAAGCTGATCAGCCAGTTGTACGGCGACCGCTCGGTGATCGCCAACGCCGCACTGTGCGAGCCGCTGGCCGATCGTCTCGGTGTGTCCCCGCAGGATTTCCGCCTGGCGTTTGCGGCATTGCGCCTCGAGCCAGGCGTTGAAGTCATCCCAGCAGGCGAAGCGCGGCAGCGGAACCATGAAAGTGCGCCGCGCCCATCCGACCAGCCCCTCGACGGCGCCCTTGTCGTTACCCTTGCCGGGCCGGCCGTAGCGGTCGCGGATCAGGTAGTGCGACAGGAACCCGCTGAAGAGCGTCGCCCGCTTGCGGGTTCCGTCTGGCAGGATGCGCGCCACGAGGCACCGATCATTGTCGTAGAGCACCGACTGCGGCACGCGCCCGAAAAACGCGAAGGCGTGGACGTGGCCGTCCACCCAGGCCTCGGCGGTCGCCGCCGGATAGGCGCGGACGAAGCTAGCGTCGCTGTGCGGCAGGTCGAAGGCGAAGAAATGCGCCGTCTGCTCGACGCCGCCGATCACAACCGCCGCCTCGCCGAAGTCGGCCTGGGCGTGGCCCGGCGGGTGATGCAGCGGCACGAACATCTCCCGCCCGCGCCGCCGATGCTCCCGGATGTAGTCTTTCACGATGGTGTAGCCGCCGGTGAACGCATGCTCGTCGCGCAGCCGCTCGAAGACACGCTTGGCCGTGTGGCGCTGCTTGGCGCGCTGGAGAAGGTCCTCCCTCAGCCACTGGTCGATGATTTCGGTGAACCCGTCCAGCTTCGGCCGCTTGATCTCGGCCCGTCGCCGGTATCCCGGCGGCACCGAGAAACTTAGCATCTTTTTCACGCTCTCGCGCGAGATCCCGAAATGACGCGCCGCCGCGCGCTCGCTCATGCCATCCCGACAGGCGAGACGAACCTTCCGATAAAGCTCCACGGTGAAAATACCCCCGCCCTCCCTGTCGCCAGAAAGGGCCAAAGTGGCCGAGTTTTACTCCGCCCGCAGCGCGACCATCACGCCGCTACCGTGGTCGACTTTTGCACCGCCGTTCTCATGCCATTTGTCCATGCGACATCACTGCGATACAGCTCGGGCTGGTCCGCCGGAAGGATAGAAAAGTGCAAGCTGACGACCACGCCGTCGAAGAATTCTTGCTGAGGGTCGCCGCTTTATGGTGCCGCTCTATCAACGTAAATATCAATGGCAAGATACTCAAATTATTCCATTCTGGGGACGATGTGGAAGCGAAAGCTATCGAAGTACTCGAGAATGAAAGCCGATTTCATCACTATATGGGCGCACTAATTCTTTCCCCCATTGGGGAGGCCACTCAGATTGGTGTCACTCCCCGGGTGCAAGTAGTCGATGGGCAGCAACGCCTAACCACCTTTCAGCTGTTTCTATCTGCCCTGCGTGAGGTCGCACGCGAGCACAAGTGCGAAAACGTAGCCGATCACGTCCACGACTATCTGTTTAATAAGCTAAAATCAAAGGACACGGACAAACTAACCCGTTTCAAGCTGACGCCAACGCCTTCAGATCAAGAAATATTCCGTGATATCGTTGAGGAAAAATGTAGCACTATTAGAAATCGATATGGCAAGCATTACTGGGGTGGACGTGTCCCTAAAAACACCGAGTTCCGGGCACTGCGTGCCTACGAGGAGTTTTATCGGCTGATTGATCGGTTCGCCCAGTTTGGCTCAGCAGAGTTGAGAGAGGGCGATGAGGCACAGGACGAAATCCGAACGATTGGGGACGAGACTGACACGAGCGACGCTATCAGAGAACGTTTAGAGGCGTTACTGACCGCGTTGTTGAACCGAATGAAGCTTGTTGTCATCACCCTGAGCGAGGATGACGACGCACAGGTAATTTTTGAGACACTAAATTCAAAAGGCGCACCTCTACTTGCAATGGATCTCGTGCGCAATAATATATTCTATCGAGCAGAAAAGGAGAAGTCAGAAGTCGAAGAGCTTTACCACAAGCTTTGGGATCCCTTCGATCATTCATGGTGGAAGGAGCCTGCGCCGTTCGCCCGTCCGACAAGGCCGCGGATTGATCACTTCCTCGCCCATGTGCTCGCCGCCGAAACTGGCCAGAAGATCTCGATGCGCGAGCTTTACGCTGAATACCGGGCCTTTGCTATTCCGAAAGGAAAACCTCGCTTCGAGATGGTCGAAGAAGAACTTCAAATTTCTTGGAAAATACTCACCGGTATATGGGACTCTCGAGGGCCGCCTGGAAGAAGATAGAGACCTGTACTGGCTTGGTCGCAAGTTGGCAGCATGGCAGGTCACCACAGCATATCCAGTCGCCATGCAGATATATGCAGGAAACATTGATGAAAATGAAAAACGAACGCTCTACCGACTAATTTATTCGTACATTGTACGCCGGGCTCTGTCGGGGCTCACAGCCAAAAACCTGAATCAGACTCTTCAGAGCCTCTCTCAGTTGTTCATAGAACAAGGCCCGACGCTAGCAGCGCTGAAATGCTATTTCACACAGCGAACCGGCGACAGCACACGTTTCCCCGACAATAGGGAATTCCGCCAAGGGATCCTCTCTAAGCCCGCATACTCGCTGGCGCCGCAAACGCGTATCAAGGACGTCCTGTGGGAATTGGAAGAAGCCAGCCGAACGAGGTTCTCTGAAAAGACTGCCATGCCTGGGGGGCTGTGGACCGAGCATGTCTTGCCAGTTTCGTGGACGGAGGAGTGGCCGTTTGAGGAAAGCGAGTATGTAGACCGTTGGTCAAACGATCCGAAAGCTGAAGTCCGCGACAGAATACTTCACACGCTCGGAAACCTCACCCTTTTGACGGGCAGCCTGAACATCTCCTCCAGTAACAAGGGATTTCTTGAGAAGCGCGACAAGCTCAAGGAGCATAACGGTCTTTTTCGAACAAGTGGTTTTTGAAGAAAGATAACTGGAACGAGGTTGACATTAGAGAGAGAGGGGAAGCGCTTGCGGATAAATCTTTGTCTATCTGGCTCTCCTTGGATGGCTCAGTAGTAGAGCAATAGGGGAGTTAAGATTAATTATGTGCCAATTTGGACGGCGATCTGCGCCGCACTAACGCAAGCCTGCTTTGCTGTCCCTATTGTCCAACGCGACTGTACCATCGGGAGCGGCAGCTTTAGAACATCTAACAAAACCTCGGCTGGAGCGTTGAGGGGCTATGAACAGACCTCTTGTCTCCGACGACCTCTGGGCGGCCATTGAGCCGCTGCTGCCCTCCGAGCCGCCCAAGCCCAAGGGCGGCCGACCCCGCTGTGACGACCGTGCCGCCCTGGCGGGGATCGTCTTCGTCCTGCGCTCGGGCATACCTTGGGAGATGCCGCCACGCGAGCTTGGCTGCTCCGGCATGACCTGCTGGCGCAGGTGCGCGACTGGCAAGAGGCCGGCGTCTGGACCGGGCTGCACCGCGTACTGCTCGAGCGACTTTCGGATGCCGGGGCAACTGGACTGGAGCCAGGGCGGCGCTCGACAGTGTTCCTGTAGCGGCGAAAAGGGGGGGCACCGAGGCCGGCCCGAACCCAACGGATCGCGGCAAACCGGGCACGAAGCGCCACCTTGTGGTCGACCGCGGGCACGCCGCTCGGGGTGCGCCTGAGCCCGGCCAACCGCCACGACAGCATCATGCTGGCCCCAACCCTCGACGCCGTACCCGGCGTGCGTCTGGGCGGGGTTGCCCCAAGAAGCGGCCCAACAAGCTCCACGCGGACAAGGCCTATGATCACCGCCGGTGCAGAGCCGAATGTCACACCCGCTTCATCAAACCCCGCATTGCCCGACGTGGCGTGGAAACCAGCGAGAGGCTGGGCCAACACCGATGGGTCGTAGAGCGAACGCTTGCCTGGCTCAACCGCTTCCGACGCCTCACCATCCGCTACGAGCGGCGCGCCGACATCCACGAAGCCTTCGTGACCCTCGGCTGCGCCCTCATCTGCCTCAATCAGATCAGCAGGTTTTGTTAGATGCTCTTAGCTTGGCTTTGCGCAAAATCCTGGTGCTCTTATCGGCGTAGGGGGCGCTTTCTGACGCCTCGACGGTCAGCGTTGCATCCATCTGCCACCGCGCCCGGCGAACGGCCTGTGGGTGATTCAATCCGTCGCAGGCTGTCCGTCTTGTGTCGAGTCCGCCGACGGAATTGAAGCATTGGATGAAGCACCATCCGATCCGACCGCCCGGGCGCGGCGACACAGTCCCCCAGCTTCTTCGAACATGGCTGCGGGCCTTTCGCCCCCACGTGACCCGCCCGACCTGGGAGAACCTGCTCGTGTTGGTCATGGGCGCTTTGCTCACGCCGGGCAAGCGGACGGTGAGCGCTTGCCTGCGCATGACCGGACGAGCCGACGTCACCAATTTCACCGTCTATCATCAAGTGCTGAACCGTGGTCGCTGGAATGGGCGCGCACTGGCTCGGACCTTGCTTGGACTGGTGATCGCCGCCCTTGTGCCGGAGGGGCCGGTGATCATAGGCGTCGATGACACCATCGAGCGGCGTTGGGGGGCGCGCATCGCCGCGCGCGGCATCTATCGCGACCCGGTGCGCTCCAGCCATGGACATTTCGTCAAGACCAGCGGCCTGCGCTGGCTGAGCTTCATGGTGCTCGCCCCAGTTCCCTGGGCGGGGCGCATCAAGGCGTTGCCCGTCCTGACGTTGCTGGCGCCTTCCGAACGGGCCGACGCGAAGCGGGGCCGTCGGCACAAGCTCCTCACCGACTGGGCGCGCCAGGGCATGCTCCAGCTATGCCGCTGGCTGCCCGATCGCCGGATCATCTTCGTCGGCGACTCCAGCTTCGCCGTTCATGCGCTCGCACAGGCCCTCGCAGGGCGCGCGACCCTGATCAGCCGGCTGCAACTCGATGCAAATCTCTTCGCTCCGCCCGCGCAGCGCCATGCCCGAACCCAGGGACGCCCTGCCCAGAAGGGCGCTGCCCTGCCCAAGCTCGCAACCCTGCTGACCAATCCAGCAACCGGATGGCAGACAATCTCCGTACCGATCTGGTATGGCGCACAGACCGAAAAGCGCCTCGAGATCACCAGCGGAACCGCCCTGTGGTATCGTCGCGGGACGCCACCGCGATCAATCCGATGGGTTCTGGTCCGCGACCCCGCTGGCAAGCGCGCTGCGCAAGCCTTCCTGAGCACCGATACAACTCTTTCTCCCGCCGAGATCATTGCGATCTTCGTGCGTCGCTGGCAGGTCGAGGTTACCTTTTCCGAAGTCCGCGCTCATCTCGGCGTCGAGACCCAGCGCCAATGGTCGGACAAAGCAATCTCGCGGACCACCCCGGCGCTCATGGGGCTCTACAGCCTCGTCACGCTCTGGGCCGACGACCTGTTACGCCAGGGCGCGACGCCCTAAGCAAT
>JBAOIR010000068.1:0-34393 GCA_037045585.1 Microthrixaceae bacterium
GCGTGCCGCGAGGTTCGTGAGGACGTGATCCTGGTCGCTCCCGCCAGCCGTCAAGCCGGCCTCGTTGCAGCTCGGCGTCTGGTGAGGTGGCGGCGTTCGGCCTCGTTGGTAGTACGGGCGATGGCTGCGGTGAACGCTTCGGTGGCGTCGTCGGGTCGTCCTGCTCGGGCGAGGAGCTCGCCTCGGACGGCGTGGACGAGGTGGTAGTTCTCGAGCCCGTCGACGAGCTCGAGTGCAGCGAGCCCGGCGTGGGGGCCATCGGCCATCGCGATCGCGACTGCGTGGTTCAGGCGGACGACGGGAGAGTCGGTCATCGCCGAGAGCTGACCGTAAGCGGCAACGATCGCCGGCCAATCGGTGTCGGCCGCGGTGCGGGCGATCGCGTGGTGGCGGGCGATGACGGCCTGGAGTTGATAGGGGCCGGGTCGCATCTGGCGGATGGCCCGGAGCAGGACGCCGTTGGCCTCGTCGATCTCAGGGCCGTCCCATCGAGTCCGGTCCTGGTCCTCGAGGAGGATCAGGTCTCCGGCGTGGTCGGTGCGCGTGCCTGAGCGAGCTCGGTGGAAGTGCTCGAGCGCGAGGAGGCCGAGGACCTCGGGCTCGTCATCGAGGAGGTCGGCGAGGGCTTGGGTGAGCCGGATCGCTTCGTCGACGAGGTCGATGCGAACGACCGTGTCGGTAGAGCGAGGGAGGTACCCCTCGTTGAAGATGAGGTAGAGGACTCCGAGGACGACATCGACGCGTTCGGCGAGATCGACCGGGATGGTGAGCGGGATCCCGGCGTCGCGAATCTTGCGTTTTGCTCGAACGATTCGTTCCGCGAGGGTCGGCTCCTGCACGAGAAGGCCGGCTGCGATCTCCGTGGTGGTGAGTCCGCCGACGAGGCGCAAGGTCAGGGCGACCTGCGCGTCCCGATCGAGGGCGGGATGGCAGCACAGCAGCATGAGGCGGAGCTGGTCCTCGGCGATGGTCTGGCCGTCGCGTTCGTCGATCATGTCGAGTCCTCCGCTCGAGTCCGAGGTCGTGGACTCGTCGGCGTTGATGAGGTCGGGCGCGGCGGCGAGGGTACGACGTCGGGCGGAGGCGTCCCGGCGGAGGCGGTCGATCGCTCGGTTGCGGGCGACGGTGAAGAGCCAGGCGGGAGGGTTCGTCGGGATACCGTCGACGGGCCATGTGCGAGCGGCCGTGGTGAGAGCGTCCTGCACGGCTTCGTCGGCCAGGTCGAGGTCGCGGAAACGGCGCGCGAGGAGAGCGAGCACTCGCCCGCTCTCCTCGCGTGCCAGCCGGGTGAGGGCTGCCTCGACGTCGCTGGTCGTCGGCACTGCCCCTCAGGCGGCGTCGGGGCGAAAGGCGATCGGTCGCACCTCGAACGAGCCGACGGGGATCGGCACCTCCTTGGCGAGTGCGATCGCCTCGTCGAGGTCCTCGGCCGAGATGAGGTAGTAGCCGCCGAGCTGTTCCTTGGTCTCCACGTACGGGCCGTCGGTGATCGACGGCACGGCACCGAAGGCCTTCGTGACCGTCGTGGCGGTCGCGGTCGGTTGAAGGCTGGCGCCGGCCACCCAGTGGCCTCCGTCGATCAGCTTCTGGTTGTACGCCATCCACTCGCCCATGAACTCGCCGAACTCGGCGGTGTCGGGGGCGGGCATCTCGAAGCTCTCGTCGCTGTAGAGCAGGATCATGTATTCCATGGTTCTCGTTGTACCTTTCGTTGTCGTTGAATGTCGGGTTGGGATGGGAACTGGTCGCGAGCCGCGCCGATGAACCGGTCATCGGCGAAGGAACGGCCCGAACAGCGAACTGGCGCTCGGTCTGGGTGTCAGACGTCGATGGGGCAGTCTGCGACGGCCTGGCATTCGGCGGCCACAGCAACCCGCTCGAGCGTGGTGGTCATCGCCGATCGCAGGTTCGCTGCGCGGTCGGTCACGCCGGCCCGACGCTGGAACCAGCGGATCAGCGGGGACGAGGCCTTCTGCTGGACCATCGACTCGGTCACCACGGTCACGCCGTCCTGAGGGGCGAGTTCGTAGGTCCACAGCGCCCCGCTGGAACCGGGCACTTTGAACGCGAACCTCCGGCCCGGCTCGGCGGCAGTGACGGTCGGCTTCGTCGACCAGGTCGTGCTACCCAGCTTGTTCGTGCCCTTGAACCGGGCGCCGACCGTCGGGCCGGTCGCTCCGTCGAGCCACTCGCCACGGATGTTCTCCGGGCTGAACTCTGGCATCCGCGTCACGTCGCTGATCAGGCCGTACACCGCATCCGCAGGGGCAGCAATCGCGGCCGACACGGTCACACTCAGCGGCGACTTGGACGAGTTGTTCGGGTTCGAGTTGCTGCTCATCTGGCTCTCCGTGTGCTCTTGCAGCGATGCCCTGTGCGTCGCTGGCACATGGATGACGCAGCACCCCGGACGAATCGACAGCCCCGTCGAAGAAATCTCGAGAAATCTCTTTCCACCCTGAGGTCGGCAGCCTCGTGATGTCCGTCAGGGCAGGTCCCACTCCGCCAGGTCGACGACGCGGCCCTCCTCGATCGCCCGATGCGCCGCTGCGCCCATGGCGACGGACCACAACCCGTCGTCGACCGTCACGAGCGCATCGCCGCCGGACCGGATCTGCTCGATGAACCGGAGATGTTCCCGGAAGCTGGAGCCGTGGTGGAACCCGGTGTAGCGAACCTCGTCGGCGAGCGGGGCAGCGATCGCGACGGCGCCGCTCGGCGACGACCCGACCGCGGGGCGTTCTCCGTGCCACACCGTGTCGCCCGGCACCGTCGTCTCGAGCTTGCCGAGATCGCCGACGACGGTGAGTTCCTGCTCGTACCGCCCGCCTTCGGCGAACATGCACAGATCGAGCGACCCGCGAACCCCGTTGCGGAACTCCACGATCACGAACGCGTTGTCCAAGATGTCGGGCCGCGCCGTCGAACCGTCCGGTAGCTCCACGAGCTCGTCGAGGTGGTTGACGTCCTGTCCTCCCGACGCCATCACCCGGGTGGGGCGGTCGCCGGCGAGCTGATGCATCAGGTCGAAGAAGTGACAGCACTTCTCGACGAGCGTCCCGCCGGTGTTGGCAGTGAACCGGTTCCAGTTCCCGACCTTGGTGAGGAACGGGAAGCGATGTTCGCGGATCGCAACCATCCTGGTGGTGCCCAAGAGGTTCGCCCTGACCAGATCGAGCAGCATCGCAGGGGTCGGCATGTATCGGTACTCCAACGCCACCCAACACATGAGCGGCGACCCGCCCGAGGATCGCCCGGCCGCGAGCGACCGGACACGCAGGGCATCCGGAACGGTCGTGCACACCGGCTTCTCGACCATGACGTGCACGTCGGAGGCGAGGGCGTCGGCGAGCACATCGGCGTGGGTGTGGTTCGGTGAGGCGATGACGACGGCGTCGAGGTCGTCGCGGGCCAGGAGCTGGGCGTGATCGCTGTAGACGCCCAGACGTTCAGAGCGACGGCCTGACGGCCCGACGTCGATGCACGCCTGCGCCATCTCGAGCGACGGTGCGTTCGGGTCGCTGATGGCGACGACGACCGCGTCGTCGATGTGGCCGAGGTTCAGGATGTGTTCGCACCCCATCATCCCGGTGCCGATGATTCCGTACCGAATCGGCTCGGCTCCGGTCGTTCCTGCCATCTCCGGTACCGTACCGGCTGTGCTCGACCTGCCCCCGATCCCACCGACGAGGATGCTCGGATCGAGCGGCATCGAGGTCGGCTCCATCGCCTACGGCTGCTGGCGGTTGGCGGGCACCGGTGTCGCCGACGCCTCCGCCAAGATCGGCGCGGCGCTCGACGCCGGCCTCACCCTGATCGACACGGCCGACATCTACGGCTTCGGCGGTGGAGGCGGCGAACGCGACGACGGGTTCGGCGAGGCCGAGGCGTTGCTCGGCCGCGTGCTCCGCGACACCCCCGAATGGCGGGACCGCATGGTGCTCGCCTCCAAGGGCGGCATCCGCCCCGGCGTGCCCTACGACCAGTCCCGCGACTACCTCGCCGAGGCGTGCGACGCCTCGCTCCGTCGGCTCGGCGTCGATCACCTCGACCTCTACCAGATCCACCGTCCCGACCATCTCACGTCGCCGGCGGAGGTCGCCGGGGCACTGGACGCGCTGGTCGACGCCGGCAAGGTCCGCGCCATCGGCGTCTCGAACTTCACGGTGGCCCAACACCGTGCCCTGGCGGCGCACCTTCGGGCGCCCATCGTCACGACACAACCGGAGTGGCACCCGCTCCACCAGGCGCCGCTGGTCGACGGAACGCTCGACCTGTGCGGTGAAGTCGGCTGCACGCCGCTGGTGTGGAGCCCGCTCGCCGGCGGACGTCTCGTCGGCGACCCGGCGTCCCTCGGGCCCGATGCCGCCCGGGTGGCAGCCGTCGCCGATCGAATCGCAGCGGACCGCGGCGTCGACCGCTCGGCGGTCCTGCTCGCATGGATCGCCCACCACCCGTCGGGTGCGATCCCCATCGTCGGGTCGCAGCGACCCGATCGGGTCACCGCGTCGGCGCAGGCGCTCGACGTCCGCATGGGGCGCCAGGAGTGGTACGAGATCCTCGTCGCCGGGCGGGGCGAGCGGCTGCCGTGACCGAACCGTCGACGACACCCGGCACCGAGATCGCCTGGTTCTCCGCCTTGTGCGACGACGACTACCGGTGGCTCGGTGTCCCCGATCCCACGCTGCGGTCGTCGTTCGATCATTGCGCCGACATCGTGACCACCGCCGAACGCGTCGGGTTCGACAACGTCCTGCTTCCTTCGGGCTACGACCTCGGCATCGACTCCGTCGCCTTCGCCGGCGGGGTCGCCCCGATGACCGACCGCATCCGCCTGCTGGTCGCCGTCCGGTGCGGTGAGCTCTGGCCCCCGCAGCTCGCCCGCCAGCTCGCGACCCTCGACCAGATGTTGCAGGGGCGCCTCACGATCAACATCATCTCGTCCGACCTGCCCGGCGCGCCCATCGACGGGGGCCCGCGCTACGCCCGCAGCCGCGAGGTCATGACGATCCTGCGGACGCTGCTTCGTGGCGAACCGCTCGACCACCACGGCGAGTTCTACGACCTGGTGCTCGACCCGCCACGGGTCGCGAGCGATGCAGCGCAGGCCCGGGGAGGGACGGCGCCGCCCTTCTACTTCGGCGGAATGTCGGATCCCGCCCGCGATACTGCGGCGGAGCATGCCGATGTCTTCCTCATGTGGCCCGACACCATGGACGGCGTGCAGTCCACGATCAGCGACATGCGGGCCCACGCCGACGCCCACGGCCGCTCGCTGCGGTTCGGCTACCGCGTGCACGTCGTCGTCCGCGAGACCGAGGACGCCGCCCGGGCCGCCGCCTTCGACCTCGTCTCCCGCCTCGAACCCGAGGTCGGAGCGGCCGTGCGGCAGCGGTCGCTCGACGCGTCATCGGTCGGGGTCGCCCGCCAGACCGACCTCCGTGACCGAGCCGACGCCGACGGCTACGTCGAGGCCAACCTGTGGACGGGCATCGGCCGAGCCCGGAGCGGCTGCGGCGCCGCCATCGTCGGCGACCCCGACCAGGTGGTCGCGAAGCTCCGCGAGTACGAAGCGCTCGGCATCGACTCCTTCATCCTGTCGGGTTACCCCCACCGCGAGGAGTGCGAACTGGTGGGTCGCCACGTCCTGCCGGCGATTCGGGGTCGAACCACGTGATCGGTCGGCCCGTCGTTGTGGTCGTGGGCGCCGGTGTCGCCGGCCTGACGGCGGCGCGTTCGCTGGTCGAGTCGGGCGCCGGCGTCATCGTGGTCGACAAGAGCCGAGGGGTCGGCGGACGGATGGCGACCCGTCGGATCGGCGACGCGGTCCTCGACCACGGCGCCCAGTTCGTCACCGCCCGCACCGACTGGTTTCGTGCCGAGATCCAGGCCTGGGAGCACGCCGGCGTCGCCACCCCATGGTTCGAAGGGACCCTCGGCGCCGACGGCATCACCGCGTCCGACGGCCCGGCCCGCCATCGCGGCGTGCCGGCGATGACGGGCATCGCCAAGCACCTCGCGACCGGGCTCGATGTCCGCCTGTCGACCCACGTCGATCGGATCCACCACGCCGACAGGCGGTGGGTGATCGAGATCTCCGACAGGTTCCCGATCGAGGCGGACGCCATCGTCCTTACCGCGCCGGCGCCACAGACGCTGGCGATGCTCGACCCCGCGTCGATCGATTCGTCGGACCGCACTCGCCTCGAGCAGATCGGATACGACCCGTGCATCGCGGTGCTCGCCGTTCTCGACGGTCCGTCGGGCATCGGCCATCCCGCAGCACGACGCCCCGCCGCGGGTCCGGTCGCGTGGTACGCCGACAACGCGGGCAAGGGCATCTCGGCGGTCCCGGCACTGACGGTCCACGCCACCGCGGCCGCCAGCCGGGCGCTATGGGAGCTCGACGACGCCACAGTGGTCACCGACCTGCTCGCCGGAATCGACCTCGCCGGAGCGCACGTGGTCGACTCCCACGTCCACCGCTGGCGGTTCGCCCGAACAGCGGAACTGCTTCCCGAGGCATTCCTCCTGCTGGGCGGCGTGCCTCCCGCGGTCGCCGCCGGCGACGGGTTCGGCACGAGCGGCCGCGTCGAAGGGGCGGCGACGTCGGGCCACCTGGCGGCGACGGCGATCACCGGCCTCCTCCGGGGATGACGGTGCCCTCCCGATGAACCACGGCGTCGAGCCAATCACCACTGACTGCCCTCGGCCCGTTCGACGGCCCGTGATGCTGCAGGGCTGGTACGACCTCGCGTCGGTGCACTGGCCGTACGACCCCGCAGAGATCCAGCGCCTGCTCCCCGCCGGCCTCCGCGTCGACACCTGCGGAGGAACGGCATGGGTCGGGCTCATCCCGTTCCACATGCGTCGCATCCGCATCCCCGGATGCCCACCGTTCGGTCGATGGTCGACGTTTCCCGAGACCAACGTGCGCACCTACGTCGTCGCTCCCGATGGCCGCAGAGCCGTGTGGTTCTTCAGCCTCGACATCTCGAGGCTCGTGCCGGCCACCGTCGCCCGGCTCACCTACGGGCTCCCCTACTGCTGGGGGACCATGTCGATCTCACACCGTGGTCCCGACGTCATCGAATACACGGCGTCGAGGCGTCGACCGCACCGGCCGGCGACGAGTCGACTGGCGATCCGGATCGGCGATCCGGTGGACGACGAGGATCTCACCGAGGTCGAACGCTTCGTCACGGCGCGCTGGGCACTCGCCTCGCGGTTTGCCGGACTGAACGCCTGGGCGCAGGTCGACCATCCTCCCTGGCCGCTCCGACGGGCGACGCTCGTTCACTGTGACGACTCGCTGGTGCGAGGCACCGGGCTGACCCGCCCGACGGGCGAGCCGACCGTCCTGTGGTCGCCGGGCGTCGAGGTGCGGATCGGACGACCACACCGGCTCCGGCTGCGCTGACCTCGGGCTAGCCTCAGTCCTGGGTCGCCCGGCCCATGACTCAGGTCGAATTTCACATCTTCTGGGCTTCACTCGTCCGCCTCGAGCGCCGATAGCAACGAAGATGAGCAACACCACCTCGCGCCACCTGCGTCGGCGCGCCCATTCCGCGGCCCTCGTGCTGCTGGTCGTCGCCACGAGCGGCTGCCAGCTCCCGAACTGGCTGGTCGGGGCCGTCGCCGAGGCCGAACCCGAGGTCCCCGTGACCACGCCGGCGCCGCCACCCCAACCGGTGCCGACCTCGACCATCCCTCCTCCGACGACCACGCCCCCCACACCTCCGACCACACCTCCGACCACGACGCCAACCCCCGCCAGCGCGCTCACGCTGTGCTCGACGGGCACGGCGTCGGGCCCGTCCGACCCTCCGTCCGGCGCGGATCACGATCCCCGTCGGCAGCGACCCCTCGGCGATCACCGGCGCCCACGGGGCCGGCACGACCTACTGGTTCGCCAGCGGGGCTCACACGCCGTCGGCGGCGATCGACGCCCAGGCCGGCGACCGGTTCCTCGGCGCCCCAGGCGCGGTGCTCGACGGCGGATTCGCCGGCATCGCCGCGTTCACCGGTGGCGGCGCGGGCGTGACGATCCGCGGCCTGACCATCCAGCGATTCGGGACGACCGACGGCCGCGGCTGGGTCAACGGCGCAGCGATCAACCGCTCCGTCGCCGCCCGGTGGACCGTCGAGGACAACACGATCCGCCTCAACGACGGCAACGCGCTGTTCCTGGGCGACGGATCCACCACTCGCCGCAACTGCTTCTCGGAGAACGGACAAACCGGTCTTGCCGCTCCAGCGCAGCAGCGCAGCGGCGGCTACATCTCGCTCACCGGCATCGTCGTCACCGGCAACGAGATACGTGGCAACAACCGCAACGACATCGAATCGGCACCGGGAGCGTGCACCGGCTGCACCGGCGGCATGAAGCTCTGGCAGACGACGGGGGCGATCGTCGCCGGCAACACCGTCGTCGACAATCACGGCGTCGGCATCTGGCTCGACAACAACAACGTCGATGCGCTCGTCGACGACAACATCGTCGCCGGCAACGACCACGAAGGGATCATGGTCGAGACGAGCTACAACTCGCGGGTCACGAACAACGTCGTGACCGGCAACGCCGTCGTCGACGGCCGCCGACGGTCGGGGTCCTTCCCGATCGCCGGAGTGTTCATCTCGAATTCCGGAGGCTCGCCACGACTCGCCGGCACCGTCGGCATCGAGGTGAGCGGGAACCGGATCGAGGACAACTGGAACGGGGTCGTCGTGTTCTGGGACGCCGATCGCTACTGCGGCAGCGCGTCGGACACCTCGGTCGGCCACTGCACCCTCGGCGGGGCGACGCTCGCGTCGTGCGCGACGCAGGTGGAACAACCACCGTCACCCGACGCCTTCGTCGAGAACTGCCACTGGGGCTCGGTCGGGGTCAGCGTCCACGACAACGAGTTCGTCACGTCCGCAGCGCTCGTCGCCGGATGCAACGGTCGGTGCGGGCGCAACGGGCTGATCGCCTCGGCAGCACCGGCGTCGACAAAGGTCCGACTCGCCGACGGGACAGTCCGCACCGTCCGCAACCCGCTGGGCCCGGACTGGGCACGGGAACGCGTCGTCGACCCCGGCACGAACCGGTTCTGGTCGAACCGCTACTCCGGTTCGTGGCGGTTCGACCTGCGCTCACCCGGCCAGACCCTCACCGGCGAGGCGTGGCGCGGGACCGGCCAGGACGCCGCCTGACCCCTCTCGGTCCGAGCCGTATGCTCCCCCCGTGGCAACCTTCGTACTGATCGCGGGCGCCGGGTCGACCCCGTGGTACTGGCACCTCGTCGAGCCACTCCTGCGCGAGTACGGCCACGACACGATCGCGCCGCACCTCCCCGTGGACGATGTCGCAGCGACGTTCGAGGACTACGCGCAGGTGGTGATCGACACCATCGGCGATCGGCGCGACCGTGACGACATCGTGCTCGTCGCCCAGTCGTTGGGCGGGTACACCGCACCCCTGGTCGCCGACCGGCTCGCCGTCCGACTGATCGTGATGGTCGCTGCCATGGTGCCGGTTCCGGGTGAGTCAGCGGGCGAGTACTGGGCGGCCACCGGCGCCGAGCAGGCACGCATCGACCTGGCGAGAGCCGACGGCCGCAACCCCGACGACATGGACGCCATGTTCCTGCACGACGTGCCCGAGGCCGTCGTGCTCGACGGCCAGGCACACCTCCGCAATCAGTCCGGTACGCCGTTCGCGGCGCCGTTCCCCCTGGCCGCCTGGCCCGACGTGCCGACGCGGTTCCTGCTGTGCAGCGACGACCGGTTCTTCCCCGCCGACCTGCTCCGCCGCATCGTGCCCGAGCGGCTCGGCATCACCCCTGACGAGATGGAGGGGGGACACCTCCCGGCGCTCGCCCATCCCGACGAGCTCGCCCGGCGCTTGCACGACTACGCCGAAGGCCGGTAGCCCGCCGATCTTCGGACCGTGACGGTCGCTCTCGCGGGATCCGGGCCGAAGGCGCGTTACGGCTGCTGCAGAACCATTCAGTGTTGAATCGATTCGGGAGATCGGTCGCTAGCGTGACCGGGTGAAATCACCCATTCCTTCCCCGCCGTCGACCGTCGGCTCGCGGCTGAAGTACCGCTTCGACAACGCCCTGTCCCGAGGACCCTCCGTCGTCATCGGCTGGCTCGGGTTCATCACCATCGGCATCGTCATCATGGTGGGCCTCCTCGTCGCGCTGGCCCAGGTCGGCGGCGTCAGCGGCGGCAAGCCCGTCGGGATCATCGAAGGGGTGTGGCAGGCGCTGACGCGCGTCGTCGATGCGGGCACGTTCGTCGGCGACACGACCTGGCCGGCACGGCTGATCGGCCTCCTCATCACCCTCGCGGGCATCTTCATCGCCGGCAGCCTCATCGGTCTGATCGCCTCTGCCGTCGACGGCCAGATCGAGCAGCTCCGCAAGGGCCGGTCCGCCGTGCTCGAGAACGACCACGTGCTCATCCTCGGATGGTCCGAGCGCGTGCCCGCCATCGTGGCCGAGCTGGTCATCGCCAACGAGAGCGAGAAGCGCGCCGCGGTCATCGTCCTCGCCAACGAGGAGAAGGACCTGATGGAGGACACGCTCCGCGACGCCATCGAAGACCCTCAGACGACCCGCATCGTCTGCCGAAACGGCGACCCGGCCGCACCGAAGGACCTCATCCGCGCCAACCTGGCGAACAGTCGCGCCGTCATCTGTGTGAACGGCAGCGAGGGCGACGCCGGGGTCGTGAAGGCCGTGCTCGCCGTGAACACCCTCGACGAGCACTTCGCGGGACGGCACCTCGTGGCGGAGCTCGAGGATCCGGAACTGGCGATGACCCTCCGCACGATCATGGGCGACCGTATCGTGCCCGTGAACTCGGATCGCCTCATCGCCGAGCTGACGGCGCAGGCGTGCCGCCAGCGAGGCCTGTCGCAGGTCTTCCGCGACCTGCTCGACTACGACGGCGACGAGATCTACTTCGGAGCGTTCCCCGAACTCGAGCACCACACCTTCGGCGAGGCCCGCCTCGCGTTCGAACAGTGCTCACCGATCGGCATCCAACCCGTCGGTGGACGGGTCATCCTGAACCCACCCGGTGAGACCGTGCTCGGCCCCGGCGACGAACTCGTCGCCATCGCCCGCGACGACAGCGAGTTCACCATCTCGTCGGTGCCGACCGTTTCCGGTGGCGGGCACCGCGGCGCACCCGGCGTGAGCGAACAGCGCAACCTGCTGGTCGTCGGCTGGAGCCGGCTCGCCCCGACCGTCATTCGCGAGCTCGACGAGTTCCTCCCCGACGGCGCCAAGGTGACCGTCCTGGTCGACCCGGACCTCGCCGACCCCGACGACGTCAAGCGGGTCGTCGCCACCGCCCGCACCGAGATCACCGTCGACGTCCACTCGGGCGGCCCGGAACAGATCCTCGAACGCGACCTGTCCGACGTCGAGAAGGCCGTCGTGCTCGGGTACCGCGACAGCCTCGACGTCGGCGATGCCGACGCCCGCTCGCTCCTCACCGTCTTGGCGCTGCGGCACTGCAAGCCCGTCGGCCTGCAGATCGTCGCCGAGGTGCTCGAGGCGCGTTCGGTGCCGATCGCCCAGGCGTCGGGCGCCGACGACTTCGTCGTCAGCGGCGAGCTGACATCGCTGATGATGGCGCAGCTGTCGGGCCGCCACGAGCTGTTCGACGTGTTCAACGACCTGTTCGACGCAGGCGGTGCCACCGTCCAGATCCACGCGATGCACCGCTACGAGATCCCCGGCGGCGCGAGCTACCACGACATCGTCGAGATCCTCGGGTCCGCCGGTGTGTCCGCGATCGGCTACCGCCAGAGCGGCAGCGGCGACGTGGTCCTCAACCCCTCGCGCTCGGTGGTGCCGAACCTCGGACCGAGCGACGAACTGATCGTGATCGGCTCGGTGGGCTGACCTTCTGGCGGCGGAACTTCGGCCTCACCCGTTCGTATGTGAACGGCTGAGCCTCGAGTTCGGCTCAAGCTGCCGGTGGGGCCAGCATCAACTTGAGGTCGTCGGCCGTGATGGTGGCGGGTTCGGTCGTCGCCATGAAGTCGAGCAGGATCTCGGCGAACTCGGCCGGGGCTTCGAAGTGCGGGAAGTGCCCGCACCCCTCGAAGATCTCGAGACGGCTGGCCGGCATGGCCTCGTGCGCCGCGTACGCGTGCGAGACCGGGATCACCGGGTCCTGGTCGCCCCACACGATCATCGACGGCACCCGGGCCGAGAGGTACAGCTTGTCGTGAGCGCTGACCCGCTGACCGTGGGTGTCGACCACGGCACGCAACGTCTGCACGAACGCCGATCGGGTCGCACCGTCGGTCAACGACGCGTACGCCCGCCACATCTCGAAGGCCTGCGGCGACGGTCGCAAGCCGACCTTGGCGAGGGCCCGGCCCACCGCGTTGCCGGCATCGCGGAAGAACGGGAGGAACGCCGGGGTCATCAACAGGTCGACGCCCGGCGCGGCGAGGACCTTGAGGATCGACATGACCTCCTCGCCGAGGCCGCCCGAGCCGACCAGCACGAGCCGCTCGACGCGCTCGGGGTACTGGTAACAGAACTGCATGGCGACGCCACCGCCGAGTGACTGGCCGACGATCGTCACGCGGTCGTGGCCGAGCGTCGTGATCAGGTCGCGCAGGAACGACGCCGATGCGCCGAGCGAGTAGTCGCCGCGGGGCTTCGCGGAACGGCCGTGACCGGGAAGGTCGGGCGCAACGACCGTGGCGTGGGCGGCGAGGAGCGGGATGACCGGCTTCCACGTCGACGAGCTACCCGCCATGCCGTGGACGAGCAGGACCACTGGGCCCTCGCCCGCAGTCCGATAGGCGACCTCATGACCGTGCACCCGTACCGTTGACAGTTCCACGACGACCTCCGATGATCGGACGCTCGAGCGTACCCCTTCGGTCGGGTTCGGCTACAGGTCGTTGCCCTCGTCGTCGCCGGACGGCTTCTCGGAGGACGACCCCTTGATGGTGTCGACGAACGCCTCGGCACCGTTGGCCACAGCCTTTCCGATCCCACCGGCTCCCTCGACGACGGCCTTGCCGACCGCCTCGGCGCCGTCGTAGACGGCCTTGCCGAGCGACTGGCCGACCTGGCTGCCGACGACACCACCGACCACCGCACCGACGAACGTGCCGACCACGGGGATCGGGATGGCACTCCCGAGAGCCGCCCCCGACAGCACACCGCCGCCGAGCCCGGCCATCTTGCCGATGTCTTCCTTCTCCTGGTCGTCCATCTCCGCCACCTTTCGATCGGACTGCGCCGTTGCGCCGGACGGCATCACGAGCGACGCCGGCCGTGACCGAACGGTAACGCAGTTCCGTCGCCCGGGCGCCTCGCTCACGACCGCGGAACCCCTCGGGCGCTCAGCCAAACTGAGGGTCATGCCATCCTTTCCCGTCACGATCCGTCCGCTCTCGTTGCGAGTGCTCGAAGGTGCGCTCGTCGTGGAGGCGGGTGACGACCTCGACGGCATCGACGACTCGGTCATCGGCGTCGTCCGCGCGCCGGACAGCGTCACGATCGTGCGTCGATCAGCGCCCGGCTCGCCACCGGCTGCGGCGTGGCGGGCCCTCTACGCCGACGCGGGACACGCGCTCGGCCTTCCCGGCGTGCTCGTCGGTGTGCTCGCTCCCCTCGCGAATGCGGGCATCGAGGTGTACGTACTCTCGACGATCGACCGGGACCTGGTCCTCGTGCCCGAGGATCTTGTGGCGGACGCCGCCGACGCGCTGCGCCTCGCCGGTCACGCCGTCGCACCGATCGATTGACGACTGCGGGTCGCGGGCGCGGCCATCCTGGCGCGTGCATAAGGTGGCCGCCATGACCAAGCTCGGCTACCAGATCCCCAACTTCACCTATCCCGGCGTGGCCGCGGACCAGATCTTCGACAACCTCGTCACGCAGGCGAAGACGGCCGAAGCGGCCGGGTTCGACCGTATCTTCCTGATGGACCACTTCTACCAACTGCCGGGCATCGGCGACCCCGACGACTACATGCTCGAGTGCTACACGACCCTCGCGGCGCTCGCCCAGCACACCGACAAGGTCCGCCTCTCGGCACTCGTCACCGGCAACACCTACCGCAATCCTGCAGTGCTGGCGAAGATCATCACCGCCCTCGACCACGTGTCGCATGGGCGTGCCAGCCTCGGTATCGGCTCGGGGTGGTTCGAGCTCGAGCACGACGCCTACGGCATCCCGTTCAACACGTTCTCCGAGCGGTTCGAGAAGCTCGAGGAGGCACTCAACATCATCCTGCCGATGCTGCGCGGCGAACGGCCCACGCTGCACGGCGAGCACTACCACGTGACCGAGGCCATCAACTCCCCGGCGCCGGTGTCGAAGATCCCCGTCATGATCGGCGGCAACGGCGAGAAGAAGACGCTCCGCATGGTGGCGCAGTACGCGGACGAGGCGAACTTCACGTGCACCCCCGAGGAGGTGCCTCGCAAGATGGAAGCCCTTTCGACGCACTGCGAACGGCTGGGCCGTGATCGCTCCGAGATCAAGGTCACCAAGCTCGTGATGATGGTGATCGGCAACACCCACGACGAAGCAGTGGCGTCAGCGGACGAGTTCATCGCCAACCACGGCTGGCCGCCGGAGGTCGTCGAACTGCTCAAGCCCCGCATGACCCTCGGAGACCCCGACGAGGTCGGCGCCGAGATCGTCAAGCTCAAGGAGCTCGGCCTCGACGGCATCACCATGAACCTGGTCGCCGGCGCGACCGGCCCGAGATGATCGAGCTCGCCGCAGCGACCTCCCTGAAGGCGCTCGGCTAGCTGTAGATCCCAGGAGCGTTAGTCAGCCGTGAGGCGGCTGGCGGGGTTCTGTGGCCGAGGGCGCTGTGTGGTCGTCGGTGATTGTAGAACTCGAGCCATGGTCCGAGCGCCTGGTGGCGGTGGTCGCTTGATCGATACGTGGCGGCGTATGCCCACTCTCGGAGCATGGTCTGGATGAACCGTTCCGCTTTGCCGTTGGTGCGGGGCCGGTAGGGCCGGGTGCGGAGATGGCGGATGTTGTGGTCTGCGCACCACGTCGCCCAGGCGGTCGACCGTAGGGCGCGCCGTTGTCGGACATGACCCGCTCGATCGTGACCCCGCGTTCGGCGAACCAGGCGACCGCTCGTTCCAAGAACCCGATCGTGGTGATGGCCTTCTCGTCGGGCAGGACTTCGACATAGGCCATGCGGCTGGTGTCATCGACACATACGTGCACGGCTTCCCAGCCGACCCGGTAGCTGTGGTTGCCTGGCCCGCGGCCGGTCACTCGGTGGCCTGGCTTGTTGAAACGGCCGAGTTTCTTGACGTCGACGTGGATCAGCTCGCCAGGATGTCGGCGGCAATAGCGGTTCGGTGGTTCGAGCGGTTCGAGGTGTGACAACCGGTTGAGTCCGATCCGTTTCAACACGGCGCACACCGTCGAGACCGGGAGGTCGAGCTCGGCGGCGATGCGGGTGCTCGTGAGCCGAAGGCGTCGCAGCTGTTCGATCGCGGCTTCGACGTCGGGCGGTGTCCGGCCGGGCACGTTGTGTGGCGCGGAGGATCGGTCGCCCATGGGTTCGCCGGCGTCGAATCGTTCGAGCCACCGGTAACACGTTCGCTCCGAGCAGCCGGCTGCGAGCGCGGCGTCTTCGATTTTCCATCCGTCTTTGCGGACGCGTTCACACATCAAGGTCCGACCCCGCGGGGTCAGTCGGGCGTTACCGTGCAGCTTCACGGGTCTCCTTGGGACGAGAGTGGCTTCAGCACCCTCGAGTCTCAGGGAGACCCGCCTGACGAACGTGGATGGGATCTACAGCTAGCCGCGGTCACCGTCCAGCCCAAACGCCGGCCACTGGCGTGGATCGGCGGGCCATTTGGCCATACCCCAAGTCACTGCACATCGATATGATGCCGCAGGACCCGAGGGGCAACTATGGCGGCAACCACAACGGAGAAGTGCTGGGGATATTGCCGAAATGGCGACCACGAGCCCTGGCAAGCGGCTCACTTTCGATTCGATGACGAAGTGCTTCGGGTCGCACCACAGCAAAGCGGGCAGCCGCCGGTGGACGTCGCTCTCGCCGATATCGTCGATGTCCACGAACTGACGATCGACCTCACGGGTCCGCCAACAGTGGTGTTTGCCACACGATCGGGCCACCGGTTCGAGGTGCTCCTCGAACAGCGTTTCACGGACGGACTCTGCACTGCCCTCCGACGCTCCACGGCGGGCGAGGCCACCCCACACTCTCCGGCCGGGAACGGCGGTCCCACGGCCCATCGCGGCTCTGACTGCACCCGCAGAAGCGGTCACTTTCGACGCCCGGCCGCCGTCAGCACCGACGCCCCCGGAGGTGTCGGCAGCGCGCCTCCTGGCGGTTCGAAGACGACTCGGACTCAAGCCAGTCGCCGTCGCTGCGATCGCGTTCGCCCTCGTGGCGGGGCTGGCGCTCAACAACTGGCGGGTCGCAGGAATCAACTCCGACCGGGCTGACCAGGCCGAAGCGTCGTTGCAGAGTGCGCGGTCGGACCTTGCTACATCACGGGAGGACGCGAGCAAGGCCAACTCACAACTCGCCTCGACGAAGAGTGAACTGAACACCGCTCTCGCGAATGTCACCCGCCTCGAGCGCGAGAACGTCACCCTGACGGATCGCATCTCGGAGGTCTCGAACGACAAGGCCCAGGCCCAAGACGAACGAAATGCCAAGAGCGGAACTCGCTCGCATCGGAGCAGAGACCGGGGCGAAGATGCTCGAATGCCGTGACCGGGTGCTGGATGCACTGTCGTACGTCCTCGACGAGTACTACGTGTCAGCGGCCGCGGCACTGGATGCGGCGAAGCCGACCTGTCAAATGGCCAACACGTTGGTGGCGCAACTCCAGAGCGCGATCGGAGGGTGAACGCTCTCCGCTCCTTCGTCGCGGTGGCAATCCTCGTCTCCACCTCGTGCGCCATGGCCCACGAACCCGCGAAAACGAAGAGCACCACTGCGACGACGACGGCACCGGTTGCCACGTCGCATGCTCCACCACAGGTCGCGCCGACCTCCACCCTGCCCCCGAGCGAGCGGCTGGTTCGACTTGCCCGCGCCTCGGTCGTGCGCGTTCGAACCAGCGGTTGCGGGCAGGTCTCGATCGGCACGGCGTGGATGGCCAACGACGGACGACTCGTCTCCAACTGGCATGTCGTCGAGGGTGGGCCGTCCCACGACGTCTCGACATGGGACGGACACGACCTCACTCCGGGCTCGATCGACATCGCGATCGAAGCCGACATCTCACGCATCTCCGGAAGTTGGAGGGAGGCACCCGACCTCCGACCGATGACGACCCGCAGCGACCGAATCCCCGACGGCGAGATCGTCCACGTGCTCGGATACCCGGAGGGCAACGAGCTGACGGTGTCCTCCGGCGAGTCGATGGGTTACAGCTACGACAGCGACCTGGCGCCACGCGAGATCCTGAAGATCACGGCTCCGGTCAAGCACGGCAACTCGGGCGGCCCGGTCGTCGACGCCGATGGACGGGTCGTCGGAGTGATCTACGCCGAGGAGATAGCGACAGGCGTGACCCTGGTGATTCCCATTGCCGACGTCATCGGGCCCACCGGAGTGCCCCTCGCGCCGCTGGTGCCTTGCTCAGCTTGATGGGGTCGCCGGTCCCGTGGGTCAGCGGAGGGCGAGCGTGAGGGTGGCGTCGGGGGCGAGGGGCATGACGGTGGCGCCCGGTTGTGCCTGGGCGTTCTCGCCGACCGCGAGCGTCGTATCGACGCGGCGGGCCTCGCCGATTCCGGCGGGCGTGTCCCACCCCGGGTGGACCGGACCGAGCGCGAGATCATTGCGGTAGAGCGGCGCACCGGCCCGGTCGACGCGGAGACGCTGCAGGATCGAGCCCGACTCCTCACCGTGGCGCCCGAGCACGAGGTGCTCGTTCCACACGAGCGTGGCGTCGGCGGCGAGCTGGATGATCGTCGTGGCCACGTGGTCGCACCCGGCGACGGCGATGACGGGCTCCGGCTCGTAGACCAGGGTCGCCCCGCGGCCGACCACCACGTTGGTGACGGTGCTCGACCGACCGCCACCGGGCCCTGGAAGGACGATCGAGGCCGCCACCGTCCGAAGCGTGAGCGTTGCCCCGTCGCCGACGGCGATGTCGAACGTCAGCTCGTCTCCCCCGAGGGGACCGGCGGCGGTGCCGATCACGTACAGCGCGTCGGCGGTCGGACGCAACGTCAGGGGCGGTTCGGAACGGAGCGTCGTGAGCGCGGTCCGCCCACTTCGGAATTCCGCGACGACCGCGGCCCGGGCGCGAATGCCGGGTCGCGTCGAGACCGACGGGGTCACGGAGGGCCGATAGCGCTCAGTGCTCGTGGTGTGCACCCGGGTCCCACTCCCCCAGCTGCTGGCGGATCCACGTGGCGATGTCGGTCGCGAGCGGATCCTCGGTGAGCGAGATGAACGCCGTGGGCAGATCGCCCCGCTTCTCGTCGGCATCGCGGCGCATCACATCGAGATCGGCGTGGACCAGCGGGGCCAGGTCGGTCTTGTTGATCACGAGGAGATCGGAGGTCGTGATGCCCGGGCCTCCCTTGCGCGGCACCTTGTCGCCACCGGCGACGTCGATCACGAACAACTGCAGATCGACCAGCGCCTTGCTGAACGTGGCGGTGAGGTTGTCCCCACCGCTCTCCAGCAGGACGAGGTCCGGCTTGAACTTCGACTCCAACCGCTCGACCACATCGAGGTTCTCGCTGATGTCGTCACGGATCGCAGTGTGCGGGCAGCACCCGGTCTGCACTCCGGCGATCCGCTCCACCGGGATGACGGCCTTGCGTTCGAGGATCGCAGCGTCCTCCATCGTGAACACGTCGTTCGTCACGACGACCATCTCGAGCTCCTCGGCGAACGCCCGGCACAGCGCGCCGACCAGCTCGGTCTTGCCGCTGCCGACCGGTCCACCGATCCCGATGCGCAGCGCATCACCGGCATGGGTGTGCCGGTGTGGGTCGTCGGGTCCGTGATGTGCTCCCATGGCGATCAGTGCTCCTGTCAGGTGGCGAAGAGACGCAGGTCCCACGTCTCGTGGTCGACGGCCGCGATCTCGCAGCGCGGGCCGGTTCGGGCGGGAAGATCGGCGAGCGGCCCGTGAGCGGCTGCGACCGCTGCGGCGACGATCGCGTCGGCCTCGGGCGCCAACGAGACCGCGATCGCGACTGAGGCGAACGGGTCGAGGCCCAGCAGACGAACGGCAGCCTGCGCCGGTGTGTTCAACGTGTGATGCACCGACACGGTCGCAGCCCCGACGGGTGACGCACCGGACACGACGGCCGCAGCTCCGAGGGCGACCGGCTGGTGAACACCCTCGAGGTGGGCCGCTGACAACGAGGCGAACAGCGGATCGGGCCAGCACCGGGCAGCGACCCGGGTGAGCTGCCGACCGAGCTTGCGCTGACGCGGAGCGCAACGGTGGCGGCGCGATGCGAGCTTCGACCTCCGCATCGAGCTCGGCGATCACGGAGCCCAACAGGTCGCTGCCGTCGCGCCGCTCGGCATCGAGCCGGATCACACTCGCGGCGACGAGCGCCGCGTCGGTGAGACCGACGGTCGTCAGCCGACCCCGCAGGTAGTCCTCGAGAGAACGCTGGCCCGTGACCCGACCGTCGGCAACGGCCGACTCGATGCCGGCCGAATGCACGTGGCCCCCGGCGGGAAACCGACCGTCGCCGAGCTGCAACAGCGCCAACAGCGCGTTCATCGCGCCCGACCGCCCCGCTTCTGCGGGTACTTGTCACCAGCAGGTGAGGACAAGTACCCGCGAAACCTGTGGTGGGGAACCGACCCGCCCATCAGAAGAGGAAGTAGCGCTGGGCCATCGGGAGCTCGGCAGCGGGAGCTGCCTCGATGAGCTCGCCGTCGATGCGCACGGCGAACGTGTCCGGGTCGACGGTGATGTCGGGACGGGCGTCGTTGAGCGGGAGGTCGGCCTTGGTGAGCGAGCGGCAGTCGTCGACGGCGACCATGCGCTTGTCGAGGCCGTACCGCTCGCCGAGCGATGCACCCACGCCCTGCAGTGCCAGGGGCGCCACGAACGTCACGCTCGTCGCGGCTGCGGCCTTGGGCTGCGCTCCGAACATCGGCCGCGGGAGCACCGGCTGCGGGGTCGGGATCGACGCGTTGGCGTCGCCCATCTGCGCCCAGGCGATGAAGCCGCCCTTGAGGACGACGTGCGCCCGAACCCCGAAGAACTTCGGATCCCACAACACCAGATCCGCCAGCTTGCCGACGGCGACCGAGCCCACCTCGGACGCCAAGCCGTGCGCCAGCGCCGGGCAGATCGTGTACTTGGCGACGTAGCGCTTGGCGCGCTCGTTGTCAGCGGCACCGTCACCGGGCAACGAACCACGACGCGCCTTCATCACGTGCGCCGTCTGCCACGTGCGCATCACGACCTCGCCGATGCGACCCATGGCCTGGCTGTCGGACCCGATCATCGAGATGGCGCCCAGGTCGTGGAGGATGTCCTCCGCCGCGATCGTCGACGGCCGGATGCGACTCTCGGCGAACGCGAGGTCCTCGGGGATCCGGGGGTTGAGGTGGTGGCACACCATCAACATGTCGAGGTGTTCGTCGACCGTGTTCACCGTGTGGGGCCGGGTCGGGTTGGTCGACGACGGCAGCACGTTGGGCTGGGCACACACGGTGATGATGTCGGGAGCGTGTCCGCCGCCCGCTCCCTCGGTGTGATACGTGTGGATCGTCCGGCCGGCGATGGCGTCGAGCGTGCTCTGCACGTAGCCGGCCTCGTTGAGCGTGTCGGTGTGGATCGCGACCTGCACTCCCTGCTCGTCGCAGATCGTGAGGCAGGCATCGATGACCGCCGGCGTCGTGCCCCAGTCCTCGTGCAGCTTGAACCCGCTCAGGCCACCGGCGAGCTGTTCGCGCAGACCGTCGAGCGAGGTCGTGTTGCCCTTGCCGAGCAGGGCGACGTTGACGGGCATGCCGTCCATCGCCCGGAGCATCATCTCGGTGTTCCACGCCCCCGCGGTGACGGTGGTGGCCTTCGTGCCCTCGGCCGGCCCGGTGCCGCCGCCGACGACGGTGGTGATGCCGCCGCCGAGCGCCTCGGTGACGAGTTCGGGGCAGATCAGGTGCACGTGGCTGTCCACCGCCCCGGCCGTGAGGATCTTGCCGTTGCCGGAGATGATCTCGGTGGACGGACCGATGACGAGGGCGGGATCGACGCCGTCCATCGTGTCGGGATTGCCGGCCTTGCCGATGCCGACGATGCGGCCGTCGCGCACGCCGATGTCGGCCTTGACGATGCCCCAGTGGTCGAGGATGACGGCTCCGGTGATGACGAGGTCGGGCGTGCCCTCGGCGCGGGTGGCGACCGACTGGCCCATCGATTCGCGGATGACCTTGCCTCCGCCGAACAGCACTTCCTCACCGGCGCCCCCCGAGGAGCCGCCACAGTGGTCGTGCTCGACCTCGATGAGCAGGTTCGTATCGGCGAGCCGGATGCGATCACCAGCCGTCGGGCCGAACAACTGGGCGTACCGGGCTCGGGTGATGTCGGTCATGACGCACCGCCGTTGACCGGTGCTTCGAGGGGCCCGGCGACGTCGCCGCGCAGGCCGCGAACGATGCGGGCTCCAGCAATCGGCACCAGCTCGACGGTGCGGTCGATGCCCGGTTCGAACCGGACCGCGGTGCCCGCGGCGATGGCGAGGCGGTACCCGCGTGCCTGTTCGCGATCGAAGGTCAACGACGGATTGGCCTCGGCGAAGTGGTAGTGGGATCCGACTTGGATGGGCCGGTCGCCGGCGTTGACGACCTCGAGGGTGATGAGCTCGGCGTCGCCGAACAGCGCCACGGGCTCGTCACCGACGAACACCTCACCGGGGATCACGAGCACCCGCTCACGGGATCGGCTGGTGGATCGTCACCAGCTTCGTGCCGTCGGGGAAGGTCGCCTCGACCTGCACCTCGTCGATCATCTCGGGCACACCCTCCATCACGTCGTCACGACCGAGCACGGCGCGTCCGGCTTCCATGAGGTCGGCGACCCGCCGGCCGTCGCGAGCGCCTTCGAGCACGAAGGAGGTCAGCAACGCCACGGCCTCGGGATAATTGAGTTTGAGCCCTCTGGCCTGCCGGTCCCTCGCCACCATCGCGGCGAGGGAGATCATCAGGCGCTCTTGTTCATGGAGCGAGATCTGCAAGGCAATCGATCCTGTCGGTGCGTCGACCATGGGAGGGCGGTCGAGGAGAAGCTACGAAGGGGCCGTGTCCCCGGGGTTGCCCGTTTGTTGCCGACGTGTGAACGCCGCGCTCAGTCGTCGTCGCGGACGAGGATCAGCCCGCCGAGCCACGTCACGATGCTGTAGACGATGGCCGCCCAGAACGCCGTCCAGAACCCGTTGATCACGAAGCCGGGAGCAACCTCGGAGGCGAGGAGCAACAGCAAGGCGTTGATGATCAGGGTGAACAACCCGAGGGTGAGCCAGCGGATCGGCAGCGTGAACAGCTTCAGGATCGGCCCGATCGAACAGTTGATGAGACCGATGACGACCGAGGCCAACGCCGCGTACTTCCAGTCGTCCACCTCGACGTCGCTGAACAGCACCGGGAGGAGCAGCAGGGCCAACGTCGAGATGACCCACAGGATCGCGAGGCGCTTCACAGGTCGAACCGTAGACCAGCTCGGGTGTTGGCGACGGGGCGGGCGCGGCGGGCGGGTTGGCCACGGAGGGCGTCCGCCGGTGGGTGGGCCTCGTGTTCGGGAGCGAGGAGGTGGGCCGGGTCGTCCCACACCGGCAACACGAGCGACGAAGCCGCCGAGCCGCCGACCCCCACCTCGTGGACCGCACCCTCGGTCACGGGGTTGTCGTAGCACCACAACGGCATGTCCCGCCCGGGCGTGGAGACACCCACCCGGATCCGCGAGCCGGCCCGGAACACGTGCGCCAACGGCATGAACGGCACCCGGAACCCGATCAGTTCGCCCGGCACGAGCGGCTCGCGGTCGTCGGGGGTGAACGTGTAGTCGACGCGCAGGTCGTCGGACCGCGTCGGATCCTCGACGCGGTGCACCGGCCGGTGCCACCCGGACTGCACCCGCACCTCCATGCCGTCGGGGCGGATCTCGGTCAGCGTGACCTGCACCGACGTGTCCTCGGTGCCCGGTCGCAACCACAGGTGCACGTGTCCTTGGCCGGCGACGGTGACCTGGTCGGTCAGCGGCTCCGTCTCGAAGCGGACCACGTGCTCATCTTCGAACCAGGTCCAGTCGAGCGGCACGGTCGGGCGGGTGAAGTCCTGGAGGCTCTCGATGATCGCGTAGCAGTGCTCGCCGGCGTCGAGGTCGTCGGTGTAGGCGACGAACCCTTCCTCGGCCGACGCTTCGTCGCCGAGGGTCCCGTCGGAGCCGAACCACCAGCGGCGCGCCACCGTCCCCGGCGGCGGGAACTCGGTCGTCAACACCTCGTAGCGAGCCCCTGTAGCGCCCGGCGTGTCGGTGCCGGCGCCGCTCTCGAACATGATGCGCACGGGCGGTTCGGAGGTGAACCGCGCGAACGCGGCGTCGAAGTCGTCGACGAGATCGCCGTACCGGTCCGCCTCGAGCTCTTGAACCACACCGAACACCTCGGCGAACTGCATCGGCGCGAACATGCGGATCAGCTCCGGCACCACCGGCACCCGGCGCCCGACGTGGAACGAGAGGAACTCGAACCATCGCAGGATCACCATCGGGCTGTACCCGTCGGGGTGGTGACCGTTGAACAGCGTGAACTGGACGTGCGGAGCGTTGTGGAAGCGGTCGAGCATCAGCGCGAACCGGCTGCCGGTCTGCTCGTCCTGCCACGCGCCGGTCAGGTAGACGGGCACGTCGATCCGGTCGAGCACCGATTCGACGCGGCGCGCCTCGAGCGTCGGGCGGAAGTTGTCGATCGCACGGCCGAACCGCTCGAAGTCGAAGTTCTGCGATCGGATCGCCTGGTTGGCCGCCGCCTGCGCGTCGCCGGCGTCGATCCGGGCCTGGTCCCAGGCCTGACCCCCGACCTTCGTCTCGGCGTCACGCGCCGCCAACCACGAGCGGGTGAACCCCGAGTTGTACGTGCCTCCGGGCCACTGCTGACGCCAGAGATCGTCGATGACCGACAGCGGAGTGATCGCGGCGAGACTCGGCGGCTGCGTCGCGGCCACGTACAGCTGGGAGATTCCGGGATAGCTGAGACCGACCATGCCGACGCGGCGGTCGAGCACCCACGGCTGGCGGGCGACGGTCTCGACCACGTCGTAGCCGTCGGCGGCCTGCGCCGGACTGAACACGTCGAACACCCCACCGGAGCAGCCGGTGCCGCGCATGTTGACGCCGACGACGGCGAAGCCGAGGAGGTTGGCGAGCAACGTGCCCGGTTGGGGCGCATCGGGGTTGGACGGGCCGTACCCGGAGTATTCGATGACGGTCGGCCACGGTGCCGGCCCGTAGAGGTCTTCGTTGGGGAACCGCACCATGATCGACAGGGTCACCCCGTCGCGCACCTCGAGGTACCCGAATCCCTCGGCGAGCTCCTGGTCGTACAGCGACTCGTCGGGAACGTCCCCGACCGCGAGCACGGTGACCGGGCCATGCCGCTCCCCCGTCGCGACGTCGACGACCGTGTACGGACCGGGTGCCAGGAGCTCACCCGTCGAGAGGACCTCCGCCCACTGCTCCGCAGTCTCGATCCGCCCATGCTCCGGCGGCACGAACGCGACGTGCGCGTTGCCGGCACCGTCGGCGACGACGGTCACGAGCGGGGTGTCGCCACGATCGACGCGGAGCGCGGTGCCCGGCTCTGCTCCCGTGATCGTCAACGTCTCCACGCCTGGTTGCAGGCGCAGCGTGCTGCTGCCGTCGTGCATGTGTCTCCCCACACTCGAAAAATGGCACCCGGCCCGGGCGCCACCCACGGATACTGTCGCGCCGTGGACGCCTTCTTCAACCACGCCGGTGCCTCGCCCCCGACCGACGCGGTCGTCGAGCGCATGATCCGCCACCTGCGCCGCGAGCAGGAGATCGGCGGCTACGAAGCCGCGGCCGAAGTGGTGGACGAACTGGCGGGCGTCCGCGCCACGATCGCCGACGCGATCGGGGCGCAACCCGTAGAGGTCGCGCTGACCGCCGGGGCGACCGATGCATGGGAACGCCTGGCCTGGGCGTACCTGTCGCAGCAGCGCTTCGACGGCGGCGCGACGATCGTCGTCGACCCCTTCACCTACGTCTCGATGTGGACGACGCTGCAACGTTGGAACGTCCTGCGTCCGCTCACGATCGTCGTGGCCGAGCCGGCTCCCGACGGCACGGTCGACCTCGACTCGCTGTCCTCGCTCGTCGAACCCGACACCGCGATGGTGCTGCTCACCCACATCCCGACGCACTGCGGCACGGTCACCCCGGCGGCCGCCGCGATCGCCGCGGCGCGAGCGTCGGCACCCGAGGTCCTGATCGCGCTCGACGTCGCCCAGTCCGCCGGCCAGATGGCGCTCGACGTACGGGCGCTCGGCAGCGACGTGGCGTTCGCACCGGGCCGCAAGTTCCTCCGAGGACCGAGGGGAACAGGATTCCTGCACGTGCGCCACGAACTCATTCCCACCCTCGCGCCGCTCGGCCTGCCGTTCGGCGCACGGTACGAGGGAGACGAGCTCCTCGGCATGCCGGGGACGCGACCCGCTTCGAGGTGTTCGAACGACCGATCGCGTCACTCCTCGGGTTCGGCGTGGCCGTCGGCCAACTCGTCGAGCGGGGGTTGGAGACGGTCGAGTCCGAGGTGACGGCCCGGAGCGACGAGGTGCGGGCCGTGCTCGACCGCCACGCGTCGCTCGTTCCGCTGGGCACGCGCGCCGATCGGGGCATCGTCAGCTTCACCCACCAACACGTCACTCCCGACGTCGTCGCAGTCCGACTCGCCGAACTTGGCGTCGCCGGCACGCTTTTCATCCCCGGTGCACCCACGGTCACCGATGGACCCGCCGGATTCGAGCCGAGCGTGCGGTTGTCGCCACACCACTGCACCACCGCCGAGGAGATCGCTGTACTCGACGAGGCGTTGAGCCGGCTCGACGCCTGACCTACCGGTACGGCAGATCGACGACGAACTCCGCACCCGGCCCGTCGCGCCCGGTCACCCGGATCGTGCCGCCGTGCGCCTGCACGATGCCGCGGCAGATGGCGAGCCCGACGCCACTCGATCCGGGCAACGCCCAGACCGGAACGGTTGGAAGATCACCTCGGCCTCGTCCGGATCGACGCCCGGCCCCTCGTCGGTCACCGAGAACCGCACCGACGAAGAGGTCGTCACGACGGTGAGCCCGACCACTCCGGTCGGGCTCGAGTGACGGACCGCATTCTCGAGCAGGTTGGTGAGCACCTGGTCCATCTGGGTGAAGTCGGCCTGCAACGCCGGCAGCCCCGGCTCGAGCTCGACTCGCAGGTCGACGCCCACAAGGACCCGACGGAGGCGTTGCGTCACGTGGTCGACGAGCTCGCCGACGTCGACCGCCTGACGGTGGGGTTCGAGTTGCCCCGACCGCAAGCGGCTGAGGTCGAGAAGGTTCGCGACGAGTCGGTCGAGCCGGTCGGTCTCGTCGAGGACGATCGACTGGAGCTTCGCTCGCGTCGCGTCGTCGTAGTGCGGGGACTGCATGAGGTCCGACGTCGCGGCGCTGATGACGGCGAGTGGCGTGCGGAAGTCGTGCGACACGGAACGCATCAGGAGCTCCCGCTGTTCCTCGAGGTGGCCGAGCGCCTCGACGCGGCGGGCGACCACCGACCCCACGGCGAGGGCAACGGCGAGGAACACGACGAGCGCGACGACGTCCTGGGTCAGTTCGACGCGCGGCGACCCGAACGGCGGGATGATCAGGCTGAAGGCCAGCGTCCCGACAACGGCGACGAACACCGCGGCCCGCTGGCCGCCGAGCACTGCGGCCGCGACGACCGGCACGACCATCACGAGCGCCTCGATCACCCGCGCCGACGAGTCGTGGACGAGACCAAAGGTCACCACCGTGACCACGACCATCGACAGACCCACGGCACTCCCGAGCGCCGGGCGCACACGCACCGACAGCAAGGAGTTCAGGCGCTCTCCGAACCGGGGCATACGACAGCCTGTCACGAGGGGCCCGCTCGGGGAACCGTCACCCGTCTCAGCTCAGGTCAGCTCAGGTCAGGTCGGCGAGGACCTTGCGCATGTCGGCGACGGCGCGCAGGGTTCCCCGCACCGTGCCCGTCACCTTGGATCGTCCGATGCGGGGCCGGTAGGGCACCGCCACCTCCTCGATCGTCCAGCCGGCCTGCGCTGCGCGCACCACCATCTCCAGCGGCCAACCGAACCGACGATCGACGATTCCGAGGTCGTCGAGCGCGTCCCGGCGCATCGCCCGCATCGGGCCGAGATCGGTGAGGGCCGCCCCGCTGATCCGGCCGAGTCGATGGGCCAGATACCGGTTGGCGAGCCGGGCGTGCGGTGGCCAGGACCGCCAGGCCGACCGCCTGGCGTGCCCCGAGGAGCAGATCGACCCGCCCGGCGAGCACGGGGTCGCACACGAGCGGGAGATCCTGCGGATCGAGGCTCGCGTCGGCATCGCAGAACGCGACGACATCGGCGGTCGCGACGGCGAGCCCGGCGGCGCACGCCGCCCCGAACCCGCGCCGCGATTCGTGCACGACGAGTGCGCCCAGCCGCTCGGCCACCTCGGCCGTCCCGTCGGTCGACCCGTTGTCGACGACGATCGCCCGATACGACGTCGGCATCCGCGGGAGCACCCACTCCAGGGCCGCTGCCTCGTCGAGTGCCGGGAGGATCACGTCGACGCCTGCCACGGGAGCAACCTAGGCGACGGCGTAGGGTGCGCCCGGATGGGAGCCGACCGGGACCACGTCGACACGCGCCGGGGACAGCTCGTGGGCCTCGTGGGCTGGATGGCGCTGGTCGTGACGGCGGTGGTCTGGCCACGGTGGTGGCCGCTTCCCGATCGCTCCGGCGTCGACGCCCCGCCGTTCTACGGTCGATGGGGTTGGCACGGATCTCGCTGGCATCGTGCCAGCGGTCGGCGTCGCCGGTCTGCTCGTGTGGGCGTGGCCGCTCGTGACCGATCGCCTCGGCACGTCACCGCTCGCCGTCGTGACGGGTGCCGCCTCCGCGTTGTGGGCCGTGTTGCTCGCCGGGTCGGGTGGCGTCGAACAGCTGTGGTCGCCACTCGCGAACCGGCACGGCTACCTCGGTGTCGGCGCCGACCTCGACCCCGGTGCGTTCCTACGAACCTTCGTCGAGCGACTCGGCAACTACCCGACGCACGTGAAGGGCCACCCGCCCGGGATGCCGCTACTCCTCCGAGCGATGGACACCGTCGGTCTCGGCGGCCCGCGGTGGGCGGCGGTGCTCTGCTTCGTCGTCTGGGGATCGGCATCGCGGCCGTCGTGGTGACCGTCCGCGTAGCCTCGGCGGCGAGGGGGCAGCGGCGCCTGCCTGCGGAACGATCGCCTTCCTGCCCGCCGCCGTCTTCGCCGGCACCACCTTCGATGCCTTCTTCGCCGGAGCGATCGCCGTCACCGTCGCCGTTCTGGTGTGGTCCATCCGTCGGAGCGGGTGGCGGTCCGACGTGAGTGCCGTCGTCGGCGGTGCCCTGGCATCGGGGTGCCTGCACCTCTCCTACGGCTTCGTGCCGCTGGCACTGATCCCGTTGGCCATCGTGATCCGGGAGCGTCGCGCTCGGCCACTCCTGCTGGCCGGCTTCGGTGCAGCGGTCGTGGTTGCGTTGTTCGTCGCCGGCGGCTTCTGGTGGCTCGATGGTCTCGACGCGACCCGTCAGCTTCTACGCAGACGGGATCTCGCAGTTCCGGCCGTACTCCTATTTCGTGTTCGTGGGGAACCCTGCCGCCCTCGTGTTGGCGCTCGGTCCCGTCGCTGCGGCCGGCCTCGGCGGCCTGGCGGTCCGTGGTGCGCGGACAGCGTGGTCCGAGCGGTGGCCGCTCCTGGCGGCCGCGTCGCTCGCCGCCGTTGCCGCGGCCGACCTCAGTGGCCTGTCGAACGCCGAGGTCGAGCGGATCTGGTTGCCGTTCATGCCGTGGATCGCCGTTGCGGCGACAGCCGTCGTCACCCAACGATCGCGAACGATGGTGGCTGGCGACCTCACTCGCGTCGGACTCGCCCTCCAGGTCGGCCTGGTGACACCGTGGTGACCCAGGAGGTACGTCCATGACCGATCGTGTGCTCGTCACCGGCGGATGCGGGTTCATCGGCTCGGCGATCGTCGACCAGCTCGTCGACCGCGGTGTCGACGTGGTGGTGCTCGACAACCTTGCGCCCGACGTCCATCCGAGGCGCCCCGACTACCTCCGCAGCGAGGTTCTTTACGTCGAGGCCGACGTCGTCGACGCCGCAGCGTGGCGGTCCGCCCTCGACGGTGTCGACGCGGTGTGCCACCAGGCGGCGCGGGTCGGACTCGGCGAGGACTTCGGCGACGTCGGTCGGTACGTCGGCGACAACGACGTCGGCACCGTGGTCGGGCTGGGCGTACTGCACGAGATCGGGTTCGACGGTCGCCTCGTCCTCGCGTCGTCGATGGTGGTGTACGGCGAGGGCAGGTACCGCTGCGACGAGCACGGCGATGTCCGACCCGGTCCCCGGCGACGATCCGACCTCGATGACGGCAACTACGAACCGCCGTGCCCGCGCTGCGGTCGATCACTCGCCTGGGCGCTGGTCGACGAGTCCGCCCCCACCGACCCGCGCAACGTCTACGCCGCCACCAAGCTCCATCAGGAACACCTGTGCGCAGCGTTCGGACGCGAGCACGGCATCGCGGTGACAGCGTTCCGCTACCACAACGTGTACGGGCCCCGGATGCCGAAGGACACTCCCTACGCCGGCGTGGCCTCGATCTTCCGAAGCGCGCTCGAACGCGGCGAGGCGCCACGGGTGTTCGAGGACGGCGGCCAGATGCGCGACTTCGTGCACGTCGCCGACGTCGCCCGCGCCAACGTCGCCGCGCTGCTCGACGGCGACCCCTACGACGGTGCCCTCAACGTCGCGAGCGGCTCGCCGCACACCGTGCTCGACCTGGCCGAGGCGCTCTGCGTCGCGAGCGGTCCGGGTGCCCCGTCACCCGACGTCGTCGGTGGGCACCGTCTCGGCGACGTTCGCCACGTCGTCGCCTCGGCGCGTCGCCTCGAGGAGGCGCTGGGTGTCGTGTCCACCGTGACGTTCGCCGAGGGCATGGCCGAATTCGTGACCGCACCGCTGCGATAGGCCGCCTCGGGTTCAGGGCGCCGGCAGGGGCAGCCGCACCGTGAACACGCAGCCGCCGTGGACGTTGCGCACGTCGATCGCTCCCGAGTGGGCCTCGACGAGCCCACGGGCAATGGCGAGCCCGAGACCGCCACCGCCCCGTTCGGACGCCGGGGTGCGGGCGGCGTCGCCGCGATAGGCGAGGTCGAAGACTCTGTCGATCTCGGCGTGGGGAATGCCCCCGCAGCCGTCCTGCACGATCAGTTCGGCGTGATCGTCCGCGGCGCGCACTTCGACGCGCACCTGCCCTCCGGAGGGGGTGTGCCGGATCGCGTTGTCGAGCAGGTTGTGCACGACCCGCAGCATCTCTGGCGACGACACGTCGAGCTCGGGCGCGGCACCGACCATCTCACCGGTGATCTGCACACCCTTCGCCCCCGCTGCAGGCGCCGCCGACGCCACCGCGTCCGACACGAGATCGCCGAGGGAGATGCGTTCGACGGCGAGGCTCACCTGTTCGACCTGGAGACGGGAGAGTTCGAACAGGTCGTCGACGAGTTGGGCGAGCCGCTCCGACTCGACCTGGATTCGGGAGTGGTAGTTGGCGATGGTGTCCGGTTCGTCGACGACGCCGTCGGACAAGGCTTCGGCCATGACCCTGATGCCGGCGAGCGGGGTCCGCAGGTCGTGACTCACCCACGCCACCAACTCACGCCGCGACCGCTCCAGTGCTTCCTGGCGGGCGTGACCGTCGGCGATCATGCGGCGTCGGCGTTCCAACTCGTCGACGAGCAGCAAGGTGACGATCACCCCGACCACCCCGGCGGCGCAGACGATGACGCCCAGCGCGGTCGAGATCGTGTGGCGACACGAACATCGCTCGCGCCGCGGCCCACGATCCGAGCCCGAGACACAGCGCCGGCGTGACGGCGACGACCGCGGCGCGGACCCGAAGGGCCCGGCCCGGTGTGCCTCCGGCTCGCATCGGGGCGACCACGAGCAGACCGACCAGCGCGGACACGAGCGCCACGCCGAACGACGTGCCGATCAGCTCGACAGCGTCAGCGGCAGGGATGCCCGCAGCGGCGGCGACGACCGCCGCCGCGGTCAGCCCGACCGCCGTCACGCCGGCGACGACGCCCGACAACGCCCTCATGCCGTCGCCCGGTCGAGGTCGGTCATCGAGGAGCCGACCCACCGGTAGCCCACACCCCACACGGTCGTGATCCGGTCGGGGCGACTCGCGTCGTCCTCGATCTTCTCGTGGAGTCGGCGGACGTGGACGGTGACGGTGGACGAATCGCCGAACGAGTACCCCCAGACGTGCTGCAGCAGGTCCTCGCGCCGGAACGCCCGGCCGGGGTGGCGCATGAGGAAGACCAGCAACTCGAACTCGTGGGCCGTCAACGCGATCGACGCACCGTCACGCGACACCTGCCGGCCGGGCACGTCGACCACGAGGTCGCCGTCGCTGAGCTCCACTGGCGTGCCGGGAACGGCGCCCGCGAGCGGACCGGCGGCACGCCGGAGCACGGCCTTGACCCGAGCGGTGAGTTCCTTCGCCGAGAAGGGCTTGGCGACGTAGTCGTCGGCACCGAGCTCGAGCCCGATGACGCGGTCGGACTCCCCGCCCTTGGCCGTGAGCATGATCACCGGCGTCGGGGCCGCCGCTCGGAGCCGACGGCAGACCTCGAGTCCGTCCATCCCGGGGAGCATCAGATCGAGGATGACGAGCATCGGAGGGTCGGCGATGGCCCGGTCCAGCGCGACGGCGCCGTCCCCCACCGCCTCGACGCGGTACCCAGCGAGTTGCAGGTACCGCGAGCACCTCGGCGACGTTCGGGTCGTCGTCGACGACGAGGATCCGGTCCGGGTCGGGTTGCATCGGGTCAGCGTACGCCCGCGCCCTCGGTCCCGACGTTTCGGCGCGACCCCCCGTCCGAGTGTTTCGATTTCCGTAAGCGGGGTAGGGCCGTCGAATGGACATCCGCATCGTAGGTTCGAACCCATGAAGGTCATCGTGTTGGCAAAGGAGCCGAAACCCGGTCGGGTGAAGACCCGGCTGTGCCCACCCTGCAGCCCCGACCAGGCCGCCCGCCTCGCCGAGGCAGCCCTCGCCGACACGTTCGCTGCGGCGATCGCCAGCGGCGCCGACGAGGTGGTCGCCGTCCTCGACGGCCAGCCCGGCCCGTGGTGCCCTCCGGGGGTCCGGGTCGTCAACCAGGTGGACGGGCCGTTCGACCGTCGACTCGCCGCCGCCTGGGACACGGTGGGCGGACCAGCCGTACAGATCGGCATGGACACACCCCAGACGACGGCGGCGCACCTCGACGCGGCGATGACCGAGCTGGCGGGCTCCGGCACCGACGCCGTGCTCGGCATGGCCAACGACGGCGGGTGGTGGATCATCGGTCTGCATCGCGCTGACCCCGCCGTCTTCCTCGACATCCCGATGAGCTGCAGCGACACCGGGGTGCTCCAGCGGCGCCGCCTCATCGATCTCGGGCTCACCGTTCGGGACATCGAGCCGCTCACCGACGTCGACTCGATCGACGACACGATGCTCGTCGGGTCGCTCGCCCCCGACACCCGCTTCGCCCGCGCCCTCGCGGCGATGTCGCTCCCCGTCGGGCAGGCGTCGTGAGCGCCCCGTCACCGACGACGGTCCTGCGCAGCACCGACGGCGACGTCCTCCCGTTGGACGTCGAGGCGTGGCGGCGGAGCGCCGACGCCCTGGAGATCGAGCTCCTCGAGGACCTCACCGCGCCCGTCATCGACGTCGGCTGCGGTCCCGGCCGCATCGTGGAGGCCGTCGCGTCGAGCGGGCGGATGGCCATGGGGGTCGACACCTCGCCGGCGGCGAGCGCCGAAGCCGGCCGCCGCGGCGCGCCCGTGCTCACCCGATCGATCTTCGATCCCCTCCCGGGCGAGCGGCGCTGGGGTTCGGTCGTTGTGCTCGACGGGAACATCGGCATCGGCGGCGATCCGCACGCGCTGCTTCGGCGGGCCCACGACCTGCTGGCACCTTCGGGCACGGTGATCGTGGAAGTCGGCGCCCCCGGCACGGAGAGCGACCGGCTCACCGTCCGGGTCGAACGTGGGCGATCACTGCGGGCCGTGGTTTCCCTGGGCCCGGGTGTCCGCCGACCGCATCGAGCACTACCTCACCCTCGCCGGGTTGCTCCCCGACGGCGTCGAGTGCCGCGGGCATCGGTGGTTCGCCACGGCTCGGCGGCCGGCGTGAGGTCTCCCTCGTGACGACCCCGGCTCCGCTCCGTTGGGTCGAACACCGCCCCAAGAGCCGGCTCCACGAGCCCCGCGTCGCCGCCCTCGTCGGCATCGCGCTCGGCGTCGCCTTCATCCTGTGCTTCGGCACCGGCGTCCTCAGCCACCTCATCCAGCAACCTCCGGGCTGGTTCCACTGGCCGTCGCGTCCGGCCGGCTTCTACCGGATCTCCCAAGGAGTCCACGTCACGGCCGGCTTCGTCACGATCCCCTTGCTGCTGGCCAAGTTGTGGATCGTGTACCCCAAGTTGTTCGAGTGGCCGCCCGTCACCTCCGTGGTCCATGCGCTGGAACGACTGAGCCTGCTGCCGCTGATCGGCGGCGGTCTCTTCATGGTCGTGTCGGGCACGTTCAACGTCGCCCGCTGGTATCCCTGGGGCTTCTTCTTCCCGATCGCCCACTACTGGGTGGGATGGATCACGATCGGCTCGCTGGCGATCCATCTCGGTGCGAAGTGGACGATCGTGCGCGAGCAGACGGGACGTCGCCACCTCACCGACGACCTCGAGCCGGACCGCCGGCGGTTCATCGCCGGCGTCGCAGCCACGGGAGCGACCGTGTTCCTCGCGGTCGCCGGGAACACGATCGGGCCGTTGTCTGCCCTCGTGGTCCTTGCGCAGCGACGTCCGGGCACCGGCCCGCAGGGCCTTCCCGTCAACAAGTCGGCGCGGGGCGCGGGCGTCGTCGACCGAGCGCAGTCCCCCGACTACCGCCTGGTGGTGGAGGGCCGAGTGGAACGCCGCCTCGACCTCACCCTCGCCGATCTGCAGGCGCTCCCGCAGCGGACCGCGAACCTTCCGATCGCCTGCGTCGAAGGCTGGAGTTCGTCGGGCGAGTGC
>JBAOIR010000004.1:0-205035 GCA_037045585.1 Microthrixaceae bacterium
CGGGAATCCAGGCTCGCGACCTGCGTGCCGGTGAGGTCCGGGTGCGCATCGAGGCCGCCGGCCTGTGCCACAGCGACGTGTCGGTGCTGAACGGCACGATCATGTTCCCGCCCCCCGTTGTGCTCGGCCACGAGGGCGCGGGCGGGTCACCCAGATCGCTCCCGACGTCACCAACGTCGCCGTCGGTGACCACGTGGTGTTGTCGACGCTCGGCAACTGCGGGCAGTGCGCGCAGTGCGACCGCGGCAAGCCCACGTTCTGTCGGCAGTCGCTCGGCAAGCTCTTCCGGCCCTTCACCAGCGGTGAGGGTGAGGAGCAGAAGAAGCTGTTCCAGTTCGCCAACCTCGGGGTGTTCGCCGAGGAGACCGTCGTGAAGGCGACCCAGGCCGTGCGCATCCCCAAGGAGGTGCCACTCACGTCGGCGTCGCTCATCGGGTGCGGTGTGCTCACCGGCGTCGGCGCGGTGTTCAACCGGGCCAAGGTGCAGCAGGGCGAATCGGTCGTGGTCATCGGGGTCGGTGGCATCGGCCTCAACGCCATCCAGGGCGCAGCGCTCAGCGGCGGCCTGCCGGTCATCGCCGTCGACACCAACCCCGGCAAGGAGGCGTTCGCCCGCCAGTTCGGCGCCACGCACTTCGTCTGCCCCGATGGTCCCGACTTCGATCTGGTCGCCGCCGTCAAGGAGATCTGCCCCAACGGTGTCGACTACGTCTTCGAGTGCGTCGGCTCCACGGCCCTCATCAAGACGTCGACCGACCTGTTGGACTGGGGCGGCACCCTCGTCATGCTCGGTGTGCCCAAGATGGGCAGCGAGGCCAGCTTCGTGGTCAACACGATGTACAACGACAAGACGATCATGGGGTGCCGCTACGGCTCGGCGCGGCCGCAGTACGACATCCCGCTGATGGTCCGCCTCTACCAGGCCGGTCGTCTCAAGCTCGACGAGTTGGTGTCGCAGACGTACGCCCTCGAGGACTTCAATCGCGCTCGACGAGCTGCACGAGGGCAAGCTCGCCCGGGGTGCTCACGTTCGCCTGAGCCGGCGGACATCAACGCATGGCACTTTCCGACGAGGTCCGTGACCTGGGCAAGAAGCTCTCGAACTGGGGCCGATGGGGCGATGACGACCAGCTCGGCTGCGGCAACTTCCTCACCGACGACCGCCGCGCGGGGGCCGCGTGCGTGCGGACGGGCAAGCGCTTCTCGCTCGCCCTCGATCTCAAGCACGACGGGGTGCAGACCGGGCAACCCAAGGGCCGGTTCAACCCGATCCTCACGTTCACCTCGCTGAACGAGCGCGACAAGATGGCGCCCGGTATCTGGGAGGGCACCGACGACCTCGTCACGATGTCGACGTGCGCCGGCGACCCACATCGACGCCCTCAGCCACATCAGCTACGACGGCCTCCTCTACGGCGGACGTTCGCAGAAGACGATCGGCGCCAACAACGGCGCGACGTGGTGTGGGGCCGAACAGCTCCCCGACATCGTGACCCGCGGCATCCTGCTCGACGTCGCCCGGGCGCTCGGGGTCGATCGGGTCGACCCGGGTCACGCCGTGACCGCCGCCGACCTCGACGCGGCCCTCGCCGCCACCGGCCTCACCGTCGAGTCGGGCGACGTCATCTGCATCCGCACCGGCGACATCGGCTGGTACCACGACGGTGATCGTCGTCGCTACGCGGTGGGGGTCGACTGGAAGACGGTCGGTCTCGGATTCAGCTGCGTCGAGTGGTTTGCCGAGCGTGAGGTCGCCGGCGCCTTCGTCGACACGTACACGTACGAGGTCATGCCCCCCGAGTCGGGCAACTGGGACGACCTGTTGGCCGTGCACATGGTGCAGCTCCGCGACATGGGTCTGCTGCAGGGTCAGAACTGGGACTTCGAGGCGCTGGCCGTCGACTGCGCCGAGGACGGCGTGTCCGAGTTCCTCCTGGTCGCCGCACCGGAGCCGATCGTCGGCGCCACGTCGGCCCCGGTCGTGCCCATTGCGACCAAGTAGCCCACTCGACAACAGCGACAACGGTCGGAGTCGAGGCCATGAGCCGTTGAGCCCATGAGGTGATGTCGATACTGATGATCACAACCTCGTCGAGAAAACCTTCGGATTCTTGTGACGCGAGCTCGGCTGAGTCGTTTCCACTTGGCAGAGTCGGCGATCAACGCCGACCGACCCCAGGGAGGACCCACGTGACCGAGACACTCGAAGCGGCATCATTCACGACAACTGCCGGGCCAGCGGACATGCCGTCCACTCGCCGACCGATGGTCCGGCGGCGGACGAAAGTCGTGGCCTTCGTTGGTCTGGTCAGCATGACCCTGGCAGGACTGTGGGTTACTCGGCCGTCCCTGGCCGAGATCTGTGGGATCGACATGGGAATCTCGTACGCACCTGCAGCGGTTTCACGTCAATCCGTCGTCCCCGCAGTCGTGGAAGGGCGGCCGAGGTGGGTGTGCCGCACGACGTTCGAGGACGGCGCGACGTCGCAGTCGTGGGTCGGGTACTGAACCTACGATCCTCCGGTGAGATCTCCTGATCCGGTAGAGCGGCTCTTCGTCGCTCACCGCTCGACCGTGTTCGGATATCTGGCACGGCGCAGCGGCGATCGAGAACTCGCCTCCGACCTCACCCAGGAGACGTTCGTCCGGGTGGCACGAAACCTGAACGGCTTCAGCGGCGGTTCCGAGACGGCGTGGCTCCTGACGATCGCCCGCAATCTGTTGATCGACCACTGGAAGCGGCGACGACTCCCGATCAACGACCGTGCACTCATCGACGCTCTTGCCGGCGACGAACAACTCGAAGATGCCACGACCACGCGGCTGTTTGTTCACCACACGCTCACCCAACTCGAGCCCCGTGACCGTCGACTCCTGACACTCCTCTACCTCGAGGGCTTCACGACCAGAGAAGTCGCGGCAATGGCTGGAACCACCGACGGAAGCGTGCGAATGGCAGCACTTCGTGCCCGGGACACGTTTCGCGTCCATGCGGCGAACCAGCACCAAGGAAGCGAGACGACATGAACGACGACCCAGTCAGACGAGCGCCGATCGACGGGATTCCGGAGCCTGTGAACATCGAGGATCCGGACCGGGACCCTCTGGACCGAGACGATCTGGACGTCGACCTTCACCCCGACCTCGGCGACCTTCCTGTGATGAGCCGATCAGTCCTGCGGCGCGCCACATGGCTGGGCGTTCTGCGGTCGGCGGCGGTCGCGATCGTGATCGTCGTTGTGTTCGACGCAGTGTGGACGTGGGTCGGAGCGCCGGCGATTGCGACCCGTCACGGTCGCGACCGAGTGATCGAGGAACAGATCCGTGGATCCCTTCAATCGCTGAGCCCTTCGAGTCTCGTGGCGCCTCCGACGCGCACGGTCGGGCGCGATGGGTCGCTCCGCTACCAGTTCTTCCTCCTCGACCCCGTCCCCGGTGACAACCCTCGGCAACGGATGTTCGAGTTCGAGGTGTCCTCATTGGGAGTCGTCGATGTCGACGACGGAGCGTTCTCGATGGCGATCTCGTCGTCTGAAACGCTTCGATTCCGCGACGCGTCCCGACGCTCGGCTGTCTCCTTCGTCGCTGCCGTCTCGCAGCTTCCGCCCGGAGCAGTCGTCTCGTTCGCTCTGTACCTGCCGTCGCCCCTCGACGACGGCGATGCTCAAGCCCTCTGGCGGGCACTGGACGTCGACGGAGTGATGCCGAGCGGCTACCTCATGGCCCCCGACCAGCAGGGGAACCCTCGTGGGTGGTCGGGCCCGGAACTCGACCAGTACCGCCGCTGGGACGCAGCGATGAGCCGCGACGATGGGGTTGAGACCGGGTCGAGCAATGTCGGGATCACCGGCGCCAACGCCGGTCGGGCACCCGATGCTGCGGTCATCGGACTCGTGTACACCAATCTTCCGGCCGACCGTGTCGCGGTCGCGATTGACCGGACCGGCGCAACCGAGACTGCGTCAGGTCCGGTCGGGCTGAGCCTCGAGGAATTCACCTCAACGTCGCGATAGTCGTCGCTCCACCCCGAACTCACAACGTCGTACAGAAGCACGGGACACGTCGTAGGGCCAGAGCCCGCTCGTCGCGCTCAACCCGGCCTGACGGATTCTTTCGGGATCGCGTCAACCTTCTGGTGGGGTCGGACGTACTCCTTCATGATGGGTGCGATGGCGACACGAACGAGGGAGAGCGAGGCGGGCTTCGAGGCCGCCTTCCGGGAGTTGTATCCCCGGGCCTTCGGCCTGGCGTTGCGCATGTTGGGAAACCGTGCGGTGGCGGAGGACCTGGCCGCCGAGACGATGGCGTGGGCGTTCGCCCAGTGGGGTCGCCTCGACCCCGACCGCCGGGTCGGCTGGGTGCTCCGGGTGACGTCGAACCAGGCGATCGACCTGCTGCGCAAGAAGGGTCACACGATGGTTCCCGAGGTCATCGACCTCGAGGACGGCACGGCCCTCCGGATTGCGCGCTGGCCGCCCGCTCGCGCAGCTGCCACGGCGTCAGCGGGAGGCGATCGCACTCCGCTACTTGAGCGACCTGACCGAAGCCGAGACCGCGCAGGCGCTCGGAATCGGTGTCGGCTCGGTCAAGACGCACACCCATCGCGGCCTTGCCGCACTCCGCTCGAAGTTCGGCGCGGAGTTCGAAGATCGACAGATGGAGCAGCTGGGTGTCTGAGCACGAGCACATCACCAGATCGGTCGACGACCTCGACCTCGACCTCACCGAGACCGACCTCGCCCGGGCGTTGGCGACCTCGCTCGACCGGGGCCACCGATTGGTGCGTCGCCGCAACCAACGGCGCGCTGCAGTGGGCGGGCTCGGCGCGGTGGCGCTCCTCGCCGGTGGCTTCGGGGTCATCAGCTCCTTGTCCGACGGGGGCACCGACGTCAGCGTGACGCCGGCCGTCGAGGGCACCGTGGTGAAGCGGACGACCACGTCGTCGACCGTGCCCGCGACCACGATTCCGGCGGTCCCCGCTACCGTCGAGACCACGATCGTTCCGGACACCGCCGTGTCCGGCTCGGTGTTGGCACCGGCGGCGTCGACCACCACGTCGCCGCCGGTGCCGACGTCCGCCGTGCCCCCGGCTCCGATCGGGTTCACCCGGAGCGAGCTGGCCGGGGGTGTGGTGCTGATCACCCGCGACGTCCCGCCGGCGTCGTCGGGCGGGGGCCCGGGCGGCGGTGTCGACGTCGGTGACACGGCGGCGGTATCGCGTGCCGCTGACATCCCGACGTTCCGCCGGCTGAGTTCGTCGAGCCTGATGGTCGAGGTGGCGTGCGAGGGAGCGGCGAACTCGGTGGATCGTGTGTACTACCGACGGTCGGGCGACGTCGTGACCGTCCAGGCGGTGATGGTGCACGGCGCGCTCGAACCGCCGTGCACCGACGGCAACGCCCAGATGGTCGAGCTCACCTTCCCGGCACGCGACCTCCCCGCCACGGTGCAGGTGGTCGTCGGGCTCCTCGACGCCGAGTGACGTACGTCAGCGGGGGACGAGACCGCCGTCGACCCCGATGACCTGGCCGGTGAGGTAGCTGCCGGCGTCGGACGTGAGCAGGAGCGCCGTCCCCACCATTTCGTCGGGATCGGCGACCCGCCCCAGGAGGGTGGACCGGGCCAGGATGTCGACGAACTCCGGCGGGTTGTTGCGGACCATGTCGGTGTCGACCGGACCCGGCGCCATCGCGTTGACGCGAACGCCCTGCGGGGCGAGGGCGGCGGCGAACGACTTGGTGAAACTCACCATGGCCGCCTTGCCGGCGGAGTACATCGACACGTCGCCGGAGAAGAGGTAGGCGCCGGCGGACACGATGTTGAGGATGGAGCCGTGGCCGGACGCGATCAGGTGGGGGAGCGCTGCCTGGCTCAGGAACACCGGGCCGCGGACGTTGACGTCGAACGACTTCGTGTACGCGTCGACCGTGAACTGCCCGACGGGCTGGGTCAGCGCGTTGGCGGCGTTGTTCACGAGGACGTCGAGCCGGCCGTACCGGTCGACCGTCGTCTCGACGAGCGCGTCGAGCGCGTCGAGGTCACCGAGGTGGGTGGGCACCGCGAGGGCGTCGCCGCCGAGGGCCGCGAGGTGCCGTTGGGCCTCGACACACGCGTCGGCCTTGCGGCTGGCGATGACGACCTTGGCGCCGGCGGCGACGTAGCCCTCGGCGAGCGCAAGGCCGATGCCACGCGTTCCGCCGGTGACGACGACGACCCGATCGGTCAGTTCGAAGCGCCGGATCAACTGCTCGCGGTCCATTTCCCACCCCCACGTTCGAGGCATTCACGACCCACACGGTGTGGTCGGCCCGGAACACTAGATCGGCGTGCCCGCCTAAGCTGACGGCCCGTCAGATCGAAGTGGTCCGGATGGAGGGTGGGAGCAATGCTGTCGGGGACAACGCTGTGGGAGCTGATCGAGGCTCGCGTCGACGAGACGCCCGACGCGCTCCTGGCGGTCGACGAGGAGATGCGGACGATGACGTTCGCCGAGTTCGCAGTCGAGGCCGAGCGTTCGGCGGCCGGCCTGGCGGTGTACGGCGTCGGTGCCGGCACCGTGGTGACCTGGCAGCTGCCGACATGGTTGGAGTCGTTGGTCCTGGTCGCTGCGCTGAGCCGCCTCGGCGCGGTGCAGAACCCGGTGCTGCCGATCTACCGCGAGCGTGAGGTCGGATTCATCACCCGGCAGGCGGGCAGCGGCCTCATCGTCGTGCCGTCGGTGTGGAAGGGCTTCGACTACGAGGAGATGGCCACCGGCATCGCCCGTGCCAACGGCGGCTGCCAGGTCCTGGTTGCGGACCGGGCGCTGCCGCAGGGGGATCCGTCGACCCTCACCCCGCTCGCAGTCGTCGACGACGACCCGGTGAGCTGGTTGTTCTACACGTCGGGAACCACAGCGGATCCCAAGGGTGCAATGCACACCGACGTGTCGATCGCTGCCGTCGCGGGGCATGTCCCAACGTCTGGAGGTGAACGGCCGGGACCGTGCCGCACTCGTGTTCCCGTTCACCCACATCGGCGGAATCACCTGGTTGTTCTGCGCCCTGCAGACGGGGTGCTCGCTCATCCTCATGGAGTCGTTCCACCCGACCGAGACGCCCGAGGTCCTGTCGAGGGAGAGCGTCACGCTCGCCGGCTCGGGAACGCCCTTCCACATGGCGTATCTCGCTGCGCAGCGGGCGTCGCTCCACCCGATCTTCCCCGACGTCCGGGCCTTCCCCGGCGGTGGTGCAGCGAAGCCGCCGCAGCTCGCCCATGACCTCCGGGCCGTCTTCGACGCCCCCGTCCTATCGGGCTACGGGCTCACCGAGGCGCCGATCCTCACGATGGCGGCCACCACCGACTCCGACGAGGAGCTGGCCCTGACCGAGGGCAAGGCGATGCTGGGTGTCGACCTGAAGCTGGTGCGTCCCGACGGCTCGTCGGCGGCCGAAGGCGAGGACGGTGAGGTGCGGGCCAAGGCGCCTCAGCTCATGAAGGGCTACCTCGACCCGTCGCTCGATGCCGACGCCTTCGACGAGGACGGCTACTTCCGTACCGGGGATCTCGGCCGGTTCGACACCAAGGGCAACCTCATCATCACGGGCCGCCTCAAGGACGTGATCATCCGTAAGGGCGAGAACATCTCGGCGAAGGAGCTGGAGGACCTGTTGTTCCAGCACCCCAAGGTGGGCGACGTCGCGGTGGTGGGGCTCCCGGACCCGTCGTCGGGCGAGCGGGCCTGCGCCGTTGTCCAGACCGCCGCCGGAGCCGAACCGATCGGGTTCGACGAGATGGTTGCGTTCCTGAAGGACGCCGGGCTCATGGTGCAGAAGCTGCCCGAACAGCTCGAGCTCCTTGACACGATCCCCCGCAACGCGTCGGGCAAGGTGCTCAAGCACGTGCTGCGTGAGCAGTTCGGCGACCCGGGTCGCCCGTGACGGACCCGAGCGGAGCGGCGATCCGGCCGGCGGCGCCCGACGACCTGGAGCAGATCGTCCAGCTCAACAACCAGGCCGTTCCGGCGGTGTCGGTGGCCGACGTGGAGCGGATGGGGGAACTGGTCGCCCTCGCCGCCGCTGCGTGGGTGGTCGACGATGGCGACGGCGGACTCGCCGGGTTCGTGCTGCTCTTCGAACCGGGGTCGGTCTACGACAGTGCCAACTACCGATGGTTCGCCGAGCGGTTCGACTCGTTCCTGTACGTCGACCGCGTCGTGGTCGCTGCCGGTCAGCGCGGCGGCGGACTGGGGGCGACCTTGTACGAAGCAGTCGCGGCGGAGGCCGGCCGTCGTGGATCTGGTCGAGTCCTGGCCGAGGTCAACCTCGAACCCCCGAACCCGGGCTCGTCGCGGTTCCACCGACGGCACGGGTTCGAGGCGGTCGGGGAACTCCGGTTCTCCGACGACTATGTCGTGGAGATGCTCGAGCGACCGGTGCCCTGACCGACGGTCGTCAGATCGACGTGGCGATCGAGTTGAAGTTGGACTTCGCCTTCTTGCCGAGGGCCGTGACGGCCGCGATGCAGACGACGGCGATGAGGGCGACGAGGAGGGCGTACTCGACGAGGGAGGCGCCCCGCTCGGAGGTGGCGCGGGCCTGGAGGTAGGCCGAGATGAACTCGAAGCTGAGAATCATGGGTATTCCTCTGACTGGTGCTGGTGCTGGTGCTGGTGCTGGTGCTGGGGCTGGTGCTGGCGTGGTCGCGCGACGGCGTTGGTGCTGGTGACGCCGGACGGGGAGACCTCGGACCGCTCGGGTCCGAATACCGAGGCGGGACCGGTCGTCGACCGGTCCCGCCCCAGGGAGTATTCGGAAGTCCGAACGATCAGATCGACGTGGCGATCGAGTTGAAGTTGGACGACGCCTTCTTGCCGAGGGCCGTGACGGCTGCGATGCAGACGACGGCGATGAGGGCCACGAGCAGGGCGTACTCCACGAGGGAGGCGCCACGCTCGGAGCGGACCTTGGCCTGAAGGTAGGCGGCGATGAATTCGTAGCTGGTGAGCATTGGAGTGATCCTTTGGTGTTTGGTGCTTCCTGGTGTGGCGTTGGGCGGTCACTCTCCCAGGTCGGGTAAGCGCTCTCCGTAGCCGAATCTCTTTGTACGAGCTACGTCATCGGTTCCCAATAGTCCGTTCGAACTTTCGGTTACCCGCAGTGACGAGACCCATGTGAGGTATCGGGGGAGAGCGATGCGGACTTGAGCGTTTTCCGCCGGTTCTCGGGGGGCACGCTCGTTGGTCCGTCCCCGGCCCGACCACCTACTATCTGACGGTTCGTCAGAAACGGTCCGGTCACGCGAACGGGCCAACGCTCCAGGAGGGGTCAACCATGGGCTTGCTCGATGGCAAGGTCGCAATCGTCACGGGTGCCGGTCACGGCATCGGCCGGGGTCACGCGCTCGAGCTCGCCCGTCACGGCGCCAAGGTGATCGTCAACGATCTCGGCGTCTCGGTCACCGGTGAGGGTGGAGGTCGAGATGCCGACCTCACCGTCGACATCATCAAGGAGCGCGGCGGCGAGGCCGCCGGCAACTACGAGAACGTCGCCGACTTCGACGGCGCCGGCCGGATGGTGCAGCAGGCGATCGACGAGTTCGGCCGGCTCGACATCCTCGTCAACAACGCCGGCATCGTGCGGGACTCGACCATCGTCAAGATGTCCGAAGCCGACTTCGACGCCGTGTTCAACGTGCACGTCAAGGGCACGTGGGCGCCCGCCAAGCACGCTGCGATCTACTGGACCGACAAGTTCAAGGAGACGGGTGTCCCCGTCGGTGGTCGCATCATCAACACCACGTCGGGCGCCGGCCTCACCGGCAACTTCGGCCAGACCAACTACGCCTCCGCCAAGGCGGCGATCGCGTCGATGACCCAGACCCTCAGCCTCGAGCTGTACAAGGCCGGCGTGACGGTCAACTGCGTCGGCCCCGCCGCCGCCACCCGAATCACCGGCACGATGCCCGGCGCGCCGAAGGTCATCGAGGCCGACGACGTGCCCCTCGACGAGTGGAACCGCATGGATCCGGCCGTCAGCTCGCCGCTCGTCGCCTGGCTCGCATCCGACGAGGCCGATCACGTGACCGGCCAGGTCATCCGCGCCGTCGCCGAGAACATCATCCTGATGAAGCCGTGGTCCGACGGTCCGACGATCAACAACGGCCAGAAGCGGTGGGATGCGACGAAGCTCGGCACGCAGCTGGCGACCGACGTGTTCTTCACCCGGGCTCCGGGCCTCCGCTACTAGGCGGAGCGTCACCTTCTCCCATGCCGAGCTCCCCGGGTGAACCCGATGGTCACGCCACCGGAACGGTCACCAACGGCGATGTGATCGCCGACGCGCTGGGTGAGCTCGGCGTGCGGCGGGTCTACGGCAATCCACTCGGCGACCTCCCCGTCGTCGACCCGGGCGACCCCGACCTCACCTTCCTGTTGGCGGACACCGACGGCCGGCTGGGGTCCGGCTGGGGTGCCGCCTTCGTGGACGGCCAGATCCTGCACCTGTCCTCCCAGCCCGGGGGGACGGCACGGCCGCGGACGATCACGGGGATCGACGGCCTCGTCGCCGCCCTCGTCGAGGCGGAGCTCGATGCCGTTCCCCGGACTCTCGCCTTCGAACTCGACCTCGATCTCGATGCTCCGGTCGACGAGGACCTCGACCTGTCGGGCCGGCCCGACGGGGGGGTGCTCGTCACCTTGTCGCCGAGCCTGGCCGACCTTGCCATCGTGGCGGTCGTCGGACCGGGTGTCGGTCGCGGCGAGACCGAGGCGCTGGCCGAGTTCGCGGCACGCGGTGGCATCGGCGTCTACAACACCTGGGGTGCCAAGGGAGTGTTCCGTTGGGACAGCCCCTTCCACTACGGCACAATCGGGTTGCAGGCTCACGATCTCGACTTGGCGGAGCTCGGGTCGTTCGATCTGGTCATCGCGTCCGGGCTCGATCCCGACGAGTTCGGCATCGATGCCCTCGCCGGGTTCCTCGTGCAGGAGGTGGCGCCGTGGCAGATCGGCGCGCTCCTCGCCGACTGGCCCCGGGCCGTCCGTTCCGTCGACAACCGCCCGCCGCTCTACGACACGATCGCGTCCGTCATCACCCCGATGTACGAACAGGAATCGGGGCCGGTGACCCCGCCCCGCGCTGCCCTCCAGCTGTCGGGCGCGGCGCCCGATCATGCCGTGATCGCTGCGGATCCAGGAACTGCGGGGTTCTGGATCGCCCGCACGTTCCCCACCGGCGTCCCCGGATCGGTGGTCGTCCCGGCGCTTCGTCAACCGGGGTTCGCGGTTGCCGCCGGTATCGTCGCCGGTCTGGACGGTCGACCGTGCGTGTCGGTCGTCGACGGCCCGCTCGACGATGCCTCCGAGGCGGCTCTCGAGGTCGCTCGTCGACTCGGCGTCGCCGGTCTCCGTGCAGGTGTGGGAGCCGGGCGACACGAGCGCCGACGATCACCTCCACCTCACCCGCGCCGGCTTCGCCGCCGCTGCCAACGGTTCGGAGCGGATCGACACGGTCGGGGTCGACGCGACGTGCCTCGAGGTCCTCACCGACGCCGTCGGTCCCGTGACCGCGTGGCAGCACGGCTCCTGACCACCACCGATCTCGTGGGAGCGCACCCGCCGGGTGTCGGGGATTCCTAGAACACGTTCCAGTTTCGTGCCACGATAGGGGGTCGGTCGGCGGGTTCGGCCGAGGAGGAACGGTCGTGACACTCACCAAACCCCAGCAGGATCGCCACGAGCGGATGCTCAACGTCACCGCTCGGCTGGCGAGTGAAGGTGGGTACGACGCCGTGCAGATGCGGGCGGTCGCCGTCGAGGCCGACGTGGCACTCGGCACCCTCTACCGCTACTTCCCCTCCAAGGAGCACCTGCTGGTGTCGGCGATGCTCCGTCAGATCGAGACGCTCTACGACCGGCTGGTGGTCAAGCCTCCGCAGGGCACCGATGCGGTCGGGCGGGTCATCGACGTGCTGCGGCGTGCCAACTCGGCCCTGCAACGCCAACAGCAGTTCACCGTCGCCGTCGTCCGGGCCCTCGCCGCGGGCGACGAGACCGTCGCCCCGGTGGTGCGCGAGGTGCGCGACCTGATGGCCGGCATCATCCTCGCCGCCATCGACACCGACGAGCCGACCGAGAAGGAGCAACTGGTGACCGAGATCCTGCAGGAGGTCTGGTTGTCGTCGCTCGTCGCGTGGATCAGCGGGGTGGAACCCACAGCGTCGGTCAACCGCAAGCTCGAGGCCACGACGAGGCTGCTCCTGGACGGCCAGCCGTGAGCGACGAACCGTTGATCGTGCTCGACGACCACCGACCCGAACCCGAGACCGGCCCGGTCCCCGAAGGGGTCAAGGGGCTCGACATGCCGCTCGGTCGGCGCGTCCGGCTCGACGGCCGCGGCACCACCTTCGTGCGCGAGATCGCCGGCCCCTCCGCTGACGCCCCCACCGTGGTGCTCCTCCACGGGTGGTTCGCATCGGGTGGACTCAACTGGTTCAACTGCTTCGCTCCCCTGAGCGAGCACTTCAACATCGTGGCGCCCGACCTCCGTGGACACGGTCGCGGCATCCGGAACCACCGTCGGTTCCGCCTCGCGTCCTGTGCCGACGACGTGGCTGCGTTGTGCGACGAGCTCGGCATCGAGCGCGCCATCTTCTGCGGCTACTCCATGGGTGGGCCGGTCGCCCAGCTCATGTGGCGCCGCCATCCCCACCTCGTCGGCGGTCTCGTCTTCTGCGCCACCAGCTCGTCGTTCATTCCCGCCTTGCAGCAACGCATGATCTTCGCGGGATCGATGGCGCTCATGGCGAGCACGACGCGGACGACCCAGATGGTGACGCGGCTCCCGCGACCGGTGCGTCACGCGCTGCCCAAGGGCCTCCGCGGCACCTCGAGGCCGTCGTCGATCCAGGTGTGGGCAGCGCAGGAGATGCGCCGCCACGACATGCGCATGGTGCTCGAGGCGGGCACCGCGATCGGTACGTTCTCCTCCCGACGCTGGATCGGCACTGTCGAGGTTCCGACCACCGTGCTCATCACGACCAAGGACCGTGCCGTCTCGCCGTCGGCCCAGCTGGCGTTGGCGCTGGCGATCCCCGGCGCGACGATCCAGCGCTACGACGAGGGGCACACCTCGCCGGTCCTCGAGTCGTTCGGTACCGCCATCACCGGCGCGTGCGTGAGCGTGTCCGACTCGATTTCTCAGCGCCGCCGGAAGTCCGATCGCACCGCCGCTCCCAGTACGTCCAGGAAGGGACCCACCCCGTGACCGCTGCCATGCTCCACCGGTACAACCTCGCCGACGTGTGGGAGGCGGTGTCGGATCGTGTCCCGGAGCGGGTCGCGGTCGTCTGCGACGGCGCCGAGCTGTCCTACGCCCGGCTCGAGGAGCGGGCCAACCGCCTCGCGAACGCGCTGCTGGCGCACGGTGTGCGCGCCGGCGACCACGTCGGGGTCTACCTCGTCAACGGCCCCGAGTACTTCGAGGCCCTCCTGGCGGCGTTCAAGATCCGGGCGGTGCCGATCAACATCAACTACCGGTACGTCGCCGGTGAGCTGCGATACCTCTTCGAGGACTCCGAGATCGTGGCGCTCATCGCGCACCGGCAGTTCTCCGGGCGTGTCGCCGACGTGGCGCCGACGGTGCCGGCCATCGCAACGGTGCTGTCCGTCGAGGACGGGTCGGGTGAGCCGCTGGCCGCCGGCCAGCTCGACTACGAGTCGGAGCTGGCGGCAGCATCGGCGGAGCGTGACTTCGAGTCGTCGGTCGGACCGCGTTCGGGCGACGACCTGTACGTGCTCTACACCGGTGGCACCACGGGCATGCCCAAGGGAGTGGTGTGGCGTCAGGAGGACGCGTTCTTCGCCTGCATCGGAGGTGGGGATCCGATGCGCATGAGCGGCCCCGTCGACGAACCGCATCAGGTGCTCGACCGCATCATCGACTTCCCGTTCGTCGCATTCCCCCTGGCTCCGATGATGCACGCCGCGGCGCAGTGGACGTCGCTGTCGTGGTTGTTCTGCGGTGGGTCGGTCGTGATGAACCCGGGATCGTTCGACGCCCTCGCCACCTGGCGGGCGATCGAGGCGCACAAGGTATCGACGCTCATCGTCGTCGGCGACGCGATGGTGCGCCCGCTGATCGACGCGTGGGACGCACACGGGCCGTTCGACACGTCGAGCCTGTTCGCCGTCGGGTCGGGCGGAGCGCCGCTCACGGCATCGCTGAAGGACCGCCTGATGGAGATCCTGCCCACGACGATGGTCACCGACGGGTTCGGGTCCTCCGAGACGGGAGCGCAGGGTTCGCAACGGCTCCAGCCGGGTGAACGCAGCGGTGGCAGCACCCGCTTCGTCCCGATGGGCGACACCACGGTGGTGCTCGACGACGACCTCGCTCCGGTGGTCCCGGGATCGGGTGTCGTCGGCAAGGTCGCGCTGACCGGTCGCATCCCGCTCGGCTACTACAACGATCCCGAGAAGTCGGCCGCGACGTTCGTCGAGTCGGGCGGCAAACGGTGGGTGCTCACCGGCGACATGGCGACCGTGGACGAGGAAGGCACCATCGTCCTCCTCGGTCGGGGTTCCCAGGTCATCAACACCGGCGGCGAGAAGGTGTACCCCGAGGAGGTCGAGGCAGCGCTCAAGTCGCATCCGTCGGTGTACGACGCCGTCGTCGCCGGGGTGCCCGACGAGCGCTTCGGCCAGCGAGTGTGCGCCATCGTGGCCCCCGTCGCCGGTGAGACGGTCACGCTCGACGAGCTGTCGACCCACTGTCGTCAGAGCGTCGCCGGCTACAAGGTGCCCCGCGAGCTGGTGGTGGTCGAGGCCGTCGTGCGTTCGCCGGTCGGCAAGGCCGACTACCGGTGGGCGAAGCGAACCGCATTCGAGGCGCTCGGCCTCGATCCGGACGCGTGACCGTCGATCGCCGCCGCTTCCTTGCTGCAGGCGCGGCTCTGGCGGTCGCCGGGTGCTCCGGCTCATCCGACCGTTCCGACCGTCGTTCGTCGACGACGGACGGCGCTGGTGCCGGTGGGATCGACGCTCCCGGCCGCGATCGTGTGGTGGTGGTCGGGGCCGGGCTCGCCGGTCTCACCGCCGCGATCACCCTTCGTGGGGCGGGCTGGGACGTCGTCGTCGTCGAGGCTCGCGACCGGGTCGGGGGTCGCGTGCGGACACTCGGCCGTGCCGGCGACGAGACCGACGGCGTGTTCGGTGCCGACGCGGACGGGCGGTCGCTCCTGGCCGAGGGCGGCGGCGAATCGATCGACGACGGCCACGATCGGATCCTGGGGTGGATCGACGAGCTCGGGTTGTCGACACAGCGCCGGCTCGTCGACCGCGAGTCGAACGCGTTGGTCCTGGCGGGCGGATCCCGGCGCACGGGTGCGATGGCGCTGTCGGAGGCCGGCGGACTCGTCGGCGTCGACTACGGGCGGGCGTACGACGCGATCTCGGCGCTGGTCGGCGACGCCGACCCGAGCGACCTCGCCGGGTGGCGCGGCGCCGAGGAACTCGACGGTCGCGACGCCGGCTCCTTCATTGCCTCGCTCGACCTGCACCCGCTCGCCCGGTTCGTCGTCGAATCCGATCTCCGGTCGAGTTACAACTGCGACCTGAGCGAGTTGTCCCTGCTGTTCCTCGCACAACAGGAGTCGGTCGGCCCCGATGGTGACGAGGAGACGATGCGTGTCGCTGGCGGCAACTCGGCGCTGGTCGACGCGATGGTCGATCGTCTGGTCGCCGATGGTGGGGAGGTGCGCACCTCGTCCCCGGTCGTGGCCATCGGTCGGTCGGCCGGCGAGGTCAGCGTCGAGGTCGCCGGGGGTGATGTGCTGGTCTGCCGCAACGTCGTTCTCGCCGTCCCACCTCCACCTCTCCGTGCGGTTCGGTTCGAGCCGGCGTTGCCGTCCGGGCTCGCCGCGGCGATCACTGGTGTCGACCTCGGGTCGACGGTGAAGGTGTCGTCGCGGTACGACCGTCGCCCCTGGACCGCTGCGGGGTACTCGGGGCTGACGGTGACCGACCTCGACTACCACGTTGCGTGGGAGGCGACCGATGGCGCCGCCGACGGCGGCGTGCCCCCACAGGAGTCGCCCGCGGTGCTCACGACGTTCACGAGCGGGGCAGCGGGCGCGATGTTGACCGGGCTCGGCGCGGTGGAGCGCATCGCGACGGTCGGTGCACAGCTCGACGCGACCTACTCGGCGTCGGTCGCGTCCGGCGGGTCCGGCCGGACGGACCGGGCCGCGACGGTGGCGTGGGCAGCCGAGGAGTTCACCGGCGGTGGGTACGCCTTCTGGCGGCCCGGCCAGGTGCTGCCGATGTCGGGAGTCTGGCGTGAGAGCACCGGCCCGATCTGGTTCGCGGGCGAGCACACCGAGGTGCTCGCCGGATACATGGAGAGCGCGGTTCGATCCGGGGAACGGGTCGCCGCTGCGATCGGCGCGCCGGCCTGACGTCAGGCGCCGACGGCGTGGGCGCGGAGGTCGGCGAGATCGGCCCACTCCAGCGTCCGGGCATGGGTCGCCTCCAAGACGACCTGTGGCGCAACGCCGGCCTCGAACGCCTCGGTCCAACGCGACGCGCACAGGCACCACCGGTCGCCGGGGCGGAGCCCGGCAAACCCGAACTCGGGCCGCGGGGTTCCGAGGTCGTTGCCGACCGACGCGCTGAACTCGAGGAACTCGGCGGAGACGAGCACACACACGGTGTGCACCCCCATGTCCTCGGCGCCCGTGTCGCAGCAGCCGTTGCGGTAGAAGCCGGTGAGCGGATCCATCGAGCAGGGCTGGAGCTCGGTGCCGAGAACGTTCTGCGCCATGGCGTGAGTCTCCCACGCGATGAGGGTGGCGCCGGAGCGGTCGGGACCGATGGCGGTCGCCCGATCCCGGCGCGGGCCCCGTAGGATCCCGCCGTCGACTGAGGAGGAACGACCATGGGGACGACAGGCGATGCCGGCGTGCTCGCCGGCATCAAGGTGATCGAGATCGGCGGGCTCGGGCCGGCGCCGTTCTGCGCCATGATGCTGGCCGACCACGGGGCCGAGGTGCTGCGCGTCGAGCGGCTCGGGAAGGTTCACACCGAGGGTGCCGAGGTGCAGGACGATCTCGTCGGGTGGGACATCATGAGTCGTGGCCGGCTGTCCGCTGGCATCGACCTGAAGCACGAACTCGGGCGTGATCTCGTCCGCCGGCTGTCCCTCGACGCGGACGTGTTCATCGAGGGCTTCCGCCCCGGTGTCGCCGAACGGCTGGGCATCGGCCCCGACGACCTGCGACGTGACCACGAGCGCCTGGTGTACGGCCGCATGACGGGGTGGGGCCGGTCGGGTCCGCTCGCAGACCGTGCCGGGCACGACCTCAACTACATCTCCGTCTCCGGTGCGCTCGCCCACATCGGACGGGTGGGACAGGCGCCGACCCCGCCGCTGAACCTCGTGGGCGACTTCGGGGGTGGCGGCATGCTCCTGGCGTTCGGCATCTGTGCCGCGCTGGTGCGGCGGGGCATCACCGGCATCGGCCAGGTCGTCGACGCCGCGATGGTCGACGGCGCCGCGCTGCTCATGGCGCCGCTGTTCGGCGCCTACGACTCCGGGTACTGGAGCGACGAACGCGGGACCAACCTGCTCGACTCCGGCGCTCCGTTCTACGACTGCTATCAGTGTGCCGACGGCGGGTACGTCGCCGTGGGGGCGCTCGAGCCCCAGTTCTTCGCCGCGTTGGTGGCCGGCCTCGACCTCGACCCGACCACGCTGCCGTCCCAGAACGACCGCGACCGGTGGCCCGAACTCCGGGAGGCGTTCGAGACTCGCTTCCGGGCCCGCTCCCGGGACGACTGGGCCGAGCACTTCTCGACGATGGACGCCTGTGTGTCTCCCGTGCTCACCATGGGCGAGGCCCCGTCGTACCCCCACCACGTCGAACGTGACGGCTACGTGCAGGTCGGTGGGGTCCGGCAGCCGGGGCCGGCGCCGCGCTTCAGCGAGTCCCCGGCCCCGGTGCCGTCGCCTCCGCAGATCGCCGGAGCGAACACCGACGAGGTGCTCGCTCGGTGGGGGATCGATGCCGACGAACGCATCCGGCTGCGATCGGCCGGTGCGATCGGCTGACGGCTGCCGATCGGATCAACTCACCCGATGAGCGTCTGGGGCCCCACGACGAGGAGGGTGAACAGTGTGTACGCGACCGCGCCCACCAGGCCGAGGGCAGTCAGGCCCAGGGTCTTGGCGAGGATGTTGCCGTTGCGGGCGATCATCGCCCAGATGAGCCCCAGCACGAGCCCGACCGCGGCAGGGATGAGCGCCCGGCGGGCCACCGTGAGCACCGCGGCCGAGCTGATGGTCGCCGGGAGCGGCGCCGCCTTCTTCACGCCCTTGGCGAGCTCCGACGGGGTCGTGCCGATCGGCTGACCCCCGGCGTCGGGGGATGTCAGGATCGTGCTGATCACCCGCCCCTCGGCGTCGAGGACGGGCGCCCCGGTCGAGTTCTCGCTGTCGAGGATGCCGGGTCGCGCAGCGGGCTGCTCCGACCGGTTCACCCACATCGAGAACTGGAGGCGGTTGGCGCCCATGAAGGCGATGTCGTTCGCCGTCACCGCTCCGGCCTCGGTCGTCACGCCGAAGGCATCGCCGGCTGGCGTTGCGAGAGCGACGGTGACCCCGACGCCCGGCGCGGGATAGCCCGTCGCGACGCGGAGCGCGACGCCCTCGAGCTCGGCGCAGCGCAGGTATGCGAGGTGGAGCGCCCGCTCGACGACGGCGGTGTAGCACGCGACCGGTTCGGCCGAGCCCGTCGTGAAGGTGACGGCCTCCCCCGGTTCGGACGCGATGATGTCCGACGTCACGACGAGGCCGTCGGCGGCGATCCAGCCGGTGCTCGAACGTTCGCGCTCGCCGATGCGGACCACGCCGATGGACTGCTGGGCTGCGGCGAGCCGATCGGACGGCGCCGGTCGGCGCTTGTGCTGCGACCATCGGTGCGAGGGCGAGGGTCGGGATGCCGACGAGGCAGGCCGCAGCGGCGGCGGCACCGAACCGGCGGGCGATGTCGGCCGCTCTCGTCAGGGTCCGGGGACGGGCGCTGGAGCGGCGGGCGGTCACACCGTGATCTTATGCGTGCCCGTGGGGACGACCTGGGGGGCACCGAACGTGGCCGCCATGTGGTCGTCGAAGAGCGTGGCGAGCGACCGCTTCGGCAGCCCGAGGGTGCGCAGCTCGTCGGCCAGCGGATGGCCGTAGCCGATCTCGACGGTCGTACCGCCGGGGCGCACGGTCTGGCGCCCGAGGCTGTGGGTGGTCCACGGCGTACGACGAACGATGCCGTCGTCGTCGCAGCTGTAGGCGTTCATCGCCATCGGGCGGCGCGGGACCGGGATCGGGCCGCGGCGCATGGTGACGGTGACGACGTCCTGGCCGTCGGCGCGCAGCACGCAGGTGGCGCCCTTCGGCGTGAAGTCCACCGACAGGTCGGCGATCCACTTGGGGAACCCCCAGATCCCGCGACCGGCGGCGCACGTGAACGACTCGCTCACCGGCAACCGGTGGATGAGGGTGCTGACCTGCTTGCCGTCCTTGGGGTCGGCGTCCGCGGGAGCACCGATGTCGTCGACGACGAACGCCAGCGCCAACTCCTTGTAGCTGCCGAGGTCGTTGTCGATGTAGTCGACCAGTGCGAGCGAGGCGATCGCGAACCCACCGCGCTGGCGCGTGGCGGTGAGCCCGGTGTGTCCGATCACCTGCTGGGCGGCGGCATGGCGAACGAGGAACGTCGCCGCGGCCTGGTGGGCCGCACGCACCTCGACCGGCATCGTGACGCGCTGGTCCTCGACGAGGTAGGAGCCGTCGGCCTCCGGCGTGAGGCCGGCCATCAGGCCTCGCCCCGAGCGAGCTTCGACGCCCAGGGGTAGTCGGGCTTGCCGCTCGGTGACCGCACGATCTCGGGCACCACGTGGAGCTCGCGGGGAACCTTGTAGCCGGCCACGAACTTGCGGGCGTGGTCGGCGAGATGCTCGAGCTCGGCATCCATGTCCTCGCGGAACTGCACGACGACGGCGACTCGCTGGCCCCATCGCTCGTCGGGAACGCCGACGACGATGCAGTCGAAGACGGCAGGGTGGTCCTTGAGCGCCTGCTCGACCTCTTCGGGGTGGATCTTCTCGCCGCCCGAGTTGATCGTGGTGGAGCCGCGTCCGAGCAGGGTGACGAGGCCGTCGTCCTCCCACCGGGCCCAGTCGCCCGACACGGCGTAGCGCTTGCCGTCGTCGGCGATGACGAACGTCTCGGCCGTCTTCTTCTCGTCGTTGAAGTAGCCGAGCGGGATGTTGCCGCCACGGCCCATCTTGCCCTGCTCGCGGCTCGTCTTCGGCATGATGCGGAGCTGCTCGTCGAGGATGACCATGTCGGGGCCAGGGGTGACGGTGGGGCCCCCGTTCTCGTTCTGGGCCTGGCCCTTGGCGACGGTGCGGATGCCGTTGAACCCGGACTCGGACGAACCGATCGAGTCCGTGATGATCAGGTTGGGGAAGTACTCGAGGAAGTGGTCCTTCACCGTGGGGCTGAAGATGGCTGCCGAGGAGCTCACGGCGATCAGCGACGACGTGTCGTACTTGTCGCTGTTGGCCTCGAGGTGCTCGATCATCGGGCGGCCCATGGCGTCGCCGGTGATGAGCGCCGCGTTGACCCGTTCCTTCTCGACGAGTTCCCACACCGCCTCGCCGCTGAACTTGGGGAGCAGCACGATCGTGTTGCCCTGGAACATCTGACCCATGGTTCCCCACTGGGCAGCGCCGTGCATCATGGGCGGGATCACCATGAAGACGAGGCCGCCACCCGATGCGGCAGCCCGTTCGGCCATCGTGAACTCGCTCGCGACCCGCTCGCCGGTGACGGCGTCGATGCCTTGCCCGAGTGCGAAGTACACGTCCTCCTGGCGCCACATCACGCCCTTGGGCATGCCGGTCGTTCCTCCGGTGTAGAGCACGTACAGGTCGTCGGGGGAGCGGTCGCCGGGCAGGCCGTCCCGGCTGCCGGACTGATCGGCCGTGGCGTCCTCGTAGGACACGGATCCGAGCGCAGCGAGGTCGGAGCTCACGTCGGTGCCGTCGTCACCGATGCCCGTGTGGACGTGCACGAACGCCTTGAGACGCGGCGCCTTGTCGCGGATCTCGGTGACGAGCGGGGCGTACTGGTCATCGAAGACGAGGCCGACGAGGTCGGCGTTGTTGAAGATGTACGCCAGTTCGTCCGACACGTACCGGAAGTTGACGTTGATCGGGATCGCCCGCAGCTTGAAACAGCCGAGCATCGTCTCGATCCACTCGTGGCAGTTCTGGGCGTAGATGCCGACGTGGTCGCCCACGCCGATGCCCTGGGCTCCGAGATGGTGGGCGATGCGGTTCGCTCGCTCGTCGAGGTCTGCGAAGGTGAGGCGCGTATCGCGGTCGACGAGGGCCACACGGTCGGGGACGGCGTCGACGACGTGCTCGAACAGATCAGCGATGTTGTAGGCCATGCTCCGAATCTAGAACATGTTCTCGTTCCGGTTCCCGTCGATCACGGTCGATCGGTGGCGGTCAGTCGATCACGGCCGCCAGTTGCACCGGATCGGTCACGACGACGTCACCGGCGCGGGGCGCCCAACCAGGCAACCGGTCGCACAAGCCGGGGCCCCGATCGGGGAGTTCGACCTCGCAGTGGGCGATCACCATCCAGTCCGGGTGGATCGTCGCGACCTCGCGCAGCTGCGCGAGGTTCAGGCGGTCCACCGGTTGGTCGGTGGACCACGATGCCCATGCGACCGGAAGGCCGATGCCGAACATCAGGACATGGTCCTGGTCCGGCGGGCGCTCGATCGATTCGAGCAGCGCCGCCACCTCGAGTCCGCGGCGATAGTCGCGTTCTGCCTGACTTCGACCGGCAAGGGTCCACAGCGGTCCGGCGGCGACGAGGACCACGGCCGCGACCGCGGCGACGTGGCGCCGTTGCGTCGTCGTCGACAGCGCGATCGCCTCGATCGCTCCGGCGAAGCACATCGCCATCGGGAGTTGCCACCAGTACGACCAGTAGTCGTGGTAGGTCGCGCCCTGCCAGAAGCCGACGTGGTACACGAGGCACACGCCCACGACGGTCGGGAGGTGCCGGCGTACTGCTGGAACTCTCAGTGCGGGGGGAGCGCGGCGAACATCGCGAGCAGGAGGACGACGCCGTACACGTCGGCGAGGTACTGGATCTGAGCGACGGCCGCCTCACCGACGGTGAAGGGCACGTCGGCCGCCCCCGACCGGAAGAGGAACTGGTCGGCGAGTCGGGTCAGTCCGCCGTCCGCCCACGCGATCCAGGCGAGCGTGACTGCACCGCCGATCGCCAGTCCGGTGAACACCGCTCGCCCGGACGCGGTCGAGGCTCGTTCGCCGCGACGCCCCCGGACGAGTGCGACCGTGGCGATGATGCCGGCGAAGAAGACGGCCTCCCACCCGGCGAGGGCGCAGCCGGCCGCGGTCGCGACGATGAGCCACGACCGTTTGGGCGGCGTCGTCTCGGCAGCGACGACCTGACCGAGGAGCAGGACACCGAACGGCAGTCCGAGCATCGGGGTGTCGGGCATGGTCCCGTAGACGAAGAACATCGGTACCCCGAGCCCGGCCATCGTCCCGACCGCCGCCGCCCACGGCGAGGACACCAACAATCGGAGCAGTCGGTAGGTCGCAGCGATGAGCACCAGCGCTGCGACCACCATCGGGACCCGCAATCCCGCAGGATCGTCACCGGTGACGGAATGTCCGATACCGAGCAGCCAGTTCAGGAGCGGCGGGTGGTTGGAGTAGACGCCGTGCCCGTTCGCGAGCCTCGAGCCGAGGTGGGAGCCGAACGGGTCGTCGACGAGCCTCCGCGCGGCGGAGCCGAACACGCCGGCGTTCTGCCCGTCGTGGCTGAAGCCGAGGGGTGCGCCGATACGTTCCCAGCTCGACGTCAACCACACACCGGCGAACAGGGCGACCGCCAGGTCGGGGAGGCGACGTGAGCCGGATCGGTCCGGCGAGGTGGCGTTGTCGGGGCCGGGCGTTCCGCTCCTGCTGGCAGTGCGGACCGGGCGAACCGGCGGCGCGATCGTTGGGGACATGTCCTCCTCGTCGGCGCGCGGGTCCGCCCTTGTGAGGGAAACGCATCACGATCCAGCTGCGGCGGCCGGGTGTCAGCTCGTGGCGGCCTTCTTGGTTGCTGGCGCTTTCTTGGCGGGCGCGGTCTTCTTGGCTGCTGGCGCTTTCTTGGCGGGCGCGGTCTTCTTGGCTGCTGGCGCCTTCTTGGCGGGCGCGGTCTTCTTGGCTGCTGGCGCTTTCTTGGCGGGCGCGGTCTTCTTGGCTGCTGGCGCCTTCTTGGCCGGTGCGGTGGTCGTCGCCGTCTTGCGTTGGGTCGGCACCGGGCGCGTGCTGTGTTCGGCGAGCACCGATCGTGCCGACTTCTGGACCACGCTGGGGCGACGTCGCGACGGCCCCGGCTCGGGGGCCGGCTCAGGCGCTGCTGGCGCCGGGTCGGCGGCTTCCACCCCGATGCCGGCGGCTTCCTTCAACTCGCGGAACGCCTCCTGCACGTGATCGGCCATCTCCCACACGTCGGGCACGAGGGCCGGGTCGGCCATGAACCCGAAGTCGACCGCATCGCGATAGCTGAGGACGGTGACGTTCAGGCCGGCGCCCTCCATGATCGGGCCCATCGGATACGCCGCCACCAATTCCGCCCCGGCGAGATAGAGCGGGAACGGGGGGCCGGGCACGTTCGAGATCACGATGTTGTGGATCGGTCGGTGGTGGTCGGCCAGGCTCATCGACGAGTACAGCCGCGATGCCATCGCGAAGGTGCGGGGCGCTGCGTACTCGCCCCAGTCGGTCAGCATGCGAGCCCCGACGGCGTTGTGTTCGGCCTTGGCGCCGACGGTCGAGTCGGCGATCGTGCGCAGGCGTTCGAGCGGGTCGTCGATGTCGGTGGCGAGCGACGTGAACATGGCCGAGACCTTGTTGCCGCCCTCGCCGACCTCCTCGTCGGAGCGGACCGACACCGGGCACACCGCCAAGAGCGGGCCGTCGGGCAGTTCGTCGTGAGCGATCAGGTAGCTGCGAAGGGCACCGGCGCACACAGCCAGGACGACGTCGTTGACCTTGACGTCGAGGGCGCGACGAACGGCCTTGAGCTCGTCGAGCGGGATGCGGGCGAAGGCGACGCTGCGCTTCGGCGAGATCGCACCGTTCCACGGGGTCCGCGGGGCCGTGAGCGGCACGGCGCCGACGGCACCGTCGGGGTTGCGACGGTTGCTGACGACATTCGACACGCTCTGCACCGTTCGCCCGACGAGTGGCACCATGTCGCGGCTGCGACGGAGCTTCGAGGCCAGGGCGTAGGTGACCAGCTCGAGATCGCTCGGCACGTGCTCGGGTTCGGCCGGCTCGGCGGGCGGCCGCTCCGGCGGGTTCGGCTCGAGGTCGTACAGCTCGGTCATGATCTCCGCGCCCGAGGCACCGTCGATCGCCGAGTGGTGGATCTTGGCGACGAACCCGATCCGGTTCTGCTTGACGCCCTCGATGACCCAGATCTCCCAGAGCGGACGGGTGCGGTCGAGGGGGATCGACGCGATCTGAGCGGCCACCTCGGCCAGCTCGCGGCGACCACCGGGGGCCGGTACTGCGATGCGGCGGACGTGGTAGTCGACGTCGAAGTGCGGATCCTCGATCCACACGGGGTGGTGGAGCTGGAACGGCACCTCGACGAGTCGACGGGTGAAGGCGGGGATGCGGTGGAAGCGCCCGACGATGTGATCTCGGAACGCCTCGAACGAGTACCCGCCGGGCATCGTGGACGTGTCGTAGATGCCCGTCATCGCCACGTGCATGTGCGCGCTGGGCGTCTCCAGGTACAAGAAGGTGGCGTCGAGTCCGGACAGTCGTTGCATCAATCCCCCGTGGCGAAAAAGCGAGGGCCATTCTGTCGCACTTGCGATCGCGCTGCGCCCTCGATACATGAGGCGATCGCCTCACTCGCCGTCGGTGGGGCGGCAACAACGGCGGTGGGCCAAGATACGGAGATGGAACCCGTGCTCCGATCTGCCGTGGGCGGCGCCCTCGCCATCGTCAACGCCCGCAAGCCCCGGATCCGCAGCCGGGTCCTCACCATTCCGTCGTTCTTCTCCGGATGGATCACGACCGAGGCGGCGGGGTTGCTGCTCCTCCGTCGGGCGGTCCACGTCGTCCGGGCGTGGCGCCTCGGGCGATACCGGACGACCCAGGGAAAGGTCGCGCTGGCGCTCGACGCCGTCACGATGGCCGGGCTGGTCGGCCTCATCCAGCAGGGTCGGCGCACCGACGAGGAGTTCGAAGCCGTGCTCGCTCCCTACCTCGACGCCGAGACCCTTGCTGCACGGCCGTCGTCGGTTCGCAATGGTGCGATCATCCCGCTCTTCACCGGGGCGTCGACCACGAAGCGGATGCGCAACGTGGGCTATGTCGACGACGCCCGGTGGCGCAACAAGCTCGACGTCTACCAACCGAAGCGGGTCGAGGCGGCGACGCACGAGCAGGTGCCCGAGGGTGAGGCGCCGAAGGGCAGCGTCCCGCGCCCCGCCATCGTCGAGATCCACGGCGGCGGCTGGATCCTGGGCGACAAGAACCAGCAGGGGGTGCCGCTCTTGCACCACATGGTGAAGAACGGCTGGGTCGGATTCAACATCAACTACCGGCTCGCGCCGAAGGCGAAGTTCCCCGAGCAGCTGATCGACTGCAAGCGGGCCATCGCGTGGATCCGCCGCAACGCCGTCGACCTCGGGGTCGACCCCGACTTCATCTGCGTCACCGGCGGATCCGCCGGTGGGTACCTCACGTCGATGATGGCGCTCACCGCCAACGACCCCGAGTTCCAGCCCGGCTTCGAGGACGACGACACCACCGTGCAGGCGGCGGTGCCGTTCTACGGGGTGTACGACCTGGAGGATTCGAACCACGCCATGGCGAACGGCTTCGACGACTTCCTGAGGTATGTCGTCGTCGGGACGAAGATGGCCGACGACCTCGATCGCTACCGCCGGTTCTCCCCGTTGCACCGGGTTCACGCCGATGCTCCGCCCATGATGATCGTCCACGGCACACCGGACACGCTCGTTCCCGTCGAGCAGGCCCGACCGTTCGCCGAGGCCATGGCGAAGACGTCGGAGCACGCCGTCGTCTACGCCGAGCTCGCCGGCGCCAACCACGCGTTCGACATCTTCCCGTCGCCGCGTTCGGTGCGCACGACCGAGTACGTCGAGCGATTCCTGTCGGGCGTCCACCTCGGTCTGATCAAATGAGTGCGACGCAGGAGCTCCGTCACGGGTGGCGTGGGCGGGTCAAGTGAGCGAACCGATCTGGGTTCCGGACCCGGCGCGCGCTGCGTTGTCGGCGATGGCCCGCTTCCGCGACGCCCACGGGTTCACCGAGTACCCCGAGCTGCACCGCTGGTCGGTGGCCGAGCCCGACGCGTTCTGGGCTGCGCTGTGGGACTGGACCGGCATGATCGGCGACCGGGGTGAGCGGGTGCTCGACCCCGGAGCGACGATGCCCGAGGCACGGTTCTTCCCCGACGCCCGACTCAACGTGGCCGAAGTGATCCTCGACGGTCGGGGAGCGGCGCCCGACGAGTTCATGTACGTGAGCGTCGACGAGCGAGCGCCCGGGCTTCGTGGTGGCCTGCCCCGCGAGGACGCTCGAGCCCTGGTGGTCGAGTTGGCCTGCGCGCTGCGCGCCCGCGGGGGTCAGGCCGGGCGATCGCGTTGCCGCGTGGCTCCCCAACATCGTCGAGGCGCAGCTGGCCATGCTGGCGGCGGCGTCGATCGGGGCGGTGTTCAGTTCGACCTCCCCCGACTTCGGGGTCGACGGTGTCCTCGACCGCTTCGGCCAGATCGAACCGGTGGTGCTCTTCGCAGCCGACGGGTACTCCTACGGCGGCAAGTCGCTCGACTGCCTCGAGCGCCTGGCGACGATCCGTGCCGCGCTGCCCTCGGTCCGGCAGGTGGTCGTGGTGCCCCACCGGGCCGGTTTGGGCGGAGACGAGATCGTCGGTGACCTGTCGAACATTCCCGACGCGACCACCTGGTTCGACTTCCTCGCGAGCGCGCTCGTCGACGTCGCGTCGTTCGAGTTCGAGCGGTTTCCGTTCGACCACCCGTGGTACGTGCTGTTCAGCTCGGGCACCACCGGTGTGCCCAAGTGCATCGTGCACCGCACCGGTGGTGTGCTGCTCCAGCACCTCAAGGAGCACCAGCTGCACTGCGACATCGGTCCCGGGGATCGCGTCGCGTACTACACGACGTGCGGCTGGATGATGTGGAACTGGCTGGCCTCGGTGCCGGCGTCGGGTGCGACGGCCGTTTTGTACGACGGCTCCCCGTTCCACCCCGGTGCGGCAGCGATGACCGAGCTCATCGAGGCCCAGGAACTCACCTTCTTCGGCACGTCGGCCAAGTATCTCGACTCGGTGCGGAAAGACGGCTTCGTGCCGCGTGACCATGCGGCGATGTCGTCGCTGCGCACGATCGCGTCGACCGGCTCACCGCTGTCCCCCGAGACCAATCGGTGGGCCGTCGAATCGTTCCCTACCGGCGTCCACCTGGCGTCGATCTCCGGTGGCACCGACCTGTGCGCCTGCTTCGTCGCCGGCGATCCGACGAGTCCGGCCTGGGCCGGCGAGATCCAGCGTCCCGGCCTGGGCATGGCGGTCGACATCTTCGACGAGCACGGCCGACCCGCCGGGGTCGACGAGCGCGGCGAACTCGTGTGCACGGCTCCGTTCCCCTCGATGCCGCTCGGCTTCTGGGCCGACGCCGACGGTTCGCGCTACCGCGCCGCCTATTTCGACAAGAACCCCGGTGTGTGGAGCCACGGCGACTTCGCGTCGTGGACCGAACACGGCGGCATGATCGTGCACGGTCGCAGCGACACCACGCTCAACCCCGGCGGAGTGCGCATCGGCACCGCCGAGATCTACCGGCGCGTCGAGCAGGTCGACTCGGTCGTCGAGAGCCTGGTCTTCGGCCAGGACTGGGAGGACGACTCGCGCATCGTGCTCCTGGTGCGTCTCGCTCCGGGCGTGGCGCTCGACGACGAGCTGACCGCCGAGATCAAACACACCATCCGAGTGGGGTGCACGCCGCGCCACGTGCCGGCCCTGGTCCTGGCCGTCGACGACCTGCCCCGTACCCGCTCCGGCAAGCTCGCCGAGCTCGCCGTGACCGACGCCGTCAACGGCCGTGAGGTGCGCAACACCAGCGCGCTTGCGAATCCGGAGGCGATCGGCGCCATCGCGACGAGGCCGGAACTGCGTTCCTGATCCGGCGCGGTGCGGCGCTCAGAGGTGGGAGCGAATCGCGGCCTCGGCGTCGTCGCGGTCGCGGAGACGCCCGGCGCGGTTCTCCTCGAGCAGCCACTTGAGCAGGCGCCCCATCTCCGGACCGCGGGGCACGCCGAGCTCGGCGAGGTCGTCACCGTTGAGGACGGGTCGCTCCGCCTTGCGGGCGTCCTCGACGAGCAGGTCGTCGGATCGGGTGGTGAGCGCGTCGACGGTCTGGTGCACACGACGGTGGACATATGCATGCCGTGAGGTGACGTCGGAGTGGGCGAGGCGGATCGCGTGGTCCCAGTCGTCGCCGGCGTCGAGGCGGATGCGCCGTACCGACGAGTCGGTCCACGAATCGAGGTAGGACTGCGCCCGCGCTGCGATCATGATGGTCCGGATCACCGGTTCGGGATCGAGCTCGAGCACGGCGAACCGCTTGCGGATCAGCTTGGCCCCGACGATCTCGTGGCCGTGGAACGTCACCTCTCCCCGCTCCACTCGGCGGGTCAGCGGCTTTCCCACGTCGTGGAAGAGCGCCGCCAGCAACGTGACGTCGCCGGTGTCGCCACACTGCTCCACGACCTTGACCGTGTGGGCGAAGTTGTCCTTGTGGAGGTCGCCAACGGGATCCTCCGACAGTGTCTTGAGCGCCCACACCTCGGGCAGCTCGTCGCGACGCTCCGAGAGGAGCGCAGCGAGCTGTTCGGACGGGCCGTGCAGGGCCGCGACGAGTTCATCCTTCATGGCGGCCTCCTTCCGGCGCTCCGGAACCGGCGGCAACCGGTCCCGGGTCTGATCTTGGCCGATCCGGAGGGGTTTCGTCAGATCATTCGGTGTGAGGGCACGCTGGACGTCCGAGATGAGTGGTGCCAGGCGTGGCGCCTGCTCGTGAAACGACGCGTTGCAGAGGATGGTGGCGCCGCGGTCCGATTCGGGAGCGCTGGCGCACCATCCTCGCCGAGCACGAACCTCAGCTATCGATCTCGGCGAGGACCTCGCCGATGATCTTCGTCACCTCGTGCGGCGGCAATACGTCACCGCCTTCGTGGTCGGCCACTTCGGCCGCGAAGTCCTCGACGGAATGGACACCCCCGACGAGGACGTGGCGCAGCGCCTCGGCGCTGGCGTCGGGATCGTCCAGCTCCTCGACCGCGTCGGCGATGTCGATCTCGGGGTCAGCGGCGACCTCGTGGATCACGTGCATCGCCGCATCGCGGCCCGATGCGGTCGACACGGCGACCTGGCCGTCGTGCTGCTGCAGGTCCCACTCGGACAGGGCCTCGTCGTAGCCGCCCTCTCCCGGATGCAGCGTCATCGTGGTGGCAGCGAGGGTCTCCCCGTTCTCGGCGGCCGCTTCGACCGCCTGCCGGTCCGGTTCCACGGGTACCGTCAATGTGCCGTCGTCGTTCCTGATGATCTCCATGGCCCCGATGTACCCGGGGGACACGAGACCCAACCGCGGCCGTCGGGGGCGCCGCCGGAGCTCAGGTGCCGATCATGCGGAACGTGGCCTCGATCAGGTCGTCGAGGAAGGCCTCGGTGATCGGCAGGTGGGTGACGAGGTGACGCGTGAAGATCGGACCGACGAGCATCTCCCCGCAGAGGACCAGGTCGACGTCGTCGCGGATCTGGCCCAGTTCCACACCCCGCGCCGCGATGGCCATCGCCGCCGCCTTGCGTTCGGCAGTGGAGCGGCGCTGGAGCTCGAGGATCTCCTCGTCCCGGAACGCCGCGTCGACGAGCACGGGCAGCATGCGTCCCCACGCCCCGCTGTTCAGCTTCGCGGCGAGCTCGCCGAGGTGGGCTCGGAGATCGGCACGGGCATCCCCCGTGTCGGGGACGGCTTTGACTCCGACCGTGGTCATCGCCGCCTCGTGCACGATCTCGGCCAGCGAGCGCCAGTGGCGGTAGATGGTCGTGCGGGCCACGCCGGAGCGGCGGGAGATCGCGTCGATGCTCGTCCCGCCGTAGCCGGCGTCGCCGAGGAGGTCGAGGGCGGCCTCGATCACCGCGGCGCGACTCCGCGCGACGCGAGGATCGAGACCCGACCGCTCCGCTGCGGTCACGAGCCGATCACTCGACGGACGCCGGAACCGGATCGACGACGCTGCCGTGCTCCGGTGTCTCGTCGGGGATGAGGTTGCCGGCGACGAGCGCACCGACCGCCGCGACGGCGGCCGCCACGAAGAAGGCGATGCGGCTGCCGTTGACGAATGCCTCGCGGGCGGAGTCGTGGATGAGTTCGCCGGCGGACCGCGGGATCAGGCCGGATCGGACGGCCTCGTCGGACACCCCGAACGCCTTGCCGATCGAGTCCTCGATCAACTCGCGGGGACCGGCGGGGATCGGAAGGTCCTTGATCCGGTCCGCCATCTTGGAGCTGAACCCTGACGCCAGCACCGACCCCATGATGGCGATGCCCAACGCGCCACCGACCTCCCGGGTCACGTCGTTGACGGCAGACCCGACCCCGGACTTCGAGAGCGGCAACGACGACACGATCATGCCGCTCGCCGGCGCCATCAGCGTGGCCATGCCCGTCGACATCACGCAGAGGAAGATCGCGAGGTGCCAGTAGGCGCTCGTGACGCCGAGGGTCGACATGCCGACGAAGCCGAGCGTGATGAGGCCGAATCCGCCCCGGACGCAGTTGCGCACCCCGAACCGCGCCACGATCTTCGGACTGCGGGGCGACACGATGATCATCACGATCGCGGACGGCAGGGTGCGCACTGCGCTGCCGAGCGCCGAGTACCCGTGCACGAACTGCAGGTACTGGGAGATCAGGAAGAACGTTCCGAACATGCAGAAGAACGCGAGCGTGATGGCGAGGCTGCCCATGCCGAACCCGCGGAGTTTGAAGAGACGCGGATCGAGCATCGGGTGAGCGGCCCGAAGTTCCCAGGCGATGAACGCCGCACCGCCGAGGAGCGCGAGGGCGAATGTGCCGAGCACCCCACCGCTCAGCCAACCCCACTCGGGACCCTCGATGATGGCGAAGACGAGGCCGCCGAGCGCGATGACCGAGAAGACGGCCCCGGGAGGATCGAGCGCCTCACCATTGGGGTTCTTGGAGTTCGGCACGAGGAACCACACGAGGCCGATGAGGACAACGACGAGGGGGATGTTCACGAGGAACACCGAACCCCACCACCAGCCGGCGTTCAGCACGATGCCGCTCATCAGGGGGCCGATGGCGCCGCCGGCGCCGGCGAGACCGGCCCACGTCGCGATCGCCCGCTGCCGCTCGTGGGGCGGGAAGACGTTGGTGATGATCGACAGCGTGGCCGGCATGATGAGCGCGGCGCCGATGCCCATCACGGCGCGGGCGGCGATCAGCTGGGCCGGCGATCCGGCGAAGCTGGCGACGAGGGCCATGCCGCCGAAGATCACGAGGCCGCCGAGCAGTGCCCACTTGCGGCCGAAGCGGTCGCCGAGGGCGCCGGCGGGGAGGAGCACCCCGGCGAAGACGAGGGCGTAGGCCTCGATGATCCAGAGTGACTCGGTGGAGTTCGCGCCCAGCTCCCGGATGATCGTGGGGATCGCGACGTTGAGCGAGCTGACCGCGACGACGATGGTGACGAGGCTGATGCAGAGGACCGACAGGATCAGCCAACGGCGGTGGTAGATGGCGGGGTCGATGCCGTACGTGTCCTCGGGGTCGGTGCCGGAGGATGCGGCCGTCGCGTCGCCCGGCGCGACGAGGGGAGTCTTGGGTGCCATGGGGGGCCTTTCGTGCTGCTCAGTGCTCCGGGATGGTCTACCGGCCCGAGGAACACAACGCAACAGTTGTGTAGCGTTTCCCCGTTTCCCTGTTTCCCCCCGTTGGGCCGTCAGGACTGCAGCAGCGCCTCGGCGATGGCTCCCGGGATCGCGGACGGTCCGCTCAGCGGCACCCACCGTCCGCCCACCGATGTCGCCAACGCCTCGGCGTCGGCGGTGTCGCCCTCGGGAGCGATGACAGCGAGGTCGCCGAGCGCCACCAGCGCGGCGGCGTCGGCCGTCGGGTCGTCGCCCGTCGTCGACCGGGCGTCGGACAACAGCAGGGTGACACGTCGGCCCGCTGATGATCGTTCGAGCTGGCGACGCGCCGTGCGCAGGGCGAGACCGAGGTCGGTGACGCCGTGGCCGCGCAGGCGGAGGAGGTCGCCGACGACCTCGTCGGCATCGCGGCGTTCGTCCTGCGCCTTCACCACGATCGCCGTGCTCGCGAACGCGACGACGGAGCAGTCCCGGCCGTGGCGGTACAACACTGCTGCGGCCGCAATGGCGGCCGCAGCGAGCCGATCGCCCTTCATCGATCCCGATCGGTCGACGAGGAGGCACAGTGCGGTGTCGGGCCGCGCCCAGGCCTGCACCGTCAGGTCGTCGACCGCGGGTGGTCGGCGTTCGGCGCGGGCCGCCACGATCGCGTCGAGGCTCGCGTCGAGGTCGACGTCCCCGTCGGCCGACGACGCCCGCCTCGGGCGGATCCGGCCCACACCACGGTCCCGGGGCACGCCGGTTCGGGCGATGTTCACGAGGACGCGACCGGCCAGGGCGCGCGCCAGCTCGCGGAGCCGCTCGTCGGTGGCGCCGGTGAGGTCGGCCAGCAGGGTCAGCGCCTCGTCGAGGTCTTCGTCCATGGCTCGCTCGAAGGCGCGTTCGTCGAGCTCGCCCACCTCGGGGCTGACCTCGTCGAAGATCTCGTGTCGCTCCAGCTCGCGGCGGGAGGTCGTCCGACGCGACGCGTCGGCGACGGCGCGTCCGGGCGTCGTCGCCCTCGGCTACCTCGTCGGACCCGCCACCGCCCTGAGGTGGTGGCGCTGGCCTTTTCCCGTGGAGTCGTCGCCGTCGGGTTCACCCGTCTCCGGATCGTCGTCGGCCTCCGGGGCGAAGAAGATGGCCCAGAGCTCGTCCACGATCTCGGCCGCCGTGCGACCGCATCCGTCGCGCACCCGCACGCGGCCCGACAAGGCGAGCTGCGCCGCTGTCGCGGGTCACGCCGGGGTCGGTGGCCGGAAGGTCGCGGAGCACCCGCAGCTCGGCCGCGACCATCGTCAGGTCGATCGCGCCCCGCACCGACGACCCGGTGCGGAGATCGGGATGCTCGCGGGTCGCCCGGACCATCTCGGTCGCCTGGACGATGAAGCCGGGCCCGACCGTCGCTGCGGCGGTGCGGGCCTGGTTGCCGACGATCAGCATCTCCTCGTCGGCGCGTTGGTAGCCCATGCCGAGGCGGCACACGCGGTCGTAGACCGCACCCGAGATCCGGGCGGTGCCGACCGCGTCGAACGGGTTCATCGCCGCGATCAGGCGGAATCCCTCGGCGGCGTCGATCGCGCCGAGCCGGGGGACCTGCAGGCTGCCTTCGCTCATCACCGAGATGAGCACGTTGAGCGTCTCCTCGGGGATGCGGTTGATCTCCTCCACGTAGAGCAGTGCGCCGTCCTTCAGGGCGGTCACGAGCGGACCGTCGAGGAAGACGTCGGGGGAGTAGCCGGCCTCGAGCACCGCCGCCGGATCGAACGTGCCGATCAAGCGGGCCGGCGTCAGCTCGGCGTTGCCCTCGACGAAGCAGAACCCACGGTCGAGCTCCCCGGCCACACGCCGCAACAGCGTCGACTTGCCCGTCCCGGGGGGACCTTCGAGGAGCAGGTGCCGTCCCGCCGCGAGCCCGGCAACCACCTGTTCGATCTCGGATCGTCGACCGACGACCGATCCGTCGAGGCGGTCGACGAGCTCGCGGGAGTACGAAACCATCAGGCCGCCATCAGTCGAAGACGATCACGCCGCGAATGTTCTTGCCATCGCGCATGTCCTGGTATCCCTCGTTGATCTGGTCGAGCGTGTAGGTCTTGGTGACCAGCTCGTCGAGCTTGAGCTGGCCCCTCGCGGTAGAGCGACAGCAGCATCGGGATGTCGGCACCGCGGGTTGCCCGAGCCGAACAGGCAGCCCTTCAGCTCCTTGTTCATCATGGCGAACATGAACGAGTTGAGCTTGGCGTCGTTCTCCATCATGTTGGCGACGGCGGTGACGACACAGGTGCCGCCCTTCGACGTGAGTCCGAGGGCCGGCTCGATGAGATCGCCGGTCATGACGCCAACGGTCAGGATCGTCTTGTCGCACATCTCGCCCCACGTGAGGGCGCTGATCTCGGCCTGCGCCTCCTCGATCGACGAGTACGTGTGGGTCGCCCCGAACTCCATGGCCTTCTCGCGCTTGAACTCGACGGGGTCGATGGCGATGACGCGCTTGGCGCCGGCGATCTTCGCGCCCTGGATGGCGTTCATGCCGATGCCGCCACACCCGATGACGGCGACGTTGTCGCCCGGCTTCACCTCGGCGCGGTGCACCGACGAACCGAAGCCGGTGGCGACGCCGCAGGACACGAGGGCCACGGCGTGCCAGGGGATGTCGGGTTCGACCTTGACGACCGCCGATTCGGCCACGAGGAGATGCTCGGCGAACGACCCGACCTGGCACATGCGCGCCAACGTCGTGTCGCCGACCTTGTGGGCGATGCGCCCGTCGGTGATCATGCCGATGTCGAACAGCTGGGCGCCGAGGTCACACAGGTTCTGGCGGCCCGACACGCACCACTTGCAACGGCCGCACGACGGGATGAACGACATCGAGACGTGGTCGCCGGGAGCGACGCTCGTGACGCCGGCCCCGACGGCGAGCACCTCGCCGGCGCCTTCGTGGCCACCGATGCACGGGTAGTGCGGCATCAACATGTCGCCGGTCACGACGTGCTCGTCGGAGTGGCACATGCCGGCGGCCTTGGTCTTCAGCAGGACCTCGCCGGGGCCGGGTTCGTCGATGGTGATGTCCTCGACCTTCCACGGCTCGCCGATTCCCCACAGCACTGCAGCGCGACTCTCCACATGTCCCCCTTTTGGACGTTCGATACCGGGACAAGTTCTACACCCGCTCGAGGGGCCCCACACGCTCGTGGCCACCCCCGGGGGCTGCAAGCATGGGGCCATGGACCTCCACCGATCGGTCGGACTCGAGCCGTCGACGCTGCGCCGGGCCGACATCGCGGCAGCAACCGGGGCGGACCCCGAACGCACGATCCGCTGGTGGCGTGCGATGGGGTTCCCCGAGGTGGCCGACGACACGGTCGCCTTCAACGAGCTCGACCTCGACCTCGTCATGCGGGTCGCTGAACTCGAGGACGCGGGACTCGTCGACGACGACGACATCGCCCGCCTCGCCCGCCTGCTCGGTGCGTCGTTCCAGCGGATCGCCGAGGCCCAGCTCGCGATGGTGGACGAGATGCTGGCCAAGGCGCCCGACGCCGATCCGGAGCTGCTGCACCGCGAGCGGCTCCGCAAACTGCTCGACGAGGACGATCCGGCGCTCATGAAACTGCTCGAGCGGTCGGTGACCTATGTCTGGAAGCGGCACATGCTGGCCGCGCTCGGTCGTCGTCTCGATCCACGGCTCGACCCGGCCCTCGACGGCCACGACGACACCGACGTGCTGGCGGTCGGGTTCGCCGACCTCTCCGGGTTCACCAAGTTCTCGAAAGGTCTGACGCCGGCCGAGCTGACCGAGGTCATCGATGCGTTCGAAGCCGCTGCCTTCGAGGTGGTCGCACTCACCCACGGCCGGGTGGTGAAGCTCATCGGTGACGAGGTGATGTTCGTGGCCCCGACGCTGTCGGAGGCCGTGCACATCGGACTCGACCTGCGTGATCGCCTGGCCGAGGTCGACGGCATGCCGACGATCCACTGCGGTATCGCCGTCGGTCCCACCGTCGGTGTGGGAGGGGACGTCTTCGGTTCGACCGTCAACCTGGCCAGCCGGCTCACGTCGATCGCCCGGCGGGGCACGGTCGTCATTCCGCGGGAGTGCTCGACCGAGCTCGCCGCCGAGCTCGACCTCGTTGTGAAGCCGTCGCGTCGGAACTACTCGTTGAAGGGCATCGGCGACACCCGCATCTCGGTCGTCGGGCGGGCAGTTCCGGCCCCGGCGTCATCGTGAACCGCCGACAGCCCGGTCACGGCAGGCCGTCACCGGGCCGCGTCGTCGTCACCGAGGCACGAGTGCGGTGACCGACGCCGGCGCGCCGGACCCGCCGACGAGCTTGGTGGGGCCAATCACCAGCGTGGCGCCCGTCGCCGGCAGCGAGTCGATGTTGTTGAGGCATTCCGCACGCGATCTTCGAACGCTCCGCCGTCAGGACGTTGGTCGCGAACGACTCGTCGAGGCCCGGGTCGACCCCGTGGGTGTCGATGCCGACCCCGGCGGGCGCTGGTCGTAGCGCCAACGGGTGGTGTCGCCGGGGAAACCGCGGAAGTGCAGCGCACCGTCGGCGTCCTCGTTGAAGAACGCCGCCGGATCGGACCAGCGGTCCTCCCAGCCGGTGCGCGGCGGGCTGCCGCTCGCTCACGCCGGCCGGCGATCAAGGGCCACGGGCGTTCGCGCTCGACGACCCACGCCGCGTCGAGGAGCCACGACTCGTGGTGGTGGGGCGCCATGATCTGCATGCCGACCGGGAGTCCGTCGACCTGGCCCACGGGCACGGAGATGCCGGGGTTGCCGTAGAGGTTCGCAGGGATGGTGAATCGCCCGTTGTTGGCGGGGGTGTCCTGCACGCCGCCGAACGTGTCGGGGAGCGGGCCCTCAGCGCCGAACGCGACGTCGGGGTTGGCCGACGTGATCACCAGGTCGGTCTGCTCGAACAGCGTCGCCATGGCTTCGAACAATGCGGTGCGTCGGTGCTCCAACTTGATCCGGGCGTCCATCCCGTATCCGGCTCCGGCGGCCCATTCGCACGCGAAGCGCATCTCGGGCGTGAGGTCGTCGGCGCACGCGGGCCAGGCGTCACCCAGTGCCGCGAACGTCCCGGCCATGTTCGCGAGCGACCAGGCGGTGCCGACGTTCGGGATCGTCACGTCGACGTCGACCAACGTCAGCTCCAGGTCGCGGGCGAGCTGTTCGCCGGCCTCGCGAACGACCGCCGCGGCGGCTGGGCTGACGACGGCGCCGGCGAACCGGTCGATGATCGCGACGCGCAGGCCCTTCATGTGGTGGAGGTGGCCACCGAGTCCGGCCTCCCAGCCGTCGATGCGGGGGAGTGAGTGCGGATCGTGGCGGTCGGCGCCGTTGGCGACGTCGAGCCAGCGTGCCGTGTCGCGTACCCGAGCGGGTGAGGCCGCCGATGGTGACGGTGAGCGCTCCCACCTCGAAGTGCGGGCCGCGGGGGATGCGCCCGTAGGTGGTCTTGAGCCCCACGAGGCCGCAGAACCCGGCGGGGATGCGGATGGATCCGCCCCCGTCGCCGCCCGTCGCCAGGGTGACGAGGCCACCCGCGACGGCAGCTGCGGATCCACCCGACGAGCCGCCCGGGGTCCGGCCGTGCTGCCAGGGGTTGTGCGTGGCGCCGTTGAGGACGGTGCGGGTGAGGTTGACGCCGCCGAATTCGCTGGCGGTCGTGAGACCGAACGGGACGGCGCCGCCGGCGTCGCGCAGGCGCTCGATGTGGGTGAGCGTGAAGCCGGCGATCTGGTCGCGGAGCGGGAAGCTCGCCTCGGTGAAGGGCCAGCCGGCGACGGCGTCGAGTTCTTTCACCGCGAAGTGGCACGCCGCCGAACGGCTTCGAGACGTCGGCATCAGCCGCTGCTTCGTGGGCCCGCTCGGTGTCGAGGAACGAGAACGCGTTGAGATCGCTGGCCTCGATGGCGGCGAGAGTGGCGTCCAACTCCTCGAGGGGACTGCGTTCGCCGGATCGGAAGGCGTCGACGAGGGAGACGGCATCGCCGGCCCACGGCTGCGGTTGGCTGTGATCGCTCATGGCTCCGGACCGTAGCGAGGGGAAAGTCGGTTGCCGAACGTTCGATCAAGATATATCGTGATCGAACACGAGCGATCTCCAAGGAGATCCAACATGCGTTACCAACACCCCCATCAACTTCCCCACCAGTTCCTCGGTGACCGATTCCTCGGCGACGACGACCGAGGTGGCCCCCACTTCGGCGGTCCGAGATTCGGCCGGGGTCCACGAGGCGACGGGCCGCCGTTCGGTCCGCCCTTCGGGCCGGGCTTCGGTCCTCCGTTCGCCGGGCGCCGCGGCGGGCGCGGCCACGTTGGCCGCGGTCAGATCCGCACCGCCCTGCTTGCGCTCCTCGACGAGGCGCCGATGCACGGCTACGAGATGATTCGGCAGATCGACGAGCGCAGCGGCGCCCGCTGGAAGCCCAGTCCCGGTGCCGTCTACCCGACCCTTCAGCAGATGGCCGACGAAGGTCTCGTCACCGTCGTGGAGGAAGGCGGCAAGCGGGTCTTCTCGCTCACCGACGACGGCCGAGCGGTCGTCGCCGACCTGAGCGCCGAGGACCGTGAACCGTGGACGGCCGACGCCGACGGCAACCCCATGTGGGAACTCAAGCCCCTCATGAAGGGCCTTGCCATGGCAGCAGCTGCTGCGATGGCGGGCACGCCCGACCAGGTCGAGCGGGCCAAGGCGATCCTCAACGAGGCTCGGCGTTCCCTCTACGCCATCCTCGCCGAGGACCCGGCCGGTGCGACCGGTGATGTCCTCGACGACGACGTCGACGAGAGCTGACCTGGACCCTGGTCCCCCCCGGGAGTCCCCCACGGTTGAACCGTGGGGGACGTCGAGTTAGGGTGCACGAGCAGCCGTGACGCCGTGACGCCGTTAGGCCGGCAACGCCGCAGCGATGGCGTCGGCGAGCGTTGTCGTCGGTCGACCGATCAGCTTCGTGAGGTCGCCGCTGTCGACGAACAGGTCGCCGGCGGCGACGCCACGGTCGGAGCTGGCGAGCAGGTCGGCGAACTCCTGCGGCACGCCGTTCGACGCCAGCGCCGCGGCGTAGTCCGACGGGGTCAGGTCCTGGTACGCGACCTCCCGGCCCGAGGCCGCAGCGAGCGCGGCGGCGTACTCGGCCAAGGTGAACGCGGCTTCGCCGCCGAGCTCGTAGGTCTTGCCTGCCTGGTCGTCGGCGACGAGTACCGCGGCCGCGGCAGCCGCGTAGTCGCCACGCGATGCCCCGCTCACCTTGCCGTCGCCGGCGGCGCCGAGCACCACGCCGTGCTCGAGCTGGACCGGGATCTGAGCGGTGTAGTTCTCGAAGTACCAGCCGTTGCGGAGCAGGGCGTACGGAACCCCGGAGGCGGCGAGCACCTGCTCGGTCGCCTGATGCTCCACGGCAAGGCCGAGCGAACTCGTGTCGGCCTTCGGGATGCTCGTGTAGGCGAGGAGCTCGACGCCGGCGCGTTGCGCCGCGTCGATCACGTTGGTGTGCTGAGCGACGCGTGGCCGACCTCGCTTCCCGACACCAAGAGGACGCGGTCGACGCCGTCGAACGCGGCGTCGAGTGAGGCAGCGTCGGCGTAGTCGGCGGTGCGGGTCGTGACGCCGCGGTCGGCCAGGTCGGCGATGGCGGAGATGTCGCGGGCGGTGGCGACGATGTCGCCCGGTGAGGTGCCGTTCTCGAGGAGCGACTCGACAACGAGTCGGCCGAGGTGGCCGCTCGTTCCGGTGACGAGGATCGTGGTCATGGGGGTTCCTTCGTGTGGGTGGTTGACGATGTCGTCAACGGCACCAGGTGACGACGCATTCCAAACCATCGGTACCCACTTCTGGGTAAGGTACCCACCTGGAGGTAATCATGACGCTCGAACTCTCCGAGGCATATCCCGATCACGTGTTCGCGTCCGACTGTCCGAGTCGGATCGTGCTCGACCACGTGACGAGCAAATGGGGTGTCCTGGTCCTGGTAGGTCTGGCCGAGGAATCGCCATTGCGGTGGGGAGAGCTCCGCCGGCGGGTCCAGGGCGTCAGCGAGAAGATGCTGGCGCAGACGCTCCGCACGCTCGAGGCCGACGGGCTCGTGTCCCGCCACGCGTTCGCCGTGGTCCCGCCCCACGTCGAGTACGCGCTCACGCCGCTCGGCGAGGAGCTCGCCGAGCGGCTCGTCGACCTCATGACGTGGATCGTCGAGCATGCCGATGGCATCGTCGGAACGGCGGCATCGGCGTGATCCACTTCCGCATCGTCTGCCCGCCCGATCGAACCGATGAGCTGCTGTCGTCGCTCATGGTCGACCAGGCCGTGATCAACATCGTCAGGATGGCGGGTGCGGCCCGTCGGCCCGACGGCGATCTCGTCCAGTTCGACGCGGCGCCCGAGTCGGGGAATCGAGTCGTCGACCTCCTGCGAAGCCTCGCCATCGACGACCTCGGGTCCATCTCGATCGAACGGATCGACACCTCCCTGTCGGACGCAGCGCGCCGGGCCGAGCTGCACGCTCCCGGCCACTCCACCGAGGCCGTGATCTGGGAGGACGTCGAGGCGCGGAGCCGCGACGACAGCGGTACATCGCCGAGCTTCCTCGCATTGATGATGATCTCGGCGCTCATCGCCGCCATCGGGATCCTCACCGACTCGCCCATCCTCATCGTCGGGGCGATGGTCGTCGGGCCGGAGTACGGCCCGATCTCGAGCATCGCCGTCGGCATCTACCGACGTCGGCCGGCGAGGATCCGTCGTGGGCTTCGCAGCTTGGCGTGGGGCCTCGCCGCAGCGCTCGCCGCGGTCACCGTCCTTGCCTTGATCGTCCACGGCTTCGGTTGGACGACCGACGCCTACCTGTCCGGGGAGCGGCCGCTCACGTCGTTCATCTCGGCCCCCGACGGGTACGCCGTGGTCGTCGCCGTCCTCGCTGGAATCGCCGGTGCGTTGTCGCTCACGCAGCTCCGGTCGGGCACCCTGGTCGGTGTACTCGTGTCGGTCACGACCATCCCCGCGGCGGCCAACATCCCCGTCGCGCTGGTCCACGACCGGCCCGGGGAGGCCGGCGGTGCCGCCCTCCAACTCGCGCTCAACATCGGACTCCTCTGCCTCGTCGGCGCCGGCACCCTCGCTCGAGCGGGCGTTGCTCGATCGGCGACACCGCAGCCTCGCGAGCGAGTAGGACTGGACCCATGACCGATCCCGACTTCTCGTCGCTCTCGCCACGCCCGCTCGGATCTCTCGGCCTGTCGGCCGCGGCACAGGGCCTGGGCTGCATGGGCATGTCGGAGTTCTACGGCACCACCGACGACGCCACGTCGATCGCGACGCTCGACCGGGCCCGCGACATCGGCGTGACGTTCTGGGATACCGCCGACGTCTACGGCCCCCACACCAACGAGCTGCTGCTCGGTGGCTATTTCCGCACCAACCCCGGGTCACGTGACGAGATCACCCTTGCCACGAAGTTCGGCATCGTCCGCAACGTCGACGACCCCACCTACCGCGGGTTGAACGGCCGACCGGAGTACGTGCGGTCGTCGTGCGACGCGTCGCTCACGCGTCGGTGTCGACCACATCGACCTCTACTACCTGCATCGGCCCGACCCCACCATCGAGATCGAGGAGACGTTCGGGGCGATGGCGGAACTGGTCGAGGCCGGGAAGGTTCGGTACCTCGGTATCTCCGAGGCGGCGCCGAACACGATCCGACGCGCTCACGCCACCGCCCCGATCTCCGCCATCCAGAGCGAGTGGTCGCTGTGGAGCCGCGAGATCGAGGACGAGGTGGTGCCGCTCGCCCGCGAGCTGGGCGTCGGCCTGGTGCCGTACAGCCCGCTCGGACGCGGGTTCCTCACCGGTCAGATCACGAGCGAGGACGACTTCGGCCCTGACGACTTCCGCAAGGGCATGCCCCGCTTCACCGGCGAGAACTTCACGAAGAACCTCGACCTCGTTGCCGCAGTCAAGGAGATGGCCGACGAGCACGACTGCACCCCAGGTCAGCTCGCACTGGCATGGCTGCACGCCCAGGGCGATGACGTGCATCCCATTCCGGGCACGAAGCGGCCGGCGTACCTCGGCGAGAACGCCGCCGCCGTGTCGATCGCGCTCACGCCCCAGGATCTCGCCCGCATCGACGAGATCTCTCCGAAGGAGCGAGTCGCCGGAGCCCGGTACGCCGACATGCGGTTCGCGAACATCGAGAGCCGCTAGCGGCTCACGCGAACTACTGGCAGGGCGGGGTGAATGCCACGTCGGCGAGCGCCCAGTCCACCGCGGCGCGGGCGTCGAACGGCGACAGGTGCAGTGGGGCGACGACGGCCGCGGCCCAGTCGGAGCGGCCCTGCTCGGTGAGGGGGCCGACGCCCTCGCCGGCCGAGTCGTCCGATTCCCAGTCGTTGCAGAACGAGGCGAACAGCGCCGCGAGCATCTCCGGGCTCCATGCCTGCGTCGGCGTGGCGGCCTGGATGTGGGCGAGCGCGGTCGTGGTGCCCTCGGTGCCGAGGACGGAGTCGAGCCCGTCGAGGGCCGCCTGGTAGGAGACAAGGACCGGATCGGACACATCGGGCAGGGTCGCCGGCGCCAGTGCCGCCGGATCCGCGCCTCCATCGAGCAACGTGGCCTCCGTGATGGCCGACATCGTCGTGGGAACGGTCGGTGCCGTTGCGGTCGTGGGATCGGGCGTGATGTCGCGCACCGGGGTGCCGTCACCGCAACCGACCGTGCCGGCGGCGGTGGCGATGAGTGCGATGGCGAGGGTCCGGCGCATAGGTCGGCCACGTTAGGGGACCAGCGGTGACGACCGGCGGGACGACGGGCCGGATCGAGGCCTGATGTCGACCCGGCCTTCGCCCTGACACAGCGGGATTCGTACCGGTAGGCTCGCCCCACAACGAATACAGGAGCTGATAGCCGTGATGACCCACTGGATCGGTGGCGAGTCCACCCCCGGGACCTCCACTCGCACGAGTCCCGTCTTCAACCCGGCAACCGGTGAGATCACCCGGGAGTTGCCCCTGGCCAACGCCGCCGACCTCGACGCCGCCGTCAAGGTCGCCAAGGACGCCTTCGGCGACTGGCGTCGCACCTCGCTCGGTCGTCGCGCCGAGATCCTGTTCAAGGCCCGTGCCATCTTCGACGACCGTCGCGCCGAGCTGGCCGACATCGTCAGCTCCGAGCACGGCAAGGTGCCGTCCGACGCGATGGGCGAGATCGCCCGCGGCCTCGAGAACGTCGAGTTCGCCTGCGGCATCCCGAACCTGCTCAAGGGCGGGTTCAGTGAGCAGGTCGCGAGCGGGGTCGACGTGTTCTCGATCCGCCAGCCGCTCGGCGTCGTGGCCGGCATCACGCCGTTCAATTTCCCGGCGATGGTTCCCATGTGGATGTTCGCCAACGCCATCGCGTGCGGCAACACCTTCATCCTGAAGCCGTCCGAGAAGGACCCGTCCGCGTCGATGTTCATCGCCGAGGTGCTCGCCGAGGCCGGGCTGCCGGCCGGGGTGTTCAACGTCGTGCACGGCGACAAGGAGGCGGTCGACGCCATCCTCACGCACCCCGACATCGCAGCCGTCAGCTTCGTGGGGTCGACTCCGATCGCCCGGTACATCTACGAGACCGGCACGGCCAACGGCAAGCGGGTCCAGGCGCTCGGCGGCGCCAAGAACCACATGATCGTGCTGCCCGACGCCGATATCGACTCCGCCGCCGACGCTGCCATCAGTGCCGCCTACGGATCGGCCGGTGAGCGGTGCATGGCGATCTCGGTCGTCGTGGCCGTCGGCTCGGCCGGCGACCCGATCGTCGACGCCATCGAGGCACGCCTCGACAAGGTGAAGATCGGCCCCGGCACCGATCCCGACAACGAGATGGGCCCGCTCATCACCCGCGAGCACCGCGACAAGGTGGCGTCGTACCTCGACGTCGCCGCCGACGAGGGTGCCACCGTCGTCCGCGACGGCCGCGAGCAGGCGTTCGACGGCGACGGCTTCTTCATCGGCGTGTCCCTTGTCGACAACGTGACGCCCTGGACGCGCATGCACACCGAGGAGATCTTCGGCCCGGTGCTCTCGGTCATCCGCGTCGACACCTACGAGGAGGCCGTGCAGCTCATCAACGACCACGAGTTCGGCAACGGCTGCGCCATCTACACCCGTGACGGCGGTGCTGCACGCCAGTTCACGTTCGACGTCGAGTGCGGCATGGTCGGCATCAACGTGCCGATCCCCGTGCCGGTCAGCTACTACAGCTTCGGCGGATGGAAGTCGTCGCTGTTCGGCGACAGCCACATGTACGGTCCTGACGGCATCCACTTCTACACCCGCACCAAGGTGGTGACCGAGCGCTGGCCCGACCCGTCGACCAGCCAGATCGACCTCGGTTTTCCCCACGAACAGGTAGGCATCGTCGCATGGCTGAAGTTCTCGACTCGTTCGACCACCACAACAAGACGTCGACCCACGTCCACGACCGGGCCCACGTCTTCCACTCCTGGTCGGCGCAGGCGCTCATCAACCCGCTCCCCATCGCCCGCACCGAGGGCAGCTGGATGTGGGACTACGACGACAACAAGTACCTCGACTTCAGCAGCCAGCTGATGAACGTCAACCTCGGCCACCAGCACCCCAAGCTGATCGCCGCGATCCAGGAGGCGGCCGGCCGGCTGTGCACCATCGCGCCGGTTCCACGCCAACGCCGACCGGTCCGAGGCCGCCCGCCTCATCATCGACGTCGCTCCCGACAACATGGACAAGGTGTTCTTCACCAACGGCGGCGCCGAGGCCACCGAGAACGCGATCCGCATGGCTCGCCTGCACACCGGCCGCCACAAGGTGTTCGCCGCACACCGCAGCTACCACGGCGCCACGCACGGCTCGATCACGATGACCGGCGACCCCCGTCGCTGGCCGTCGGAGCCGTCGATCCCCGGTGTCGTCCGGTACTTCGGGCCCTACCCCTACCGCTCGTCGTTCCACTCCGAGTCTCCGGCGCAGGAGTGTGAGCGGGCGTTGGCCCACCTCGAGGAACTCATCATGTTCGAGGGAGCCGCCAACGTCGCGGCCATCATCCTCGAGCCCGTCGTCGGCACCAACGGCATCCTCGTGCCGCCCGACGGCTACCTCGCCGGCGTTCGCGCCATCTGCGACCGCCACGGCATCGTGATGATCGCGGATGAGGTCATGGCCGGCTTCGGTCGCTGCGGCGAGTGGTTCGCCAGCCAGCACTGGGACGTCGCCCCCGACCTCATCTGCTTCGCGAAGGGCGTCAACTCGGGGTATGTACCGCTCGGCGGGGTGATCATCTCCGAGCAGATCGCGGCCACGTTCGACGAGCGGGTGTACCCCGGCGGCCTCACCTACAGCGGTCACCCGCTGGCGTGTGCGGCTGCCGTCGCCTCGATCAACATCTTCCAGGAGGAGGGCACGCTCGCCCACGCCACGATGCTCGGCACCGACGTGATCGGTCCCGAGTTGGCGGCGATGGCCGAGCGGCACCCGTCGATCGGCGACACCCGCGGGCTCGGCGTGTTCTGGGCGATCGAGCTGGTGCGCAACCGCGAGACCCGCGAGATGTTGGTGCCCTACAACGCCTCCGGCGCCGACGCGAAGCCCATGGCCGACATCGTCGCCGCCTGCCGGGAGCAGGGCGTGTGGGTGTTCACCCACTTCAACCGGGTGCACGTCGTGCCGCCCTGCAACGCGTCGCCCGACGACGTTCGGCTCGGTCTCGCCGCGATCGACAAGGCGCTCGAGCTCGCCGACGCCCACGTTACCGGCTGACCCCGAGGGTCAGGGTTTCGGCGCCGAGCGGCGGAGCTTCAACAGGATGTCGCCCTCGACGCCGCCGGCGATGAACGTCTCGTCGTCGAGTGTGATCTCGGTGCTCAGGCGCGGGCGCTGCACGGTCGCGAGCACACTCGACGGGTAGCGGCGCAAGCACGCGGCCCTTCCGACCGACGAGCACCTCGTCGCCCGAGATCATCAGGGCGAGGGTGCCGTCGGGGAGGGGCTTCACCGGCCTCTGCCGCTCCCGATGGGAGCGGCGTGCCGCCAGAGCGACGGAGACGGCGATGCTCGCCACAAAGGTGATCGCGTCGCCGAACAGGACGAGTCCACTCGGGCCGGTCGGCGATCCTGGCCGCTGGATCCAACAGCCGTCGCCGATCGGGCCGGTCGTACCCAGCTGCTTGCGGAGCTTGGCCTCGCGTCGCGCGTCCATCGCCAACCGAGGGTACCGGTCACACTCCGGGAGTGACCTCTGACGCCTTGCTGCGCCGCTCGGCGCGTGGGTACGTTAAGGATACCTAAGACCGGTGGTGCGCTCTGGCACGTCCGGCCTGATCCCCGGAGAGAACAGCATGCCGAAGCCCCCGCATCGAGCCCTCGGACGCCTGGCGATCGTGGCCATGTTGGTCGGGCCGACCTTCCTCGGCGCGTGCACCTCCGACGACTCGTCGAACACCGACGGCGGCCCGACCACCACGGCGCCGGAAGAACGGGTCGCGACCGACGCCGAGGTCGCCGACGGGCTGGCGAAGATGCAGGCGTCGGTTGCCGAACTGGTCGCTGCCGGTCCCGACACCGCCCTCGCCGCGAAGGCCGACGACGAGCTCGAGCCCGTGTGGCAGGAGATCGAGGGCACCATCAAGCGCAACGAGCCCGACATCTACGTCGACATCGAGGACAGCATGTCGTTGCTCTCCTCGGGCGTCGAGGGCGACGAGGAGAAGGGTGCGCTGGGGGCGAAGGACATCACGACCGCCATCGCCGAGTACCTGGCGAAGCATCCCGGATGACCGCCCTCGCCGCCTCGGATCGTGCCCGACGCTTCGGCGTCGCGGCGCTGCTGACCGGCGCGCTGTTGACCCTGTTGACGCTGCTCGGCGGCGGCTCGGCCGGGGCGTCCTCGACCACGGGTGCCTCCCCGGCGGCCGTGACCCAGGGCGACGCCACCCGCGAGACGGCGCTCGACGAGCTCCACAAGGTTCGCGACTCGATCGACGAGACCTTGGCCCTCCTCAAGGCGGGCAAGCGCGACGAAGCGCTGGCCGTCGCCCGCAGTGGCTACCTCGACCATTTCGAGCTGGTCGAGATCCCGCTCCGCGCTGCCGCCCCGGAGCTGACGCTCACCGCGGAGGAGAAGTTCGCCGAGATCCGTTCGAGCATCAAGGTCGAGGCGTCGACCGACGAGATCCGAACCCAGATCATCGAGCTGCGGGGTCTCGTCGACGACGCCGAACGCCAGCTCACCGCCAAGGGCCTCGGCGCACCGAGCCTGGCGTTCGGTCAGGCGTTCCTGATCATGTTCCGTGAGGGGCTCGAGGCCGTGCTGCTGCTGTCGGCGCTGCTCGGTTACCTCGAGGCGACCAAGAACACGCAGTACCGCAAGCACATCATCGGTGGCGTGGGCCTCGCCGTCGTCGCCACGGTCGCCACCTTCTTCGCCGTCGACGCCGTGTTCGCCGTGCTGCCCTTCGGTCGTGAAGTGCTCGAAGCGGTGGTGGCGCTCGTCGCGGTCGCGATGCTGTTCTACGTGTCGTTCTGGCTCATCGCCCGGCTCGAACAGCGGCGGTGGATGGAATTCCTCCGTGCCAAGGTCTGGACGGCGGTGTCGGTCGGGTCGGCCACGTCGCTGACCCTCATCGGGTTCACGTCGGTCTACCGCGAGGGGTTCGAGACGGCGCTCTTCTTCCAAGCGCTCAACTCGTTCGGCACGGGGCTCGGCGGGTACATCGCCGCCGGCGCGGTCGCCGGTGTCGTCGCCTTGGCCGTGGTGGCGTTCCTCATCTTCAGACTCGGACGCAAGCTCCCGATCCGCGTCTTCATGTCGGTTGCGGTGGTCCTGATCATGGCCACGTCGGTCGCCTTCCTGGGCAACGCCATCCGGGCATTGCAGGAGGCCGACAAGATCGGCTTCACCGCGTTGTCGGGGTGGCCCCGCCTCCAGATCTTCTTGGCCCAGGCGACCGGCTACTACCCGACGGCCCAGGGTGTCATCGCCCAGGGTGCGTTGACCGCGGTGTACCTGCTCGGGGCGTTGTACATGTTCGTGATCCGTCCTCGCCGCAGCCAGGCACGTCCGGCGGCCGCCGACTCCGGCGACAGCATGGTCGTCGAGCTTCCCGACGCAACCGGCTCCGAGCCGGCGCTCGCCAACTAGTCGGTGACCGCATCACCGGCAGTCCGCGTCGGCGTCGACGTGGGCGGCACCTTCACGAAGGCGGTCGCCGTCGACGCCACCGGCATCGTCGCCCAGTCGGTGATCGCCACCACGCACGAACACCCGAACGGAGTCGCCGAGGGGGTGGTGCGGGCCGTCGCCGACGTCGCAGCGTCGCTCGACGGGCGCCCGATCGCCCTGGTGACCCACTCCACGACGCAGGCCGTCAACGCGCTGCTCGAGGGTGACGTCGGCACGGTCGGGGTCATCGGCATGGGGCGCCGGCCCGATCTGCGGAAGTCCCGCAAGCGCACGACCCTCGACCACGTCGAGCTGGCGCCGGGCAAGCAGCTCCGCACGCTCTGCGAGTTCGTCGACGTGAGCGACGGGCTCGACCGTGGCGAGATCAAGCGCATCGTCGAGGGCTTCGTTGCTGCCGGAGCCAGTCCGCGTGCGTCGCCGAGGCGTTCGCGACCGAGGACTCGTCGAACGAAGCGGTGGTCGCCGAGATCGCCGCGGCCGTCGGTCTCCCGGTGTGCACCTCGACGGAGATGTCGGGCCTGTACGGCCTGGAACTCCGCGCTGTCACCGCGGCGCTCAACGCCTCCATTCTCCCGATCGCGGTGCGGACCGCCGACGTCGTGGCCGCCGGTGTCGCCGCTGCGGGGATCGACGCCCCCGTGATGGTCATGCGGGGGGACGGCGGTGCCACCGATCTCGAAGGCTTCCGGAAGGGTCCGGCTCGAACGCTGTACTCCGGCCCGGCCGCGTCGGTCGCCGGTGTGCTCCGGCATTCGCGCGTCGACGACGGGATCGTCATCGAGGTCGGCGGGACGTCGACCAACGTCGCGGCCATCAACTCCGGCCGTCCGGCGCTCTCCTACGTCCGCGTCGCCAGCCACTCGACCGCGCTGCGTGCCGTCGACGTGCGGGTCATCGGCGTCGCCGGTGGGTCGATGCTCCGTGCCCGGCGGAGCCGCTTCTCGGGGATGGGGGTGTACGGCGTCGGCCCACGCAGCGCCCACATCGCCGGCCTCCGCTATGCCTGCTTCCTGGACGCCACGGAGATCATCGGGGCAGCGCCCGAGTTGTTCGCCCCGAAGCCGGGCGATCCCGCCGACTACCTCGGGATCCGTCTCGTGTCCGGCGAGCTGGTGGCCCTCACCAACACCTGCGCGGCGAACGCCGCCGGCATCATCGACGCCGGCGACTACGCGCAGGGCTCGACCGCAGCCGCGTCTGCCGCCTTCGCTGTCGTCGGACCCATGCTCGAGCTCGACGGCGCCGAGGTCGCCCGGCGGATGCTCGAGGCATCCGGCAACGCCGTTGCCGAGCTCGTGGCCGCCGTCGCCGACGAGCACGACCTCGTGAACCCCCGCATCGTCGCGGTCGGCGGCGGGGCCGGGGGTCTCGGCCGCTACACCGCGAAACTCCTCGGCCTCGAGTGTTCGGTGCCGGAGCACGCCGAGGTCATCTCGTCGGTCGGTGACGCGTTGTCGCTCATCCGTACCGAACGGGAACAGACGGTCCGCAACCCGACGGCTGCCGAGATCGCCGAACTCATCGCCGCCGCCCGCGAGGATGCGCTCGCCGCCGGCGCTGCGGTCGAGTCGCTCGACGTCCGCTTCGAGGCCGACCCCGAACGCTCGCAGGTCCGAGCCATCGCCACCGGCGCCGTCGCTCTGCACAGCGGCGCCGTGCCCGGGCGCCAGCCCATCGACGAGCAGGAGGCCACACGCATCCTGACCGCTGCCGGAGCCGGGGGTACGGCCCGTGCCGAGGGGGCGTTCTGGTGGGCCCAGACCGCCGGTCGCAACGATCTGGTGCGCCTGGTCGTGCTCGACCGCTTCGGCGATGTCGCGCTGGACGAGTCCGGCGCACTGGTCGTCATCAACGCAGCTGCGTCGGGCGGGCGCAGTGCCGAACTCGCCGGGCTCGCCGCCGCGGTCGAGCAGCACACCCGGCACCTCGGTCCCGTCGCGCTTGCGCCGACGGTCTGGGTGCTCACGGCCAACCAACTGCTGGAACTCGGCTCCGGCAATCACGTCGAGACCGTCACGGCGCTGGTCGGCGACGGCACCGCACTCGCACTCGTCACGCGCGAACACTGAGAAGACAGGAGCACCGAGGCATGGCCCTCTACATCAGCGCCGGCCGTCGCCGCCGGACCACGATCATCGTCGGGGTCGCCGCAGCGATCGTCGGCTTGCTCCTCGGGTTCCTTCTCGGTCGGGGCACGGCGACCACCATCGACGACCGGATCTCGGCGTCTCGCGATGCGGGCCGGAAGTTCGCGGCCGCGCTGCGGGTGCTGCCGCTCGAGTACGAGCAGGCCGTCACCGACGACGGCGAATCCGGGGGTGCCGCACCGATCGTGGAACGTTCTCTCGATGGCGAGCAGGCGGCGCTCGACGCGGCGCCGTGGCTGAGCGACGCCCAGATCGCCGCCCTTCGCTCCAACCTCGACGTGGTTCGTTCGGCACCGGCGAACGACCTGCCACCCGACGAGTTCGCGGCTGCCGTCGACGAAGCCGTGACCGCGGTCGAGGCGACGTTCGGCCTGGCGGCCGGCGACGCCGCCGGTTGACGGAGCGCCCACCAGAATCGGGACCGGTCGCCGTGGTGGTTGGCCCCATCCCCGACCCAGTACCGTGGGAGCGATTTCCCGCCCCCCTCGAGAGGACGATCCATGAGCCCCGTGACCTTGACCCCTGATACCGCTGTCGCCCCCGTCGACGTCGAGGCCCTCACCGACGCCGTCGTGACCGCCGATGATGCCCCCGTCGAGGACGCCGAGCTCGTCGAAACCGAACTGCTGGTCGAGGAGATCTCGATCGACGGCATGTGCGGCGTCTACTGAGAGTGGTCCTCGACCAGGCCTACGAGCTGCACCCGCAGGTCTCCCTGCGACCCGAGCCCTTCGGAGCCCTGGCCTACCACTTCGGCAATCGGCGGCTCAGCTTCCTGCGCTCGCCCGACATCGTGAACGTGGTCACCACCTTGGGCGATCACACGTCGGTGGCAGACACCCTCACCGCCAACGGCGTCGACGCCCGACGTTGGCCGTCCTTCCAGACCGCGCTCGCCGCCCTCGAATCCTCGGAGATGATCCGTGCCCGCTCGTAGCTCGATCCCCGTCATCGCGGTGCAGCCGCCGGCGCCGCGTCGTTCGACGCTCACCGACGACATGAAGCGCGGGCTCGACGCCCCCATCTGTCTCACGTGGGAACTCACCTACGCCTGCAACCTGGCGTGCACCCACTGCCTCAGCTCGTCGGGTCGGCGCGACCCTCGCGAGCTCAGCACCCAGGAGTGCTTCGCCGTCATCGACGAGCTGGAACGGCTGCAGGTGTTCTACGTGAACATCGGCGGCGGCGAGCCGATGATCCGCAAGGACTTCTTCGAGATCCTCGACTACGCCAACGAGCACCACGTCGGTGTGAAGTTCTCGACGAACGGCAGCTACATCACCGCCGAGAGCGCCCGTCGTCTTGCGTCGATGGACTACCTCGACATCCAGATCTCGATCGACGGTGCCGATGCCGACGTCAACGACGCGGTCCGTGGCACGGGTTCGTTCGCTGCGGCCCGCCAGGCGATGGAGCATCTTCGGGCCGCGGAGTTCGGCCCGTTCAAGATCAGCATCGTGGTGACCCGGCACAACGTCGACCAGCTCGACGAGTTCAAGGCCATCGCCGATTCCTACGGTGCCCAGCTCCGGGTGACCCGTCTCCGCCCATCGGGCCGCGGCGCCGATTCGTGGGACGACCTGCACCCGACCAACGAGCAGCAGCGGCAGCTGTACTTCTGGCTGAAGGACCGTCCCGAGGTGCTCACCGGCGATTCGTTCTTCCACCTGTCGGCGTTCGGTGAGGCGCTTCCCGGGCTCAACCTCTGCGGCGCCGGCCGAGTCGTCTGTCTCATCGATCCGGTCGGCGACGTGTACGCGTGCCCGTTCGTGATCCACGACGAGTTCCTCGCCGGGAACGTCCGCGACGACGGCGGGTTCACGTCGGTGTGGCGCGAATCCGACCTGTTCCTGTCGCTTCGGGAGCCGTCGTCGCCGGGCGCCTGCGGCTCGTGCGGCAGTTACGACGCGTGCCAGGGCGGCTGCATGGCATCGAAGTTCTTCGTCGGCCTCGAGCTCGACGATCCCGATCCCGAGTGCGTCAAGGGTCATGCCGAGCCGCTGCTCGCCGCGCTCACCCCGGGCAACGCGCCGGTGTCGACGGTCGACCACTCCCGTCGGTCCGGCTCGCCTGTGGCACTGACCAGCAAGCCCGTCTCGTTCCAGTGACCAGAGCCGTCGCGTGAGCCTTCTAGAGCCGATCGTCCTGGGGTCGCGCACTGCGCCGAACCGCATCGTCTTCGGACCGCACGAGACCAACCTCGCGCAGGGCCGGGCGTTCAGCGAGCGACACGTGGCCTACTACCGGCGGCGTGCTGCCGGTGGTGCCGGCGTGATCGTCGTCGAAGAGGCGTCGGTCCACGTCACCGATTGGCCCTACGAGCGTTGCCCCCTTGCGTCGGTTGCTGCCCCGGGTTGGTCGGCGATCGCCGCGGCGTGCCAGGCCGAGGGGGCGCTCGTGATCGCGGCGCTGGGTCACAGCGGAGGCCAGGGATCCACCGCGTACTCGCAGATGCCCCTGTGGGCGCCGTCGCGTGTACCCGAGGTCAACACCCGCGAAGTGCCGAAGTCGATGGAACCCGGCGACATCGATGAGCTGGTTGCCGGGTTCGTGGCAGCGGCGACGGCGGCGGTGGCGGCCGGGTGCGACGGCGTCGAGATCAACGTCGGCCAGTTCTCGCTGCTCCGCCAGTTCCTGTCGGGGCTCACCAACCAGCGGGGCGACGAATGGGCCGACCGTTCGGCGTTGGCTCGCCGTGTCCTCACCGACGTGCGCTCGGCGATCGGCGCCGACCGTGTGCTGGGGCTGCGACTCAGCTGCGACGAGCTCGCTCCCTGGGCCGGCATCGTGCCCGAGGCGGGCGCTGAACTCGCAGCAGACCTCGCCACCGACGCCGACTACGTGACGGTCGTCCGCGGTGCGATCTTCTCGTCGGCGGCGACCCGACCCGACGGCCACGTCGACCCGGGGTTCAACCTCGACCTCGCCGGCCTCGTGCGCGCCGCGGTGCGAGCCGCCCACGGCGACCGGGTGCCGGTCATCGCTCAGGGCTCGATCGTTGATCCGGGCCAGGCGGAGTGGGCGGTGGCCGAGGGCCGTTGCGATGCGGTCGAGATGACCCGCGCTCAGATCGCCGACGCCGATCTCGTCGCGAAGCTGGCCGCCGGCACGCCCGAGCGGGTTCGTCCCTGCATCCTCTGCAACCAGACCTGCATGGTCCGCGATGCCCGGAACCCGATCGTCACCTGTGTCGTCGATCCGCGCACGGGTCACGAGCTGACCGAACCCGAACCGGCGGGATCGACGACAGCCGTCACGATCGTCGGTGGCGGCGTCGCCGGTCTCGAGGCCGCCCGGGTCGCAGTCACCTCGGGTGCAGCGGTTCGCCTCGTCGAGGCGGCACCGACGACCGGCGGCATGCTGCGCACTGCATCGGCGGGCAGCGGTCGAGCCCGCCTGGCGCTCTTCGCCGACTGGCTCGACGCGGAGTGTCGTCGGCTCGGCGTCGAGATCGAGACGGGTCACCCGGTCGAGGCCGCTGAGCTCGGCGACTCCTCGGCGGTGATCGTCGCCACCGGTTCGGTCGCGTCGCCCCTGTCGGTCCCGGCGACCAAGGCGGCGGTCGTGTTGACTGCCGCCGAGTACCTGAACGCGGGGAGCTCCTTGCTGCCGGCGGGCCCGATCGTCGTCTGGGATCCGATCGGCGGACCGATCGCCGTGTCGATCGCCGAACAGCTCGGTTGGGAGGGCCGGGCGGTCACCCTGGCGACGCCCGACAACATCGTGGGCAACGAGCTCAGCCGCTCCGGCGATCTCGCTCCGGCCAACGCCCGCCTGCAACAGGCGGGGGTCGTCCTCGAACGTCGGAGCATCCTGCGCTCGGTGAAGAAGGGCACGGTCGTCCTCGAGGATCGCTTCACCGGCGCGCAGCGCAACCTGAAGGCAGCGGTGCTGATCGACTGTGCCCATCGCCTGCCCGACGAAGCGCTGTTCCGCGAGCTCGATGGTTCGTCGACGGGCACCGTGGTCCGTGCCGGCGATGCCGTCGCACCGAGGACCGTGCTCGAAGCGGTTCGCGAGGGGCGTCTCGCAGTTGCAGCGCTCGACGGGTCGGTGCGCATCAGCGACGGTGTGCCGATGCCCCGGTCCACTCATCACTGATGAAGCGGTTCTGGTCCTACGTTTCGGTGGTCGTCATCGGCCTGTCGGTGCTCGGCGGGTTCGTGCTCACCGACGATGCGTGGCCGTTTGCGCCCCTTCGGATGTTCTCGGTCGGCAACAACCCCGACGGGGTCGTGCGGGCGATGCGCCTCCAGGGCGACACGGCCGCCGGTCACCTGGTGCTGTACGCCGACGCATTCGGACTCCGTCGCGCCGAACTCGAGGAACAGACCCCGTGGAACCGCTGGGTCACCACCGAACGCGTTGCCGACCTCGCCGCTGCCTACAACGAGCGTCACCCGAGCCGTCCGCCGCTCATCCACCTGCAGGTCGTCGTCACCACGACACAGATGCGCAATGGCGAGAAGGCGGGTGAGCCGGTTCCCACGGTCATCGGCGACTGGGCCGCTCCGGAGTGGACCGGACCACGAGCCGAGCGTGACCGTCCGTTGGCCCCGCCCTGGCCGGGGCTCGGTCGATGAGGCGGCGACGATGACGAGCGTCGGCACCCGGTTCTCGGTCTGGTGGGAGGCGTACTGGTACGAGCCGATGGATCGCACCCGGATGCGGTACTTCGCCCGCGTGATCTACGCGACCGTCCTCGTCACGGTCTGGTTCATCGACGAGTGGGCGGTCGGCCACGCCACGGCGCCGCGGCTGTTCTGGCAGCCGATGTGGATCGCCCGCGTGCTCTCCATCCCGGCGCCGACGCCCGGCACCATGACGCTGCTGCGGGTGGTCCTGACAGTTGCGGCCGTGGTGGCGATCGTTGTCGCTCGACCCGACACGAGCGCTGTCGCCCGGCATGCGGCGCGTGCCGCCAACGCGGTCGTGTTCGCTGCCTTCTCCCTCTGGGTGATCTGGGCGTTCTCGTGGTCCAAGGTCGACCACGACAAGCTCACCATCGTCGTCGCCCTGTTCACCCTCGTCGTCGTCCCCGGGGTCGGGGCCGGCGCCGACCGGATGGTGGGGTGGGCGCTGCGGACCGTGCAGGTCGTGTTCGTGCTCGCGTACCCGCTGTCGGCCATCTCGAAGATCGACAAGTCGGGGTGGCTGTGGGCGAACCAGGCGACGTTCGCCCGGGCGATCATCCGGCGTGGCACCAGCCTGGGCTCGCACCTCGCCCAGCAGGGGGAGTTGCTGCGGGTCAGCCAGTGGGGCTTCATCGTCTTCGAGGTCGTGTCGATCGTGGCCCTGAGCCGGAACCCGAAGATCCGTCGCGTGATCCTCCCGGGGTTCTTCTTCCTCCACCTCTTCACCTGGCTCGCGATCGGCATCCATTTCCTGCCGCACACGATCTGCCTCGTGGCGTTTCTCCCTCTGGAACGACTGCGCCTCCCGGGGTGGCGGACGCGTCGAGTCGCAGCGGACGAGCAAGCGCTCGTAGCCTGACCATCGATGTCGGAACGCATGCTGTGGTCACCCCTGCGTCTGGGGCCGGTGACGTTGAAGAACCGGATCGTGTTCTCGGCGCATCTCACCAACTACGCGACCCAGGACGGCCATCCCTCCGACCAGCACGTGGCGTACTACGAGGAACGCGCCGCCGGCGGCGCCGGGCTCATCATCACCGAGGAGCACTCGACCCACCCGACCGACTGGCCGTACGAGAAGCTGATCCACGGCTTCAACCCGGCGGTCATCGACGGGTACCGGCGCATCACCGAGGCAGTCCATCGTCACGGCACGCCGATCTTCGCCCAGATCAACCACAACGGCGGCCAGGCCTCGTCGATGTTCAGCCGCCTGCCGGTGTGGGCCCCGTCGGCCGTTCCCGACCCGCTTTTCCGTGAGGTACCCAAGGCCGTCAGCGTCGACGAGATCGCCGAGATCGTCGAGAGCTATGCCCAGGTCGCCCGCCATTGTCGTGAGGGCGAGTTCGACGGCATCGAGCTGCAGTGCTCGCACAGCTCGATTGTCCGTGGGTTCCTCTCGCCCGCGACCAACAAGCGCACCGACGACTACGGCGGCTCGCTCGACAACCGGGCGCGCATCCTCGTCGAGATCGTCGCAGCCGTTCGCGCCGCGATCGGCCCGGGGCTCGCACTCGGCGTGCGCATCTGCGGCGACGAACTGATCGAGGGCGGCACCACGATCGACGATGCGCTCGGCATCGCCCGCATCGTGGAGGCGACCGGTCAGGTCGACTACATCAACACCTCGATCGGCGTCGCGACCGCGTCGCTGTTCATGATCGAGGCGTCGATGCACATCCCGCCGAACTACGCCATGTTCATCCCGTCCGCGATCCGCAAGGTGGTCGACCTGCCGGTCGTGGGCGTCGGCCGGTTCAAGGACCCGATCCAGGCCGAGCGAGCCCTGCAGGAGGGCCATTGCGACCTGGTCGGTGTCGTCCGGGGTCAGATCGCCGACGCCGACTTCGCCAAGAAGGCGCGGGCCGGATACACCGACGACACCCGTCTCTGCCTGTCGTGCAACCAGGAATGCGTGGGGCGTATGGGCCTCAACCGCTGGCTCGGCTGCATCGAGAATCCGCGCACGGGCCGTGAGTCCGAGGGGGTCGGATCGGTGCGCCTCACGCGGGCGCCGCGTTCGGTGTTGATCGTGGGCGCTGGTCCCGCCGGGTTGCAGGCGGCGATCGCCGCTGCACGCAACGGTCACCGGGTGACCGTGCTCGAACGGGCGACCGAGGCCGGTGGCCAGGTGCGCCTGGCGGCTTCGGTGCCCAACCGGGCCGAGTTCGGCGACCTCGTTCGCAACCAGGTCTCGGAGTGCCGACGACTGGGGGTCGCGGTCGAGTACGGCGTCGAGGCCGACGCCGCCGAGATCCGTCGTCGCAACCCTGACCGCGTGGTCATTGCGACCGGTGCCCGTGCCGCCCGACCGTGGTGGGCGCCGGGCGACGCCGAGTGGATCGTCGACGTGCGTGACGTGCTCGAGGGTCGTGCCCAACCGACCGGTTCGGTCATCGTCCTCGACGAGATCGGCTTCCATCACGCCACGTCGGTGGCCGAGTTGCTCGCCGACCGGGGTTGTTCGGTCGAGGTGATCACTCCCGGCATGGTCGTCGGCCAGGATCTCGGCATCACGCTCGACATGGAGAACTGGTGGATCCGTGCCGGCGCCAAGGGCATCGTGCAGTCGACCGAGTTGGTGCCCATGGGCGTGACCGACGCCGAGGGAACCCACACGATCGACTTCCAGCACCACCCGACGGGCCAGATGCGCCAGCGCGTCGCCGACTGGATGGTGCTCGCCGTACCGGCCGATCCCGTCGAGGAGCTCTACCTCGAACTGCGCGACGCCGGCGTCGCGGTCGAGCGGGTCGGCGACTGCGTCGCACCGCGACGGGCCCACGCCGCGGTCGTCGAGGGCGAACGCGCTGGCGCCGCCATCTGACTGCCGGTCCGGTTCAGACGGTGGCGGCGTGGAGCTGCGTGAGCCGGGTGTCGAGGCGCCGAGCCACCGTCGAATAGGCGATCGGGTACAGCGTCTTCGCGAGTTCGACGTCCATCATGGCGCCGGGGTTGCGGCCGACCGCCGAGGCAAACTCGCGGCCGGGGCGCAGCACGATGGTGGTGCCGTCGTGGCGGGCTCGCCAGCGGGCCAGTGCCCGTCGGGTGGTGCGTTCGAACGCCCGGCCGACGGGGCCGAACAGCGGACCGGCGATGGGCAGGCTGGCAACGAGGATGTCGGCATCGGCGGCCGTGTCGGCCGACGCCATCGAGCGAACACCGCCGTCGACGTACTGCGTGCCGGCGATCTGGTGGGGGGCGAACACGCCGGGCACGGCGGACGATGCCGCGATCAGATCGGCGAGGTCGTGACGGCGGGCGTCGAGGAGATGGCGACGCATCGTCGGCAACGCCGTGACCGACACGCGCACGTCGTCGGCGCGGGTGGCCCCGAAGATCTCCCGGGCCATGCCCGCCAGGAGACCGGGGCGGCGATCGGGGAGGTTGAGCTCACCGAAACGGGCGAACTCCTCGAAGCCGAGACCGAGTCGCGCCGCGCCGCACGCCCAAGAGCCGGCGCTGGTGCCGATGGACGGTGCTTCCCGCACCGGGAGACCGGCGTCGCGAAGGGCGTCGATCACCGCGACGTGCCAGGCAATCCCGACGGCTCCGCCGCCCCCGTAGACCATCGACAGGCCGGGTCGACCCGACTCGCTCCGCAGGCGGACCGGCCGCTGCGGTTCGCGCAGGTCGACGACGGTCTCCTCAGCGGCGGCGGCGGTCCCGGTGTTCGGCATGGGGGGACATCGTGGCCGATTTCGGCGGGATTTCCTAGAGGAAGTTCGCGGCGGGTCAACTGCGCCTGGGTGCCCCGATCCGAGGTCGCGACGCCGCTGTAGCGAGGACCCCTTGAGCCTGCCCACGGAAATCGTGCGCTGCGGTTCAGACCGGGCCCGTCGTTGGCGTGGAACGATGTCCCGATGGACGTCTCCCCTGAGCAGTTCCTCGGTGACGTGATGTCGGCGTTCGCCGTCCACGCCGACCCGGTCCGCGCTGTACAGGAGCAGGCGTACCTCAAGTCCGAACGCGAGTTCCTGGGGGTGACGGTTCCCGTCGCTCGGAAGGTCGTCGCCGCTGCGGTGAAGCAGCACGCCGTGGACGACCGTGTCGACGTGGTCGCTGTCACCGAGGTCTGCTGGGAGCATCCGTCGTTCGACGCGCGCCGCGCCGCGGTCGAGGTGCTGTCGCTCCGTCACGCCGTCCTCCTTCCCGAGGACCTCGAGCTGATCGAGGCGATGCTCCGTGACGGCGAGACCTGGGCCATCGTCGACGCACTCGCCGCCAAGGTCGTGGGCTCGATCGTCCGCCGGTTTCCCGGCGAGACGGGGCCGGTGCTCGACCGGTGGGCCGCCGACCCCGACTCCTTCTGGATCCGGCGGTCGGCGATGCTCGCCCTGCTCGAGGACCTGCGCTCCGGCGGCGGCGACTGGGACCGCTTCTGCCGGTACGCCGACTCGATGCTGCACGAGAAGGAGTTCTTCATCCGGAAGGCCATCGGATGGATCCTGCGCGACACATCCCGGAAGCGGCCCGATCTCGTGTGGAGCTGGGTCGAGCCCCGCCTCGACCACATGTCGGGCGTCACCAAGCGCGAGGCCCTGAAGTACCTCGGAGGCCGCTGACGCTGGTGCCCTCCTTCCCGGCTGGCGAGGGGTCGCGAGGGTGCGGGTAACCTGCTGCCATGTCCGGTCGCCCCCTCGCCATCGTGCCGGTGCGCGCCGGTGTGTTGCCCGCCGGCGCGGCCGAGACCGTCGCCGAGGCGCTCGCGATCGGTGATGCCGACATCGTGTTGATCGGCTCGCAGCTGGGCAGCGCGGCCGGCGACCTCGCCGGCGTGGCGGCGGTGGTGCAGCTGGCCGAGGTCGGCGATTTCGCCCCCGCCCGCTGGGCAGCAGCCCTGTCGACGCTGGTGGACTCGGCGGGCGTGGTGCTCCTTCCGGCCGCTCCCGATGGCCGCGACCTCGCCGCCCGCGTCGCCGCCGAGTCCGGTCGGCCGCTGATCGGCAATGCCGTGAGCGTCACCGGTACGAGCGCGACGGTGCTCGGGTGGGGCGGCGCAGTGCAGCGCGCCGTGCACCCCCACGGCCCGTTCGTCGCGACACTCCAGCCGGGTGGGCGCGGAGTCGAGCGTGGCCACGGCGATGCCGTGCGCGCCGTGGCGCTCGATCTCGTGCTCGACGATCAGCTCCGCGATGCTGTCGTCTCCGAGATCGAACCGCCTGATGCCGCGACCATGGACCTGGCAGAGTCGCCGCGCATCGTCGGCGGCGGTGCCGGCATGATGATCGGCGCGACCGACGCCGATCCGGTCGATCGGCGCTTCACGCAGCTCACCGCGATCGGTGAGACGATCGGGGCCTCGATGGGTGCGACCCGTGTCGTGACCGACGCCGGCTGGGTCTCCCACGACCGCCAGATCGGCACCACCGGCGTCGTCGTCGATCCCGACCTGTACCTGTCGTTCGGGATCAGCGGCGCCGTGCAGCACACCGCCGGCCTCGGTCACCCCGAACACATCATCTCGGTCAACACCGACCCGCACTGTCCGATGATGGCCATGGCCGATCTCGCCATCGTCGCCGACGCCAACGCCACGCTCGACGAGCTGGCAACCCTGCTCGGAGTCGCCCGTGACTGATCGCGACTTCGACGCCATCGTCGTCGGTGCCGGGCCTGCCGGCTCGGCCGCTGCGATTGCGCTCGCCCGCGCCGGCAAGTCGGTGGCGCTCCTCGAACGGGGCCCGTTCCCCGGCTCCAAGAACATGTACGGCGGGGTCATCTACGGCCGCATCCTCGACGGCATCATCCCCAACTGGTGGGAGGAGGCCCCGATCCAGCGATGGGTCACCCGTCGGGCCACCATGATGATGACGCCGACGCAGGCGATGACCATCGACTACCGCACCACGACCTGGGGTGAGGCGCCCTACAACGGTGCGACGGCGTACCGTCCCGACTTCGACAACTGGCTCGCGGGCCACGCGGTCGCTGCGGGCGCCGAGCTCATCTGCTCGACCACGGCGACCGGCCTCCTCCGCGAGGGCACCCGCGTCGTCGGCGTGCGCACCGACCGTCCCGACGGCGATCTGACCGCCGACGTCGTCATCGCCTGCGACGGCGTCAACTCGTTCCTCGCGAAGGAAGCCGGGCTCTTCTCCCACATCGAGCCGGAGCACTACACCGTCGGGGTGAAGGAGACGATCTCGCTCGGCAAGGACACGATCGACGAGCGCTTCGGCCTGCGAGGGCTCGAGGGGGCGGACTTCGAGATGATCGGGTGCACCGAGGGCATCCCCGGCGGAGGGTTCCTCTACACGAACCTCGACACGGTGGCAGTCGGCGTCGTGTTGCAGGTGACGGCACTGGGTGCACAGAGCAAGCGCCCCGAGGAGATCATCGCCGGGGTGAAGGCCCACCCGTCGATCGCTCCGCTTCTCGAGGGTGGTGAGGTCAAGGAGTACAGCGCCCACCTGATCCCCGAGGGCGGGTTCAACATGATGCCCGAGCTGAGTTGCGACGGCATGCTGGTGGCAGGTGACGCCGCAGCCATGTGCCTGGCCGCCGGCATCTGGCTCGAAGGTGTCAACTTCGCGATCGGTTCGGGCATCGCCGCCGGACAGGCAGCGGTCGACGCATTGCGCCGCGGCGACACGTCCGACGCCGGTCTCGCCGGCTATCGCCAGCGGATGGAGACGAACTTCGTGCTGGCCGACCACCGCAAGCTCCGTGGTGTCGCCGACCTGATCATGAGCGAACGCGTCCAGAGCATCTATCCGCAACTGGCGTGCAACGTCGCCGAGCGGATCTTCACCGTCGAGAACCCTCGACCGAAGCCGGGGTTCAACGCGATCGTCCGGTCCGAGATCAAAGCGGCCGGCGTGAAGTTGCGTGACCTCGCGAAGGACGGCATCACGGGTCTGAAGGGGTACGGATGAGCGTGGAGCGACGGCATCAGGACTACCCGGAGATCAGCTTCGAGCATCGGATGGACCTCGTGGAGTTCCGCGTGCACGAGAAGGCCCACATCACCGTCGACGGTGACTCGTGCCGTGGGTGCACCACCAAGGCGTGCATCACGGCCTGCCCGGCGAACCTGTTCGTGCCCGTGTCCGACGGCGGCATCCTCTTCAACTACGAGCAGTGTTTCGAGTGCGGTACCTGCTACATGGTCTGCAACACCGAGGGCGCCATCACCTGGACCTACCCCGAGGGTGGGCACGGCGTCGTCTTCAAGGCCTCCTGATCGCTGCCATGTCGACGATCGCAGTGTGTGTGAAGTGGGTGGACCTGCACCCCGAGATCGACCCGCTCACCGGAGTGGTCACCACCGAACCCCGGCGGTCGGGGTTCTCCGACAGCGACCAGGCCGCGCTCGAGGTGGGTCTCCGGCTCGCCGAAGGGCGCGGCGGCAGCGTCGTGCTGATCTCGGTCGCGCCCGCCGTCGCGAACGACGCGTTGCGTCAGCTGGCAGCGAGCGGGGCGGAGTCCCTGCTGCACATCCCGGCCGACGACGACCTTCCCTCATCGGCAATCGGTGCGACGATCGCCGCTGCGGTGGATCGGCTCGGCGACGTCGACCTCGTGGTAGCCGGCGACCACAGTCTCGACCGCGGCTCCGGCTCGGTGCCGTCGTTCGCCGCCCATGGCCTCGGTTGGCCGCAGGCGCTGGGGCTCACCGATGTCGCGAACGACGGTCGCAGCGGTGTCCGTCGCCTGGACGGTGGCCGACGTGAGCACGTTCGTTGGGACGGCCCGATCGTCATCTCGGTGGAGGGCTCGGTCGCGCTTCTCCGTCGTGCGTCGTTGCGCCAGGTGCTCGCTGCGAAGTCGCTTCCGGGGCCGGACCACGACACTGCGCCGGTGACGAGCCCCGGCCGCGTCGAGGTGGGGTCGACCTCTCCGGTTCGGCCCCGGGCCCGAGCGTTTCCCGCACCGCACGGCGACCGTGCCCTGTCGCGGATCGTCGAACTCACCGGCGCCCTCGTCGAGCGCACACCTCCCCGCCGCGTCGAGGCCGACCCTGCCGCTGCGGCCGCCGAGATCGTCGGCCAGCTCCGTGTGCGGGGCTATCTCGATTGAGCCCCGACCGTTTGCCCTGCAAACCGTTCGGTTTGCCGATTGAACTGCAGGACAAAACGCGGCCGCTGGGCGAGATGACGTGGCCCGAGGTGGGGGAGCGGCGGCCCACGCTCGTGGTGCCGCTCGGGTCGACCGAGCAGCACGGTCCGCACCTGCCGCTCGACACCGATGCCCGTATCGCCACCGAGGTGGCGCAACGTCTCGGTGGGCGACGTGTGTCGACCTCGTCGTCGCCCCGACCGTGGCGATCGGCGCGTTCGGGTGAGCACGCCGGCTTTCCCGGGACACTGTCGGTCGGAGCGGCGGTGTTCGTGGAGATGGTCCTCGAGATCGGGCGGTCTGCCGATGCGTTCGCGGGCGTCGTCTGGCTCAACGCCCACGGCGGCAACAGCGTGGCCCTGCGAAGCGCCGACGCCCGTCTCCGCGCCGAGGGTCGGCGGTCGATGATCGCCCGCTGCTCCTTCCCCGGGGGCGACGCGCACGCCGGACGCACCGAGACGTCGATCCTCCTGGCGATCGCGCCCGAGGTGGTCCGCATCGAGTTGGCCGCGCCGGGCGATACCCGACCGTGGGCCGAGATGGAGGCCGAGATCGTCGCCGGCGGCGTGGTCGCCGTCAGCCCGAGCGGGGTGCTGGGCGACCCGACGGGTGCGTCGGCGGAGGAAGGTGCGCGGCTGGTCGACGATCTGGTCGCCCGCCTCGCCGCCGAAGTGGCACGCTGGGCCGATGACTGAGCTGCCCGCCACCGACCGACCCGTCGCCCTCGTCACGGGTGCTGCCCGCGGCATCGGAGCGGCCACTGCCCGCCGCCTCGCGGCCGACGGCTTCTCCGTCGTGCTGGTCGACATCTGTGCCGACATCTCGCCATTGCCGTACCCGATGGCGACGAAGGCCGATCTCGATGCGTCGGTCGCAGCGTGTGGACAGCACGCGGTGGGCGTCGTCGCCGACGTCCGTTGTCAGGACGAGCTCGACGCCGCGGTGCGCACCGCAGTCGACGAGTTCGGCGGGCTCGATGTGGCGGTCGCCGCTGCCGGCATCATGGGCGGTGGCGATCCGGCCTGGAACATCTCCGAGGAGGCGTTCCTCGTCAACATCGACATCAACCTCACGGGCGTCTGGCGCACCGCCAAGGCGACGATCCCGGCCATGCTCGAGCGCCCCAGGCCGCGACGGGGTCGGTTCGTCGCCATCGCGTCGGCTGCCGGCATGCGCGGCAATCCCACCATCGCCGACTACACGGCGGCGAAGCACGGGGTCGTCGGTCTGGTTCGTTCGCTCGCCCTGGAGCTCGGTCGGCGCGGCATCACGGCCAACGCCATCGCTCCCGGCTCGACCGAGACAGCGATCCTCGAGGCGTCCGGTCGGCTGTACGGCCTCGAGTCGATCGAGGAGTTCGCGGTGCACCACACGATCGGCCGCAATCTCCGGCCCGACGAGATCGCGGCCGGCATCTCGTGGTTGTGCATGCCCGAGAGCAGTGGCGTCACCGGCATCGTGTTGCCGATCGACGGCGGCATGACCGTCTGATGAGGTGAGGTACCGGCTCGACCCGTCGGTCGAGTTCCTGCACGGCGGCCGGGCGCTGCTCGGCGGCGACCCGACGAAGTTGTTGCGACTGAGTGAGGCGGGCGGTGCCCTCGTGGCGCGTTGGCGTCGCGAGGGATGCGATCCCGCTGGCCCGGCGGAGCGCAAGCTCGTCGACCGCCTGGTCGACGCGGCGATGGCCCACCCGGTCCCGGACCTCGAGGACCGGTCGCTTCCGGCCGTGATCGTGCCGGTTCGGGACCGGGCGGTTGCGCTCGAGCGGTGCCTGGCAGCGCTCGTTGCGTCAGGAGCGACGCGGATCATCGTCGTCGACGACGGGTCGCTCGATCCGGCGGCGCACGCGGTGGTGGCAGAGCGTCACGGCGCAGCCGTCGTGCGGCGGGCGATCTCTGGCGGCCCGGCAGCAGCGCGAATGACGGGCTGGAGGGCCCTCGAACCCCGTCCGATGCTCGTGGCCTTCGTCGACTCCGACATCGAGGTCTCGCCTGATTGCTGGACTGCCCTCGTGGGACACGTCGGCGATGTCGAGTGCGGCCTGGTCGCGCCACGGGTCGCCCATCGCGCCGGCCCGGGTCTGGTCGACCGGTTCGAGGCAGCGAACTCGCCGCTCGACCTCGGGCCGGATCCGGCGCCGATCCGCTCCGGCACCCGCGTGTCGTACGTCCCTGCGGCAGCGCTCGTTGTGCGAGCCGAGGCGTTCGAGGAGGTCGGCGGATTCGACGAGGCGCTGGATGTCGGGGAGGACGTCGACCTGGTGTGGCGTCTCGTCGAAGCCGGATGGCGGTGCCGCTACGAGCCGGCATCGGTCGTGACCCACGTCGGCCGCTCCGAGCTCGGGCCGATGCTGCGGCGCCGGTTCGATTACGGCCGCTCCGCAGCAGTGCTCGACGCGCGACATCCTGGAGCGTTGCCGCCGGTGCGTGGCGCTTCGTGGTCCGCTGCGGTGGTGGCGGCAGTGGCAGCGGGGCATCCTGTTGTCGCTGCGGGGCTCACCGGGTGGACGGTGCGGGCCCTGGCTCAGCGGCTCGGCGAGGTACCGGACGCATGGAAACTCTCGGCCCGCCTGGTGCTGCGTGGCCACGTCGGGTTCGCTCGTCAGCTCGCCCTGGCGGTGATCCGTCCGTGGTTCCCGATCACGCTCGCGCTGGGCCTGGTGAGTCGACGAGTCCGTCGCCTCGCGGCCGTCGCCGCCCTCGTCCACCCACTGTTGACGTGGCGCGACCGCCGGCCGGCGCTCGCCCTGCCCGCCTGGGTGGCCCTTGGCCTCGCCGATGACATGGCGTACTCGGCGGGGGTCTGGGTCGGTTGTGTCGCGGCCCGGCGGCTCGGCCCCCTGCGCCCGGAGCTCTCGCAGCGGTCGCCCGACGGCCCGACGGGCTGAATTGCCAAAACTAGAATCTGTTCTAATATTCCGCCCGACATGTTCTCGTCGGCCGCAACCTGTGCGGACCGCAATGATCGAAGGGGAGATGCTGTGGGGAAACCAGCGGTGCCTGCCGACCTGCTCCGGGCGGATCTGGCCATCGAGTACCCGTTCAACCGGACGACCGGTCCGGTGATCGGCGCGTTCTACACCGGGCTGACCAAGCAGGTCGTCGTCGGCATCAAGGGCGTCGACGGCCGTGTCATCTGCCCCCCGGTCGAGTACGACCCGACCACCGGTGAGCCGCTCACCGAGTTGGTCAAGGTGTCCGACGAGGGCACGATCACCTCGTGGTCGTGGGTGCCGGCGCCCCGCGCAGCAGGCGCTCGACGCCCCCCACGCTTTGGCGCTCATCAAGCTCGACGGCGCCGACACCGCGATCCTGCACGTCGTCGCCGCCTCCGGGCCCGAGGCCGTGAGCACCGGCGCCCGCGTCAAGGCCCACTGGGCCGACGAGCGCAGTGGCGCCGTGACCGACATCGCCTACTTCGAACTCGCCGGGAGCTGAGCGCATGACCGATACCGACATCTACGGGGTGATCCCCGAGGGCCTCTGGTCCCAGCCCGCGATCGACGCCTCGGCCATCGCCGAACTCGATGGTGTGGAGCCCATCCAGCGGGTCCGGCTCCCCGCGTCGATCACCTACGACTACATCCCCGGTCTGGCGCCCACCCGCTTCCTTCGCGGACTCGCTCAGAAGAAGATCCTGGGCGAGCGCTCGGCCGTGCTCGGCGATGTGTACGTCCCGCCGCGGGGCATGTCGCCCGCCGAGGGCCTGCCCACGACCGAGCAGGTGGAGCTCCCTCACAAGGGAAGCGTCGCCTCGTTCTGTGTGGTCCATATCGGGTTCGGCACCAATGCACCGCCCACCCCGTTCTGTTCGGCGCTGGTCCTCCTCGACGGCGCGTCGGTGTCCGTCTACGGGCCGATCCAGGAGATCCCCCACGACCAGGTGCGCATCGGCATGCGCGTCGAGCCCGTCTGGGTCGACGACGACCAGCTGGCGCCCAGCTTCGAATCGATCAAGTGGTGGCGGCCCATCGACGAGCCCGATGTGCCCGCCGAGAGCCTGAAGGGACACATGTGATGGCCAGCGGTTCAGGAAGCACCTTTCAGAAGGCACCCCGCGACGTCGCGATCGTGAGCGTCGCCCAGGATCCGCACACCCGTGCGGTCATCGAGCGCAATGAGGTCGAGCTGATCCAGCCGATCATCCAGCGGGCCCTCGAGCAGATCGGCGTCCAGAAGGGCGAGATCGACTTCACCTGTTCGGGGAGTTCCGACTACCTCGCCGGTCAGGCGTTCAGCTTCGTCATGACCCTCGACGCCGTCGGCGCCTGGCCGCCGATCGCGGAGAGCCACGTCGAAATGGACGGTGCCTGGGCGCTGTACGAGGCCTGGGTCAAGATCCAGTCCGGCCACGCCGACACGGCCCTCGTGTACAGCTACGGCAAGAGCTCGCCCGGCGACCTGCCCCTCGTGCTGAGCCGCCAGCTCGACCCGTACTACTACCAGCCGCTGTGGCCCGACGCGATCGCGATGGCCGGCCTCCAGGCCCGTCAGATGCTCGACGCCGGTCTCATCACCGAGCAGCGCATGGCCGAGATCGCCCACGAGTCCCGCGAGGCGGCCCGCAGCAACCCCAACGCCCAGCTGCAGGGCTCCCCGTCCGTCGACGAACTGTTGGCCTCCGACTTCGTGTCGGATCCGCTGCGTCGTCACGACTGCGCCCCGATCTCCGACGGTGGTGTCGCCGTGGTCCTCGCTGCCGGCGACCGTGCCCGCAACTGGGCCGACCGCCCGGCCTGGATCACGGGCCTCGACCACCGCATCGACAGCCACAACTTCGGCGCTCGGAGCCTCACGTCGGCGCCGTCGGCGAAGCTCGCGGCCGAGAAGGCGGGTGTCGGCAACGACAAGATCGACGTCGCCGAATTGCACGCCCCGTTCACCCACCAGCACCAGTTGCTGGTCGAGGCCCTCGGGTTGGGCGACAACGTGTCGGTCAACCCATCGGGTGGTGCGCTCGCCGCCAACCCGATGATGGCCGCCGGCCTCCTCCGCATCGGAGAGGTGGCCAACCGCATCCTGGCTGGCGAGGTCGACCGCGGAGTGGCCACAGCCACGAGCGGTCACCTCCTGCAGCAGAACCTCGTCGCCGTTCTGGAAGGAGCCTGACATGGGCAACCGAGTAGCCGTCATCGGCATCGGTCAGACCAAGCACGCCGCCGTTCGTGGCGACGTGTCCCTCGCCGGTCTCCTCCGTGAGGCCGTCTTCCGTGCGCTCGCCGACGCACAACTGACGATGGACGACATCGACGCCATCGTCATCGGCAAGGCCCCCGACTTCTTCGAGGGCATCATGATGCCGGAGGGGTTCCTCGCCGAGGCCATCGGTGCCGTCGGCAAGCCGCTCCTCCGCGTGCACACCGCCGGTTCGGTGGGTGGGTCCACGGCGATCGTCGCGGCGAGCCACGTGCAGGCCGGCGTCGGCGAGCGTGTGCTCACGATCGCCTGGGAGCAGCAGTCGTGCTCGGAGGCCATGTGGGCGCTCTCGTTCCCCATCCCGTTCCAGCAGCAGCTGGTCGCCGGCGCTGGCGGCTACTTCGCCCCGTTCATCCGCGAGTACATGCGGCGCTCCAACGCCCCCGACGACATCGGCATCCTGGTGGCGCTCAAGGATCGCTTGAACGCTCTCAAGAACCCGTACGCCCACCTGCACGAGCCCGACATCACCTACGACACGGTGAAGGACTCCTTCATGCTGTGGGAGCCGATCCGGTACTCCGAGACGTGCCCCAGCTCCGACGGTGCCATCGCCATGGTGCTCGCCGGCGAGGAAGCAGCCGAGGCGTCCGCGGCTGCGACGGGCACACCGCCCGCGTGGATCCTCGGCACCTCGATGCGGTCCGAGCCGGCGACGGCCAACGGTCGTGACCAGGTGTCTCCCGATGCCGGCAAGGACTGTGCTGCTGACGTGTTCCGTCAGGCCGGCATCACCAACCCCCGCGCCGAGATCGACGTCGTCGAGATGTACGTGCCGTTCAGCTGGTACGAGCCGATGTGGCTCGAGAACCTCGGCTTCTGCGAGGAAGGTGAGGGCTGGAAGCTCACCGAGCAGGGTGTGACCCAGCTCGACGGCGACCTTCCGGTCAACTGCTCCGGCGGTGTGCTCTCGACCAACCCGATCGGTGCGTCGGGCATGCTCCGCTTCGGAGAGGCCGCAATGCAGGTTCGTGGCACTGCTGGTGAGCACCAGATCGACGGTGCGAAGACGGCGCTCGGCCAGGCCTACGGTGGTGCGGCGCAGTTCTTCGCCACCTGGGTCGTGTCCTCCGAAAAGCCGTAGTTCGTCGGGGGGCACCGCAACCCCCCACGAGAATCCTCAGACCGAGGTCCCCATCGTCCGATGGAAAGGTGATCCACCTTTCCATCGGACGAGGACCTTGGCCGGACGTCATCGAACCAACGTCGCCCCTGCAGGGCTGACCGAACGTCGCCGCGGTGGTCGGCGCAAGATCGTCGCGTCGTCGGGTCGTCCTCGACGGGTCCGTTTGTTCGCGGTGCTGTTCCTCGCCGCCATCGCGGCCTCGACACTCGTGTGGGGTGCGTTCGGCACCGGTGCCGACAGCGACGCCCAGCTGGCGCAGCGCGAGTTGGTCGAACTGTCGGCCATTCGCCTGCAGGCGATGCGGGTCACGGAATTGGCGCACCTGGACCTGTTCCGCGCCGCCGGTGACGACGTGATCGATCCTTCCCGCCTCCAGGCGGTGCTCGACACGTGGCAGGTGGACATGGCCGAGGTGGCTCGGCGCGTGCCGATAGCGCCGGCGTCGCCGCAGACGCGGGTCGCCGCCGAGCAGCTTCGCGACGTGATCTCGGTGGAGGTCGTACCGATCGCGGTCGGCGATCCCGTGTTGTCGGTCCGAACCCAGCTCCTGCCGGTGCAGAACCGTCTCGTCGAGGGTGCGGGCCAGGACGGTCTGGCCGGTGTGGATGCGTCGGCCGATCGCGCCGCCGAGTACCTCTACGTGTTGGGGATCGCGACCGACGTCGCCGTTGCCGCCGCCGCGAGCCGGCCGGATTCGTCGCCGGCGTGGACGTCGTTCGGGATCGCGATCCGAACGCTGGGTGGGGCGGGCGGCCTCGGTGTCCTGACTGCTGGCCCGCTGTCGGGATGGGTGGCCGGTCCGGGCGCAGGGGAGCGTCTGACCGATCTGATCGACCCACTGGTCGAGGACCTGGGGAGTCGGGCGCCGAGTCCCGACTACCTCGGGACCGTCGGCTGGTCGCTCGACCAGCTCGATCTGGTCCATGGTGTGGGGACGTCGATCGCGGCGGCGCCCATCGAAGCGGGGCTCTCCGGGTTGCTCGGCGGGATCGATCCCGGGCTCGTCACGTCCGTGCTCGGCGCGTTGACGCCGGCCGGCGGCGACGGCCCGCCGCTCGCGGTCGGCGGTGTGTTGGACGAAACCGAACGTCTGGTCGGGGAGATCACCCGCCTCGGCGCGAGCCAGTCGTCCGACCGGTCGCAGGCGCTCCACGACAGTGCCGCCGAGAGTCGCAACACGGCGACGCTGCTGCTGCTCATGGCGGCGGCCGTCGTCGGAGCGGCGGTGATCCTGCTCCTGCTGCTCGTGGTCGCAGCGCGGCGTGCGCAGCGGCGGAGCGAGCTCGACTCCCTCGAGGACGTCCTGACCGGGATGCTCAACCGCGGTGGACTCTTCTCGTCGCTCGTGGACCTCCGCGCCGACGACGGGATGTGGGTCGTCCTCGTCGACCTCGACCGGTTCAAACCGGTGAACGACAGCTACGGGCACGCGGTCGGCGACCTCCTCTTGGTGGCGGTGGCCGGTGAGCTCGAGTCGGCCGCCGCGCCGCTCGAGGGCCTCGTCGCCCGACTCGGCGGCGACGAGTTCGCGATCGTCCTCGGCGGGGCGACCGCTCATGACGTCGACCTGGCGGTCGCCCGGATCATCGAACGCCTCGAAGTCGTCACCGTCGACGGGCGACGCATCGAGCTGGGGTGCAGCGTGGGTGTGGTGCACGGCGCGCCCGGGGTCGGCATCGATCAGCTGCTCACCGAGGCCGATCTCGCGATGTTCCGGGCCAAACGATCGGGCCGCGGGCGGTCGGTCCACTTCGACGAGGCGACCCGTGCCGCGCTGGCGAGCTTCCGTGACGGCACGATCGGGGACACGATCGACATCGGCGTCCGGTTGCAGCGCTCGTTGGTCGACCGTTCCATCGTCGGTGCCATGGTCGTGCCCCAAGTCCCGGTGGGCGGAGGCGACCCGATCGAGGGTTCGGAACTCCGACTCATCGCCGAGTTCGCCGGCCGCAGGTTCGGTCTGCTCGACGCGACGCTGGCCGGGATCGGCCGTTCCGGTCGGACGATCCCTCCGGCCGGGATCCGGCTCTGGTTCGAGGTGTCCGCGGTGGACGTCGTGACCTACGGAGGGGTGGAGGCCCTGTGGGAGCGGTTGACCACCGTCGGACTGTCCGGCGCGCCGTTCGGCGTCGAACTGGTGGACGCCGGAACGCAGGATCCCGATGCCTTGGCGGCCGCCGTCGCCACCCTGCAGGAGCTCGGCGTGCACGTGGCGGTGTGGTCGACAGGTCCCGGGGCGGTCGCGTTGACCGGCCTGGTCCGGCTCGGCGCCGACCGCCTCGTGGTCGACCCGAGCGTTGTCGAAGCGATCCGAGGAGGCGACGTCGAATTGTCCCGCGCCGTTGGCTCGGTCACCGGGCTGGGCGCGGCGCTCGGATCCGAAGTGATCGCGACCGGCGTTCCGTCACTCGACGTGGCGCACACCCTCGTCGAGCTGGGGGTTGGCGTCGCGCAGGTGATGGTCACCGAGCCGTGGGCGCCGAAGCGCCCGCTCAAGCGCGGTGACTCGGTCGTTGTGGACCGATAGGACCTGACGTGGCGGTCGCTCAGGCGATCGGCGCGGAACCGTACTTCTGGCTGGCAGACAGGCCGAGGTCCTCGGCGGGGTAGCTGTCGCTCGGCGGGTAGAAGTCCTGGGAATCGACGACGCCCTCGGCGTAGAACTGCGACGCCCACTTGCGGAACTTGGTCACGGGGCCGTCGGTGTCGGCCAGCGCCGGGCGGGGCAGGTACGCCTTGTTCTCCCAGATCGGCTTGTCCTCGCGGACCTGCCGGTCGACCTCGGCGACGAACGCATCGCCGACCGTCGTGTCGAAGCCGGCGTCGCCGAGCTTGCGCACCGTGAAGCTGAACCGCATCTCGCAGTGCTCGTCGTCGATGGGTGTGTTGCAGCCCATGAGGATGGTGTCGACGATGCCGCCGAAGTGGACGACCGAGAGGCCGGGGCCGAACGAATCGGAGTTGATGTAACCGTCGACGACGCCGCGGGGTGTGGGGAACTTCTGGATCGACTTCATGCGGGCGATGGGGCCCTCGGTGTCGTACCCGGCGAGCTCCGGCACTTCCTCGGTGTTGTGGACGTACCGGAAGTGGGCCGCGTCCACACCGTTCTCGGCGAGCTCCTGCCACGGCGCCGCGACCTGGTAGATGCGGGTGACCATCTCGGTGAACTGGTCGGGATCGTTGAACTCGGGGACGATCGGGATCTCCCACATCGGCTCGGCGCCGTCGGGGTGGTACCAGGTCATGATGAGGCCGTTGCGCTCGATCGTGGGGAACGTGCGGAGCTTGCCCTTGGCGTTGGTGCGCTTGCTGTACGGGATGAGCGTGTTGGCACCCTGCGCGTCGAAACGCCAGCCGTGGAACGGGCAGGCGATCTCGCAGTCGAGGACCTTGCCGCCGTGGCCCAGGTGGGCGCCGAGGTGAGGGCAAGAACGCGTCCTGGACGTGGACGCCGCCGTCCTCGTCGCGCCAGAGCACGAGGTGCTTGCCGAAGTAGCGGAGCGGCTTGGTCTCGCCGACGGCGACGTCGGTCGCCCACCCAACCTGGAACCAGCCGTAGGGGACGGGGAACGGTGAACGCTTCATGGCAGACCTCGCCTCGTTGATCGCGTCAGAACGACGAAAAAACTAGAACGTGTTCTAGTATAGCGACGCCGCCTTCACCGTCAATCTCCGGCCGGCGTCACCCGCAGGCGGCCGTGATCACCGGGTACGGATTGATCGGACGCCCGTCCAGCGGCCGGATCTCCAGGTGGAGGTGCGGGGCGCCACCCTTGGCGTCACCCGTGTTGCCGACGTAGCCGATGATGTCACCGGCAGCGACCTTGCCGCCCTTGGCGGTCTTCGACAGGTGCGCCGAGTAGTACTGCCAGCCGTTCGACCCCTTCAGCGTGACGAACTTGCCCGACACGTTGGACGACCCAGAGGTCACCTTGCCATCGGTCGGGGCCAGGATCGGGGTCCCGGCCGGTGCCATCATGTCGATCCCCTCGTGGAACCGGGCGCCGTCGGCGCGGGGGAAGCCCCAGTCGAACGCGTAGGTCGAGCCGGCAACCGGACAGACCATTCCCGGCGTCAGCCCGCCGCTGATCGTCAGCACCTGTCCGATCCGGATCTGATTCGCCGACTTCAACTGGTTGGCGACGACGATTCCATCGGTGGTGGTGCTGTGACGCTTGGCGATCCGGGCGACGGTGTCGCCGGCGACCACGGTGTACGTCGACGTCGGACCGGACCCCGAGGGCGGTCTCATTCGCCCCGGGTTCGGCTCGTCGAGCAAGAGGCGGGCCCCGGCGTACACGGTGTCCTTGGTCATACCGTTGGCGCTGCGGATCTGTGCGACCGCGATGCCGTACGTCTTCGCGATGCCCTTCAGTCCTTCGCCGGGGGCGACGACGTGATACCGCAGGCCGCTCAGGCGCCCGCTGTCGACGACCTTGGCGGCAGCGCGGGGCGCGGCGCCGGCCGGTCGGGCGGGCCACGAGGCGAGGGCGAAGGACGTCAGGGTCATGGCGACCACAACGAGGAGGCGATGGCGGTTCCGGGCGGACCCGAAGCGGCCGGTGGGCTGGGGGAGCAGTGTTGCCGGCATACCGCCCCATCGGCCCCGGTTCGACGGAGATGAGTCGTTCGGCCCAGTTCGCTGTGCTCACTGGCCCGATCGGGGGGGGGTAGCCACCCGGGCCCGGGCGCTTACAGGTTGAAGACCCGCTTCGCGTTCTCGCGGAGGAACTTCGGCCAGACCTCGTCCTTGAAGCCGACGTTCGGCATCTCGCTGAAGATGCGGTCGAGCGACAGGCCCATCGGGAAGTACCCGGCGTACATGATCTTGTCCGCGCCGCGGGTGTTGGCGAAGCGGATGATCTCCTCGGGGTAGTGCTTCGGGGCGAACGCCGAGGTGGAGTAGTAGAGGTTCGGCCACTTGAGCATCAGTTTCACGGCCAGGTCGGTCCACGGGTCGGCGCCGTGGCGCATCACGAACTTGAGCTCGGGGAAGAACCAGCACACCTCGTCGATCAGCTCGACGTGCTGGGGCATCATCGGGACCCGGGGGCCGGGAACGCCCACGCAGCAGAGCACGGGGATGTCGAGCTCGCAGGCCTTGGCGTACACCGGGTACATGCGCTTGTCGTTGATCGGGACACCGGGGTTGCAGCCGGCGGGGAAGAGCGTGATCGCCTTGAGGTCGACCCGTTGGGACGCCTCGTTGATCTTGTGGATGGCCTTCATGCCCTCGTTGGGGTCGACGGCGAGGCCGGCAACGAACCGGTCGGGGTGGTCGATGCAGGCGTCGAGCTGGATGCCGCCGGCCAGGTTGATGCCGATGAGCGCCTTCTCGATGCCGTGCTTGTTGAGCTGGTCGATCGTGTACTCGACCATGTCGCCCTCGGTCGGGTCCTCCGGCACCTCCTTGAACATGTACTGCGCCGGGAACTTGAAGGTGGCCGACTCGGCATCGCGGAGGTTCGGTTTCAGGAAGTCGTACCACCCTTCCTTCTTGCCGGGATCAGGGATCCCCAGCATGAGGTCGATCACTCCGATGTCAGTAGGCATACCCATGCCCGAAATCTAGAACAAGTTCTAGTTGGGTGTCAGGAGTGCCCGACCGGGATCGTCAAGAGGGGTTCGTCAGGAGCGCCGCCCGTGACTGGCGATTCCCGACACGCGGCGGGCCTCGCGGAGGAAGTTCCGGTCGACGCCGTTGGTCAGGTAGCAGACCGACAGGCCCGTCTCGGGGTCCGCCCAGCAGATCTGCCCGGCCGCGCCGTTGTGACCGAAGGCCCGCGCCGAGACGTTGTGCCCCATCCCGCGGAAGGACGACGTGCCGTCGTCGCCAGCGGCGATCAGGCCGAGCGTACGGTTCGCCGGCGTGCGAAGGATCGGGTCGGGGAGGGTCGTGCGGATGTGGCCGGTGGCGTCGGCGAGGACGTCGGCGTCCCACAGGCCACCGGGATTGTGGAGGAACGCCTGGTAGAGCAGGGCCATGTCGGCGGCCGTCGAGATGCCGCCGCCACCCGGAACGCCGACGGCGCGGTTCGCCGGGTCGTTGAACATCAGCAGCGCCTCCGGCGTGACCTCGCCGAGGTCGTACTCGCGGACGCCGAACACCGACTCGAGCTCGTCGGGCGACGGGCCGGTGCCCGATGCCACGAGGTCGGCGATGTCGCCCTGATCCTCTGCGGCGACGCCGAGCGCGAGGCGCCGGAGGCCGAGCGGGCCGATGACACGCTCACGGACCGACGCCCGGTAGTCCTTGCCGTCGACCCGCTCGATGACCTCGGCCAGGACCCAGTGGGCGGAGGTCGGGTGGTACTCGAACCGCGTCCCGGGGGCCCAGTTGCAGCGCCACGCGGCCATGCGTTCGATGCGCTGGTCGCGGTCAGCCCAGTCCGGCGGCCCGAGCGGCGCCCGAGGGAACCCGCTGGTGTGCGTCATGACCTGCTCCACGGTGATTGCACCCTTGTCGTTGGCGGCGAACTCGGGAACGTGGTGGGCGATGGTGTCGTCGATCGACACCGAACCCTCGGCGATCAGCTGCCACATGACGGCGGCGATGAGCGCTTTCGTCTGGCTGAAGACCACGTAGCGGGTGTCGGTGGTCGCCGTACCGAACGCCTCGGCGGCCACGATCTCACCGTCGAGTCCCACGGCGATCTGGCACGACGGCAGGACCCCGTCGTCGACCTCCTTGCGGGCTCGGTCGAGCAGGGCGGCGAGGCGTTCGGCGTTGAGCGGCATGGGCCGACGATATCGTTCGGCCCGTCGCTCGGGCGCGGGCGACGAAAGGGGGAAGTCATGCAGCAGTTCGACCTGACGGGCCGAGTAGTGGTGGTGACCGGCGGCAACGGCGGCATCGGTCTCGGTATGGCCCGGTCGCTCGCCGAAGCCGGCGCCGACGTCGCCATCTGGGCGCGCAACACCGACAAGAACGCTGCCGACGGCGGACGAGGTGCGCTCGGTTGGCGTCCGGTGTGAGGCGATGTCGTGCGACGTCGCCGTCCCCGCCGACGTGGACGCCGCGATGGCGGCGACGCTGGCGACGTTCGGCAAGGTCGACTCGATGTTCGCGAACGCCGGAGTCAGCGGCGGTGCGCCCTTCCTCGACCAGACGCTCGACGGGTGGCGGGCGGTCACCTCCGTCAACCTCGACGGGGCGTTCCTCACGCTGCAGGCGGCGGCGCGTCACCTCGTCGAACGGGGCGAGGGCGGTTCGCTCGTTGCCGTAGCGTCGACGTCGGCCATCCACGGGGCGCCGGCGAACGAGGCCTACTCGGCATCCAAGGCCGGTGTCGTCTCGTTGATGCGGGGCCTCGCTGTCGAGTTTGCCCGGCACCGCATCCGTGCCAACTCGCTCATCCCGGGCTGGACCGAGACCGACCTCACCCAACCGTTGCTGGGGTGGGAGAAGTTCATGGCGGCGACCACCGCCCGGACACCCGTGCGACGGTGGGGACTGCCCTCCGACATGGGGCCCGTGGCCGTCTTCCTGGCGGACCCGACCCTCACGTTCCACACCGGTGACTGCGTCGTTGTCGACGGCGGTTACACCGTCTTCTGATCCGGTGGCGCAGCGATTCACCCCACCCCCGCTCGGGTTAGAGTGACCGCCGAACGCTCGCAGACATGAGGGGTGCAGCATGAAGGTTGTCGTCGACTACGACGTGTGTGAGTCCAACGCGGTGTGCATGGCCGTGGTGCCCGAGGTGTTCGAGGTGCGCGACGACGACTTCCTGTACGTCCTCGAGGAGCACCCGGGCGAGGAACTCCGCGCCAAGGTCGAAGAGGCAGTGAAGCGCTGCCCCAAGCAGGCCATCTCCATCGAAGAGGACTGACCGCCGTTGTCCCTCGACCTCGACCGCGTCGTCATCGTCGGTGGGTCGCTGGCGGGGTTCACGGCTGCGGCCACGCTGCGGGGCGAAGGGTGGGACGGCGACCTGATCGTCGTCGAGGCATCGGCGACGATGCCCGCTGATCGCCCGCCGCTGTCCAAGCAGGTCCTCGCCGGCACGACCTCGCCGGCCGACGCCGTATCGGCGCTGGCCGCACGCATCGATGGCCTCGACGTCGACGTCAGGCTCGGTCATCGCGTCGCCGGTGCCGGTTTCGCTGCCGACGACCTGCGCCTCAAGTTCTTCAACGACCACGAGATCACCGCCGACGCGATCATCGTGGCGACCGGTTCGGCCGCCCGGTGGCCGTCGGGGTTCCTCGTCGAGACCGACGAATCGACCGCCAACGAGCCGAAGTTCCGGCCGTCGCTGACCGGGGTCCACGTCGTGCGGGACCTCCCTGACGCCGAGGCGCTCAAAGCCGACCTCGACGCCGGCCCCCAACGTCTCGTCGTGATCGGCGCCGGGTTCATCGGGGCCGAGGTCGCGGCCACGGCCCGTGCCGCAGGCATCGACGTCACGATCGTCGAGTTCGCACCGTTGCCGCTGGCCCGCGTGTTCGGTGGCCTCGTCGGTGAGTTCATCGCGCAGCTGCACCGCGATGAGGGCGTCGACCTCCGTCTCGGCGTGGGGCTCGACCAGATCGTCGGTGGGGCCGACGGTCGCGTCGCCGGGGTCACCCTGACCGATGGCTCTGCCCTCGACTGCGATCTCCTGGTGCTCGGCCTCGGCGCCGCGCCCGACCTCGAGTGGGCCATCGGATCGGGCCTGACGATCGACAACGGCGTCGTCTGCGACGACACGTTGTGGGCCGGACCGGGGGTGGTCGCCGCCGGTGACGTCGCCAACTGGCACAACCCCCTGTTCGGCGAACGCATCCGCGTCGAACACTGGGAGAACGCCATCGAACAGGGCGAGGCCGCGGCGAAGCGGCTCCTGGCCGCTCGTGACGACGTGCCGGGCGTGCCGTTCGCCTCGGTGCCGTGGTTCTGGTCCGATCAGTACGACGTCAAGATCCAGATGGCCGGGCGCCCCGCCGCCGACGACGAGATCGTGCTCATCGACGGCGATCCGGCCGAACGCCGGTTCGCGGTGGCCTTTCGTCGCGGCGACCGGTGCACCGGCGTGTTCGCGGCGAACCGGCCCCGCATCGCGGTGGTGGCCCGTATGCGCATGAGGGAGTCGCTCGACTGGTCCCACGTCGTGCCGACCGCCTCGTGAACGCTCTCACCTGGACGCTGCTCGCGCTCACCGTCGTCGTCGGCGCCGTCGATTGGTTCGCGGTCCACACCGAGCGGAAGCCGCTCGAGTACGTCGCCAAGCCGGCGACGATGCTGCCGCTGATCGGCGCTGCACTGGCCCTCGACCCGGCAGTGCCGGAGATGCGGCCCTGGTTCGTGGCGGCGCTCGTGTGCTCGCTCGCCGGCGACGTGTTCCTCATGCTCCCGAAGCCGGAGCAGTTCTTCGTTCCCGGGCTCGCCTCGTTCCTGGTCGGCCACGTGTTGTACGTGATCGGACTGATGAAGGGCGACCTGTCGACGGGCGGCCTCCTCGTGGGGGCGGTGCTCACGTTCACGGCGCTCGTCGCGATCGGTCCGACGATCGTGAAGAGCGCGGCCGAGGTCGACTCCCGCCTCGGGGTGCCGGTCCTCCTGTACATGCTCACCATTTCGGTGATGGTGACCTGCGCGATCGGTGCCGGCCCATGGGCGGGCATCGTCGGCGCCCTGTTGTTCTACGGCTCCGACTTCTGCATCGGCTGGTCGAGGTTCGTGCAGGATTTCCGGCACTCCCACCTCGTGATCATGGTGACGTATCACCTGGCGCAGATCGGGCTGGTGGCGTCGCTCGTGGCCAGTCATGGGTGAAGCACCGGTCCGACAATCGGCCCGGTGAGTACCAGCCCCAGGCGCCGCCGGCGGCACGGCGCGTGCGATCGAGCCACGGAAGGCAGTCGGGCGAGCTCACCCGCCTGACGACCTGACGGATGCCGCCTTCGTGCACGACGTAGCCGGCCCACACGCCCGGGAAGTCCTTGGTTGAACCGACTTCCGACCACGGCACGCCGGCCTCGGTTCGGCGTCGGTGCCGGTGGGTGTGTCCCGACGAACCGATGACGGCGGGGTTGGCGGCGTGCACCGCCCGGAGAAGTCGGCGGGCGGTGATCGAGTCGATGCCGGGCGGGAAATGCGTCGGCACCGGGGCGGGCTGGGGGTGGTGGTGGACGAGGAGCATCGCCGGACCGTCGGCGGTGGCGACGGCCGCGGCGGCGCCGTCGACGAGGTGGTGCCACCGGCCCCGGTCGATGCCGACGATCGCCGAGTTCATGAGGACCAGGCGGATGCCGGGGAGGTCGCGGATCTCGATCTCCTCGACGAGGTCGATGCCGTGTCGCCGGGCCACGCCGAAGGGGTCCGGTCCGCCGTGGGCGACGTCGTGGTTGCCGGGTAGGACGTCGCACGGCATCGACGCCGAGCCGAGCAGGTCGGCGGCGAGCTTCCACGAGCGGTCCTCGTTGCTCTGAACGACGTCGCCCTTGACGACGAGGTGGCGGGCGCCCCACCGTGTCAGGTCGCTCAGCGCTGCGGACGCGCAGCGGATCGGGTGGTCGACGGTGCCCGGCGCCTCGACCATCGTGTGTCGAACCCCGAAGGCGGTGGCGCCGAGGTGCAGGTCGCTCATGGTCGCGAACCGGAACAGTTCCTCACCCGGCGGTGACGGGAGGGTGCGGAACGTGCTGGTCGCCGTGCCGTCGCCGGTGGTGACGGTCAGGTCGTATGCCGTGTCGGGGGTGAGGCCGTCGAGGTCGACCGCCCCCGGCCCGCCGTCGGACTCGACCATGAGGTCGACGGGGCCGCACACGATCCGGACCGGTCCGGCCGCGACGCGCCGCCACGTCAGTTGTGCACCGCGGTCTTCGACGGCGAACACCGTCGGGCCGGATCGGAGAGCGATCATGCCAACTGGCCGCTGATCCCTTCGCCGAGCCGCCGGCGGGTCGCGACGTTCACCTGCAGCCGCTCGAGGTGCTGGTCGAGCGTCAGCGTCGCCTGGGAGATCTCATGGGTCTCGAAGAACGCGGCGATCTCGGCGGCGAGGTCGGGGTCGGCGAAGGAACGGATCCCGCCGGCCATGCGGATCACGCTCGACGACGGGAACCGTGCGACGAGCTCGTCCCAGCGTGCGGCGACGAAGGCCCACACCTGCGGGCCGCAGACGGGGTTGGCCATTGCCTGGGCGAGCACGTAGGGGGCGTTCTGACTGCGGACCTCGGTGGCGCACATCTCGCAGAGCCGAGCCGTCAGGTCGAGATCGGGGAACTGCGCCAGCGCGGACAGTGCCCGCAACTCTTCTTGTGGGGTCGTCGCAGTTCGGAACATCGTGATCAGGCTGTCGAAGTCGGCGGCCGTGCCCTTGCTCGCCACGACGTCGAGCACCGCGGCGCCGAGGTCGGGGTTGCCGTCGACCGACGTCGGCAGCCCGTCGTAGAGGCGGCGGGCCTCGTCGATGACGGAGTCGAGTCCTCCGACGGTGCCGGCCAGTCGGAAGAGCACCGCGTGGAGGTCGTGGTCGACGGTCGGCGACGTTGTGTCGTCGGCCAGGAGCGGACCAACGAGCTCCCGCACCAGCGCCGCCACGGCGGGGCGGTCCGACGGGAGGCACAACGAGGAGAGGCTGCCGAGGATGCCGGCGACTCGCCGCCACACCGACGGCTCGGTCTCGACCGCTGCCACGGCCCGGAGCGTCGCTGCGAGGTCGGACAGGTCGAGCCGGTCGGCGAGCAACAGCGACCAGGCGTCGTCGAGCAGTGCGTAGCGGTCGATCGAAGCAAGATCGGTGGCCACTGCGAGCAGGGCCGACCGCAGACCGGACTCGTACTCGGTTCGGTAGAAGCCCGTGAAGCCAGCGTTTCGCGTTCACCCAGTCGACCGGGCCCCCGAGGTCGATGTCGAGCGTCTTGCCGTCGAGCAACACCGTGCGCTCGACGCGTTCGCCGCTCACCGAGGCGTCGACGCGGACAGGGACGATCCAGGAGCTGCCCGTCTCGGCGTCGCTCCCGGCGAACGCGAACCGCTGCTGCTCCAACCGGATACCCGTGCCGGTGGACGTGACCGACACCAGGGGGTGGCCGCCCTGGAGGATCCAGGTGTTCATCATCGCCCCGACGTCGACACCCGTCGCCTCCGCGAGCGACTCCCACAGATCGGGGGTGTCGGTGTTCGCGTAGGCGTGCCGGGCGAGGTAGAGGCGGACGCCCTCGCGGAACTCGTCGGCGCCGGCCCACCGCTCGAACATCCGGAGGACCGAAGCGCCCTTCTCGTAGGTGAGGATGTCGAACATGCCCTCGGCGTCGGCGGGCGTCACGACCTCGAACTCGATCGGACGGGTGTGGGCGAGCGCGTCGGTCTCGAACGCCTGCGACTTCGAGAGGCCGAACGACGTCCAGATCTCCCAGTCGGGACGGAACGAGTCGGCGCAGCAGAACTCCATGAACGTGGCGAAGGCCTCGTTCAACCAGATGCCGTTCCACCACTGCATCGTCACGAGGTCGCCGAACCACATGTGCGCGATCTCGTGCTCGATGACCGTTGCCGCCCGCTCCTGCTCGGACCGGTTCGATCGTTCCGGATCGATGAGCAGCAGGTTCTCGCGGAAGGTGACGCACCCGAGGTTCTCCATCGCACCGAACGCGAAGTCGGGCACGGCGACGAGGTCGAGCTTCTGGCCCGGGTAGTCGATGCCGTAGTACTCCTCGAACCACGCCACGGAGTGAGCGGCGCACTCGAGTGCGAACGACGTCAGGTGCCCTTGCCCCGGACGGTGGATGACCCGGATGTCGGTCGTACCCCCGTGGACCGTGTCGCTGACCTCGAGCTCGCCGATGACCCATGCGACGAGGTACGTCGACATCTTCATGGTGGGGGCGAAGTCGAACCGGGTGCGGCCGTCGTCGAGATCGGTGCGTGCGGTCTCGGCACCGTTCGACACCGCGGTCAGACCGGCATCGCACGTGAGGCTGATCTCGAAGGTCGCCTTGAACTCGGGTTCGTCCCAGCAGGGGAACGCCCGTCGGGCGTACGGCGCCTCGAACTGGGTGACGGCCATGTACTCGGTGCGGCCGTCGACGGTGAACGACGAACGGTAGAAGCCGACCAGCTGATCGTTGAGCACTCCGTCGAACGCGAGCTCGATCACCACGTCACCGACCGCCACGGGCTCGGCCAGCGAGAGGATCAGCCGCTCGGTGTCGGCGTCCAGTTCCACGGTCGCGTCGATGGCGTGGTCGCCGGCGCGGACCGATGCGTGCCCGATCGTGAGATCGACCGCGTTGCACACGATGCGATCGGTCGGCTGCTCGACGGTCGCGTCGATGGCGACCGTTCCCGTGAAGCGGGCCTCGCCGAGATCGGTGTCGATGGCGACTCGGTAGGCGGACGGGACGACGTCGCGGGTGAGCCGGTGCGGGTTGTTGGGTTCCATGACGGTACTCAGCGTAGCGGGGGTACCATTTGGCCACTGTGCTCTGGCACCGACCTTCCCGGCGCCGCTCACCCCAGGGAGATGAACGTGCCCACCTGCTTCGACGTCACCATCGACAACGGTGTCGCCCACCTGCGCCTCAACCGGCCTGACGAGCTCAACACCATGAACGTGGCGTTCTGGAGCGAGTTGCCCGAGCTGATCGAGCAGATCGACGCCGCGGCGTCGGCCCGGGCCATCGTCATCAGTTCGACCGGTCGGCACTTCTCGGCAGGCATGGACCTGTCGGTGTTCACCGGCGGTGGTGGCCTCTTGGGCGATCCGGGGGTGAGCGAGACCGGCCGGCAGCGGGCCCACCTGTGGTCGATGGTGCAGAAGCTGCAGGACTCGTTCACCGTGCTCGAACGGGTTCGTATGCCCGTCCTGACCGCGATCCAGGGCGGGTGCATCGGTGGGGCCGTCGACATGGTGTGCGCTGCCGACATGCGGTACGCGAGCGCCGACGCCTTCTTCTGCATCCAGGAGATCAACATCGGGATGACCGCCGACGTCGGCACGCTCCAGCGCCTGCCGAAGATCATCCCCGAGGGCGTGGCCCGCGAGCTCGCCTACACCGGCGATCGGATGTCGGCGGCCCGCGCCCGTGAGGTCGGTCTCGTCAACGAAGTGTTCGACGACCACGAGTCGTTGGTCGCCGGGGTGTTGGAGATCGCCGAGCGCATCGCGACCAAGTCGCCACTGGCCATCTGGGGCACCAAGGAGATGATCAACTTCACCCGAGATCACTCCGTCGCGGACAGCCTCCGGTACATGGCTGGCTGGCAGGCGGGAATGTTCCAGCCCGCCGACATGATGGAGGAGTTCGGCGCCAAGGCCGACAAGCGGCCCGCCCAGTTCGAGGAACTCCCCAAGCGGGCCTGACCTTCCCATCGACTGCCCGGCCACGCGCCGGATCGCCGTCGTCGGGCGCCCGCCCCCGCGGTCGGTTGCTTCGCAACGCCGTTCGAGCGGTCGGGCCGTCCCTCAGTCGTCGATCATCGGTGGCAGGTGCGCCATCGAGAGGTCGCCGAGGCGCACCAGGGTGGCGCTGATCCAACCGCCCATGGCGGAGAAGTGGTCGTCGAGGATGGACCCGTCGGCCAGGCTCTGCTCGTCGAGCTCGTACGACCCCTCGTAGGACACCTCGATCGCATGCTCGACGTCGTCGAGGTCGTCGCCGTACGTCGACTCCAGCGTGGGCCCGCCACGACGAAGTCGCTCGGGACCGATCGGCGGGCTTTCGAGCGGGAGCGCCGCGAGCACGATCTTGGGGTCGGCCTGGGTCGACAGCCGTTGGATTCGCAGGACGACCTCGATGTCGATGTGGGGCGGGTCGACCAGCTCTTCCTCGAGGTACCAGGAGCGGTACGCCGTCTGCGACCACGTGGGCCAGTCGAGGGTGATGTCGCAGCGGATGCGTGGCGGCGACCCCTCCCCAGGGAGCGAGTACGAGGTCTCCCAGGTGAGGTCGCCGAGCAGGACATCGGCCTGGAACCGCTCCTCGAACGCCTGCCGTTCGAGCAGGGCCTTCTCGAGGGCGTCGCGGAGGGCGCCGATGGCATCGGTGAAGACGTGGTCCAACATGTGCCACCAGGCTAACTGGTGCCCTGACCCGCGCTGTCCCGCGGATCCGTCGGGAGTTCGAAGGATCCACGGGACAGCGGCCGCAGTGTTTCAGTTCGGGGTCAGAGCGACGCGAGGTCCGCAGCGTCGATCTCGTAGAGGCCCGACGCGCCGGCCGTGACCGACGCCGCGAGGCCGGCCGCCCGGGGGACGAGCTGCTCGATGAAGAACGCCGCCGACGAGATGCGAGCCTTGAGGTACGCGACGTCATCGGAACCGTCGTTGAGCTCGCCCTGGGCGGCGAGTGCCATGCGAGCCGAGAACCAGCCGCCGGTCACGACGCCGAACATCTCGAGGTAGGGCGTCGCACCCGAGAGAGCTTCCTTCGGGTCGGCGAGGCCGTTCTCGAAGATCCAGTTGGTGACTGCCTGGAGCGACTCGAGGCCGGCCTGCAGCGGCGCTGCGAGCGCCTTCAGCTCGGTGGTGGCTTCGAGTTCGGCGATGGTCGCCGCGATGCGGGCGAAGTGGTCGTTGGCGACACCGCCCATACGCATCGGCAGCTTGCGACCGACGAGGTCCATGGCCTGGATGCCGTTGGTGCCCTCGTAGATCGGGGCGATGCGCATGTCGCGGAAGTGCTGGGCGACACCCGACTCCTCGATGAAACCCATGCCGCCGAACACCTGGACGGCGGTCGAGGTGACGTCCATGCCGACGTCGGTGCACCACGCCTTGGTGACCGGCGTGAGCAGCTCGGCGATCTCGCGCCACTGCTCGCGGAGCTCGGGGTCGGCGTGGCTGCGGGAGAAGTCGATGGCAGCGGCGTTGTAGACGATGAGCGAGCGCATCGCGTCGATCTGGCTGCGCATCGTCATCAACATGCGGCGAACGTCGGGGTGCTGGATGATGAACGCCGGCTCGTGGCTGGCGCTGCCGATCTCCTTGCCCTGCTTGCGCTCCTGGCTGTACTGGAGCGCCTTCTGGTAGGCGGCGTCGCCGATGGCCACACCCTGGATGCCGACGGCGAGGCGGGCGCTGTTCATCATCGTGAACATGGCGCGCATGCCCTGGCCCTCTTCGCCGATCAGGTAGCCGATGGCGCCGCCGTCGTCGCCGTAGCTCAGCACACAGGTGGGGGAGGCGTGGATGCCCATCTTGTGCTCGATCGACACACACGTGACGTCGTTGCGCTCGCCGAGGCTGCCGTCGCCGTTGACCAGGAACTTGGGGACGATGAAGAGCGAGATGCCCTTGGTGCCGGGGGGCGAGCCGGGGATGCGGGCCAGGACGAGGTGGATGATGTTCTCGGCCATGTCGTGCTCGCCGAAGCTGATGAAGATCTTGGTGCCCCTGATCTTGTAGGTGCCGTCGCCCTGGGGCTCGGCCTTGGTCGTGCACAGGCCGACGTCGGAGCCGGCCTGCGGCTCGGTCAGGTTCATCGTGCCGGTCCACTCACCGGTGACCAGCTTGCGGAGGTAGACCTCCTTCTGCTCCTCGGTGCCCCAGTGCTGGACGCACTCGATGGCGCCGGTGGTGAGGCCGGGGCACATCGTGAGGGCACCGTTCGCGGCGGTCATGAACTCGAGTGCGACGGAGAACACCGCCTCGGGGAATCCGGCGCCGCCGAACTCCTCTTCGGCGTTGAGGCCCTGCCAGCCGGCGGCGACGAACTTGGCGTAGGCCTCCTTGAAACCGGCGGGCGTCGTGACGACACCGTCGTCCAGCTTGAGCCCCTCGACGTCGCCGCTGTGGTTGAGCGGCCCGAAGACCTCTTGCATGAAGCGACCCTGCTCCTCGAGGACCGACGACACGGTGTCGAGGTCGGCGTGGGCGTACCGCTCGGTGGCGGCGAGCTGCTCGATCTCGCCGATGTGGCGGAGGGTGAACAGTGCGTCCTTGATGGGGGCCCGGTAGTCAGACATGGGCCCTATGTTACCCGCGGGTAACTTTCGCGCAAGGACGGGTGCCGGGCGCCGCGACACGTGCCCCGGGCCGGAGCCCGGGGCACGTTGCAGTTCGTGGTGACCGGTTGGTCAGCCGAAGGTGTAGCTGGTCGTGTGCTGACCGTCCACGCCGGCGTTGGTGAAGCCGTTGCTGAACGACTTCGTGCCGACACCCAGCGAGAAGATGCTGCCCCCGCCGATGTCCGGCGGCCAGCTGAGGAGCGGGATCTGGACGGCCGGGAAGGCCACGCCAGAGGTCGCGCCGTCGATGATCGAGGCGAGCGCACCGCTCGACCCGACGCCGATGTACATCCCGCTGCCGACGATGTCGTCGGTGACGAGACCCGGCAGCAGGGTGCTGATCCCGGCCCAGACGCCATCGAAGAAGTTGATGTTGCCGATGGCGCTGATGATCAACCCGACGATGGCGTTGGGGTCCGACGGGAGCGCCGATGCGGCGACCGTCTTGTTGAGCACCGTTTCGAGCGCCGAAGCGATCGCGTTGGCGAGCGCCGTCGGGCTGGCGGAGAGCACACCGTCGTCCTCGACCTTCCAGGCCCACACACCGGCGAGCTCGACCGATGCGCCCTGGGCGAGATCGAGGATGTCGGGAAGCGCAACGTTGTTGAACGTGACCGCGCCCGCGCTCGCCGCCGGTGAAGGTGTGGCTCTCGCCGGACGCTCAGGCCCTGTTCGAAGAGACCGGGCCAGTGGTTGTCGCCGTAGACGACCTGGCGCATCCGCCGAGTTGGCGACGCCGATCTTCACCCGGAAGCCGATGTTGAGGACACGCGGCTCGTCCTTGTAGGGAAGCAGTTGAGTCCAGCCGTCGTTGTTGGAGTTCACGGTGACCGACGTTGCCTGGAACGTGCGGTTGCCCGTGGGCGGACCGCCGTACACCGGCAGGGTGTCGGGACAGGCCGTCGCCATCAGCGCCGTGGAGACGAGTACGCCCGTGAGCGCGCCCTTGGTCAGAAACCTCTTCATATGCCCTCCTAGATTGCCCCGCACACAACTCAGGTCGAGCCATGTTTCGAGTGTCCGTCGAGCCACGACGGAGTCCAGCTGTAGTGACGATAGTCTCACAAACGCTGTCTGAGGCAATACTCAGCAAGGTATTTTGGGAACTCTTGGGTAATCCTGAGCTGAACGATTCGTGGCCGAACGGTTCAGCGGGCCGTCATGACGGCGAGCTGGAGGCCGATGCCGAGGTCACGATGGCGGATCGGTGGCGATGCGTCGCCCCGCCTGGACCGCCGTTCTCGGTGAGCTGATCCGGTCGCCGAACCAGGTGCGGTGGCGTCGAGGTCGGCGCCGATCGCGGCGAGGCCCCACACCTGCGGAGGCGCCGCCGGGGTCATCACCCGTCGTCGGGGCCACGATCTCGAGCAGGACCGGACCGGCCCAGACGAACAGCTGGGTGATGTCGGCGTCGCCGAGCCGGGTCGGACCGCTCGCGACGGATCTCGAACCCGGCGGCGCGCACGCCGGCGCGGACGCGGTCGAGGTGCGGCGCCATGATCACGACGTGGTCGAACCCGTCGATGCCGTTGGGGTGAGCCGGCGCTGCGTCCTCGGTCGGTGCGGCGACGACGTTCGACGGCGCGCCGTCGAGATCGGTCGGGCGGTCGAATCCGAGGACCGGAGCCGAGCCGTCGGCAGCGCAGACCAACGTCAGGCCGCCGAATTGCACCCGGTCCGTCGACCACGGTGAACCCGGCACTCGGTCCAGGCAGCCGGGTCGTCCCCGAGCTGGAGCTCGACGAGGGCGGGTGCCGTCGGTCATCGTGTCGAGTCTGCCCGCGCCGCCCCGTACGCGGCGAGCGCCCGCTCCCGGGCCCAACCGTGGTCGACGATCGGCGCCGGGTAGTCGTCGCCGAGCACCACACCGTTGGCGGCGAGTTCGATCGGCCCGACCGCCCACGGCTCGTGGATCTCCTTCGCGTCGAGCCCCGCCAGCTCGGGGACCCACCGGCGGATGTAGGCGCCGTCGGGGTCGAACTTGCGGCTCTGCAGGGTCGGGTTGAACACGCGGAAGTAGGGCGCCGCGTCGGGGCCGGTGCCGGCCGCCCACTGCCAGTTGCCGACGTTCTGGGCGACGTCGCCGTCGATGAGCTGCGTGCGGAACCAGCGCTCGCCCCGTCGCCAGTCGATCAAGAGGTCCTTCACCAGGAACGAGGCGCAGAGCATCCGCACCCGGTTGTGCATCCGACCGGTCGCCAGCAGCTCGCGCATCCCGGCGTCGACGATCGGGTAGCCGGTCGTGCCGGTTCGCCAGGCCTCGAACTCCTCGTCGTCGTCGACCCAGTCGATCTCGCCGACCTCGGGTTTGAGCGGCCGGGTGCGGAGGTGCGGGTGCTCGGCGAACAGGTGGGCGTACCAGTCCCGCCAGGCCAGTTGCCGGACGAAGCCGCTGCGGCCGGCCCCTGCGCGCTGGCCGATTTCGGTGGCGACACGACGCGGCGAGATCGTCCCGAAGCGGAGGTGCGCCGACAGCCGGCTCGTGCCGTCGATCGCGGGGAGGTCGCGCTCGTCGAGGTAGTCGGCGGCGTGGTCCTCGAACTCGGCGAGCCGGGCCAGCGCGCCGCGCTCGCCCGGCTCCTCGGGAGGGCGCCGTCGGGAGGGGGAAGACCGTCGCCGGGATCGTCGAGGACCGCCACCGTCGTGGTGTCATCGATGCTCGGCCATGGGTCCCACCCCCGCTGCTCCCACGCCGTGTGGAACGGGGTGAACACCAGCGACACCGAGCCGCCCTTGGTGAGCACCGTGCCGGGTGGGTGGACGAGCGTGCCCCAGGTGATCACGGCCTCCGCGTCGAGCGCTTCGTCGACGGTGTCGTCGCGGCGCACCGTGTAGGGCGTGGTGTCGCCGTTCCAGAAGACCTGCTCGGATCCCAGTCGGTGGGCGAGTCGCGGCACGACGACGGTGGCGTCGCCGTGCTCGACGCGGAGCCGACCTCCGAGGTCGGCCAGCGACCGGTCGAGCTCGGCGAGGTGGGCGAGGAGCAGCCGCCGGCGATGGTCGCCGGCGGTCGCGAGCAGGACCGGGTCGAGCACGAACAGCGCACAGATCGGGAGGCCGGCGTTGACGGCGCCGGCCCAGGCCGGGTTGTCGCTCAGGCGGAGGTCGCGGCGGAACCACACGATGTTCGTTGGGTTGTCGGCTCCACGCTGACTACCGTGCGTCCGTGACATCGGTTGCCGACCCTCCGCTCCTCGTCGCCGACGATGCCGCGTTGCGGCGCCGCATGACGTGGCTGATCGTGACGGTCAGTGTCTACGTCGCGTCGTCGCTGGTCGCCAACATCATGTCGATCCGGGCCGTGTCGATCCTCGGGTGGGCCGTCGACGCCGGCACACTGACCTATCCGCTGACGTTCACGATCCGCGACATGATCCACAAGGTCGGGGGCAAACGGGCAGCCCGCACGGCCATCGTCGACGACGGCCGGCCTGAACGTCGCAATGGCCCTCGCCCTGTGGGCGGCCGCCGTCCTGCCGGCCGACATGACGGTCGGGCCGCAGAAGGAGTTCGGCGAGGTGCTCGTCACCACGTGGCGCATCGTGCTCGCGTCGGTGCTCGCCCAGATGCTCGCCGAGTTCGCCGACACCGAGGTGTACCAGCGGTTCGTCGACCGCTTCGGTCACCGTGTGCAGTTCGGGCGGGTGCTGGCGTCGAACGCCGTCTCGGTGCCGCTCGACTCGGTCCTGTTCTGCGTGGTGGCCTTCGGCGGGGTGTTCCCTCGCGTCGGTGATCATCGAGATCATCGTCGCCAACATCGTGATCAAGGGCATCTCGTCGGTGGCGACGGCGCCGCTGATCTACCTCGTCCCCGACTTCGACGCTCCCGTGCGGAGCGGAGCCGGGGCGATGATCAGCTGTTGCGGCCGGCGTTGGGCTTGCGCCCGTGGTTGGCCTTCTTGCGGCGAACGTTCGCCTTCTTCTTGCTGGTTCGCTTCGACATAGGGGAACAACCCTAGCGGTGAGGGGCTCACCCGAGGCAAATGCGGGCATAGGGTGCGCCCGATGGCAGGAGCAGTGGATCGTCTGAAGGAGCGGGTGGACACGTTCCAGCGCGGCAACCGGTTCGCCGGGTTCGTGTACGGCGTTGTCAAGAAGGCGGGCGACGACAAGGGCTCGCACCTCGCGGCGCTCATCACCTACTACGGGTTCTTCTCGCTGTTCCCGCTCCTGCTCGTCGCCTTCACGATCCTCGGCTTCGTGCTGCAGGGCAACGAGTCGCTCCGCAACGACGTGGCGTCGACCCTGCAGGAGCGGCTCCCGCTCCCCGGCATCACGGCCGACTCGCTCAACGGCAGCGGCCTCGCGCTCGTCATCGGCGTCGCTGCTGACGCTGTGGTCGGGTCTCGGCGCCACCCAGGTGGCGCAGGACGCGTTGAACACGATCTGGGACGTACCCCGCAAGAAGCAGCCGAACTTCGTCAAGAAGCGGCTCGTCGGGCTCGGCACCCTCGGGGTGATCGGCGTCGGGCTCATCTTGGCCACGGCGGCGTCCTCGCTCGCCGGCTTCCTCGGGCCGGCGGCCGGCGTCGGTGGCGCCGTCGGCATCCGTGCTCCTCAACACGTTGGTGATCGCCGGATTGTTCAAGCTGATGGTCGAGCGTCCGCTGACGTGGTCCGAGATCCGGCTCGGCGCGTTCGTCGGGGGCATCGGCTGGACCGTGCTGCAGCTGATCGGCAGCTGGTACACCCAACGGCTGGTCGACAACGCCGACAAGACCTACGGCACCTTCGCCGTGGTCATCGGCTTGCTGTCGTGGATCTTCCTGCAGTCGCAGGTGTTCGTGTACGCAGCGGAGGTCGCGTCGGTGTCGTCACGCAAGCTGTGGCCGTGGGCGCTGGTCGTCGAACGCCCGACCGACGCCGACGCCAAGGTCGAGCGCGCCATCGTCGAGCGCTCCAAACCGGCCGCCGGCGCCAGCGACGCTGGCGCGTCGCTCAGTTCGCCGCCCAGGCGAGCAGGTCGTCGGCGCTCTTCGTGTTCACGATCTTGGCGTCGTCGATCCCGTGGCGGACCGCCTTGTCGCAGCCGGAGATCTGCCATTCCATCTGGCCGGGGGCATGGGCGTCGGTGTCGATGGACACCACGCAGTCCCAGTCGAGCGCGAGCTCGAGCAGTTCGTCGGGCGGATCCTGGCGTTCCGGGCGGCAGTTGATCTCGACGGCGGTGCCGAACCGGGCGCAGGCCGCGAAGACGATCTCGGCGTCGAACTGGACGGCGCCCGCGGCGTGCCGACGATCTGTCGGCCGGTGCAGTGGCCGAGGATGTCGACGTTGGGGTTGGCGACGGCCATGACCATGCGGCGGGTCATCTGCTCGGCGGGCATCTTCAGCTTGGAGTGCACGGAGGCGACGACGATGTCGAGGCCTGCCAGCACCTCGTCGGAGTGGTCGAGGGTGCCGTCCTCGAGGATGTCGACCTCGACACCACGGAGGATACGGAATGGGCTCAGCAGCTCGTTCAGGCGCTCGACCTCGACGTGTTGCTCGTCGAGCCGCTCCTGGGACAGGCCGTGGGCGATGGTCAGGCGAGGCGAATGGTCGGTGAGGACGATGTACTCGTGTCCGAGATCGATGGCCGTGCGGGCCATGTCCTCGATCGAGGCGCCACCGTCGGACCACGTGCTGTGGAGATGGCAGTCGCCCCGGAGGCGGGTCCGGAGCTCGGCGCCCTCGCCGACCTCGAGGCGGGTCGACGCCTCGAGTTTCGAGAGGTACCCCGGTTTCGATCCGTCGCCGAACGCCTCGGTGATGACGGCGCCGGTGCTCGGTCCGATGCCGTCGAGTTCGGTGATGCTGCGGGCTGCGAGATGACGGTCGAGCTCGTCGTCGCCGAGGCCTTCGACCACCGACAGGGCGGTGCGGAACGCCCGCACCTTCGGAGCGGGAGCGAGCGATCGGTCGAGGTAGTAGATCGCCCGACGCAGCGCAGCGGTCGCGGTGTCCACGGATCCGGTCGTCGTCATCGACGGTCATCGTAGAGCGGCCGCCGCGTTGCCGACCGTCGTGGTCCGCGTTCTACCCTGACCCGATGCTCCCCGCTTCCCGCCGCCGCTCGACCCTGTTCCTCGTCCTCGCGATCGCCCTGCTGGCGACCGCGTGCCTGCCCTCCAAGACGGCCGCCGGCCGCCCCGGTCCGGTGCGAAAGGTCGCGCTGCTCGGCGACTCACTCACCTTCGGCCTCTTCGGCACCACCCCGGGGGTGGCCGACCCGTTGCGTGAGCGCCTCGGAGCGTCGGGCCTCTCGGTCACCATCGACGGCGGACCGGGCGACACGCTGCAGACCCCGTGGCCCGGCCACGCCAACTGGGCGGACCTCCTGCAGACCCGGGTCGACCAGGACGACCCCGATGTGGTCATCATTCAGTCGATCCTGTTCCCCGGCGCCGAGAACCCCGCCAACCACGACAGCTACCTCCGCGCCGCCCAGAAGCTGATCGACATCGGCCAGTCCCGTGGCGCCCACGTGTACTTCGTGCAGCACCACCGGCCGAACAACTCGACGGAGTTCAACGCCGCCGAGATCGCCGAGCGGTTGCAGGGCATCGCCGCCGAGGGCCGGGGGATCGGCGTCATCCCGATGAACTGGTGGATCGCACGCTGCGCGTCGCCGTACGCGTTCGATGGGTGGCACCTGAGCGGCAACGGTGTCCGCTGCTGGGCGGACGCGGCGAACGCCGCGATCAACCAACTGCGCAACGAGCTGGGCTGACCGCGGCGTTCGCGGCGGAGGGTCGACGTTCCCTTACGGAGCGACGGTCGTCGTCGGCGCGGGGGAGGTGAGCGGCGTCGTGTCCGTGGTGCTGTCGACGGGGGCGACTTCCTTGCCTTCAGCGGCATCCACGAGTTGCTTGACCTGATCGAGGGTCAGCTCGCCAGTCAGCCGGAGGGCGACCGTGCCGTCGGCCTTGACCGCGACGATGGTCGGGAAGCTGGTCGCTCCGAACACGTTGAGCACCTTGCTCGTCGGATCGTCGACCAGCGTCTCGTTCTTCCACGACTCCTTCTCGAGCCACGACGCCGGGGGGAAGTTGCCGCGGGTTTCGTCGGCCGCCGTCGACACGCCGGTGATCTTGATGTCGCCGAGGCTGTCATCGGCCTGCCACCCGGCGATCAACGGAACCTCCGCCTGGCAGTGGGAGCACCAGTGGGCGATGAACGCGATCAGCTGCGGCTCGCCGCCCTTGATCTCGACCTTCGAGCCGTCGAACGACTTGCCGACAACCGTCGGGATCTGCTGGCCCACGGCCGGGTCGGCAGAACCGTCGTCGGGCAGGTTCGGCAGCGTCGCGCCGGTCACTGTGGCGGGCTGGAACGCGACCTTGTTCTGGTTGTCGCCGCCGCCGTCCTTGACCGCGAACACGATCACGGCGACGAGCACCACGGCGATCGCCGCGCCGATGGCGATCTTGGCGCCCATCGGTCCGCCCTCACCCGGCCGCTTGGGGGAGCCGGGCGCTCCCGGCGCCGGCGTGCCGTACTGGATCTTGCTCTTGGGCTTGGGTCGGTTGGACATGGGTCACGCCTCCGCAGGTGACTCGGACGGCTTGGCCAACGTGTGGAGGCCGAGCCCGATGATGAACAGGAAACAACAGAACGCACCGACCTGGATGGTCGAGTACCAGTGATCGGCCCAGGCCCATCGGACGGTGCAGGGGTTGAGCGGGTCGCACGACGAACTCTCCGACACGACGCCCGTGTCGATGAGGATGTGGTACGTGCTGAACGCCAGGCCGATGCCGGCGAGCGTGAGCGCCGGTGCCCACGCCTTCACGTCGCGACGGAACGCCGCCCAGCCGAGCACGATGACGTTCGGGTAGGCGAAGATGCGCTGGAACCAGCAGAAGCGGCACGGCAGGAAGTGGCGGACCTCGGACAGGTAGAGGCTGGCGAGCGTCATGAGGAGCGCCGCGGCGAATCCGAACCAGAGTTCCTGGCCGCCGATCGTGCGCTGGACGAGGGCCCGGCCCGACGCCGAGAACCGCAGGACAACGAGCGCGAGCCCCGTCGCGCCGGCCAGGTACGCCAGCGCTTGGACGATGGTCGTGATCAGGTCGTCCATGGGTTGCCCTTCACGAGAGTGCCCGAGTGGGCGCGGCGGGATACGACGTCGTACCGGTCGGCAGTTTGGCGCGGTGACTGAGGCGGGACATGGAAGGTCCTGTGAGGATTCGAAGGTGGGCCGGGGTTCGGAGCCCACCCATGGCCGCAGGTAGCGTAGGCGAACCATGGAACGATTCGGGTTTGTCGGACTCCCCAATGCGGGGAAGTCATCGCTGTACAACGCACTCGCGGGCGGCGGTGCGCTCGCTGCTCCGTACGCGTTCGCCACGGTCGATCCCAACGTCGGCATGGCGAAAGTGCCCGATCCCCGGGTCGAGGCGCTCGGCAAGATGTCGAACACCAAGACGCTCGTGCACGCCGCCGTGCAGTTCGTCGACATCGCCGGCCTGGTGAAGGGCGCCGCCCAGGGCGAGGGGCTCGGCAACCGGTTCCTGGCCCACATCCGCGAGGTCGACGCCATCGTCTTCGTGCTGCGGGCCTTCGAGGACGACGACGTTCCCGGGTCCCACGACCCCGTGGAGCAGCTCGAGACCCTCGAGGTAGAGCTGATCTTCGCCGACCTCGAGACGCTCGAGAAGCAGATCGACAAGCGCCGCAAGGCCGCCAAGGGCGACAAGTCCCTGGTCGACGAGGTGGCCGCCATGCAGCAGGCGATCGAGGTGCTCCAACGCGGGGTCGCGTTGTACCGCAGCGACCTCGACGCCGAGACCCGCGACCTGCTCAAGCCGTACTTCCTCCTGACGAACAAGCCGGCGATGGCCGTCGTGAACGTCGACGAGTCGCAGCTGGAGGATGTCGACGCCGTGATCGCCCCGGTGGTCGAGACCATGGGGGGTGCCGCCGAGGTCGTCGGTGCGTGCGTCCAGCTCGAGGCCGAGGCCGTGCTCCTCGACGAGGAGGAACGCACCGAGATGTTGGAGGCCCTGGGCCTCGGCGACGGCGCACTCGCCCGCTTCCTGCGCAGCGCTTACCAGATGCTCGGTCTGCGGACGTTCCTGACCACCGGCGAGAAGGAGACCCGTGCCTGGACGTTCCGGGCCGGGGCGAAGGCACCTGAGGCGGCCGGAGTGATCCACACCGACTTCCAGCGTGGCTTCATCCGGGCCGAGACGATCCAGTGGGACGAACTCCTCGAGTGCGGTTCGTGGGCGAAGGCGCGGGAGGTCGGCAAGGCCCGCGTCGAGGGCAAGGACTACGTGGTGCAGGATGGCGACGTCATGGACTTCCGTTTCAACGTGTGAGGATGGGTGGCCGTGGGTTGGCTGGTGCGGGATGGTGAGGTACTCGCGAGCCTCGAGGTCGCGACCAACCCGAGGCGCCGTGCCCGCGGGTTGCTCGGTCGCGACGGCATCGACGGGGCGCTGCTCATCCCGAAGACCCGCTCGGTGCACAGCATCGGCATGCGCTTCGATCTCGACGTCGCGTTCCTCGACGGCGACCAGCGGGTGGTGAAGGTCGTGCGCTTGAACCGGGGCCGCGTGACGCTCCCGGTGTGGTCGGCCCGCTCGGTCGTCGAGGCCGAGGCCGGCTCGTTCCGTGAGTGGGGCCTGCGCTGCGGCGACGAACTCGAGGTCCGGTGACGGCCCCCATCCTGGTGGTGGGCACCCCGATCGGGAACCTCGGCGATGTCAGCCACCGCGCTGTCGAGGCGATGACGGCGGCCACGGTGATCGCCTGTGAGGACACGCGGCGGACCGGGTCGCTGTTGCGCCACCTGGGCATCGAGCGTCGGCGTCTCGTCGTGCTCAACGATCACACCGAACGTGACATCGTCGATCGGCTCGTGGCGGATGCCGTCGCGGACGAACGTGTCGTGCTCGTGAGCGACGCAGGCATGCCGGCTATCAGCGACCCCGGCTACCTGTTGGTGCGGGCCGCAATCGAGGCGGACGTACGGCTCGAGGTCGTGCCGGGTCCGTCGGCGCTGCTCGCCGCGCTGGTGCTCAGCGGACTGACGACCGACCGGTTCGTGTTCGACGGCTTCCTGCCCCGCAAGGGCGGTGAACGGTCGGTGCGTCTGGCCGAGGTCGCGGCGCAATCGCGGACCACGATCCTGTACGAAGCCCCGCACCGCCTCGAGCGCACGCTGGTCGATCTCGAGAAGGCGTGCGGTGGCGACCGGCCCGTCGCCGTTGCCCGCGAGCTCACCAAGCTCTACGAGGAGGTCTGGCGGGGCCCGCTCGACGACGCCGTCGACTGGGCGAGGGAGACGTCGCCGCGGGGCGAGATCGTCATCGTCGTCGGCGGGGCGCCCGAGGTCGTGGTCGACGAGGACCGTGTGGTCGCCGAACTGCACGCGGAGCTCGACGCCGGCGCCACGGTGCGCGACGCCGCCGACGCCGTGGCCAGGAGGCTCGGTGTGCGCCGCCGCCGCGCCTACGAGCTGGCGTTGGAGCTCAGGGGCTGAACGATTTGGTGTTCAGATCGGCTCGTCGAGTTTCGATGCCTTGATCGCGATGACATGGCATTCCATTTTGCGGCTGCCGCTGTCCCAAGCGGCAGCGTCGGGAAATGTGCCGACGACGGTAAGTGCCGACGTTCCATATGGAACACCCAGAATTGAGTTAAGGCGATCGCCACATTCTGCCGTAAAGAACGCTGCGATCGGCACGTCGCCGGGATACGGCACCGACGACCCGGCCGGATACTCGAAGCGGGCGATCGTCTGGAGGTCGTGCTCGTCGGCGCAGTCGACGGGGGACAGATCGTGGCCGGTGCCCGTCGCCCACTTCACGGGGTCTCCGAGGAGTCCGGGCTCGTCGAAGCACTCCCGGAGCGCCACCACCGGTTCGGTCGGGGGCGGTGGTTCGGTCGGGGCGAATCCGAACGCCGTGGCGCAGGCGGGCTCGTCGAGCGCCCGGGCGAGGTCGACCGAGAGCGCCCGGAGGCGGATCGCGTGGACGATCGCGGGAGCCGGCGCTTCCGCCTCCACCGCGGCGGCGAGGTTGGCGGCCTCGACCGACAGCTGGGTCGACGCGGCTCGTCGATCTGCTGCGTCACCGTCGGATGCGGTCCGGATCGCTGTCGCCCCGGCGCCGGCTCGCTCTGCGAGTCCGGCCGCGAACGCGAGCGCCTCGGCGGCGTCGGCCTTCGGCAGATCGGCAAGGCGTGTGCCGGGCAGGTCGAGGATGATCGGCGCGGTCGTGTCGGACGACTCGGGACCGTTGCCGTCGCAGGCGGCCTTGATCGTCCCGCTCGGCGCGGGCGGTCGGCTCGAGCCGTCGTCGTCGCACGCTCCGCCTGCGACGGGCGCGATCGCCACGAGGAGCGCGAGGGCGGCTCGACGGTGGCGACGGGGCGTGGTGGAACTGTCGAAACGGCCTCGGTGCACTCGGTGGAAGCTAGTGATCGGGCTCGGGATGTGTCCATGAAAACCGGCTCTTCGGATTTCAGCGGGGAGTGATGGTGGCGAGTAGGTCCCAGTTGGGCTTGCCGGCGTAGAGCAGCGTGCGGATCCGGTAGTTCCGGAAGCTGGTGAACCCGAACGCGGCGCGCTTGACCCGCTTGAGGAGGTTGTTGGCCGCTTCGGTCGGCCCGTTGGACACATGCGCCTGATGCCACGCGGCGATCTGATGCCGCCAACGCACTATGGTGCGGCCGAGTTGACGCACCTCAGGCGGGCAGGCGTCGTGTTGGAGATCGGCTCCGAGCCGGGTGACGAACTCGAGCGCCAGATCCGGGTCGTGATGCTCATAGAGCCCCCGCACGACCTCCTTGGCGTGCCACGCCATCCGCACCTCGCCACGCGGATCGCCCGCTTCTAACAAGCCCATGAGCTTGGTGCGACCCTTCTCGTCCAGGCGCTCGTCAGCCTTCGTGAGGAGGCGTCTCGAACGGTAGAGCGGGTCACCCTTGTGGCCACGGTGACCGAGCGTCTCGTTCTGCACCCGGCGGCGGACCTCGTCGAGTTTCTGGTTCGCGAGCTTCACCAAGTGGAACGGGTCAGCAACCTGGATCGCTGCCGGTGTCATCGTGTCGAACACCCGCCGATACGGCCCCGACAGATCGAGGGTCGCCCACTCGACTCGGCTACACCATGCCTCGCTGCGCTCGGCGAGCCACGCGCACGGGCCTGCAGCGTTGCGACCCGGGACGACGTCGAGGAGCTGGCCTCGGCGCACATCAACCAACTGGGTCGACCACGTGAGCGTTCGCCACTTCCCGAGCCGGGCGAAGAGCACTTCGTCGAGACCGAGGGCGGTGACGTCACCGATCCGATCCGGGTCCTCGACGAGCGCGGTGCCATACGCGATGACGGCGTCGTTGATCGTGTGCCAGTCGCAGCCCAACTCGACCGCGACCTCGTTGACGCTGCGGGCACAGCGGCCGACTTGGGCGGTGACCCACCGGCCAGCGCGATCTGTCATCGCCAAGCGTGGCGGTGCGATGCTGGGTGCGTCTTCGGTCCAGGACCCGACCCGGCACCAGGTGTGTGGGCACCGCCATCGGCGCTTGCGCCACACCAGCCGTGTCGGCCGACCGAAACACGCCAGGTCGACCAGCTCGACCACCGGCCGGTCCTTGGACCACGCACGAGAGCCGCAACCCTCACAGAACGCCGTCGACGCTGTCGTCTCGACGTGCACCCGGATCGGGCCGGTGAGACCGGCTTCGACCGCGACGATGAACACGCCGGGCAAGCCGACAAGCAGCGCGCACATGCGCGTAGGGTCCAATTCCACGAGGGCTCTCCGACATCTGGCTGGCTAGACACCGTCAGATTCGCAGAGCCCTCGTACGCGTCAGCGGACCCCTACACCCCGCTCAGATCCGAAGAGCCTGAAAACCACGCTCCACGCCGAGGATTGGGAGATTGCCCCGGCACGTGACGAACCAATTGACCTTGAATGGTTGCGTCGATAGCTTCTCGGACGCTAGGGCTGGTGGCAGGCGAAAACGGGAGGGGCGGGGTGGGCTCAGGGAGACGAGGTCCCCGACGGCGAACGCGCCGTCGTTTCAATGGCGTTCCCCGGCGTGGCTTCCTCGCCACGACGGTGATCTTGGCGATGGCCGTCGCCGCCGTCGCGTGCACGCCGAACCAGGCCGATCCCGCCGACTGCGCCGAGCCCAGGGCCGGCGTCAACCTGGCCGGGTGCGACTTCACGGGCCGGGATTTCACGGGCGTGGACCTCACCGGTGCCGACCTCCGTGACGTGACGTGGACCGGCGCCGTCCTGATCCGGGCGATGCTGCGCGATGCCAACCTGACCGGCGCCGATCTCCACGGGCACGACCTCACCGGGGCCGACCTGACCAACGCCAACCTGTCCGGGGCCGACCTCACCGAAACGACTCTCGCCGGGACGGTCTTCGACGGCACCACGCTCGTCGGCGCCGACCTGCGCGGTCTCGACCTTCGCACCGTCAGCTTGCGCACCGCCAAACTCGGCAAGGCTCGACTGGAACGCTCCGATCTCGGTGGCACCGATCTGAGCGGCGCCGACCTGACCGGAGCACGAGCCGAGGGCGCAACGCTCGCCGGAGCGGATCTGACCGGCTCCAATCTGGCCGGCGCCGATCTCGACCACGCCGATCTGAGCAACGTCGTCGCGCCGGGAGCTTCGTTCGCCGGTATCGACGGCGACCACGCCCGCTTCCTCGACGCCCAACTCGCCGGCGCGAAGTTCGCCGACAACGCCGTCCTCCCGGGTGTCGACTTCGGCGACGGGCCCGACGCCGATCTGGTGGGCGCCGACCTGTCGGGCGCCGACTTCACCAGATCCGACCTGGCCGGCGCGGTCCTCGACGCCGCGGTCATTTCGGGGACGGTGTTCGACAACGTCGACCTGACCGCCTCCTCGATGCGCGGCACGACCATCGAACAGGCCGGCGTGCGGGTGGGCGCAGCCTTCCGGGGCGCCCTGCTCATCCGGGCCACCGTCGACGGCGCCGTCCTGGGTGGTGGCGGCGCATCGTCGCTGTTCCAAGGTGCGGCGTTCGACGGGGCCTCGATCAACGGATCCGACCTGTCGGGCGGCCGCTTCGACGGCTCCACCGGGTCGGACGCACTGGCCGCGAACTCCGGCAACGACTACAGCGGCGCAACCTGCCACGACGGTGGTGGCTACGACCCGGGGTCGCATCCGTGCCCGTGATCACAACACGCCGGCCTCGGCGGGCCCGTGTGGCGGCGAGCATCGTCGCCGCCGTCGCATTCGCGGGCGTGTGCTCGTCGGAACGGACCGCCATCACCACGAAACCACCGGAGACGATGACGGCCGAGGACGTCGGCACGTTGCAGGCCGCGTCCGACATCGTCGTCGACGAAGCGGTCACCGTGCGCGATGTCGATCTCGAGCACCAGGGCTACGTGGCGATCTACGACGGCTCGTCCGGGGCGCCCGGCGACCTCCTCGGCGTCAGCTCGCTACTCCCGGCCGGTCCACACGAAGACGTCGAGGTCGAGCTCGACGGTCCGCTCGGCGATCGCACCGAGGCCTTCGTGATCGTCCACAACGAGGACAACGGCAATTCGTCGTTCGACGCACCGGCGGCCGATCGCGCCGCCGGCACCGACCGCGGCGTGCTGTCGGTTCGCATCTCGCTCGTTCCCGCCCAGGGGAGGCACTCGTGACCACAGCGCCAATCGAACGAGACACTGATCGCCGGACCCACGGTTGGTTCACGCGTGGTGTCGCCGCCGTGCTCGGAGCGCTCCTGGCACTCCTGGGCCTGGCGATGGTCGACCCCGCTGGGGCCGGAGCGCAGACCACGCTCACCCTCGGTGTGTCGGAGGTGTATTCGCCGCCGGAGGTGTTCACGCCCGACGGCGACGGTAACGACGAGTCGACGCCGGTGTACTACTGCCTGTCTCGCAATGCCGACTTGACGGTCACGGTGAAGAACGCGGCGGGCACGGTGGTGCGGACGTTGGAGTCGGGGGTGTCGCACACGGGTTCGGTGTGGACGGCGCCGTGTCGGACCAACTATGCGGGCCAGTTCTCGTGGGACGGCAAGAACGATGCGGGCGTGGTGGTGCCCGACGGGGCGTACACGATCGCGATCCACGCGGTCGACGGTGACGGTGGTGTGGCCGATGTGACGCACCCGGTCGGGGTGAACACGAAGGCGCCGGGGGTGTTGACGTCGCCGGTGGCCGGCGCCGTTCTCGCGGGCACGGTGGGGTTCGTGTTCACCCCGGCGGTGGGGGTGCCGGTGACGAGCGTCTCGGTGACGTGCCTCGGCACGGCGTCAGCGGCCGGTGGGGACGGTACGTTCCGCAACTCGACCGATACCGCCACCTGCACCTCTGGACCGACCGATCTGCGGGCCACGGTGCAGTACAAGGATTCGTACGGGGTGTCGCATACGTGGACGTCGCCGAAGGTGGCGGTGACGATCTCGAATCCGGTGCGGTTGGGTGTGTCGGAGGTGTATTCGCCGCCGGAGGTGTTCACGCCCGACGGTGACGGCAACGACGAGTCGACGCCGGTGTACTACTGCCTGTCTCGCAATGCCGACCTGACGGTCACGGTGAAGAACGCGGCGGGCACGGTGGTGCGGACGTTGGAGTCGGGGGTGTCGCACACGGGTTCGGTGTGGTCGGCGCCGTGTCGTTACAACTACGTCAGCAGCTTCTCGTGGGACGGCAAGAACGATGCGGGCACGGTCGTGCCCGACGGGGCGTACACGATCGCGATCCACGCGGTCGACGGTGACGGTGGTGTGGCCGATGTGACGCACCCGGTCGGGGTGAACACGAAGGCGCCGGGGGTGTTGACGTCGCCGGTGGCCGGGGCCGTGCTCGTGGGCACGGCGGCGTTCGTGTTCACCCCGGCGGTGGGCGTGCCGGTGACGAGCGTCTCGGTGACGTGCCTCGGGTCAGCCTCTGCCGCGTCGCCCGACGGCACCTTCCGAGGATCGGCCGACACCACCTCCTGCAACGCTGGGCCGACCGATCTGCGGGCCACGGTGCAGTACAAGGACCCCTACGGGGTGTCGCATACGTGGACGTCGCCGAAGGTGGCGGTGACGATCTCGAATCCGGTGCGGTTGGGTATGTCGGAGGTGTATTCGCCGCCGGAGGTGTTCACGCCCGACGGTGACGGCAACGACGAGTCGACACCGGTGTACTACTGCATGTCGAGAGCAGCGAACACGACCATCGTCGTGAAGAACGCTGCCGGTGTCGTGGTGCGGACGTTGGAGTCGGGCGTGTCGCGTCCCGGATCGGCGTGGGTGGCGCCGTGTCGTTACAACTACGTCAGCAGCTTCTCGTGGGATGGCAAGAACGATGCGGGCGTGGTGGTGCCCGACGGGGCGTACACGATCGCGATCCACGCGGTCGACGGTGACGGTGGTGTGGCCGATGTGACGCACCCGGTCTGGGTGAACACGAAGGCGCCGGGGGTGTTGACGTCGCCGGTGGCCGGCGCCGTTCTCGTGGGCACGGTGGGGTTCGTGTTCACCCCGGCGGTGGGCGTGCCGGTGACGAGCGTCTCGGTGACGTGCCTCGGGTCAGCCTCTGCCGCGTCGCCCGACGGCACCTTCCAGGGGTCGGCCGACACTACGAACTGCACGCCCGGGCCGACCGATCTGCGGGCCACGGTGCAGTACAAGGATTCGTACGGGGTGTCGCATACGTGGACGTCGCCGAAGGTGGCGGTGACGATCTCGAATCCGGTGCGGTTGGGTGTGTCGGAGGTGTATTCGCCGCCGGAGGTGTTCACGCCCGACGGTGACGGCAACGACGAGTCGACGCCGGTCTACTACTGCATGTCGCGGGACGCGACACTGACCGTGACGGTGAAGAACGCGGCGGGCACGGTCGTGCGGACGTTGCTGGCCGGCGTGGCGAGGACGGGTTCGGCGTGGGTGGCGCCGTGTCGTTACAACTACGTCAGCAGCTTCTCGTGGGATGGCAAGAACGATGCGGGCACGGTCGTGCCCGACGGGGCGTACACGATCGCTCTCCATGCGGTCGACAGTGACGGCGGCTTCGCCGACGCCACGTTGGCGACGGGTGTGAACACGAAGGCGCCGGGGGTGTTGACGTCGCCGGTGGCCGGGGCCGTGCTCGGGGGCACGGCGGCGTTCGTGTTCACCCCGGCGGTGGGGGTGCCGGTGACGAGCGTTTCGGTGACGTGCCTCGGGTCGGCGTCGGTGGCCAACGCCGACGGAACGTTCCGCAACAGCTCCAGCACGCTCGGCTGCGAGAGCGGACCGGTCGATCTGCGGGCCACGGTGCAGTACAAGGATTCGTACGGGGTGTCGCATACGTGGACGTCGCCGAAGGTGGCGGTGACGATCTCGAATCCGGTGCGGTTGGGTGTGTCGGAGGTGTATTCGCCGCCGGAGGTGTTCACGCCCGACGGTGACGGCAACGACGAGTCGACGCCGGTCTACTACTGCATGTCGCGGGACGCGACCCTGACCGTGACGGTGAAGAACGCGGCGGGCACGGTCGTGCGGACGTTGCTGGCCGGCGTGGCGAGGACGGGTTCGGCGTGGGTGGCGCCGTGTCGTTACAACTACGTCAGCAGCTTCTCGTGGGATGGCAAGAACGATGCGGGCACGGTCGTGCCCGACGGGGCCTACACCGTGGCCCTTCACGCGGTCGACAGCGACGGTGGTGTGGCCGATCTGACGCGACCCGTTGTCGGGTGAACACGAAGGCGCCGGGCGTGTTGACGTCGCCGGTGGCGGGTGCTGTTCTGACGGGCACGGCGGGGTTCGTGTTCACCCCGGCGGTGGGGGTGCCGGTGACGAGCGTTTCGGTGACGTGCCTCGGGTCGGCGTCGGTGGCCAACGCCGACGGAACGTTCCGCAACAGCTCCAGCACGCTCGGCTGCGAGACGGACCGGTCGATCTGCGGGCCACGGTGCAGTACAAGGATTCGTACGGGGTGTCGCATACGTGGACGTCGCCGAAGGTGGCGGTGACGATCTCGAATCCGGTGCGGTTGGGTGTGTCGGAGGTGTATTCGCCGCCGGAGGTGTTCACGCCCGACGGTGACGGCAACGACGAGTCGACGCCGGTCTACTACTGCATGTCGCGGGACGCGACACTGACCGTGACGGTGAAGAACGCGGCGGGCACGGTCGTGCGGACGTTGCTGGCCGGCGTGGCGAGGACGGGTTCGGCGTGGGTGGCGCCGTGTCGTTACAACTACGTCAGCAGCTTCTCGTGGGATGGCAAGAACGATGCGGGCACGGTCGTGCCCGACGGGGCGTACACGATCGCTCTCCATGCGGTCGACAGCGACGGCGGCGTCGCGGACGCCATTCGTGAATCGGTCGTCGATACTCGCCGTCCCGGGTCCTTGAGCCAGCCGACCGACAACTCGACGCTCGCCGGATTCATCCCGTTCGTGTTCAGCCCCACTAGTGGCTTCACCGGTGTCACCAGCGTCACGTTCTGCTTCCGCTCCGGTGGGTGCGCCAACTCCGTCAACCCTTCAGCCGATGGCCAGTGGCGCACGTCGCTGTACGCCGGCGGGCTGACGGCGGGCCCGACGACGCTGGACTGGACGGTGAACTACACCGACCAGTTCGGGAGTGCCCATTCGTGGAGCGGCGATTCTGTCGCGGTGTCGATCAACACCACGGCGTTGGCGCTGGCGTTCTCGGCATCGGTCACCGGCGGCGTGTCGCCGCTGGCAACCACGTTCTCCCTCGTTGCGTCCGACCCGAACGGCGCGCCGTTGACGTACACGTTGCAGTTCGACGACGGCACGACGGCGGCGACCGGGAGCATCAGCGCGCCCTACGAGCCGGTGACGGTCCAGCACACCTACACCAAGGGTGGCTCCTACTCGGCACGGGTCACCGTCTCCAACGGAGCCGGCGGGGTCGCTCAGGGAACCGTCGACCTGGCCGTGACCGACGCCCAACGCCCGACCGTGACAGCGGTTTCGACCGACGCCAACCCGTCGGCGGATGGCGCACCCGTCACGATCACGGCCACGACAACGCTGCAGACGCCGGGAGGCCCCACGCCAACGGGCACAGTCCGATTCTTCGACGGTGCCAACCCGATCGGCGACGCCACCCTCAACGGCGTGGGCAAGGCGTCGATCACGCGGTCCTTGGGCCGTGGCACCCATGTGATCACCGCTGCCTATCAGGAGGCCCCCGGGTTCGCCGCCTCGACGTCGCCCGGCTACTCCCAGCACGTGCTCGCGGCCGCGACCGTGTCGCTGGCCTCCTCGCCCAACCCGTCGGCCTTCGGCGCCGCGATCACCCTGACGGCCAACGTCGGCGGGCCGGCTGGGACCGGTACCCCCACCGGCACGGTGACGTTCCGCGACGGGTCGACCGTGCTCGGCGTCGGGACGGTCGACGGGTCCGGCATCGCGACCTTCGTCACGTCGGCCCTCGAAGGCGCCACGCACTCGTTGACGGCGAGCTACGGCGGGGACGACAACTTCGCCGCGGCCACGTCGGCCGCGGTCGAGCACGTCGTCGGCAAGCTCCCGGTCACCGTCAGCGTCGCCGCGAACCCGCTCACGTCGTCGTACGGGCAACCCATCAAGTTCGCCGCCTCCGTCGACGGCTCCGGCCCGACCTTCCCGACGGGCTACGTATCGTACTACGAGGGCGCCAAGTTGCTGGCGACCGCACAGATCGGCCAGGACGGCGTCGCCGTGGTCAACATCGCATCGCTCGGCATCGGGTCGCGGTCGGTCGTGGCCAAGTACGGCGGGAGCGCCAGCTACGCCCCGGGCCAGTCCGAGGGACTGGCGGTCACCGTCGCCAAGGTCGCGCCGATCCCCGGGATCTTCACCTCGGTCAATCCGGCCCGCGCCGGCGAGGAGGTGACGATCGGCGTCACGATGTCGCCTCCCTGGTCGGGCACGCCCACCGGCGACGTTACGTTCTACGACGGCGCCGACGAGCTCGGCACCCGGGCGCTCGAGGGCGGCAAGGCGTCGATCACGACCTCGTCACTCGTCGTCGGCCCGCACTCGCTGACGGCCCGGTACGCCGGCGACGACCGTTACCTACCGATCTCCACCGGACAGGCGACACTGTCGGTCAACGCCGCCTCCCAGACGCTCACGGCGCTCACGGCCGCCAAGCCCTCCGTCTACTACGGCCAGGAGGCGTCGTTCTCGATCAAGGTGACCGGCGACGGCGGCACCCCCACCGGAACCGTCGGGATCAGCGACAACGGCCTCGCCGTCAACGCCGTCGAGCTGAGCAATGGCGTCGCGACGTGGAAGACCAGCCGACTCACTGCCGGTGACCACGTGATCACCGCCTCGTACCTCGGTGACCGGACCTTCTCGCCGAGCGCGTCCGCCGGTGTCGACCAGGAGGTCGTCGCGCTCAGCACCCTGGTCGTGACGACACCCCTCCGGTCCGTCGTCGCCGGCGAGTGGTCCGATGTCGTCACCGTCGAGCTGCGCGGACCCGACGGCCAGGCACGTACGGCCGGTACCGGTGGTGTGCCGATCGCGGTGTCGTCGTCGTCCTCGTTCGGTACGTTCCGCGGCGCCGTCGGCTCGGCCGTGATCGAACAGGTGTCGATCCCCGAGGGCTCCTCCACCGCTTCGGTGAGGATGCGCGACATCCTGACGGGTTCGCCCACCGTTCGCTTCGCACCGCCGACCGACACCGGGGTGACCCCGGTCGAGCAACGGGTGGCCGTCACGGCTGCCGCCACCGCGTCCCTCGTGGTCTCTCCGGGGTCTGCGACCGCCGCCCCTGGCGACGGCCGGGCCTTCACCACCGAAGGGTTCGACGAGTTCGGCAACTCGACCGGCGAGCAGACCGGTGGGACTCTCCTGGTCGCGTCGTCGGGCGCCTCGTGCGAGGCCAACGTGTGCCGACCGGGCGGTCGAGGACGCTTCACGATCACGGCGAACGTCGGATCGGTGACGGCGACTGCGACGCTCGTCGGCGACAACCTGCCCGTACCCACGCTCAGCGCGTCGAACCAGACCGGACCCGGTCCACGCCAGGTCTCTCTGCAGATCGCGGCGACCGACGCCGACGCCGATCCCCTCACCTACACCGTCGACTTCGGCGACGGCAGCGACGAAACCGAGCCGGCGCCGCTCCCGGCCGGGGGAGTCACCCTGACCCACGACTACGCGTCGTGCCTCGGCTGCATCGCGTCCGTGCGGGTGAGCGACGGATTCGGTGCACCCGACCCCTACGCCACGGCCGTGATCAGCGTCTCGCCACCCGAGCCCCTCGCCGCACAGGCCGGCGACGGGAAGCGGGCGGTGGTCGGCACGACGGTGCACTTCGACGCCGCGAACTCGTCGCCCAGCCAGGGCATCGAGTCCTATCGCTGGGACTTCGGCGACGGCACGACCGCCGAAGGGGTGGTGGCCGACCACGCGTTCGCGGAACCCGGCACCTTCCAGGTGCAGCTCTCGGTCTCGATCGACGGCCTCACCTCGTCCGACGTGACGAGGGTCGAGGTGATACCGCCGCCCGGCAACGGTGGCCTCGACATCCAGACCCGTGCGGGAGGCTTCGGGGTCGACGACGTCTCGGTCGTCGTGCAGGACGCCGACAACGTCGTGCACCAGGCCCAGCAACTCGGCGGGGGCAACTACCGGATCGCCAGTCTGAACGACGGCAAGTACACGATCTACGCGTTCAAGAACGGCTACGTACCGGTCACGGCCCCGGCCGTCGTCTCAGGGGGCGCCGGCTCCGCCACGATCGACCTCGTCGCCGGATCGTTCGGGATCGCCGAGCTGACGACGCGTCGCCTCACCCCCGAGGAGGCCGTGTCGAAGGGAGTCGACCTCGCGGCGCCGGGCAACCAGAACGTCTTCCAGTTCGAGATCCACCTGGCATTCGCGTTCGAACCCGAGATCGTCTTCTCCGGCGTGATGTCCGGTGGTGGCGGCGGTGGCGGTGGCGGTGGCGGCGGCGGTGGCGGCGGACGCTTCTACGGGACCAGTGGTGGAACGTGTGGGATCAGCCGCTGCGTGATCCAGGGGCGCTCCTACACCGTGATCGCCTACCCGAGCGGCGAGAACATCGTCTGGATCATCATCCCCGGCCAGGCCAAATGGCTGAAGGAGTTCTTCGAGGTACAGCTGCGGGTCACCAACCTGTCGCCGACCGGCTACTCGCTCAAGCAGGGAACGGCCACCCTCAACCTTCCGACCGGTGTGAGCCTGGCCGACGTCTTCGGCCCACCGCAGACGCTGACCAAGCCGTTCCCCGATGTCGCTGCGGGCGGATCCGAGACCGTCGACTGGGTGATCCGGGGCGACGCCGAGGGGTTCTACAAGCTCTCGGCGGACTACGCCGCAGTGCTCGACCCCGTCGGCACCCCGGTGCAGCTGCATGCCGAGACCGACGAGGCGAACGAGGTCCACGTCTGGGGTGGTTCGGCCCTCAGGATGAAGGTCGAGGTCGACGACGCGGCCGTCCTCAACTCGCCCTACCGGGTGCGGGTGTCGCTCAAGAACGTGGCCGACGTGCCGGTGTACAACCCGCTGGTCACGCTGCTGCCGGCTCCCGAGGCGCTCGATCGGATGTACGCATTCCAGCCGCGTGAGCAGTTCGACGACGGCACCGATCGGATCGAGCCGAACGAGACCTTCACGACCCACGACTACCTCCTGGTGCCGGCCTTCACGTTGCCACTCGACCTCCGGAGATCGTTCATCGCCCGGACGGGCGGCAACACCGTGATCGAGACCGAGCTCGTCGAGCGCCCTGCCCCCACGCCGCCTTCGGAGATCACCTTCAACGACGAGGGAGGCGACCTGAAGGTCAGCTGGCCCGCGGTCGACGGCGCCCTCGGGTATCAGCTGTTCACGACGCCGATCCACGGTTTCAACTTCCCGTTCGCTCCAGCGGGGGAGGTGCTCCCGCCCGCCGGCGGCGCCCCGTCGACGGAATACGTGCTGCCGTTCCGATCCGACGGCTACGGCCTGATAGCGGTGTCCACCCTGCTGCGGGGGCCCGACGGCGCCATCCACAACGTCCTCCGTCATCAGGTCGCCGAGGCCGGTGGCGTGACGTTGCAGGACGAGGACGCCTGCACGGCGTTCGGGTGGGCGCCCTACGGCATGGCGATCGGCAACTTCGTCTCGAGCGCGATCGACGTCAGTATCCCCGTCGCCGGCCCCAAGCTCGAGTTGTCCCGCACCTACAACAGCCTGTCGTCGCGGATCGGACCCTTCGGCAAGGGCTGGAACTCCACCTTCGACATGCACTGGTCGGGTGATGCCGGCAACAACGTCGCCATCATCTACGGGGACGGCCGGTGCCTGCCGTTCACGCGCGACCCCGCCGACCTCTCGCACTTCAAGGTCGCGGGCAAGGGCCAGTTCGCAACCCTGGTGGCCGACGGGGACGGAGGGTTCGTCTTCACCGAGAAGGACCACACTGCGTACGAACTCGACTCCCGTGGTCGGCTCCTGTCGATCACCGACCCGTCGGGACGCCGTCAGGACCTCACCTACGACGCCGCCGACCCGCTGTCGACCCGGGTGGTCGAGGTCACCGACACGACCAGCGGCCGGAGTCTGCACTTCGAGTGGGATGCCAGCGGCCGGATCACCTCGGTGGCGACCGACCCGGTCACGACGGGTGCCGGAACGGCGCCGATGACTTGGCGTTACTACTACGACGGCGACGACCTCGTCGCAGCCTGCGACCACCGCGACAACACCCAGGGCGGATCCTGCACCAGGTACGAGCACGATCGCGCCCTCGACGCGAAGGGTCGGATCACCAAGGTGGTCCGACCGATGGGCAACGCCGAGCGGGCCGTCACCTACGACCCGAAGGATCGCATGGCCACGGTGACCGACGCCGGCGGCGGGGTCACCAAGTACTCCTACGCCGATCCGGTGCCATCGGGGTTGTCCGCACGCCAGACCAACGTCGACCCGCTCGGCAACACGACCACCATCGACTACGACAGCGACTACCGGGTCGTTCGTATGGTCGACCCCATCGGTGGGGAGACGACGTACCACTACGACGCCAACGGCTTCCGCGACCGGGTCAAGGACCAACTCGGCAACGAGACACTTCTGACCTACGACGAGCAGGGGAACCTCCTGGACTCGAAGGACCCGATCGGCGGGCACCGATACCAGAAGTTCGACGAACGTGGCAACGTCGTGGAATTGCGTGACGAGCGGTCGAGTGGCCCCTCCGACAACACCTATCGGACGAAGTTCACGTACGACACCTTCGATCGGCCGACCGTCATCACCTCGGCCGTCGCCCCCGGTGCGCCGTCGGGGCTCAGCCGCACCTGGACCTACGCCGCCGGCAAGTTCGAGAACGACCGATGGGTCGGCACCGAGGCGGCGGTCGGTGGCGGGGTCATGCCTCCCGGTGTGACATTGCGCGACGAGGACCCCGGTGGCTCGACCTCGACCTACAAGTACAACGCCGCCGGCGACATGGTCGAGACGACGACGCCGAACGGGTTGCGGATCACGTACACCTACGACGAACTGGGTCGGAAGCTGACCGAGACCGGCCACGACCCGTCGTTCGCGGAACCATTGACCACCACCACCGACTACGACCGCGTCGGCAACGTCATCTCACAGACGTACGCACCCACAACCAACGCGATCACCGGCGAGGGGCACCAGCGCAAGACGGTCACGGTGTACGACCGCAACAACAACGCCACGTCGAGCACCGACGTCGATGTCGTCGGCAGCGACGCCGATCGTGTGACGACGATCGGGTACGACCCCGCCGACCGGCCCGTTTCGGTCACCGACGCCGAGGGCGCCGTCACCTCCACGAAGTACGACGCCATCGGCAACGTGATCGAGGCGACCGATGCCGAGGGTCGCGTCACGGCGTACACCTACGACGCGCGTGGTCTCCGGACCTCCGTCGTGGCCAAGGACTACCGCGATCCGAACACCGAGGACGCACCGCGACGTCACCCTCGAGACGACGACCTACGACGCCATCGGTCGGAAGGCGACCCAGAAGGACCCGCTCGGTCGCGAGACGAAGCTGACCTACGACAAGCTCAACCGGCTCGTCGAGAGCCGGTTGGTCGGATTCCGCGAGGGAGACGCCACCCGCGACATCATCCTGACCTCGTCGACCTACGACGCCGTGGGCAACCCGATCGCCGAGAGTTCCGGCGGGGGACGACTGAAGTCCGTCAACGAGTTCGATGCGCTCTCGCGGAAGGCATCCGTCGTCCTCGATCCCGACGGCGCCAACCGCCGCACGACGCTGGCGTACGACGCCGGAAGCAACGTCGTCTCCACCACGATCAGCGACGCCAACCGCACCGAGGTGTTGCGCTCGACGTTCGACGCAGCCCATCAGAAGCTGACCGACACGATCGAGAACGGCGACGCCGACATCACCACGTCGTACACCTACGACCAACTCGGCAATCAGACCTCGATCACCGATGCGCTCGGCCGGGTCACGAACCAGTCGTACGACGAGGCCGGGCGGCTCATCTCGGTCGCCGCGCCGGCGGTGCCGGTGAACGGCACGGCCGACACCCAGCGCCCGACCACGCTCTACGGCTACAACACCTTCGACGAGGTCACGCAGTCCCGCGACGCCAACGGGAACGTCACGGTGCAGGAGTTCGACCGCAACGGACGTCGCACGGCGGCTCGCCTTCCGGCCTACCTGCGACCGGACGGACTGGCACTCCAGCCGGTGCAGCGCTGGTCCTACGACGGCATCGGCGAGGTCGTCTCGGCCACCGACGCCCAGGGCGGCGTCACCGATTACGTGCACGACTCGCTCGGTCGCCTGGCGCGGCAGGTCGACCCCCTGGTCTCGGGTGAGGCCGAGCGGGGCGCCGTCCGATACACCTACGACGACGCCGGCAACGTCGTCGAGGCGGTCGATCAGGTCGGTGCTCGGCAGACTGCCACCTACGACGACCTGAACCGAAGGGTCACGTCCACCGACATCGTCCGGCAGGGCGGTGGAGAGCCCGACCGCTTCACCACGACCTCGACGTACGACGACCAGGGCAACGTCACCAGCACGAAGAACGCTGCGGGAGCGGTGACGACGTTCGAGTACTCCGCTCTGCAGGAACTCACTCGTCAGATCGACGAGCTCGGTCAGGCGACGACGATCGTTCGCGACGTCGCCGGGCGACCGACATCGGTGACCGATCCACTCGGGCGGGTCGAGCGTCTCCTGTACGACGCCGCCGGCCGCACCGTCGAGACCCAGCAGATCGACGCCGGGGGGCAGGTCGTCGAGCGCCACCGGAACGGTTTCGATGCGAACGGCAACATCACGTCGGCGACGACCCCGAACGGCACGACGACGACCTACGACTACGACGCCGGCGGTCGCCTGTCTGCAGTGCACGTACCGAAGTCCGCCTCGGAGGTCATGACGACGACGTTCGGCTACGACCTCAACGACAACATGACGGCGATGGTCGACGGCCGGGGCAACACGACCCGCTACGGGTACAACTCCTGGGACCTTGCCTCCCAGATCGTCGAGGAGGCCACCCCGACGGCTCCGCAGCTCGCCGAGCGCACGTACACCGTGGCCTACGACTCCCTCGGACGGCCCGACCGCGAGTCCCAGCCGGGCAACGTCGCCATCGGCCGGTCCTACGACGCTCTGGGTCGGGTCACCGAGGTCGTCGGCACCGCCCCGGCCACGGCGACGGCGAAGAAGTCGTTCACCTACGACCTCGTCGGCAACCTGACGTCCATCGATCACCCCGGAGGGACGGTCGGGTACACGTATGACGATCGCCGCCAGCTGACGGGTACGTCCGGCGCCGGCGGAGTGTCGGCCTACACCTACGACGCCGTCGGCCGCCTCACGGAGCGTTCCGACGCGACGGGTACGACGACGATGTCCTACACCGCTCGCGGTGAACTGGAGCGGCTCGACGATCCCCTCACCGCCACGTCGATCACCTACTCGTACGACAATGCGGGCCAGCTCACGACCAAGCAGTTCGGTCCCCAAGGCGCAACCGAGTCGTTCGAGTACGACGGCATCGGCCAGCTGATCGCGGATCGAATGACCGCGGGTGGCGAGACGACCACATCGACGTCGTTCGCCTACGACGCCAACGGAAACATGGTCGAGCAGAACGTGTTCGCTCCGGGCAACCCGGCCTCGGGTGTCCATCGGTACGGCTACGACGCCGCCGATCGGTTGGTCTCGTGGACGAACGAGTCCGGAGTGACGACCTCGTACGGGTGGGACGATGCCGGCAACCGTACGTCGGTCAACGACCAGACCTACACCTTCGATCAACGCAACCGGCTGGTGGGCGGGCCGACCTCCACCTACCGTTGGACCACCCGGGGCACCTTGTCAGGCGCCACGGTCGACGGCATCACGTCCTCCTACCGCTACGACGCCTTCGGTCGTCAGATCGCGCACGACGACACGCGGTACACCTATGACGGACTCGATCGAGTGGCGTCGCGCGATGCGGACCAGCTGCAGTACGACGGTGCCGGCACCGACCCCATCGCGGTCGGGACGTCGAGGTTCAACCACAACCCGACAGGTGACCTGATCTCGAGCCGCGTCGGATTGTCCTGGACGCTCGTCGCCCAGAACCAGCATCACGACGCGACGACGTTCTTCTCGCCGAGCGGGACGGTGATCGGCTCGCGGGTGTACGACCCGTTCGGTCGGATCGCCGGGTCGGCCGGCGGGACGAAGGCCGTCGTCGGCTTCCAGGGAGACTTCACCGACCCGACCTCCGGCGACGTCTGGATGGCCAGCCGTTGGTACTCGCCGGAAATGGGCCGGTTCACTTCGCGTGACTCCGTCGCCGGCGACGTCACCTCGCCGATGTCGCTCAACCGATTCGCGTACGGCAACGCCGACCCCCTCGGCTTCTTCGACCCCGATGGTCACTGGCCGGGTGAGGGACTGGTCAAGAAGGGCGTCAAGGCGTTCAACGACCATGTCGTCAAGCCGGTGACACGAACGGTGAGCCGGGCGTACCACGCAACCACCGAGGCCGTGTCCGACGCGTACCACGGCGTGACCGACTACGTCGGCGACCGGTACGAAGCCGCGAAGGACTTCGTGGTCCGAAACACCAAGGCGGTCGTGTCGAGGACGGTCGCGGCGGCCAAGTACGTGGGCAGCAAGGCCGCGACGGCCGCGAAGTACATCGGGCGAGCCGCCAAGGTGGCCGGGAAGTGGGCCTGGGAGCACAAGGCCACCATCATCGCGATCGCCGCCTCGGCGGCCGTCGCCATCGGATGCACCGCGGCGACCGGTGGGGCCGGGGTGGTCGGATGTGCCGCGCTGGCGGGTGCCGTCTATGGAGGAGTGAACGCCGGGTTCGCCCACTGCGGCGGTGGTCACAGCGCGACCGAGTGCATCTCCAACGTGGCAATCCAGGCCGGAATCGGTGCGGCGACTGGCGCCGCCACGGCCGGCGTCGGCGGCGCCGTGACCTCCGCCCTGGGGAGCAAGGCCGGCGGGTTGATCGGCTCGATGGTGGCCGAAGGCGTCAGCGGGGCGGCGGGCGATGCCGTGGGTCAGCTCATCACCACCGGCAGGGTCGACTGGCGGCAGGTCGCGGGTCGCGGGAGCGACCAGCGCCGTGGTCGGTGGAATCACCCACAAGATGGGAGCCAACAGCAAGGGAGCGACGTCGAAAGCGTCGTCGCTCGACGATGTGGACAACGTCAAGCCGTCGGCGAGCAGGTCGCGCGGCGGTTCGTCCAAGAACGCGTCGTCGCCCGCGGCCGACGCCGGTGGCTCGTCGAAGCCCGCCTCCTCGGTCGAAAGCGGCACGTACGTCGTCAAGACGTCGAAGGGCGAGTACGTCGGTCAATCTGGCAATATCTCCCGCCGTATGTCCGAACACGTGCGGAGCGGCAAGTTCACCCAGATCGAGGCCGACGCCGCGGAGCGATTCGCCGTCGCCGGCGGCAAGACGCAGCGCGAGATCGCCGAGCAGATGCTGATCGACCAGAAGGGTGGCATCGATCAGCTCCTCAACAAGGTGAACCCGATCGGTGCGAAGCGGTTCGACCTCATGCCGAGCCAGCCATATTCGAGATGACCGGTCGCAGCGCGGGCGTCGACGAGAGTCACAACTACCGCATCGAATCCTCGAGTGACGGAGACACGCTCGTCGTCACGGACCACTGGTCCCCCGACATCGACGAGTTGCTCCGATCGGGACGCATCGCCGGACTCGATCTGAATTTCGCCAAGGGCTTCAAGCCCAAGGACCTGCCCCGGCTCGACGAGTCGTGGGGAATCCGACGTCTCTCGCTGCTGGCGCGGACGGTGAAGGACCTGTCGCCGATCCTCCGGCTCTCGTCGACGCTGGAGGAGCTGAGCGTGCAATGCGACGCCCACGCCGAGCTCGATCTCGGGCAGTTCCCGAGTCTCGGTCGGCTGTCCGCCTCGTGGGATCACGTCGGTCGGTCGCTCGGCGACGCGAGCGCGCTGACCGATCTGTACCTCGGCTCGTACCCGGGACACGACCTGTCGGACCTGCGTTGGCTCTCCGGGCTCACCCGCCTTCGCTTGAAAGATCGGCCACGCCTCCGGTCACTCGCCGGCGTCGAACACCTGGCGCTGCTCGAGGAACTCGGGGTCTTCGGCGCGCCGCTGGAGGACATCGGCGACTTGGTGGCGCTCCAACGACTGACCGAGCTCGAGGTCGAGTCGTGCCCGGTCGGCGATCTCCTGCCGTTGGCGTCGCTCGACACGCTTCGGTTCCTCAACGCATCGGAGTGCGGCGAGATCGCATCGGTCGGGCCGATCGCGGGCCACCTAGCGATCGAACACCTGTGGCTGTTCGGGTCGACTGACGTGGTCGACCACGACCTTGCTCCGATCGCCGCCCTGCCACGACTCGTCGACTTCCGGATGAGATCTCGCAGGACCTACTCGCCGTCGGTTCCCGAGATCCAGGCCCTGGTCGAGCGCCGTCTGGCGTCGTAATGCGGGCCGGAGTCCGGTCCCGCCGGGGGGTCAGGCGAGGCCGAGCCTGGCCTCGACCTCGGAGCGGAACGCTGCGGAGCGGGTGCGGGCGCGATCGCGGGCGGCCGCCGGCGCCTCGTCGGGAGCGACCGGCTCGACCGCCTCGCAGTAGCACTTGAGCTTCGGCTCGGTCCCCGACGGGCGAATCACGACCCGGTCGCCGTTGGCCAGGAACAGCCGGATCACGTCGTCGGCCGGTTGGTCGATGCGGGACACGGCGATCCCCGCCAGGGCCGTCGGCGGATCGGCGACCACCGATGCCACGGCCACGGCGAGCCACGCTGACCATCCGGGGCCCGAGATGCGCAGGGAGAAGTTGTCGGTGACGTGCGCCCCGTGGCGACGGGCCAGGTCGTCGAGGACGACCTGGGGGGTGAGTCCCTGCGCCCGCCACCATCGAACGAGGTCGGCCATCACGACCGCGGCGCTGATGCCGTCCTTGTCGCACAGGCCACCGACGGCGTAACCGATCGACTCCTCGTAGGCCAGCACCTGGTCGAGTTCGGGGTGGGCGAAGCCGGGGCGACAGAGCCACTTGAAGCCGGTCAGCGTCTCGTGGAACTCGGCGCCGGTGTGGGCGGCGATGGCGGCGAGCAGCTGCGACGACACGACCGTGGTCACGAGGAGCGGTGTGGCCGTCGATGTGCGGCGGCGCCATGAGGCCGGCGGCGAACAGAGCGCCCAGCTCGTCGCCGGTGAGCATGCGCCAGCCGCCCTCGGGCGTGGGGATGCCCATGGCCAGACGGTCGGCGTCGGGATCGTTGGCGAATGCCACATGGGCGTCGATCGACACGGCGAGGGCCAGGAGTTGGTCGGTGGCGCCGGGCTCCTCGGGATTGGGAAACGGGATGCTCGGGAAGTCGGGGTCGGGATCTCGCTGGGCGGCCACGGTGGCCAGGCCCGTGAACCCGGCGGCGGTGAGCGCCCGTTGCAGCAGTTCCGCACCCACCCCGTGCATCGCCGTGGCAGCGATGCGAAGGTCCGGGCGCGACGGGTCGGGACCGCCGACGAGGCCCACCACCATGGCGATGTAGTCGTCGATCAGATCGCCGGGCGCGGGCGTCGGCGTGAGCGGGGGGCCGACGGGGTCGAGCCGGTCGGCGACGGCGGCGGCGATGTCGTCGGCGATCCAACCATCGGTGGGCGGGATGATCTGGGCGCCGTCGCCCCAGTAGATCTTGATGCCGTTGTCCTTGGCCGGGTTGTGGCTGGCGGTCACGACGACGCCGGCGGCGGTGTCGAGGTGGCGGATGCCCCAGGCGATCAGCGGCGTCGGTTGTGGGCCCGGTACCAGGCGGCACGGGATGCCGGCGGCTTCGAGCACGGCGACGATGCCGAGCGCGTACTGCGCCGAGCCGTGCCGGGCGTCATGGCCGACCAGCACCCCCCGTTCGGTCGGGCGGTCGGCGTGGGCGTGCAACGAGCGGGCCAACCCGGCCGCCGTCTGTCGGGCCATGAGGAGATTGAGCCGGTTCGAACCCGGCCCCATCTCGCCGCGCAACCCGGCGGTGCCGAAGTCGCAGCGCTCACCCATGAGATCGGTGAGCTCGACCAGGTCGCCGGTCGTCCGCGCCCGCTCGAGCACGTCCCCGAGCGCCGCCGCGGTGACGGGGTCGGGGTCGGCGGCGATCCAGGCCTCGGTCGCCGTGAAGAGTGGTGCGGTGTCGCTCATCCTCGGAAGCCCCGCAGCGGCAGGCCGGGGCGCTGCAGCCAGTTGTCCGCGGGGTAGTCGGCCGCCGGATCGACGACGTGGAGCGTGTACGCGTGCCGGCTGTGATCGGAGCGGTTGGCGCCCGACAGGTGGGGTAGCCGGCCGTCGAGCACGATGACGGTCCCCTTGGTCGCCTCGAGGCTCACGAGTCCGTCGGTGGGGTAGGGGCTGTCGTCGAAGACCTCGAAGGCGGTCCCGCCGGCCTGGCGATGGAACCGCTGCTTCACGGGGATGCGATGGCCGCCCGGAAGCGCCCACATGCACCCGTTGTCGACGGTGGCGTCCTCGACGGCGAACCACAGCCCGACGCACGACATCGGGTCGGTCCAGATGAACGTGTGGTCGTTGTGGCAGGTCACCTCGCCGCCGATGTGGGGTTGTTTGAAGATGTACATCGATTGCACCAGCACGTGGTTGCCGAAGCCGAGCCGGTCGGCGAGGTCAGCGAGGTCGGGCGTGCGGCTGAACGAGTCGAACACGGGGTCGAGATCGTGCTGGGCGTGACCGAACTTGTTGATCGACAGCTCGAGCGGCTGGGCCAGCTCGCCGTCGGGCCCGAAGGCCTCCTCCTCGAAGAAGAACCGGATGTCGTCGCCGGAGCCGAGGAAGTACTCGTCGGAGGTGCGGGTCTGCTGGTTGGTGGAGAAGATCGACCGCACGGTGGCGTCGGGTTCGAACCCAGCGACCAGGCGGTTGGCCCGCTCCTTCAGCGCGTCGCACGCGGCGGGGTCGACGAAGTCGGGCAGCACGACGAAGCCATCGCGCTCGAAGTGTTGGCGCAGGTCGGTGTCGATCGTTGCCATGTCAGGCATCGATCCGTTCGTGGACGAGGACACGGGGAGCGGGAGGTTCGTCGCCGATCTCGATGGCACCGTCGAGCGCGTCGAGCGCGGCCGAGAGTCGTGTCGGGTCGTCGAGATGCAGGTCGAGCACCGGGTGGCCCGGCTCGACCCGATCACCGGCAACGGCGCGGAGCACGACCCGGCCGACGCCGAGACGGGGTCCTCCTTGCGGGCCCGCCCGGCACCCAGCCGCCACGCCGCCTCGCCCACCTTGCGGGCGTCGATGCGACGGATGAACCCGCCGGATGTCACCGTGACCGTCTCGATCTCCGAGGCGCGCACCAACGGCGCCGCCGGGTCGCCACCCTGCGCCTCGATCATGGCGTTCCACCGATCCATCGCCGAGCCGTCGGCGATGACGTCTGCGGGGTCGGTGCCGCCGCCGGCCAGCTCGACCATGCGCCGCGCCAGCGCCAGCGTGACCTCCACGACATCGGCCGGCCCACCTCCCTGCAGCACCTCGAGCGACTCGACGACCTCGAGGGCGTTGCCCACGGCGTGGCCGAGCGGCTGGTCCATGTCGGTGAGCAGGGCGCTGGTCCGGACGCCATGGTCGGTGCCCAGCCCGACCATGGTGGCCGCCAGCTCCGGGCAAGGGCGATGTCGGGCAGGAATGCGCCCGAACCGACCTTCACGTCGAGGACGAGGGCGTCAGTGCCCTCGGCGATCTTCTTGCTCATGATCGAGCTGGCGATGAGCGGGATGGACTCGACGGTGCCGGTGACGTCGCGCAGGGCGTACATGCGCTTGTCGGCCGGGGCGAGGCCGTCGCCGGCGGCCGCGATGACCGCGCCGATCTCGCGCAACTGGGCGACGAACGCAGCGTTGGACATGAGCGGCGACCAACCCGGGATCGCCTCGAGCTTGTCGAGTGTGCCCCCGGTGTGGCCCAGGCCCCGGCCCGACAGCTGGGGCACGGCCACCCCACAGGCGGCGACGATCGGGCAGAGCGGGAGCGAGACCTTGTCGCCGACGCCGCCGGTGGAGTGCTTGTCGCACGTGGCCCGCCCGACCGGCGAGAGGTCGAGGCGATCGCCCGAGGCGATCATGGCCGCGGTCCACGTCGACAGCTCCCGGCGAGAGGCCGCGCCAGACGATGGCCATGAGGAGGGCCGACGCCTGCTCGTCGGCGATGGAACGGTCGGTGAACGCCTGGATGAACCACTCGATCTGGGCGTCGGTGAGCTCGCCGCCGTCGCGCTTGGTTCGGATGACGTCGAGGATCGTGACAGCAGGCATCGAGACCGAACCGTACCGACTACGGCTCGCGGCGTCGTCGCCACGTCGTCGGGCCCGAAGGCCCAGGGCAGCAGATCGCCGAGCGGGACGGGGCCGGCGTCGGTGTCGACGAGCAGGCCGGCGCCGCCGAACTCGTAGAGCAACTGGCGGCAACGACCGCACGGGGCGATGGGATCGCCGTCGCCGGCGACGGTGCTCACCGCCACCAGCCGTTGGCCGCCGGTACACACGAGGTGGGACACCAGCGAGCACTCGGCGCACAGGGTGAGCCCGTAGGAGGCGTTCTCGACGTTGGCTCCCAGGACGATCCGTCCGTCGTCGGTGAGGCCCGCCGTTCCGACGTGCACCCCCGAGTAGGGCGCGTACGAGCGGTCGGTCATCTGGCGTGCCGCCGTCCGCAGGGCCTCCCAGTCGATGGAACCCACGTCAGTGCCCCTCGCCGCGGCGGTAGGGCTGGCCGTCGGCCGCGGGCATCCTGAGTCGCTGCGACGACGTGGCCAGGACGACGAGGGTGACCACGTAGGGCGTGGTCGGCATGAGCGATTGTGGAACGACGTCGACGAGGAGGTACAGCGCGAGGAAGCCGACACCGACGGCGGCGGTGATCACCCCGGACACGATGCGCTCGCCGCGAACCTGCCACAGGGCGATGGCGGCACACAGGATCGCCACCAGCAGGAACAGTGCCGGGACCGAGCTCGACGAACGCAACTGGAGACCGTCGGAGTAACCGAACAGAAGGGCGCCCGTCGCCAACCCACCCGGTCGCCAGTTCCCGAAGATCATCGTGGCGAGACCGATGAAGCCGCGGCCGCCGCTGAGGCCCTCGCGGTAGTTCGAGGCCTGGACGATCGCGAGGAACGCGCCGCCGAACCCGGCACACATGCCGGACAACAGGACCCCGGCGTACTTGAGGCGCAACACCGGCACGCCGAGCGACTCGGCGGCGTAGGGGTTCTCGCCGATCGAACGGAGCCGCAGGCCGAATCGCGTGCGCCACAACAGGAACGCGGACCCGACGAGGATGGCGATCGCCAGGAGCGTGGCGTAGCTCATGTTCGTGGTGATGCCGCGCACGACGCCGGCGAGGTCACTCAGCACGAACCAGTGGCGCTGCTCCAGCGACCGCAGGGCGTCACCGACGAACGGCACGTTGAACGTGGGGATCTTCGCCTTCTGGGTCGGCGACTGGATGGCGCTGCCGCCCGACGCCTGGTCGTACGCGATCACCGACAGGTATTTGGCCAGTCCGCCGGCGACGATGTTGACCGCCACGCCCGAGATGATGTGGTCGACGTTGAACGTGACGGTGGCAACGGCGTGGATCAGGCCGCCGATCGCTCCGCCGCCGACGCCGAGCAGGAGGCCGGTCCACGGCCCGAACTGCCACGCGCCGTAGGCCCCGAACCACGTGCCGAGGATCATCATTCCCTCGAGGCCGATGTTCACGACTCCGGACCGTTCGGCGAAGATGCCGCCGAGCCCGGCCATGCCGATCGGCACGGCGAGGCCCAGGGCCACCGCGACGGTGCCCGACGAGGTGATGTCGTTCGCACCGCTGATGATGCGCACCACCGACATGACCACGAGGCCGAGCCCGACATAGACGAGGCCGCGCTGCCACGAGGGCAGTGCCCGAAGCCACGGAACGGCGTCCCGGCCGGTCCGGGCGGGGGCCGCCGGCGGGGTGGGCGGCGTGGGCTCGAGCGTGGCGGTCACGACGCCACCGCCGGGGCCGCCGCGCGTCGAGGTCGCGCGACGCCGCCACCTGGGTCGCCCGCTCCCGCATCCGCCGCGCCTGTTCGTAGACGATCACCACGGTGAGCACGATCACGCCCTGCATGATCACGACGATCTCCTTGGGGATCTCGCTGAACTCGAGGAACCGGCCCGCCGAGTCGAGGAAGCCGAAGATCATGGCGGCCATGGCGATGCCGACGGGGCTGTTGCGGCCGAGGAGGGCGACGGCGATGCCGTCGAACCCGAGGTTGAACTGCAGGTCGGTGCTGTAGGCGTGCTTGTCGCCGAGGATCTGTGGCAGGCCGACCAACCCGGCGACCGCCCCGGACAGGACGAGCGTGCGGAACACCATCGCCTTGGGATCGATGCCCGACGTCCGCGCCGCGGTCGGGTTGGCGCCCGAAGCACGGAGCTGGAAGCCGAAGCGGGTCTTCCACACCACGAGGTAGAAGACGACGCCGAGGGCGGCGGCGATGAAGATGAACCCGGTGAGGTTGTGCAGGTTGCGCTCGATGAGGTTCGGCATCCAGGACGACTCGGGCATGATCTTCGTCTTGGGACTGAGGTCGCCCTCCTCGCGGACGGCGAAGAACTCGCCGAACAGGTAGGCGATGAGGCCGGTGGCGATGTAGTTGAGCATGATCGTCGCGATCACCTCGTTGACGCCCCGCTTCACCTTCAGGATCGCCGGGATCGCCGCCCACAACCCGCCGAAGACCATCGCGATCACGACGCAGAACAGCACCTGCAGCACGGGCGGGAGGTCGACGTGGGCGCCGATGATGGCCGTCGCGAACATCGCGATCTTGTACTGGCCCTCGACGCCGATGTTGAACAGGCCCATCTTGAAGCCGATGGCGACGGCGATGGCGGAGATGTAGAGCGGGACGGCGCGTTGGGTGGCGTCGATCCACGTGTTGACATCGCCGAACCGCTCGCCGAGGGTCGAGAGCACGTCGCCGGGGTTGAAGCCGGTGACGGCGACGAGGACGGCGCTGAGCGCCGCGGCGATGAGCAGCGACACGACCGGCGCGGCCACGTTGATCCCCAGGTTGGTCCAGTTCACCGACCGCGAGCGGGGTGGTTCGGTGGTGGGTGTGGGGGCGACGGCGGTCATGGTGCGACCTCCTGTCGTTCGCCGGTCATGTACAGCCCGAGTTGTTCGGGCGTCGCCGCCGCCGGGTCGAGGTGGGCACTGATGTGGCCGCGGAACATCACGAGCAGGTTGTCGCTGAGCCCGATCAACTCGTCGAGGTCGGCCGAGATCAGGAGCACGGCCAACCCGTCGGCCCGGGCTCGGCGGAGCTCGTCCCAGATCGCGGCCTGCGCCCCGATGTCGACGCCACGAGTGGGGTGCGCCGCGATGAGCAGGCTCGGGCCGGCCGTCATCTCCCGGGCGGCGATGAGCTTCTGCTGGTTGCCACCCGACAGCGCGTAGGCGGGAACGCCACAGCCGGGTGTGCTCACGTCGAAGCGCTCGATGGCGTCGTTGCACTCGTCGTGGGCGTGCCGGGCGTTGATCCAGGGTCCGTTGCTGAACCGACTGGTGTCGTCGTGCCCGAGGATCATGTTCTCCCACAGCGGCGCGGCGAGCATGAGGCCCTCGCGGTGGCGGTCGAACGGGATGTACCCGATGCCGGCGTGGCGGCGCTCGCGCACCCCGAGGCCGGCGAGGTCGCGGCCGCTGAGCCGAACGGTGCCGCTCGTCATCGGACGGAGGCCGAGGAGGGCCTCGACCAGCTCGAACTGCCCGTTGCCCTCGATGCCGGCGATGCCGAGGATCTCGCCCCGGTGGATGGTGAACGAGACGTCCTCGACGACGACCCGGTCGGTGTCGGGGTCGCGGGCGGTGAGGCCGGCCACGTCGAGTTCGACGACCTCGGTGACCGTCGACTCCTGCGTGTCGGGGGAGGGCAGTTCACTGCCGACCATGAGCTCGCCGAGGTGGCGCTTGTCGACGTCGGCGGGCAGCACCGTCGCCACCGTGCTGCCGTCGTGGATGACGGTGATCTCGTCGGAGATCGCCAGCACCTCGTCGAGCTTGTGGCTGATGAACAGGATGGTCACACCCTCGGCGACCAGGTGTTGCAGGTTCGCGAAGAGCTCGTCGACCTCCTGGGGAACGAGCACCGCGGTCGGCTCGTCGAGGATGAGGATGCGAGCGCCGCGGTACAGCACCTTGAGGATCTCGACCCGTTGCCGCTCGCCGACGCCGAGGTCCTCCACGATCGTGTCGAGGTCGAGGTCGATGCCGTAGGCCTGCTCGAGCTCGACCAGCCGGCGGCGGGCACCGTCGTAGTCGATGACACCGCGGCACGTTGGGCTCGGAGCCGAGGATGATGTTCTCGAGGGCGCTGAGGTTGTCGGCCAGCATGAAGTGCTGGTGCACCATGCCGACCCCGGCGGCGATGGCGTCGGTGGGCGACCGGAACGACACGTGCTTGCCGTTGATGGCGATCGTCCCCTCGTCGGGCCGGTGCATGCCGTAGAGGGTCTTCATCAGCGTGGACTTGCCGGAGCCGTTCTCGCCGACGATCGCGTGGATGGTGCCCACCGCGGCGGTGAGGTTGACGTCCCGGTTGGCGATGACCCCGGGGAACCGCTTCCAGATGCCGACGAGCTCGACCGCCGGCGGCCGGTCGGCGGTCTGTGGACTGTCTGACGCTGGACTGTCGGCCACGCGATCCCCTTCCGTGTGTGCGGTCACCCTAAAACGAATGCGGGCCCGGTGTCGTCGCAACGACACCGGGCCCGGCGTTCACACCGATGGAGGTCAGGGTGCTGTGGGCACCGTGATGTCGCCGGCGATGATCTTGTCCTTCAAGGCGTCGAGCTGGTCGGCGATGTCGTCGACGTATCCGCCCGACGTCGAGTAGCCGACACCGTCGGCCTCGAGGTCGAGGGTGATGGTCTTGCCACCCTTGTCGCCGTCGGCGAAGGCCTTGATGCTGTCGTACACCGCGACGTCGACCCGCTTGAGCATCGAGGTCAGGATGTGCTTCTGCTGGTCGGCCGAGGCGTTGAGGTACTGGTCGGAATCGACGCCGATCGCCCACTTGCCGTCGCCGGCCGCGACCGCGGCGTCGAAGAGGCCGCTGCCGGACCCGCCGGCGGCGTGGAAGATGACGTCGGCGCCGCCCTCGTACATGGCGCCGGCGATGACCTTGGCCTTGTCGGGAGCGTTGAAGCCGGTGAAGTCACCGTCGGGGGTGATGTACTTCACATCGACCTCGATGTCGGGCTTCACTTCCTTCGCACCGGCGACGTAGCCGGCTTCGAACTTCTTGATGAGGTCGTTCTCGACGCCACCGATGAAGCCGATCTTGCCGCCCGTCGACTTGAGTGCCGCCGCGGCGCCGACCAGGAACGAGCCCTGCTCCTCGGCGAAGACGTTGTTGCGGACGTTGTCGCCCTCGACGACGGTGTCGATGGTGACGTAGGACGTGTCGGGGTTCGCCTCGGCGATCAGCTTGATGCTGTCGGCGTAGGCGAAGCCGACGCCGATGATCGGGCTGTACCCGCCTTCGGTGAGGAGCTTGAGGTTGGCCTCGCGGTCTTCGTCCTTGGACGGCGACAGTTCCTTGGGGGTCTCGAGGCCGAGTTCGTCGGCCGCCTTGTCGAGGCCGACGACGGCGGCGTCGTTGAACGACTTGTCGCCGCGGCCGGCGAGGTCGAAGGCCAGCCCGACCTTGATGTCGGACTTCGGAGCGTCGGTGGTCTCGGAGCCGGAGCCGGCATCGTCGGTGTCGTCGCCGCAGGCCGCGCCGAGGAGGCTGACTGCGGAGGCGAGTGCGACGAGCGATAACAGTCTTCTGGTTCGCTTCACGGGGTGCCCTCCTGGAGGCTGTGCGTGCCGGGCCGGTTTCCCGGACGCGGCGGCTGGGGTTTCCCTCCTGTTCCTAGCAGCCCGACCGGTCGCCGGGACGTGATTCTGTCGGTCGCCGCCGTGGGCGCCTACGGTTGCGGCCATGACTGACCCCACCCTCGATGTCGTCGGCATCGGCAACGCTCTCGTCGACGTGATCAGCCACGAGACCCCCGAGTTCGTCGCCGCCCAAGGCCTCGTGCCGGGCTCGATGAACCTCATCGACGAGGAGCGCCGTGAGGCCCTCTACGGCGCCATGGGCGTGGCCATCGAAGCCAGCGGAGGCTCCGGGGCGAACACCACGGTGGGCGTCGCCTCCCTCGGTGGCACGTCGCACTACCTGGGTCGGGTGCGCGACGACCAGCTGGGCGAGGTGTTCAACCACGACATCCACGCCGCCGGCGTCGGCTACTCCAACCCGCTCGGCCGTCGACGGTCCGCCCACCGGCTGCTGCCTCATCCTCGTGACCGAGGACGGCCAGCGGACCATGAACACCTATCTCGGTTCGTCGTCGCTGTTCGGCGTCGCCGACGTCGATCCCGATGTCATCCGCAGCGGTCGGAACCTCTACCTCGAGGGCTACCTGTTCGATCCGCCGGCGGCCCAGGAAGCCTTCCGCTTCGCCGCCGGCATCGCTCACGAGGCCGGGCGCCGGGTGTCGCTCACGCTCAGCGACTCGTTCTGCGTCGACCGTCACCGCGACGACTTCCGAGCGCTGCTCGAGACCCACGTCGACCTGCTGTTCGCCAACGAGGACGAGCTCTGCTCGCTCTACGAGGTCGACGACATCGAGGTCGCCATCAAGGCTGTGCGTGAGGACTGCGACCTGGCCGCCGTCACCCGCAGCGAGAAGGGTTCGGTCATCGTCACCCGTGACGAACGCATCGACGTGCCGGTCGAGCCGGTGGCGAAGGTCGTCGACTCGACCGGTGCCGGCGACATGTACGCCGCAGGGTTCCTGTACGGACTGTCCCACGGGCGCGACCTGGCGACGTGCGGTCGCATCGCGTCCATCGCCGCGGCCGAGGTCATCGCTCATGTCGGTCCCCGCCCGGCGGTGTCCCTCGCCGAGCTGATCCGCAACGTCTGACCACGACCGAGAGGCGCACATGACCGAGGCGGCCGCCGACCCGAAGCTGGTGGTACTCGACCACCCGCTCATCCACGACAAGCTGGCGCGGTTGCGCGACCACACCACCAAGCCCGACGTCTTCCGGCGGATCGTGCACGAGATCTCGTTGCTCGCCGGCTACGAGGCGCTGCGCGACCTGCCGACCGTGTCGACGAGCGTGCAGACGCCCCTGATGGAAGCGCCGGCGCAGGTGCTGGGCGAGCCGGCTCCGGCCATCGTCGGGCTGCTCCGCGCCGGCCTGGCGATGATCGAGGCCCTCCTGCAACTGGTGCCGGAGGCGATGGTCGGTCACATCGGCCTGTACCGCGACCACGAGACGCTCCTGCCCCACGAGTACCTCGTGAAGCTCCCGACCGAGATCGCCAAGCGGGAAGTGCTGGTCGTCGACCCGATGCTGGCCACCGGCGGGTCGGTGATCCACGCGCTCGACGTGCTCAAGCGCAACGGCGTCACCCGCCTCCGGCTGCTGTCGATCTTCGGTGTGCCCGAGGGCGTGGCGAACGTCCACGCCGCTCACCCCGACGTGCCGATCTTCCTCGCGGTGCTCGACGATCAGCTCAACGACAAGGGCTACATCCTCCCCGGCGTCGGCGATGCCGGCGACCGCCTCTACGGCACGCGGTCGACCGATCACGCCTCGCAGATCGCGGCGGCGGCACCGTACATCTGGCGCTTGTGGTTGGCGATGACCGAACGGTTCTTGCCGGCCATCGCCGCGGCGCGCGCCACGGCGAGCTCGACGACCTGCTCCTCGATGGCGACGTGTTCGACGATGCCGGCGACGAGTGCCTCGGCGCCGCCGTAGCGACGTCCGGTCACGATGGACTCGTGGAGGGTGGCGTGGGGGAGGTCGCGCGGCGACGGTGGCGTACATCGCCGGTGTGAGCGGCAGGCCGAGGTCGACCTCGGGCAGGCACCAGTAGCCGCGGTCCTCCGCGCATGACCCGCTCGTCGAACCCGCACGTGAGCATCGCCCCGCCGGCGAACGCGTGACCGTTGATGGCGGCCACGGTGTACATGTCGAGGAGCAGCATCCGCCCGAGGAGGCGGTGGACGCCGCGCAGCATCTCCGCGGAGTCGTCGGGGTGTTCGCTCATCCAGTCGAGGTCGAGGCCGTTCGAGAAGAACTTGCCCGATCCGGTGACGACGAGGGCCAGGGGACCATCGGCTGCGCCTCAGCTCGTCGAGCACGCTGTGCCACTCGGCGACCGAGTCGCCTCGGTAGCGGTTCTCGCCGTCGTTCCACGTGACGACGACGACGTCACCTTCGCGGATTGCTCCAGTGCCATCAGTGGTCTCCGCTCTCGATGTTCCGGTTCAGGCAATCCTCGACCAGCTTCGGGACGTCCGACATCGTTGCGGGCCCGACGAACCGCGGTGCGTCGGTTGGCTCCTCGGCGTGCTCGATGGCCCACGTGGTCTCGTAGGGGACGTGGACCGCCCACCCGCCCAGGGCGAGGATCGGCAGGATGTCGGACTTGAGCGAGTTGCCCACCATCACGAACTGCGACGGGTCGATGCCGTGGCGGGCGAAGGCGGCGAGGTAGGCCGCCTCGTCCTTCTCGTGGAGGATCTCGATGGCGTCGAACCGCTCGGCGAGCTGCGACGCCCCGATCTTGCGGTGCTGGTCCTTCAGGTCGCCCTTGGTGAGCAGCACGAGCCGGTGGTGCGACAGCGCGTCGAGTGTCTCGACGGCCCCGTCGAGGAACTCGACCGGGTGGTCCATCATCGCCTTCGCCCGATCGATGAGGCGCATCAGGTCGACCGGCGGGATCGTCGCGCCCGACGCCGTGATGGCGGCCTCGATCATCGAGATCGTTGCGCCCTTGATGCCGTACCCGAACGCCGGGATGTTCACGGTCTCGGTGGCGATCAGCAGGTCGTGGGCGGCCTGGTACGGATCGGCGAAGTCGGCGAGATAGGGGGCGGCGATCTCGGCGAAGAGTTCGTAGGTCTCGACGAAGTACGACTCGTTGTGCCACAGCGTGTCGTCGGCGTCGAAACCCATCCACGCGGCGCTCATGGCCTCGTCCACGTTCGCTCGGGTTCGCTCCCGGCCCGGTCGGCGTGTTCTCTCGTTTCGATACCTCGTCGTCGCATCAGAAGAAGCTGCCACAGAACGCCAGCGGTCGGTGCGAGAAGAGGGTGTCGGCCCGTCGCACCGCATCAGGGGTGCCGGCGGCGCGACCGGAGGCGGCCAGTTCCCACCAGCTGGTCGAGCCGAGGTAGGCGGCGCTCAGGCCGGCGATGTCGGTCGTGATCTCGGCGGAGAGGTCGGTGCGTTCGGTGCCGTCGGGGCCCACCGCCCACGTGCCGCGGTTGTCGGGGTGGCGATCGTCGGTCACGCCGATCGCCACCGGCACCGACGGGTTGAAGGACCGGGCCCGGAGCGCGGCGTCGACGTCGAGGATGCGCAGCCAGAGCTCGTCGTAGCGCGCCCGCAGCTCGACGGCCCGGGGATCGGCGGCGATCTGGAACAGGAGGTCGTCGGTCGGCGCCTCCGTCACGTCGAGCGAGCGGATCAGATCGAGACCGAGCAGGTAGTCCCACAACGCGGCCTCGACGTGGGGCGTCACGGCCCGTACTCGGCGACCTCGCCCGTACCGGTCTCCATCAGACCGTCTTCGTCCTTCCACGACACCGAGTACTGGGCATACCCGTCGTCGACTCCGTCGGGCGACGTGTGCACCACCACCCGGTCGCTGCTGTGGCCCTCGATGGCCTCCTCGAGGAAGCGCCGCCACATCCAGTCGGGTCGACGGAGGGCCCCCGGTCGCTGGGCGCACCGGTCGTACAGGGCGGGCACGACGTCGAGCAGCTCGTCGGGGGCCAGCAGCCGGAACGTGCCGGCCGGGGCGATCGCGGCGCGACGCGCCCGGCCGGTGTCGATGCGGGTGGTGAGCCGGTGACTGGCGATGCCGTAGCCGAAGCGGCCGTAGATGGTGGCCTCGCTCGAGCGCAGCGCCGCCAGGACCTGTCCCCGGTCACGGGCGTCGTCGGCGAGTTCGCCCAGGAGCGCGCTGATCACCCCGCGGCGCCGGTGCGTGGGCAGCACGCCGACCCGGGTCACGCCGCACGTGGGCACCCACGCGCCTCCGGGGACGAGGAGGTCGAAGCGATAGCCGGCGACGTGGCCGATGCAGGTGTCGAGCTCCCAGGCCGAGAAGCTGTCCTGGTCGAGCCAGCTGTCCTCGGACGTGGCCCAGTCGTCGTCGTTGATCGGCCCGGCCAGCAGCGCGGTGCGCATGACGTCGCAGGCGATGCGGGCTTCGTCGGGAGTGGTGCGGCGGGTGGTGAACGCCGTCATCAGAAGAAGGTCCCGCTGAACGCGAGCGGGCGGTGCGAGAAGAGGGCATCGGCCCGTTCGGGCGCGGCCCGGTCGAGGGCGGCCGCTCGGCCGGTGGCCGTCAGCTCCACCAGCCGGTCGAGCCGAGGTAGGCCGCGCTGATGCCGGCGATGTCGGTGGTGAGATCGGCGTCGTCGGTGGACTGCTCCACACCGGCGTCGCCGATGCGCCAGCGCCCGACACCCTCGACGTCGATCACGACGGGCGCGCGTCGATCCACGATCGGGCCGCCAGTGCGGCGCCGACGTCGAGCAGGCGCACCCATTGTTCGTCCCACTTCATCGACACACGCACGGCGCGGTAGTCGCGCGACCGCTCGGAACAGCACGGAATCGGTCGCCAGCTCGTCGATGCTCAGGCGCTTCACCAGCGGGATGGTGAGCAGGAACTGCCAGAGGGCCACCTCGACCGACGGGTCGGTCGCCCACACCTCGTGCACCGTGCCGGTGCCGTGGTCGTCGCCGAAGATGTCCTCCGCCCACTTCAGCTCGTAGTGGGCGTAGCCGTCGGCCGTGCCGTCGGCGGCGCGGTGGACGACGACGTTCTCGACGGTGTGGCCGGCGACGTTCTCGAAGTAGCGCTCCCAGATCCAGTCCGGCCGCGAGATGTGTCCCGGTCGCCCCGTGGCGCGTTCGTAGATCGGGCGGACGGTGGCGTGCAGGTCCGCCGGCGCCAGCAGTTCGAACGAGCCCCCGAGGTCGGCGCCGTGCAACGGGGTGGCCCGGGCGGCATCGACGGTGGCGGTCACGGCCTCGCCGGCCAGCCCGTACCCGAAGCGTTCGTAGATGGTGGACTCGCTGGCCCGCAGCGACGCCATGACCACGCCGTCGGCGCGGGCATCGCCGTGCAGGGCGTCCATCAGTCGACGGAAGATGCCGCGCCCGACGTGGGTCGGGAGGACACCGGCGCTGGTGACGGCCATCGTCGGCACCTGGCCACCGCCGGGCACGGTGGTGTCGACGCCGAAACCACCGACGTGCCCGACGCAGGCGTCGCCGTCCCAGGCCGAGAACGAACGCAGGGTCTGCCAGCGCTTTCGTGCTTGGCCCAGAGCTCGTCGTCGGGCGGGCCGTCGAGGAGTGCGACGCGGACGGCGTTGGCCGCGGCTCGCCGGTCCTCGGGCGCCGTCGGCCGGATCGAGATGGTGTGCTCGCCCATGGCCGACATGCTGTCAGCCGGCGGGAACCGGCCGCTGCGGATTTGGTGGCGCGAGACTGGTCGGCATGACGAACCCCTACGCCCGCGCCGAAGCCGCCGCCGAGGTCATCCGCACCCGCCTCAGCCCCGACGCGAAGGTGGCGGTGGTCCTCGGTTCGGGGTGGGTCGGCGTGGCCGAGGGGCTCGGGACGACCGTCGCGGAGATGCCCCTCGCCGAGCTGCCGCACGTGCCGGCGCCCACCGTCGCCGGCCACTCGGGCGTGGCCCGCGCCGTCGACGTGGGCGGCACGGCCGCGCTGGTCCTGGGCGGCCGGTCGCACCTGTATGAGGGCCATCCCGTCGACACCGTGGTGCACACCGTCAGGTCGGCCGTGCTGGCGGGGTGCTCGACGATCATCCTCACCAACGCCTGCGGTTCGCTCGACCCCGCGATGGGTGTGGGTCAGCCGGTCCTGCTGCGCGATCAGCTCAACCTCACCGGCGCCAATCCCATGGCCGGCGGCGATCCGCCCGACGGGTATCCGGGCCGGTTCTGCGACCTGACCGAGATCTACAGCCGCCGTCTCCGGGACGCGGCGCACCAGCTCGACGCCACCCTGCCGGAGGGCGTGTACGCCGGCATGTTGGGCGGGAGCTACGAGACTCCCGCCGAGATCCGGATGCTCCGCACCATGGGTGCCGATCTCGTCGGCATGTCGACGGTGCTCGAGTCGATCGCGGCGCGCCACCTGGGCGCCGAGGTTGCCGGTGTGTCGCTCGTGACCAACCTGGCCGCCGGCATGGGCGCCGAGCTGAGCCATGCCGAGGTCCTCGACGCCGGGAGGGCGTCGGCCGACCGGCTCATGTCGCTCGTCGCCGGCATCGTGGCGGCCGCCGCCTGACCCGGCCGTCCGAAGCGGACTCGGTCCGACATACTGGGTCCGTCATGGAACCAGTGGGAACCAGCTCGGTGGTGGGCGCAGCCTCGTTGAGCGGCGCTCCGCCGGCCGGTGCGGTCCGCCTGTCGCAGGTACGGGTCCGCCCGGTCGACGGCTACGCCCTCGAGCAGCGCGCCGCCGAGCTCGGCACCCGTTCCATCAAGGGGCCGGCGCAGCTGGCGGCGTTCGACCTGACCGTCCGCTGCATGGACCTCACCACGCTCGAGGGCGCCGACACGCCGGGGCGGGTGAAGGGGCTGTGCGGGCGGGCCAAGCACCCCGACCCGCAAGATCCCACCTGCCCGCCGGTGGCCGCCGTCTGCGTGTATCCGTCGCTGGTGTCGGTCGCCGTCGAGGCCACCGCCGGCTCGACGGTGAAGGTGGCGTCGGTGGCCGGCGCGTTCCCCTCGGGCCAGAGTTCGATCGCCAACCGTCTCGACGACATCCGTCGCGCCGTCGCCGACGGGGCCGACGAGATCGACATCGTCATCGACCGCGGCAAGTTCCTGTCGGGCCGCCTGGGGGAGTGCTACGACGAGATCGCCGCCGCCAAGTCGGCGTGCGGCAGCGCCCACCTCAAGACGATCCTCGAGGTGGGAGAACTCGGCAGCTTCGACGCCATCCGTCGGGCGTCGATGCTGGCGATGGCGGCAGGCTCCGACGTCATCAAGACCTCGACCGGCAAGATCGGTGTGTCCGCCACACCACCGATCGCCCTGTGCATGGCCGAGGCCATCCGCGATTTCGCCGACCAGACCGGCCGTCCCGTCGGCCTCAAGCTCGCCGGCGGCATCCGCACCACCAAGCAGGCGGCGCACTACCTCGTCATCGTCAACGAGACCCTCGGCCCGGCCTGGCTCCACCCCGACTGGTTCCGGTTCGGGGCGTCGGGGCTGCTCAACGACGTCCTGCTCCAACGCCGCTTCCACGCCACCGGTCGCTACGCCCGCCCGTCCGACCTTCCCGTCGACTGACGACCCTCTCCTCCACCGGGGTCGCCCGTGACCGACATCGAACCGACTCCGTCCGACCTGACGGGCGCCACGCCCGACAGCCCCGTCCTGGCGTCGGCCACGGCGTTCTCCTCCTACGCCCCGGCGCCCGAGTCCCGCTCCATCGTCAGCATCGCCGACGAGAACGGGCTCTGGATCGGCGGCGAGTGGGGTCCGGCCGAGGAGGGCGGAGCGTCGTTCGCGTCGATCGAGCCGGCGACCGGTGAGCACCTCTCGCTCGTCGCCGAGGCGTCGGCTGCCGACGTCGACCGGGCGGTGGCCGCCGCCCGGGCCGCCTACGACTCGACGTGGCGTGATCTCGCCCCGGCGGCTCGGGGTCGGTACCTGTTCCGCATCGCGCGGCTGATCCAGGAACGTGCCCGCGAGTTCGCCGTGCTCGAATCGATCGACGGCGGCAAGCCGATCCGGAGTCCCGCGACGTCGACGTCCCGTTGGCAGCGGCGCACTTCTTCCACTATGCGGGGTGGGCCGACAAGCTCGAGTGGGCGATCGGCGCCGGCGCGTCGCCGCGGCCGCTCGGGGTGGCGGCCCAGATCATCCCGTGGAACTTCCCGCTCCTCATGGCGGCGTGGAAGATCGCCCCGGCCCTGGCCTGCGGCAACACGGTCGTCCTCAAGCCTGCCGAGACGACGTCGCTCACCGCGCTGCTGCTCGCCGAGGTGATCGCCGAGGCCGACCTGCCGCCGGGCGTCGTCAACATCGTCACCGGTGGGGGAGCCACGGGCGCGGCGCTCAGCTCCCATCGTGGCGTCGACAAGGTGGCCTTCACGGGTTCGACCGAGGTCGGCCGGGCGATCCGCCGGGCCACAGCGGCGACGGGCGCCCGCGTCACGCTCGAGCTCGGCGGCAAGTCGGCGCATGTGATCTTCGACGACGCCCCGATCGATCAGGCCGTCGAGGGGGTGGTTCGCGGCATCTGGTTCAACCAGGGCCACGTGTGCTGCGCCGGCAGCCGGTTGCTGTTGCAGGAGTCCATCGCCGACGAGTTCCTCGAGAAGCTGCAACGCCGCATGGAGCTGCTGCGCATCGGCGACCCGCTCGACAAGAACACCGACATCGGGGCCATCAACTCCCGTGAGCAGCTCGACCGGATCGTGGAACTCGTGGCGGCCGGCGTCGACGAGGGCGCGGAGATCGTGCAGTCGAGCTGCCCGCTGCCCGAGACGGGGTGGTTCTCCCGCCGACCATCCTCAGCGGTGTGGACACCAGCCAGCGGGTGGCCACCGAAGAGATCTTCGGGCCTGTCCTCGCCGTCATGACCTTCCGCACGCCCGAGGAAGCCGTCGCCAAGGCGAACGCGACGCCCTACGGCCTGGCGGCCGGCGTGTGGACCGAGAACGGCTCGCGCATCTTGTGGATGAGCCGAAAGCTGCGGGCCGGTGTCGTGTGGGCCAACACCTACAACCAGTTCGACCCGACCAGTCCGTTCGGCGGCATGCGCGAGTCGGGCTTCGGCCGGGAGGGGGGCCGCCACGGCCTCGAGGCGTACCTCGACCTGTCCCCGCCGCCGGGGCGTCGACCGGATCGGAGCGGGCGTGACCGAGCTCGGTGCTCCCAAGACCTACAAGTTGTACAGCGGTGGGGCGTTCATCCGTTCCGAGTCGGGTCGGGTGTACCCCGTCGCCGGCGTCGACGGCGGCACGGTGCGGGTCGCCCAGGCGTCTCGCAAGGATCTCCGGGACGCCGTCGTGAAGGCCCGCGCCGCCCAGTCGGGTTGGGGCGCGGCCACGCCGTACCTGCGTGGGCAGATCCTCTACCGGATCGCCGAGATGCTCGACGGTCGGCGCGACCAGTTCGTCGCCGAGCTCGAGAACGGCGGCGTGGACACCTACGACGCCGCGGTCGAGGTCGATGACGCCGTTGACACATGGGTCTACTGGGCGGGCTGGACCGACAAGCTGACCCAGGTGCTCGGTGGCGTGAACCCCGTGGCCGGGCCGTTCCTGAACGTCTCGACGCCGGAGCCGACGGGTGTCGTGGGCGTGGATCGCTCCGGCCGAGCGCCCCCTCGCCGGTTTGTCGGCCCTCCTGGCGCCCGTGTTGTGCGGCGGCAACACCGCAGTGGTGCTCGCCTCGGAGGCGTCGCCCTTCGCGCCGCTCACCTTCGGCGAGGTGCTGGCCACGTCCGACGTTCCGGCGGGGGTCGCCAACCTGCTCGTCGGCCCGGTCGCCGAGCTGGCGCCGTGGTTGGCCGACCATCACGATGTCGACGCGCTCGACATCTCGGGTGTCGTGGACGCCGAGCTCGCCTCGACCTGACCGTCCGATCGGCCGACAACCTCAAGCGGGTCGCTCGCACCGACGGGGTGCGCAGTCCGCGCACGGCCGGCGAGTTCCTCGAGATCAAGACCGTCTGGCACCCCGCCCGGTTGTAACGGCGGCCTCGGCCACCTCCGTTCAGGCTCGCTCCCGACTCCGCGCCGGCCTCGGCTTGAGGACCTGAGCGGACAAGCGGTCGTTCGGCGCGCGAGCGGGGCCAGCTCCAACGCCCCGCGCTCGAAGCGAGGGCGATGATGCGGTCGAACGTTCCTGCGGGTCGACGCTCTGACATGCCCGGCGCTCGAACGGTCGCGGCCCACCTCGACGCCCGCTTCGCTTCGCTGCACGCCCGGGCGTTTGCCGGGAACTCTGATCTCCCACGCTCAGTGAGATTCACGCGACGCGGTCGTGTCGATCTCACCTTCCGTGCCGGCCCGGCGTTCTCGTTCATTGTCAGGGGTCGTTCCTAGACTCAGTCGAGCGGAGCTCGACCGGCGCCGTGAACCTCCCTCCTCCCACAAGCACAAGCCCCGGCACACCGCCCGGGAGACGGAGTGAGCGACATGGCACGCGTCAACGAGGCCACCACGATCCCAACTGGAACCCGCCCGAGCGTCCGCAGCGAGTTCACCCGATACGGTCGGCGCTGGTCATCGTCGATCACACAACTCATCGCGCTCAGCGTCGAACTCGACGACTCCGGCGAATGGGCGCTCGACGGCTCCCCCACCTGCGCCCACTGGATCGCCGCAACCCTCGACATCGAGATCGGCACCGCCCGCGAATGGCTCCGCATCGGCCGAGCACTCGCCCACCTCCCCATGACCACCAATGCCTTCACCAACGGCGGACTCTCGTTCACAATGCGGCTGACGCCCGCTCGAGCCGCCGTCCTCACCGCCGCCGTCGACGAACACGTCATGCGCAGCGACGGCCGAGAACCAGCAGATCCCACCGACGTGCTCGATCCCACCGAGCGTGCAGCAACGACGCAACCGCGTGCGGTGCGCGAATCCCACCCACGGTGGGCGTCACTGGCCCAGCAGCGGGTCGACGCCCTCATCGACATCATCAGCGCCGGCGGCACCAACGTGGTCACCGAGGTCATCCTCCACGTCCGAGCCGACGGCTGCACCCTCGACGACGGCACCCCCATCGGCGGCTCGATCGTCGAGCGCATCGCCGACACCTCGACACTCCGGGCGATGATCCACGACGCCGAGAGCCACCCCATCAACGTCTCCGGCCGGCACCGCCACCACACCAAACGACAGAAACTCGTGGTCAAAGAACGCGACCAACGCTGCGTCGACTGCGGCAGCACCGACTTCCTCGAACACGACCACGTTCCCGACTTCAACCACTCCAAACGCACGCTCGTCGAGGAAACCCAACTCCGCTGCTCCCGCTGCCACACCGCCCGCCACCGCCGCGACGGCACCCGCTGACAACCCCGCCGAATCGGCGATAGTCCCGCCGCCGTCGTTGAAGAGTGCCGGCGTCGGCCACCTCCGCTCAGTCGAAGAGCGGCGTGAGGCGGGCGCGGGTGGCCTCGTCGCAGAAGGCGGTGCGCAGCGCGGTCCGGTTCGCCGCGCCGAACTCGGCGTCACCCCAGCCGAACGTCTCGGCGAGCCTGCGGTACTCCTCGAGCACCGTCACGTCGCTCATGAGCCGGTTGTCGGTGTTGATCGTGACCGCGAAACCGCAGTCGGCCAGCAGGGCGATGGGGTGGTCGGCCAGGCTGGTGACCCCGGCCGCGGCGGTGTGCACGTTGGAGGTCGGGCACAGCTCGAGGCAGGTGCCGCCGTCCAGCACCATCCGTGCCACGGGGCCGAGCGCCACCGCGCCGTCACCGTCGAACCCGACCTCGTCGACGATGCGCACGCCGTGGCCGAGCCGGTCCGCACCGCAGTCCACGAGGGCTTCGCGGATCGAACCGATGCCGGCGGCCTCGCCGGCGTGGATGGTGATGCCCAGCCCACCGGCGCGGGCGATGTCGAAGGCCTCGAGGTGCTCGGAGGGAGGGAAGCCGGTCTCGGGACCGGCGATGTCGAAGCCGACCACGCCGTGGTCCCGGTTGCGCACGGCGGCCCGGGCGGCGTCCGCGCTCACGGAGTGGTTGCGCATGGCGCACACGATCGTCCGCATCTCGATGCCGAGGTCGGTCCGGGAGTCGAAACCCCGGCGCATCGCGGCGATCGCATCGTCCATGCTCAATCGGCCGGTGGGATCGGCGTGCACGACCTCCTCGGGAGCGAGCCGCGACTCGGCGTACACCACGCCGTCGGCGGCGAGATCCTCGGCACACTCGGCGGCGACCCGCTCGATGGCCTCGGGGGTGGTGAGCACCGCCACGGTGTGCACGAAGGTCTCGAGGTACAGCTCGAGACTGCGACGGTCGGCGCCCCGGTGGAACCACGCGGCGAGGTCGTCGACGTCGTAGGTGGGGAGGGCTCGGTAGCCGATGTCGTTGGCGAGATCGATGATCGTCGCCGCTCGGATGCCCCCGTCGAAGTGGTCGTGGAGGAGCACCTTCGGCCGCCGTCGCAGGCGCTCGTCGTCGTCTGGAACGGACACGACGGTCACTCTACGCACCGGGGATGGCTGGCTTGCGGGACGGGATCTGAGCGAGGCTGTCGGCGATGTGGATCGACAATCACTGCCATCTGCCCGCCGGCGACAACGCGCTGGCGGCAGACCTCGTGGCCGAGGCGGCCGCCGGCGGTGTCACGCGCCTCATCAACGTCGGCTGCGACGTGGCTGAGTCCCGCGCCGCGATCGAGGTCGCCAGGGCCCATGACGGCGTGTGGGCGACAGCCGGCGTCCATCCCCACGATGCGGCACAGGGCATCGAGGGCCTGCGGGAACTCCTCACCGACCCCAGCGTCGTCGCCGTTGGCGAGTGCGGACTCGACTACCACTACAACAAGTCGCCGGCCGCCGAACAGCGAGCGGTGTTCGCCCAGCAGATCCGTCTGGCGCACGAATTCGACCTGGCGCTCGTCATCCACACCCGAGAGGCGTGGGACGAGACCTTCGAGATCCTCGCTGCCGAGACGGTGCCCGACCGCACCGTCTTCCACTGCTTCACCGGCGGTCCTGTCGAGGCGGAGCGTTGCCTGGATCTCGGTGCGGTCCTCTCCTTCAGCGGCATCGTCACGTTCCCGTCGGCTCCCGAGCTGCGCGAGGCGGCGCTGCTGTGCCCGCTGGACCGCATGATGGTCGAGACCGACGCGCCCTTCCTCGCTCCGGTGCCTCATCGGGGCAAGCCGAACCGGCCGGCGCTGGTCAGCGTGGTGGGCGCAGCGATCGCCGAGCTGCGGGAGATCGACACGGCCGACCTCGCTGCGGCGACGTGGGCGACCGCCGAGCGTTTCTACCGACTGCCTGCCGCTGCATGATCCCGCTGTCGACGTCCACCCTGGGCCGTGCCACGCCCCCACCGCGGCGGCGCGGCCCGTTGATCGTGGTGGCTCTCGCGACGGTGATCGTGGTGCCGTTCGTCATCCGCGACCTCGTCACGGGTGACGACGAAAAGGCGACCTCGTCGGGCACCACCACGACGGTGGCCGCCGGTGCCGGCGCTCCGACCACCACCGCCGTGACCACCACCACGGGAGCACCGAAGGACGGCGACGAACCGCCGCCGGTTCAGGTGCCCATCGACCCGACCTGGGTCGCCAAGGGTTGGAGTCGCTACAGCGACAGCGACGACGAGACGCTGAGTCGCGTCAATCGCAACAACATGGCCGGCACGACGGTTCCGCCGCCGACCACCGCACCGAAGCCCACGACGACGGTGCCGGGGGGCAAGACCACGACAACGACCGCGCCGAGCCGGACGACCGTGCCACCGGCGACCAACCCGGCTCCGACGTCGCCGCCCCCGACCGCGCCCCCTCCGACGTCGCCGCCCGCCACCGATCCGCCGCCGGCCACCGATCCGCCGGTCACGACTCCCCCCGCCGCTGCGGTCGACCCGGCGGCAGGCGCCGGTGGTTGATCCGATCCCGGCGCTGCTCACCCGCACCTCCCTCCTGGAGGTCATGGCCCGGTACGGCCTCGAGCCGCACCGCACGCTGGGACAGAACTTCGTCGTCGATCAGAACACGATCCGCAAGATCGTCCGGTTGGCGGGGGTGGAGTCGGGTGACGCCGTCGTCGAGATCGGGCCGGGCCTCGGCTCGCTGACCCTGGGGCTGCTCGAGGCCGGCGCCGAGGTGACCGCCGTCGAGATCGACCGGCGGCTCATCGAGCCGTTGACCGAGATCACGGGCGGTCGGGCGAGGATCCTCGCCGCCGATGCCATGGAGGTCGACTGGTCGACGGTCGTTGGTGACCGCCCCCACACCGTGGTGGCGAACCTCCCCTACAACGTCGCGACTCCGGTGGTCCTGCGTCTTCTCGACGAGGCGCCCCAGGTGACGCGGATGTTGGTGATGGTGCAGCGGGAGGTGGGGGAGCGCCTGGCCGCCGGACCGGGTTCCAAGGCGTACGGCATCCCGTCGGTGAAGGTCGGGTACTGGGCGACCGCTCGCCTGGTGGGAACCGTCGGCGCCGAGGTGTTCCACCCCCAGCCGCGAGTGACCTCGGCGCTCGTCGAGATCGTCCGCCGCGAGCATCCCGTCCACGTCGTCGATCCGGTGGTGCTGTTCGATCTCGTGCGTGCGGGGTTCGGCCAACGCCGAAAGACGTTGCGTCGAGCGCTCGGCGATCGTGTCACCGACGCCCAGCTCGAGGCGGCCGATATCGACGGTCGGCGGCGTGCCGAGGAGCTCGACGTGGCCGAGTGGTGCCGGCTGACCGAGGCGGTCTCGCCCCTTCGGTAGGGTCCGCAGCATGATCACGCTCTCGGCGCCCGCCAAGCTCACCGTCAGCCTCCGCCTCACGGGCCTGCGTTCGGACGGGATGCACCTCATCGACGCCGAGATGGTGTCGGTCGACCTGTTCGACACGCTTCGCATCACCGAGGGCACCGGCGTCTACATGGCCGGACCGGCCGCTGGCGACCTGGTTGGACGGACCGATGGCACGGATCTCGTGAGCCGCGCGCTCCGCATGATCGGCCGTGACGTCCGCGTCGACGTGGACAAGCAGATCCCCGCCGGCGCCGGCCTGGGGGGTGGTAGCAGCGACGCGGCGGCGATTCTCCGCTGGGGCGGCTTCGACGACCTCGATGCCGCCGCGAAACTGGGCGCGGACGTGGCGTTCTGCCTCGCCGGGTCGCGGGCGCGGGTGAGCGGGATCGGCGAGATCGTCGAACCGCTGCCGCCCGTCGACCGCACGTTCACCTTGCTGACGCCCCCGGTGCACTGCTCGACGCCGGTCGTCTATCGGCGCTGGGACGCGATGGGTGGGCCGACCGCACCGGATGGCGCGGTCGATCCGAACGACCTCACCGACGGCCGCAGTCGCCTCGTTCCCCGAGATCGGGGAGTGGCGGGACCGCCTCGAGGAGGCGACGGGGCTGACCCCGCGGCTCGCCGGCAGCGGATCGACCTGGTTCGTGGAGGGGACTACCCGGGCGATGGCCGACGGGTAGTGACGACGATCGGTGGACCGGCCGTGGTTCCGGAGCGTTAGCAGGGAACGAAGCGACCGTGCCGAGCGGAGGTGCCCAGCTGCCGAGGGCTACTTCCCGCGAGCTCGGCGTTGGTGGCGAGTGCGGCGAAGGAGCTTGCGGTGCTTCTTCTTCCGCATCCGCTTCCGGCGTTTCTTGATCAGTGAACCCATGGCGGGGGCACTTTAGCGAGCCGTCTCCGAGAGTGCGAACCCGGAACGACATTCGCCGCGGTCTGCACCGTTTGTTCACGAGCCCGTGCCTTTCGCTTTCGACCCTGCGTCGGTAGCCTTCCGCTTGTACCTGCACTCGTGCTGATCGGCGCAGAGTGAACGAACAGAGACTCTTCGTGAGCTTGCGCCGGTGGGCGCCCTCGCAGGAGCAGCGGATGGGAATGAGCGCATGAGTGACGTTGGGACGCTGGCGACGCTGCCGGATCCAACCCTGGTCGAGGAGAAGAACTCGATCAGCTTCCGGTTCGGACGCCGTACCTGGCTCGCCATCGGTGCCCTGACCCTGGTCACCGGCGTGCTGGCGATGACCGCAACGTTCTTCCTGCCCAAGCAGTACGTCGTGTCCCGTTCGTTCCTGATCATGTCGGGCAACAACCCCAACGACAACGACACGCTCATCCGCGCGTTCGAGGAGATCATGGCCGACAAGGGCTTCGCCGCCGAGATCAAGGCGAAGACCGGGCTCAAGCTTCCGGCTGAGACGATCAAGGCGATGATCTCGCCGAGCCGCCCGCCGGCCGCCGCCACCATCAAGGTGTCGGTGCGTTCCACGAAGATGGCCGAGGCGGACAAGGTCTCGGCGGCGATCGTTCCCACGCTGACCGAGGTCGTCGAGAGCGGTCAGCGCAACCTGCCCATCGAGGAGCGCATCTCCGGCCCGATCGTCCAGGAGATCTTCAACCGCCCGATCCGTGAGGAGGAGTTCGTGCCCTGGTGGGTCGGCCTCTTCAGCGGCGCTTCCATTGCGTTCCTCATCGCCTTCGTCGTCGCGGCGTTCCGCCAGTACCGCAAGCCGGTCATCAGCTCGGCGCGTGACGTCGGCGATGCGCTCGACCTCCCGGTGCTCGCCCGGATCATGGCGGTCGGGGACGGTCGCAGCACCAATCCCCAGGACGCCGTGCTCGGCATGCTCTCGGCGATCGAGCGGCTCGGAGCGTCGGGCCCGATCCATCGTCTGGTGGTCGTGGGCCCCGATTCCGACGTCGAACGCTCCAAGCTCGTGCTGGCGCTCGGGTGTGCCATCGCCCGCAACTTCGACCAGCCTGTCGCGCTGATCGACGCCGACCTCGAGAACGCCTCGCTCACCAAGCTGATCGGCGCCTCCGACGAGCCCGGGCTCGCCGAGTGCCTGACCGGTGACCTCCGGGTCGATCAGACGCTCCTCCGCCTGGAGAACGGCCACACCCCGCAGCTCCTCGACGGCATGGTTCCGCCGTCCGGCATGATCCGGGTCATGCCCGCCGGCATCAACCGAGGTGGGTCCCTCCTTCGCATGCGCTCCAACCTCCATCAGGTGCTCGGGGCGATGTCGGGCAAGTACGTGGTCGTCGTCGACGGCCCGCAGGTGCCGGGTCCGGTGCCGGTCACCCAGCTGCTGTCGATGGCCGATGCCACGATCGTCGTGGTGACCGAGGGCGGGACGTCGATCCGCGATGCCCGGTTCACGGGCAACGCCCTGCGGTCGAACACCACGAACCCCGTCGGCGCCGTCGTCCTCCGCAAGTAGGACGTCATCGGCCGTCCAGGTCGACGTAATGACTGTGCAAATGCCCCGCGAATCAGGGGTGAACGGCGTTCGATGAGCAATTGTGACCCTTGAGTTTGACTTGAGGGCGTGCTTAGCTTCACCAGTACTGGGGTGTGTGCAGCTCGTGGTCGTCGGGGGGTAGTCCGTCGGCCCGAACGCGCAATGTCGATATCAGGAGCTGGTGAATGTTGCGGGTCACTGCGGTTGGGAGTGAAGAGGCGGCGCTGAAGTCGGTCGACGACGCGGTGGCGACTCGGCCCGACCTCGCACTGGTCCGGCCGCCCGACGAGGCTGCTCGTCCGGCCCCGGCGACCCAGGCCCAACGGCGTGGCATCGGCGCCTGGACGTGGGTGTTCGGTGTGGCCATCGACGCCGCCGTCATCGCCGGCGTGCCGCTGGTCTGGAACCTCACGATCGGTCAGCCCGGCCTTCGCAAGCTGGTGTTCCTCTACACCTGCATCGCCGTGGTGCTGCTGATCCCGACCCATCGCAGCGGTCGACTCGTTCCTCGGGCGAGCGAGCTCATCGGTTCGGTCCTCGTCCGGTTGACGTTCGCCCCGGTGATCGCCGTGGTGCTCACCTGGTGGATCTACCTGATCGACAAGTCGGTGCTGGTGAAGCTCGTCGGCATCACCGTTCCCCTCGTGCTCGTGGGCCGCCTGGTGTCCACCAAGGTCGCTCACGCCGTCCGCTCCCGGGGGTACGACCTCGAGGACACGATCATCGTCGGCGCCGGTTCGGTCGGCCGTGACCTTGCCGCCGCCATGGACCAGAACCCCGATTGCGGTCTGCTGCCCGTCGGTTTCGTCGACCGGTTCGAGGAGCGCCTGTCGCACCCGCTGATCGGCCGCCCCGAGGATCTCCTGGCCATCCTGGAGGAGACCCAGGTGCGCCACGTCGTGCTCGGGTTCGGCGGCGCCACCGAGACCGAGCTCGTCGGGTACGTGCGCGAGTGCGCCCACCTGCCGGTGCAGTTCTATACCGTTCCCCGGTTCTTCGAGTTGGGCGTGTCCGCCGGGCAGGGTGGCTTCGAGGTCGACGGCTTCGCCATCACGCCGCTGGGTCGTCCGGGCCGCCAGCACCTCATGTGGCCGCTCAAGCGTGCGTTCGACGTCGCCGTGTCCGGCTTCGTGCTCCTGGCCGTGTCGCCCGTCTATCTGGCGTGCGCGCTGGCGGTGAAGCTCACGAGCCCCGGCCCGGTGTACTTCCGCCAGGTCCGCGTCAGTGTCGACCACGTGCCCTTCGACATCTTGAAGTTCCGCACCATGAAGTACGTGGCCGACCCGCAGAAGCAGGCCGAACTCGACCAGCGGGCGCAGGCCGTGAACCTCGACGACGACCGGATCACGCCGATCGGCAAGTTCCTCCGCAAGTCGCACCTCGACGAACTCCCGCAGCTGCTCAACGTGCTCAAGGGCGAGATGTCGATCGTCGGTCCCCGGCCCGAGCGGCCCTACTTCGTCGACCAGCACACTGCGACGATCGAGGGGTACGCCCATCGTCACCGGGTGCCGGCCGGCATCACGGGTTGGGCGCAGGTCAACGGCTTCTGGGGTGACTCGTCACTCGAGGCCCGGGTTCGCCTGGACAACCGGTACATCGAGAACTGGACGCCGTGGCGTGACCTCGTGATCGGGCTTCGAACCATCCCGACGCTGCTCGGCAAGCGTCGTTGAGTCTGATCCGAAGCGACCGAGGCCATCAGCAGCTCGTCTCGGTCGTCGTTCCGACGCTCAACGAGGAACGTTCGATCAGCATCTGCCTCGACGCGGTGCTGGCGCAGACGTGGCGCAACATCGAGGTTCTCGTCGTCGACGGAGGCTCCGACGACCTGACCTGCCGGCTCGTCGAGGAGTACGCCACGGTCGACCCGCGGGTGCGACTCGTGCACAATCCGCGTCGCACCCAGGCGGCCGCGATGAACACGGCGGTCGAGCACGTGACGTCGCCGTGGCTCGTCCGCGTCGACGCCCACAGCACCGTGCCCAGCAATTACGTCGAACTCATCATGGAGCACCTCCCGGAGGGCCGGTGGGGCGGCGTGGGCGGTCGCAAGGACGGGGTGGCCACCACAGTGCAGGGACGGGCCATCGCTGCGGCGCTCGGTTCGCGGTTCGGTGTCGGCAACTCGACGTACCACCACGGCGTCGAACCCCAGGAGGTCGACCACATTCCCTTCGGTGCGTACCCCGTCGCCGTCATTCGCGACGTGGGTGGCTGGGACGAGGCGATCACCGCCAACGAGGACTTCGAGTTCGACTACCGGGTGCGGCAGTCGGGTCGGGCGCTCCTGTTCGACCCGCGCATCGTCATCTTCTGGCAGACGCGCCAGGACGTCGGCGCGTTCTTCCAGCAGTATCGCCGCTACGGGCAGGGCAAGGCGCTCGTCTTGGCCAAGCATCCCAACTCGGCGTCGCCGCGACACCTGTTGCCCGCCGCTGTCGTCGGCGCGCTCGCCGCTGCGGTGGCGATCTCCCCGCTCAAGCCGCGTTGGGCCCTCTCGATCCTCGCTCCGTACGTCGGCATCCTGGCCGTAGCGACCGTCACCGTCTCGCCCACGCTCGTGGTGTCCGAGTCCCAACGGTGGTTGCCGGCGGCGTTCGCCGCGATGCACCTCGGCTACGGCCTCGGCTTCTGGGAAGGTGCGATCCGTCGCATCGTCTCGGGGTCGCGTGGGCGGGTACGGTAGGGCCCGTCCGTCGCGGGTAGTTCAATTGGTAGAACACCGGACTTTGAATCCGGTTGTTGTGGGTTCGAGTCCCGCCCCGCGAACCCGTTGGAGATACCCGTGAAACGCAGTGAGGATGATCAGCCGACGTGAGCGACCCTGAGACCCAACGCCCCCTTTACGCCGTCGTGTTGGCGGCCGGCGAGGGTTCCCGCATGAAGTCGGAGCGGCCGAAGCCGCTCCACCGGTTGTGCGGCAAGCCGATGCTGGCGTACGTGCTCGAGTCGCTGGCCACCTGCCACGCCGACCGTGCTGCCATCGTGGTCGGTCACAAGGGCGAGTGGGTCACGAAGAAGATCGCCGAGGAGAACGTCGGCGTCGCGTTGGAGTTCGTCGAGCAGGCGGTGCAACGCGGCACCGGCGACGCCGCCCTGATCGGCCTGTCGGGTCTCCCCGACGACCTCGACGACGACAGTGACGTCATCGTCCTGCCGGGCGACACACCCTTGCTCACCGCCGCCACCATCGGCCGTTTGGTCGAACAGCATCGGGCGACCGACGTGGCGGCGACGGTCCTCACGGCAGTGCTCGACGATCCCTCGGGCTACGGCCGGGTGGTCCGTGGGCGCAACGATCGTGTGGTTCGTATCGTCGAACACGGGGACGCGACTCCCGAGCAGCTGGAGATCAACGAGATCAACACGTCGATCTACTGCTTCAAGCGCTCGTTGCTCGCGCCGGCACTGCGTCGCCTGAATCCCGACAACGCGCAGGGCGAGTACTACCTGACCGACGTCGTGGCAGTGCTGGCCGAGGCCGGCCACTCGGTCGACACCGTCATCGCCCCGTCCGCCGCCGAGGCGTCGGGCGTCAACGACCGCCTCCAGCTCGCCCTCGCCGAGTCGGAGATGCGGCGCCGCACCAACGAGGCCCTGCTGCGTTCGGGCGTCACCATGGTCGATCCGGCCAGCACGTTCGTCGACACCACCGTGCAGGTCGGCCGCGACGTCACGCTCTTCCCCGGCGTGATGCTGCAGGGCTCGACCGTCGTCGGCGACGGCACGGAGCTGGGGCCGAACACTCGGCTCGTCGACTGCCGCGTCGGCGCCAACGCCGTCATCGAGGAGACGACGGCCCGGCGGGCCGTCATCGGCGACGAATCTCACGTCGGCCCGTACGCCGTCCTCGCTCCCGGCAGCGAGGTGGCGTCCGGCGTCGACACCGGACCGTTCTACAATTCGGCCGCGCCGTCGGCCTGAAGGGGAAGCCAGCTCATGGAGCTCATCACCAAGAAGCGCCTGCACCTCGTGGCAGGCCGCAACAACCGAGCCCTGGCCGAGGAGGTGGCGCAGCGCCTCAGCGTCGAACTCGGGCACGTGAGCCTCTCCGAGTTCGCCAACGGCGAACTCCACTGCAAGTACGGCGACTCGATCCGTGGCGCCGACGTCTTCATCTTCCAGGGCCACTGCTCCACGTCGGACATGTCGATCAACGACGCGTTGATGGAACAGCTCATCATGGTCGACGCCGCCCGGCGTGCCTCGGCCAAGCGCATCACCGTGGTGGCGCCCTTCTACGGCTACGGCCGCCAGGACCGTAAGGCCGAGGGTCGTGAGCCCATCACCGCCAAACTCGTCGCGAACATGTTCAAGACCGCGGGCGCCAAGCGCCTCGTCTCGGTCGACCTGCACTCCGGTCAGATCCAGGGCTTCTTCGACGGCCCCGTCGACCACCTGACCGCCATGCCCGTGCTGGTCGAGTGGATGGCGAACAACCTCCGCGGTGAGCTCGTTGTCGTGTCGCCCGACGCCGGCCGCGTGAAGGTGGCCGAGCGGTACGCCAATCTGCTCCACGCCAACATCGCGATCGTGCACAAGCGTCGGGTTCGCGGCGTCAAGAACGCTGTCGAGGCCAAAGATGTCGTCGGCGAGGTCGAGGGCAAGACGTGTGTGCTCATCGACGACATGATCGACACCGGTGGCACGCTCGTCGCTGCGGCCGAGCAACTCGCCGAGCGCGGCGCGGCGTCGGTGTACGCGGCGGCCACCCACGGGGTGTTCAGCGGCCCGGCCATCGATCGCATCAAGAACTCGGTCCTCGAGAAGGTCGTGATCACCAACACGCTGCCGCTGCCGCCCGAGAAGCAGATCGACAAGATCGAGGTGCTGTCCGCTGCCGGCATCATCGCCGATGCGATCGACGCCGTGTTCGAGGACACGTCCGTCTCCGACATCTTCGACGGACAAAATCAACATTGACGGAGGCCACCTCTGGTCGAATGCCAGCCTCGTTCCTCGGCTGACCTCGACCTCCGGCATCCTTCGGCTGGTCACGGTTGGCTGCTGCGAGTATCCTTTCCCGTCGGCCCTTGCGCGTCCCCGCGCCGCCGCCACGTTCGTTTCGAGGAGTTGTTTGCTATGGCTGAGGTCACCCTGACCGCCACCACTGGTCGCCCGTTGGGCTCGAGCGCTTCGCGGCGTCTGCGCGCCGAGGGCAAGATCCCCGCGACCGTGTACGGCATGGACAAGGACGCGGTGTCGGTCACGATCACTCGCTCCGACCTCCGCAAGGCGATGACGACCGATGCGGGCGTCAACGCTCTCATCAAGCTCGAGATCGACGGCGCCGCCACCGAGTACGCCCTCGTCAAGGAGATCCAGCGTCACACGGTCCGCCGCGAGGTCACCCACCTCGACCTGCTCCGCATCGACCCCGAGATCGCGATGGTGCTCGACGTGCCGATCGTGCTCACCGGTGACGCCAAGAAGGTGTCCGGCGGCGGCGGCTTCGTCGACCAGAAGCTGTCGACGCTGCGGGTCACGGTTCGCCCCGACTCCATCCCCACGCAGCTCACGGCCGACATCTCGGCCATGGACGTCGAGGACGTGCTCACCATCGCCGACCTCACGCTGCCGCGGGGAGTCACGACCGAGCTCGATCCCGAGCTGCCGATCGTGACCGCTGCGCTCACCCGTGCCGCCATCGTGGCCGCCCGCGCCGCAGCGAAGGCCGAAGAGGCCGCTGCTGCGGGTGCGTAGCCTCAGCATCCGATTCGGGTGGTGATGCGCCGCGGCGCACGTTCCCTCGGCGCCGCGTCGAGCGTCAAGCAGCACAACAACACACCGTGGGACCTCTTGGTCGTCGGCCTCGGCAATCCCGGGCCCAAGTACCGCGGCACCCTCCACAACGTCGGCGTCGAGGTGCTCGACCTGCTGGCCGAGCGGCATCGTGAGAAGTTCCGCAGCTCCAAGGAGCATGCGCTCGTCGCCGAGCTCCGCATCGGAGCGGCCCGTGTCGCCCTGGCGTTCCCCCAGACGTACATGAACGAGTCCGGGCGCTCGGTCGGCCCACTCGTGAAGCGGTACGGCATCGACGACCTCACCAAGCTGGTGGTCGTCCACGACGAGCTCGATCTCGATCCGGGCCGGCTCAAGGTGAAGTTGGGCGGCGGCCTGGCCGGGCACAACGGCCTCAGGTCGATCAAGGCGCACCTGCACTCCGACGAGTTCGCCCGTATCCGCATCGGTGTCGGCAAGCCGCCCGGTGGCAAGGAACGCGGCGTCGATCACGTGTTGGCACCACCGTCCAAACGCGACCGTGAGCTCATCGCCGTGTGCGTCGTGGAGGCGGCCGACGCCGTCGAGATGATGCTGAGCGACGGCATCGACGCCACGATGGCGCGCTACAACCAGCGATGACCGACGTGGCCGAATCCCGAGTCGCGGCCGTGGCACCGCTGCGCGCCCTGCCCGGGTTGTTCCGCGAGGAACCGGCGCTGCTCGGCACCCTGGGTCGGTCGAACGCGACGCTCGCCGTCCCCGAGCCGGCCCGGGCGGTGACGATCGCCGCGATCGCCACGCTCTCCAAGCGCTCGCCCGTCGTCGTGGCCGTGCCGACGAGCGCCGACGCCGAACGACTCGCCGGCGACCTGGCCTGTTTCCTCGGGGCCGACGAGGTCGACGTGTTCCCGGCCTGGGAGACGCTGCCCTTCGAACGGGTCAGTCCGTCGGTCGAGACCATGGGTCGCCGTATGCGCACCATGTGGCACCTCCGCGACCCCGAGCGGTCTCCCAAGGTGCTCGTCGCTCCCGCCCGGGCACTCGTGCAGCGCCTCGGGCCCCACGTGGAGGACGTCGAGCCGATCGTGATCACGCCGGGAGCGATCGTCGACCAGGCCGATCTCGTGGAGCGCCTGGTCGAGGCGGGGTACCGCCGCGAGTACCAGGTGGAGCACCGCGGCGAGATCGCGGTGCGTGGCTCGATCGTCGACGTGTTCCCGTCCACCGCCGACGGCCCCGTCCGAATCGACCTGTGGGGCGACGAGGTCGAGCGGCTCACCGACTTCTCCGTCAACGACCAGCGGTCCGACAACGACGTCGAGCGCGTCGAGATCTTCCCGTGCCGCGAACTGATGACGACCGACGACGTCCGTGAGCGCGCCGAGGCGCTGATCGAGTCGGAACCCTGGGGTCGTGACCAATGGGAGAAGCTGGCTGACGGCCAGAGTTTCGACGGCATGGAGTCGTGGCTGCCGTGGCTCACCGGCGACGGCGCCACCACGGCCCATGTGTTGTTCGACCTGGTCGGTCCGGAGTCGCAGGTGATTCTCGTCGACCCACGCCGCATGCGGGACCGGGCGGCCGACATCATCGCCGAGGAGGTCGACCTCGCCCGAACGCTCTCCGGGACGTGGGGTGCGAGCGACGACGGGGTGCTCCCGAGGCTCCACCTCGACTTCGAGCGTCTGCTGACCCGCACGACCGCTCCGACGTGGACCATGACGACCGCTCCCGAGGGCCCCGGCATCGAAACCGTGGCCGCGGCGGCATGGTTCCAGGCCAGCGGCGACGGGTCCCGGCTGGTCAACCAGCTTCGCGATCTGTCGGCGTCGGGCTACCGCATCGTCGTCGCGGCCGAGGGTGCCGGCTCGGCCGAACGCGTCGACCGACTCCTCAACGAGCAGGGTGTGTCCTACCGGCTCCGTCCCGAGGGCGGTGCCGCGTTGGCCGAGCCCGGGGGTCACATCACCGTCGCGGCGCTCAACCGCGGTTTCATCCTCCCGTCGGTGAAGCTGGCGGTGCTGAGCGAGAGCGATCTCACGGGCCGACGCCGCACCCATCGGCCGGCTCGGCAGCGCAAGCGTCAGGCGCAGGGTTTCTTCGACGACCTCAAGGTCGGCAGCTACGTGGTGCACCAGCACCACGGCGTCGCCCGGTTCGGCGGCATGGTCAAGCGCACCATCGGTGGCGCGGACCGTGACTACCTGCTGCTCGAGTACCGCGGCGACGACAAGCTGTACGTCCCGTCCGACCAGATCGACGCCGTCCGCCACTACACCGGCGGCGACTCACCCAGCCTCTCGAAGATGGGTGGCGCCGACTTCGCCCGCACCAAGGCCAAGGTCGCGTCCGAGGTGGCGACCATCGCCCAGGAGTTGGTGGTGCTGTACCAGAAGCGGGTGCACGCCAAGGGCCACGCCTTCGCCGAGGACTCGCCGTGGCAGAAGGAGATGGAGGACTCGTTCCCCTTCGCCGAGACGCCCGACCAGTTGCAGGCGATCGAGGACGTGAAGCACGACATGGAGGCGGAGCGCCCCATGGATCGCCTGGTGATCGGCGACGTCGGGTTCGGCAAGACCGAGGTCGCGATCCGCGCTGCGTTCAAAGCAGTGCAGGACGGCTACCAGGTCGCGATCCTCGTGCCGACGACCCTGCTGGCCCAACAGCACTACGCGACGTTCAGCGACCGGTTCGCCCCGTACCCGGTGCGCGTCGAGGTCATGTCCCGGTTCCTGACCGCCAAGCAGAGCCGCGTGGTGGCCGACGGCCTGAAGTCGGGCGAGGTCGACGTGGTCGTCGGTACGCACCGGCTGCTGAGCGGGGACGTGGAGTTCAAGAAGCTGGGGCTGCTCGTCATCGACGAGGAGCAGCGGTTCGGTGTCTCCCACAAGGAGGCCATCAAGCAGTTCAAGGCCGACGTCGACGTGCTCACGCTGACGGCCACCCCGATCCCACGAACCATGGAGATGTCGCTCACCGGCATCCGCGACCTGTCGCTGCTGCAGACGGCGCCGTCGGAGCGGCAGCCGATCCTCACCTACGTCGGCGAGTACGACGACCGGGCCGTGGCGGAGTCGATCCGTCGCGAGCTCCTGCGCGAGGGCCAGGTGTTCTTCGTGCACAACCGGATCGCCGACATCGAGGAGAAGGCGGCAGACCTCCGCGACCTCGTGCCCGAGGCCCGCATCGCCGTCGCTCACGGCCAGATGGACGAGGGCTCGCTGGAGCAGATCGTCGTCGACTTCTGGGAGGGTCGCTACGACGTGCTCGTCTGCACCACGATCATCGAGTCGGGCATCGACATGCCCACGGTCAACACCCTCGTCGTCGAACGCGCCGACCTCCTCGGGCTCGGGCAGCTCCACCAGTTGCGCGGCCGCGTCGGTCGAGCCGGCATGCGGGCGTACGCCTACCTGTTCTTCCCGCCCGAGCGGGAGCTGAGCGAGGAGGCCTACGAGCGGCTGCGCACGATCGGCGAAGCCACCGAGCTGGGTTCCGGCTTCCGCATCGCCATGCGCGACCTCGAGATCCGCGGCGCCGGCAACCTGCTGGGCACCGGCCAGACCGGGCACATCGCAGCGGTCGGCTACGACCTCTACTGCTCGATGGTCAACGAGGCGATCAACGATCTCAACGGCGACACCAAGGCCGAGGACGTCGAGATCAAGATCGAACTCCCGCTCGACGCGAACCTTCCCGCCGACTACGTGGAGCGCGAGGATCTCCGTCTCGACGCCTACCGACGGCTCGCCGAGGTGAAGAGCTTCACCGACGTCGACGACATCGCCGCCGAATGGGTCGACCGCTACGGCCCGGTGCCCGACGCCGCCGGTGCGCTCCTCGACATCGCCCGGGTCCGCGCCGAGTGCGTCCGCACCGGCGTCACCGACATCTCGGTGACGAAGTCGACCGGGTTCGGTGGTCCGCCGCTGGTGGCGCGGATCTCGCCGCTGAAGCTCCCGCAGTCGAAGCAGATGCGGCTGGAACGCCTGTACAAGGGCGCTGTCTACAAGAACGACTCGCAGCTGCAGCTGCCGATCAAGGCCGGGCGAGCCATGATCGCCACGCTGCTCGAGGCGTTCACCCAGATGGTGCCCGTCGACGAGTGAACCGACTTGCTCCGCCGATCTGTGCCCGTCCAACTCCGCCCAGTACGATCTGAGGTTCTGTGAAGCGCCTTCTTGTCAGCTCCATCGCCGCCGTTGCCCTCCTCACCGCTTGTGGTGTCGCCGAGGACACGACCGCGGCCACCGTCAACGGGCAGGACATCTCGGTCTCGGCCGTGACCAAGCTCGCCAAGTCGAAGTACATCGTGGACACCGCGTCCTCCGAGGGGCTCGTGTCCTCGAAGGATGTCGTGGTCGGCTCGACCACGCGACGGGCGGCGCTCGGACTGTTGGTCCAGTCCGAGGTGTACGAGGCGGGCATCGCCGCTCGCAAGGGCGAGATCACCGACGTCGATCGCGACGCTGCCGAGGCACAGATCTCCGACTACGAGTCGAACAACCAGACGACCATCGACGACACGGCCCGGCCGGTCATCGTTCGACTGGTAGCGGCGCAGGCCGCCCTCGGCCGGATCCTGGGTGGAGCGGACATCGAATCGGCGGCGTCGCCGGCGAACATCGAGGCGTACTTCGACGAGCACGCCGACGAGTTCGCCAAGATCTGTGTCGACGGCTTCGTCGTCATGAGCGACCAGGCGGCTGCCGCCAAGGCAGCGGTCGACCGCGGCGACGACATCGCAGTGATCCTCGCCGACACGGCGTTGCAGGCGCAGTCCCTCTCGCAAACCGGCACGGAGACCTGTGTGCTGTCGGGCCAGGTGTCGGACTCGCCGATCGCCGACCTCATCACGACCGGTCCTGTCGGCCAGTGGTCGAGCTCCGCCATCGCCGACGCGACGGCCGGTGACGTGACCGTCTTCGTCCGCCCGAACAGCCGCGACGAGCCGACGCTCGACGATCCCGACATCTCGGACCAGATCGCGCAGCAGCTCCAGGCGGAGGCAACGTCCGCCGCCCAGGAAGCGTTCGGTGCGGAGGCGCAGACCATCCTCGAGCGGGCCGACGTCGAGATCGATTCGCGGTACGGCCGCTGGGATCCGTCCGATCCGTCACTGATCCTCGCTCCGTTGGCGCCCACGCGGTCGGCGAAGGCGGCGGCCGAGGCCCTGCCGGCCGACGACCTCGCTGGTCTCCAGGGGCAATGATCCCCACCGTCGTCATCGTCGGGCTCGGCCCCGGCGGCGACGACCTCGTCACGTCGGGCACGCTCGCGGCGATCGCTGCCGCGCCGGCGGTGTTCGCCCGGACCGAGCGGCACCCGGCCGCGTCGGTGTTGACCGGGGCGACGTTCTTCGACGACGTCTACGACGCTGCCGACACCATGGACGAGGTGTACTCGACGATCGTCGACCGTCTCGTGGACGCTGCGACCGCGACCGATCGTGTGGTGTACGCCGTGCCCGGATCTCCGCTCGTCGCCGAGCGCACAGTGCAGCTGCTCCTCGGCGACCCCCGCATCGCGACCGAGGTCGTGCCTGCCCTGTCCTTCCTCGACCTTGCCTGGACCCGTCTGGGGATCGACCCCATCGCGACCGGAGTGCGGGTGGTCGACGGTCATCGGTTCACCGTCGATGCCGCCGGCCAGCGGGGCCCGCTGCTCGTTGCCCAGTGCGATTCGGCCTTGGTGCTGAGCGACGTGAAGCTCTCGATCGAGGAGTGGCCGAGCGAGCCGGTCACGGTCATCCAACGGTTGGGCCTGCCCGACGAGCGCATCTTCGAGGTCGAGTGGGCCGACCTCGACCGTGGTGTCGAGGCGGACCACCTCACGTCGATCTACATCCCGACGTTGGAGCAGCCGGTTGCGGCGGAGTTGGTGCAGTTCGACGAACTGGTCCACGCCCTGCGGACCGGGTGCCCCTGGGACCGGGAGCAGACCCACGAGTCGCTCAAGCGGTACCTGCTCGAGGAGTGCTACGAGCTCCTCGAGGCGATCGACGGCTTGGCGGCCGACACCGACGAGAGCATCGACGCGCTCGAAGAAGAGCTCGGCGATGTCCTGTTCCAGGTGTTCTTCCACGCGACGATCGCGGCGGAGTCCGGGTGGTTCACCCTCGCCGATGTCGCCCGCACCGTTCACGACAAGTTGCGGGACCGCCATCCCCACGTGTTCGGTTCCGCCACCTTCGAGTCGGCGGAGGCCCTCGCCGCGAATTGGGAGGCGCAGAAGAAGACCGAGAAGTCGCGCGACTCGGTCATGGACGGCATTCCCCCCGAACTGCCGGCGCTGCTCTACGCGCTCAAGGTGCAGAAGAAGGCGGCGTCGTCGGACTATCGCGAGCCCGTCGCCAGCCGTCGCCGCGTCCGTTGCGGCGCTCGACGCGGGGACGCTGGACGCCCCGGCCCTCGGGGAGTTGCTGTTCGGCGTCGTCCAGGTCGCCCGGACCGCCGGCCTCGACCCCGAGGACGAGTTGCGTCAGGCCTCACGCCGCTTCGTCGAGCGCTTCGAATCCCGGGTCAGCGACTGACGCCGGCGCGGCGATCGCGGGCGAGGCCCAGGAGATAGAGCTCGTCGTGGGCGATCGTGGCGCCGGCCAGCGCCGTGATCTGACCGCTCGGGTCGTAGATCGGGGCGACCTCGACGAGGTCGGCGCCGACGATGTTCAGGCCAGCGAGGCCGAACAGCAGTTGGCGGGCCTGCCAGGTGGTCGGACCGCCGATGACCGGCGTGCCGGTGCCGGGGGCGTAGGCCGGGTCGAGGAAGTCGATGTCGAACGTGAGGTAGGCGGGCCGGTCGCCGACGATCTCGCGGATCTCGGCGATCGTGGCAGCGATGCCGATGTCGAACAGGCGGTCGGCGTGGATCACGTTGAAGCCGTGCGACACGTTGGGTGTGCGCATGCCCGTCTGTACCGACGTCGCCGGGTCGAGGATGCCGTCGCGGGCCGCTCGCAGGAACATCGTGCCGTGGTTGAGTTCGTCGCCGGCGTCCCAGGTGTCGGAGTGCGCGTCGAAGTGGATGAGCGACAGCTGGCCGTGGCGCTCGGCGGTCGCGAGGAGCAGGGGATAGGCCACGAAATGGTCCCCGCCGAGGCCGAGGACCGACGCCCCGGCGTCGATGATGCGGCCGACATGGTCGACGACGTTGGTCACCATCTCCTCGGGCACCCCGGGGCGGTAGCCGATGTCGAAGTAGTCGATGACCTTGTGGCGGTCGAAGACGCTGTGGTCCCACGGCCAGAGGCCCTCGGGAAACTCGGCGCTGAGCGTCGTCTGTTCACGGATCGCCCGTGGCCCGAACCGTGCCCCCGGTCGGTTCGTGACGGCGTTGTCGTAGGGGATGCCGACGACGGCGATGTCGACGCCGGTGAGGTCCCGGGTGGCCGGCAGCCTCCCGAACGAGAGCTGGCCGGCCCAGGTCATGTCGAAGCCCTGGGCATCACCGACGTCACCGGAGACCGACGGATCGTGGTTCGCTTCCATCGCCGAATCCTCGCAGATTGCAGATGGCAGATGCTCGAGCGGAGCGACCGACGTCTGCGGAGCCCGTGCATCGGGCAGGGGTGAGAGGACCGAGACGAGAGGGACCGAGCAGATGTTGCAGGTGGAGGACGTGCGGTGGCGGTACGGCGACAAGATCGTGCTCGACGGGATCGACCTGGAGGTGCCGGCGGGCAAGGTGATCGGTCTCGTCGGGCCGAACGGTGCCGGGAAGACCACGCTCATGCGGATCCTGTTCGGCGTCCTCACCCCCGACACGGGGAGTGTGCGTTTCGACGGCCGACCCGCTGACGAGGAGGCTCGCCGGTCGTGGGGGTACATGCCGCAGGAACGCGGCCTCTACCGTGACATGCGCGTGCTCGATCAACTCGTGTGGATTGCGCGATTGCACGGCATCGACCGATCGACGGCACGTCGCCGGGCGGTCGATCTGCTCGAACGACTGGGGCTCGCCGATCGGCGCAACGACAAGGTCGAGGCACTCTCCGGAGGCATGGCGCAGCGGGTACAGCTGGCTGCCGCGATGGTCCACGAACCGGACGTGCTCGTCCTCGATGAACCGTTCGCCGGGCTCGATCCGGTGGCCGTGCAGTTCCTCTCCGACGTGATCACCGATCATGCCGCGGCCGGGCGTCACCTCCTCTTCTCCAGCCACCAACTCGATCTCGTCGAGGAGCTCTGCGAGACGGTGACGATGATGCACCGTGGGAAGGTCGTCCTCGGGGGTGATGTGCGCCAACTCAAGGCCGACAGTCCCGATCGGACACTGCGCGTGGACGTCGAGGTCGAACACTCGTGGGTGGCGCCGCTCGGCGTCGAGGTCACCGCCGCCGGCGCTGCGGGTTCGCGGCTCCGATTGGCGCCGGGGGTGCGGGCCGGTGAGGTGCTCGACGCCGTGCGGGCCCACCACGAGGTCAGCGACTTCGGGGTCGAGGCGCCGAGCCTCGCCGAGTTGTTCCTCGCCGCAGTCGGCGACGTCACTGCGGGGGCGCTGCGATGACCGCCGTCGGGTCCACCCGGTTGGTCGCCGCTCGGGAGATCCGCGAAACCACCCGCCGCAAGAGCTTCTGGATCGTCCTCGTCGTCCTCGCGCTGGCAGCGACCGCTGCAGTCGTGGTGCCGACCCTGCTCGACGACGACGGAACCCGCTACCGCGTCGCGGTCGTGGGCGATCGTGCCGGACTCGGCGAGGCGCTCACGACCTCGCTGGCCGGGCTGGACGCGACCGTGCGCACGTCCTCGGTAGCGACGGCCGCCGATGCGGAGCGGAGGGTCGAGGACGGTTCGGCCGATCTGGCCGTCGTCGCCGGTGATCGTGCCCGGCTGATCGTGAAGGCTGGTGAGCACCAGGAGCTGGTCGGCGCCGCGAGTCAGGCGTTGTCGACCATCGGGTTCGCCGCTGACCTCGAGGCCGACGGCGTGGACGCCGCTCGGATCACGGACCTGTTGAGCCGTCCGGCCCCCACGGTCACCGAGATCGACCGGGGTGCCGCCGATCGCAAGGGCGCGTCCTTCGCGATCACCCTGGTGCTCTACATCCTCCTCCTGACCCTGATGGTGCAGGCGGCGAACGGCACGGCGATCGAGAAGTCGAATCGGATCAGCGAAGTCCTCCTGGCGATCGTCCGCCCCGGCCCGCTCCTGTTCGGCAAGGTCATCGGCATCAGCGTCACCGGGCTCCTCACGTTCGCCGCCGGCGGCATCCCCATCGTCGTCTCCTTGGCGATCGGCAGCGATCTCCCGCCCGGGATCGGCGGTGCGCTCGCCGGTGGCGCGATCTGGTTCGTGCTCGGGATGGTGCTGTTCCTGACGCTTGCCGGCGCCCTCGGATCGTTGGCCGAACGCCAGGAGGAAGCCGGCGTCGTCGTGGCACCGCTCACCTTCCTGCTGGTGGGCACGTTCATCGCCGCGGAGAGTGCGGCCGATACGACGTTCGGGATCGTCCTCGCCCTGGTGCCGCTCACGTCGCCGCTGGTCATGCCGGCCCGGATCGCCGAAGGAGTTGCCACCGTTCCCGAGATGGCGGCTTCAGCGCTGCTCCTGATCGCAGCGATCGCGCTCGTGGCCCGCTTCGGTGCGGTGGTCTACGGCCGGGCGATCGTTCGGACCGGCCGGCGCCTCAAGCTCAAGGAGGTGCTGCGGTCCACCCCAGCCTGAGTGGGAAGATTTTGTCGCCGGGGGGTCACTGTGGTGCGATGTCCTCCGCACTATCGTCGTCGGAACCATCAGAGGGCAGTCATGAGCATCATCGAACACATTCACGGGCGGCAGATCATCGATTCGCGAGGCAACCCGACCGTCGAGGTCGAGGTCGTGCTCACCACCGGCGCCGCCGGTCGTGCCGCCGTGCCCTCGGGTGCGTCCACCGGTCAGTTCGAGGCCGCCGAGCTGCGTGACGGCGGGTCCGACTACCTGGGCAAGGCCGTCACGAACGCCGTCGACCACGTCAACGACGAGATCGCCGAGCACATCGTCGGCCTCGACGCCCTCGACCAGCGCCAGATCGACCGAATCCTCGTCGACCTCGACGGCACGCCCAACAAGAGCCGTCTCGGCGCCAACGCCATTCTCGGTGTGTCGCTCGCTCTCGCCCGTGCTGCCGCCGAAGAGGTCGGCCTCCCGCTCTTCCGCTACGTCGGTGGCGCCAACGCCCACGTGTTGCCGGTGCCGATGATGAACGTCCTCAACGGCGGTGAGCACGCCGACAACAACGTCGACGTGCAGGAGTTCATGATCATGCCGGTCGGCGCCGCCTCGTTCTCCGAGGCGATGCGCTGGGGCATCGAGACCTACCACGTGCTCAAGAAGGTCCTCCACGACAAGGGTCTGTCGACCGCCATCGGTGACGAGGGCGGCTTCGCCCCCAACCTCGGCTCCAACGAGGAAGCCGTGCAGCTCCTCTGCTCGGCCATCGAGCAGGCCGGCTACACGCCTGGTGAACAGATCGCGATCGCGCTCGACGCCGCCAGCTCCGAGTTCTACAAGGACGGCAAGTACGTGCTGGCCGGCGAGGGTCGTTCGCTCGATTCGGCCGAGTTCGCGGGCTACCTCGGCGAGCTGTGCTCCAAGTACCCGATCGTGTCGATCGAGGACGGCATGGACGAGGAGGACTGGGAGGGCTGGTCGCTCCTGACCAAGCAGATCGGCGGCTCGGTGCAGCTCGTCGGCGACGACCTGTTCGTGACCAACGTCGACCGTCTGTCGCGTGGCATCGAGGTCGGCGTCGCCAACTCGATCCTCGTCAAGGTCAACCAGATCGGCACGCTCACCGAGACGCTCCAGTCCGTCGAGCTGGCGCACCGCAACGCCTACACGGCCGTGATGTCGCACCGGTCCGGCGAGACCGAGGACACGACGATCGCCGACCTCGCGGTCGCCACCAACTGTGGCCAGATCAAGACCGGCGCCCCGGCGCGTTCGGACCGTGTGGCCAAGTACAACCAGCTGCTCCGCATCGAGGAGCTGCTCGGCGAGGACGCGGCGTTCCGCGGCATCGATGCCCTCGCCAGGGGCAGGTCGGCAACCTCGTGACCCGGCGCGCCCGACTCCTCCGCATCGCGCTGGTCTTCGCGTTGTTCGTGGTGTTGGGTGTGCTCGTCATGCCCGGTCGCTTGTGGTTCGGCCAGCGCAACGACATCGCGCAGGCGCAGGACCAGCTCAGCGAGCTGCAGCGGGAGAACCGTCAGCTCGAGGCCCGGGTCGACACGTTGAGCTCGAAGTCGCTGATCGAGCACGAGGCGCGTGAGAGTTTCGGCTGGGTCTATCCCCGCGACGAGGTCTACAACGTGACGCCAGCGCCGCCGTTGGTCGTCAACCTGCCGGCAGTGTGGCCGTTCACCGAACTGCAGCAGCCGCTCGCCGACGCCGCCGCGGACTCCTGACGCGAACGAGCCGTGTAATCTGACGGGACGTCAGATCGACACCGCCGAGGGGCGGGTCGCACCCCGGGGGTTTCCATGGTTGATGTCGCCAGCTACGACAAGCTCTACATCGGTGGCGAGTGGGTGCAACCCAGCTCGACCAACGTCTTCGAGGTCATCAGCCCGACCTCGGGGCAGCTGCTCGCCAGCGCTCCCGAGGGGCTCGAGGCCGACATGGACGCGGCGATCGCTGCCGCCCGCGACGCGTTCGACAACGGCCCGTGGCCGCAGATGTCCGCCGGCGAGCGCGCCGACGCGATGCAGCGACTCCTCGACCTGATCAACGCCAACGCCAACGAGCTCGCCGAGCTGATCACCGCCGAGATCGGATCGCCGATCCTGTTCAGCCACTTCGGCCAGGTCGGCGCCGCGTCGATGGTGCTCGACTACTACGTCAACCTGACCCGCACGTTCGAATTCGAGTCGGTGCGCCCGGGCATGCTCGGGCCCGTGCTCGTTCGCAAGGAAGGTGTGGGCGTCTGCGCCGGCATCATCCCGTGGAACGTGCCGCTGTTCATCATCATGCTCAAGCTCGCACCGGCGCTCGCCTCGGGCTCGACGATCGTGCTCAAGCCGGCTCCCGAGTCGCCGCTCTCGGGCATGTACCTCGCCAAGCTCATCGACGAGGCCGGCTTTCCCCCGGGTGTTGTCAACATCGTGCCCGCCGGTCGTGAGGCGGGCGAGCATCTCGTCACCGCCCCCGGCGTCGACAAGGTGTCCTTCACCGGGTCCACGGCCGCCGGCAAGAAGATCGGTGCGCTGTGTGGCGAGCGTCTGCGCCGCTGCACGCTCGAGCTGGGCGGCAAGTCGGCCGCGATCCTGCTCGACGACGTCGACATCGCTGCGACGGTTCCCGCGCTCCTGCCCTACGGCATCATGAACAACGGCCAGGCGTGCGTCGCCCAGACCCGCATCCTCGCCCCCCGGTCGCGCTACGACGAGGTCGTCGACGCGTTCACCGAGGCGATGGGCAACCTCAAGACCGGCGATCCGGCCGAGATGGACACCGACATCGGTCCGCTCATCGCCGAGCGCCAGCGCGACCGTGTCGAGAGCTACATCGCGAAGGGCCTCGCCGAGGGCGCCCGGATCACCGTCGGCGGCGGCCGCCCCGAGGGGCTCGACGGCTGGTTCGTCGAGCCGACGCTCTTCGTCGACGTCGACAACTCGATGACCATCGCCCAGGAGGAGATCTTCGGCCCGGTGCTCGCGGTCATCCCCTACGACGATGTCGACGACGCCGTGGCGATCGCCAACGACAGCGACTTCGGCCTGTCCGGCTCGGTCTGGACCACCGATGTCGATGCCGGCGTCGACATCGCCCGCCGGGTCCGCACCGGCACCTATACGGTCAACGGGTTCGCCATGGAGTGGGGCGCCCCGTTCGGCGGCTACAAGAACTCCGGCGTCGGCCGCGAGCTCGGCCCCGAGGGCCTTTCCGCCTACCTCGAGGACAAGTCGATCAACCTGCCGGCCGGCTTCGAGCCCACGCTGCGCGGCTAGTCCCCGCCGCGACGTCTCGAAACGCGTCGCGAGGTTGGCGGTCCGCCGCTCGCCTCGCGGCGCGTTTCACGTTCTGCCCGAAACGAGTCGCGAGATGAACGGTTCCGCGATTGAATCGCGACGCGTTTGGACGACGGGATGTGTGCGTGAGCGCTGCTACTGCAGGCCGCCCGATGCGCCGCCGTCGACGATGATGGCGGCGCCGGTGATGAAGTTCGCCGGCTCGCTGCACAGGAACGCGGCGACCGAACCGAAGTCGGCGGCGTCGCCGATGCGACCGAGCGGGATGCCGGCGGTCTGATCGCCGCCGCCGGCGTGCAGTGCCTTGACCCGGTCGGTGGCGTGGAGGCCCGGTTGGATCGTGTTGGCGGTGACGTTGTCGCGCCCGACCTCGGTCGCCAGGTTCTTGATGAACGACGTCGTGGCCGCCCGCGCCGCGCTCGACGCTGCGAGGTTGACGATCGGCTGCCGCGCCCCGATGGACGTGATTGCGAGCACCCGACCCCACCGTTGGTCACGCATCGCGCCGATCACGGCGTGCACCAGAGCGATGGTCGACAGGGAGTTCAGCTCGAGGGCGGCGCGATAGTCGTCGAGTGAGGTGGTGGTGGGAAGGCCCGGCGGGGGGCCTCCGGCGTTGGCGACCACGATGTCGATCGTGCCGCCCAGGCGATCCTCGGCCTGCTCGGCGAACGACACGGCGCCGTCGGGTTCGGCGAGGTCGGCGACGATGCCGACCGCGTCGGGGCCGAGCGCGGCGACGGCGGCGTCGAGCCGGTCGGGGTTCCGGCCGCACACCGCCACGAGCACGCCTTCGTCGGCGAGCGCCTGTGCGGTGGCGAGGCCGAGACCGGCGGTGCCTGCGGCGACGATCGCCCGTCGTCCTGCGATTCCGAGATCCACGATGCCCTCCGGCCCCTCTGTCCGGGATTCCCCCGGGCAGGACGATGGTACCGTCGGCGCCGATGACGATCGCCGCTGTGCTGTTGGCCGCCGGGGCCGGGACGCGCTTCGACGGCCCGACCCACAAGTTGTTGGCCCCGTGGGGTGCCGGTTCGGTGTTCGGGGCGGCGCTGGCGTCGGCAGCGTCGGCCGGCCTCGACGAGGTGATCGTGGTCACCGGTGCCGTCGACCTCACCCCGGTCGTGGCCCTGGCCGGCGTCGACGCCCTGGTCGTCCGGAACGAGCGGTGGGCCGACGGGCAGGCGATGAGCCTGCGACGCGGCATGGTGGAGGCGGCGCGACGCGGGCACGACGCCATCGTCGTCGGCCTGGGCGATCAGCCGTCGGTTCCTGCACAGGCCTGGGCCGCGGTCGCCGCGGCCGACTCGCCGATCGCCGTGGCGCGGTTCGCGGTCGGTCGCCGACCCCCGGTTCGGCTGGCCGATGCGGTTTGGACGCTCCTGCCCTTCACCGGCGATGCCGGTGCCCGCGAGTTGATCGCAGCGCGCCCCGATCTCGTCGTCGACGTCCAGGTCGACGGTGATCCCCGCGACATCGATACGCCCGCCGACCTCTGCTCCGACGCCGATCGCCAGTACGTCGAGGAGCGCCTCGGCCGCCGCCCGCGTGCTCCGTTCGCCGTGGCCGCCCGTACCGACGACGGTCGCCCGGCCGTCATCGCCAACCCGCCACTGCTCGACGACGGCACACCGATGCCCACGCGCTTCTGGCTCATCGATCCCGATCTCAGCCGCGCCATCGGCACGCTCGAGAACGCCGGCGGTGTCAACGGGGTCGAGGCCGAACTCGGCCTCGACGCGCTGGCGGTCGTGCACGAGCGTGCGTCGATCGAGCGCGACTCGCTCCTCTCGACCGACCACGTCGGCCCGCGTCCGTCCGGCGGTGTCGGGGGAACCCGCGTCGGCGTGAAGTGCCTGCACACCCACTACGCCGCGTTCCTCGCCGGCACCGGCGATCCCGTCGGTGCCTGGGTGCAGGCGCGGCTCGACGAATCATCCCACCACGGGGAGGTCCTGTGACCCGCTACGCCGCCGTCGACATCGGCACCAATTCCGTTCGCCTCCTCATCAGCGAGGTGGACGGTGACGGCACGACCGCCGACGAGCGGCTCATGCGCATCACGCGCCTGGGTCGCGGCGTCGACCGGACCGGTCGGCTCGATCCCGCCGGCATCGAGGCGACCATCGCTGCGCTCCGTGAGTACCGGGAGGTGATGGACCGGTACGAGCTCGCCGGCGTGCGGGCCACTGCGACGTCGGCGGCGCGCGACGTGTCGAACCGAGCCGACTTCTTCGGTCCGGCGACCGAGGTGCTCGGGGTGGAGCCGGAACTCCTGAGTGGCGAGGACGAGGCTCGGCTGAGCTTCCTCGGGGCGACGGCCGATCTCGATCCGCTCGACGGTCCGTTCCTCGTGGTCGACATCGGCGGTGGCTCCACCGAGTTCGCCTACGGACGCGCCAACGCCGATCGCGTCATCGAGTTCCAGGCGGGAACGTCCATCGACGTCGGGTGCGTCCGGATGACGGAGCGCTACCTCCACTCCGACCCGCCGGGCGCCGACGAACTCTCGTCGTGCCTCTCGGTGCTGCAGTTGCACTGGGACGACGTTCGCGTCGACGTGCCGCAGGCGTTCGAAGCAGCTCGGCTGGTCGGTCTCGCGGGCACGGTCGTCAACGTCGCTGCGGTCGAATTGGGGCTCGCTGCCTACGACCGCAACGCCACGCACCACTTCGTGCTGACCAAGGAGGCGGTCGAGGACGTCTTCCGCACCTTGGCCACCGAGTCGCTCGAAGACCGTAAGCACAACCCCGGCCTCGAGGAGGCTCGCGCCGATGTGATCGTGGGTGGTCTCTGCATCCTCGTGTCGATCATGCGCACGTTCGGCTTTGCCGAGTGCCTCGTGTCCGAGAGCGACATCCTCGACGGTCTGATCGCCAGCCAGGCAAGTCCCCCAGGTGGTGGCCTTCCCCGGGTCACCGGGCCGGAGACCCCGGTAGGCTGAGCACATATGTGGTCCCGGCGCTCACAGGTGAAGGCGGAGGTCCCCGGGGTTGCACCGGCGAACGTGGCCGGAGCGACGCTCATCGGCCGTCGGCTGGTGCTCCGGCCGTTGGTCGCCGCCGACTTCGACCAGTGGCGTGAGGTCCGCCTCCGCTGTGAGGACTGGCTCACCAAGTGGGAGCCGGCCCGCATCGAGGGGGCGCCCGACACGGTGGGTGACCGGCAGGCCTTCGCCGCCCGGTGCGGTGCTCGGACCCGCGAGATCCAGATGGGTTCGGGGTACGGGTTCGGCATGTTCGTCGACGGGTTCTTCGCCGGCGACGGCCCGGGCTGCAGGGGCCGTTCGCCTGGTTCACGGTGTGTGCAACCGCCGCTGCCGTTCCGCCGATCGATCGGCTGGAAGCATCGGCACCCTCGGTGGCTGCCCTCGATCGCCTGGGTGGCAGCGACTGGTTCCGTGCCGGGGTCACCGACATCCGCGGGCGAATCGCCGCCGGCGACGGGTACCAGGTGAACCTCACCGACAGCTTCGCGGCGCCGTTCGACGGCGACCCGCTGGCCCTCTACGCGGCGCTGGCGCGGGCCCAACGTGGCAGCTACCACGCCTACCTCGACCTTGGGGGCACGGTGATCGCCTCGGCTTCGCCGGAGCTCTTCGTGCGCTGGACGGACGGGGTGCTGGAGTCCCGGCCGATGAAGGGCACCAGGCCGCGTGGCCCGGACGCCGCCGCCGATGCGGCGCTGGCGACCGAACTGCATGCCAGCGCCAAGGATCGGGCGGAGAACGTGATGATCGTCGACCTGATCCGCAACGACCTTTCCCGCCTGGCGGAGCTGGGTTCGGTGGAGGTGCCGGAGTTGTTCGCCATCGAGCGCTACGAGACGGTGTGGCAGATGACCTCCACCGTCCGCTGCCGGCCCCGGGCGGAGGTCGGGCTCGCCGATGTCTTCGCCGCGATGTTCCCCTGCGGGTCGGTGACCGGCGCCCCGAAGGTGGCGGCGATGCGGATCATCGACGAGCTCGAACCGTTTCCACGTTGGGGCCGTACTGCGGGGCCATCGGCTTCCTCGCCCCGCCGGCGGAGCCAGTGCGGGCGTGCTTCAGCGTGGCCATCCGCACCGCGGGTGGTGGACCGTGCCGCAGGACGGGTGCGTTACGGCGCAGGCGGTGGCATCACGTGGGACTCCGACCCGGTGGCCGAGGATGCCGAAGCCGTCGCCAAGACCGCCATCCTGCGCCACCCGCGGCCGGTCTTCCGGCTGCTCGAGACGATGCGCTGGCACGACGGTGAAGTGTTGCGCTGGCCGCTGATCGCCGCCCGCTGGAGCGGGCGGCCGCGCACTTCGGCTACCACCTCGACTCGGCGGTCGTGGAGGCAGCGCTGGCTGAAGCGCTGCCGGCCGGCTCCGGTGCGGAGCGGGTTCGGTTGACGCTCGGGCGCGACGGCGATGTGGCCGTGGAGCGGGCGGCGGTGGAGCCGGCGAGCGCCGTCGTCCGGCTGGTGCCGGCCGCGGGCACGATGCGCCACGACGACCCGTTCGCCCGGTTCAAGACCACCTGGCGCGCCGAGTACGACCTGTTGCGTGCGGCCATGCTTCCAGGCGTCGATGACGTGATCTGTGTGAACGAGCGTGGCGAGGTGACGGAGACCACCGTGGCCAACCTGCTGTTTCGCTGGGACGGTCTGTGGTACACCCCACCGCGCGCCAGCGGCGGCCTGGATGGCGTGGGCCTGGCGGAGCTGCTGGCCGGCGGCCAGGTGATGGAACGGGTGCTGCGCGTCCAGGAGCTCCACCGCTGCGAGGCGCTCGCCGTGGTCAGCTCACTGCGCGGTGTCCGCCCGGCGGTGCTCGCGGACGGCATCGACGACGGACAGGGCATGACGGGTGGCCCGCACGTCGTGAACGCGGACCAGGTGGGCGCCGTACAGGGCGGCGGCGCAGCAGGCGCCGACGGTGGCGGCATCCCGGTCGTGCTGGCTGGGCGGCACCTGAGAGCACGCCGAGGAACCGCTTGCGCGACGGGCCCACCAACAGGGCGTGCCCGACGGCGGCGAGCTCGGGGGTGGCGGCTAGCAGGGCCACGTTGTCTTGCACGGACTTGCCGAAGCCAATGCCGGGGTCGATGATCACCGCGCTGCGGGGCACGCCCGCAGCGACGGCGCTTTCCACCAACGTCTGCAGCCCCGCACGCACCTCCGTCACGACGTCGTCGTAGGCCACGTCGTCGCCCGCCTGGCCGGCGGTCATGGGTCGCTGGTGCATCACCACCAGCGCGTTGGCTCCGCCGGCAGCAGCCACCTCGGCCAGCCGTGGGTCCGCCAGGCCGGAGACGTCGTTCACCCAGGCCACGCCCGCTTGCAGCGCCGCGTCCGCCACCTCGGGTTTGTAGGTGTCCACCGAGAGGCAACGCACCCCGTCGGCCACCAGCCGGTGCACGACGGGCAGCAGGCGCGCCAGTTCCTCGTCGGCCGAGATCGGGGTGGCGCCCGGGCGTGTGCTCTCGGCGCCGAGGTCGAGCACATCGGCGCCGTCGGCGAGCAAGGCGTGCGCATGCGCCACCGCGGCGGCGGTGTGGAAGTGGCGGCCACCGTCGGAGAACGAGTCCGGCGTGATGTTGACCACGCCCATCACGAACGTCCGCGAGCCCCACTCCAGCAGACGGTGACCACAGCGCAGCGGAGCGGGTTGCACCCGGCGCAGGCTACTGCCGGGGCACGTGCGGGGGCCGCCTACAGCAGCTCGGCGGCCAGGCTGGCGACCGTGCTGCGCTCGCAGGCGCTGAGCGTCACGTGGCCGAAGCAGGGCTGGCCGCCGAACGCCTGGATCAGCACCGCCAGCGTGTTGTTCGACTCGCCCAGGTACGGCGCGTCGATCTGGCTCGTGTCGCCGGTGAAGACGACCTTGGTGCCCTCGCCGATGCGGGTGAGCACGGTCTTCAGCGTCGTCGGCTCCAGGTTCTGCGCCTCGTCGACGACCACGATCTGGCGGTGCAGGCTGCGGCCGCGCAGGAACGTGACCGACTCCAGCGACAGCTGGTTGCGGCCGACGAGCTCGTCGACGAGGCGGTGCGCGTCGTGGTCGCTGCGCTGGTCGGTGAGGGCGACGATCGCGTCGTGGATCGCGGACATCCACGGGTCGAGCTTCTCGTCGAGACCACCCGGGAGGAACCCGACGTCGGCGCGGCCGACGGGCACCAGCGGGCGGTACACGGCCAGCTTCTCGTACGCCCGCTGCTCGACGACCTGCTCGAGGCCGGCGGCGATGGCGAGCAGCGTCTTGCCCGTGCCGGCCCGGCCGTCGAGCGCGACGACGCTGACGTCGGGGTCGAGCAGCAGTTCGAGCGCGAAGCGCTGCTCCTTCGAGCGCGGGCGCAGGCCCCAGGCCTCCGGCGCGGTGTGCGGCAGCAAGCCAGTAGGTCGCCGTCGACACAGCGGGCGAGCGCGCTCTGCGAGCCGCTGCGCACATGGCGAACCCGTTCTCGTGCAGCGTGGCGCCACCTTCGACGTCGTCGGCGTCGATGTCGCCGCCGTGGTAGAGCGCGTCGATCTGCCGGTGCTCGGCCTCGACGGTGACCCAACCGGCGGAGGCCGGGTGCCCGGCGAGCGGCCGACGGGGTGGTGTTCGACGGCTTCGAGGCCGAGGTGGGCCGCCTTGATCCGCAAGGCGGCGTCGTTCGAGACCATCCGTGTGGGGGCGTGCATCGCCTGGCCGAGCGCGGCACCGATGATCCGGTTGTCGGGCACGGCGGGGTCGAGCCCGTGCTCGGTGAGCAGGTGCCTCTGGACGCCGTTGATCTCCACCTGCAGGGTGCCCTGGTCTGCCGGATCGCCGATCGTGAACGGTGTGGCCAGCGACCCGCCCGCCTGCACCCGGTGCTCCTCGATGGTGCGCAGCGCAGTGCGAGCCGCGCCGGCCGACGTCGTCGGCACGGGTCTTCAGGCTGTCGAGCTCCTCGATGACGGTGAACGGGATGACCACGTCGAGCCCGGCGAAGCCCTGCAGGCAGCCGGGGTCGCCGACGAGGACGGAGGTGTCGAGGACGACTCGTGTGCGCACACCTCCCTCCGGCGCCTCGGCAGTCACTCGGCCGGCAAGGAGATCGGTCAACGCCACTCCAATCGTTGGACCACGGTGGGAGACACGAGCGGCGGAACGGGAACCGCTCGGCGCCCTTTGTAGCGCACGTGTCCCGAGGGGTGGTGGATGGCACCAAGTGTTCACATGAACGAGTGTTCACCGTGCCGCTACTGTGGTGCAGACTGCCGGGATGGGCCAGTGCGTCTTCTGCGACATCGTCGCCGGTGTCACGCCCGCCGACGTCGTGCACGTCGACGAGGCGACGGTGGCGTTCCTCGACCGCTCGCCGGTGTTCAAGGGTCACGTGCTCGTCGTGCCGCGCCGACATATCGAGACGTTGGCCGATCTGCCGGGGGACGCAGTCGCCCCGTTCTTCGCCGCCGTGCAACGAGTGCGCGCCGCGATCCCGGCCGCGCTCGGCTGCGACGGCACGTTCGTCGCCATGAACAACGTCGTCAGCCAGAGCGTGCCGCACCTCCACGCGCACGTGGTGCCGCGGCGCCGCAAGGACGGGCTGCGCGGCTTCTTCTGGCCGCGGCTGCGCTACGGACGCGGTGGAGGCGCAGCAGTACGCATCGCTGCTTCGTGCGCAGCTCGGCGCTGCTTACGACCGCACTTCGTGTCGCACGGCACTTTGTGCAAGTGCAACAACTTCAATGCTTGTATTCAGCGCGTGAACCTGTTCGATACGCGGACGTAACAGTCCGTTACCAAGAGCAATCCGGTACCCGGAGGTATCACGTCACATGACCACCAAAGCAGAGCTGATCGACGCCGTCGCCGAAGAAGCAGGCGTCACCAAGGCCGACGCGGAGCGCACGGTCGCCGCTTTCTTCGACACCGTCGTGAAGGCCGCCAAGAAGGGCGACAAGGTTGCGTGGCCGGGCTTCGGTTCGTTCAGCACCTCGAAGTCGGCGGCTCGTACGGGTCGCAACCCGCAGACCGGCGAGCCGGTCAAGATCGCCGCCTCGACCCGCATGAAGTTCACGTCGAGCAGCACGCTCAAGGCTGCGCTCAACCCGAAGAAGAAGTAATCACACCGTCCACCGCCCCCGCAGCAAGCCCCCACAACAGGAGACACTCCAGTGGCAGCAACCAGGAAGGCCGCCCCGGCCAAGAAGGCCGCTACGGCCAAGAAGGCGGCCCCCGCCAAGAAGGCCGCTCCGGCCAAGGCGGCACCGGCGAAGAAGGCCGCTCCGGCCAAGAAGGCAGCACCCGCGAAGAAGGCCGCTCCGGCCAAGAAGGCGGCACCCGCCAAGAAGGCCGCTCCGGCCAAGGCGGCTCCGGCGAAGAAGGCCGCTCCGGCGAAGAAGGCCGCTCCGGCCAAGAAGGCAGCTCCCGCGAAGAAGGCCGCTCCGGCCAAGAAGGCGGCTCCGGCGAAGAAGGCCGCTCCGGCCAAGAAGGCGGCTCCCGCCAAGAAGGCGGCTCCCGCGAAGAAGGCCGCTCCCGCGAAGAAGGCCGCTCCGGCCAAGAAGGCAGCGGCAGCGACCAAGAAGAAGTGAGCCCACGCGCTCGCAGGGTGACAATGGGGGGCTTCGGCCCCCCATTCGCCGTTTTCCGCCGGTTCGCGAGAATGCGCCGATGCATGCCATCTGTGATGACCTTCACGCCGAACACCCGGCGCTCGACCGTGTGGTCGCCGACCTCGACGAGGCACGGCTGGTCCTTCCCCACACCGGCCCCCGCGTGGGCGATTCGCGATCAGATCAGTCACCTGTGGTTCTTCGACCAGCGAGCGTTGATGGCGTTGCCCGACCCGGAGGCGTTCGCGGCGGACATGCAGCACCTGTTCGCCGCCGGTGGCACCGAGGCGTCGGTGGAACCCGGTCGGGCGATCACCGGTGCCGAACTGTTCGCCGCGTGGCGGGCCGACCGTGCCCACCTGCTGGAGGTCGCAGCCGATGTCGACCCCTCCGCTCGTGTGCCGTGGTACGGCCCGGCGATGGCCGCCCGCTCGTTCGTCACCGCTCGCTTGATGGAGACGTGGGCGCACGGGCAGGACGTCGTCGATGCGCTCGGGGCATCCCGCCCGCCCACGGAGCGGCTCCGGCATGTCGCACACATCGGGTGCGCGCCCGGCCGTTCAGCTACCCGATCAACGCTCGCTGCCAGTTGCCGGCCACGCCGGTGCATATCGCGCTGGGGCGCCGGCCGGCAACTGTGGGAGTGGGGCGAGCCCGCCACGGACCTGTGCGTGGCCCGGCGCTCGACTTCTGCCTCGTCGTCACTCAGCGCCGTCACCCGGCCGACACGCGGCTGGTGGTCGAAGGGCCCGCCGCGGCGGAGTGGATCGCCATCGCCCAGGCGTTCGCCGGGGAACCCGGCAGCGGCCGCAGCCCCGGCCAGTTCGCGGGCTGATTCGTCCCGCCGGGCGGGACAGAAACAGCCCGAGACGTCCTTTTGGGACGATCCAGCCCGAGAAGCCGGGGGAGTCGGAGCGGGGGTCGACGTCGCCTACAGGTCGGCGATGCGCTTGAAGACCTCGGCGGCGGCCATGCCCAGCGGTTCGCCGAGCCCGGCCAGCCGGGCGGCGAACACGGGTGCGGAAGGCAGCCAGCTCCGCCTCGTCGACCGCCTTCATCGTGCTCTCGAACTGGCTCGTGTGGGCCTCGACGCAGCCAGCTCGGGGTCCACCCAGCCGGCCACGTCCTCGGCATGGTCGGGTGCGTCGGCCTCCCACAGCAGCAGGGTGTGCGGGCGATGCAGGGGGAAGGCCGTGCTCCTTGAAGAAGTGTGGGTCGCGGGCGGCCACGATGCCGTCGCAGGCCAGCAAGCCGGCATGGCGATGGTCCGGGTGGAGGCGGTAGCGCTTCCACGGGTCGTGGCCGAGGACGACGTCGGGGCGGAGTTGGCGGATCGCGGGCCACCTCGCCCCGCAGCGCGAGCGTGCTGTCCAGTTCGCCGTCCACCTGGCCGAGGAACACCACCTGGCCGGCGTGGTGGCCCGCCAGGCGGCGGGCGGCGGCGCTGCTCCACCTGGCGCACGGCAGCGAGCGCGGTGGGGTCGGCGTCGGCGTCCCAGGTGCCCTTCGAACCATCGGTGAGGATCAGATGGTGCACGGTGCAGCCGGCGGCCGCCCACTTGGCCAGTGTGCCGCCGCAGCCAACTCCACATCGTCGGGGTAGGCGCCGATCGCCAGGGCCGAGGCCGGCACGGGCAGGTCGCGGCTGGTCGAGCCGCTGTCCTACAACGTGTTAACCCGGCGGTACCGGCTGTCGTCGGGGGGGCTGCACCGAAGCTTCGCCACGCTGGGCGAAGCGCTGCGCGTGCTCGGCCGCGTCGTCAACCTGCCAGTGGCCGACAAGTCGGCGCTCAAGGCCGGCAGCCATTACGACGCGGCGCTGCGTCTGGCGCTGGACCGGAGCCAGCTGCCCAAGCCGTTCCAGCTCGACGCCATCGCCAACAAGGGGTGGCAGGTCGAGACGCGCGTGCTGCGTTGGCGCTTCGCGGCCGCGGCGGGCCAGAAATGAACATCGCGCTGCCGATCATCGCCGCGCTGGGCGCCATTCTGCTGTTTCTGCTGGCGTCGGCCAGCGCCGACACCGACTTGTTCGCGCGCCATTACCCGCTGCTGCTCAGCGTCAACACCACGGCGGCGGTGGCGCTGGCAGTGCTGGTGACCATCCAGCTGCGCCGGCTGCGCCGCGAGTACCGCCAGCGCGTGTTCGGCTCGCGCCTGAAGTACCGGCTGGTGCTGATACTGGCGATGATGGCGGTGCTGCCCGGCGTGCTCATCTACGGCGTATCCATGCAGTTCGCCGTGCGCAGCATCGATTCCTGGTTCGACGTGCGCGTCGATCGCGCCCTCGAGGGCGGCTTGGCGCTCGGCCGCAACGTGCTCGAGTCCCTGGAGGCGGAACTGGCGGGCAAGGCGCGCGGCCTGGCATTCGATCTGTCGGACGCGCCGGGCGCGGGACCGGCGCAGCTGCACCGGCTGCGCGAGCAGGCCGGCGTGCGCACGGCGACGCTCCTGAGCGGCACCGGCAACGTGCTGGCCAACAGCAGCGACCAGATGGGCGACTTGCTGCCGTCGCTGCCGTCGCCGGTGCAACTGCGCCAGGCGCGGCAAAGCCGGGGCGTCACCAGCATCGAGGGCGATGCCCCCAACGGGCTGATGCTGCGCGCCCTGGTGCCCGTCAGCAGCCGCGAACTGGGCGGCGAGACGCGCGTGCTGCAATTGCTCCAACCGGTGCCCGCCGCCATTGCCAGCAGCGCCGAATCGGTGGAAGCCGCCTACCGCGACTACCAGCAATTGCAGCTGGCGCGCAGCGGTCTGAAACGCATTTACACCGTGACGTTAACGTTCACCCTGCTGGTGGCCTTGTTCGCGGCGACGGCGCTGGCGGTCTACCTCGCCGAGCGCATGGCACGGCCGCTGCTGGTGCTGGCCGAGGGCACGCAAGCGGTGGCGGCGGGCGACTTTCGGCCGCTGGTGGCGCCCAAGACGCGCAACGAGCTGGGCGTCCTCACGCGCTCGTTCAACGAAATGACCCGTCAGCTCGACGAGGCGCGCAGCGAGGCCGAGCGCCATCAGGCCTATCTGGAAAGCGTGCTGGCCAACCTGTCGGCCGGCGTGCTGGCCTTCGACGCCGAGTTCCGGCTGCAGGCTTCGAACCGGGGCGCCGACACCATCCTCAAGGACGACCTGGTGAAGCTCGGCGACCGGCCGCTGCCGGAATGGGATCGCCACGGCGCGCTGGCCAGCGCGATCATGGAGGGATTCCGCGATCACGGCACCCAATGGCAGCGCCAGCTCGAGTTCGAAGGGGCGGATGACGTGCCGAAAACGCTGCTGCTGCGCGGCTCGACGCTGCCCGAGGTGGGCGGCGGCGGTTACGTGGCGGTGTTCGACGACATCAGCCAGCTAATTTCGGCGCAGCGCTCCATCGCCTGGGGCGAGGTGGCGCGCCGTCTGGCCCACGAGATCAAGAATCCCCTGACGCCGATCCAGCTCTCGGCCGAGCGTCTCGAGCTGAAGTTGTCCGATCGCCTCGATGACGCCGGGCGAACGATGCTCAAGCGCTCGATCGGCACCATCGTCAATCAGGTCGAGGCCATGAAGCACATGGTCAATGATTTTCGCGACTACGCGAGGACGCCGCCGCCCATACTGGCGCCGCTCGACGTCAATGCGCTGGTGCGCGAGTTGCTGCAGCTCTACGAGGCCGATGCCACGGTCAAGGTGGACGCGGACCTCGCCGCCAACCTGCCGCCGGCGATGGCGGATGGCAGCCAACTGCGCCAGGTGCTGCATAATCTGATCAAGAATGCCCGCGAGGCGCTGGTGGAACACCCGCCAGCCCAAGGCGAACCCGGCATCACGGTGGTGACCCGGGGCGAGGACAAGCGCGTAGTGCTGTCGGTGATCGACAATGGCCCGGGTTTTGGCGCGCAGTTGCTGACGCGCGCCTGCGAACCCTACGTGACCACCAAGGTGAAAGGTACCGGCTTGGGCTTGGCCATCGTCAAGAAGATCGTGGATGAACACAAGGGCGACATTCTGCTGGCCAACCGCGAGGGCGGCGGCGCGGAAGTCACCATCAGGCTGCCGCTGGCGGCATAGGGAAGGCACATGGCGCAGATATTGGTCGTTGACGATGAAATCGGCATCCGGGAGCTGCTCTCGGAAATTCTTACCGACGAGGGGCATGACGTCCGCACCGCCGAGAACGCCGCGGCGGCGCGCGAGGCACGCGATGCGGCGCGGCCCGACCTGGTGCTGCTCGATATCTGGATGCCCGACACCGACGGCATCACGCTGCTCAAGGAGTGGTCGGCCGGCGGCCAACTGACCATGCCGGTGATCATGATGTCCGGGCACGGCACCATCGATACCGCCGTCGAGGCGACGCGCATCGGCGCCATGGAGTTTCTCGAGAAGCCGATCGGCATGCAGAAGCTGATGGCCGCGGTCGGCCGGGCCCTCGAGCGCGGCCGCCGGCGGGTCGTCGCCGGCTTGTCGCTCGCGGCCTTTCCGCGTTCGGCGCCGCTCAAGGATCTCAAGAAGCGACTGGAGCAGATGGCGGCGAAAAGCCGCGCGCTGTTGCTGCGTTCTGGCGTCGGCGGCATCGTCGAATTGGCGGCGCGCACGCTGCACCCGCCGGGCAAGGCCTGGATCGACCTGGCCGCCAGCCCCGAACCGCTCAGCCTGGAAATGCTCGGTGCGGCATCCGGCGGCATCCTGTACTGCGAGGATCTTGCCCGGCTGACGCGCCTGCAGCAGAAGAACGCGCTGTTCGCGCTCGACCGGCTGGAGCGTTACAACCTGCATCTGGTGGTCGGCAGCGGCAGCGACTATCAGAGCCTGGTGCAGCAGGGCTGGGACGAGGCCGGCTTGCGCCGCCTGTCGGAAGTCTGGCTGGCCCTGCCGACGCTGGCCGATCTCAAGGACGAGGTGCCGGACATCGCCAGTCATCTGCTGGTGCAGCTGGCCGAGTCCGGCGAGTCGCCGTTGCGCCGCTTCAACTCCGGTGCGCTCAACGCCCTGCGCCAGCATGCCTGGGCCGGCGGCTATGGCGAACTGAAAAGCGCGATCCGGTCGCTGGCGCTGGCGGCGCTCGGCGAGGAGATCGACGGCGAGGAAGTCGGCCGCCTGCTGTTCCCGGATGCCGCCGCCGAGTCCCGGCCTGCCGCCGGAGGTGATGGACTTGCCGTTGCGCGAGGCGCGCGAGATGTTCGAGCGCGTGTATTTCGAGCATCACCTGCGCATCGACGGCGGCAACATGACGCGCCTCGCGGAAAAGACCGGCCTGGAGCGGACCCACCTTTACCGCAAGCTCAAGGATCTCGGCTTGCGCGGCGGCAAGGGGGAAGAATAAGCGGTGCGCATCATTATTCTGGGCGCCGGCCAGGTCGGCGCCAGCGTCGCCGAGGCGCTGGCATCGGAAGCCAACGACATCACCATCGTCGATGTGGACCGCGAATCCCTGGCGCAACTGGCTGACCACCTCGATGTGCGCACGCTGGCTGGCAATGCCGCCTACCCGTCGGTGCTGCGCGATGCCGGCATCGAGGATGCCGACATGCTGGTGGCGGTGACGCAGTCGGACCAGACCAACCTGGTGGCCTGCAAGATCGCCCGCAGCCTGTTCAACGTGCCGACCCGCATCGCCCGCCTGCGCTCGCCCGACTTTCTCGACAACGACCTGCTGTCCAAAGACAACTTCGCGGTCGATTTCGCCATCTGCCCCGAGCAGGACATCACCGACTACATCTGCAAGCTGATTCAGTTTCCCGAGGCGCTGCAAGTGCTGGAATTCGCCAACGGTGTGGTGACGCTGGTAGGCGTGCGCGCCTATCAGGGCGGCTTGCTGGTCGGCAAGCCGATCCAGGCCATGCGCGAGCATCTGCCGGCGGGTGTCGATGCGCGCATCGCCGCCATTTTCCGCGAGCGTCAGCCGATCGATCCGGACGGCCAGACCGTCATCGAGCCGGGCGACGAAGTGTTCCTGCTCGCCGCCACCGCGCATATCCGAACGGTGCTGAAGGAACTCCGGCGCATGCTGGAGCCGGTGCGCCGCGTCATGATCGCCGGCGGCGGCAACATCGGCTCGCGCGTCGCCGCCACCCTGGGCGGCCGTTACGAAGTCAAGCTGATCGAGCGCGACCGCCCGCGCGCCGAGCAGGTTGCCAACCGCTTGTCCGATACGCTGGTGCTGGTCGGCGAGGCCACCGATGAAAACCTGCTGATGCAGGAGAATATCGACGAGATCGACATGTTCCTCGCCCTGACCAACGACGACGAGGACAACATCATGGCGGCGTCGCTGGCCAAGCGGCTGGGCTGCAAGCGCGTGCTGGCCCTGATCAACCGCCGCGCCTACGCCGACATGGTCCAGGGCGGCCCGATCGACATCGGCTTGAGTCCGGCCCAGGTGTCGATCGGTTCGCTGCTGACGCACGTGCGCCAGGGCGACGTCGCGCGGGTGCACAGCCTGCGCCGGGGTGCCGCCGAGGCGCTGGAGCTGGTCGCTCACGGCGACGCCAAGACCTCCAAGGCGGTCGGCCGCCGGATCGACGAGCTGCCGGAGATCAAGGGCGCGCGCATCGGCGCCATCGTCCGCCGCAGCCGCGAAACCGAGATGGTGCGCAAGGCGGGTTTCCTGGTCGACGACTACGTCGATCAGGTTGTCATTCCCCATCACGACACGGTCATCGAGCCGGACGATCACGTCATCGTTTTCTGCACGCGCAAGCGCGAAGTACCGCAAGTGGAAAAGCTTTTCCAAGTCGGCTTCCAGTTCCTCTGACCATGCGCCGGTTCTATCCGTTGCTGCGCGTTTTTGGCGCGCTGCTGATCGGTTTCTCGATCTGCCTGGCCGTGCCCATGGCTTTGTCGTGGCTGGTGAACGATGGCGCTCACCCGGCCTTCGACGAGGCGTTTGCCGTGACACTGGCCTGTGGCCTTTTCTTGTTCCTCGGCCTGTTCCGCGAGTCGCGCGAGCTGAAGGTGCGCGACGGCTTCCTCCTTGTCGTGTTGGTCTGGACGGTGATGCCGGCCTTCGCCGGCCTGCCCTTATTCCCTGCACCTGGGACTGTCATTTACGGATGCGTACTTCGAGGCCGTCTCCGGCCTGACGGCAACCGGTGCTACCGTGCTGTCCGGTCTCGATGCCATGCCGTTGTCGATCAACTTCTGGCGCACCTTCATGCACTGGATCGGTGGCATGGGCGTGATCGTGCTGGCCGTGGCCATTCTGCCGCTGCTCGGTGTTGGCGGTCGACAGATGTTCAAGGCCGAGACGCCGGGGCCGATGAAGGAGAAGCTGACCCCGCGCATCGCCGAAACGGCCAAAGGGCTCTGGGACGTCTATCTGCTGTTGACCGTGGCATGCGGTTGTTCATTGGTGCGGGTATGGGCTGGAGCGATGCGCTGATCCATGCGTTCTCGATGATGGGCCTGGGCGGCTTTTCCACCCACGATGCCAGTCTTCGGCCATTTTTCAAGTCGCCCGCGATCGACCGCGGTGGTCTTCTTCATGCTTTCGGCCGGCATCAACTTCGCCACCCACTTCATGGCCCTCCGCCGCCGATCCTTCGGCCCTATCGCCGCGACCCGGAAGCGCGCTGCTATCTGGGTGGTCCTGGCGCCGCGTGCTCGGAATCGCGGTCTATCTCTGGCTGGCGACGTGTATCCCGGAGTTCGGCGAGGCCCTGCGCTATGCCGCGTTCAATGTGGTTTCGATCGCCACCACGACGGGTTTCGCCACCACGGACTACGGCCAGTGGCCGATCTTCGCGCCGTTGTGGATGCTGTTCCTGAGCAGTTTTGCCACCTGCTCGGGCTCGACGGGCGGTGGCATCAAGATGATCCGCGCGGTGATGCTCTACAAGCAGGTGTTCCGCGAGCTGATCCGGGCCATGCATCCCAGCGCAGTTTGGCCGGTGCAGGTCGGCGACCAGGCGTGCCCAACAACATCATCTTCGCCGTGCTGGCGTTCGGTTTCGCCTATATGTGCGACATTGTCGCCCTTACGCTGCTCATGTCGGCCTCGGGCTGGACATCATCACCGCCTTCTCGGCGGTGGTCGCCTGTGTCAACAACATGGGCCCGGGGCTGAACCAGGTCGGTCCGGCCACCACCTTCGCCGTGCTGAGCGACTTCCAGACCTGGGTCTGCACCTTCGCCATGCTGCTCGGCCGGCTCGAGATCTTCACGCTGCTGGTGGTGCTTACGCCGGCCTTCTGGCGCAAGTAGCGGCTGGCGACCTTGCCACGCTCAAGCGCGCCGCATCGCGGCCGTTAACCCTACGGATAACCTGGCTTTGAATCGACGCGATCATGATCAAGAAAGTGGTTTTCTGCGCCATGGTGTCGGTTGCCGGTCCGTCCCTCGTCCTGGCCGCCGAAGATCCGGCCGAACTCAGCCTCGAGGACCTGGTCAAGACCGATATCACCTCCGTATCGCGCAAAAGCCGGAGTTTGGCCGACGTGCCGGCGGCGGCTTTCGTCATCACCACCGACGATATCCGCCGCTCCGGCGCACGAGCCTGCCCGACGTGCTGCGCATGGCGCCCGGCGTGAAGTGGCGCAGCTCGACAATGGCCGCCATGCGGTCTCGGTGCGCGGGTTCAACGGCCGATTCGCCAACAAACTCCAAGTGCTGGTCGATGGCCGCCACCTTTACCACCCGATGTTCGCCGGCGTGACGTGGGAACTCGAACCGATTCCGACTCGAAGACATCGAGCGCATCGAGATCATCCCCGGCCCGGGCGCCGTCATGTGGGGCGTCGATGCCGTCAACGGCTTGATCAACGTCATCGGCGAGCCGACCGCTACCCAGGCCGGCGGCGCCGTCAGCGTGACGGTGGGTACCCAAGGCATCGGTAGCGGCTATGCCCGCATCGGCGCCGCACCCGCCGATGGTCCGAGCTGGAAGCTTTCTGCGCAAGGTCGCCACGCCGAGCCGTCCCGGCTCCACGACCAGTCGAAGGACGGCCTCGATCGCTACGACAGCGGCCTCGTCAAATCCCGGCTCGACAATGAAATCGGCGGCGGTCGCGACTTGAGCGTCTGGGCCAATGCTTCGCGTTCCAGCATTCGGGAACTGTGGAACGTGAGCCCCAGTTTCGCCCGCCGGCGGCGTAAACCTGACATCGGCGACACCCAGGCAGGTGCCACCAGGAAAACCTGGTGGGCCGCTACCGCTGGCTGACCGACGCCGGAATCGAATCTTCGATCCAGGCGTCGATCGGCCATGCCAGTCTCCCGGTAAACAACTTAGCACAGGGAAACCCACTACATCATCGATCTCGACTACCAAGGGCGCCACGCCGTCGGTCAGCATCATATACTCGGGGCGTGAGCCATCGCGGCATCCGGGACGACGTCGACACCAACCAACCTTATGCCGAGATCGCCGGCGAAGCCAAAACTTTGCGCCAGACGGGCATCTTCATCCACGACGACTGGACGCTGGTACCGGAACGCCTCAAGCTGGGCATTGGCGGACGGCTGGACCGGGCCACCGCCAACGGCACCCAGACTTCGCTCAATGCCAAGCCTGCTGTGGACGCCCACCCGGGCCGACTCGGCCTGGATCAGAGCTCGCGTTCGCCGCGCATTTCCTCGCGCGGCGAACGCGATATCTCGCTGTTGACCGGCGTGTCGCTGATCCAGGTGCCGGGACAACCGGGCGTAAACATTCCAGTAATCAATCAGGTTACGAACAACAGCGATCCTCGGCCCCGAGAAATGAAAGGCGTCGAGTTCGGCTATCGTAAGCAACTTGCGGCCAACCTCGGCGCCGACTTGAGCGCCTATCACCAGCGCTACACCGATCTGCGGGGCGCCGCGCTGTTGGGGATGTACGGCTGCCATCCGATGTTCGCCGGCCTGGGCATCACTTTCGACCCGGCCAGTTGCGCTCATTTCGGCCTGCCGGCGGGCTCGCTGGTGCTGTTCAACCAGAGCCGGACGGCGAACAATCTGGCCGGCACGAGCCGCGGGGTGAACTGGCGGTCGACTGGCTGGTGAGTCCCGGCTGGCGCCTGCAGCTTTCCTACGCCTGGAACCGGATCGACATGGACAACAACGATGATCCGATCGCCCGCACTTCCAGCGCCGTCAGCGAGAAATCCGCGCCACACCACTTTGGATCGCTGCGCTCGCAATGGAACATCGGTGCGAACCAGCAATTCGACGTCTGGCTGCGGGGCTCTGCCGGCCTCGACCGCGTCAATCTGACCAATCTGACTCCGGGCGCGATGGGCGCGGCCACCTATAGTCATGTGCCGGGCTACGTCACCCTCGATCTGCGCTATGCGTACCGGGTCAACAAGGACCTGGAGCTGGCGCTGGTCGGACGCAACCTGATCGCGCGCCATCGGCTCGAGTATATTTCGGACTTTATCCCCACTGCCGCGACGGAAATCGCGCCGAGTTGGGCGGTCACCGCGCGCTGGAAGTTCTGATTACCAAAATGGCAATGCCGAGAATCCTGGTCCGGGCCGTTCGTGCTGCCGTGGCCGGCTTGGTGTTGGCCGCGTCGGCCAGTCATGGCCAGGTGGCGACGGAAGCTCAGCTCAAGGCTGCGTATCTGGTGAATTTCTTGAAATACGTGGAATGGCCGGTACAGCGCGCTCATCTCACCATTTGCCTGTTTGGTCGCGACAGCCTCGGTCCCAGCCTTGCCGGCTATGAAGGCCGGCAGATCGGTGGCCGCGAATTGAAGATCCGCAAGGTTAGCAGCCCCGAACAATTGGCCGACTGCCACGAGCTGTTCATTCCCGACACGGAAGAGGCTCGCTTCGGCGCCGTGCTGCGCTGGGTGGAAGGCCAGCCGATCCTGACGGTCAGCGACGCCGAGGTGTTCACCCGCGAGGGCGGCGCCATCGCGCTGATCCGCGCGGAAGGGCGTTTGCAGTTCGATGTCAACGCCGATGCGCTCGGGCGGGCCGGACTGAAGCCCAGTTCGCAGATGATGCGGCTGGCGCGGCAAATCTTCGGCAGCGTGCGATGAACGCCGATCTGACCCTGCGCCGCCGTTTGGCCCTGGTGCTCGCCGTCGCGGTGGGTATTAGCGTGTTGTTTACCTCGGTGTTCTTCGTCATGCGCCAGGTACATGATCGGCGCCAGGCCAAGATCACCGAACTGAGCTCAATGGCGGAGTTGATCGCCTTCAACGCCAGCGCCGTGGTCGAGTTCCAGGACCGCGCCGGCGCCGAGCGCTTGCTCAGCGCGCTGGGCGAGCATCGGGATGTGATTGCTGCGCATATGGTCGGCGGCAACGGGTTCGAATACCGCTATAGCCGGGATAGCGCTGCGCCTGCCGGCCAGGTGGACCAACCGGTCGCGACCGGGCAGGGCAGTCGCCGACTGGCACCATGTCACCACCGTGGTGCCGATCCTGAGCGCCGGCGACGTGATCGGCTCGGTGTCCCTGACGGCCAGTCTCGATCAGACCTGGCGCGAAGTGCGCGCCGACCTGATGGTATTTATGCTGGCCGCCTTACTGGCCTTCGCCCTGGCGCTGCTGATCGCGCGGCGCATGCAGCGCGGCCTGCTGACGGCGCTCGGTTCGCTCACCGAGACCGCCAACGACATCGCCCAGTCGAAGGACTTCAGCCGGCGCGCGCGCAAGTATTCCAACGACGAGATCGGCCAGCTGGCGGACGCGTTCAACACCATGCTGGTCGAGATCGCCGAGCGCGACGCCGAGCTGACCCGTCATCGCGACCACCTGGAAGAGGTGGTCGACAGCCGGACCCGAGAGTTGCGCCTGGCCAAGGATGCCGCCGAGGATGCTACCCGGGCCAAAAGCGCTTTTCTGGCCTAAATGAGCCATGAGATCCGCACGCCGATGAACGGCATCATCGGCGTCGCCGATCTGCTGGCCGCCGGCAGCCTCCCCTCGCATCAGCAAAACCAGGGCGACCCGGCGCACCTCCGCCGACACCCTGCTGGTCCTGATCAACGATATTCTGGATTTCTCGCGCATCGAGGCCGGCCGCCTGCAACTGGAGCACCTGCCATTCAGCATCCGAGACACCATCGAACAGGTGGTGTCGGTGTTTGCGCCCAATGCCCGCAAGAAAGGGTTGGATTTGTGGTTCGACATCGAACCGACGCTGCCCGATCAAATGGTCGGCGATCGCTATCGGCTCGGCCAGGTCATCACCAACCTGATCAACAACGCCGTCAAGTTCACCGAAAAAGGCGGCGTGCGCATCCGCTGTCGGGCGCAGACGCGCGACGGCGATGCCCGTCTGCTGATCGAGGTGCGCGACAGCGGCATCGGCATCGACGAAGTGGCGCTGCGCGAGATCTTTTCGCCGTTCCGGCAGGCCGACAATTCCATGAGCCGCCGCTTTGGCGGCAGCGGCCTGGGCTTGGCGATCGTGTATGACCTGGTGCGTTTGATGAAGGGAGAGATTCACACCGCCAGCGTTACTGGTCAGGGCTCGACGTTCACGATCGATCTGCCGCTGTCGAAGGAAAGCGGCGATCGCAAGCTGCCCGATTGGCTGCCGCAATTGCGCGGCCGCAAGGTTCTCGCCGTCTGCGGCGACGAAACGCGCCGCGAACACTGGGCGGCGATGCTGCGCTGGGCCGGCATCGATGCGGAGACGCTGCCCGACTGTGCCGACTTGGCCGCCGAGGCGCAGCAATTCCATTCAGACGCGATTCTTGTCGAGGACAGCGCCAGTTGCCGCGCCCTGGTCGAGCAGCGGCCCGACTTCGACTGCCCGGTGCTGTTCGTCGATGGCCTGCGTTCGCCGCGCGGCGGCATGCGGACCGTGCCGGCCTGGATCCAGGGGAACTTGCACGAGCCGTTCGGTGATACCGCCTTGTGGACCGAGCTGGCGCGCATGTGGGGCTTGGTGGCGGCGAGCGCCAAGCCGGCGCAGGCCGCCGATGCCGTGCGTTTCAACGCCCGCGTGCTGATGGTCGAGGATAACGACATCAACCGCCTGATTCTCGAACAGATTCTCTACACGCTGGGCTGTGGCGTGCGCCACGCCACCAACGGCGCCGAAGCCCTGGCGGCGCTGGAGCACGAACAGTTCGATCTGGTGCTGATGGACGTGCAGATGCCGGTCATGGACGGCCTGACCGCCACCCGCTCGCTGCGCGAGATCGAACGCTTGCGCGAGCTGCCGCGCCAGCTGGTCATCGCCCTGACCGCCAACGCGCTGGCGGGCGATCGCGAAATGTGCCTGCAGGCCGGCATGGATGATTACGTGGCCAAGCCGGTGACCATCGCCAGCGTCAGGGCGGCGATGCTGCGCTGGCTGCCGGCGCAGCTTCAGCAGCCCCTTCCTGCGCCGGCACGGGCCGCGAAGGACAGCGCGAAAGTTTCCGCGGTGCCGATGGTGGACCTCGAGGAGCTGCGTTTCACGCTCGGCGCCGAAGCCGACCAGATCATTCCGGCGGTGATGGGCTCCTTCCTGCGCGAGGGCCGGGCCAACATCGACAAGCTGGCCGCCGCCGGGCCGGACATCGACCGCGAGCATCTGACGCGCATGGCGCATGACCTCAAGAGCTCCAGCGCCGTGCTCGGCATCCGTAATTTCTCCGAGCTTTGCAAGCAGGCCGAGCATGCCGTGCGCGCCGGTGACGTCGGTCTCGCCCTGAGCCTGGCGCCGCGCATCGTCGCCGAGTTCGCCGAGGTGGAAAAAGTGGTGAACGCCACGCTGACCCGCCTTGCCGAAGGATGGGACCAGCCGGGCGGACCGCCCGGATGACCCCGGCGGCCGGCATGGTCGCTCGGCGCCGGTTTCGGCGCGTCGCCATGCCTGACTTTGGCGCGCCGGGCACCATGCGATAATCGCCCGACCCCAACAGGATCGCGACCATGGCCCGACCGAAGAACGACACTTTCTTGCGTGCGCTGCTGCGCCAGCCCGTCGACTACACCCCCGTCTGGCTGATGCGCCAGGCCGGCCGCTACCTGCCCGAATACTGCGAGACGCGCAAGCGTGCCGGCAGCTTCCTCAGCTTGTGCAAAAACCCGCGCCTGGCCTGCGAGGTGACGCTACAGCCGCTGGCGCGCTACAACCTCGATGCCGCCATCCTGTTTTCCGACATCCTGACCGTGCCCGACGCCATGGGCCTGGGACTCTATTTCGCCGAGGGCGAGGGTCCGAAGTTCGAGCGGCCGCTGCGCGAGGAGTGGGCCATCCGCGACTTGGCCGCGCCGGATCCCCACGCGCACCTGCGCTACGTGATGGATGCGGTTTCGGAGATTCGCCGCGCCCTCGACGGCACCGTGCCGCTGATCGGTTTTTCCGGCTCGCCGTTCACGCTCGCCTGCTACATGGTCGAAGGCGGTGGCTCGGACGACTTCCGCACCGTCAAGACCATGCTGTTCGATCGTCCCGATCTGCTGCATCGCATCCTCGACGTCACCGCCCGCGCCGTCACCGGTTACCTCAACGCCCAGATCGAATCGGGCGCCCAGGCCGTGATGATCTTCGACACCTGGGGCGGCGCCCTGCCGGGCTGGGCTTACCAGGAATTCTCGCTGGCCTATTTGCGGCGCATCGTCGACGCGCTGATCCGCGAGCGTGACGGCGAGCGGGTGCCGGTGATCGCCTTCACCAAGGGCGGCGGCCAGTGGCTGGAATCGATCGCCGCCATCGGCGTCGATGCCGTCGGATTGGATTGGACCACCGACCTGGGCGAAGCGCGCCGCCGTATCGGCGATCGCGTCGCCTTGCAGGGCAATCTGGATCCGGTCGCCCTGTTCGCTTCGCCCGAAGGCGTGGCGCGCGAGACGAGGCGTGTGCTGGAAAGCTTTGGCGCCCACGGCCCGCACAGCGGCCACGTCTTCAACCTCGGCCATGGCATTTCCCAATTCACGCCTCCAGAGCGCGTTTCGGTGCTGGTCGACACCGTGCACCAGTTCAGCCGACGCTTTCACGACGGCGCGCCCGCGCCGGCAGGCAGCAACTGATTCGGGCGACAGACGCGCCGTTCAGGCAGTCTGGGTCCGACATCGCGGCGGGACCACCCCGGGATCGCCGTGCCGCAAGGGTTTCAGAGAGGGGTTGACAATCGACTTACTCACAGTTTGATACGGCTAAGTCGAAATGCCATGACAGCGGCAGGGTCGTTCCGGCTTACTTCATAACATATTGTTTTTAATGAATTAAATTTAGCACAAATATTGCGCAACGATGAAAATCTCCTTAAGGCACGGTGATTTAGGTTTTCTCGCGTGGGGTTGCCCACAAACTTATCCACAGAATTTGTGGGTAAGAAATTTCATTCGAGATGCCAAAGACTTAGGGCTGAGAGCGCAAGTCGAGTCGAGCTAATCCTGGCAAGCCATTGATCGCCGATGAGCATTGTCCGAGTCGCCCTCGATGTTCCCCTGCCGCGCCTGTTCGATTACCAGGCTGATGAGGTCGCGGAAAGCGATATCGGTTGCCGTGCGCGCGTGCCTTTCGGCAGCGGGCGCAAGCTCGGCCTGATCGTCGCGGTCGCCGCCGCGAGCGACCAGCCAACGGAAAAACTCAAGCCCGCCGACGCCATCCTGCGCGACATGCCGCCGCTGCCGGCCGACTGGCTGGCCCTGTGCGATTTCTGCAGCCGCTATTACCAGCATCCGCTCGGCCAAGTCATGGCCTTCGCCTTGCCGCCGCTGCTGCGCCGAGGCAAATTGCCCCGGCCACGCAAAGTCAGCGGTGGCGGCACGCCGGCCGCCAAGTCCTTGCCCGCGCTGCTTCCCGAGCAGCAGGCGGCGGTGCAGGCCATCCATGCCTCGGGCGGCTTTGTGGCTTTTCTGCTGCATGGCGTCACCGGCAGCGGCAAAACCGAGGTTTACCTGCGCGTCATCGATGCCGTGCTGGCGGCCGGCAAGCAAGCGCTGATGCTGGTGCCGGAAATTGCCCTGACGCCGCAACTCGAACAGCGCGTGAGTGAGCGCTTCCCCATGGCGTGCATCGTCGCCGCGCACAGCGGCGTGCCCGATGCCGCTCGGGCGCGCGGCTTTCTCGACGCGCTCGCGGGTCGGGCCGACATCGTGCTGGGCACGCGGCTATCGGTGTTCATGCCGCTGCCGCGCCTCGGCCTGATCGTGGTGGACGAAGAACACGACGCCTCCTTCAAGCAGCAGGAAGGCTTGCGCTACTCGGCCCGCGACGTCGCCGTGTTGCGCGCCAAGCAGCTGGACGTGCCCATCGTGCTCGGCTCGGCCACGCCGGCGCTCGAGACCTTCCATCACGCGATCTCCGGCCGCTACCGTTTGCTCGAACTGCGCCATCGGGCCGTTGCCGAAGCGCCGCCGGTCGTGCGCATGGTCGATACCCGCAAGGAGAAGCTGCAGGACGGCATGAGCGCCGCCCTGCTCGACGCGCTGGCCACGCGGCTGGCGCGCGGCGAGCAGAGCCTGGTCTTCCTCAACCGGCGCGGCTACGCGCCGGTACTGGCCTGCCCGGCTTGCGGCTGGATTTCGCGCTGCCAGCGCTGCGCCGCCAACCGGGTGGTGCATCTGGCCGACAAGCGGCTGCGCTGCCATCACTGCGGCCTCGAAGCCGGTATCCCGCGTGCCTGCCCGGACTGCGGCAACCAGGATATCCACCCGTTCGGCCGCGGCACGCAACGCCTGGAAGCCGCGCTGGGCGAACGGTTTCCGCAAGCCCGGGTGCTGCGCATCGACCGCGATTCGGCCAGCACGCCGAAGCGGTGGCAGGCCCTGCTGGCCGCGATTCATGCCGGCGAGGTGGACATTTTGATCGGCACCCAGATGCTGGCCAAGGGCCACGATTTTCCCCGGCTGACCCTGGTCGGCGTGGTCGGCGCCGACGCGGCGCTGTTCGCCGCCGACTTTCGCGCGCCGGAGCGCCTGTTCGCGCAGCTGATGCAGGTGGGCGGCCGCAGCGGCCGCCACGACCTGCCCGGCGAAGTGCTGATCCAGACCGAGCATCCGGCGCACCCGCTGTATCGCGCGCTGGCCGAGCACGACTATGCCGCTTTCGCCCGCGCCCAACTCGACGAGCGTCGCGCCGCCGGCTTCCCGCCGTTTTCATTCCAGGCGCTGCTGTCGGCCGAGGCGCCCGAGATCGGCGATGCCCTGGCCTATCTCGCGGCGGCACGCGCCGCCGCCGTGCCGCTCGCCGACGCGCAGGTCAGTCTCTACGACCCGGTACCCATGCGCCTGTTCCGCCTGAAAAATCGCGAGCGGGCGCAACTGCTGGTCGAATCGACCAGCCGGCCAGCCTTGCAGGCCCTGCTGGCGGCGTGGAGCGAGCGGTTGCGCGCGCTCAAGGCGCCGCGCGAGCTGCGTTGGCACCTGGACGTTGACCCGCTGGAATTCTAGGCGGGAAGATCGCCGCTGGCTTTGACGCGGGCCGAGCGGCGGCCTTCGATCAAGAACCAGACGTGGGTGATGGCCTGCACGACCACCAGGGCGCCAAAAGCCCAGCGATAAGCGTCCGCCATCGACATGCCGCGCGTCGCCAGGGCATCCACCAGCACGCCCAGTCCCCACTGGATGCCGAACGCGCCGAGGAAGGCGCCGAGGTTGATGGCCGTATTGACCCGTCCCGAAAGATGCACGGGGAAATGGGCCGCGACCAGCGCATAAACGAGGTTGCTGACCGAAAAAACCAGCCCGAGGGAGAACCAGAGCAGGCGGCTCGGGCCGATGCCGGCGAGAATCAGCGCCAGGGCGATAATGCCCAGGGCCATGCCGGTGCCCAGAATCGATTCCGGTGCGATGCCGCGCCGTTTCAGCGGCAGCACCAGCACCGCGACGGCAAAAAAGCCGATCATCATGGCGCTGCCGGTTAACAGCAGGTGAAACGCTGCCTCCTCGCGCGAATGACCGCCGACCTCGGTGAGCCAGGGCACGGCCCACAGGCCCTGCAAGGCCATGAAGCCGCCGACGATGGAGGCCGTCTGCGGGACGAAGCGCCAGAACACCCGGCTGCGGAAAATACCGGCGAGCGCGCTCAGTTGTTTGTCCAGCCCCTCGCCCTGATGGACGGCGGGCTTCTCGGGCGTGGTGAAGATCGCCGCCGCGCCGAGCAGCACCAGCGCTGCCAGACCGAAGAAGACGCCGCGCCAGCCCAGCGCCGGCAGCGCCCAGCCGATCGGCGTCGTCGCCGTCAGCGCGCCCAGGCTGCCGGCCGCCATCACCGCCGCGTTGACCGATGCCGCCCGCTCGAGCGGAAACCAGAGCGAGAACGCCTTGAAGCTGGCCATCAGGCAGGCGCACACGCCCAGGCCGATCAGGCCGCGCGCGAAGGCCAGTTGCGGCAGGCTGTCGCCGAGCGCGAAGATGATGCAGCCGAGCGCGGCGACGACCAGCAGGCCCGCCTCGACGCGCCGCGGGCCCAGGCGATCGAGCAGCAGACCCAGCGGTAGCTGGAAGGCGGCGAAGGCGAGCAGGTAGGCCGAAGTCAGCAACCCCAGGTCGGCCGCCGACACCGACAGTTCGCGCATGAGCTCGGGCGCGATGACGGCGTTGACGTTGCGCAGCAGATAGGACAGGTAGTAGCCCACCGCGAACGGCAGAAACACGCGCAGCCAGGGATTCATGGCGCCTCCTGCCACAGCCGGGCCGCGCCGCGCACGCCGGAGGAGTCGCCGTGGCGGTTTTTCACCAGGCGCGTGGCCACGTGGTCGGAAAACACGTGCGCCCCCCACAGCCGCGGCACATTGTCGTAAAGCCGGTCGATATTGGACAAGCCGCCGCCGAGCACGATGACCTCCGGATCGAGAGTGTTGATTATCTGCGCCAGCGCCCGGGCCAGCCGCGCCTCGTAGCGCGCCAGGGTCGCCGCGCAGGCGGGGTCGCCCGCGGCGGCGCCGGCGACGATGGCTTCGGCCCCCGGCGTGTCGCCGCCGCTGACTTTGTGGTCGCTCACGAGACCGGGGCCGGAAAGATAGCTTTCGACGCAGCCGGTCCGGCCGCAGTAGCACGATGGGCGGCGGCTTTCGTCCGGCATCGGGTTGTGGCCCCACTCGCCGGCGATGGCGTTGGCGCCGATCAGGGGCGTTCCGCGCACGACGATACCGCCGCCGACCCCGGTACCGAGAATTGCGCCGAACACCACTTCGGCGTCCGCCGCTGCGCCGTCGGTGGCTTCGGACAGCGCGAAGCAGTTGGCGTCGTTGTCGATGCGCACCGGCCGATGCAGCAGGGCCTGCAGATCGCGACGCAGCGGCTGGCCGATCAGCCAAGTGGAATTGGCGTTCTTGACGAGACCGGTGACGCGCGATTCCGCGCCCGGAATGCCGACGCCGACGCTGCCGCGCCGGCCCAGTTCGTGCTCGGCCGACTCGACCAGCCCGGCCACGGCCATGACCGTCGCCAGGTAATCGCCGCGCGGCGTGGCGACGCGCTGGCGCAGCAACTCGCTGCCGTCTCCGGCGAGGGCGACGATCTCGATTTTCGTTCCTCCCAGGTCGATGCCGAGCCGCAATGTCATGGCCGTGATTCTGGCACGGCGCGGCCAAGTCTGAGAAAATCAGCGCCATGAAAGGCAACCGCGAATACCTCATCGAGATCGACGATCTTCATTTCGCCTACGGCGCCAACCAGGTGTTGCGCGGCGTGAAGCTGCGCGTGCCGCGCGGCAAGGTGGTGGCGATCCTCGGCGTTTCCGGCTCCGGCAAGAGCACCCTCCTGAAGCCGATCGGCGGCCAGCGGCGGCCCCAGCGCGGCACGGTGAAGGTGGATGGCCGGATCGTCCACGAACTGGACAACGACGCGCTCTACGACCTGCGCCGCGAAATGGGCATGATGTTCCAGGCCGGCGGCCTGTTCTCCGACCTTTCGGTTTACGAGAACATCGCCTTTCCCATGCGCGAACTGACCGACCTGCCGGAAGAACTGATCCATCGGCTGGTGTTGATGAAACTGAATTCGGTTGGCCTGCGCGGCGCCAGCCGCCTGATGCCCAACGAGCTTTCGGGCGGCATGGCGCGGCGGGTGGCGCTGGCGCGCGCCATCGCGCTCGACCCGACGCTGATCATGTACGACGAGCCCTTCGCCGGCCTCGACCCGATTTCGCTCAACGTCATCGCCAACCTAATCCGCACGCTCAACGACGCGCTCGGCGTCACGTCCATCGTCGTCACCTACGATATCTTCGAGTCGCTCAAGATCGTTGACTACGCCTATTTCATCCATGACGGCGTGGTCGTCGCCGAAGGCACGGCCCGGGAGATGCTCGATTCGCGCGACGCCTTCGTCTATCAGTTCGTCAATGCCCGGCCGGACGGTCCGGTCGCTTTCCACCATCCCGCCGAGCCGTATCGCCAGACATTGCGCGTGGCGTGAGTTCGAGCACGCCGGCGGCGGCGTCGAACGCCAGCGTGATATTGGCGGCCGTCACCTGGCCGAGTCGAAGCCGGCCGATACGGAGGTCGCCTCGGATATCCAAGTCTTTCAGCGCGGCAAGATCGATGCGGCCGTCATCGCCATCCTTGTCCCTGGCCAGGTACTTGTCGAGATCGAGGTGATCGATATCGAGGGCGAAGGTCAGCGACAGCGGCGCGAATCGCGTCGCTGCGAACCGCAGCGCCATGTCGGAGCCATCGAGCCGGCTCGACAGGGCGCCGTTGGCGGACGGTCCCGACAGGTCGCCCGCCAACCGGCCGACGATCGGCAGCGTCAGCGATCGGGTCGGCAGCTTTGGGTGGGCGATGTCGATCCGACCGGTGATATCGTCGAGCGACAACCTGCGTTTTGCCGGATCGACGGCGATGGCCGAAGCCAAGCGTACCGCCAGCGTGCTTGCGCCGACGCGCGCGTCCATCTCGAGGTCGAGGCCGGCGATGGTCCACTGCCCGTCGATGGCGCCGATGCCCGCCGCCGTCACGCGCACGCTGGCCGAGCGCGTGTCGCCATCCAGCCGGGCGGCCAGGCGCGGCGTGTCGACATGGAATGCGCGCCCCGCCGAGTCGCCGACGATGCGGCTCGTGGTCAGCGTCAGCGCCGAGAGCGACGTGGTCTGGCCGGCCTGTTCGTTGTGCCAGGCCAGGCGCGCATCGGCAAGCCGGAGGGCGGCGATGTCGATTTGCCACGGCGCACCGTGGGAGACTTCCTTGCCGGTGGTCGCGCCCGGCAGCAGATCGGCAACATTGAGCCTGCCGTCCTTGCTGCGGTTCAGCGCGATGTCGAGACCGTCGAGTTCGCAGGATCGGACGACGATGCGCCGTTCCAGCAACGGCCAGGGCGCAACGGACAGCCGGGCGCCCGCGATGGTTGCGAACGTCCGGCTGCCGTCGGGCTCGGACAAGCGCACTTTGCCGACGTGAAACCCGAGGTCGGGCCAGAACGACAACTCCAGCGCACCTTCGATGGTCAGCGTGCGCTGCCATTGCTCGCGCACGGCCTTGGCCAGCTCCGCCTTGAGCCAAGCCGTGTTGCCCAGGGCCAGGGATGCCGCGACGCCGGCGACGATGAGAACGAGGACGAGCGCCGCCAGAACGGTTAGGATTCCGGCTAGCTCAAGACGCTTCATGGCGCGCAAGTTGTTCCATGAGGTTTGCGAGAGTGGGCAGCGTAACAAAAACCGCACGGGAGAATAGTGATGAGTGGTTTCTTTCAGGAGTTCAGGGAGTTCGCGGTCAAGGGCAGCGTCATGGACCTTGCCATCGGCGTGATCATTGGGGGCGCGTTCGGCAAGATCGTCGATTCGATCGTCGGCGACCTGATCATGCCCGTCGTCGGCAAGATTTTCGGCGGGCTCGACTTCAACAATTACTTCATTCCGCTGGCCGGCCAGACGGCCACCACGCTGGCCGAGGCCAAGAAAGCCGGCGCGGTGTTCGCCTACGGCAGCTTCATCACCATCCTGCTCAACTTCATCATCCTGGCGTTCATCATTTTCATCATGGTCAAGCAGATGAACCGCCTGAAGCGCGAGGAAGCCGCCGCCGCACCGGCGGCCGAGCCGCCGCCGACGCCCGAAGACGTCGTGCTGCTGCGCGAGATCAGGGACGCGCTGAAGAAGTAGTTCCGCTACGCGCCGTCGGCGACGAACGGGTTGCTGCGCCGTTCCTCGCCGAAGGTCGACATCGGCCCGTGGCCGGGGATGAACTCGACGTCGTTGCCCAGCGGCCAGAGCTTGCCGCGGATCGACCGGATCAAGGTATCGTAGTCGCCGCGGGGAAAGTCGGTGCGGCCGATCGAGCCGGCGAATAGCACGTCGCCGACCAGCGCCAGCTTCGAAGGCCGGTGGAAAAAAGCAATGTGGCCCGGCGTGTGGCCCGGTGTGTGCAGCACTTCCAGGACGACATTGCCGAAGGCCACCGTGTCGCCCTGGTCCAGCCAGCGGTCCGGCGTGAACGCTTCGCAGGCGGGAAAACCGAAAGCCTGGCCCTGCTCGGGCAACTGCCGGATCCAGTACTCGTCTTCGCGCTGCGGCCCCTCGACCGGCACCGACAATTGGCTCGACAGCGCCGCCGTGCCGCCGGCGTGGTCGATGTGGCCGTGGGTCAAGAGCACCTTGACGATGCTTACGCCGCGCTGGGCGGCGGCGGCGGTGATGCGGTCGAGGTCGCCGCCGGGATCGACGACGGCGGCCTGTCGGGTTTCCTCGCACCAGAGCAGCGTGCAGTTCTGGGCGAAGGCGGTGACGGGGATGATGTGATAGTCCATGGCGCCCATTCTACAGACGAGTCGGGATGGCCGAGCTTGCCGATGCATGCCCGCCTGTGGCAAAGTATGACAGCGCCCTCGGTATGGCGCATCATCGAAAATTCGAAGAAAGTACCGTTCCCAACAAGACGATAGGAGTTCGATCCATGACCACCGTAACCCTCGGCGGCAATCCCATTGAAGTTTCCGGCAATTTTCCCAAGGCGGGCGCGTCGGCGCCCGATTTCTCGCTGGTGGCGGGCGACCTCAGCCAGGCCACGCTGAAGACCTACGCCGGCAAGCGCAAGCTGCTCAACATCGTGCCCAGCCTCGACACGCCGGTCTGCGCGACCTCGACGCGCAAGTTCAACGAGGAAGCCGCCAAGATGAACAATACGATCGTGCTGGTCGTTTCGGCCGATCTGCCGTTCGCCGCCGGCCGCTTCTGCGCGACCGAAGGGCTGAAGAACGTCGTGGACCTGTTCACCATGCGCGGCCGCGAGTTCATGAAGAACTACGGCGTCGAGATCGCCAGCGGTCCCTTGGCCGGCGTCACGGCGCGCGCCGTGGTGGTGGTTGACGAGAACGACAAGGTGATCTACTCGGAACTGGTTCCTGAAATCAAGCAGGAACCCGATTACGCGGCGGCGTTGAAAGCGCTGGCGTAACGCAATACTGCAGTGGCGGCGTGGCGCCGCTACTGCTTTTGATAACAAGAAAGACGGGGCACGCCTCGTCTTTCTTCGTTGAAGTCGCTGCTTGACTAGAACTGCCTGCCCCGAAGGCGCAATAACGTAGCGATACCCAGGATTACGGAAAGGATAATCATGCCCCATTCCGAAAGAGTCGGAATGGAGGCTGTTGCTACTGGGCTGCCTGGCGAGCAACGGCCTTGAATCGTTGCCGTTCCGTTGATGCTATCAACGTAGAAGCCGATCCCCGTACCCCCCGCTGCTACGGCGACGGTGTAGATGAGTGAGCCGGAAATAGTACCGCCCCCAACCAGCGTGCTTCCCGGGGCGCCCGAATCATCGTTGACGATTCGCCAAGACGCCGCCGTGGCGCTACCTGCGGTGATGGTGAAAGTGAATACGTCACCAACATTGACTGGAAGAAAAGTCCCATTGGTATCTCCAGCGATATTGACAGCATCGTTCAGGAAATAGTTAGCACACGTTACCTGAGCCATAACGCCGCCGCTAGACACCACCAGAATCGCACTAATCAGTAATTCGCGCCAACGGAATGACATTTCCTTCCCGCCCCTCAATACCGAAAACTCCGCAGAGAAATCTTACTCCGCTGAAACGAAGGCAAGCAAGGAAGTTAATTAGTTAATGATTTTGATGCGCTGGCCTGGACTGGGTGCGGCGGCGCCGTCGTAGGCGCCGTTCATCAGCCGGAGCTGCTGCTCGGCCATCGACGTCAGCGGCGAACGGCGCGCCAGTTCGGCGAAGCCGCCGGCCGGCATTGGCACGATGCGCACGGCCCAGGGGCGGGCGGCCTGACGTTCGGCCGCGCTGAGCGGCCGGAACGAGGCTTCCGCTTCGCCCATCTGGGCGAGCGCTTGCTGCAAGGCGGCGGTGTTGCGCGCCGCGTACTGCAGCAGGTAGTGGCGGTTGTTGGGGCCGGTGACGATCGTGACGCGGGCGTTGGCCTGCTGGCCTTTCGAATTGCGCACCACGCCGGCGAAATGGGTCGCCGCCAGGCCGTTCACGCTGCGCGGCTGGGCGCGGCCATCGACCGGATGCAGCGTGTTCTTGATGATTTCTTCGTGGGTGGTGCCAGCCTGGGGTGGAATCAGCTTGATCACCAAGGCGGCATCGCCGGCGCTGCTGGCGACGACGATGGCTTCCGGGGTGTTGTCCACCTTTCCAGCCTTGCGGCGCCGTCAGGGCGATGCCGAGTTCCTCGTGATAGAAGTTGCGACCGCGCGTGACACCCTGCTCCCGGCTCTCGCCGAACGCCATGCCCTCGATGGCCTGCTGGTAACGCGCCCGCCCGTCGTCGGCGTAATTGCCCTGGTACTTCGCGGCGATGCGCTTGATGTCGGCCAAGCGCTGATCGTTGCTGGGGTGCGAAGACAACCAGTTGGCGCCGCCGGGAGCGGCGCGTCCTTCGGCCTTGGCCTGTTCGGCGGCATAGCGTTCCTGGTTCTTGAGCACCGCGATCACGTCGACCATGTTCTGCGGGTTGTACTGGTTGCGCGCTAGGTATTCGGCGCCGAGTTCGTCGGCCTGCGATTCCTGGTCGCGGCTGTACGACGCGACATAGCCGGCGGCGACGCCCTGCGAAACCTGGCTGGCCACGTCCCCGGCGCCGGGCAGGCCTTGGGCCTCGAGCACGGCACCAAGCACCGTGGCGGCGATGACGCCGAAGCCGGCGTTCTGCGCCCGGGTGGCGCGCTGGGCGCTGTGCCGGGCGGTGACATGGCCGATTTCGTGACCGATGACGCCTGCCAGCTCGGCCTCGCTGTCGAGATAGGCCATGATGCCCCGCGTGACATAGACGTAACCGCCAGGCAGGGCGAAGGCATTGATCTCCGGCGAATCCAGCACCGTGAATGTCCAGGTGAGATTGGCGCGGTGCGACTGCTTGGCCAGGCGTTGGCCGACGTGGTTCACATAGGCTTGCAGGCGCGGGTTGTTGACCACGCCGTATTCCTTCAGGGTGCTCTCGTGGGCCTTGCGGCCTTCGGCGATTTCATCCTTTTCGTCCATCACCGTTCGCTCGGCGCGGCCGGTGACGGGGTTGACGACGGAGGTGCCGCAGCCCGCGGCAAGGACTGCTGCTGCCAGCAAGGCCAGCAGCCGCCGGGGGCGTAGGAACGATGTCCTGTCAATCGCTTGATTCATAAACAATTGTCCGAAGTGAAACATGCCGCGACCAGGCCCGGGCGGCTTGGCCGGCCGCCGGCTTCGGCAAGCGTAACAGGAGCGCCGCCTGGGCGCTAGCCTGCGAGTTTCTGCCGCGACTTGCGCGGCGAGCCGGTCTCCGGGAGATCGAGTTCCTCTTCATCGCCGTTGCCGAACCGGATGACGCGCACGCCTGTCGGCGGGGCGGATTTGGATCTGGCGAGTTCGACCAGCCAGCGATTGACGGGGGGCCTGAGGACGTCGATCAGGCTCATGCTCTGTTGGGCCATGAGATGCTCCAGCTCTTCCTGTAATGACGAAGGCCCCGGCATGCCGGGGCCTTCGGGTGACGGGGAGGAGGGGGACCAGCCACCGATGGGGATCGTAAACGCTGCCTGTTTTGCCGATCTTAAGCGCCTAGATAACGGCGCGAATCGGCTAGAAACCTCTCGATAATGGGGTTTTGCATTGAAATTTCAAGTCCTTTGCGTTGCCTTGTCGAACGATTCGTACTCGACACGGTTACTATGACGGCGACCGTCGGTAAAAGTTCAGGGCGTCATTTGCAACAGATTGTTTCAGGTGCACCTTTAGGGCCGAATTCCGGTAACTCGTTAATTATTGGCGTCAAATGGCACTTAAAGCGACGATCTTCAAGGCGGATTTACAGGTTTCCGATCTGGACCGCGGCTATTTCCAGACCCATGCGCTGACGCTGGCGCGGCATCCTTCGGAAACCGACGAGCGCATGATGGTGCGCTTGATCGCTTTTGCCTTGTCGGCCGACGACGCGCTGGAATTCGGCCGGGGGTTGTCGACCGACGACGAACCGGATCTGTGGCGACGCGGCCTGACCGGCGAAGTGGTCGACTGGATCGAAGTCGGCTTGCCGGACGAGCGGCGCTTGCGGCGCGCCTGCGGTCGGGCGGAGCAAGTGTTAGCGCTTACTTATGGCGGCAGGGTCGCGCGAACCTGGTGGGAGCAGAACGAAGCGCAACTGCGCAAGCAGGCGAAGCTGACGGTCGTCGACCTGCCGGCCGAAGCCACCCAGGCGCTGGCGGCGCGGGTGGCGCGGACCATGCAGATCAGTTGCACCCTCCAGGAAGGCGAACTCTGGCTCGACGTGGATGGGACGACGCTGCATGTCGTTCCCGAGATCCGGCAGGGCCAGCGTGCCGGATTGCCGGGCCGATGACCGACCGCGCCACGAGGGGGAACGGCAGGTGAAGACGCTGCTGATCGTCCATCATTCCTTGACCGGCGGCACCCGCCGGATGGCCGAAGCCGCAGCCGCCGGCGCTGCCGGCGAGCCGGCCGTGGCCACGCGGCTGCTGCATGCCGCCGCCGCCGGTGGCGACGATGTGCTGGCCGCCGACGGCTATCTGTTCGCTACGCCGGAAAACCTTGCGGCAATGTCGGGCATGCTCAAGGATTTCTTCGATCGCAGTTATTACGCCTGCCTCGACCGCATCAACGGCCGGCCTTACGGTACTTTGATCTGCGCCGGCAGCGATGGCGAGAACGCCGCGCGCCAGATTGCCCGCATCGCCACCGGCTGGCGCCTCAAGGCGGTGGCGCCGGCGCTGATCGTTCGTACCAACGCCCAGACGCCCGAGGCGATCCTTGCTCCCAAGCAGATCGGTGCCGGGGACCTGGCCCGCTGCGCCGAACTCGGCGCGACGCTGGCGGCCGGCTTGGCCATGGGCGTGTTTTGAGGCTTGCCGAAAGTCAGGCGTGGCGGTACGCCGCCGCGCTGCCGAAAAACCGCGTTGACTAGAATCGGCCCACCATGTCCGAACGCGATCCACGACTCGATGCGGTGCTGGCCAGCGGCGTCAAGCTGCCGGCGCCCAGCGCGACGCTGCTCCGCCTGCAAGCGCTGGCGACGGGACGACAACGCCGGCCCGGGAGCGCTGGCCGCCGCGATCGGCCAGGAGCCGGCGCTGACCGGCGAATTCATGCGCGTGGCCAATTCGCCGGTGTTTCGCACGCGCACGCCGGTGCGCTCGGTGAAAGCCGCGATCACCGTCCTCGGCCGCACCCGCACCATGGTGGTCGCCAGCCATGCCCTGCGCGCGCAAACGGCGGGCATCGCGCCGCGCGCCGTCGAACGGGTCTGGTCGGCATCCGCCGCCGCCGCCGATAACGCGTATCGCGCCGCCCGCGTCAGCCGCGTTCGCGGCTTTGCCGACCTCGCCTATCTGGCCGCGCTGGTTCATGATGTCGGCATCGCCATCGTGCTGCGTCGATTTCCCGAGCACGCCGGCATGTTCGAGACCGCCGACCTGACGCTCGATATCGCCGCGCAACGTCTCGACGCCACCACCGGCGCCGAGCACGCCGCCGTCGGCGCCTTGGTCGCACGCAACTGGAAGCTGCCGCCCGACGTCGCCGCGGCGGTGGCCATCCACCACAAGCCCGCCGCCGCCAGCGAACCGTCACCCGCCGCCGCGCTGGCCGCGTTCATCGCCGTGGCCCGTCGTCTGCGCGACGGCCCCGGCGAGGAGTGGCCGCTTTGGGCGCCGCTCGCCGAGGCTCATCTCGACATCGGGCCGGAAAAGCTCGAAGCGCTGTCGTCGGCAGACCCCGACGAGGATTGAAGGACGCCCCGCGTCAGGTGCCCTGCAGCGTCAGCCCGGCGTGTTCGCGCATCGGGTGGAACTGGATCTTGGGGTAGCGTTCCTGCGTCAGTTCGAGGTCGTAGCGCGAGGACATCAGGTAGGCGTGGGTGTCGGCGGCGTCGAGCGCCAGGCGCGAGCCGTTGGCGTTCATGAAGCGGCGCAGTTCCGTCTCGTCGTCGCAGCTGATCCAGCGCGCGCCGGCGAAGTTGGCCGGCGACAGGCGCACATCGACGCCGTATTCGGTCTTCAGGCGGTGCTGGACGACCTCGAACTGCAGCTGGCCGACGGCGCCGAGCAGCATCAGGCTGCCGGCCAGCGGCTTGAACACCTGGATGGCGCCTTCCTCGCCCAGCTCCTGCAGGCCCTTGGCGAGCTGCTTGCTCTTCATCGGGTCGGCGAGCTCGACGGTGCGGAACATCTCGGGCGCGAAGAAGGGCAGGCCGGTGTATTGCAGCAGTTCGCCGCCGGTGACCGTGTCGCCGAGCTGCAGGCCGCCGTGGGTGATGATGCCGATGATGTCGCCGGCATAAGCTTCCTCGACGCGGTCGCGCCGTTGCGACAGGAAGGTGACGACGCCGGTCGGCCGCAGCTCCTTGCCGGTGCGGCGCACCTTCAGGCGCATGCCGCGCTCGAACCTGCCCGAGCAGACGCGCACGAAAGCGATGCGGTCGCGGTGCGCCGGGTCCATGTTGGCCTGGATTTTGAAGACGACGCCGGAAAACTCGTCCTCCTCCGGAAGCACTTCACGCGGCGCCGTGCCTGGCGCGGCGCCGGGGCGGGGCGCGAGGTCAACCAGCGCGTCGAGCACTTCGCGCACGCCGAAGTTGTTGATCGCCGAACCGAAGAACACCGGCGTCTGGTGCGCGGCGAGGAAATCGGCGCGGCCGAAGGGGTGGCCGGCATGGCGCACCAGGTCGATCTCGTGGTGGGCCGTCGTCCACTCGGCGCCGAAGCGCGCCGCCAGGACTGACGCGTCGGCCACGATTTCGTCCTCGTCGCTTTTCCGGTCCTCGCCGGGACGGAAGACGCGCATGCGGTCGGTGCGCAGGTCGTAGATGCCGTGGAAGTTCTTGCCCTGGCCGACCGGCCAGGTCAGCGGCGCGCAGGGCATGCCCAGGGTGCGTTCGATCTCGTCGAGCAGGTCGAGCGGATCGCGCACCTCGCGGTCGAGCTTGTTGATGAACGTGAGGATGGGCGTGTTGCGGGCGCGGCAGACCTCGATCAGCCGCAGCGTCTGCGCTTCCACGCCATTGGCGGCGTCGATCACCATCAGCGCCGCATCCACGGCCGTGAGCACGCGGTAGGTGTCCTCGGAAAAGTCCTGGTGGCCGGGGGTGTCGAGCAGGTTGATGACGCAGTCGCGGTACTCCATCTGCATGACCGAGCTGGCCACCGAAATGCCGCGCTGCTTCTCGATCTCCATCCAGTCGGAAGTTGCGTGGCGGCTGGCCTTGCGCGCCTTCACCGAACCGGCGATCTGAATGGCGCCGGCGAACAGCAGCAGTTTTTCCGTCAGCGTGGTCTTGCCCGCGTCGGGGTGGGAAATGATGGCGAACGTGCGCCGGCGGACCTCGCTGACCAGGAACATCATGAAGACGGCCCGTGCGAAGGGACTGGCCAGCCCGGCGCCCTCCTCGAAGCCGCGCAGCAGCGTGCCCTCGACGAGGTCCGGTGCGACGAAAGACGTGGACCCTGCCATGTTGGGCTGCTGTTTGAAGGTGCCGGGACGCTTGTCCGCTCGCGCCCCGAGCAGAACAGCGTGCCGCGCCTGCAGGAGCTTCGAGCGAGCTCGGTTCCGGACTGCGGTGTGCGGCGCATCTCGTCGGCGTCGGCGGTGATGCGGTAGGTGCCCAGGACGTCATGGGCGTCCAGCGGTCGCTGCGCGGGAACGGCCTGCTTCAAGACGATGTCGGCGGCCTCGTCCAGGGTGAACTCGGTGCCTTCGATGTAGTTGGAGAAGTAGGCCTCGTAGAACGGGAGCAGCGCCCGCCGACCCTGATCGGCCGGCAGCAGCGGCAGGACGTCTGGAGCGACGGCCCCCAGCGACCTGGCCAGGCGCGCGAACGCCTCGATCCGGTCCTGGTCGTACGGCTGACCCTTCGCACGTGCCCGCAGTGCAGGCGAGGCCAGGGGGGAGGCCTCGTGCGTGGCCAGCGCGGCACCATCACTTCGAGTGCAGCGAGTTCCTTCTCGCGCTGCAGCGCCGGCGCCAGTTGTCGGGCCTGGTCCCGCAGGCGGTTGACGCCCTCCACCCCGCGGCTCGCGAGCAGCGCGTCGACCCACTCCTCGACCTCCACCCGGGTCAGCGTGCGCCGCGTGCCGGCTGCCGTGCGTCGGCTCGGCGTCAGGTTCTCCAGCAGGCTACGAGCCTCGCCCGCGATGTGGATCCCGTCGGGCAGGGACATGTCGCCCGGCAGCGCGGGCGCACCTGGGCGAGGGAAGACGGTGATGCCGGGAAGCACCAGTGGCCGGGCGCGATCGGCGACGACGTACAGGGTGCCGTCCCGGCCCAGCCCGCCGTCGCGGGCCGAGCGGTCGACGATCACGGCACCGGGCATCACGTGGGCGACGATCCGCCACAGGTACCGGCGTGCGAGTGCCTCCGGCGGAGTCACCCACCTCGCCGGAATAGATGCCGGGCGCGATGCGCACGAGGCGCCCCTGCGCCCGCGCCCGTGACAGGATCCGGCGGTCGACCTCGCTGGCGAACACGAGGTCGGGGAAATGCTGTGGCGCCATCGGCCCTCCCTTCGGCTACGTGCGACAAATCGTGACCTAGTGAATACAGATGCGACAATACTCGTCGATTCAGCGATCTCGACGCGCGACATTGCGATGGCTAACGTGCGGCTGCAGTGACATTACGTCGCTTAGCGGCAGCATCAGGATTGCGGAGGCCGCCCTCCACGGATCGCCGCAGTTGAGGAAGTCGGGGTCGGTGCCACGGGCAAGCTGGCTAGCGGCGGGCGGTGCCACCCTCGATAACCCCACCACGGTCCTGGCGCCCGCCCCTTCGTGAGCCCCCGGGCTGCGGGTTCCCGCCCGGACGGAGCTGCGGGCTTCCCTGAGCCCTTGGACCTGGGTGGCTTCCCTCCTGGCGCGAACTGCGGGTTCTCCTGAGCCCTTCAGGGGGTCTGTGACGACTGAAGGGCTCACAGAAACGCGCGGTTCGCGATGGTGGGCTGTCTGTGGGCAGTCAAAGGAGCAGGTGATCCCGCGACTGGCCGCGAACGGTGCCTCCTGCAATTCCCACGGCTCGTGGACGTTGGGGAACCACACGGTCCGGCCGAAGCGTTCGGTGTGCAGCCCCCAGCGTGCGGTGAGGAATACCGCCAGGTCGTCGGGTTCGTCGATCCTCGGGCCGACCTCGACGCTGATCTCGCTGCGAAGTCCGCGATCGGGCCAGCGCCGGCGGGTGGTCCAGGTGCGCCGCGAGCCGGAGACCGAGGCGGTCTGTCGGGACCACGTGTAGGGCAGGCCGACGGTCGTGCGCGCGGCCAGCGCGATCGCCAGTCGGCTCGTCTCCAGGCTGGCGAACACCACCCCGTGGCGCCCCTGGTCGTCGACTGAATAGAGCCGCACGTTGGTCTCGAGGAAGTCCCCGAAGTACGGCACGGTGGGGCTGCCGAAGAAGTTCGCGCCGCGCAGTTCGAAGGGCACCAGCGCGACGAACGTGTCGCCGTCGAAGGTGTCGGGCCGCGTCCCGGGGGGCATCAGCGGTGCGACGACGTCGGGGGGCAGCCGCCAGTGCAGGAAGGCCAGATCGCGCCAGTCGTGTTCGAAGATCACCCGGCCGCGCAGGGGTGGGGGGATCGATGGAAGTCCGCGGGGAGGGCCATGTTCAGGCGGCGGGGGCCGGGGCCGCAGGTGCCCATGCTGACGGTGCCACGAACGGCGCCGACCCAGCGCTGTATCCGCACCCGGCCCTGCCGCCGCCGCAGGTCGGGCAGCCGGCACGCGGGCGTGGACCCGGGAGCCGGAAGCGATTTGCCGCCACGAGTCGATACGCGGCATTCATGAATGATCCCGGGCAGCTGCGTCAACCTCCCGACGACCGGCCAGGGCGCTGACCCACACCGCAACGCCGCGGCCACCGCCCGGCCCCGCGTCAGCGGCACATCCCGGTGCGGCGAACCATTGGATCGACTCCTGGCAGGCCCACTCACTCACGCCCAGCGTAGCCAGATCGGCCTGTTGCCAGGGCGATGATCTTTGGGCCCTGGGCGCGGACGTGAGCAGCTCGTTCACGCTGGCGGTGCAGAAGGCGCAGTCACCGTCGAACAGCAGAACCGGGTACATGCCCGCGACGGTACGCGGTGGCTGGGGCACCCGCCAGATGTCGCCGTCGCCACCCGCGGTTCGGCGGAAGGGCGGTGTTTGACCGACGGTTCGACGGAAAGGGCTGGTGGGTGACCGAGCCGGGGCCACAATGTGGACCAGATGCCGCATTTGCCTGACCAATGGGACGTGGGCACCTCGCCTCGCGGGGTGAACTGCGGTTTTGTGCGAGCCCTCTTCAGCACTTCTCGGGCCGACGTTGGATGTCGCTGCCCCCCCACATCCGGTGCCGCAGCGCATGGGTCAGCAGTGATCGGGTACCCAGTCGGTTCCGTACGATGCAGCAATCCAGCGGCCGGGTACTTCATGCACTTGTACCGCCGGTAATGGTGCACCGATATAGTGATGGATCGTGGGGGTAGTGGCGGATGGGAAGGCAAAACGGCATGGTGAGCACGATTACGGGGGGGGCCCGTGAATAGTTCGTTGACTCGCCGATCCCTCCAAGCACTTTTCGACTTCACCTGTTGGACCTTGGCTGCGCCATTGGCGGCACCCGCCCTGAGGTTTGACTTCGCGCCCGCCAGGAGCTTACTGATCAGTGCGCTGGCAGTTGGCGCTGTCATGGGAGTCTTCCAGATCATCGCTGGATGGGCCCTGCACCTCTATCGAGGCCGCTACAAGTTCGGATCGTTCGACGAGGTTCGTGGGGTGGTGGTGTCAGTTGCGCTCGTGGCGGGTTCCACGACCTTGGCCCTCCTTCTCGTAGGGGATGGCAGCATCCCGCGCTCAACGCCTGTTATGGCTTCTGGAATCGCTTTGGCGTCGATGCTGGCGGGCCGGTTCCTTGTGCGCTAGTGGCGTGAATCGCAGCCGTGCCACCCACGAGGGCAAGGCGACTATCGTCTTAGGCGCGGGAGAAGCAGGCGACTAACTCGTCAAGGCCATGCTTCTCGATGCCCGCGCCGACTACGACCCGGTGGCGATCCTTGATGACGATCGATTCAAAAAGCGTCGCCTCCGCCTCAGCGGAGTGCCGGTGCAGTGGCACCACCGCGGACCTCTTGAAAGTCGCCCAGCAGACCGGCGCGACGATCCTCGTCGTTGCGATCACTCAAGTCGACTCGGCAAGTCGCTCGAGTGGGACCGTGAGGCGAGTGCCGCCGGCATGACGGCATGCCGAGTCATCCCGAGCACTAAGGATATCGTCGGTGGTGCGGTCAAGCTCGGCGACATCTCGGAGGTGACCGAGGAGGACCTGCTTGGACGCCGGCCGATCCAGACGGACGAGTCCGGCATTGGCCACATGCTGACCGGACGCCGAGTTCTGATCACCGGCGCGGGTGGCTCTATTGGGTCGGAACTGCCCGTCAGGTTCACCGCTACGGTCCGGCCTACCTCGGACTTCTCGACCGAGATGAATCTGCGCTGCACGCCGTGCAGATGAGCATTCATGGCCGCGCCCTGCTTGATAGTGACGACATCATTCTGGCCGATATCCGCGACCTGGAGCGCCTGGACGGTGCTTGAGTACGTTCGCCCCGAGGTGGTTATCCATGCCGTCGCCCTCAAGCATATGCCGTTGTTTGAGCGGGCCCCGGACGAGGCGTTCAAGACGAACGTGCTGGGGACGAGGAACATGCTGCTGGCGGCCGGCGCGGGAAGGCGACGTGCAGGTGTTCGTGAACATCTCCACGGACAAGGCCGCCGACCCCGAGAATGTGTTGGGCTACTCGAAGAAGGCGACGGAGCGGCTCACAGCTGGCATGGCGGCCCCGCACGGCGGCCGCTACTTCGTCCGTCCGGTTCGGCAACGTGCTCGGGTCTCGTGGCTCGGTGTTGACCGCATTCCGGGCGCAGATCGCCAGTGGCGGGCCAGTGACCGTGACCGACCCGGAGGTGACGCGTTTCTTCATGACAATTCCCGAGGCGGTGCATCTGGTGCTGCAGGCGGCCTCGATCGGGGAGGACTCCGAGACGCTGATTCTCGACATGGGTGAGCCGGTGCGGATCGCAGATGTTGCCCAGCACATGATCGAGAAGTCGGGGCGTGACATCAAGATCGTCTACACGGGGCTGCGGCCTGGCGAGAAGATGCACGAGGACTTGATTGGCGCGGATGAGGTGGACGAGCGGCCGAAACACCCGCTGATCACCCACGTTCGGGTAAAGCCCTTGGGGGGGGACGGGATCCGCGTTGCGGCGGCAACATCGACAGAGGAAGCCAGGATTGAGCTGATCCGACTGAGCAACTGATCGAGTCCTGTTTGGCCTCCGACCCGAGGAAGTACCAACCGCTCGCGATCCGAGCCTCGCTTGATGGTGACCGTTGACTGGCGTTCGCGCTGGCGCGGGAGTGGGGTGGGCCCAATACCCTCACTTAGAGTTACATGGGTGTAAGTTGGGGGTATGGGTAGAGTTGGGCAGAAGGTGATCCGTGAGGATGTGGGGTTTGGCGGATCGGATCGGGGTGGGGGTGTTGGCGAAGGCGTTTCCGCGGGCGACGGTGGAGGCGGTGATTGAGGCGGCGGGGGCGCGGGAGCAGCGGGTGCGGCTGTTGCCGGCGTGGGTGGTCCTCTATTACGTGTTGGCGTTGGCGTTGTTCATGGATATGGGTGGGGCGCGGGTGATGCGCAAGCTGGCCGGGACGATGGTGTGGGCCGGGCGTGGGG
>JBAOIR010000049.1:0-257623 GCA_037045585.1 Microthrixaceae bacterium
CCTTCGGCCTCACGCAGCAGCAGACCCTGTCTCATCGATGTACTCGAGCACCTCTGCATCGGACCGAGGCCCCGATTTCGCCTCCCGAATCACGAGGCGCATCTCCTGCTGCGCTCCGCGCGGCACGTTGTGTTCTTCGAACGCTCGCCTTTCGATTGCCCGGAGCGCCCGATCGTCGGGCAGGAGTTCGCGAACCAAGTCGTCGAGCACATACCTGTGCCGGCTGTAGAGATGAAGCCCGAGCCCGTGGAAATTCATCACGGTGACATGCGTGCGGAAGTGAGCGCCTGCGTGATGGGCGAGGCGGGCCGCGAGGTTGTCCCGAGCCTTGTTGGTGAATGTCAGAGCAAGAATTCGGCGACCAACCGGCAAGACTCCATTTCGGATGCATGCCGCCGACCGCCGGGCGAGCAGCTCGGTCTTCCCGCATCCGGGCGGTGCGATGATGAGTGTGTCCGCCAACGAGTCGAGCTCGCACCACTCGTCCGCGTCCATCACGGTCACTACCGGACCGCCCTCTGAACAAGAGCGCTGACGGTTGTGAGCGCACCTGCCTGCGCCGGCGTCATGCCCTCTCCGAGCGCTGCGGCGGCCTCGACCTTGTTCTTTCGGAGAACGAACTTCGCTAGGTCGGCGGGAGAAATCAAGCTGATGTCGCCAACTGCGGCGGCCGCCTTGATTCCCGCTTCGGTGAACAAGCCGGACGCGACAAGGAGACCGACGATGTCGACAACACCTAGCGCCGACGCATACTCCTCCTCAAGATCACCGACGCAAACCAGAACGTCGTGGATCGGAAGGTCTGCGACGGTGACGCCGAGGGCGGCAGCAGGAATCGGTGCCTCGTTCTGGTCGACGAGCCCAAGCAGCTGGATGCCGAAGCCAGTCGGTCCGAAAAGGCGGATCGCAGGCTTGAAATTGCTGGCACCATTCAACGCCACGACCGTGACACCCAGCCGGTCCAGTTCGATGCCAAGCAAGCGGGCAACCGCATGCACGATGATTCGGTCCGAAATGCCCTCGACGAAAACGATGCGCTCGGCGGTCAGGGGTTCGAGCGCCGACTCGACCCACCAGTGCTGGCGGCCCTTGGGGTCGTTGGCGTACGCCGATGCAGGGAGCTGCCGAGCACCGCCGGATGTCAAGGCCACCGCTTGATCAGGCGTGAACCGAGCGAGGACCGATGGCGCGTGGGTCGCGACCAGTCGTTGGCCAGGTGCAGACGCTAGGAGTTGCGCAAGGTTGGCCTGACCCCGAGGATGCAGGTGTATCTCCGGCTCATCGATGGCAAGGATGCGGGCAGTGCGTCTCGCCAACAACTGAACGGCGACAACCGACAAAGACCTCAGCCCGTCCGACTGCGCTGAGAGCGGGGTGCGTACGCCGTTGCGATCGAACTGCAGATCGAGATCACCAAGCGGCTCACCAGCGGACGAGCCGGGCAGATCGACTACGACTTCATCCTTGTCGATCGGCTCGGGGAACAGCCCGCTCAACTCACGGGCGAGGTCCTCGCGAAGCGTCGTCAGAGCGGGCGACGCCTTGAGCGCGTCACTGAGGTCTTTCAGCTCATCTTGGATGGCCTTCGCTTCGGTTGGGTCGAGAGTGACCGCCCGTAGCAGGGACCGAACAGCGCTCGTTCGCCCGCTGCCCAGATCCCGATCGGGAGAACGGTTCGCCGGCAGGTATGACCAACCAATGTGGCGCAGGTCCTCTCGGTTCACCGGAGCGTCGTCCACCATCGGCTTCACGAACGATCGCTTGATGTCCAGTCGCTCTGGGTCGATCGCTGAGACCTCGGCCGTGAGGCGAACGGTGAGCCACACACTGCCACTTGCAGCACCGGTGCCGACTTCGATCTTGTCGGCGAAGTGAGCTTTGTCGTCCGCATCAAGGCCCTCAAGCCTGACTTCAACGAGCATGGGCTTCGATGGGTCTCTGAGCTGATTTGGGTCCAAGGACGCCACGAGCTGGTTCCAGGATGCTCCGAGCAGCCCATCGAGCAGTCGAAGCACTGTCGACTTGCCCGCCGCATTGGGACCGACGAGAACGGCGTGGTCGCGCACATCGATGTGGAAGTCGGCAACCCGCTGGTGGTTGGAGATGATGATCGATGAGATCCTCACCCGGGGCCTACTTCGCTGATCGAGACATCGCCGACTCTCACGGGCTCCATGAGCAAAACAGTCACGTTGTCCCGACCGCCGGCGTCGAGCGCCAGACGAAGAAGGGCTTCAACGGCCTGTACCCCGCACGTCTCTCGCAGAGCACCGGCAATGCGGTCTCGGGTGACGAAGTTCGTCAGTCCATCGGTGCACATCAGCACGCTTCGGGCGGCCCCGAACTCGTCGCTGTAGAGATTCGGTTCGATGTTGACTGGCTCGCGCCGGCCACCGAGCGTCTGGGTCACGACCGTCGAAGGGAGGCCGGGCAGTTGTCCGCCGCGCGTCGGAACATCATCGGTGCTGAGCTGAACGAGCCGGCCGTCCATGAACTCGAACACCGCGCTGTCACCCACGTTGGCGACAGCGATGCCGTCGGTGCGCAGGAGCACGGCCGCCGCGGTGGACCCCATCTCCAGCGAACCACAAGGCTCGGACATTGCGTCGTAGATCGCTTCGTTTGCGGCGTGGAACGCCTTCACCAGAGCATCTGGATCGGCCGGGTTGGCGCCGATGATTTGCTGAACGGCCAACCGACTTGCGACGTCACCGCTGGGGTGGCCGCCAAGTCCGTCGGCCACAACGGCAATACACGACCCACCGGAAATGACGACGGAGACGACCTCGCCGTCAACCGACGATGCCCGCAAGTCGGTCGCACCGACGCAGTCCTCGTTGCGGCGTCTCACCGCTCCGGTGTGCGTCGCTGCGCTGATCCGAACCGAGATCATGGTCTCGCCACCAAGAGGCGCGTCGCTCGGTCGTCAACCGCGAAGTCGTCGGCATCCGGCGGCCGCTCTCCGTCGAGCGGCAGAACGCGACCGGACAACTCGATGGTGATCCCCGACGGGATCGCCACAGCATTGCGCTGGCCGACGACCTGTGGAACGCCAGGGGCCAATCGAACATCATCCTGGGTGCCGTCGATCCAGCGCATCATGCTTCCGTTTCGCGACTTGAGGTCCTCTACCTCGACCCTCCCGGCTTTGCGTGTGAAGGCGACGTGACAGCGGCTGACAGCATCGACGCCACCGGCGGGCAATCGCGATTCGAGGCCGACGCATCCCTTCGAGTCGTTTCGGCCGACCACCACCCGGTCACCTTCCTCGAGCAGCAGGCGGAGGCGCTCCTCGCCATGTAGGAAAACGATGAGTTGGGAGGCCGCCGATCGCGGCTCGCCGACAACCAGCGACCGGTCACAGCTCGGGCACACGAACTCGTCGGCACGATCGTCGAAGCGCGGTAGCTCCGGGAGGCGCTCCGGCCAGAGCTGCGCAAGCAGGCAATGCGGGTTGCTGCATCGGAAGTACGTCTCGGCGGCGCGTCGGATAACGCTCTGTCGTCGGAGGCGCCGGGCTTTCAACTCGGCGCTCTCTTCCTTCCTCGACAATCGATGGTGGGTGTGCACTCCCATGTCCCGCAGGAACGGGCGAATCGTCTGGTCAGGTCCGGGCTCCCAACCCACGAATCGATCGGTGGTCCCTTGGATGGCGGGGTAGGTACGCCGGAAGTCGTCGAAGCTATCCATCGAGGCGACCAGCGTGCTGGCGGTTGCCTGGGCGCCGAAAGCGAGTTCGAGGAGACGTTCATCGGCGATGGAGCTGTACTCCAATGATCCGCTCTGTTCCAACTCCCGCAACCGGCGCTTGCCAGCCGGGTGGAGCAAGGAGGGAAGGCTTCGATCCGCCACTTCGCGAACTGCGCCGAACTCGATGTCGCTGTCCATGAGCGCTTCCACGAATTGATCGAGCAGCGTCGCGTCGGCTCGCACACCGACAGGGAGCAAGCGCGAGTCGCGGCAGAGATTCGACAGGTCAACCACGAGGGGCGGGCCGCTTGCCGTTCGGGTCACAACGAAGCCCGAATAGTTTCGAGCGCGGCCTTCATCTCAATTGCCGTCTGGAAGCGAACGTTGCGATCAGGCGGCGCAGGCGCGGAGGAGGAGCTCGGCGAGACCTGCGTTGAGATCCGTGCGGAACTGGCGTGGGTCGCGTGGTTCGACGTCGAGCGTCGGCCGGGCTTGGAGGTAGGGGTGCTGCCCATCGCAAAGCAGCTCGTAGAGCGTGACGCCGACAGCGAAGAGGTCGGTGGATACATCCCACCGAGTGAGGTTCGCATCGGGCGGCTGATACGGCGGCGTGCCCGACACGGTGCGGACCGGATCACCGACTCGTGAGGCGATGTTGAAGTCGAGCAGCTTCGCGCCTGACCGCGTCAGCATGATGTTCTGCGGCTTGATATCGCGATGAACCAGCGCGTTCTCGCTGAGCGACATCAGCTCGTCGTACTCATCGGCGGTGATCTCGCCCTCTCGCTTCTTCAGGTCGAGCGCGTCGAGGCGCTCACTGTCGGGATGGATCGCAACGAGTGCGCTGAGGACGTCGAGGGCTACGTCGACGGACTCCCGATCGCGAAGCTGCTTCTTGCCAGTCGCGTAGTCGGCGAGGAGCTCACCCTCGATGTACTCCATGATGAGGTACCACTCGCCGTGATCGGTCCGGTCGGCCCAGATCACTTTCACGACGTTGGGGTGATGGACCTTGCGGAGCGCGCTGATCTCACGGCGAACAGCGTCGTAGCCGGCGGCGTTGTCGAACAGCTTCAATGCCCGCTCAACGCCCTCGACGACATCGCGAACTCGGTAGACCTTGGAGAAGCCGCCAGCGCCGAGCACCTCTTCGACCTCGAACCGGCCGCCGATCGTGTCGCCTGCGGTGAAGTCCCGCGCCGGGGTGTTCGACGACACCTCCTTCGGATCAGGTGCAGGCAGCACTTCGCCGTCGGCGGTTTGACTGTCGACCGGATGAGCGTCGACCTCGCTCTCCATCCGCAGTCGGTGCCGCACGGACTCATCGCAGTAGACGATCGTGTCCGCGGCGTCGCCGATCCGATACGAGAGATCGACCTTGCCGAACTCGGCGGCGCCGATGAACGCCTGAGCTTCCTTCACCCGTCGACGCATCTCGAGGGCGAGCGTGGCGGCCCACTCCAGGAAGTCGTCCGGGACTTCCATCTCCGGGTTCGGGTACAGAAGCCGGAGGAGTCCGTCGACGGTGTTGTTGGCAGCCTTGCGATCACGCCCGCTCAGCACCGCCCCCTGGGAGATGGGCAAGGACCGAAGGCGGTCGATGAAACCCTTCTGCAGGTCTTCGGCGATACCGATACCGGTGAACGCCGACCCGAACACGACGGTCTGGGCGAAGACACCGGGGATCAGGTACTGCGTGTAGCTGGAGTAGCCCGGCACCGCGATCGCTCCGCCGAACACGTAGTTGAACAGCAGCACGAACATGATCGGCTGCAAGGTGGCGAACAGCAGGAGCTCAGGACTGCGAGGCACCGCTCGGAGGTGACGGGTTGCCTCGTTCCAGCTGTCGCGGAGCGCCCAGACGGCGCCACCGGGAGCGTCGACCGTGTCCCCGGCGCGACCGACGAGCGAGGATGCGGAAGAGGGCGAAGTTGCGTTGGCGACGTCGCGGTCATGACTGGTCTCCTTCGTCGTCGGCTGCGACTTCTTCTGCTGCGTGACCGGTGAGGGTGAGGAACACGTCGTCGAGGGTGGGACGGGCGACGGTGACGTCACGCACGGCCACCCCGGCGGTGTCGAGTGCCCGGACGACCTGGGGCGTGGTGGTGCCCTGTCGCAGCGGCACCGTGACCGACCCGGCGACCGACGACGGATCGGCGTCGCGATTCACGAGTTCGCCCAAGGCAGCAAGCACGGCGGGCAGGTCGGCGCCGTCACCGAGCTCGACCTCGGCCCGGGCACCGCCCAGCAGATCCTTGAGCTCGTCCGCGGTGCCCTTGGCGATCGCCTGGCCGCGGTCGATCACCACGATCTCCTTCGCCAACCGGTCGGCCTCTTCGAGGTACTGGGTGGTGAGCAGGGTGGTCATGCCTTCGGCCGTGAGCTCGTCGATGAGATCCCACATGGCGTTGCGCGACCGTGGATCCAGACCCGTCGTGGGTTCGTCGAGGAACAGGACCGTCGGCCGAGCGACCAGGCTCATCGAGATGTCGAGGCGCCGCCGCATGCCGCCGGAGAATCCGCTGACGACACGATCGCCGGCCTGATCGAGGCGGAACCGGTCGAGCAGTTCTTGCGCCCGGTGTTTCGAGTCGGCACCGCTCATGCGGAAGAACCGGCCGATCAACTCGAGGTTCTCCCGGGCGGTCAGGCGCTCGTCGACCGCCGCGTACTGGCCGGTGAGCCCGATGCGCGAACGGATGCGGCGCGGTTCTGCAGCGACGTCGATGCCGTCGATGGTGGCGCGCCCGCCGTCGGGGCGCAGCAGTGTGGTGAGGATGCGAACGGCGGTGGTCTTGCCGGCACCGTTGGGGCCGAGCACACCGAGCACGGTGCCCTGCTCGACTTCGAGGTCGAGTCCTTGCAGGGCTTTCGTGTCGCCGAAGCTCTTCGTCAGTTGTTCAGCTTGGATCAATGGCACGGTGCGAACCCTAGGAGGGACCACTGACAGTGAGCCGGCATTTTCCCCGTGCGCGACGAAGGGCTGGGCATCTCTCCCCAGCCCTTCGGACGGTTCGACGGCGTTCGACGGCGCACCCGCCGGCGCGGGTCAGGGGATGCGCAGGCCGGACGCGGCGCGGGCGATCACAAGACGCTGGATCTCCGAGGTGCCCTCGAAGATGGTCATGATCTTGGAGTCACGGTGCCAGCGCTCCACCGGGTACTCACGGGTGTAGCCGTAGCCGCCGAGGATCTGGATGGCGTCCTCGGTCGCCTTCACGGCGACCTCGGAGGCCTTGAGCTTGGACATCGAGCCCTCGCCCTGCTTGAACGGCACCTTGGCGGCGCCCATCCACGCAGCGCGCCACACGAGCAGACGTGCGGCGTCGATCTCCATCGCCATGTCGGCGAGCTTGAAGGCGACGCCCTGCTTCATGATGATCGGCTCGCCGAAGGCCTGACGGTCCTTGGCGTACTGCAGCGAGTACTCGTAGGCCGCCCGGGCGATGCCGACGGCCATGGCGCCCACGGTCGGGCGAGTGGCCTCGAAGGTGGCCATCGCCGGCTGCTTCTCGCCGGTGGACACGTTCTCCTTCGCCTTCGCGATCTTGGCGTCGAGGCGCTCCTTCGTGCCGAGGAGGCAGCTGCCGGGGATCTTCACGTCCTCGAGGACGACCTCGGACGTGTGGGACGCACGGATGCCGTGCTTCTTGTACTTCTGCCCCTGCGACAGACCGATCGTGCCGGGCGGCACGACGAAGCTCGCGTGGCCCCGCGACCCGATGCCGGGCTCGACCACGGCCACGACGACGTGCACGTCGGCGATGCCACCGTTGGTGATCCACGCCTTGGTGCCGTTGAGGGTCCACTCGTCCTTCGCCTCGTCGTAGGTGGCGCGGGTGCGGTAGCCACCGACGTCGGAGCCGGCGTCGGGCTCGGACGCGCACAGGGCACCGAGCTGGACCTTGTCGGCCGTGCCGTAGCACTGCGGCACCCACTCGAACATCTGCTCGGGAGTGCCGTTGGCGGCGATGGCGGCGGCGGCAAGGCCCGAGCCCATGAGGGAGAGACCGATGCCGGCGTCACCCCAGAACAGCTCCTCGATCGCCACGACCATGGTGAGCCCGGTGGGGTCGGCGATGCCCTGCGCCATGAAGTCCATGCCGTAGAGGCCGATCTTGGCGGCCTCCTGCACGACCGGCCACGGGAACTCCTCGCGCTCGTCCCACTCCTCGGCGGCGGGACGCATGACGTCCTTCGCGAAGCCGTTGATCCACTCCTTCAACTGGAGCTGGTCCTCGTTGAGCGAGAGCGAGAAATCGGTCATCAGGTCACCTCGTGATCGAGCGCGCGATGGTCGGGCGCAGAGCAAGTAAGCAGAACAAGTCGGCGGAGCCGCCACCCGCGAAGTTACCCGCCGGTAACCTCGCGCACCAGACCGAACGCCGAGCGCACGCCGACGGCTTCGGGAGACAACGCCGACCGGTCGAGGAGCCGCCGCCCGAACCCACCGGTACGCTCTCCCGATGCATCGTCGCCGGCCGGCCGTCGTCCTCGCCGTTGCGCTCGCCACGACCCTGGTCAGCGGGTGCAGCGACGACCCGGGCCGGATCACCGCCCGTGTCGACCGATCGACCACCACCACAACGGCCGCCGCCACGACGACCACGGCGGCAACCACGGGCACCGCCGGCAGCGCCGACGTGGGCGACGCGATCGTCCCCGGAGCCGGCAACGGCGGCTACGACGTGACGAACTACGACCTCGCCATCACCGTCGCCGACGACCGCACGACGATCGAGGCGACCGCCACGATCGAGGCGACCGCCACGCAGGACCTGAGTGCGTTCAACTTCGACCTCGAGGGCCTCACGGTCGACGAGGTGACCGTCGACGACGAAGCTGCGACCTTCACCCATGAGGGTTCGGAACTCGCGATCACGCCAACCGCCCCCATTGCATCGGGGGCCGACCTCACCACCGTCGTGCGGTACCACGGCGCCCCGACGCCGGTGCAGGACCCGAGCGCACCGGGCACGATCGGGTGGTTGTCCGCACCGTCGGGCACCTACGTCGCCGGCGAGCCGACCGGAGCGAGGGGGTTCTTCCCCTGCAACGACCATCCGAGCGACAAGGCGACGTTCACGATCGCGGTCACGGCCGCGGACCGTGACACCGTCGTCGCCAACGGGGTCCTCGGATCGAAGGCGGCGACCGGCGACGGCCACACCACGTGGACGTTCGGCCAGTCCGACCCGATGGCGACCTACCTCGTCCAGATCGCGGTCGGCGACTACGAGCTCGTCGAGTCGACCGGCCCCGGTGGCGTGCCGATCCGCCACGCGGTCGTGCGGTCCGTCACCGCAGCCCAACGGGAGGTCCTGGACGACACCGGGGCGCAGCTCGAGTTCTTCGAGTCGCTGTTCGGGCCCTTTCCATTCGACACCTACGGGCTCCTCGTGGCCGACTCCGGCCCCGAGTTCGCGCTCGAGACCCAGACGCTCACCCTGCTCCCGTCGGAGTGGCTCACGTCGTTCGACCCGACCTCGACGAGCTCGGTGATGGCCCACGAGCTCGCTCACCAGTGGTTCGGCGACGCCGTGACCCCGGCGCGCTGGTCCGACATCTGGCTCAACGAGGGCTTCGCCACCTACGGCGAGTGGCTGTGGAACGACCACGTCGGAACGACGCCGATCGACGAGGCCGTCGACGACGCCATGGCGCAGGCTCCCCGCTGGCGCGACGCGTTCGGTCCGGTCGCCTCACCCGCAGCGCCGGTCCTGTTCTCGCCCAATCAGTACGACGGCGCGGGCATCGTCCTCCACGCACTCCGACTGACCGTGGGCGACGACACGTTCTTCGAGATCCTGCGCACGTGGGCGTCCGAGCGGGATGGCACCTCGGTGACCACCGAGGACTTCCAGGAGCTCGCCACCCGGCTCGCCGGACAGGACCTCGTCGCGTTCTTCGACGCGTGGCTCCGGTCGCCCACATTGCCAACGCTTCCACGCTGAGCAAGCGGGCCTCAGCGGCCCAGGAGTCGGCTCAGCGCTGTGCTCGGAGTGCGTCGATGATCGGGTGGAACACCGACACCAGCACCTTCGCCGCGTCGTCGTCCACGAACGAGGTGAACGCCCGCTCGACCCCGGCGAGATGCGCACTCGACGCGTCCTTCAGGCGGGCCCGACCCGTGTCGGTGAGCACCGCCCAGCGGACCCGGGCGTCGGCAGGATCGGGTTCGCGCCCGACGAGGCCGGCGGCGTCCAGCCGGTCGACCAACCGGGTGCAGTTCGAGCGGCTGAGCAGCACGGCGTCGGCCAGCTCGCTCATGCGCCGTCGACCCCCGGCCTCCGAGAGCTGGACGAGCACGTCGTACCAGCCCAGTGGAAGATCCCGCTGCGCCCGCAACTCGGCGTCGAGCAGCTCGGTCACGCGGGCGTGGACCTCGAGGAAGCTGCGCCATGCCTCCAGCTGGAGCGGGTGGGGTTCGCGCTCGGTCGCCACGACCGCGATGCTAGCAAGCGTCGAGCAATCGATTGCACTTGCAATTACCTTCCTTCCTGGTATAGTTGCACTTGCAATCATCTCCGAGGGAGGTCGCCATGACCGACACGAACACCACCACCAGCACCGCAGCGACGAGCGCCGCCATCGACATCCGCCGGGCCGACACCCGCCCCCGCACGGAGCTGGGTTGGCTCGACGGTCGCCACAGCTTCAGCTTCGGGTCGCACTACGACCCGACCAACCTCGGCCACGGCCTCCTCATCGTCTCGAACGATGACCGGGTCGCCCCGGGCGGCGGCTTCGGCACTCATCCTCACCGCGACATGGAGATCGTCACCTGGGTCCTCGACGGACAGCTCGAGCACCGTGACTCCGAGGGCAACGTCGGCCTCCTGTACCCGGGCCTCGCCCAGCGCATGTCGGCCGGCACCGGCATCCAGCACTCCGAGATGAATGCGTCGCGGAGTGTGCCGGTGCACCTCGTGCAGATGTGGGTCGTTCCCGCCGAAACGGGGATCCGCCCGGGGTACGAACAGCTCGATGTCAACGAGCGCCTCGACGCCGGCGGTCTCGTCCCCGTTGCCTCAGGCCGCGGCCATGAGGGCGCGATCACCATCCATCAGCCCGGCGCCGTCATGTGGGTCGGCCGCCTCCGCGACGGCGAGACCGTCGCCTTGCCCGACGCCCCGTACGTGCACCTCTTCGTCGCCCGCGGCTCGGTCTCGCTCGGCGGCGACACCCTCGTCGAAGGCGACGCCGCCCGCCTGACGGCAGCCGGTGCCGTCGACGTCACCGGCGTCGGCGACGCCGAGGTCATCGTCTGGGAGTCCGACCGCGACTCCGGCCGCTGACAGCCGGCCGACCCGTCGAGGTCAGCCGCAGGCGTCACGACCGGCCGGGAGGGAGGCCACCAGAGGGCGGAGCACGTCGGGAGCGTTGGTGAACATGCCGTCGACACCGGCAGCGATCAGGCGGGTCATCTCCGCCGGGTCGTCGACGGTGTACGGGTGGACGTCGAGACACCGCGAGTGGGCCGCGTCGACGAGCGCCTCGTCGACGTTGCCGCTCGACGGGCCGACCCCCACGGCGTAGTCGCCGACCCCGTCGAGGATCGCCGGGTCCAGTGGCTCCCCACTGGTCACGAGGAGCAGGACGAGTGGCAACTCGGGACGCAGCGAGTGGACGAGCTGCAGGCTCTCTGCGCTGAACGACTGGATGATCACGGATCGCTCGCTGTCGGCGGAGGTGTCGTCCACCGGCGGCCCGACCTCGTTCAGCACGTCGAGCAGCGCCTGCTCCATGCCAGGCTGGGCCTCGGGCGACTTGGTCTCGATGTAGAACCGGGCACGGCCGGCGTAGCGCTCGAGCACCTCGCGCAGCGTCGGGATCCGGAGCTGGGCGAACGCCGGATCGGCACGATCGGGGTGGGCGTCGTTGAACCAGGAGCCCACGTCACACGCGGACAGTTGCACGAGCGTCTTCGACGCCACCGGGCCCGTGCACGCGTCGGCGGGGCCGCGAGCCGTGCGGTCGAGGATCGGGTCGTGCAACACGACCAGCTCGCCGTCCGCCGTCATCTGCAGGTCCTGCTCGATGTAGTCGGCGCCCTGGTCGAGGGCCAGGTCGTAGGACGCGAACGTGTGCTCGGGAGCGTACGCCGACGCGCCCCGATGGGCGATGACCAACGTGGACCGTGACACCGGCGGTGCCACGGTGGTGCTCGATGTCGAGGTCGAGCTGTCGCGTCGACTCGACGACGGTGCGCCGCCGGCACTCCCCGAGTTGTCCTCGCCCGAGCAACCGAGCGCAACGACGGTGAGCGCCAGGACCACCGCCGTCAGACGCCGCATCGGATCAGGCCCGCCGGACCTGGGTGCCGGCCGCAGTGTCCTCCACGACGTACCCCATGGCCTCGAGTTCACCACGGAGCGCGTCGGCACGACCCCACTCCTTGGCGGCGCGGGCGTCGTCACGCTGGCGGCACAGGTCGGCGGCCTCGTCGCCGACCGCCGCGACCTCGTCGTTCACCGTGAGGCCGACAGCAGACAGCATCGAGCGGAACGCCGCGACCAGCGGCTCCGCACCGGCGAAGTCATCGATGTCGAGGGACCGGTTGATCTGGGTGACGGTCTCCGCCACGATCGCCAACGCCCCGCCGGTGTTGAGATCGTCGTCCATACGATCGCGGAACCGGCCGAGGATCACCGGATCGGGCGCCACGCCGTGGCCGAGGTCGGTGACGCGTCGGGCGAGCGCGTCGTACCGCTCGAGCGCGGCCGAGGCCTGCGCCGAGTTCTTCTCGTTCACGTCGATCGGCGACCGGTAGTGCGCCTGCAGGCACAACAGCCGGTAGGCGCGGGGGTCGTAGCGATCGATGAGATCGAGCAGGTTCGTGAAGTTGCCCAGCGACTTGGACATCTTCTCGCCGCCGACCTCGACGAAGCCGTTGTGCACCCAGTGATGGGCGAAGACCTTGCCGTCGGCGACCGCCTGGGCCCGCTCGTTCTCGTGGTGGGGGAAGCAGAGGTCCTGGCCACCGCCGTGGAGGTCGAAGCCCTCGCCCAGGAGGTCGAGCGACATCACGACGCACTCGGTGTGCCAGCCCGGACGGCCGTCGCCCCACGGTGACGGCCACGACGGCTCACCCGGCTTGGCCTTCTTCCAGAGCGCGAAGTCGATCGGCGTCTCCTTCTCGTCGACGACGTCGACGCGGGCACCCACCTGCAGGGAATCGATGTCCTGCCGGGCGAGCAGGCCGTAGTCGGCCACCTGCCGCGGCCGGAAGTACACCCCGTCGGAGGTCTCGTAGGCGGCGCCCTTCTCGATGAGCCGCGCGATCAGATCGACCATCTGGGTCACGTACGCGGTCGCGTGTGGGTCGTGGGTGGGCCGCTTCACACCGATGGCGTCCATCGCCCGGTACCAGACGGCCTCGCACTTCTCGGTGATCTCCTGCCACGGACGGCCCTCGCTGTTGGCACGCTCGATGATCTTGTCGTCGATGTCGGTGATGTTCGAGACGTAGGTGACCTCGAGCCCCGACCACTCGAGATAGCGACGGAGCACGTCGAACACGAGCGAGAAGCGACCGTGGCCCAGGTGGGGTGGGCCGTACACGGTGGGGCCACAGACGTACATCGACACCTGCCCGGGAACTCGGGGTTCGAACGGGCGAACGGCGCCCGCGGCGGTGTCGAAGAGTCGCAACATGGCCCGTACGGTAGTGGTGTTCCTCACCACCCCACGATCCGATTCCGGCTGGGTCGATCACCCCGACGTGCCCCACGGACTCGACACCGCGCCGACGACGGGTGGAAAATCGTCGGTCCATGACTGCACCACTGCAAGCGCACCGCGACGGGACGACCACGTTGCACGATGGCCGCGAGCTCGGCTGGGCCATCTTCGGTGACCCCGAGGGCGACACCGTGTTCTGGTTCCACGGCACGCCGGGCGCCCGCTCGCAGCTGCCCCACGACGCCGGGGCCCTGGCGGTCGAGCGTGGGTTGCGCATCGTGACGGTGGAGCGACCGGGAACGGGTGACTCGACGCCGCACGTCTACGAGCAGATCGTGGAGTTCGCCGCCGACCTCCGCCAGGTCGCCGATCACCTCGACGCCGACGAGTTCGCGGTGGTCGGTCTTTCCGGCGGTGGACCCTACCTGTTGGCCGCCGCGCACGAGCTCGGCGACCGGATGCGAGCCGGCGTGGTGCTCGGTGGCATCGGCCCGACCCGGGGCGCCGACTCCATCGTCAGCCACACGCTGCTTCTGGTGCCGGCCGCCGCCCTGCTGGAGCGGGTGCGCCGGCCGCTCGCGAGGGGGCTCCACGACGCGATCGACCTCGTGAAGCCGTACGCCGATCCCGCCGTCGACATCTTCTTCCGGCTGCTGCCCGGCGACCGCGCCCACATGACCGCCCGCCCGCTCGACCGCCGCCAGTTCACTGCGGATCTGGTCGACGCCAACGATCGGTCGGGCATGGGTGCGGCCATCAACGACCTGATCCTGTTCGGCCGCCACTGGGGCTTCGAGCTCCGCAACGTGAAGGTCCCGATCGTGTTCTACGGCGGCAGCAGCGACATCATCGTGCCGTACCTCCACGCGGAACGGCAGTCCAAGGCGCGTCGCCGGCTCGCGCCTGCGCACCTACGAGGGCCGTGGCCACTTCGCCGGCTACACCACCCCCGCCGACATCCTCGACGACCTCCGCGAGCTCTGGCCGGCGACACCGGTCGTGACGGCGCCGCCGGCGAAGAAGGCGGTGGCGAAGAAGGCGGCCGCCAAGAAGGCACCGGCGAAGAAGGCGGCCGCCAAGAAGGCACCGGCGAAGAAGGCGGCCACCACGACCGCGGCCGGCTGACCTAGCTCTTGCGACGCCCCGGCGGGTAGGCGTCGAGCACCACGTCGAGGCCGAGGTCGCCGGCCGCCGACAGCACCTTGCTGTCGAGCACCGCGCTGCGGTGGCGTTCGCCCGGCGAGAAGCTCAACCAGATCTCGACCGTCGCCGTGTCGACCAGTTGGCGCAACGGTTCCTTCCGGTCGCTCAGGTGCTCCATGAGGATGTAGAGGTGGTCCTCGACGGGGGCGTTGGGGGACAGGCCCGACTCGAACATCCAGACCGAGAAGGCCGGCTCGCCCTCGGACGTGCGGGTGTTGGTGGCCCGGAGGCCCAGCAACTCGCCGATCTCGTCGGGGCTGAGGGTCTCGGACGCGATCCGCAGGGACGCCAAGGCCCACGGCTGGCCACCCAGGAGCTCCTCCGCTTCCATCACGCCGCGAACCCTAGTGCCGGTGCACCGCGAGCCAGTACGGCCATCGGTCGCCGGTCATGCTCACCGGAAAATGCTCAGGTCCCTCCCGATCCGAACCGATGACACGACGTGCGCGGAGACTCGGACTCCGCGACGAGGTCGTCCCTCGTCGGCACCGCGGCCATCGCCGGCCTCGGGGTGGCCGCGGTCGTGCTGGCCTTCGCACCGGACGCGCCGGTTGTTTCGGTCCTCATCACGGCGGCCTTCCTCGGCGGCAGCATCGCCGCCGTGGCCTACATCGGATTCGCCCGGCCCCTCCTCCACCAGCTGGCCGCCGAGCGAACGGGACGCGTCGCCGTCGACGCCGAGCTGCAACGGGCCCGGGCCCGCCGAGGGTTCGTCGAGCAACTCGACACGGCGATCGACATGGCCGACACCGAGGACGAGGCGATCGAGGTCGTCGGGCGCGCCCTCGCCCAACTCCTGCCCGAACGCGACAACTTCGTGCTGCTCGCTCCGCCGTCGGAGCCCCGCGTCACCTGGTCGATCCCGGCCGGACCCGACGGGCTCGAGGAGCCAACCAACCTCGGCGCAGCGCTCCGCTGCTCGGCGCTCAGCCTCGGCCGGACGGTGACCGCCGAGGCGTCCACCGAGCTCGACGCCTGCCCTCACCTCGTCCAGCACGGCTGGGAGGTCTCGTCGGTGTGCATCCCCATCCGCATCGGCGAGCAGCACCTCGGTGTCGCGGACTCGGCGGGACCTGCCGGCGACCTGCCCGACGAGGAGGGCCGTCGTCTGCTGGAGCTCGTCACCCGTCGGGTCGGCACCCGCATCGCCACGCTGCGCGCCGCCCGCACGACCAACGACCACGTGTCGCTCGACCCGCTCACCCGCCTGCCCAACCACACGGTCGTGAAGCGGCATCTGCGCGAGATCATGAGCGAGGGAACGACCTTCTCGGTGGCCTTCTGCGACGTGGACCGGTTCGCGGCGTACAACGAGGCGCACGGCAGCGACCAGGGAGACCGTGCCCTGCGCATCTACGCCGAGGTCATGGGCGCAACGCTGCGCCCGGGCGACCTCATCGCCCGCTACGACGGCGACCGGTTCCTCTGCCTCTTCCCCAACTGCACGGCCGAGCATGCAGCGTCGGCCATGGAGCGGGTGCGTGAGTCGCTCGTGCTGGAGCTGGCCCTCCACGAGCTCGCCCCCTTCACGGCGAGCGTCGGGGTCGTCGATTCGAGCGACGCGTCGACCGTCGACGAACTGCTCGAGGTCACCGATGTCGCGCTCGCCGTCGCGAAGCACGGCGGCGGCAACCGGGTGGTCATCGACGACTTCGACGAGATCCACCTGCTCGACGGCCCCCTCTAGGCACCGCTCGACGCCCGTCTCAGGCGCAGTGGGTCCCGTGGACCTTGCAGCGGGCCGAATGCCGGATCGGGCTGAGGCTGACCACCACGCGGCGACCACAGCGCACGCAGTAGCGGTCGAGATCGAGCGGCCGGGTGCAGCTGCTGTCGCACTCGGTCACCGGCTTGCCGCAGTAGCCGCAATGCAGCGGTGCGCGGCCGAGCGTCCACTCCACCAGCGCCGAGATCGACGTCAGCACCGACAGGCCGTCACTGTCGGCCAGCCAGGCCCGGTTGCGGCGGTGCAGATCGTCGCCGTCGTCGTAGCGATTGAGGTACACCACTGCGTTCAACCCGACCGCGGCGAGCCGCGAGCGAGAGGCGGACGGCGTTGATCGTGCCCAACCCGGCGTCGGCGACGAGCACCACGGCGTCAGGAGCGAGCGCGGCTGCGAGATCGGCACCGTCGCCGTCGGCGGCCGCCGGCGAGGCCACCCCACCCGCCAACTCGACGAGCCCCACGTCGGTGGCCCGCGACCCCCACGAGGCCGTGACCTCACCCACCAGCTCGCCGATCGTCGGCGGTTCCAGGCCCGTCGCCTCGGCGGCCATCGGCGGCGCCATCGGCACCGAGTACCGACGATGCGGCGGGCACACCGTGGTCGACGCCTCCTCCGTCGCAGCGGCCAGGAGATCGGCGTCGCTCGGGTCACCGGGACCGCCGGACTGCGCCGGCTTGCGGGCCTCCACTGCCCAGTGGTCCTCCACCAGTTCGGTCGCAAGCGCGGCGCTCACCCAGGTCTTGCCGATCTCGGTCGCCGTGCCGGCGACGACGACCAACCGGCGCGGTCGCTCGCTCATGCCGCGACCTCGGCGTCGAGCGTGACCCCCAGTGCGCCGAGCGCTGCGATCAGCTCGGCGACCTCGGTGGGTGTGTGCGCCGCCGAGACGGCGATGCGCAGCCTCGACGCTCCGACGGCGACGGTGGGAGGGCGGATCGCCGGCACGAGCAGGCCTCGCTCGAGCAGCGCTGCGCTGACGTCGAGCGCACGGCGTTCCTCGCCGAGGACGACCGGGACCACGGCGCTCACGTGACCTGGCAACAGCGCGTCGACGTTCGCCCGCAACGCCGCGGTGAGCGCGCTCCCCTCCTCCGATCGCACGACGGCCAGCGCGGCGAGGGCAGCGGCGACAACCGACGGCGGCGATGCCGTCGAGAAGATGAACGATCGTGCGGTATTGCGGCACCAGTCGACGAGCGATCGCGGCCCGGCGACGAACCCGCCCAGGCTTCCCAGCGCCTTGGACAGCGTGCCCACGATCAGGATCTCGGCGTCCGACGAGGTCAGCGCGTCGGCACCGTGCCCCGCGAACACGGCGTGGGCGTCGTCGACGACGAGGAGCGCACCCGTGGCCTGCGCCAGCTCGGCGAGTTCGAACAACGGCGCGACGTCGCCGTCCATCGAGAACACCGAGTCGGTGACGATCACCGACCGGCGACCGGCTGCACCATGCTCGACGATCGCTGCCCGGGCGGCCTCGACATCGTTGTGTGCGTACACCGAGACGGGCACGCGGGCCTGACGGGTGCCGTCGATGATCGACGCGTGGTTCAGCGCGTCGCTGACCACGGCGATCGGCCGGCCGGTCGCCTCGCCGAGTCGCGTCAACGCGCCCACCACCCCGACGTTGGCGGCGTACCCGGAGGCGAAGAGGAGCGCCGCTTCGGAGTGCTTCCACTCGGCCAGCGCGGCCTCCAGCTCGTCGTGGACCGGCCGTGACCCGACGACGAGTCGAGACGCACCGCTACCGGTACCCCACTGCTCGGTCGCGGCCACCGACGCGGCGATCACCGACGGATGGCCACTGAGACCGAGATAGTCATTGGAGGCGAACTGCACCACCGGGCGACCGTCGGGCAACGACGTCCGGACGCCGTTGGCACCGAGGGTGCGGATATCGCGCCAGCGGTCCTCGGCTCGGACGCCCAAGCCGGCGACCTCGGCCGTCGCCGACCAGCTCTCGCCGCGCCGTCCGCTCTCGCCGAGTTCGGTTCCCATGCGTGCCTCCCGGTACCCTCTCCCCCACGAACGTCCGGGGCGGGACCGCCTCCGAACGTACCGGGCCGCACGCGGCCGAATCGACTCCAGCACCGAGGGCATCGTGACCGACACCTCCACCTTCTCCGCCGAGACCACCACCGACGACATCATCGCTGCCGCCCGCACGCGGCTCGTCGACGAAAGCGGCTGGCTCACCCTCGACGAGGTCACGGCACTGTCGAAGCTGCCGACCAAGCGCCTCGGCGACCTCATGTCGCTGGCCCACGAGGTCCGGCTCGCTCGATGCGGGGACACCGTCGAGGTCGAGGGCATCTTGTCGGTCAAGACCGGCGGCTGCCCCGAGGACTGCCACTTCTGCAGCCAGTCAGCGCAGTTCGACACGCCCGTCGCAGCGACACCGTTCCTCGACACCGAGGAGGTGCTGCAAGCAGCCCGCGAAACGGCCGAGCTCGGCGCCACCGAGTTCTGCATCGTGCTCGCCGTCCGCGGCCCCGACGAGAAGACACTCCAGCGGATCCTCGAGCTCGTGCCGATCATCGGCGACGAGACCGGCCTCGACGTCGCCGTCTCGGCCGGCATCCTCGACGCCGACCAGGCCCGGCGCCTCGCCGAGGGCGGGGTCCACCGTTACAACCACAACCTCGAGACCTCCCGCAGCTACTTCCCCGAGGTCGTCAAGACCCACGGCTTCGACGAGCGGTGGGAGACCTGCGAGCTGGTCAAGGCCAACGACATGGAGCTGTGCTGCGGGGTCCTCCTCGGCATGGGCGAGTCCGACGACCAGCGCCTCGAGCTCATCGGTCATCTGCAGGAGCTGCGGCCCCAGGAGGTGCCCGTGAACTTCCTGAACCCGCGCCCCGGCACACCCCTCGAGCTCAAGCCCATCACCCCGGCCAAGGACGCCCTCAAGTGGGTGGCGTTGTTCCGCCTCGCCCTTCCGGAGGTCATCCTCCGCTACGCAGGTGGCCGCGAGATCACGCTCGGCGACATGCAGGAGGCCGGCATGACCGCCGGCATCAACGCACTCATCGTCGGCAACTACCTCACCACCCTCGGCCGTTCGCCCGACGAGGACCTCGACATGCTCGAGCGCCTGTCGATGCCGGTGGGAGCGCTCTCCAAGGTCGTCTAGTGGAGGCCGACCGGGCTGCCGAGCTCGTCGCGCTCGACCGGGCCCACGTGTGGCACCCGTACGCGTCCATGCCGGGGGCGCTCGACCTGACGCTGATCGAATCGGCCTCCGGGGTCCGCCTCCGACTGGCGCAGCCGATCGGCGACGTCACCGAACTGGTCGACGGCATGAGCTCGTGGTGGGCGGCGATCTGGGGATACCGGCACCCGGTGCTCGATGCCGCAGCCCACGCTCAGATCGACACGATGAGCCACGTCATGTTCGGTGGCCTCACCCACGAGCCGGCGATCGAGCTGGCGACCACGCTCGTCGACCTCGCCCCCGACGGTCTCGAACACGTCTTCCTGTGCGACTCCGGTTCGGTGTCGGTCGAGGTCGCCATCAAGATGTGCCTCCAGTACTGGCAGTCGGTCGGCCGTCCTTCGAAGCGCCGGCTCCTCACCTGGCGCGGCGGCTACCACGGCGACACCTTCCACCCGATGTCGGTGTGCGACCCCGAGGGCGGTATGCACGCGCTCTGGACCGGTGTCCTGCCCGAGCAGCTCTTCGCCGACGCGCCCCCTCCCGGCTTCGACCGCGCTCGACGACGACTCGTACGCCGCGCGCTCCGCTCGCTGGTCGCAACGGCATCACGACGAGGTGGCCGCCGATCGTCGTCGAGCCCGTCGTGCAGGGCGCCGGTGGGATGTCGTTCCACTCCCCCGGGTACCTGCGGGTGTGGCGTGAACTCGCCGACGAGTTCGACGTGCTGTTGGTGTTCGACGAGATCGCGACCGGCTTCGGCCGGAGCGGCGAGCTGTTCGCCGCCGACCACGCCGGGGTGACTCCCGACGTGATGTGTGTCGGCAAGGCGCTGACGGGCGGCTACCTGTCGATGGCGGCGACGCTCTGCACGGCCCGCGTCGCCGCCGGCATTTCCCAGGGCGAGGTGCCCGTGCTCGCCCACGGCCCCACGTTCATGGGCAACCCGCTCGCTGCGGCGATCGCGAACGCGTCGCTGGGCCTGTTGCGATCGACCGACTGGCGAGCGAACGTGGGCCGCATCGAGTCCGGGCTGGTCGACGGGCTGGCAGCGGCCGTCGACATCGACGGCGTCGTCGACGTCCGGGTACGGGGGGCGATCGGCGTCGTCGAGCTCGACCATCACGTCGACATGGCCGCGGCCACCGCCGCGGCGGTCCGGGCCGGGGTCTGGCTCCGCCCGTTCCGCAACCTGATCTACACCATGCCCCCCTACGTCACCGGCGACGACGACCTCGGGCGGATCTGCTCGGCGATCGCAGCCGCAGCACAGGCCGGGTGAGCACGACGGCACGTACGTCGCCTGCGCCGTCAGGCCGGTTCGATCAGCGCGTCGAACAGTGCGAGCACGCCGACCTCGTACAGGTTGCGGGCGCGGTCGCCGCGCCAGGGTCGCTCGTCGAACAAGGGGCCGGGGTCGACCTTCGCCTGGAGCGTGACGCCGCGAGAGAAGGCCCGGGTGAGCAGCACGAGGTCCTCGGCGGAGTAGCCGTCGCGCAGGCGCCGACCCCAGATGGCGAGACCCGCCTCGAAGAACCGGGCGGTGGCCTCGAGCGCATCGGACTGTCCACCGGCCATCTCGTGGCGAACCGCGTCGTTGGCCACGAACGAGGACACCTCCATGAACATGAACCACTGCTCGTCGGAGAGCGCCCGACCGAGCGTGGCGGATGCGACGCCGGCGATCGCGTCGTCGGCGTCGGCGTAGGTCGCGACCACGTCGGGCGCTTCGGTAGCGACGTACGACTCGGTCGTGGTGGCCCGGGCGAGGTGGAGGAGCAGGTCACGGCGGTACTCCTCCTGGGAGGGCCAGAGGTGATAGATCATCCCCTTGCTCAGTCCGGCCTCACGGAGCGACGTCGCCGGCCTTGAGGTGGCCGAGCGCACCGTCGACGGCGGCCGATCGCTGCCGGGCCCGCGCCCGCACGAGGCGCTCCCCCGCCGCCAGGAGCGAGGCACGGGTGTCATCGAGCGTGGGCCTCGGCATGGCGCGATCGTACCGTCGGGATTCCCCGACCCAGTTCGTTGACTTTTTGTCAGTCAATTCGTATGGTGCTTGCGAAACGACCCATGAGGGAGATCCCATGCCAGCTCGACACGACGTTCGCCACGCCCGCCGCCTGGCGGCACGACGCCTCATGACCAGCGTCCTCACCGGCGGCCTCGCTGCGCTGCTGACGGCCTGCCCGCCGACCCCCGGTGACGGATCCGCCGGGACCGATCGCCGGGGCCCCGGCTCGGCGGCGTCACCGCGATGTCACCCGGCGGCACGGGGTACAGCCCCCGCCCGATGTCCGCCGACGGCCGGTACGTCGCCTACCTCCGCCCCGAGGCCAGCACCGCCGGTGGGGACGTGCTGCTGTGGGACTCCTCGACCGAAACGTCGCGGTCGCTCACGTCGCCGGTGGCCAACGACACGTTCGACGAGACCGCTCCCACCATCTCGAGCGACGGGTCGACGGCGTTCTTTGCCGCATCGCTGGCGGTCGCTCCTGGCCAACCCGGTTCGCTGCCGTTGCTGGTGCGCTACGCAACGGCGACCGGCCACGATGCGTCTTCGCTCCACCGATCGAGGTCGGGGTCACCAATCGGGGGTGAACGAGATCGCCGCGTCGGCCGACGGGTCGGTCGTCGCGGTCGAGCTCGGCGACCGCCGTTGGCCCTCGGCGAACCACGTCGTCGCAGTCTGGACCGAGGCCGCCGGGTTCGAACTGATCACCGATCCCGCACCGCTGGCGACCCGTGAGATCTGGGCCTACGACCTCCCGGGTGCGGCGATCTCCGAGGACGGCCGCTACGTCGTCGCCGTGGCCACGATCGGCGATCCGCTGGTCGGGCCGGTGTTCCGACGGCTCGCCCTGTACGACCGGACGACGAGAACCTGGACGACGATCGCCGACACCGATCCGATCCCGGGGCTCCGAGCGACGAGGGACCACACGCCCAACGTGCTCGCAGTGCTGCCCGACGGCTCGGTGATCTTCGACGTGACGTCGCTCGGCTTCACCGGCGAGCACGCAGCATCGAGTGGCGTGGCGATCTGGGACCCGGCCACGCAGGCCATCACCCAACTGGTGCCGACCGACGGGGGCGCGCTCGCGGGTTCAGCGCCTCGCCCGACGGACGTTTCATCGGCTTCACCGGTTCCGACCTGATCACGTCGGTGTCGCCCGACTCGTAGGGGACGCCCTCCGTGCTCGATCGGGTCACCGGCGAGCGCACCGTTGCCGGCGGCGCTCCGTTCACCGCCCCCGTGGCCATCTCGGCCACCGGTCGGCAGATCCTGCTGTCGAGTACCGACACGACCGTGGTCGGGCCGAACCCGCCCGGATCCGACGGCAACTCCCTGTTCCTGTGGCGCCGGGCGATCGCAACGGCAGCGCCGGCCGGGTGATCGTGACGCCCGGCCCCCGGAGCCGAGCGTTCAGGTGAGGCGCTCGGCGGCGAGGACACGGACCTCCCGCTTGAGCACCTTGCCCGAGGCGTTCGTCGGGAGCGCGTCGACCACGAGCATCTGACGGGGACGCTTGAACCCGGCCAGCCGGCCGGTGCACCAGGCGACCACCTCGTCGGGATCGAGCGCGGCACCCGCCCGGGCCACGGCGACGGCGACGACGCGTTCGCCCCATCGCTCGTCGGGCACCCCGACCACCGCGACAGCACCGACCGCAGGGTGCTCGCTGAGCACGTCCTCGACCTCGAGCGACGCCACGTTCTCCCCGCCCGACACGATGATGTCCTTGCTGCGGTCAACGATCGACAGGTAGCCCTCGTCGTCGAATCGTCCGATGTCGCCGGTGCGGAACCAGCCGTCGACGAACGCCGCGTCGTTGGCCTCGGGCCGGTTCCAGTACCCGGGCACCACCTGGTCGCCCCGGATCAGGATCTCCCCGTCGTCGGCGAGCTTGACCGCGGCGAGCGGCCCGACCCGGCCGGCTGCAGCGAGCAGCTGCGGGTCGGTGGTCACGGCACGACGGTGGTCGTCGGCGTCGAGGAACACCGCGTTGCCCGACAGCTCGGTCATGCCGTACCCCTGTCCGAACCCGCAGCCGAACTCGACGAGGCCTCGCCGCAGCACGTCGAGCGGGATCGCCGAGGCGCCGTAGAAGATGTTGCGCAGCGAGGTCAGGTCGAAATCGGCTCGCCGCTGATGGTCGAGCAGCATGGCGATCATCGTGGGCGCCAACGAGATCGTGGTCACACGGTGCCGCTCGATCGCCGCCATCACCGGCACCGCGTCGAACTTCGGCACGAGGACGACGGGCCGGCCACGGAAGTGCAGGTGCACGACGCCGTAGGACGCGACGTGGAAGAGCGGGAACGGGAACAGGTAGGTGTCGTCGGGGCCCACCGGGCGGGCCAGCGCCGTCGCCATCACACCGGCCATGAGACTGCGATGGGTGAGCATCGCGCCCTTGGGGCGGCCCGTCGTGCCGCTGGTGTGGATGATCCAGGCCGTGTCGGTCTCGACCGGCGCGCCGGAGCGGTCAGGTGACAGAAACTGTCGCCTGAGCGCTCCAGAAGGCAGGAGGGCGTCGAGCTCGGGAGTGCGGAGGACGAGCACGGGGGTGACGTCGGCGATCAAGTCGTTGATCTCGCTCTCGACCAGTCGGGTGTTGGCGAACATGGCGATGACCCCAGCCATCGGCGCGGCGTACATGAGCACCACGACCTCGGGACGGTTGTCCGACACGATGGCGATGCGATCACCGAGTTCGGTCCGCTCCGCGAGCCACACCGCCGCCTCCTGCACGTCGGCCCACAGCTCGGCGAACGTCCAGGCGCGAGCCTCGAAGATCAGGGCGACGGCGTCCGGAGTGCGGACCGCGGCGAACTCGACGACCTCGTGCAGCAGCATCGGAGGGAGGTTAGAGGTCGGTCGCGCCGTCGATCGCCTGGCGGATGAGGTCGGCGTGGCCGAGGTGCCGAGCGGTCTCCTCGATCATGTGCAGGACGATCCACCGCAACGAGAAGGGCTGCCCCAACGTCTCGTCACGGCGGCTGACACCGACCGAGAGAGCGTCGAGCGACACGGCCCCGGCGACGATGTCTCGGGCCCTGGCGCACGCAGCGTCGTAGAGGCCGAGGAGGTACGCGGGATCGTCATCGAGGGCGGTGCGGAACTCCCATTCGGGATCGGCGTCCCAGTCGATCGGCGTCCAGGGTTCCGGAATCGGCTCGCCGAGGAACGTCTCGACGAACCACGCATCCTCCACGAGCGCGAGGTGCTTGATCAGACCGGCGAGCGTGAGGTCGGGACGCCAACAGTCGTGGCGAGCTGTTCCTTCGTGAGACCGGTGACGATCTTGACCACGGTCGCTCGTCCGTAGTCGAGGTACTGGTTCAGGGTCTCGCGCTCGCCGACGCGGAGCTCGGGGTCGATGCGTTCGATCATCCACGGCACGCTACGACGCGGCGCCGTCACCGGGTGGTACACTTTCCACCGTGACGAGCACCGCTCTCCTCCTTCTCATGTAGGCAAGTACCCAACCGGGTACTTGCCGAAGCTCCTGCGCCTCCGGGCTCGGGAGCTTCTTTCGTTTTCCGCAGCGGCGGAGCGAACGGAGACGGCGACCGTCACGACCATCATCACCACCGAGCAAGTGAGCACACCATGCCTCCCACGCCAGCCCAACCGAAGCAGATGCCGTTCGAGAAGTACCAGGCCTTCGTGCCGCTCGAACTGCCGGATCGCCAGTGGCCGGACCGCAAGCTCACGAAGGCCCCCCGGTGGTGCGCGGTCGACCTCCGCGACGGCAACCAGGCGCTGATCGACCCGATGGACCCGGTGCGCAAGCTGCGCATGTTCCAGACGCTGGTCGCCATGGGCTTCAAGGAGATCGAGGTCGGGTTCCCCTCTGCGAGCCAGACCGACTTCGACTTCGTCCGCCAGCTGATCGAGGACGACCTGATCCCCGACGACGTCACCATCCAGGTGCTGACGCAGTGTCGTGAGGAACTGATCGAGCGCACGTACGAGTCGCTGGCCGGCGCGCACAGCGCGATCGTCCACTTCTACAACTCGACCTCGATCCTGCAGCGGAAGGTGGTGTTCGGCCTGGACCGCGACGGCATCACAGCGATCGCCGTCAACGCCGCCCGCTACTGCAAGAAGCTCGAGCAGCAGTACCCCGAGACGGCGTTCCGCTACGAGTACTCGCCGGAGAGCTACACCGGCACCGAGATCGAGTACGCCGTCGAGATCTGCAACGCCGTCGCCGACGTCATCGAACCGACGCCGGAACGTCCGCTCATCATGAACCTGCCGGCGACCGTCGAGATGTACACACCGAACATCTACGCGGACACGATCGAGTGGTTCCTGCGCACCGTCCGCAACCGGGATTCGATCGTGTTGTCGCTGCACCCCCACAACGACCGCGGGTGTGCCGTGGCCGCAGCCGAGCTGGGCGTGCTCGCCGGCGCCGACCGCGTCGAGGGCTGCCTGTTCGGCAACGGCGAACGCACCGGCAACGTCGACATCGTTACCTTGGCGATGAACCTGTTCAGCCAGGGGGTCGACCCCGAGCTCGACATCAGCGACATCGACGGCCTGCGCCGCACCGCCGAGTACTGCAACCGCCTGCCGGTGCACGAGCGCCACCCCTACGTGGGCGACCTCGTCTACACGGCATTCTCGGGCTCCCACCAGGACGCCATCAAGAAGGGGTTCGCGGCGCTGTACGCGGAGGCCGAGGCGGCCGGCAAGGGGCACGACTACGACACGTGGGCGGTGCCGTACCTGCCGATCGACCCGGCGCATGTCGGCCGTTCGTACGAGGCGGTCATCCGCGTCAACAGCCAGTCCGGTAAGGGCGGCGTGGCGTACATCATGGAGACCGAGCACGGGTTCTCGCTGCCGCGACGCCTGCAGATCGAGTTCTCGAAGACGATCCAATCGGTGGTCGAGGACACCGGCACCGAGATCACGCCGGGAGCGATGTGGGACCACTTCCAGGAGATCTACCTGCCCGATGAGCCCAGTCTCCGCCTCCGCTCCCACGAGCTCGTCAGCGCAGACGACGACACCACCACCATCACGGCGCAGGTGACCGTCGACGGTGAGGCCGCCACGTGGACGGGCACCGGCAACGGTCCGCTGTCGGCATTCGTCGCGGCGATCCGCGATGGCCTGGGCCTCGTGCTCGATGTCGTCGACTACCAGGAGCACTCGACGGGCAACAACGCCGATGCGTCGGCCGTCGCCTACGTCGAGACCGTCGACGAGCAGAACTCGATCCGCTGGGGCATCGCCCGTCACCACAACACCAGCACGGCGTCGCTGCTCGCGGTGTTGTCGGCAGCGGAGCGCGTGCGCCGCGAGGGCCGCTGACCCTCGGTCATCGCGTGTTCCACCGCACAATCACGAAGGCCGGAGCGCAGAGCGCTCCGGCCTTCGTGATTGCTGCACCGGTCGACGACCGGCGGAGCGAGATCAGGCGAACGTGCAGCTGATGTTCGTCGGACCCTCGAGGATCGTCAGGACGCACGGACCCACCGGAATCTGGCAGGCGGCGGTGGCGAACGGGATCGCCATGATCATGGAAGCGAGCAGAACTCGGCTGGAACGACGCATTTCGAATACCCCTTTTGTGGTGATATGACCTTCGTCACACTTGTCGGTGTCCAAGTGGCAAGTCAAGGACCGTCGCAACATTTCACGCGTCGCCCCTTTCCCCTCCGGTGATCATCATTCCCCGCTGAGGCCGTTCTCAGACATCTTCGGTCAGGCGTGCCACAGCAACCGCGACGGACCATCGGGCCCTGCGGCCATGACCGTCGCGCGGGTCGGGTCGACCCGGAGCAGCACCACGTCGGGTCGCTCCGGCGAACCAAAGAATCCGGCGGCCTCGTACGGCCACGACGACCACAGTCGTTCCTTGGTCGGCACGTCGTCGACGACCTCGACCGAGCCCCACAGGTAGGCCTCGCTCCCCGACTGCCACATCATCGCGATCCGCGGGTCGACCACGAGGTTCCGGGCTTTGTGTGAGCTGCGTCGCGTCTGGACCCACACGACGTCGCCCTCGACGATCGGCGCGACGACGGCGACCGCAGGGCCGTCCGGGCCGGTCGTAGCGATGTGCGCGAGGCCGGTCAGGTGCGGGGTGACGTCGTTCCAATCCATCGGGGTGATCTTGTCACCGAGGGGTACCGCGTGTGCCGAGAAACGCCGCCTCCCAACGGTGGAGGTCGGCCTCGGAGAATCCGGCCGCGACCCTCGCCTCGACATTGAACGGGGGAACGATCAAGAGGGAGTACTCCGCGACCAGACGCTCGAACTCGGCGGTCGGATCGAGGCCACGGCGGTCGCACACGTGGGCAAACCACCGGCTGCCGACCTCGACGTGACCGATCTCGTCGCGGAGCACGATCCGGAGCACCTCGGCCGACGCGACGTCACCGTGCCGTTCGAACCGCTCGATGAGCCCGGGAGTGACGTCGAGACCTCTCGCCTCGAACACGAGGGGAACGAGGGCCATACGGGCGCCGACGTCATGGGCGGTTCGCACGGCGATGTCCCACAGACCGTCATGGCAACCGAGGTCGCCGTACGCGCCGCCGTACTCGGCGAGCCGTTCGCACAACGCCTCGAAGTGCCCCAGCTCCTCCGCCGCCACTCGAACCCAGTCGCGGTAGTAGCGCGCCGGCATCCCACCGAACCGGTGCGCGGCGTCGAGCGCGAGATTCACCGCATTCGCCTCGATGTGCGCGAGTGCGTGCAGCGTGGCGAAGCGCCCTTCCTCGGTGCCCCACGTGCGGCGCTTCAGGTCGCGGGGCGCAACGAGCGTCACGCCTGCGGGCCGTCCCACCGAAATGGGCTCGATCGGTTCGAACCCTTCGATCGCGGCAGAGGGCCGCTCGTCCAGTGCGGACGCGAGGCGCTCCAACTCGGCGATCATCGGGGCCGTGTCGACGGGTTCGGCAACCCGAAGAGCGTCACCGGCGAGACGTCGTAGCGCGATCAGGTCGTCGGCACGTTCGGCGGAGCGGTCGGGCATGCCGCCGACGGTAGACCGGGTTCGGGTCGATGCGGACATCTGGCAACATCGCGCCCGTGCATCCCATCGAGCAGCGAATCCAGGACCAGTTCGACGCCGCTGGCGTCGCCTTCGAGTGGATGCCGTGCGACCCCGAACTCGCCGACACGGCGGCGTTCTGCGAGCACTACGGCACGTCGCTCGAGGACTCGGCAAACGCGATCGTGGTCGTCGGCAAGTCCGAACCTCGCCGTCACGTCGTGTGCGTTGTGTTGGCGACCACCCGGCTCGACGTCAACGGCGCCGTCCGCAAGCGGCTCGGTGCCCGCAAGGCGTCGTTCGCATCGGCCGACGAGACCCGTGACCTCACGGGCATGGAGATCGGTGGCGTCACACCCATCGGCCTGCCCGACGGCCTCGAGGTCTGGATCGACGCTGCGGTGACCGAACGCGACCGGGTCGTCATCGGAGGTGGCGTCCGCTCGTCGAAGGTGTGGGTCGCCCCGGCGGACCTGGCGCGGTTACCGAACGTCGAGGTCGTCGAGGGCCTCGCCAAGCCCATCCCACCCGCGCCCTGACACCAGATCGGCGGCCGGCGGAGCGGTCAGGTCAGCTCGCCGGCCAGCAGGTCCATGAGCAGGCCGTCGTGGAAGGTCCCGTCGATGCCCCGCTCGTAGGAGCGCATGACTCCGACGGGACGGAAGCCGAGGCCCGAATAGCACGCGATCGCCGCTGCGTTGCCCACCGCCGGGTCGATGACGATCCGGTGATGGCCGAGGTCGTCGATCAGGTGCTGCGCCAGCGTCCGGATGGCATCGGTGGCGATGCCACAACGGTGGTACGACGCCAGCACGGCGATGTCGATGCTGGCGTGGAAGTACTGCTGGTCGAGCTCCTGCCCGTACTGGACGAGGCCCACCGTCTCGGTGTCTCCGTCGACGGGCAGGTCGATGCAGTACTTCACGTACGTCTCGTCGGGGACGGCGATGCCCTCGAGCACGTCCTCGTACAGATGTGGCGTCCACCACTCGACGACCCCGGGTGAGTTGACGAGGTCGGTGAGCGCTTGCACGTCGTCGACGCGGGCCCGCCGAAGGGTGACGCGCTCGCCCCGGAGCCGCTCGGCGATGGCCATGGGGGCACCGTAGCGATCTCGACGCGGGCGCGGGCATAGGGTTTCGGCGTGACGACCAAACTGCTGCTGCACGGTGTGCCCGAGACCGCCGCCATCTGGACCGACCTGATCGGCGAGCTGAGCGTTGACGGCGACGTGCGCACGCTGTCGCTTCCCGGGTTCGGCACTGCCCGACCCGACGGCTTCGACTGCTCGATGCAGGCATACGCCGCATGGTTGACCGCCGAGGTCGACGCCGCGGCCGACGAGACCGGCGCGCCGGTCGACCTGGTCGGGCACGACTGGGGCGGCATCCTCACCGCACGACTCGCCACGACGCCCCCAGCCGGCCTCCGCTCGTGGGCGACCGATGCACCGGGGGCGCTGCGCGAAGGATTCGTGTGGCACGACCTCGGCCAGCTCTGGCGCACCGAGGGCGCCGGCGAGGACTTCTGGGCCGGCCTGTTGGCCGACCGGAGGGCCGCCGCCGAGCTGCTCACCGGGTTCGGTCTCACGCTCGACCACGCCGCGCTGCTCGTGAACGCGGCCGACGAGCAGATGGTCGACAGCATCCTCCGCCTCTACCGATCGTCCGATGGGCTCGGCACCGAGTGGCTGATTACCGGGCCCAGCGAGCGACCGGGCCTGGTGATCGGCGTCGCCGACGACCCGCTCGGCAGCGTGCACGTGTGCGAGGAGATGGCGACGCGCCTCGGCGCCGACGTCGCGGTGCTCGACCTCGGCGGCCACTTCTGGCCGCTCGAAGCCCCGGCAGCAGGCGCCGCCGCACTCGCGGAGTTCTGGGCCGGCCTCGACGCACGCTGAACCCGGGAGGTTGCCACCTTCCGTACATCTGTCGGTAACCTCACAGCCACCTGGGCTGGGGAGGCAACATGGGTGGTCGTCGTCGTTTCGGAACACTCGCGAGCGCGTGCGCGTCGCTGATCGCGCTCGCGGGATGCGCACCGTCGGTCGGAGGCCCCGCCGCTGCGGCCCTACCGACCGCGACGGCCAAGATCGTGTCGGTCTCGTTCTCCGGCGCGTACGACTACGCAGCGACCGGCCCGGCGACCGGTGCCCTCGACGTCACCCGGTCCGACGGCAACGTCACCGGCGTGCAGGGAACGGTGCACATCCCCGGCCGCGGCGCCTGGCCGACCACCGTCACGTTCGACGTGTCGATCAACGCGCTGCTCGGGGTGGCGACCGGATCGATCGACGTCGAGGACCCGGCCGCCGGCATCGGTCTGACGACGACGCTCGTGCTCTCGCCGACTGCGACATCTGAGGGATCGATCGCGGGCCACGCCGATGGCTCCCGCGTCTGGCGCCTGATCGAGACGCTGCCCTTCCGCCTCGACTGGTCGATCGCCGACGGCACCGGCAGCACACCTGCCGCACCGGAGCTCGCAGCTGCGACGAGCGGCAGCATCGACGTCGCCACCTACAACGTCGCCGGGCTTCCCGAGCCGATCAGCGGATCGAAGCCCGCCACGTACAGCGAACTCCTCAGCCCGCTCCTGAACCCGTTCGACGTCGTCCTCCTGCAGGAGGACTTCTTCTACCCGGACAAGGTCGCGAAGCACCTGACGTATCCGTACGGGTCGACGCCTCAGCGTCTGGTGCTCGGCAGCGACCCGAGCCGTCCGGAGGCCTTCGTCGGCAGCGGCCTCGAGCGCTACTCCCGTCATCCCTTCGACGGGTACCGCCACGTGCGCTGGCCCGGGTGCTACGGCGGCGCTCTCGGCGGCGGTGCCGCCGACTGCTTGTCGCAGAAGGGCTTCAGTGTCGCCCGCCACGAGGTCGCCCAGGGTGTGTTCGTCGACGTGTACGACCTCCACGGCGAGGCCGGCTCGACCCCTGAGGACGTCTTCTGGTCCCGGCAGGACTACCTCGCACTGGCGGCCGACATCAACGCCAACTCCGTCGGCCACGCGGTGATCGTCGGCGGAGACTTCAACCTGAACCCGTCCGACGAGATCGACGGGCCCGTGCTCGCCCAACTGCTCGTCGACGCCGGCCTCACCGATGTGTGCGAGGTGCAGGACTGCAGTGCCGATCCCGACGCGATCGACCGGCTGCTGTTCAGGTCCGGCGACGACGTCGCGCTCGAGGCGACCGCGTGGTCACGGCCCGCTGGCTTCAACCTCCCCGACGGCACCCCGCTCAGCGACCACGACCCGACCGCGGCGACGTTCGCGTGGAGCGTCGTCGACGGCTGATCGGCCAGTCAGTCGCGGCGGGCGCCGTGCCGATACGCAGGCGGGTGCCGTCGGGGTCGGTGAGTTGCCGGAGTCAGACCGCAGACAGGTCGAACGCGAGCACGCCGGGCTGGCCCAGGTCGTCGGCGCCCCACAGGTTCACGTGGTGGGTGCCGGGAACGACCGCAGCGGTCGACGTGCACGTGAAGGTGACCTCGGCCGTCGTCGGGGAGAGCGGCACCGGCGCACCCGGCGCGCACTCGATCGTCGCCTCGCCGAACGTCGCCCCCTCGCGGAGGACCAGCGCACCCAGACCCGAGAACGGCGGGTGGTCGTCGGTCAGCAGAACGGTGAAGCCGAAGGTGGCTCCGAGCTCGATCGACGTCGGCAGCGAGCCGACCGGCGTGATCGACGGGCCGGCGTAGTCGTCGGAGCCGCCGGTGACGGCGAACGGGACGTCCGCGAACGCGGTCGTCCCCGCATTCGACGTGACGTTCACCCGCGCCGTCCACACGGTGTTCTGGATGCTCGCCGGCAGGGTGCACGTGATCGTCACGACCGCAGCGACGCCCGAACCGGCGGGTGGCTACGCGCCCACGTTGGCGCACTGGTGTTGGCTCGGGAGGAACCCGTCGGCTCGGGTGAGCGCGATCACGTGGGCCTCGAAGATGCCGTCGAGGTGGCTGGCGTGCACCTCGATCGAGAGCGGACCTCCGGCCACCGCCGGCGACGGCGATGCCGTGATCGACGAGATCACCGGTGGCGGCGTGGCCGACACGTCCCCCGGACACGCCGTCGTCACCGCTGCGAGGGCGACTCCGATTCCCAACAACGCCAAACGCCGCCCCATCGCGACCTCCCCCAACTCGTCGGTCCCGGCACGGTAGCCGATCCGCCTGACGGGCTCCCTCGGAACGCGTTCCCGACGAACATCTACGATCCGATATGTCCCGCTACACTGACGGTCATGGATGCCGCCACGCTCGTCCGCACCGCCCGCCACCGCAGCGGTCTCACCCAGGCGCAACTCGCGGCGCGGCTCGGCACGAGCCAACCCGTCATCTCGGCCTACGAGCACGGCACCCGCGACCCGTCGACCGCGACCCTGCGGCGCCTTGTCGCCGGCACCGGCGCGCACCTCGAGCTTCGGCTCGCCCAGCACGTCAGCGATCTCCCGACGCTCGCCTCGCCCGAGCAGCACGCGGCCGCGCTCGTCGACGTCCTCCTCCTCGCCGACGCGATCCCCGTCCGCCGACCTCCCGGTCCCCTGCGATTCCCGCGCATCGACTCGGGCCGCCGCAGCAGCGTCGGGTGACGGCACGTTCCCTCCCTGACCGCATCGTCGCGATCGACGCGGCGCTCACCGATGTCCCGCACGCGTTCGGTGGAGCGCTCGCGCTCGCGTACCACGCCGAACCGCGGGCGACGCGAGACATCGACTGCAACGTGTTCGTCCCCGCCACCGCGGCGTTCGACGTGCTCGGGCCGCTGCAAGCCCTGGGCGCCGACGTCGATGGGGCGGCCGCCCTGGCGGAACGCGACGGCCAGGTACGGGTGATGTGGGACACCACACCCGTCGATCTGTTCTTCTCCTACGACGCGTTCCACGACGCCGCCGACCGGGACGCAGAGACCGTGCCGTTCGCTGCCTCCGAGATCCGCATCCTGTCGGCGTCGCATCTCACCGTGTGCAAGGTCGTGTTCGACCGACCGAGGGACTGGGTCGACGTCGACGCGATGCTCGACGCCGGCACGGCGATCGACGCCGCCGAGGTGATGCGCTGGGTGGGCCGCATCTGCGGCGACGAGGACCCGCGCTACCGCCGCATCGCGACCGTGCTCACGTCGTGAGGCCGGGTCACGAGTCCTGGCTCCGCGGCACCGTCGCCGCCACCGTGTTCGGGCTGTGACTAGAGCTTGCCGGCCGCGAGCTCGAGGGCCTGGGTGGTCATGGCACGGACCGCAGCACCATCGATCCCGTTCGCCTGGACCACACCTACCTGCACGATCGTGAGACCGACCTGCACGAGACCGATGCCCTGCTCGTTCTCACCCCCACCGAAGGTACCGCTGGCCACGGCGGAGTAGTCGCCGACTCCCGGCTCTTCCTTGGTCGGATCGGTGATCGTGGCGAACGCGCCGTAGCGGGCCTCGTTGAAGGAGCCGTCGGTGTCGTCGCTCGCCGTCGACGTGTTGAAGGCGATCGACGCCGCTCGCGGATCTTCCTGACTGAACGTGCAGCCACCGCCGGGCTGTTCCTCGACCGTCACCGGCCCACCGGCGATCGCCGCGACCTCGTCGGGGGTGATGAGCCCACACACGTCGTCGACCGCGTCCGACGATGCCGAGTCGTCCGACGCGTCCTCGGTCGGCGTGTCCTCGGTCGGGGTGTCATCGGTTGCCGCGGCATCATCGGCGGCAGGTGCGGCCGTCGTGACGGTCGACGTGTCGGCGTCGTCGTCACTCGAACAACCGGCCAGGCCCGCGCCCAGGGAGCACACGAGGGTGAACGCGACGATGGAACGGGACAGGTGCTTCATGGGATCACCCCGGGACTCGGTGGACAGTGCTGGGCACGGTACCCACACATCGCCGGGAATCCTCCTGAACGGCTAGAACCGTTCACATGCCCGCACCCCCGCTCGCCGGCCTGAACGTGATCGATCTGTCCACGGTCGTCGCCGGTCCCGGCTGCACCCGCTACCTCGCCGATTTCGGCGCCACGGTCATCAACGTCGAACGACCACCGGGTGGCGACACGACGCGGGCGATGGGGTTCCCCGATCCGAACGACCCCGACGGAACGTCGCTGTTCTGGAAGATCATCGGCCGCAACAAGCGGTGTGTCGTCCTCGATCTGAAGGATCCCGCCGACGTGGAGCGGGTGCTGCGTCTCGCCGAGGGCGCGCACGTGCTGGTCGAGAACCTCCGACCGGGTGGTCTCGAGAAGCTGGGCCTCGGCCCCGACGAGCTGCTGGCCCGCAACCCGAACCTGGTGATCACCCGGGTGACCGGGTTCGGTCAGGACGGCCCCTACGCCAACCGCCCCGGCTTCGCGACGATCGCCGAGGCGATGTCGGGCTTCGCTGGCCTGAACGGTGAGGCCGATGGCGCGCCGATGTTGCCGCCGATCGCCCTCACCGACGAACTGACCGCGATGTCCGCCGCGTTCGCGACCATGACCGCGTTGCACAGCGGCGTCGGCCAGGTCGTCGACGTCAACCTCCTCGACACGCTCCTCCAGACGATGGGGCCGCTGCCCGCCGCGTACACGGCGACCGGCTACCTGCAGCCACGACTCGGGTCGGGCATCCCCTACTCGGTGCCCCGTGGCACGTGGCAGAGCCGCGACGGCCGGTGGATCGCCGTCAGCTCGAGCCACGACACCATTGCCCGGCGCGTGATCGCGCTCATCGGGCTCGGCGACCATCCCGACCTCGACACGTTCGCCGGCCGGGTCGCTCACCGCGAACTGATCGACGCCCGCATGGCGCAATGGATCGGCGAACGTGACGCCGACGACGTGCTCGTCGCGTTCGAGGCCGCCGAGGCCGCCGCCGCGCCGATCTACGACATGGCCGACGTCGCCGCCGATCCCCATCTGGCCGAGCGTCACACGCTGCCGGTCGTCGACGGTGTCACCATGCAAGGGCTCGTGGCACGCCTGTCCGCGACGCCGGGCGAGATCCGTCACGCCGGTCGACCACTCGGCGCCGACCAGACACTGGTCGACGCCGACGATCCGTGGAACGACGCCACGCCCAGGTAGCAGTCGACGCTGACGGGGCGGCAGCTCATTGGGGGCCGGCAGATGGCCCAGCACTAACCTGATCGGCGCTATGAGTACCGCGCCCACACCGAGAACGACACCCACCACCCCCGAGAAGCCGGGCCTCGAGGGCCTCGAGGCCAAGTGGGGCGCGGTATGGGCCGAGGAGGGCACGTACACGTTCGACCGCAGCGCCGAACGTTCCGACGTCTTCGCGATCGACACACCGCCGCCCACGGTCTCGGGCTCCCTCCACGTCGGCCACGTCTTCAGCTACACCCACACCGACACGATCGCCCGCTTCTGGCGCATGCGTGGCAAGCAGGTCTTCTACCCGATGGGTTGGGACGACAACGGCGTTCCCACCGAGCGCCGCGTCGAGAACTACTACGGGGTGCGGTGCGATGCCACGCTCCCCTACGAGCCCGGGTTCACCCCGCCGGAGAAGCCGGCAGCGAAGCGACAGGACTTCGTCGCCGTGAGCCGCCGTAACTTCATCGAGCTGTGCGAACGGCTGACCGGCGAGGACGAGCAGGTCTTCCAGGACATGTGGACCCACCTGGGTCTGTCGGTCGACTGGTCGACCATGTACACGACGATCGGCCGCACGGCCCGTCGCACGAGCCAGCGCGCGTTCCTCCGCAACCTCGCCCACGGCGAGGCCTACTCGGCCGAGGCACCCTGCCTCTGGGACGTCACGTTCCAGATGGCGGTCAGTCAGGCCGAACTCGAGGATCAGGAGCGGCCGGGCGCCTACCACGACATCACGTTCCCGCTCACCGACAGCGCCGCCGCCGGCCCGACCGGCGAACCACACCTCATGGTGTCGACGACGCGTCCCGAGCTGCTCGTCAGCTGCGTCGCGGTCGTCGCCCACCCCGACGACGAGCGCTACCAGCCGCTGTTCGGCACGACGGTGACGACGCCGGTCTTCGGGGTCGAGGTCCCGATCGTCGCCCACCATCTCGCCGATCCCGAGAAGGGCACCGGCGCGGCGATGATCTGCACGTTCGGCGACACCACCGACGTCACGTGGTGGCGCGAGCTCGACCTGCCGGCCCGCGCCGTCATCGGTCGCGACGGTCGCTTCCAGCACGAGGCCCCGCGGTGGCTGTCCACCGATGCCGCCCGCGACGCCTACGCCCGCTTCGCCGGCAAGGCGGCGAACGGCGCCCGAGCGGTCATGGTCGAACTGCTGACCGAGTCGGGCAACCTGGTCGGTGACATCCGCCCGATCACGCACCCGGTCAAGTTCTACGAGAAGGGCGACAAGCCGCTCGAGATCGTCCAGTCGCGCCAGTGGTACATCCGCAACGGCGGCCGCGACCTCGACCTGCGCGCCCGACTCGTCGCCCGCGGCGACGAGCTCACGTGGCATCCGTCGTACATGCAGGCGCGGTACAGCGACTGGGTCAACGGCCTCAACGGCGATTGGCTCGTCAGCCGCCAGCGGTACTTCGGTGTCCCGATCCCGGTGTGGCACCGGCTCGACGGCGACGGCAACCCCAGCTACGACGACCCGCTGGTCCCCACCGAGGAGTCCCTGCCGATCGACCCGCAGACCGACTGCCCTCCGGGTTACGACGAGTCCCAGCGCAACCAGCCCGACGGCTTCATGGGCGACCCCGACATCATGGACACGTGGGCCACCTCGTCGCTGACGCCGCAGATCGCGTGCGGGTGGGTTGACGACGACGACCTGTTCTCCCGCACCTTCCCGATGGACCTGCGTCCGCAGGGCCACGACATCATCCGCACGTGGCTGTTCTCGACGATGGTCCGCTCCGACGCGGAGTTCGGTACCGCGCCGTGGAGCAACGCCGCGATGTCGGGGTGGATCCTCGACCCCGACCGCAAGAAGATGTCGAAGTCGAAGGGCAACGTCGTCACACCGATGGGCCTGCTCGAGACCTACGGGTCCGACGGCGTCCGCTACTGGGCGGCATCGGGTCGACCGGGCACCGACACGGCGTTCGACGAGAAGGAGATGAAGGTCGGGCGTCGCCTCGCCATCAAGCTCCTGAACGCTTCGAAGTTCGCGCTCTCGTTCGGCGGCGACCCCGACGGCGAGGTCCACGAGCCGATCGACTCCGCGATGCTCGCCGACCTGGCCGCTCTCGTCGATGACGCCACGGCGGCGTTCGAGGGCTTCGACTACGCCCGAGCACTCGAGCGCACCGAGGCGTTCTTCTGGTGGTTCTGCGACGACTACCTCGAGTTGGTGAAGCTGCGTGCCTACGGCGACGGTGGTCCCGCCGCCTCGGCAGCGAACGCGCTGGCGCGAGCGCTGTCCACCCTGCAGCGCCTGCTGGCGCCGTTCCTCCCGTTCGCGACCGAGGAGGTGTGGTCGTGGTGGATGGACGGCTCGATCCACCGCACCGAGTGGCCGTCGTCGTCCGACCTCCGCGACGCCGCCGGCGCGTGGAACCCGCTCGTGATGGGCGTGGCGTCCGACGTGCTGCGGGAGATCCGCCGCGCCAAGTCCGAGGCGAAGGTCGGCATGAAGGCCGAGATCGAGACCGTCACGGTGACCGACTCCCACGAGCGCATTGCAGCGCTCGAGATGGTCGTCACCGACGTCCGCGACACCGGCAAGGTCGCCGAGCTGATCATGGAGCCGGGTGACGAGTTCTCCGTCGTCACGGTGCTCGCCCCTGTCACCGAAACCTGACGATCGTCACGGTCAGGTCGGGTCGGTCAGGGTCGGCGGATCAGCTCGACGGGGTCGGCGACAGCTGCTCGCCGGCCGCCGCCGGCGCCGTCGTCGTGGTGACCGGTGGCAGCGTGGCCGCGGTGACCACGGGTACGACCGGAGGTTGCGCGATCGCGGGACCGTCCTTCACCCGGGAGAGGCGGATGACGTCGCTCATCCGCCCACCGTCGTTGCGTTGGCGACGGTAGGCGACCTCGAACTGCCCGGAGTCCATGATGGCGTCGAAGAGCGCCTGGTCCTCTGGGTTCAGCGGCGCCCGGTCGACCACGAGATCGTCGATGGTGTTCTGGTCGGGCGGGGTCACGAGTGTGCCGCCCGCCCCGTAGTTCGACGATCGCCACGGATTGGGGAACGTGTAGATGTACTCCCGGTGCGACAGGTGCGGCACGAGGAAGTACGAGGCCGTCACCCGGGCGTCGTCGGGAATGTCGGCAATGGCGGCCCGGTAGTCGGCGTTGATCGGCGAATCGGTGAGGGGCCACCACCCGCCGTTGTGGTTGTCGGTCCACGGGCCGACGCCGCGCTGGTATGTCGAGATCACGCCGATGACCATCACGGCGATCAACGCCCAGGCGACGACCATGCGGCGTCGACGGATGACGGTCCATACCGACCCCACGAGCGCGCCGAGGTACGGGAACAGGGCGTAGTGCCAGCGGAGGTCCCAGGTGAAGTTCGCGGTCGTCGCCGAGTTCACGACGTGTTGTGGGAGCCCGATCGCCAGGAGTTGCGGGTTCGCGAACGACAGGTAGCCGTACGGGCCCATGAGCGTCGCGAGCCCCTGCGGCGCCGGGTTCGTTGCGCTCGCGTAGGCGGCGACCGCGCCCGGGTCGGGACACCCCACGCCCTCGACGGGCACCGGGAGCGATTCGAGTCGGCCGTCGAAGAAGCCGTGGCACTTGATGGTGGTGGTGAGGCGCGAGGGGTGGACGACCGCGTTGCGGACGAGGTCGGTGGCGCTCGACCCGAGCGGCCCGAACAGGCTGTCGAACACAGCGCCCGCCGGTGAGAAGTGCTCGATGATCACCCGTGTGGCGATCACGAACCACGCCACCGACCCGGCGATCGTGAGCGCTCCGATCTTCACCTGGCGGAACATCAGTGCGACGGCGAGGCCGATGACCGACGTCGCCAGGGCGACGTCCTCCTTCCAGATCAATGCGCCACAGATGCAGAGCGCGTACGCCCGCCACCGGCCGAGCGAGGCGAAGTACAGCGCTCCCACGAGGAGCGGCGCCGCGAGGCTCTCGGGGTGGAACGTCTCTTGGATCTTCCACTGGGGCGAGAAGTGGAAGAGGTACGCGAACACGAGGAAGCACCCCGCCCACGCGGACTTCAGGTGCTTGGTGGCCAGTCCGAAGATCGGCAGGGCGACCGCCACGATGCCGAGCGTGTTGACGAAGTCGAGGAACTGCGGGCCACCGATCCCGATCCAGTAGAAGGGCACGAAGAGCAGGTAGCCGATGTTGGCGTGGTGCCCGAAGACGTGCATGCCGCGCACCGTCATGAACCCCCGCCCGTGGGACAGCTGCCAGATGCCCTGGTCGTACATGCCGAGGTCGTAGTCGAAGGATCCGAAGTGGTCGTGACGGAGCCAGACGAGACGCTCGAAGATCACGAAGTACACAACGCAGAGGACGAGTGCGATGTAGCGGGGCAGGCGATCGCGAAGCGACGTGTTGGCATGCCACCAGACCCACAGGCCGCCGGTCAGGTCGCGGAGTTGGCCGAGACCGTCGTCGACGATGCGGCCGGCCTGGCGCCACGGTCCGAGCACCGGAGCGAGGCGCGGGACCACCGCGTCGACGATCGCGGCACTGACCTTGCCCGGCGCGGCGGTCGCCTTGGCAAACGTCGGGTGCAGGACCAGTGGACCGAGCGCGGGGCGCAGGTCGCGGACGACGGGCACGCTGCCCCCATCTGGAACCTCGCTCGGCACGGCGACATGTCTACATGACGGCACGGCGGTTTCGGCGGTTCCGATCCCCCGAACGTCCGCGAGAGTTCGTCGGGTCGAACAGGTAGCACTGCGGATCGCTGTTAGGTATGCTGAACACATGCTCGTGTGCTCGTGTCACGCCGTCTTCGAGTCGACCGTCCGCAACACCATCGCTGCCGGCGCATCTTGCGTCGACTCGATCGGTGAGAAGTGCGGCGCCGGCCGCGACTGCGGCACGTGCGTGGAGCACCTGGAGGACCTGCTCGCCGAGCTCGACCGGTCCACCGAGTCGCTCGATCAGTCCAACGCCGCCTGAGCCGAATCGTCGCTGCGACCTACTAGCCTGCGCTCCATGCAGGGCAACGCGGAGATCATCGAACTGCTCAATGAGGTCCTCACCTCCGAGCTCACGGCCATCAACCAGTACTTCATCCACGCCAAGATGTGCCAGAACTGGGGCTACGGGAAGCTTGCGCACCACATCCGCGACGAGTCGATCGACGAGATGAAGCACGCCGAGATCCTGATCGACCGGATCCTCTTCCTCGACGGTGTCCCCAACCTGCAGCGTCTGTCGGCACTCCGCGTCGGCGAGAACGTCGAAGAGCAGTTCCGCAACGACCTCGCCGTCGAGTACGAGGCCGTCGAACGCCTCAACCGTGGCATCGCCGCCTGCGTGGCCGCCGCCGACAACGGCACCCGTCACCTCTTCGAGGAGATCCTCGTCGCCGAGGAGGAGCACGCCGACTGGCTCGAGACCCAACTCACCGCCATCGAGCAGGTCGGCCTCCAGAACTACCTGTCGGAACAGCTGTCCTGACGGCCTCGGCCACCTCCGCTCAGGCTCGCTCCCTCGTCCCTCGGGAGCTGCTTACGCTGCGGTACCTCAGCGATCCGACGGCCTCGGCCACCTCCGCTCAGGCTCGCTACAGACCGGCGAGGGCGGCGACCACCGGCGCCATCTCCAGCGCTTTGTCGCCCTGCACGACGTGGTAGCTGAAGCCCCAGCGATCGCGGCGCTCGTGCAGACGCTCGCCGATCTCCTCGACGGTGCCGACCATCGTCATCGGCGAGTCCAACACGGCGAGGGGATCCTGGCCGTCGAGGCCGAAGCCGGGCGCGAGCACCTCGGCGAACCCGGCAGCGTCATCGGTGAGTGACGCGACCGCGACCCAGGCGTTGATCTCGAGGTCGTCGAAGCGCTCCCCCGCCCCCTCCTTGACCCACGCCACCTTCTGGTCCATCCGCTCGGCCAACGCGTCGGCGGCAGAGTCGGCGTCGATGGCACCGGAGTGGATCGACGGGTTCACGCCCACGATCGATGCGTGCTCGCCGGCGAACCGCAACATGCGCTTGGCGCCGCCGGCGATGAGCAGGGGCGGGCCACCGGGGGTGTGGGGCACCGTGCCGGTGACGCCGGCGAGCTGGTAGTGCTGGCCGGCGAGATCGACGGGATCGGGGCCGAACAGCGCCTTGATGGCGACGACCGCTTCCATCATCCGTTCGACGCGCACCTTGGGCGGATCGAGCGGGATGCCCGACTGCTCGTAGTCGAGCGTCTTCCAACCGGCACCGATGCCGAACTCCAGCCGACCCTGACTGATCTCGTCGATGGTCGCCATCTCCATGGCGAGCGTCACCGGGTGCCGGTAGTCGTTGTCGAACACGAGCGACCCGACGTGGAGGGTGTCGCTGTAGGCGGCGGCCGACGCCATCGCGGTGATCGGGCCGTACTGGAGCTGGAAGTGATCGGGAACGAACAGCGTCGAATACCCGAGCTCCTCCACGCGCTGCACCGTCTGCTGCCACGTGAGGCCCGGGAACGGACCCTTCAGCTCGGCGCCGAACCTGAACTTCCGAGGGTGTGCCATGGCGGCGAGTCTGCCACGACGGTGCGCACCGGTTCTGCCCTGCAGTTCAATCGGCGAACCGATCGTTTTGCAGGGCAAAACGAGGAAGGCCCGGCGGCTGGGGACTACTCGACGATCTTGCCGGGGTTCAGCTGGTGGCCGGGGTCGACGCCGTCGAACAACGCTCGCACGATGCTGACGCCCGCGGGCGAGATGTCCTGCTCGAGCCACGGAGCGTGCTCAAGGCCCACGCCGTGGTGGTGCGAGACCGTGCCGCGGAAGTCGATGAACGCCTGCTGGATCGCGTTCTTGACCGTGTCGTACTGCTCCAGGTCGAGCTCGGAGTCGTCGGCGAAGGCGAACGTGAAGTACAGGCACGCACCCGAGTGGTACGAGTGCGAGAGGTGCGACATGATCCAGCCCGCGACGCCCAGCTCGGCGAACGCCTTGTTGGCGCCGCGGCGACCACTCCGTCGTAGAGCGGTTCGAGCTTGCTCCACGGCGCTGAGGTCTCCGACACGTCGGCCAGACCGCCGTAGGTCGAGCAGGAAGTCGCGGATGTAGGGCGTGTCGAACTTCTTCTGGTCGTACATCTCGCCGGGGCCGGAGCCGACGCAGATGCCGCCGTGCTTCTTGACACGATCTCGCCGACGAGCTTCCGCTGCAGCTTCACGTGCTGGTCGTCGCCCTCGTACCCGATGAAGCTCAGGCAGGCGTCCTCCATGTCGTAGTGCTTGACCCGCTTGAGGAACTGCTGGAGGGCGGTCGACTGGAACTTGTCCATGAAGCCGCCCGCCTTCTTCGTGGCGAACGAGAACTTGGTCTCGTTGGGGTCGGACACCCGGGTCACCGACGGCGTGGCAGCGCTCTCGGCGATCTCGGCCATGCACTTCAGCGACGCCGTCCACGTGGGGAACAGGTAGCCGAGGATCTTGCGGACCTCGGGCTGGCGATGGACCTGCACCGTGGCCTCGGTGATGATGCCGAGACGGCCCTCGCTGCCGATCATCATCTGGTTGACGTCGGGGCCCGTCGACTTGGAGGGCAGCGACCGCGTGACGAGCACACCGGCGGGCGTGACGGCGCGCAGGCCGCTGGTCATGTCGGCGATGTCGCCGTACTTGTCGGACTGCATGCCCGACGAGCGCGTCGCGATCCAGCCGCCGAGCGTCGAGTACGTGAAGCTGTCGGGGAAGTGCCCGAGCGTCCAACCGGTGCGGTTCAGCTGTTCCTCGAGGTGGGGGCCGAACACCCCGGCCTGCACCCGGGCGGTGCGGGCGGCCTCGTCGATCTCGAGCACCTGGTCCATCTTCTGCATGTCGACGGAGACGACCGTGCGGCGCTCACCGCGGGGCGGTTCGAGGCTCTCGGAGATGTTCGTGCCACCACCGAAGGGGATGACGACCACGTCGTTCGCGAGGGCCGCGGCCATGATCGCACCGACCTCGTCCTCGTTCTCGGGGTACACGATCAGGTCGGGCAGACGGCCGAGGTCGCCACGGCGGATACGCACCAGGTCGCGCAGGCTCTTGCCGTACGTGTGGACAACACGCTCCATGGCGTCGGAGGTGATCTGGTCGTCGCGCAGCGCTCCCGACAGGGCGGCGGCGAACTCGTCGCCGATGATCGGCTCCGCGATGTCGAGGTCGTCGAAGTCGAGGACCTTCGACGGGCGACCGTCGAGGTCGATGTCGATCTTCTCCCGGATGAACGGGCCGAGTTCGGGCTTGTCGGCGTGGGTGAACGACACGTTCGCGTCGCCCCATCCCCACCACTTCATGTGCTCCATGGGTTGCTCCCTGCTGTCGCTTCGTTCGCCGCCGAGACGACGGATTTCGTTCTCGAGACGTGCCGCCAGGGGCGGCCCGTCGGGGGTGGACGTCATGGCGTCGCCGATGGTGATCGTCAGTGCGCCACGGCGGGTCCACCGCTTGCCCTTCGGCCAGAGCGCGTGCGCGCCGTCGATGTACACCGGGATGACCGGCTCGTCGAGTTCGGCAGCGAGCTCGTCGATGCCGCTGCGGAACCGCCGGATCGTGCCGTCGGGTGACCGCGAGCCCTCGGGGAAGTAGACGACCACGTCTCCACGCCGGCACGTGGCCCGAAGGTTGTCGAACGCCGAGCGGATCGCCCGCTCGCGTTCGGCGGTGTCGCCGTCCTGGCGACGGCGAGGCATCGGCTCCAAGTTGAGCGCCGAGCGGAGGACCCGACCGAACTTCGACACCTTCGGCCCGTCGGGTTGCTGGGGGCCCATGCCGAAGAAGTAGTCGCTGGCGGCGGCGAGGTGGAAGCGGTCGAACCGTCCTCCGCACACGTGCATCAGGACCACCGCATCGAGGTGGGACGAGTGGTTGCTCACGATCACGAACCCGCCCGCCGGCAACTTCTCGCGACCGATCACGGTCATCGAGATGTGGGTGCGGAGCGCGGCTCGCACGAATCCTTCGAAGGCCAGCGCAACGGTTCTATCCGTGAGCGGCGCCCGGGGAGAGGCAGGCACGGTCATCGGCGACCACCCTTGCATGCCGGAGCAGGCGATGCCAGACAATGTGAGGACTCGGTCACGTTCCCGCGGGCCGGGGAGCTAACTTCGTTGGCGTTCCGAACACCACCCACGCCGCCCCTTGTGGGCGCCGACTCCGCCGGCCCGTCCGGCCTTCGAGCAAGGTGCTCCCCCCTTGAACCCACGTACTTCCTTCCTCACCGGCGCAACCGGTTTCCTCGGTAGCAGCCTGGCCGTCGAGCTGTTGCAGCGTGATCGCGAGCGCATCTACTGCCTCGTCCGGCCGCACGGCGACGTACACGAACGCCTGCGGGGAGCGATCGTCGCCGCCGCCGAGGCCGCCGGGGTCACCCACCTGGTGGAGGACCGCCTCGACCGGCTGGTCCCGCTCGCGGGTGACATTGCCGCCGAGGACCTCGGTCTGAGCGACGAGGCCCGTGCGATCCTCGCAGCGGCACCGGCCGACGAGTGCTGGCACTCCGCCGCATCGCTCCGTTACGAGGACCGCCACAAGGACGAGATCGTCGGCACCAACGTCGACGGCACACGCCACCTGCTCGACGCCATCACCGGGCTCGGCATCGGCGAGCTCAACCACATCAGCACCGCCTACGTCGCTGGCATTCGTACCGGCGAGGTGCACGAGGAGCCGTTCGACCCGAGCTACGAGCCGAACAACTGGTACGAGGCGTCCAAGCGCCAGGGCGAGGACCTCGTGGTCGACCGGGCCGGGGCGTTCGACCGGGTCCGCATCATGCGACCGTCCATCGTCATCGGCAACATGTCCACCTACCGGTCGACGTCATCGAGCGGCTACTACGGCTTCCTCCGAGGCCTGTCGAAGTTCTGCGGGCTCGTCGAGGGCAACGAGGCCGGCTACCTCGACAACAACCGTGTCCAGCTCTTCCTCGAACCCCAGTCGTCGCTGAACCTCGTTCCGGTCGACCTGTTGGTGTCCGAGGCGGTCGACCTCGCCGACGGCGGCCACGGCGGCGACGAACTCTCGTACTTCCACCTCACCAACCCGTTCCCGGTCACCCTCGAGCGGGCTCGGGTCGGGCCCGAGAGCTCGATCGAACGGCTCCGCCTCGAGTTGATCGAGGACCGCTCCGAGCTGCGCGAGGCCGACGCCCTCCTCGACGATGCCCTCGACTTCTACCGGCCGTACCTGCGCAACGACAAGCAATTCGTCCGCTCCCGCGACGAGGGCACTCCCCCGTCGGCGATGTTCATCTCCGACGAAGCCCTGGCGGCATTCAGCGTCCGGCATTTCGACGAGACCGCCGACCTGGAGACCCTCACCGTCGTCGACCACAGCGCCGTCACGGCGCCGTGAGGGGCGTCCGATGAGGATCCTGGTCACCGGGGCCGCCACCGGAATCGGGCGGGCGACCGCGATCGAGCTCACGAAACGGGGCCACGAGGTCGTCGCCACCGCCCGCCGTGTCGACGCGCTGCACGACCTCGATGTCGCCGATCGGCTGCAGCTCGACGTGACCGACGAAGCGTCGGTCGCACGGGCGATCGCCGCCGCCGGCGACCTCGACGGCATCGTCAACAACGCCGGCCTGAGCGAGCCCGGTCCGATCGAGGGGTACCCCGCCGAGGCCCTCCGCCGCGTGCTCGAGACCAACGTCGTCGGGCCGGTCCTGGTGTCCCAGGCCGTGATCGCCCAGCTGCGGGAGCGGGGCGGTGGCGTCATCGTCAACGTCGGCTCCGTGCAGGGCCGCATCGGCATCCCGTTCGGCGGTGCCTACTGCGCGTCCAAGCACGCACTCGAGGGCTTCTCCGAGGTCCTGCGCTACGAGATCGGCCACTTCGGCATCCGCGTGGTGCTGATCGAGCCCGGATACATCGCTTCGGGAGCCGCCTACGAACCGGGACGCGAGCGAATCAGCCACGGCGACCACCTGTCGGTGTACGACGAGTTGCGCGACCAGTGGAACGGTTCCGACGACAAGGTCGCCGGTGAGCGCCCCGGGCCCGAGGTCGTCGCCGCCGCGATCGCCGACGCCATCGACGACCCGTCCACGCCGTTCCGGGTGCGCGTCGGTGCCGACGCCGACCTCGTGCTCGGGGTGCGCTCGACGATGGACGACGAGACGTTCGAGGCCACCATGCGGGCCACCCTCGACCTCACCTGGTAGCCGCAGTCCGAACCTGACCGGTTCTGTCCCGGTGGGATCACACGATGAACGCGGAGTCAGCGGGCGCCGTTGACCAGGTCGACGATGGTCTCGGCGAACGAGACCGGGTTCGGGACGTCGTCCATCGCCTTGAACTTGGACATCTCGTTGGCGCTCTGGATCTGAATCGTCGCGGTGCCGAACCAGCGGTCGAAGAGGCTCCGATGCACGGAGACGTCGGTGACCTTCTTCCAGGAGATCCACTCGTAGTCACGGCGGAGCACACCCGACACGCGGAGCGCCCGATGGTCGGTGAGCACGTACCTCGTGTACGCCTGGTCGGCCAGCCGCCAGCCGAGGGTGGCGAGCAGCCAGATCTCGCCGATCAGCCCGAGGACGGTGACCCGGCTCTCGCGGGCCACCAACATGATCACGACGACCGACACCATGACGGCCAGTTCGAGCCACTGCGTCCAGATCCACGCCCGGAGATCGGGCGCACCGTCGAAGTAGATGAGCTCGTCATCGGTGACGTACTGCTCGGCGAGCTCGCCGGGCCGCGTGAACCATCGCCGACGGGGAGCTCGCTCGCCCACTACCCGAACAGGCTCGAGAAGAAGTCTCCGAGCTTTTGCCAGAGATCACTGAAGAACCCGCCCACCGCGTTGAAGAACCCCGACAACAGGTCGGCGGTGCCGCTCGGGTCCTTCCAGATCAGGTACAGGAAGGCGACGAGGGCGAGCGAGCTGAGCAAGCCGATTCTCTTCTGCACGTGTGCTCACCTCCTCAGCCGTCGCGGGCGCGGACGCGGACCCGTCTGCGCCGCGAGGCTAGGGCGCTGGTGGCGGTGGTTGGTGGACCTCCAACACGATGCCTGCAGCGTCGAACGCCTCCTTGATGCGGAGGCGGAGCTCCCGCTCCACACCCCACTGCGACTTCGGCTCGGTGTCGACGACGAGACGCAGCGTCATCCCGAGCGGCGACATCGCCGAGATGCCCTGGTCGTCGGCCACGCCGCCGACGCGCATCGCGGCCTCCCATGCCTCCTCGGTCGCCATCTGGGCGGCGACTTCGGCCATGATGCCGCGGGCCTTGCGCACGTCCGCGCTGTACGGGATGACGATCTCGACGATGGCGCGGGCCCAGTTCTGGCTCTTGTTGCCCACCCGGAGGATCGTGCCGTTGGGGATGTGCCACACCGTGCCGGCGAGATCGCGGAGCTGTGTCGACCGCAGGGAGATCCGCTCGACGGTGCCGCTGGCGGGGCCGGCATCGATGATGTCCCCGACGCCGTACTGGTCCTCGACGAGCACGAAGAACCCCGCGAGCACGTCACGCACGAGGTTCTGCGCCCCGAAACCGATCGCGATGCCGGCGATCCCGGCACCGGCCAGGAGCGGGGCCAGGTTGATGTCGAGCTCGCCGAGCACCATGAGGGTGGCGACGATCCCGATGATCCAGGTCGCCAGCGACGTGCTCATCGCCTCGATGGTGTTGGCGCGGGCCTCGATCCGGTTGGTGGAGTCGGTCGACGTGAGGGCTCCGCCGATCGTCGACACGATGGTGCGCGACGAGAACCGGGACGTCATCTGGCTCGTGGCGCGGCTGATGGTCCGGTGGATCAGCAGCCGCACGAGCGTGGCGACCGCGATGATCACGACGACCCGGATCGCCACCTCGACGGCGTGCTGCGCCCCGTCGGACAGGTTGAGGGCAAACATGGCGCCCAGTCTCGCGGACGAAGGTCGGCGTGGGCAGACCGCCATGGCAAGGTCGGTCGGCAGGTTGGTGCGCCGGCGGCCCCGAACGGGCGCGCCAGCGCACCATCCTCACGCCCCGTCGGGATGCATCAGGCGCCACCGAGCCTCGACCCGCGCTCGCACCCGCTCCCGGACCGCGTTCGGCGACCGGATGGATCCATACCCCAGGTACATCACGTCCCAACCCAGCTCGGCGGCCGCCTGGTCACGGTGCTCATCGCTCATCCGCGCCTCCTCACCGAAGTGGTGCTCCCGACTGTGCGCCTCGATGCCGAGCTTCACATCGGGCACGGCGAGGTCGAATCGCGCCACATGCCGGCCGCGGTCGTCACGTAGCTCGTATTGACGCTCGAAGCGCCCGATCGTCGGGTCGTCGAGGCACAACTCGACCAGCTTCTCGAACCACGAATCCCGCACCCGACCGCCACGCTCCAGCCGGTCGAGGGCAGCGAGAAGGTGGCGGGTACCGGGACGCCCCGGCCCGTGCAGGCGATCGGCGGTCGATCGGATCCAGCGCACGCTCGCGCCCCGCCTGACGGCATCATCGAGGGCCCGCTCGACCATCAGCGGTTCGGTGCTGGCGCCGAGGTCGCACAACGTGCGAGCCCGGTTGGTGCACCGAATCGGGCCGCACCTCACGACGTCGCATGCGTCGAGCTGCGTCACGCGGTGGACGGTGACCCCGGGAATCCGAACGACCCGCGGTCGCAGCACGCTGAGCTCGATGTCGTCGACCGCCTCGAAGCCGTCGACGCCGTCGAGACGCGCGGCCGTGATGTGGGATGCGACGGTTCCCGGATGATCGAGCACCGCACCGATGACGCGCTGGTGCCACGACGGCCGGCCCCGGTCGGGGAGCACAACGAGACCGCCGCTCTCGATCGCCACGATGACACCGGACTCGATGAGTCGGTGCAGTTGCTTTCGGGTGATTCCTCGGGAGGCAGCCTGGCGACGGGTGAAGACGTTGTGTTGAGAGGCTGCGAGCTCGGACACAACGCTCAAGGCGTTGGTCGGCATTCCACAAGTATGTGTGGCGAGCCCTGACAGTCAGCGCACCTGACGGCGGACTGCGAGGTTGGTGCGCCGACGGTCCCGAACGGGCGCGCCAGCGCACCATCCTCGGGCAGGCGACCGCTACAGCGCGGCGAGGAAGGCGAGGAGGTCGGAACGCTCCTGGCGGGTCAGGGCCATGAATGCCCGGCGACTCGCCCGGGCCTCGCCGTCGTGCCACAGGATCGCCTCCTCGAAGTCGCGGGCGCGACCGTCGTGGAGGAACGAACTGAACCCCGTGGTCTCCGCACGCCGGCCGAGCGCCCACAGCGGGGCGGTGCGCCACTCCCGCCCCGACGCCTCGAACTCGGGACGACCGTCGGCCAGACCGTCGCCCATGTCGTGGAGGAGCAGGTCGGTGAACGGGTGGAACGTCTGGCCGGCCAGACCGGCGATCTCGTCGTCGCCCGACTGCTGCGTCGTCGTGTGGCACGACGAGCACCCGACGTCGACGAACCGGTTGGCGCCACGGACGACGGCAGCGTCGTCGACGTTGCGGGCGATCGGCACGGCGATCGTCCGGTTGTAGAACACCTGGTCGTCCATGTCGGTGGCGGACATCTCGGGTTCGTCGTCGGCTCCGGGCTCGACGGTGCACAGCGAGCCCTGGTTGTGGCACGTCTCGGGGACGTCGGGCGAGGTGATGCCCATGTCGTCGTGGAGCGCTCCCACGCTCTGTTGACGCACGGTCGGTTGACCCGCCTTCCAACCGAAGCGTCCGGCCATCGTGGAGCCCGACGCACTGTCCCAGACCTGATTGAGTCGACCCGAGATGCCGTCGCCGTCCGCGTCCTCGGGGTCGGCAGCGGCCTCGAGCGAGGCAACCGGAATCGCCTCGAGGAGCCCCATCCCCGTCATGGGCGGGGCGATGCGCGCCGACGTCAACACGTCGGCGGCGAGCGGACCACCGGCGAGATCGGAGACCGTGAACGTGGGAGCGCGCAGCTCGTACTCGGTGCCGTCGGGATACCGGCCGGCGCGGTACTCCCACTCGACGTCGAGCCGACCTTCGGCGGTGGCCCCGACCACCTTGCTCGTCTGCAGCTGCAGCCCGTAGGTCGGTTCGGGAACCGGCCCGCCGTGCTCGGACGTGCCGGGCACGCTGAGGCGGAGGAGCAGACCGGGGCCGGGGTCGTCGTCGGTGTGTTCCTTGAACACGACGCCGTCGAGATGGCAGCTGAGGCAGGAGTCCTCGTTGAACACCGGTCCGAGCCCCTGTTCCGCGGTGAAGTGCGCGTCGAAGACCAGCGCCCCGGTGCCGAACCGACGGAACTCGGCGTTGTTGAGCGACCGCGCCGACTGGTTGAACGGACGCCCACGGAACTCTCGCGCCGACGTGGTGCCGCCGAGGCGCTCGACCAGGAAGTCGGGTGCCGACTCACGCGCCGGCGCCTTCGTGGCATCGCTCCCCGAACACGCCGTAGCGAGCAGCGCCGCAACGACGAGCGCCGCCCGTTTCACGCGCCCGAGGCCACGGACGCGGCCCACCGGTAATCGGCCTTGCCGTTGGGGCCACGCCGCACCACGTCGACCACCTCGAAACGCTTGGGCACCTTGTATCCGGCCAGCGTCTCGCGGCAGTGTGCGACGAGGTCGGCGGTGGCCGCGGACGCACCGGGTTCGAACGAGACGACCGCTACCACGGCCTGGCCCCACTTGTCGTCGGGGACCCCGACCACGTTGGCGTCGCGTACCGCGGCGTGGGTCTTCAGCGTCTCCTCGACCTCTTCGGGGAACACCTTCTCGCCGGCGGTGTTGATGCACACCGAACCCCGTCCGAGCAAGGTGATCGTGCCGTCGGCGTCGACGGTCGCCCAGTCGCCGGGCACCGACCACACCCGGCCGCCGAACGGCCGGAACGTGCCGGCGGACTTCTCGGGGTCCTTGTAGTAGCCGATCGGGATCGGACCGCCGACGGCAAGCAGGCCACGCTCCCCGGAGCCCGGCTCGACCGCCACGCCCTCCTCGGTGAAGACCTGGGCATGCTCACCGAGCCGGAACCGCGCCGTGGGTGCGGGACGGTTGCGCTTGGCGACGGAGTTGGCGAAGCCCACTCCTTCGGAGCTGCCCAACAGGTCGGCGCAGAGAACGTCGGCACGAGCCAGCAGCGCGTCCTTCGTCTGCTGCGACCACATGACGCCCGAGCTGATCACGAGCCGGAGGCTCGACAGTTCGTAGGGCGAGCCGGCGGACTCCGCACGCTCGAGCTCGGCGATGATCGGCTTGGCGAACGCGTCGCCGACGATCGTCAGGTTGGTGACCCGGTTGCGTTGGACCGCCTCGAGCAACTCGGCGGGATCGAAGCTCCGGGAAGCCAGCGTGTTGATCGCCCCGCCCGCACACATGACGCCCCAGCTCGCAATCGCGGACGTGCCGTGCATCAGCGGCGCCGCGGGCAACAGGCCGGATGGTTTCGTGCTCCGCGTGGATGGTGCGGACGGAGTCGGCCAGTTCGTCGAGGGTCGCCGGCAGGGGCAGCTTGAAGTTCTTGAACGTCGCGGCTCCGGTGCCGAACAGCGACCGGTGCGGCCACATGACGCCCTTGGGCATCCCCGTCGTGCCGCCGGTGTAGAGGAACCACAGGTCATCGCCAGACCGGGCGATGCGGGGGGCCGGCTCGGCGGCGGCGATGGCCTCCTCGTAGCCGACCCACGCCACCCCGCCTCGCCCCTCGATCCCAACGGAACCACCGACCTCGACGACGAGCTTCACCTTCGGGAGGGAGGGCAGGAGGCGTTCGACGTGGTCCGCGAAGGTCGTGTCGACGACGATCGCCTCGGCGTCGGAGTTGTCGAGCAGGTAGGAGAGTTCGGCGTCGGTGTACCGGTAGTTGACGTTGACCGGGACCGCACGGGCCTTGAACGACGCGAACGTCGCCTCGAGGTATTCGGGCCCGTTGTACAGATAGTGGGCCACCTTCGAGTCGTGACCGACGCCGTGGGCGAGAAGGACCGACGCCAACCGGGCGGACCGCTCCTCGAACTCGGCCCAGGTACGGACGATGTCCTGGTGGTACAGGGCCGGCGCGTCGCCGACGACATCGGCGATCGTCTCCCACGCGTCGGCGAGGCTGAAGTCTGCGAGGTCGCTCATGCGGCGCTCATCATCGCACGACCGCGAGGCTCCAGGCCCAACGGTGGCGTCCACCGCCGACGAGGTGCCGCGGATGGGTATCGGGCCCGCACGCCGCCGTGCCGAGGCCGCGATGGGCGACGTCGACGTGCACGTGAACCTCCGGCCGCGGCACCAGCTCGTGGGAGTGGGTCGCCGTCGTCAGGTCCTCGACGGTGAAGTGAGACGCGTTGAACCCGAACCGCCGATCGACCTCGATGGCGACCGTCGACGGCGGGCGGCCTCGGCGGCGGGGAGCTCCGTCGGACAGCTCGAACCAGCGGACATCGGTGCGGTGGCCGTGCTCCTGGGGGACGACGTGGTCGACGTAGGTGTCGGTCACCGTCGTGGCCCAGCGCTCGACGGGGAGGGTGCGCCGGTCCGGGTAGCTGTCGCCTGGCCCGGGACCGAACCACTCCAGGTGCTCGAACGTCTCGGGCAGCACGAACCGGACGCCGACCCGGGGCAGGTCGTCGAGTTCCTTCGGGATCTCGACCGTCTCGGCGAAGGACACCGCCCCGTCGACGATCGAGATCGCCTGGCGGTGCCGGATCGGCCCGACCGCCGCATCGGCCTCCCACGTGGTCGTCCGGACGATCGCCCCCCGGCGACGGCTGACGTCGACGTCGACGGCGGTCATCCGGTCGAGGCCCCATCGCAGCCACCGACCGCGGGCGCCGACGCCGGCCATCCAGCCGGCCTTGATGCCGTCGTTGTCGGTGGGCGCCCGCCAGAGGCACAACTCCGGCGCGGCGACCTCCAGGGACTCCCCCGACGAGGTGAGGACACCGAGGTCGATCGTGACCGCGGCGTCGTCGCCCACGTCGATGCGGGGGGATCCCGTGGCCGGCTGCCGACGGCTCCGGCCCGGGGTCGATGTCGTGGTCGTCGTCGGGGCCGAGAGCTCGACCTGGGAGCGCGCCGCCACCCACCCCTTCGGCGCCCACGCGGCACGACGTCGCGGGATGGCCGTCACGTCGAGGTGGCACTCGCCGGATCGCCCGGGGTCGGCCAGCACCGCAGCCGCGTCAGCCGGCAGTGGCACCTCGATCGAGGTCCTTGGTGCCCATGGGCCGACGGCCAGCTCACCGCCGTCGACGACAACACCGTCGACCCGCACCTCCCACCACAGGCGGAGGTCGGAGAGGTCGGTGAACCACCGACGGTTCGTGAGGACCAGCGCGTTGCCGTGCACCTCGATCGACAGCGGCTCGTTGAGTCGGGCGTACTCCTCGAGGAGCGGGTGCGGGACACGGTCGGGAGACACCAGCCCGTCACAGCAGAAATTGGCATCGTGGGGGCCCTCGCCGACGTCGCCGCCGAAGAGGAACCCTCCCCCGGGGCGACGCAGGCCGTGGTCGCACCACTCCCAGATGAACCCACCCTGCAGACCGTCGACGTCCTCGAACGCCGTCACGTAGTCGGCCAGGCCACCGGCGTTGCCCATCGCGTGGGCTGAACTCGCACAGGATGAGCGGCCGTCGGCGGTCGAGGCCGTCGGACGCCCACTGCCGCAAACGTTCGACCGGCGTGTACATCGGGCAGACCAGATCGCTCACCGGGGCCTCGGCGTCGAGGTCGTGCATGAACGGGCCCTCGTAGTGGAGGGGACGGGACGGATCGGTACGTCGGATCCACGCCGCCGCGGCATCGTGCGCCGCGCCGTACCCGGCCTCGTTGCCGAGCGACCAGGCGATCACGCAGGCGTGGTTGCGGTCGCGCAGCACCATGCGGGCGCAGCGTTCCAGGATCGCCCCGTGGTAGCGGACGTCGTGGCACAGCGACGCCTGACGGGAGTGGGTCTCGATGTCGGCCTCGTCGATCACGTACAGGCCGTGCTCGTCGCACAGGTCGTAGAACAACGGATCGTTCGGGTAGTGGGCGCACCGGACGGCGTTGACATGGTGCTGCTTCATCAGCTCCAGATCGCGACGCATCGAGGCCTCGTCGATGGTCCGGCCCCGGTCGGGATCGAACTCGTGGCGATTGACCCCGACGATGATCACTGGTTCGCCGTTGATCAGCAGCTGGCGGTCCCGCACCTCGACCGACCGGAACCCGACGCGTTGGCAGCGCACGTCGATCACGTGGCCGAGCGGCGAGCGGAGCGTGACGACGGCCCGATAGAGCGTCGGGCGCTCGTGGTTCCACGGCTCGATACCGGGCACGTCGACCCGCGCCGAGACGACCGGCCCCTCCCAGAACATGCCGGAGAGCAACTCGGTGAGCATGCCTGCGGAATCCCCACGGCCGTGTTCGAAGATCGGCACCGCGGCATGGTCGATACCGGCGAGGCGCCGGGAACGGTCGGTCTCGACGCGCACGTCGACCGTCCATCCCTCGGCGGGGTGGTCGCCGTCGAAGTCGACCTCGACGCGCACGTCGAGGGTGCCCGTCGTCCCGTCGGTGGCCAGGCCCGGCACCAGCGCCACGTCGCCCAGCGAGATCGGGGCGACCGAGACGAGCCGCACCGACCGGTGGAGACCCGGCATCCACCACTGGTCCTGGTCCTCCAGCCAGGTCGATGCCGACCACTGGTTGACGACCAACACCACCTCGTTCGGCCCCGGGACAAGCCGCTCGGTCACGTCGAACGTCGACGCCAACCGACTGTCGGTCCCCATGCCGACGGGCGAACCGTTGACCCACGCGGCGAGGAAGCTGTCGGCGCTGCCGACCTCGAGCAGCACGCGCCGGCCCCGCCAATCGCGGGGCACGCGGAACGTGCGCCGGTAGATGCCGGTCGGGTTGTGCGCCGGCACCGCTGGCGGGTCGTGGTCGAACGGCATCACGACGTTCGTGTAGGCCGCCGTGCCGAACCGGTGCTCGGGCCCGCCCTGCAGCACCCAGGTGCCCGGTACCTCGATCTCGTCCCACCGGCCGGCGGCCTCGCCGACGACGTCGGCACCGGTGAGGCTCCGCACGGCAGCGTCGGCCCACTCGGGCGAGTCGACGAGCCGGAAGTCCCAGGTGCCGTCGAGCGACCGGACGAACGGGGACGCTTCACCGGCGCGCGCCGCCGCCGGATCGTCGAAGGGATCGAGCGGCGGACGCATTGGCAGGCGCCCCCGACCCGTCACCTCCGGTGTCGCCCAGGGGTGGATGCCTCCAGCGGTCACCGGTTCGTCACCGGACGTCGAGGGACAGGTGCAGCCTCGACACCAACTCCGGCGCGGTCACCTGACGTCCAGGAAGAGGTTCTCGACACCCCGGACGAACGCGCCCGGCACGCGGTTGGGCGTGGTGCCCGGCGTGATCTCGAATGACTGCACCCGCCGCAGGAACTCCTCGAAGAACAGCTTGATCTCGAGGCGGGCCAGGCTCGACCCGAGGCAGAAATGCGTGCCGAACCCGAAGGCGATGTGGTTGTTGTGCGCCCGACCCACGTCGTAGGTGTCGGGATCGTCGAACACCTCCTCGTCGCGGTTGGCCGAGCTGTACATCAGCACCAACTGGTCGCCGGCGTGGAGCTGTTGGCCGTGCAGCTCGTGGTCCTCGGTGACGAGCCGAGCCATGTTCAGGATCGGGGTCACCCAGCGGATGAACTCCTCGACCGCGGACCCGCCGATCATCGACGGGTCGGTCCGCAGCCGTTGCGCCTGGTCGGGATGCTCGATCAGGTCCCAGAGGGTGGACGCGATGACCGTCCGGGTCGTCTCGGCGCCACCGTCGACGAGCAGCAGGCACTCGCTGATGATCACGTCGTCGCTCATCGGCTCGCCGTCGATCTCGGTGTGGCACCAGACCGACACCATGTCGTCGGTGGGGTTGGCACGCTTCTCCGCGATCAGCTCGGTGCAGGCGACGGCGAACTCGAACGCGGCGAGGATGCCGGTGTCGTTGTGATAGCGGGGGCCGCCGCCGAGCGGGATCGTCTCGGTGGACCAGCGCTGGATGTCCTTCCACCGGTCGAGGCCGAACCCCAGGTAGCGGGCGATCATCATCGCCGGCAGCGGCGCCGCCAACGCGTCGATTGCATCGACCGACCCGGCCTCGAGCGCGCCGTCGATCAGCTCGGTCACGACGGCACGGATCTCGTCCTCGTGCGACGCGACGGCGCGGGGCGTGAACCGACGGGCGACGAGGCGACGCTGCGCCTGGTGCACGGGGTCGTCCTGCCCGATCATCGAGCGGTCGTCGTGCTCCTGGGGCGGGAGCGGCCGGTAGGAGTTGCGGTTGGAGTACCGCCGCGTCTGCTTCTCGATGTCGACGATGTCGCGGTAGCGGCTGATGCCCCAGAGCCCGTTGATGTCGTCGCGGTACACCGGCGCGTTGTGCCGGAGCCAGCGGTACGTCGGTGTCGGGTCGGCCGCATAGAGGTGACCGTTGAGCAGGTCGATCTGCGGCAGCGCTGCCGCGCCACCGCCGGCGGCACCGGCCGCTGCGGTGTCGTGTACGTCCGTCATGCAACCCCCTGGAACGAGAACGCGTTCTGCCGGCGTCAGACTAGGTCAGACCGCACTGTCGCTCGACGAGGTCCCAGAGCGCGGCGCGATCGGCATCGGAGGTCGCCGTGCCGGGCCAGCGGCTGACCCCACGCACCCGGCGATCGAAGTAGAGCCGGCCCCCGTTGAGCCGCTCGCCGCTCCCGACGGCCCACACGACGGTGTCCACTCCCTCCGCGGGACTGCGCAGCACCGGCCCCAGGACCAGGTGGAAGGTGGGCAGCGACTCGACGACGCCCGGTGTGTCGGCCCACCCCGGGTGCACGGCCACCACGGTTGCGTCCGGGCCGGGGAGGAGCCGCCGCTCGTACTCGGCCACGAGGTCGACCTGGGCCCGCTTCGCCCGGGAGTACGCGATCGAACCCTTGAAGTCGCCCGAGGAGTAGCTCGGGTCATCGAGCGGCAGGGCCTGGGTGTACATCCCGCCGCTCGTCACGAACACCACCGTCGCCCGGGACAGGACGTCGCCGAGCAGGCGCGTCAGGAGATGGGGACCGACCACCATCGACGCCCACGCCGACTCGAGCCCGTCGCCGGTGACGACCCGACGGGTCGGCATCGCTCCGGCGTTGTGCACGAGGCCGTCGATCGTGTCGTGCGCCTTGCGGAGTTCGTCGGCGAGCGCCCGCACCGCGTCGAGGTCGCCGAGGTCTGCGAGCCGGACGACCGGTGGGTCGACGCCGGCGGCCGCACCGAGACGCCGCGCTGCTGCGGCACCCCGGGCGCGGTCGCGGGCGACGATCTCGACGTTCGCCCCGGCGACCAGCAACTCCTGGGCCGTCTCGTAGCCGAGCCCACTCGTGGCGCCGGTGACGACGATGGTGCGCCCGGCAGCCGCGGCGGTCGACGGGCCCCAGCCCCACAGCGATCGGCGGACGGAGAACCCGAGCCGGGAGAAGCTGACGGGAACGGCAACCTCGATGGCTGCGTCGGCGGCGGCCCGGAGCGAGCCGGCCAGGTTCGGGGAGAGCACAGCCATGGTGGTGGTCTACCCCGGGCCGCCGTCAGCGCCCACTCGCTCCCACGGCCGGGGAGGTCGACGGCCGGTCGACGTCGACCTACGAGACGACCAGTTTCGCCCGCAGCGCTTCGATGAGGTCGTCGCCGATGCCGGCGTCACGCGCCCACCCAGCGAACGAGCCGTGCCGACGTTCGATCTCCTCGACGACGCCGGCCATCGTCGCGACCGTCGCCGCCCGATCGACGATCTGCTGCTCGCGTTCGGGATCGTGTGGGATGTCGCCGGCCAGCGAGCGGTACCAGCCGACGATGCCGGCCATGGCCTGGGTGCTGAGTGCGTAGTCGGCGGCGATCACCTCGGGCGTGGCGCCGAGCACACCGAGCAGGGCGCTCGCGACCACGCCGGTGCGGTCCTTGCCGGCCGTGCAGTGGAACAACACGTTGGCGGGCGCCGCAGCGATGTCGCCGAGCACCTGGGCAATGCGGTCCGGGAAGCGCTCGTACATCTCGAGGGTCCGGTCGCGCAGGAACCAGTCGTCCTCCGCGGCGTTCTCGGCCTCCCAGCTCCAGACCTCGTCGAGCAGGCCACGGTGCAGCGAGTCGAGGTGCTCGCTCGCCGCCATGAATCCGTCGCCCTCCCGCTCGCCGAGGGTGCGCAGGTCGATCAACGTGCGCACGTCGTTCTGGTGCAACCAGCGGGCACCGAGCTCGGCATCGACCCGATGCAGTAGGTCGCAGCGGAACACCCGGCCGGGGGCGATGGTGCCACCGGCGACGGGGTTGCCCCCGAGGTCGCGAAGGTTGAACGCTCCGGGGACCTTGCCGTCCCACTCGTCGACGTTGCTCACAGGTGTGCCTCCACGACGAACGCGACCCGTCGCGTTCGACTTCGAGCCCGACGATCGACATCGCGAGCGTGGCGTCGCTGTCGGGCCGGACGGGGATGGTGGTGTGTGCCGGGATCGACACGTTGAGCGGCGCGAGCGAGGCGACGCCGCCGAAGAAGCGGTTGAGGCGATTGACGGCTGCCGGCACCAGCGGCAGCTCGACCCACGCCTCACGAAGGCTGAGTTCGAGGTTGCCGCCCACCAGGCGGGGGCGGACCGTCGACCGGAACCCGGGCCGGAGATCGGGGAGGTAGCGCGAGTCCACCAGCCGCTGGTTGCGCACCCGCGCCCCGACCCGGTCGTCGCGGGCGATCACGTCGAACTCGAACGGCAACGGGGTGCCGATGGCGTCGGCGGCGAGCCGGTTGGCGAGCGCCGAGAGCGCACCGGCGGCGACCCCGACGCCGACGCGATGGCCGCTCACCCGCTCGGCGTCCGCCCGACCCTCGAGCCCCGGCACCGCCGGCAGACCGACGGTCATCGCCCCTTGGTGCACCTCGATGTCGGCGGGAGCCGGGTGCACACCCAACTCACGGAACACGTGCCCCTGCTCGGGCTCGAGCTCGAGCCCGACCGAGCCCATCTGGTCGGCGAGGCCCTCGAACAGCTCGCCGCCGACCGCGGCGAAGAGCATCTGGCCCATCATCGCCTGCGCCTCGGCGTCGGCCTCGATACCGTCGATGCCCTCGAACGTCATCCCGACCAGCTCGCTGCCGGCGAGATCGAGGATCGCAATGAAACGACCGTCGGGATGCAGCTCGACGCGGGGACGTACCAGCACGTCGCCGCGGACGCGAGCGAGACCGGGAAGGGGCGGCATGAGCGTGTCGCCGTGGAACGTGACGGCGCCGGTCGCCCGGATCGTCGCCAGGAGACGGTCGCCGTGCTCCTCCAACATCTGGAACGACACCTCGACGATCACCATGCCGATGCTCAGGTCGATGCTGCCGAGAAGGGGGAGGTTGAACTGCTGACGGAGCTCGGCCGCTTCGATGCCGTCACCGATGCCGTTGCGGGCCAGCGTGTTGAGGAACTCCTCCGAAACGACGGCCGACAGGGCCCAGTGGTGGTCGAGAGGTTCGGGTGCGGATCCGTCGTCCGTGGAGCGGTGCGCCATGGAGCGGTTCTAGCACCCCCGGATGAACTCGCGGAGCGGCGGGCGGCTGGGGTGGGACAGCTTGGCCTGTGCCCGCTGCTCCAGCTGACGCACCCGCTCCCGGGACAGGCCGAGGCGGCGGCTGATCTCGCCCATGGAACACCCCTCGCCACCGTCGAACCCGTACCGCAGTTCGATGATGACCCGTTCCCGTCGGTCGAGCGGGGACAGGAGCCGGTCGATCTCCTCGGGACGGAGTCGGTCGGCGGCGGACTCGACCTCGCCGAGCGCTGCGGCGTCCTCGATGAAATCGCCGAGCTCGGCGCCGCCGTCGCCCACGGCCGACGACAACGACACCGGGTCCGCGAGCATCGGCAGCAGCTCGACGACCCGCTCGTCGGTCATCGCCGCCAGCTCGGCGAGCTCCGCCGTCGTGCCGGTTCGGCCCGACTCCAACTCGGAGCGACCGACCGCGAGGCGAAGTCGCTGCAGGTCGTCGTTCGCCCGCGTCGGGAGCCGCACCGTCGACCGGCTCGACGCGATGCCCCGGGAGATGAACTGTCGGATCCACCACACGCCATAGGTCGAGAACCGGAACCCCTTCGTGTGGTCGAACTTCTCCACCGCCCGGATGAGCCCGAGGTTGCCCTCCTGCACCAGGTCGAGCAACGGCACGCCCGTCGCCTGGTAGCGCTTCGCGACCGACACGACGAGCCGCAGGTTGGCGTTCACGAACTGGTCGAACGCCGCCTCGCCGGCGCGCACGGCCGCGACCAGACGGGTCCGCTCGGCGCGGGACGCCACACCGTCGGCCAGCCGGGCCGACGCCGCCCGACCCTCGGCGATCTCGGCGGCGAGCAGCCGCTCGCGTTCGGGCCCCAGGAGCTCGTAGGCACCGATGTGTTCGAGGTACTGGGCCACTGGATCGAGGGATGTTGCGGCCGATGCAGAGGGTCGCCGAGAGAAACGCTGGACTGCAACCATGTCTGCGGTTCGGAACGAACCGGGCGTTCGGATTCACCCAATCTGAGAATTCCTTCACCCGGACCGGGTGCCCTCGACCCGGTGTTGTGGCCACACTGGTGCGGTGACCGAGCCGACCGATCCCTCCCGCCACGACGACGACACACCTCCTGAGGAGGACGAGACGGCGGCGCTGGTCGAGCTCGACCACGACCCGCACACCCGCGCCGAGATCCGGCACGCCCGCCGCGCCTTCCTCATGGAGGCGGCCATCGAGGCCGAGCGTGACACCGGCCGGCGGGAACGGACCGACGAGGAGGCCCGCCACTCGCTGTGGATGCGGGTCGCCCGACTCGTCGGTGGCTGGATCCTCGTGCTGCTCGGCCTTGCCGCGATTCCGTTGCCGGGCCCGGGCTGGCTCATGGTGCTGCTCGGTCTGACACTGCTCCCCTACCGATGGACGGACAACCTCATCCGCGAGATCCGACGGCGGATCCCCGGCATTCCCGAGGACGGCCGGATCCCCACCCGCACCTGGATCATCACCGGTGTACTCGTGGTCGCCGCGACCGCCGGTTCGGTGTGGTGGGGGATGCGCGACGAGGGCGACGACGAGCCGGCCAAGGGCGACCGCGTCGAGCAGGCGGCAGGGGCCTCTGCATCGGACGACGATGGGGACGGTGCCAGTGCCGGGGACGGTCCCGGCCCGACGATCGTGGTCGCGTCCTCGGCGCAGCCCGAGCGCGTCCAACTCGCCCAGATCTACGGCGAGGTCGCCGCGACCGTCACCGACGGTGTCTCCGACCACATCGACCGCGACGACACGTGCGCCGCCTTGACCTCGGGTGACGCCGACCTGGTCCTGCTGGACGAGAACGAGTTGTCAGCCTGTTTCGGTGGCGAGACCGATCAGGCCGCCCGACTTCGCGACGCCGGGGTGAAGATGTATGCGCCGGTCGTCGCCGGCGCGACGACCTTCTTCGTGACCGTCCGCTCCGACGCCATCGCCATCGACGACGAGCCCGCCGAACTGACCCTCGACGGCGTGAGCTCGCAGATCAGCGCCGGCCAGGACGTCGCCGGCGACCCGGCCGACCGCGCTCGGCAGCTGATGGCCGCCGCCGGCGTGCTCAAATAGCGCAATGACGTTCCCGGAGCCCCAGGTCATCACCCTCACCGATCCCGACTACGGCCGCATCGAGCTGTCGGTCCACGAACAGGGGACGGGGCCCGCCGTCGTCTTCTCCCACGGATTCCCCGAGCTGGCCTACTCGTGGCGGCACCAGCTCCCGGCCGTCGCGGCGGCCGGGTTCCGGGCGATCGCGCCCGACCAGCGTGGCTACGGCGGTTCCACCGCACCCGAACCGGTCGCGGCCTACGGCATGGATCAGCTGACCGGTGACCTCGTTCGCCTGCTCGACGAACTCGGTCTCGAACAGGCGGTGTTCGTCGGCCATGACTGGGGCGGCTTCGTCGTCTGGGCCATGGGGGTGCTGCACCCCGAGCGGTGCGCCGGCATCGTCGGTGTGTGCACGCCGTACCTTCCGTTCCCCGGGACGGACTTCCTGAAGATGCTCGTCGACGGCGACGTCGAGCGGCAGTACATGCTGTGGTTCCAGGAGCCAGGTGTCGCCGAGCGCGAACTGGATCCCCGCGCCCGGGTGCTCTTCGAGAAGCTGATGGTCGGCGGCGTCGACCCCCGGATCATCGCCGAGCGGGCCATGGCGGACGGCAAGCTCAACATGAACCCGTTCATCGATCTCGACGGCCTCGAGCCGCTCGGCGAATCGATTGCCGACGCCGGGGTGGTCGACCACTACGCCTCGGTGTTCGAACGCACCGGGTTCCGAGGCGGCATCAACTGGTACCGCAACGTCGACGCCAACTCCGCTGCTCACCCCGAGGTCGGCACCACCGTCCTCTCGATGCCGACGCTCATGCTGTGTGCCGAATGGGACCCGGCGCTGCCGCCGGCGCTCGCCGCCGGCATGCCCAACGTGTGCTCCGACTTCGAGACCCACACCATCCCGAAGGCTGGGCACTGGGTGCAACAGGAGTCGCCCGACGCTGTCAACGAACTCCTCGTCGACTGGCTGCAGCGCCGGTTCGGCGAGGGCTGACCGTTCCCCAGCCGGCGTCCCCTCGTGGGGCCGCGGGCATCGACCGGCAACGCCCCTGAACCGGACGGTCAGTGCTTCACCATCACGTGCTTGAGCTCGGTGTAGTGCTCGAGGGCGTAGATCGACATGTCCTTGCCGTAGCCCGACTGCTTGTACCCGCCGTGGGGCATCTCCGAAACGATCGGGATGTGGTCGTTGACCCAGACCGTGCCGAAGTGGAGGTCGCGGGAGACCCGCATCGCACGGCCGACGTCGGTCGTCCACACCGACGAGGCGAGCCCGTAGTCGCAGTCGTTCGCCCAGGCCACGGCCTGCTCCTCGTCGGAGAACCGCTGCACGCTCACAGCCGGACCGAACAGTTCGCGTTGCACGATCTCCGAGTCCTGGGCCGGGTTGACGATCACGGCCGGCTCGACGAAGAACCCCGGACCATCGATGATCGCCCCGCCGGTCGTGATGTCGGCGCCGGCCTCCGCCGCCCGGCCGATCATGGCGGCAACACGCTGCTGGTGCGCCTGGCTGACGATCGGCCCCACGTTGGTCTCGGGATCGAACGGGTCGCCCGTCCGTAGCGCAGCGACCGACTCGGTGAGGCCTGAGACGATGTCGTCGAAGACCCGGGGGCCGGCCACGATGCGGCAGGGCGCGGTGCAGTCCTGGCCGGAGTTGTAGTACGCCATGTCGGTCATCGTGCTGACCAACAGCTCGATGTCGGCGTCGTCGAACACCACCACCGGCGCTTTGCCGCCGAGTTCGAGGTGCAGTCGCTTGAGGCTCGCCGAGGCGGCCTGGGCGATGGCCTTGCCCGTCGCCACACCGCCGGTGAGCGAGATCATGTCGACCCGTGGGTGTTCGACGAGCGCGGAGCCGGCGGTTGCGCCTCGTCCGGACACGACGTTGAGTACGCCGGGCGGGAGGATGTCGGCGGACAGCTCGGCGAGACGGAGCGCCGTGAGCGGTGTCAGCTCCGAGGGCTTGAGCACCATCGTGTTTCCTGCCGCGATCGCCGGGCCGATCTTCCACGTCGCCATGTTGAGCGGGTAGTTCCAGGGAGCGATGCCGACGATGACCCCGATGGGGTCGCGGCGGACGAACGAGGTGTGGTCCTCGAGGTACTCGCCGCCGGCACGACCCTCCATGAAGCGAGCAGCCGCAGCGAAGAACCGGAAGTTGTCGACCGTCAGGTCGAACTCGAAATCGATGATCGACACCGGCTTGCCGACGTTGAGCGACTCGAGCCGCTTGAGCTCGGGCAGGTCGGCCTCGATCGCGTCGGCGAGCTTCGTGATCATCTCGAACCGCTCCCGGGGTGTCGTCTTCCGCCAGGACTCGAAGGCCGCGCTCGCCGCCTCGACGGCGTCGGCGGCATCGGCGGCGTCGCTCGACGCCACCTCGGCGATGACCTCACCCGTCGCCGGGTCGAGCACCTCGTCGACCGCACCCGAGCGCGCCGCCCGGAACTCGCCACCGATGTAGTTGAGCGTCTGCACCTGGGTTGCCATCCCCCGAGTCTGCCCCACTCCCGCGCCCCACACCCCCCACCCCGACCGGAGCGCTCAGTTGCTCTGGAGCGCTGGTGTGACAGTTCCTGTCACCTGAGCGCTCCCGTCGTCGTCCCGATCGGAGTGTCAGACCTCCCGGGTACGTTGCTGGACCTTCCCCTGCACGTCGTCGACATCCCCGGGAGCCCCCGTGTCGCCATCCGACCTGCAGGTCGCGCGCCTCGCAGCGCGACAACACCACTGCTTCGCCCGCTGCCAGGCGCTCGCGATCGGCCTGAGCTATCGACAGATCCGCCACCGCGTCGACGTCGGACGATGGACCCAGCTGCACGACAGCGTCTTCTGCCTCGCCGGCGCTCCGATCGCCGCACTCGGACACATCCACGCCGCGGTCCTGGCCCTCCCCGGTTCGGCGGCGAGCCACAGCAGCGCGCTCCACCTGTGGGGCGAGCGCGACCCGGCGCCGCGGGTCGCGCACGTCATCCGCCGGCACGGGCGGAGCCATCGCCTGCACGGGGTCCACCTCCACCAGACCCGGCTGCTGCCACGGCACCACGTGACGGTCGCTCAGGGCATACCGGTGACGACGCGGGCGCGTACGGTCTTCGACCTCGCCGCCTCGACCGATCTCGAGACGCTCGGGCGGCTCATCGACCGCCAGGTGGTCGCCGGCTCGCTGCGCCTCGACGAGCTCGAGCTGATGCTCGACGAGATGGTCTGCCCGGGTCGCCCCGGGGTCGGCCAGTTCGTGGCGGTCCTCGACCAGCGAGTCGGCCACGGCCCCGGCGTCTCGATGCTCGAACAGCGGTACCGCTCGCTGTGCGAACGACGATCACTCCCGCTGGGCGATCCCGAGGCACACGCCCCATGGGCGACGAGTGGCGGACCGAGATCGGAACGGGTGGACTTCGCCCACCCTCGCGAGCGGGTGATCGTGGAACTCGACGGACGCACCTACCACGCCCGGCTCGACGACTTCGAGAACGACCGTCGCCGCGACCAGCTCGCGCTCGCCGCCGGATGGCGAACCGTGAGGTTCACCTGGCGTCAGGTGACCGCCGATCCGGACCACGTCGAGCGAATCCTCCGGTCCGTGCTGGAGGTCGGGCCGTGACGCTGGAGCGCTGAGGTGACAGGAACTGTCGCATCAGCGCTCCAGAGCAACTGAGCGCTCCGGTCGGAGGGGGTCGGGTGGCTACGACTCGAGCTCGGCGATGGCGGCGGCAATGGCGATGGCTCGCCGGGCGTTGTCGACGTGGAGGTTCTCGATCATGCGACCGTCGACGGTGATGACACCCTTGCCGGCAGCGATGCCCTCGTCCCACGCGGCGATCACACGGTCGCTGTGCTCGACCTCGGCCGCCGACGGGCTGAACGCGTCGTTGCACGGATCGATCTGGGTCGGGTGGATGAGCGTCTTGCCGTCGAACCCCATCTCGGCGCCCTGCGCGCACTCCGCCGCGAACCCCTCGGGGTTCTTCACGTCGTTGTACACACCGTCGAGGATCACCTTGCCGGCGAACCGGGCGGCGTTGAGGCACCGACCGAGGCCCCACAACAGCGGTGCCCGACCCGGCACGAGCGCGGCACGCAGTTCCTTGGCGAGATCGTTCGTGCCCATGATGAGCACGGTCAGACGGTCCGATGACGTAGCGATCTCGACCGCCCGCTCCATCGCCGCCGGCGTCTCGAGCATCGCCCAGATCGTGGTGTTGGCCGCGGCGTCGATACCGTCGAGCACGCCCTCGACGAGGGCGACGTCAGCGGCAGAGTTGATCTTCGGGACCACCACAGCGGACGGGGCCGCGGCGCCGGCCGACTCGAGGTCGGCCTTCCACCACTCGGTGTCGAGACCGTTGATGCGGATCGTCAGCTCGCGCCGGCCGTACTCGCCGCTGCGCACCGCAGCAGCGACCTTCTCGCGGGCGACCGCCTTCATGTCGGGCGCAACGGAATCCTCGGTGTCGAAGATGATGGCATCGCACGGCAGCGTCTTGGCCTTCTCGAGGGCCTTGTCGTTCGCTCCCGGCATGTACAGCACGGAGCGGCGGGGTTTGATCACGTCGGTCATCGTTCGTTCCTTCAGAAGCCGTAGGTGGCGGCGAGCTCGGGGTCGCGGGCGGACAGCATCTTGGCCAGGTTGACCATGACGTGGCACTGCTTCACCGAGGCGTCGTCCTCCATCTTCCCGTCGATCATGACGGCGCCGGTGCCGTCGCCCATCTCCTCGATGACGTGCAACGCGTGGGCGACGTCCTTGGGGTCGGGCGAGAACACCTTCTTGGCGATGTCGATCTGGACCGGGTGCAGCGACCAGGCGCCGACACAGCCGAGCAGGAACGCGTTGCGGAACTGGTCCTCGCAGGCGACCGTGTCCTTGATGTCGCCGAACGGGCCGTAGAACGGCAAGATGCCGGCCGTGGCGCACGCGTCGACCATCCGGGCGATCGTGTAGTGCCACAGGTCCTGCTGGTAGGAGGTGCGGGCGCCCTGGTAGTCGGGACCGTCGGGGGTCTGCGCCGGATCCTCGCGGACGAGGTACCCGGGGTGACCGCCGCCGACGCGGGTGGTCTTCATGCGGCGGTTGGCAGCAAGGTCGGCGGGGCCGAGCGACAGGCCCTGCATGCGGGGGCTGGCGAGGCAGATCTCCTCGACGTTGGCGACACCGCGCGCCGTCTCGAGGATCGCGTGCACGAGGAGCGGCTTGGTCAGGCCGGCCTTGGCCTCGAGCTGGGCGAGCAGGCGGTCGACGTAGTGGATGTCCTCGGGCCCTTCGACCTTGGGGATCATGATGACGTCGAGCTTGTCGCCGATCTCGGTGACCAGCGTGATGAGGTCGTCGAGCACCCACGGCGAGTCGAGGCTGTTGACCCGCGTCCAGAGCTGCGTGTCGCCGAGGTCCATCTCCTTGCCGACCTTCACGAGGCCGGCGCGGGCGTTCTCCTTCTGGTCGGCGGGGATCGCGTCCTCGAGGTTGCCGAGCAGGATGTCGACGGTCGGAGCGATGTCGGGAAGCTTCGCCACGACCTTGTCGAGGTGCGGGGGGAAGAAGTGGATCATCCGCGACGGCGGGAACGGGATCTCGGTGACGGGCTGGGGGGCGCCGGCCGCGAGGGGTTTGAAGAAGTCCTTGGAGCTCCGCATATGGCAATCCAAGTTAGAGGTCGCGCCCGCTACGAATCGAACCCCAGCCCGAGTGAGTCGAGGAGGCGGAGCCACGGCCCTCGACGGCCCTGGTTGGCGTCGGCCTTGGCGAGCGCCTTGCGGGTGAGTTCGATGCCGGCCCAGCGGACGGGCTCGGGCGGGAACGGGATCGCCTTGCGCTTCACCATGCCGAGCGACAACAGGTCGGAATCGGGGTGGAACAGCAGGTCGAGGCAGACCCGGGCGCCGAACCTCGTGGCGCCGACGCCGAGGCCGGTGTAGCCGACGGCGTACGCGACCCGTCCGTCGAACGAGGTGCCGAACGTGACCGAGAACCGGGTGCAGGTGTCGATCACCCCGCCCCACCGGTGGCTGAACGACACGTCCTCCAGCTGCGGGAACGTCTCGAAGAAGTGCTCGGCGAGGACCTGGTGGGTCTCGTCGCGTTGGTCGAGCGACGGATCGATCTTCGACCCGAAGTGGTAGATCGCGTCGTAGCCGCCCCACAGGATGCGGTTGTCGGCGGTCAGCCGGTAGTAGTGGAACTGGTTGGTGGTATCGCTGATCCCCTCGCGCCCGGTCCAGCCGATCGACGCGAGCTGGTCGGTGGACAACGGCTCGGTAGCGAGTACGTAGTCGTAGACCGGTGCGATCGTGCGGTTGATCGCGGCGATCGGCGACTTGAAGGCGTTGGTGCCCAGCACCACCGCGCCGCAGCGGATCGTGCCCGACTCGGTGCGGACCGCCATGCCGGCGCCGGATCGTGCCAACCCCAGCATGGGCGTGCGTTCGTAGATCTCGACGCCCAAGGATCGAGCAGCGTCGGCCAGGCCCCATCCGAGCCGGGCCGGGTCGACGATTGCCTCACCGGTTCGCTGCACCACCCCGGCCTCGTAGGTGGGCGACGCCACACGGGCGCGGATCGCGTCGCGGTCGAGGAACTCGACGTCGTGGCCGAACCGGCGGGTGAGCTCGACCTGCTCGTGGAGGTCGTCGACCAGCCAGGGGGCGGTCGCGACCGTGAGGCCGCCGGTCGGCTGCCAGTCGCAGTCGATGTCGTACCGCTCGATAGCGGCTGCAATTCCGGCGAAGTTCTCGGTCGCCAACTCCTCGATGCGCGCCATTTCCGACGGGAACCGGGCGACGCCGTTGTCGAGCCCGTGGGTCAGCGACGACGAGCAGAAGCCACCGTTGCGTCCAGATGCCTGTTCGGAAACGCGCCCGGCCTCGACCACAACGACCGTGCGGGAGGGGTCGTCCTCCTTCGCCAGGATCGCGGCCCACAGCCCGGTGAATCCGGCACCGACGATCACCAGGTCGGCCGCCGTACCGCCGCACAACGTGCGACCGGGATCGGGCCGCTCCGGAGTGTCGAGCCACAGGACCTCGGGGCAGGCGTCGACCAGCGCCCGGTGAGCGTGGGCGGAAGCGGAACTCATGGTCCCGTCAGCGTACCGACGCAGACGGGACCATGACGTGGGGTCGCCTCCCGAACGAGTTCACGCCCCGCCGGGCAGGACATCCTTGAGCTTGTCGGCAGCGGTGTCGATCTGATCGCTGTACTTGCCGCCGGTCTTGTCGTCGGCCAGCTCGGCCGCCTTGTCGATGCCGTCGTCGACCCTGTCGGCGTGCTCCTCGAGCAGGCCCTTGGCCTTGTCGGTGATGTCTCCGAGATCCATGTCGTTCTCTCCGTTTCGCCCACCAACTCGTTTGGTGTTGAACGGATTGTTGCAGGTGTCGTGGCCCCCGGGTCGCCGATCGGCATGGGCAAAATCCGGTCGTGAGGCGCTGCGGAACCGGCGCCGACGGAGTAGGAAGTCGGCATGACTGAACGCCCCCCCGGGATGTACGTCGGCGAACTGACCGACGCGGCCACCCACGAGCGCTCCGGCACGACGCTGGGCCTGAACCCCGACGACTTCACGACCCACGGTGTGATCGTCGGCATGACGGGTTCGGGCAAGACCGGCCTCGGCATCGTGCTGCTCGAGGAGGCGCTCACGGCCGGTGTGCCGACGCTCATCCTCGATCCGAAGGGCGACATGGGCAACCTGTTGCTCACGTTCCCCAACCTCGCCCCCGACGACTTCGCGCCGTGGGTGCCTGCCGGCCAGGACGCCGCCGGTGTCGCCGACACGTGGACGAAGGGCCTCGCCGACTGGTCGGTCGCACCGACCGAGATCGCCACGTTGCGCACCGGTCACCGCATGAGCGTCTACACACCGGGGTCGACGTCCGGCATCCCGCTCAACATCATCGGGTCGCTCGCTCCCCCCACGAATTCGACGGGTGGATCTCCTGACCTCGAGGCGATCCACGACGAGGTCGAGTCGCTGGTGCAGGGCCTGCTCGGCCTCGTCGGGGTCACGTCGGATCCGCTCAGCGGCCGCGAGCACGTACTCATGGCCAACATCATCGAGCTCGCGTGGGCGGCTGGTGAGACCCTCGACCTGGCGACCCTGCTCATCCGGATCCAGGACCCGCCGCTCCGCAAGCTCGGTGTCATCGACGTCGAGACGTTCTTCCCCAAGCCCGACCGCACCGCCCTCATGATGAAGCTCAACGGTCTGTTGGCGTCACCGTCGTTCTCCGCGTGGGGCCACGGTGCGCCCATCGACATCGAGTCGCTCCTGTGGTCCGATGACGGCACCGCCAACGCCGCCGTCATCTACCTCGCCCACCTGTCCGACGAGGAACGCCAGATGGTCGTGACCCGGGTGCTCTCGAAGCTCGTCGGGTGGATGCGCGGCCAGCCCGGCTCCACCAAGCTCCGGGTGCTCGTGTACATGGACGAGGTGTACGGGTTCGTGCCGCCGACGGCGATGCCCCCGGCGAAGAAGCCGATCCTGACCCTCTTCAAGCAGGCGCGGGCGTTCGGCGTGGGGGTCGTGCTCGCCACGCAGAACCCCGTCGACCTCGACTACAAGGCGATCTCCAACGCCGGCACCTGGATGATCGGCCGCCTCCAGACCGAGCGCGACAAGGCCCGACTCCTCGACGGCATGAGTTCGGCGGCCGGCACCGTCGACCTCGCCACGGTCGACGCGACCATCTCGTCGCTCGCGAAGCGCGAGTTCCTGCTCCACACCACCGGCGGCAAGCCGCCCCGCACGTTCGGCGTGCGGTGGGCCATGAGTTACCTCGCCGGCCCCATCAGCAAAGACCAGGTCCCGAGGTTGCCCGGGCAGGCGTCGGCGCCCGCTCCCGAGGACGCCGGCGGTGCGTCGTCGCCCCGCCACCGCGAAGGGGTTCCGACTGCACCGTCGACGCCCTCGTCCGCTCCCGTCGACGCGGCCGAGCCACCTCAGGACGGGCAAGCTGACACCGCCGGCTCGTCGGGGGCTGGGGGGTTGGCGCATGACGAGACTCCCGCCATGCCTGCCGTTGCAGCCGGGGTTCCCGTCAGGTTCTTGGACCCCGCTGCCCCTTGGGCCTCGACGCTGGGTGCTGTCTCAGGTGGGCGGCGCCTGCAGGCCTGCGTCGCGGTGCGTGTGAACCTGTTGTTCGACGACACTGCGTCGGGTCTGCGCCACACCGAACAGATCGAGGCCGTCTTCGCCCCGCTCGATCAGCCGAGGATCGATCCGGCGAAGGCGTACAGCGTCGACTACGACGACCGCGACCTCCAGACGTCCGCACCGGCCGGCGCCGTGTTCGTGTTGCCGTCGGCGCCGGTGAACACCAAGGCGTACTTCAACGACGTCGAGGCCTCGGTGAAGGACTACCTGTTCCGCTCACGCCACACGACGATCTACGGCAACAAGTCGCTGAAGCTCTACAGCCGCCCCGGCGAGAGCCAGGCCGACTTCACGGCCCGTTGCGACGCTGCCGCCGACGCCGGGGCCGATCGCGACACCGACCAGATCCGCCAGAAGCTGCAACTCAAGATCGACCGCATCAACGAGGGCATCGCCGCCGATCGTCAACGGGCCCAGCAGCTGGAGGAGGAAGCGGCCGCCTCTCGCCGCAACGAAGCCGTGAGCATCGGCGGCAGTGTGCTCGGCGCCATCTTCGGGGGCCGCAAGAGCGCCCGTTCGATCAGCGCCGCGGCCAACCGCGCCGCCACGGGCCGGACGCGGTCCCAGAAGGCCGACAACCGCATGGAACAGGCGCTCGCCCGCATCGACGAGAAGATGGCCAACATCGACGACCTCCAACACCAGTTGGCCGAGGAGATCACCGACATCGTCGCCCACTGGTCCGGCCTCGCGGCCGACGTCGTCACCCTCGAGATCCCCCTCGAGAAGTCCGACATCGGGATCGAGCAGGTCGCCCTCGTCTGGGTCCCGACTTCCTGATGGCCTCGGCCACCTTCGCTAGGTACGGTCGCTTCGCTCCCTACTAACGCTCCGGTACCCTCGCCACGGCCTCGGCCACCTTCGCTAGGTTCGGTCGCTCCGCTCCCTACTATCGCTCCGGTACCTCGGCCTGACGGCCTCGGCCATCAAGTCAGATCGGCGGGCGGTCGCCGAGCTCGGGGAAGTGGCACGCCACGCGGTGATCGGACGCGTCGCCGTCGACGGGGACCAGCGGCGGCTCGGTGGTCGCGGACAGGTCGGTCGCCTTCCAGCAGCGAGTCCGGAACCGGCAGCCCGAGGGCGGATCGATCGGTGACGGCACCTCGCCGGTGAGCACGATGCGCTTGCGGGCGCGTTCCTTGCGGGGATCGGGGATCGGCACCGCCGACAGCAGGGCGTTGGTGTACGGATGGCGGGGCTGGGTGTAGATCTGCGCCTTGGTGCCGATCTCCACGAGCTTGCCCAGGTACATCACCGCGACCCGGTCCGAGATGTGACGGACCACCGAGAGGTCGTGGGCGATGAACAGGTAGGCGATGCCACGTTCGTCCTGCAGGCGTTCGAGGAGGTTCACGACGCCCGCCTGGATCGACACGTCGAGCGCCGAGACCGGCTCGTCGAGCACGATCACCTCGGGGTCGACGGCGAGGGCACGGGCGATGCCGATGCGCTGGCGCTGACCGCCCGAGAACTCGTGGGGGTACCGGCTCCGGTGCTCGGGTGACAGGCCCGACCGTTCGCAGCAGCTCGCTGACCTCCTCGGTGCACTCCTTCGCCTTCTTGCCCTGGTGGACGAGGAACGGCTCGGCCAGCACCTCGCCGATCGTCATGCGGGGGTTCAACGAGGCGTACGGGTCCTGGAAGACCATCTGCGCCCGGCGCCGGAGCTCCTTGTTGGGCATCTTGGCGGTGTCCTGACCACCGAGCTTCACGGTGCCAGCGGTGGCCGTGAGGAGACGGAGCACCACACGCCCGAAGGTGGACTTGCCGCAACCGGACTCGCCGACGATGCCGAGGGTCTCGCCGCGGTCGACGCTCATGGACACACCGCTGACGGCGTGCACCTGGCCGATGGTGCGGCCGAACAGCCCGCCCGTGACCGGGAACTCCTTGACGACGTCGAGCGCCTCGAGAACGGGGCCGTTGCCGGCGGACGGCGACGGCGACGGTGCCGACGACGAGGTGGGTTCGGTCACGGTCATGCTCCCACCACACCGAGAAGCGCACGCGACTCGTCGCGACGCCAGCAGGCGGCGCCGTGACCGGAGCGGTCGACGGCGGGACCCGTGGTGCCGCTGACGATGGCCGCCGGCGTCTCGTCGAAGAGGGTCGGCATCATCGAGTCGCAGCCCGACTCGCTCCGAGCGATCGCGCACCGAGGGTGGAACGCGCAACCGGCCGGCGGGTTCAGCATCGACGGAGGTTGGCCGCCGATCGGCACCAGCTGGTCGTCGCCGTCGGCGTCGACCCGGGGCAGCGAGCGCAGCAGACCGATGGTGTACGGGTGGGTGGGCTCGTCGAACAGCTCGTCGGTCGACGCCTGCTCCACCACTCTGCCGGCGTACATGACGGCAACCTTGTTGGCGAGGCCGGCCACCACGCCGAGGTCGTGGGTGATGAGCATCACAGCGGCACCCTGCTGGCGGGTCACCGACACGAGCAGCTCCAGCACCTGCGCCTGGACGGTCACGTCGAGGGCGGTGGTCGGCTCGTCGGCGATGACCAACTTGGGGTCGCACGAGAGCGCCATGGCGATCATGGCCCGCTGGCGCATGCCGCCCGAGAACTCGTGCGGGAAAGTTGTCGACCCGGCGCTGCGGCTGGGGGATGCCGACCAGCTCGAGCATCTCGATCGCTCGGTTCTTGGCGTCGGCCTTCGAGATCTGCCGGTGCGACTGCAACATCTCGATGATCTGTTTGCCGACCGTGTAGACGGGGTTGAGGGCGCTCAACGGGTCCTGGAAGATCATGGCGATCTCACCACCGCGCACCTGGCGGAGCCGGTCACCCGTGGCGCCGATGAGGTTCTCGCCCTCCCACTCGATCCGCCCCGTCATGTTGGTGCGCCCCTCGGGGTGCAGCCCCAGCACGCTGAGGGCCGTCACGGACTTGCCGGACCCCGATTCGCCGACGACGGCCAGGACGTCGCCGTCGTCGATCGACATGTCGACGCCGCGCACTGCCTGCACGACGCCGTCCTCGGTCCGGAAGCCGACATGGAGGTCGGAGATCTCGAGCAGTCGCCCCATGTCAGTTGTCCTTCACGTCGAGGGCGTCGCGGAGGCCGTCGCCCACGAGGAGGAAGCCGAGCACCGTCAGCACGATGGCCAGGCCGGGGAAGAGCAGCAGGTACGGGGCGCTGCTCAGGAACGACCGGGCGTCGTTGACCATCAGGCCCGAGCGACGGTTCGGGTGGCTGGATGCCCACGCCGAGGAAGCTCAGCGCCGCCTCGGACAGGATCGCCGAACCGACGCCGACCGCCATGAGCACCACCACCGGCTGGAAGACGTTGGGGAGGATGTGGCGGACCATGATCCGGAAGCTGCTCACACCGAGGGCGCGGGCCGCCTCGACGTACTCGAGTTCCTTCACCTGGATGAAGCCGGCCCGGACCGTTCGCGCTGTCTGCAGCCACGCCGTCAGCGCCAGGGTGAAGACCACCGCGGTCACGCCACGCCCGAGGACGGTGATGAAGGCGTACGCCAGGATGATGTACGGGATGCCCAGCATGATGTCGACGAAGCGCATGGTGACCGAGTCGATCCACCGGCCGTACCAGCCGGCGATGGCGCACCGACCACGACGCCGATGAACGTCTCGATCGCCGTGGCCATGAAGCCGATGAAGATCGACAGCCGGATGCCGTACACGACCCGGGCGAACACGTCGGCGCCACGGTGGTCGACGCCGAACGGGTGCTGGCGCGTCGGGGGCTCGCGGAAGACGGTCTTGCTGTACTTCGTCGGGCTCTGGACCAGCAGCGGACCGAAGATGGCGACGAGGATCAGGAAGATCACCAGGAAGAGGCCGAACATCGCCAGCTTGTTGCGGCGGAACCGCCGCCAGGCGTCCTGGAACAGCGAGCGGGATGGCCCGACCTCGGCGAGGCTGGCGTCGAGGCCCGATCGCTGGATCGGCGGTGCCGGCGTGGAGGACCTCGGGCGTCTCGTGGCACCTCGCCGGATCGAGGCTCGAAGTCGTCGGTCACTTCGCACCTGCCAGTCGGATCCGCGGATCGAGCTTGGCGTAGCTGATGTCGACGGCCAGGTTGGCGAGCCCGTAGATGAGCATGACGACCATCGACAGCGCCAGGACGACGGGCAGGTCGGACTGGCCCGGCGGCGGTGGCGACCTTGGAGCCGAGGCCCGGCCACTGGAACACGGTCTCGGTCAGGATCGCGAACCCGATGAGCGTGCCGAAGTCGATGCCGATGAACGTCACGACGGGGATGAGCGCGTTGCGCAGCACGTGCTGGCGGGAGACCACCTTCTCGCTGAGGCCCTTGGCCCGGGCGGTGCGCACGTGATCGGCGGTCTGCGCCTCGAGCATGGTGGTGCGGGTGAGCCGGGCGACGATGGCCGTCGACACCGACGCCAGCACGATGGCGGGTTGGATCAACAGCTCGAACTGCTTGCCGTTCGGGATGATGAACAGGTACCACTGCGTCGGGTCGTAGTTGTTGCTGATCGCCGGGAAGCGGGCCCATTCGGGCCAGTCGTGCTCGAACGCGTAGACCCCGGTGACCAGGGTGATGAGGTACCCCAGCACGAAGACGGGGATGGCCCCGGCGACCACCGCCGCGGAGGTGGTGATGGTGTCGGCGATCGAACCACGTCGTCGGGCCGACAGGACGCCGGAGCCGATGCCGATGGACGCCTCGATCAGCATGGCGAAGATGGCGAGGCGGAGGCTGGCGGGGAGGCGCTGCTTGACCATGTCGCTGACGGGCTCGCGGGTCTGGAAGCTCTCGCCCGAGAGGGTGACCGTGTCGGTGAGGCGGTTCCAGTACTGCTCGTAGATGGGCTTGTCGAGGCCGAGACGCTTCTCGGTGTTCGCGATGACGGCCGGGAGACGGGTTGCGCCCGTTGCCGCCGGAGATCACTCGGGCCGGGTCGGAGGGCAGCGCGAAGAAGAGCACGAAGAGCAGGGTGAATCCGCCGACGAGGGTGACGACGAGCGAGAAGAGACGTCGGACGATGAAGACAGCCATGGCGAAATCGAACCAAGAGCGGGGTGGGCACCGCCAGGTGCCCACCCCGCTCGTGGTCGGGTGTTAGCCCTTCTTGCCGATCTTCTCCCACAGGACGTTGCCGAGCGGCTGCTGGTCGTAGTTGACGACCGTGTCGCGGAACACGTGGTCGCCGGTGTACCAGTTGAGCGGGATCGCGCTGACCGTCTCGTTGAGCAGCTGCTCCTCGGACTGCTGGTAGTACTCGCCGCGCTTGGTGGCGTCGGTCTCCTTGAGGGCGTTCGCCAGGAGCTCCTCGAACTTCGGATCGTCGTGACGCCCGAGGTTGTTGCCGTCGATCGACACGGCGCCGAAGAGGTCGACCATGAAGTTGCCGTAGGTCGGGTAGTCGGCGTACCAGCCGGAGCGGCAGACCTGGCAGGCGCCTTCCTTGGCGATGACCTTGAAGTAGTCCTCGTCGATGGGGTTGAGCTCGATGTCGACCCCGAGGACGTCCTTGAGGTTGGCCTGCATGATCTCGACCACGGTCTGGTGGCTGCCACCGCTGTTGAACGAGATCTTGATCGGACCGTCGAGCGTGCCACCGTCGGCGACCCACTCGTCGTACAGCTTCTTGGCCTCGGCCGCATCGGTCTTGGCGTACTTGCCGATGTCGGCCTTGAACCCGGGGATGCCGGGGGGCGTGATGCCGGTGGACACGATGCGAGCGCCCTCGTAGGCCTTCTGGTTGATCTCGTCGCGGTCGACCGCCATCGAGATGGCCTGGCGGAGCTTGATGTTCTCCTCGCCGCCGACGACCGGATCGTCGTAGCCGAAGTCGAAGAAGTACGTGCCGAGCTGCGGCGACTTCGTGTCGTTCGGGTACTTGGCCGCGTGGCCTCGGCGTACTTGCCCGCCGGGATCGTGGCGTTGTCGCCCTCACCGGAGTCGAAGGCCTGGTAGGCCGACTCGACGTCGGTGGTCAGCTTGAACGTGATCTTGTCGAGCTTGGCCTTCGTGTCGCCGAGCACGTTGCCGGCCCAGTCGTCGTTGCGCACGAGCACGACCTCACCCGAGTCCGGCGAACCGGCGGACTCGAACTTGAACGGGCCGTTGCCGATGACGGCACCCTTGTCGCCCCAGCCGGTCGTGTTGCCGACCCGGGCGATGTCCTCATCCGCGATCGGCGAGAACGACGAGAAGGAGACGATGGCCGGGAAGTCGGCGAGCGGGCTCTCGAGGGTGACCTCGAGGGTCATCGCGTCGTCGTCGGCGACGATCGAGTCGAGGGTGTCGACCTTGCCGTCGAGGAGGTCGGCGCCACCCTTGACGTAGGCCATCAGGTAGCCGTACGAGGAGGCGAGCTCCTGGCTGCCGGCGCGCTCCCAGCCCTGCTTGAAGTTGTGGGGCAGGACGGGCTCGCCGTTGCTGAACTTCTGGTCGTCCTTGATCTTGAAGGTGAAGACCGTGGCGTCGTCGTTGGCCTCGAAGCTCTCGGCGACGAGCGGCTTGAGTTCGGGGTTGCAGGTGTCGGTGAAGTCGAAGTCGGTGAGACCGTCGAAGAGCGCACCGGTGATCTGGGACTCGTCGAGTGTCTGCACGGCACCGGGATCGAAGCTGGTGTTGTCACCGGCGCTGGCGAGCTGCGCGTAGTCGACGAACTCGCCGCCCTCGGGCGCGTCCTCGTACTCCAGCGTGCGGCAGCTGTCCGAACGCGGCGGAAGGGTCGTGCTGGCGGCGGTGTCGCCGCCAGACGAGTCACCGTCGCTCGAATCCTTCGAATCGCCGCAGCCTGCGGCGACGAGGGTGAACGCGAGAGCGAGTGCGGCGACTCCCCTCCCGGCGTTCGACGATCCCAAGCGTTTTCTCATGTTGTGGTCCTCCGGATGGATGAATACCGACTATTCGTGACGCGGAACCTACACCCCGCCCCGTGACGTTCGGGTGACAGTCACCGTTTCGTAACAGAGCGTTCTCTGAAACATCCGTTCCAAATCTGGACGAGTTGGGGACGCGGCCCGTGCAATCGGTTGAGGCGATCAACTCAATCTATCGAGCCGATTCCCGACTCGGCGCGCCTCAGCTCCGGACGTCGAGAACGGTTCGCACCCCGAGGCCGGCGCGCATGTCGGCCATGGCCTCGTTCACCTCGGCCAGCGGCCGGCGCGTCGTGACCATCGAGTCGAGGTCGAGGCGCCCCGCCTGCCAGAGCGCGACCAGGCGGGGGAAATCGCGGGGAGCGTGGCACCCACCCAGCAGCGTTCCGACCACGCGCTTCTCGGTGAACATCGTCAGCACCACGTTGAGCTTCGCCTCGTGGTCGACGGGCGCAGCGCCGACGATCACGGTGGTGCCGCCGTTGCGGGTCGCGGTCACTCCGGTCTCGACGAGCGCAGCGTGGCCGACGGCGTCGAAGGCATAGTCGACGCCCACCCCGGTGAGCGCCTGGGCGACCGAGATCACGTCGTCCTTCGTCGGATCGATCACGTCGGTCGCACCGACCTGGAGCGCGGACTCGCGACGGGCCTCGACGGGGTCGGACACGATGATGCGCGTGGCGCCGGCGATGCGGGCGCCCTGCACGATCGACAACCCGATGCCGCCCGCGCCCATCACGAGCACGGTCGCGCCCGCCTCGACCTTGGCGGTGTTGAGCGCAGCGCCCACCCCGGTCTGCACGGCGCATCCGATGATGCACGCGAGGTCGAGCGGCAGATCGGCATCGATCTTGATCGCCGCAGACTCGGCGACGACGACGTACTCGGCCATCGCCGCCAGCCCGAGCCCGCGGTACACAACACTCCCCTGCCGGCTCAGGCGCGTGCTGCCGTCGGGCAGCATCGACATCGCGATCGCTGCCGAGTTCACACAGCTGCTGTGCTCGTTGCGCACACACCAGTAGCAGTGGCCGCAGGCGGCGCTCGGGCTCAGCACGACGTGGTCGCCGACCGCCAGCTGGGTGACACCCGGCCCGACCTCGACGACCACGCCGGCGGCCTCGTGGCCCAGCACCGAGGGCGTGAGCGCCGGGTGCACCCCGTCGACCTGCGACACGTCGGAGTGACACACCCCGCACCACGCCACCTCGACGCGCACTTCACCGAGACCGGGGCCGTCGAGCTCGACGTCGTCGACGACGATCATCGGCGCTCCCACCTCGTCCAGGAGCGCGGCTCGCATCTTCGTCGACATGTCTCCCCCTTCAGGAGCGGGCGGCCTCCGCCAGCTCGACCAGCACCCTTGCATATCTGTCGGGTGCGCCGGGAGCCCAGTCGAAGAAGAGCGACGGTTCGGTCAGCTCCAGCTCGAGGATCGAGAACCGACCGTCGTTGTCGACGAGCACGTCGACCCGGGCGTAGGGCAGGGGCTGCGACACCCCTGCCAGCGCGTCGATGCCCCCGAGCGCGGCGAGGCACTGCGTGGCGAGGGCGATCTGGTCGGGGTGGGTGTCCGCGGCCGTGATGACCTCCTGGGCGAACAGGGCGCGGGTGGCCTCCTCGCCGGCGACGAGCAGCGGCCCCTTGCGGATCGCGTGGCTGAACTCGCCACCGAAGAACAGGAGCGCCGTCTCGCCCTGCTCGTCGACCGCCGCCTGGTACGGCTGCACCATGACCGTCCGACCGTCGGCGAGGAGCGCCTCGACCTGTGCCGTTGCCGGCGCGTGGTCGTCGGCGTGGTAGCGGACCGTGTCGCGGGAACCGGCCGACACGGTCGGCTTGACGACGAACTCGACGCCGACAGGCAGCTCGATCGGGTCGCCGGGCTCGATGAAGGACGTATCGACCACGTTGACGCCGGCGTCCACGAGATCGTGGAGGTAGCGCTTGTCGGAGTTCCACGCGACGACCGCGGGGGCGTTGATCAACGTCGTCACCGACGCGCAGCGACGGGTCCAGTCGAGGAACTCGTCGTGGCGTTGGGTGTAGTCCCAGGTGGAGCGGATCACGGCGAGGTCGAACGACGCCCAGTCGGCCCCGTCATCGTCCCAGTCGAGCACCTCGACGGTTGCCCCGACCTGTTCGAGCGCGGCGACGAGTGGTGGCAGATCGTCGTCGAAGGGGCGGCCGGGTCCACTGGTCACGATGGCGATGCGGTGCGACATGGGCCGAGACGGTAGCGCCCTGCGGAGGCCGGCTCGGCTGGATTCCTGACCTTGGGGGTCGGGTAACCTGACCCACGTCCCGAGGAGCGTGCGAATGTTGAAGATCCATTGGTTCCTGCCCACCGGCGGCGACTCCCGGGACGTCTCGCCGTCCGACGACGGCTCACCGGTACGCCCACCGACGATCGACTACCTCAGCCAGATCGCCCGGGCCTGCGACCAGCTCGGCTTCGACGCCGTCCTCACCCCCTGCGGCACCGGGTGCGAGGACTCATGGATCACCACGGCCATGCTCGTACCGCAGACCCGCCGGCTGCGCTTTCTCGTCGCCTTCCGCCCGGGGCTCCTCTCGCCCACGCTCGCCGCGGCAGATGGCGTCGACCTACCAACGCCTGTCGGGCGGCCGCGTGATCGTCAACCTCGTCACGGGCGCCGAGCCCCGCGAGCTCGCCCGCTTCGGCGACTACGCCGACAAGGACGCCCGGTACGCCCGCACCGGTGAGTTCATCGAGGTCATGCGGGGCGCCTGGGGCGCCGAGCCGTTCGATCACGAGGGCCCGAACTACCGGGTCGAGGCGGCCACCACCCGCGAGCAGCCCACCCCGCAGCCCGAGATCTACTTCGGTGGGGCGTCCGAGGCCGCCGAGGTGGTCGCCGCCGCCGGCGCCGACGTCTACCTGGCGTGGGGCGAACCGCCGGCGATGGTCGCCGAGCGCGTCGAACGCATGCGCAAGCTCGCCGCCGACAACGGGCGCACCGTGCGGTTCGGCATCCGCTTCCACACGATCGCCCGACCGACGTCGGAGGAAGCGTGGGCCGAGGCCGGCCGCCTCCAGGCCGGCATGTCCCCCGAGGCCATCGCTGCGGCCCGCGCCGACTTCGAGACCACCCAGTCGGAGGGTCAACGTCGGATGGCCGAACTCAACGGGGCTCGTTCGAACGTGACCGCCGGCGACCTGAGCGATCCCCGCTCCCTCGAGATCTATCCGAACGTGTGGAGTGGCATCGGCCTCGTGCGCGGCGGTGCCGGCACGGCGCTCGTCGGCAGCTTCACGGAGGTCGCCGACCGCATCGCCGAGTACGCCGCCCTCGGGTTCGAGGAGTTCATCCTCTCGGGCTACCCACACCTCGAGGAAGCGTGGTGGGTCGGCGAGGGGCTGCTCCCCGAGCTGCGGCGCCGAGGCCTCGTCGAGGAGCTCCCCGCCAACGCGGCGGCGCCCGTCTTCCACTTCCGGTAGTCCGTCCGCTCCGATGTCCGTCACCGTCGGGCTCCTGATGTGCGGCCACGTCCATCCCGACGCGCTCGACCTCGGGGGCGACTACCCCGAGCTGTTCACGTCGCTGCTCGGGCCCCTCGGCATCGAGGTGGTGCCGTACGCGGCCGAGGACGGTCAGCTGCCGCAGTCGATCGACGAGTGCGACGCCTGGATCACCTCACCGTCGCGGAACTCCGTGCTCGACGACCTGCCGTGGATCCACCGGCTGGGCGACTTCGTCATGGAGGCGGTGGTTCGCGAGCGGCCGTTCGTCGGCATCTGCTTCGGCCACCAGGTACTCGCCACGCTCTTCGGGGGAACGGTCGAACGGGCCGCTGTCGGGTGGGGCGTCGGGGTGAAGGAGTACGAGGTCACGGAACGACGGCCGTGGATGGTTCCGGCCCGCGACCGGGTGTCGCTGGTGGCCAGCCACGAGGACCAGGTCACCCGGCTCCCCGACGACGCAACCCTGCTGATGCGCTCCGACTACTGCCCGATCGCGGCATTCGAGCTGGGACCGAGGTGTGTGACGCTGCAGCCCCACATCGAGTTCTCGACGCAGATCTCCTCGCGCCTCATCGACCTCCGCCACGACCTCATCGGCGCCGAGGTGGCCGCGGCGGCGCGGGCGACGCTCGGCCGCACGCCGGACCGGGCGCTCGTCGCCGGCTGGTTCGCCGAGTTCATCGGGTCCTGACCGCCCCAGGCGCCACGTCCGAATTCAGCGAGGTCGGTGTCGGGGGTCGCATGTAGGTTCGGGCCCGATGTCGCACACCCCCGCCCCCGACCGCGCCAAGCTCCTCACCGTGTCCGCTGGCACCAGCTCGGGTGCCTTCCGCCCGGCCGACTGGGGCCTCCTCGGCGTCGTTGCCGTCACGTGGGGCGCGTCGTTCCTCTTCATCGACATCGGGCTCGACGCGTTCAGCCCGTACCTCATCGCATTCCTCCGCATCGCCTTCGGTGCCGTCACCCTGGCGTGCGTGCCGGCGGCGCGGGCGCACGTCGACCGCTCCGACCGGGGCCGCATCCTCCTGCTGGGTGTCATCTGGATGATGCTCCCACTCACCTTGTTCCCCCTCGCCGAGCAGCACGTCAACTCAGCCCTCGCCGGCATGCTCAACGGGGGTATGCCGATCCTCACCGCCGTCGTCGCCACGCTGCTCGGGCTCCGGCGACCAGGGCGAGTACAGGTCGCCGGCCTGGCGGTGGGCTTCGTCGGGGTCGTACTCATCTCCGCCGATTCGTTCGCGATCGGTGGCGACCAGGCCTTCGGGGTCGTCCTGATCTTCGGCGCCCTGATCTGTTACGCGCTCAGCGCCAACCTGGCGGTCCCGCTGCAGCAGAAGTACGGGGGGCCGGCGCTCATGCTGCGCGTCGAAGCGGTCGGGGCACTGCTCACCGCACCCCTGGCCCTGTACGGCGTCACGGGGGGCCGTTCCCACTTCGAGTGGCGTCCCTTCCTCGCCGTGCTGACCCTCGGCGTCGCCGGCACCGGCGCGGCGTTCGCAGTGATGGCCTCCCTCCTGGGCCGGGTGGGCGCCACCCGCGGCTCGATCGTCACCTACCTGATGCCACCGGTGTCGATCGTGCTCGGCGTCCTCGTTCGCAACGACCACATCGCCTGGTTGTCGGTGGTCGGCATGGCCGTGGTGCTGGCGGGCGCGGTGCTGGTCAGCCGCAAGGAGGCTCCCGCCGCGCTCGAGACCGAGATCGTGGTCGAGGGCACCTGACCACGGCGACGCGCGTCAGGCGACGCTCATCCGGTTCTGCTGCACCGACGACCAGACGAGCCACGCGACCGTGAAGCCGAGGGCAACCCCCACCGCCACGGGCCGCGAGAAGTAGTCGAGCTGGATGTCGACGTCGCCGACCGTCTTCGACAGGACCGACACGGCGTGGCTGTGCACCGCGACGAAACCGAGTCCCTTGCCCCCTCGCGAGATGAACTGCTCGAAGATCAGCAGATAGGCGACGCCCCAGATGAGCGACCGCTGCGTCACCTGCCCCAACAGGACGAAGACGGCGCAGTAGGCGACGGCGGCCAGCAGCGAGGCCGCCAGTGCGCCGACGGCCATGTTCGGGGTGGGGTCGACGATGGCGCCGCTGATGACGGTCGGCAGCACGGCGAGCGGGAGCACCATCGTGAGCGCGGCGAGGTACACGGCGACCGTCAGCTGCCACCGCCGGATCGGCCGCAACCAGAGATAGACGTAGGTGCCGTCCTCGATCGGGTCGCCCAAGGACGCCGTGCCGAACACGAGCGCGGCCAACGGGATGATCAGGGTGAGACCGAACTTGTCGACGATCTGGACAGCGCTCGACGTCGGGTCGAAGCGATCGGCATTCGAGAGCAGGATCGCGATGGCGATCTCGACGAGGCCGACCACGGCGAAGCCGACCACCCGCGCCCGACTCGACACGCCTCGCAGGAGGGTTTGGTAGACGGCGAGGATCTTCACGACGCTCCTCCAGGGCCGGGCGCGCCGACGAGGTAGCGGAACACACTCTCGAGATCGTCGTCGAGCGGGGAGACCTCGGTGAGGACCGCACCCACGTGACGCGCCGCCGGGGCGACGGAGCGGCGGAACCGGGCGACGTCATCGACGGAGACATCGGCGGCGTCCTCCGACAGGAGGCGGGCACCCGACACGAGCCCACTCTGGATGAGGGTCGCGACGAGCGCACGGCAACGATCGCTGCGGACCCGGATCAGGTGGGGACGATCGTCCATGAGCTCGCGAATGCCACGGAAGTCGCCCTCGGCCGCGAGCCGGCCCTGGGCGACGACCAGCACCCGCGACCCGAACCGCTCCACCTCGTCGAGGACGTGCGAGCTGATGATGACGCAGCGACCCTCGGCGCCGAGCCGCTGGAAGATCTCGATGAGCCGGAGCCGCTGACGAGGGTCGAGGCCGTTGAGGGGTTCGTCGGCCATGATCACCGACGGTCCGTTGACGAGTGCCTGCGCCACCTTCACGCGTTGGCGCATGCCCTTGGAATAGGTGTCCACCGGCTTCGACTCGTCGGGGTCCATCTCGACCGCGGCCAGCGCGGCCCGAGCGGCACCGTCGGGATCGGGCACGTCGTGGAGGACACCGGCGAGTCGCACGAAGTCGAGCGCCTTCATCCGTGGGAACACGCCCTCCTGCTGGGGCACGAGGCCGACGTACTTGAGGACCTGGTTGTCGTGGCGGGGATCACGCCCGAGGAGGCGCACCTCGCCGAGGTCGGGCGGCGTGAGACCACACAGCATGCGGAGCAGGGTCGACTTGCCGGCGCCGTTCGGGCCCAGCAGGGCGGTGACGCCGGGGCCGACGTCGAACGACACGTCCGACACCGCGACCAGCCCCTTGAACCACTTGCTGACGTGGCGCACCGCAACCATCGACGACTCGTCGCGGAACTCGGCGAACGCCGGCGGTGACGGTGCCGGTGCCGGTGCTCCCGTGAGCTCGGGCGTGGTGGTCACTTGGTCACCTGCACACGGCGATATCGGTCCCAGATGACGACGGCGGCCAACGCCGTCCACCCGAAGAACCCGGCGTAGATCACCCAGGTGTCGGTCGGCACCTGGAACCCGTACCCGAACTGCCGGGTCGAATAGCCGATGTCGGAGGTCTGGCCGAACACGCGGTACGCGAACTCGGTCGGCAGTCGCACGAGGTCGAACATGCCGAGCCACCGGGGAGCATCCGCCTCCTCGATCACCAGCGGCACGAGCACACCGGTGCCGGTCAGGAGGGCGATGAAGGCCGCCGACGCCGCCGCCCGCCGGGTCGTGATCGAACTGATGGCGCTCGAGAGCATGGTGTGGAAGAACGCGATGCCCACCCCCGTCGCCAGCACGCGGGCGATGGTCGACGCCCAGTCGGCGGCCGACGACGGGCCGTATCCCTGGGTGGAGTAGCCGATGAGCAACAGGAGGGGCGGACCGAGGGTGACGGTCAGCAACACCATGCCGACGGCCAGGGCCTTGGCCGCCAGGTAGTTCCAGCGGTTGAGCGGCGACGCCATGTAGAGCCCGAGCATGCCCGTCCGCCGGTCGGTGCACAGGACCTCGGGCGCGATGAACGCGGCGAAGAGCATGATGGCCGCGCTGATGTTGAGGTAGCTGCCGGGGTAGTCCTGGATGAGCTGGTTGGCCACCAGCCGGCCGGCGCCCTGGGGGATCGCGCCCGGCCCCGTCATCTGCGCCTGCTCGTTCTCGAGCCGGTTGGTGAGGACGACGATGCCGACGTACACCATGTGGGGCACGTAGGAGATGACGATCGTGAGGATCGGCATCACCTTGAAGCGGAACTTGCGGTGGATGCCGAGCACACGCTGGGCGGTGTAGCGGATGACGCTGCGCATCGAGGAACCGATGCCACCGCGCTCGCCGTCGTAGCGGCGGTACCCGCGGTCCAAGATGCGCGCCGCACTTCCCGCCTGCGGCGGGGTCGGCGCGGCGACGGGAGGGAAATCGGTCATGTGCCGACCTCCAGGAACACCTCTTCGAGCGACACCGTGCGGTTCTGCAGGCGGCGGAGGGGGAGGTCGAGGTCGCTGACGTCGTCACGGGCGACTCGGAACAGGTCGTCCTGGCTCACGGGGCCGAGCGACGCGTCGGCGGTCACGACGAGACGGCTCGCCTCCTGGGCGACCGTGAGCCCGCGCGACCGCAATCGGTCGGCCAGCTCCGTCGCGCCCCAGTCGACCTCGACGGTGAGGCCCTTCCCCGCCCCCTTCAGCTCGTCGATACCACCCGACGCCGTCACTCGGCCGTCCTTGAGGATGATGACCTGGTTGCAGGTGCGCTCGACCTCGTCGAGGAGGTGGGAACTGAGCAGCACGTTCATGCCGAACTCCGACGAGAGGCGTCGGATCAGGTCGAGCATGGTCTCCCGCTGGGTCGGGTCGAGGCCGTCGGTCGGTTCGTCGAGCATCACCAGCTCGGGGTCGTGGGCAATCGCCATGGCCAACTTCACCCGTTGGCGTTGACCGGTCGACAGCGTGCCGAGCGGGCGGGTCCGCTCCTCGCCCATGCCGACGAACCACAACGCGTCCGAGGCGCGACCGACGGCATCGGTCGGTGGCATGCCGTGCACTTCCGCGATGTGCTGCACGAAGTCCGTGGCGGGCAGGTCGGGTGGAAGGTTGTGGTGCTCGGGTGAGTACCCGATGCGCGCTCGCACGTTGTGCCCGGCGACGCGGGGATCGTGGCCGAGCACCGAGAGCGTGCCCTCGTCCATGCGGTGCAGGCCGAGGAACAGGCCGAGCATCGTCGTCTTGCCGGCCCCGTTGGAACCGAGCAGCCCCGTCACCCCCGAGTGGACCTCGACGTCGGCGTGGTCGAGCACCGTGTTCGTGCCGTACCGCTTCACGATGCCGGTACCGGTGATGATCGGGGAATTCATCGCCGCCGAGCATTACATACCGCCCCCACGCTCCGAAGGCAGCCGGGCACCCTCAGTTGTGAGAATTCGGTGCGGAGGTGGCGGCGCGACGGGCGACGCCGGCAGGTACGGTGGCCCCATGGACCTCGTCTACGACGAACCCGACGACGCCAACGAGTCGGAGCCGGCGCACACCACGGCCATCGTCGCGGCCGACGACCCGCTGCTCGAGGAGTTCGACGAGGCGTACGAGGCCGAGCTCGCCGAGGCCCTCGACGAGCGGAGCGAGATCCTCCCGTCGTCGGGCGTGCAGAAGTTCCGTCGCAACACCGCCATGGGTGCCGTCCTCAACGGCATGGCCCTCGGGCTCCGCGACGTGTTCGACCCGGTCAAGCGTGAGGAGGCACCGATCGTGCAGGACGCCGACGGCGAACCCGACCATCCGCGTCACGTCGACGCCCATCTCGATCCCGACGACCCGTCGGCGTCGTCGGTGACCGTGCGGCCCTGGCTCGCGCCGTCCGACAAATGACGCGGCGTACGACGTGAGCACGGAACACACAGGTCACGACGATCCCCCGTCCCACGAGGCGGTCAACCTCTACATCGACGCCGCCGCGGACGTCATCGAACTGTCCGGCGAGATCCGCGTCGCGCTCCGCGAACCGGCTCGCGAGATCGCGGTCCAGATCCCCGTTCGCCTCGACAACGGCGCGGTGCGCATGGTCCGCGGCTTCCGTGTGCAGCACAACGACAGCCGTGGCCCCTACAAGGGCGGCATCCGCTACCACCCGAGCGTCGACCAGAACGAGGTTCGCGCCCTCGCATCGCTGATGACCTGGAAGACGGCGCTGGTCGACGTCCCGTTCGGCGGGGCCAAGGGTGGCATCGAGGTGGACCCGTCGGAGTTGAGCCCGTACGAGCTCGAGCGCATGACCCGGCGCTTCACACTGATGATCGGTTCGATCCTCGGGACCTACCAGGACATCCCCGCTCCCGACGTCAACACCAACGCCCAGGTCATGGCGTGGATCATGGACGAGTACTCCGACCGCTTCGGGTACAGCCCGGCAATGGTCACGGGCAAGCCCCTCGCCCTCGGCGGTGCCCCAGGCCGCGAGGCCGCCACCGGCCTCGGATGCGTCTACGTGCTCGAGGCGTTCTGCGAGCACCACCACCTGTCGCTCATCGGCAAGCGCGTCGCCATCCAGGGGTTCGGCAACGTAGGCCGGCACATGGCGTGGGAGCTGTACAAGCGGGGCGCCAAGGTCGTGGCGGTGTCGGACGTGTCGGGCGGCGTCGCCGACCAGGGCGGCCTCGACATCCCGGCGCTCAAGGCGCACGCGGACACCGGTGGGCTCCTCGTCGATGCCGGTCACGGCGATCGCATCACCAACGCCGAGCTGCTCGCGTTCGAGTGCGACTTCCTCGCTCCGGCGGCGATGGGCGAGGTCATCACCGCCGCCAACGCTGCCGACGTGTCGGCCCGCGTGGTGCTCGAAGCGGCCAACTACCCCGTCACCCCGAGCGGCGACGCCGTGCTCGAGTCGAAGGGCATCACCGTCATCCCCGACATCTTGGCCAACGCCGGTGGCGTGACGGGCTCGTACTTCGAGTGGACCCAGAACATCCAGCAGTTCACGTGGAAACTCGAGCGGTTCAACGCCGAGCTCTCGGACCGGATGAAGCTCGCGTCGGTGACCGTCCACCGCTTCGCCGAGGAGCACGGGTGCACCCTTCGGCAGGCCGCCTACGGCATCGGGCTCCGGCTACCTGTCATAGCGGGGCACCACGCTCTGACGGCCACGCCGGCGGCGACCCGCATCGGGGCGTGGCTCCACTGGGCGCGTCGCCGGCGACGACATCGGCTACGCGTACATCAAGGCCACCGAGCGGAGCAGCGACCGCTCCGAACTGGACGGCCGCAGCACCACCGGCACCGGCGTCGAGGTTCGCTCCGAGGTGCAGCGGTTCGTCGCCGAGGTCGAACGTCGCACCGCGGGGATCGTGCTCTCGTCGGCGGGGGGCGGGGGGAGGAGTCGACCTCGATGTGATGCGACCGGCCGACGACTCAGGTACCACGCCAGTTCCGATCGAGAAGGTCGCGGCTAGGGTCCGACCGATGTCGAGCGAGTCGGGCGCAGCCATCGAGTTCGTCGGAGTGAGCAAGTCGTTCGGTGACGGCGCGCCGGCGATCGGTCACCTCGACCTGTCGATCGAGAGCGGCGAGCTGGTCACCTTCGTCGGCCCGTCGGGCTGCGGTAAGACCACCACCCTCCGACTGATCAACCGGCTCATCGAACCGAGCGGCGGCACGATCAGCGTCGGCGGACGCGACGTGACGTCGGTGCCCGTCGAGGAGCTGCGCCGTGACATCGGCTACGTGATCCAGCAGGTTGGGCTGTTTCCGCACCGCACCATCGCGCAGAACATCGCGACGGTCCCGAAGCTCCTGGGTTGGTCGAAGCCCGAGATCACCGAGCGGGTCGAAGAGCTCGTCGACCTCGTCGGCCTCGACCGGTCGTTGCTCACCCGCCACCCCGCCGCGCTCAGCGGCGGTCAGCAGCAGCGCGTCGGCGTGGCGAGAGCACTCGCCGCCCGTCCCGCGGTGCTGCTCATGGACGAGCCCTACAGCGCCGTCGACCCGGTGGTCCGGGCCCACCTCCAGGACGAACTGCTCGCGCTGCACGGCCGGGTCGAGACCACGATCGTCCTCGTGACCCACGACATCGACGAAGCCGTGCGTCTCGGCGACCGCGTCGCCGTGTTCGCGAACGGTGGTCGGCTGGCGCAGTACGCCACGCCCGACGAGCTGATGGCAGCCCCCGCCGACGAGTTCGTCGAGTCGTTCCTCGGCGCCGATCGCCAGCTCCGCCGCCTCGCCCTCCGCCGCCTCGGCGAGCTTCCGCTCGAGGCCGCCACCCCCGAACTGGCCGCCGCAGTCGCGGCAGGCACCTCCATCGAGCTCGACGGCGACCTGAGCGGTCGCAATGCCGTGGACGCGATGCTCGCTGCGGGGGTCACCTGCGTGGCGGTTCGGAACGAGGTCGGCATCGCCGGCTCACTCACGCTCGCCGATCTGTCCGATCTCCTCAAAGCCTGACCGTGGTTGCCGTCGACGAACCCCTCGTCCGCTGGGACTGGCTCGGGAGCCACACCGACGTCCTCGTCGAACGGACGGTCGAGCACACGTTGCTCACGCTGGTGGCCTTCGGCGCCGGCCTCCTGATCGCCTCGGTGCTCGCGTCGATCGCCCGTCGGTGGCGATGGACCAACGGGCCGATCACCACGGCCACGACCGTGCTCTACACGATCCCCGCTGTCGCGCTGTTCGCGGCGCTCATCCCGGTGTTCGGAATCGGGTACACCGTGCCCGCCATCGCGCTCACGACCTACAGCCTCGTGGTGCTCACACCGTTCCTCGTCGTCGCGTTCGACGAGGTCGACCGGGCGACGCTCGACGCCGCCGATGCGATGGGCATGACCCGGGCGCAGCGGTTGTTCTCGGTCGAACTGCCGCTGGCGCTGCCGGCGATCTTCGCCGGCCTCCGCGTCACCGCCGTCACGATCATCGGTCTGGTCACCGTCGGTGGCCTGTTCGGCCTCGGGGGCTACGGGGACTTCATCGACGAGGGTCTGACGCGGGACTTCCCGACGCTCATCGTCGTCGGGGTCGTGCTGTCGATCGCGCTGGCGCTGATCGTCGACGCGCTGCTCGTCGGCCTCGGGGCACTGATCTCTCCGTGGCAACGATCGGCTCGCGGCGCCCGCCGGGCCGAGGTGGCCTGATGGGCTCCGCCTTCGAGTTCATCTTCAGCTCGGCCAACTGGTCGGGCCAGGACGGAATCGGCGAACGGCTCGGCACGCACCTGTGGGTGTCGTTCACGGCGCTGCTCGCCGCCGGCCTCCTCGCTGTCCCGATCGGGCTGGTGCTCGGTCATCTGCGGCGAGGCCGCGTCCTCGCCGTGGCCGTTGCCAACCTGACTCGCGCCATCCCGTCGCTCGCAGTGCTGGCGTTCGTGGTGGCTGCCGGCTGGGGCATCGGTTTCCGGCCGACGTGGATCGCGATGATTGCGCTCGCCGTTCCCCCGCTCTTCATCGGCGCGCTGGTCGGGGTCTCCGAGGTCGACGATGCCGTGATCGACTCTGCCCGTGGCATGGGGATGCGCGGGTGGCAGATCCTCTGGAACGCCGAGCTGCCGCTCGCGACGCCACTCTTGATGTCCGGTCTCCGGGTCGCGGCCAGCCAGGTCATCGCGACGGCCACCCTCGGGGCGTTCGTCGGGTACAACACCCTCGGCCGGTTCATCACCGTCGGTCGGGCCAACGGTGACGACCCCATGCTCTACGGCGGTGTGGTGGTGATCGTCGCCACCGCGCTGGTCATCGACTCCGCGCTGCGGCTGGCGTCGAGAAGGTCGTTGCGGTGGCGGAAATCCGAGCAGTAGCGTCCATTTCTCACGATGTGAAGGGCCGGTTCCACATCGTGAACTGGCTGGGGGAATGACGACGGACTCCTCGCCGTTGACAGGACTCGAACCCGAACCGGCGTCCCCAAGGAGCCCCATGCCGATCCCGACCTCTTCCACCTCGCGGCGCAAGCGCCCGACCTTGCGCACTGCGCTGGTGCTCGGCCTCGCCGTGCTCCCCCTCACCACCCTCGCCGCCTGCGGTGAGGATGACACCGCCTCGGGCGACGACAAGGGCTCGATCACGATCGGCCACCAGGCCTTCGGCGAGTCCGAGATCGTCGCTCACATCTACGGCGACGTACTCGAGAGCGACGGGTTCACCGTGAAGTACCAGTCGTTCAAGGAACGCTCGGCCATCTACGCCGCGTTCGAATCCGGCGACATCGACCTGATCCCCGAGTACGCGGCCTCCGGTCTCGAGTTCCTCAACAAGAACGCCGGCGAGGCGAGCTCCGACATCGTCGCCACCGCCGAGGCACTCGACGCCCAGCTCGCGAAGATCGACCTCGCCGCCGGCGCGGCCTCCGATGCCGTCGACACCAACTCGCTCGTCGTCACCGCCGACACTGCGAAGGACAAGAGCCTGACGAAGATCTCCGATCTCTCCGCCGACCTCAAGCTCGGTGGTCCCCAGGACTGCCCGTCCAACGCCAGCTGCATCCCGGCCCTCAAGGAGAAGTACGACCTCGACTTCACCGCCAACTTCGTCCCGCTCGACCTCGGCGGCCCGCTCACCAAGGCGGCCCTGACCGAAGGTGACATCGACGTCGCCGTGCTCTTCTCCACCGACGCCGGCATCGCCGCCAACAAGTGGGTCGTGCTCGAGGACGACCAGGGCATCTTCAACGCCGACAACATCCTGCCCGTCGGCACGAAGAGCTTCGTCGACGGCAACACCGCGACCCTCGACAAGGTGTCGAAGAAGCTCACGACGGCCAACGTCACGGCGCTCAACAAGCGCTACGACATCGACAAGGACGACGCTGACACCATCGCCAAGGACTTCATCACCGACGAAGGCCTGTAGGCCGGTCTACGACCAACTCCGATCGAGGGCGCCGGGCACCAGCCGGGCGCCCTCGTCGCGTCCGGGCAGAATGGGCGCCATGACACCCGACGAGTTCCGCAACGCCGGCCACCAGCTCATCGACTGGATCGCCGACTACCACGCGACGGTCGGCGACCTTCCCGTCCTGTCGCAGGTCGAACCCGGCGAGGTACGTAGCCGGCTGGCCGCCACACCGCCGGCGGCGCCCGAGTCGTTCGATGCCCTGCTGCGCGATCTCGACGGACCGATTCTCGAGGGCCTGACGCACTGGCAGTCGCCGAACTTCTACGCCTTCTTCCCGGCCAACACGACGTTCCCCTCGATCCTCGGCGACCTCGTCAGCTCGGGCCTCGGCGTCAACGGCTTCAGCTGGGCGACGAGCCCGGCGGTGACCGAACTCGAAACACTGATGCTCGACTGGATGGTCGACCTCCTCGACCTGCCCGACCACTTCCGCGGCAACGGAGTGATCCAGGACAGCGCATCCAGCGCGACCCTCTGCGCCATCCTGGCCGCCCGCCAGCGCGCCGGTGTCGCCGCCGACCGGCTCGTCGCCTACTGCACGGCGCAGGCTCACTCGTCGATCGAGAAGGGCCTTCGCGTTGCCGGGGTCGGCATCGACCAGATCCGCGTGGTGCCCCACGACGACGCGTTCGCGATGGTCCCCGACGCACTGGCGGCCGCGATCGCCACCGACGTCGCCGACGGGCTCACGCCGTTCTTCGTCTGCGCCAACGCCGGATCGACCTCCTCCGAGGCGTTCGATCCGGTTCCCGATCTCGCGCCGGTCTGCACCGCCGCCGGCGCCTGGCTGCACGTCGATGGTGCCATGTGTGGAGTCGCGGCGCTGTGCCCTGAGCTGCGCTGGGTCAACGAAGGGCTCGACCTTGCGGACAGCTACACGACCAACGGCCACAAGTGGATGGGGGTCGGCTTCGACTGCTCGTTCTTCTGGGTGCGCGACCGCGTTCCCCTGCTCGGGGCGCTCTCGATCCTCCCCGAGTACCTCCGCACGGCGCAGGCAGAGGCCGGCGCGGTCATCGACTACCGCGACTGGCAGGTGCCGCTCGGTCGGCGGTTCCGCTCGCTCAAGGTGTGGTTCGTCCTTCGCCTCGACGGAGCCGAGCAGATCGCCGACATGATCCGCCGCCACATCGAACTGGCCACCGAGTTCGAGTCGTGGGTGCGCGCCGACGAGCGCTTCGAGGTGATCGCTCCCCGGTCGATGAACCTCGTCTGCCTCGCCCACCGCGACGGCGACGACGCCACGAAGGCGCTCGTGGAGGCGGTCAACGCGAGTGGACGAGCGCAGGTCACCCCGACCGTGCTCGACGGGCGGTCGGCGCTGCGGTTCTGCGTCGGGTCCCACCTCACCGAACGCCACCACGTCGAAGCGGCGTGGGAGTTGATCAGCTCGCTGGCCTGAGACCCGCCGGGAAGTTGCCGGCCTTCGACAGGTAGCCGGGAACGGAGTGGCCGAGCACGTCCTCGATCCACGGCACGTTGGCGGCGAGCGCGTCGAGATCGACGCCGCTGTCGAAGCCCATGCGGTGGAACATGTACAGCAGATCCTCGGTGGGGACGTTGCCCGTCGCGTTCGGGGCGAACGGACAGCCGCCGATGCCACCGAGCGAGCTGTCGAACACGCGCACGCCGGCGTCGAGCGCTGCCGCGGCGTTGGCGAGGCCGGTGTTGCGGGTGTTGTGGAAGTGGCAACGCAGTGTGATGGGAGCGTCGCCGACGATGTCGCGGACGAGCGCGACCCGGGCGGCGACATCGGTCGGCACCGCGACGCCGATCGAGTCGGCAAGGGCGATCTCGTCGGGCCCCGCGGCGACGACCTGCTCGACGACCCACGCCAGGCGGTCGAGCGACACCTCGCCCTCGTAGGGGCAGCCGAACGACGCCGCCATCGTGACCGATGCGGGCAGACCCTGCGCCCGCGCACCGGCAACCACGGAGGCCGCTGTGTCGAGCAGACCCTGCGAATCCTGGCCCTGGTTCTTCGTGGCGAACGTGTCACTGCACACGACGACGGCGTTGATCTCGTCGACCCCGGTCTCGACGGCGCGGTCGAGGCCGCGCTGGTTGAGCACGAGCCCGATGTAGCTGGCACCGAGCGCCCTGGTCTCGGTGTCGGCGAGCAGCGCCGCCATCACGTCGTCGGCGTCGGCCATCTGCGGCACACGCTTGGGGTTGACGAAGCTCACCGTCTCGATCCGGCGAATGCCGGCGCGCACGGCCCGCGTGATCATCTCGACCTTGGCGTCGGTACCGAGAAGGGTCGGATCGGATTGCAGGCCGTCGCGGGGAGCGACCTCGACGATGCTCACGGTCGATGGGGGTGTGCTCACGCGGCCAGTTTGCCAGACTCGTCCGATGACCGATCCGTCGCCGGCATTCCTCTGGGAGGTGGTCGTCGACTGCGCGGAGCCCGCCACCCTCGCCCGCTTCTACGCCGACCTGTGCGGCTGCGACCTCCACCAGCGCGACGCCGACTGGGCGTGGATCGAACCCGCCATGCGGGGCGGACTCGCCGCCGGTGCGGGCGGACCACGCCTGGCGTTCCAACGCGTGCCCGAGCCCAAGGTGGGCAAGGTCCGCCTTCACCTCGATCTCGGTGCCACCGACGTCTCGGCCACCGTCGCTCGGGCCGTCGAGATCGGGGCGACCCAGCTCGCCGACCCGGTCACCGACGAATCAGGTACCTACGTCGTACTGGCCGATCCCGAAGGCCACGAGTTCTGCATCGTCGACGCATGAGCGAGGCCGGGTCACGGCCCGGCGAGTCGGTCCGACAATCGACGGAGGAACGTCTGGCGGGCCTCCAGGAACTCGGGATCGTCGAGCTCGGTGCCGCTGACGAGACGCGTCAGCTGCGGGAACGCCGCGGGGAACAACGTGAGGGCGAGCTCGGTCAGCACGAGTTGCCGGGCGTCGAGGTCGGCGGCGACCTCACCATCGGCCTGGGCCTGTTCGGTGGCGGCGACCCATTGACCGTAGATCTCGCCGCGGCCGACCTCGTCCTCGAGTTCGGTGTCGGCGCCGTACTCCAGCGCCTCCCACATCAGGAGCCGCACCCATGAGGAGTCCTCGAGGTGGAGCGCCTGCCGCTCGGCAAGCCGGTCGGCACGGCTGAGTTCGACACTTCCCGCCGCCTCGGCGACCCGCTCGGCGAGCTTGCGGCGGAGGATCTCCCGGAACAGCTGCTCCTTCGAACCGAAGTAGTAGTAGAGCATCCGCTTGTTGACGTCGGCCTTGGCGGCGATCTCGTCGACGCGAGCACCCGAGATGCCGTGGGCGGCGAACTCGTCGGTCGCCGCGTCGATGATGCGCTGCTGGGTCGCAGCGGCGTCACGAGCCATAGGTCACACCCTACCGGCGTTGCCCGTTAACTCACCAGTTAGTTACCATCGCCGGATGGCCTTCTCCATCACTCCAGAGCAGGCGCACGAGAAGCGCTGGTGGACACTCGGCGCACTCTGCCTCTCCCTGTCGATCATCGGAATCGACAACACGATCCTCAACGTGGCCCTCCCCTCGATCGTGAAATCAGTCGGCGCCGAGGGCAGCCAGCTGCAGTGGATCGTCGACTCCTACGTGATCGTCTTCGCCTGCCTCCTTCTCACGGCCGGCACCCTCGGCGACAAGCTCGGCCGCAAGCGCATGCTGCTCATCGGCCTCGCGCTGTTCGGCGGCTTCTCCGCCGTGGCGGCGCTGTCCGACTCCGCCAACACGCTCATCATCTTCCGGGCGCTCATGGGCATCGGCGGTGCGTTCATCTACCCGTCGACGCTGTCGATCCTCACCAACACCTTCACCGGCAAGGAACGCGCCAAGGCCATCGGGATCTGGGCCGGCGTGTCGGGCCTCGGCATCGCGATCGGCCCGTTGGCCGGCGGCATCCTCGTCGAGCACTTCTTCTGGGGTTCGGTGTTCCTCGTCAACGTGCCGATCTGCGTGCTCGCCATCGTCATGACGATGGCCGTCGTTCCCGAGTCGCGCGACAAGAGCGACAGCCACCTCGACCCGCTGGGCGCCGTGCTCTCGATCCTCGGACTCAGTGGTGTGCTCCTTGCGATCATCGAAGCGCCCGAACGGGGCTGGGGCGACTCGGTCGTCATCGCCGGTTTCCTGCTCGGCGCATCGTTCCTCGTCGGGTTCGCCGTGTGGGAACGTCGGGCGGCGCACCCCATGCTCGACGTCTCCTTCTTCAAGGACCCCCGGTTCACCGCTGCATCCGGCACGATCACCCTCACGTTCTTCGCGCTGTTCGGCTCGACGTTCCTCCTCACCCAGTACTTCCAGTTCGTGCTCGGCTACTCACCGCTCAAGGCCGGCATGATGACGGCGCCTGTCGCCATCGGCATCATGCTCGCCGGCACCAACGCCCCCAAGATCGCGGCGCGGATCGGCACCAAGTACACGGTCGTGCTGGGGTTGGTCGTGCTGAGCCTCGTGCTGATGAGCTACGCCTCGACCGCCCTCATGAGCTCGGTGCTCTGGGGCTCGCTCGTCCGGGTCGTGTTCGGTCTCGGCATGGGCACGATCATGGCGCCGGCAACCGAGTCGATCATGAGCTCACTCCCCCGCAACAAAGCCGGGGTCGGGTCCGCTGTCAACGACACGACCCGCCAGACGGGCGGTGCGCTCGGCGTGGCGGTGATCGGTTCGATCTTCGCCGCCCGCTACCACCACCTGATCTCCCCGCCGGCCGGACTCACGGCCGCAGCCGAGGCCGCAGTGCGCGACTCGATCGGTCAGGCCCGGGGCGTGGCCGCGCAACCCGGCGTGCCGGCGGCCCTGGCCGACCAGATCCGCGAGGCCGCATCCTCGGCATACGTCGGCGGCATGCAGCTCGCCGTCTTCGTGGGCGCCGGGATCACGCTGTTCGCTGCGGTGATCGCCTGGAAGTACCTGCCGACCCGCTCCGCAAGCCCCGAGCAGCAGGCCGCCGAGGAACTCGAGCTCGCCGAGCGGGGGCAGGCCACGGTCGAAGCGCTCGTCTAGCCATCCCGGCCACTCCGGCCGGGCGTTGGCGTACCATGCGCCGATGAAGGGTTTTCATGCACGCGTGGTCGTGCTCGCTGTTCTCGGCTGCACCGCGCTTTCGAGCGGGTGTCTGCCGCTCCCGCCAGCGGAGACCGCCGCCATCTGCAACACCGCTCCGTCGGGGCCACCGACGGCCGACGACCTGGCCGTGCTCGAGCGGCTGGCGGATCGCGACCTCCCGGTGGCGATCGGATCGCCGCCGTCGGTTCGTCTCGACGCGCACGACACAGCGACGGCGACCGCGTTGCGCGCCGAGTTCGGGGCGTCCATCGACATCGAGATCGGCTCGAAGCGACTCGGGCGGGTGCCCGGCAACCCGGATGGCTGCCTCCTCGTGGCGCCGACATGGGCGATCGCCGAGCCGGCGCCGAAGGGGGTCACCATGACGGCGACGCCGACGCAGCCGGTGTTCGACCGCAACGGCTCCATCCGAGCGACGGTGCGGGTCACCAATCGCACCGGCCGGTCGATCGTGGTGTCGCAGGCGGTCCCGAGGACGCCCTCCCGCAACTGCGGCGACCTCGGCGTTGCACTGTCGTCGACGACCTCGGCCCTCGCCGTCAATCGCGTCGACGGCCTCCAGCCCCTCGATCCGAACTTCCAACTGGTCCGGACCGGCCGGAGCTACGGTCGCCTGTCGCGAATGGGCGACGGCTCGTTCTCGACCGTCATCGTGACGTCCATCTGCGCAATCCCCATCGTGACGGGGATCACCGTCCGGCCCGGAGGGTCAGCCATGATCCCGGTCACGGCTGGCACCGAGAGTGTGCAGCCCGGCGCCGATCCCATCGTCCTCCCCGGCACCTATCACCTCCGAGCGACCGTCGACGTGCGTCTGTCGACCGCGCCCGATGCCGTTGCGCACAGGGTCGCCGCTCCGCCGACGCGGGTCGAGCTGCGCGACTGAGCACCCACCGACGTCGAACGCGTCCCAGATGGTGCAAGATGTCGTGATGATTGCTGGGATCCCTCGCCCTCGACGTCGTCGCGCCACCCTCGCCGGTTCGCTGCTGACGATCGCCCTGTTCGTCTCGTCGTGTGTGCCGCCCACGACGCTCCCCGACGGGAGCGTGCCGCAGACCGGCCCGATCGGGGCCAACGGCGTCGGCTTCGACGGCACCGACCTGTGGTTGTGCGACCTCTTCGGCGGTCAGTTGCTGCGCATCGACCCGGGGTCGGGACGCATCCTCGAGCGCATCGGGCCCGACCGGGGCATCGCCCGCCCCGACGACGTCGTGTTCGCGCCCGACGGGTCGTTGATCTACACATCGCCGCCGACCGGCGTCGTCGGCCGCATCACGAGGTCCGGACCGAACGCCGGTCAGGTGTCGGTGCTCGCGCAGATGGAGACCGGGGTGAACCCGATCGCCCTCACGCCCGACGGGTCGGCCGTGATCGTCGGGTACGGCTCGGGCGAGGTCGGCCGTCTCGATCGCATCGATCTCGCCACCGGCCAGGTGACGGTGGTGGCCGCCGGACTCCCGGATCTCAACGGCTTCGCATTCGGTCCCGACGGTGCGATCTGGGCGCCGGTCGGCGGCCCCCTGACGGCACTCACCGGCGAGGGCTACGTGATCCGGATCGACCCCGCCACCGGGGTCACCGGCGCGTTGCCGCTGACGTTCCCGTCGGAACCCGGCAAGCGCGGACTCTCGTTCCCCGTATCGGTGAAGTGGACACCCGACGGCAGGATGCTGGCGCTGCAGGGCATCGGCACCGCTGCCCTCTACCAGGTCGATCCGGACACCGGCGTGTCGACGCGGTTCTCGACGCTCGGCTCCGACTTCGGCGACAACCAGGTCACCCTGCCCGACGGTCGCACCGTCGTCACCTCGTTCGTCGGCGGTATGAACGTCGTCGCCCCGAACGGCACGAGCGCCCCGTTCCCGCTCGGCGCCTGACGTCCTCTCACGACCCGCTCGGTTTCGGTCGCGGTTTCTCCCGCTGAGCGGGCGTTTCCCGCGACCGAAAGCCGGCGAGGTCCCGGAGGGGTAGGTTGCGGCGCATGCAGATCGGTATCTTCGACTCCGCCGCCGGTAGCGGTGGCTCCTTCGACCAACTCGTCGCCACGGCGGCCAAGGCCCACGAGGACGGTTTCGCCTCGTACTGGCAGCCGCAGATCTTCGGATTCGAGGCGCTGTCGGTGCTCGCGGTCATCGGGCGCGAGGTGCCCGGTATCGGGCTCGGCACCGGTGTGGTGCCGACCTACCCCCGTCATCCCGTGACCATGGCGCAGCTCGCGCTCACCGTGCAGGCGGCTGCCGGCGACCGGCTCACGCTCGGCATCGGCCTCAGCCACCAGATGGTCATCGAGAACATGTTCGGCATGAGCTTCGAGCACCCGGCCGCGCACATGGCCGACCACCTCGCGATCCTCCTACCGCTGCTCCGCGGCGACGCCGTGGCCCACACCGGCGAGTCGCTGTCGGCGTCGATGGCGCTGTCGGTCCCCAAGGACGTGCCGGCCCCGCAGGTCGTCGTGGCGGCCCTCGGCCCGCGCATGCTGCGGCTTGCCGGCGAGGTCGCCGACGGCACCGCCACCTGGATGACCGGCCCGAAGACCCTCGCCAGCCACATCATCCCCTCGATCACCGCCGCTGCCGCCGACGCCGGCCGTCCGACGCCCCGCATCGTCGCAGCGCTGCCGGTGGCCGTGACCGACGACGTCGCCGAGGCGCGCGAGCGCTACGCGAAGGAGTTCGAGATGTACGGATTCCTCCCGAGCTACCGGGCGATGCTCGACCACGAGGGCGTCGACGCCCGGCCCGAGCGTCGCGATCGTGGGCTCTGCGGATGAGGTCACGTCGCAGATCCGGGCGCTCGCCGACATCGGCGTCACCGAGTTCGTCGCGGTCGAGGTCGGCCGCCGCGGGGCCGAAGCCGACGCCACCCGCGACGTCCTGCGTTCCCTCCTGTAGCTCCGAGACGGGAGGTCACATGCCCCGCTCGCCCCTCCTCGATCACAGCCGCGCCGAGCGCCTGGCGCTCGTCGACATGTTCGCGTCACTCGACGAGGCGCAGTTGGCCACGCAGAGCCTGTGCGCCACGTGGACCGTGCGCGACGTGCTCGCCCACCTCGCCACGCCGGCGCTCCTCTCGAACGCCGACATCGCCAAGCAGTTCCTTCGGAAGCCGAGCTTCCACGCTGCGACGGTAGCGTGGTCCGAGCGCCTCGCGAGCTCCTCGACCGAGGAGCTGATCGACGGCCTGCGCCGCACGGCGGACGATCCGCTCATCCCGCCCGTCGTCGGCCCGGCCGGTCCGCTGACCGACGCGGTCATCCATGGCGAGGACGCCCGCCACCCCCTCGGGCTCCGTCGAGACGTCCCCGAGCCGCACCTCCGCGAGATCCTCGACTTCGGCCTGAGCCGGAGGGCACAGCCGGTGTTCGTGCCGTTCCGGCGACTCCGCGGCGTTCGGTTCGTCGCCACTGATCTCGACTGGTCCGGCGGGCAGGGCGCCGTGGTCGAGGGCCCCGCCCTCCAGGTCGCCCTCGCGATGTTCGGACGAATCGGCGCCACGCCGGACCTCACCGGGGACGGAGTCGCGGTGCTCGCGGCACGCTAGGCCACGTTGAGCGGCCCCATCACGTCGTCGGCGAACCGTTTCATGCCGTCGAGCTTCTCCTGCAACGGGAGCCGGAACCCGCCGTAGTAGGCCCAGGGCATCGTGAGCAGATCGGTGACCCCGACGTCCTCGGCGCGCCGGAACTGGTCGACGGTGATTGCGTCGTTGAGCGAAACGATCATCGAGAAATCGCCGGTCCGGCCGAGCTCCTCCCGGTAGCGGTCGAGGCTGAGGCGGTACTCGGCGGCCTGCTCGGTGCTGATGAGGTCGGAGATCCAACCGTCGTTGCGAGCGGCCCGCCGAAGCGCTGCATCGGACAGACCACCGACGAGGATCGGGACGGGACCGGCGGGCACCGGCGTCATCTCGAGACGGGGGAAGTCGTAGAACTGCCCGTGATGCTCGACCCACTCGCCCGACCAGAGCTTGGCGAGCACTTCGATCATCTCGTCGCCGCGGGCGCCACGCTTGCGGAACTGAGCGTCGAGGAGGTCGAACTCCTCCTCGCCCCACCCCATGCCGATACCGAGCGACACACGACCACCGGTGAACACGCTCGCCGTCGCGACGGCCTTCGCCACCGGGAACGGATTGCGCATGGGCAGCACGTAGATGTTGGTGAAGAAGCGGAGCCGCTCGGTCACCGCTCCCCAGCACGCCGATGGCGACCATCGGATCGACCCACGGCGTGAACGGCTCCCAGCGCCGGCTCCCGTCCTCGGTATAGGGGTACTCGGTGGTGAGTTCCTCGAGGTTGAGCACGTGGTCGGCGAGCACGAGCACGCGTGATAGCCGAGCTCGTCGGCCGCCTTGGCGATCGGCGCCAGCTCGTCGGGCGGGAGGTAGGCCGTCGCGACACTGACTCTCATGCGTGGGTCCCGCCGTCGATGCGGATGCACTCGCCGGTGATGTGCTTGCCGTCGTCGGACAGCAGCAGGGCGACCACGGATCCGACATCGCCCGGGTCACCGAAGCCGGTGGGCGACATGATGCGGCGGATCAGTTTGGCCTCGTCCTTGGTGAGGTCGTCGGGGAAGCTGACGTTGGACGTGATGCCGCTGTGCACACTGCCGGGAGCGACGCAGTTGGCCCGCACCGGCACGGTGGCGTACTCCACGGCGAGGGTCTGGGTGAACGAGAGGATGGCGCCCTTCGATGCTGCGTAGGCACCCATCCACGGGTGGCCGAAGAAGCTCGACGTCGACGCTGCGTTCACGATCGCCCCCTTTGCCTCGATGAGGTGCGGGAGCGCTGCCCGACACATCAGGAAGGTGCCGGTGAGGTTGACGGCGATGACCTGGTTCCAGCTGTCGAGGCTGAACTCGTGGGTGCGCCCCGAGCGCAGCATGCCGGCGATGTTCGCGAGGCCGTCGAGACGACCCAGGCATCGACCGCGGCGGCAACCGTGCCGGCGGCGTCGGCCTCCTGGCTGATGTCGGCCTGGTGGGTGATGGCCTCCCCGCCAGCGTCGGTGATGGTCGCCAGCGTCTCGGCGAGACCGGCCTCGTTGATGTCCGACGCGAGGACCTTCGCTCCCTCGCTCGCGAGGCGGATGGCGGTGGCCTGGCCGATGCCCGAGGCGGCCCCGGTCACGATGACAACACGATCTGACAGACGGTTCAGCGACATCGGCGCAGACTAGAACACGTTCCAGTTTCGGCGCCCGTCGAACGGGCCACGACCGGCCGGCTGCTACAGACAGATGTCCTGCGGCCGGACCGGCACCCGGGTGAGGTCGCGACCGGTGGCGTCGCGGATGGCGGCGACGATCGCCGGGGTCACCGAGATGCACGGCGGCTCGCCGACGCCCTTGGCTCCCATCGGCGCCTGCGGCTCGTACTCCTCGACGAGCGAGATGGCCACCTCGGCGCGTCGAGGAAGGTCGGAAGCAGGTAGTCGGTGAACGACGGGTTCCGGATCAGCCCGTCGGTGACGAGGATCTCCTCCATCACCGCGAGGCCGAGCCCCTGAGCGATTCCGCCTTCGATCTGGCCGACGACCGACAAGGGGTTGAGGGCGACGCCGACGTCCTGGGCCGTCGCGATCTGCACGACACGGACGAGGCCGAGCTCGGGATCGACATCGACGACGGCGCGGTGGGCGACGAAGGCGAAGGCCACGTGGCTGGGGCCCTGGCCCATCGCGTCGGGGGCGACGGTGGGCCGGTGGCGGTAGACCACGGTCTCGTCGATCACGACGCCGGCGCTCGCCTCGGCGACCGGGATCCGCCCGCCACCGTCGAGGTCGACGATGTCGTAGCCGTCGATCACGAGTGACAGCGGATCGGCGCCGAGCTGGGGGGCCACCTGCTCGAACAGCTTGTCGCGCACCGTCCGGCACGCCAGGTCCACCGCCCCGCCCGACATCCAGGTCTGTCGCGACGCCGACGTGGAGCCCGACGAACCGACGGAGGTGTCGATGGGCTCGAGCACCACGTCGTCGACACCGAGGTTGGTGCGGGCGATCTGGGCTGCCAGGGTCACGAACCCCTGGCCGACCTCGGCCGTCGCGAACTTCAGGACCGCCCGACCGTCCTCGAGCCGACAGCGAGCCGTCGAGTAGTCGTCGAACCCTTCGGAGTACATGAGGTTCTTGATCGACACCCCGTAGCCGACGCCGCGCACGATGTTCGACCGATCGGCGGTGCGACCGGCGCCTCCGGGCAGCCACATCGCATCGTCGGCGTCGGTGGCCTCGGGTGGCATCGGGAGCGCCACCGTCTCGTTGATGCAGCGAGCGACCGGCGCCACGCTGTCGACCACCTGGCCCGTGATCAGCTTGTCACCGGTCTCCATGGCGTTGAGCAGGCGCAACTCGATCGGGTCGATCCCACACGCGGCCGCCAGCTTGTCCATCTGCGACTCGTGGGCGAAACAGGCCTGCACGACGCCGAACCCGCGCATCGCACCACACGGCGGATTGTTGGTGCGCACCGCCCAGCCGTCGACGACGGCGTTGTCGCACTTGTACGGCCCCTGCGTGTGGGTGATGGCGTTGAACAGCACCGCGTGGCTCGTCGAGGCGTAGGCGCCACCGTCGAACACCATGCGACTCTCGACCTTGAGGAGCCGGCCGTTGTGATCGGCGTGGTGCCGCATCCAGATCGTCGCCGGATGGCGGTGCACGTGCCCGAAGAACGACTCCTCGCGGCTGTACGCCACCCGCACGGGTCGGCCCGTCCGCAGCGACAGGAGGGCGCAATGGACCTGGAGGCTGATGTCCTCGCGACCACCGAACGCGCCGCCGACACCCCCGAGGGTCAATCGCACCTTCTCCTCGGGGAGCCCGAGGCAGGACGCCAGTTGCTTCCGGTCCTCGTGCAGCCACTGCGTCGCGACGTACAGCTCGACCCCGGCCCCGTCGGGATCGGCGATCGCGAGGGCCGTCTCGAGGCCGAGGAACGCCTGGTCCTGCATGCCGATCTCGTAGGTGCCCTCTACCTGGATCTCACCGACGACGTCGGGATCGCCGGCGATCACTGGCTGGTGCCGGAACACGTTGCCGTCGGGGTGCAGCGGTGGATGGGACCCGTCGACGGCCCGCTCCGGATCGGTGAGCGGCTCCATCGGCTCGTACTCCACGACGATCGCTGCGAGGGCTCGCCGCGCCGTCTCGATGTGATCGGCGGCCACCGCAGCGACCGGTTCGCCCTGGTAGCGGACCACGTCGACCGCGAACACCGGCTGATCCTGCGCAATCAGGCCGTACGTGTTGACGCCCGGGACATCGGCCGCGGTGAGGACACATTCGACACCGGCGATCTCGAGCGCCGGTGCGATGTCGATCGACACGATGCGGGCCGACGGGTGCGGCGACCGCAGCGTCGCCCCGTGCAACATGCCGTCGATCGACATGTCGGAGCTGAACGCAAACGAGCCCTGCACCTTGCCGACACCGTCGGGGCGGACGGGGCTGTCGCCGAGCCGGCCGGCTCCCGTCGCCGCTCCCCCGGCTTCGCCGGTCGTCCACGGCCGGGTCGGGGTGGTGGTCTCGGTGATGCTCACAACTCGTCGCTTCCGGTGTCGCCGAGCTCGTCCTCGAGCGCAGCGATCTCCTCGTCGATGACGGCGGTCCGCGTCCGGGCCGCGAGCTGCACCGCGCTGACGATGCGTCCGTAGCCGGTGCAACGGCAGATGTTGCCCGAGAGCGCTTCGCGGATCTCGATCTCGTCGGGGTTCGGCACCCGGTCGAGCAGGTCGTGCACCGATGCGATGAGCCCCGGTGTGCAGAAGCCGCACTGCACCGCGCCCTCGTCGATGAACGCTCGTTGTACGTCGGTGAGGGAGCCGTCGGGCGACAGGCCCTCGACCGTGACGATGTCGCGGCCGACCGCGGATGCCGCCAGCACCAGACACGAGCAAACCAGATCGCCGTCGACGAGCACCGAGCACGAGCCGCACTCTCCCTGCTCGCAGGCCCCCTTGGCCGCTACGAACCCGAGACGGTCTCGCAGGACGAACAACAGCGACTCCCCGATCCACGCGTCCGCGACGTCGAGGTCCTGGCCGTTGACGTGCAGACGGAAGTATTCGTGAGAGGTCGGCTCGCTCATGCCGCCGCCGCCCCGACAAAGGCTCGACGCAGGAGGCGAGCTCCCAGCACCCCCACAGCGTGGCGGCGATAGTCGGCGGTCGAGCGGTGGTCGTCGATCGGTCTGGCCGCCGCCGAGCAGCGGGCGCCGAACTCGCGGACCACGTCGTCGACCTCGTCGGCGTCTCCCACGAGGCGCATCGAATCCCAGTCGATCTTGTCCTGGACATACGCCGAGGCCTCCGGCGCCAGCACGATCGTCGGCCCGACCGACCCCATCGCCACGGTCACCGACGCCGCCGGCCGATCGACGACGAGCGCCGCGTTGCACACCGCGATGACCATCGCATTGCGGGTGCCGACCTTCGCGAACCCCTGCCAGCCGTCGACGATGGGCACGATGACGGCCGTCACGATCTCGTCGGGGCGACGGGCGCTGCGCTTCGGGCCCACCATGAAGTCGACGAACGGCAGCGTGCGCGTGCCGGCCAACGACGCCAGCTCGACCGACGCACCGAGCGCGGCGAGCACCGGGAGGGTGTCGCCCGCCGGTGAACACGTGCCGACGTTGCCGCCGATGGTGCCGGCGTTGCGGATCTGCGGCGAGCCGACGGTGCGGGCCGCCTCAGCCAGCGCCGGAACGAGCGCCGCGACCTCCGAACCCATGAGCTCGGTGTACGTCGCCGCCGACCCGATGCGAACGGCGGCAGCGTCGAGATCGATGCTCCACTGCCGCAACTCGTCGATGCGGTTGACGGTGATCACCGACGACGGGCGGCGGTGACCGAAGTTGACCTCGACCATGAGATCGGTGCCCCCCGCCAAGAGGTGGGCATCGGGATCGGCCGCCAGCGCGAGCAACGCCGCTTCGAGGGTTGTGGGCACCAGCACACTCATCGGTTCGGACGTTACCGCCTCGATCGCCGCGATCCCGGTCCCGAAACAGACACTTCACGCTCCGGATGCAAACGGGAACACGGTGCATCGGGTCCACTCCCCCGCCTCGCCGCTGACGAACAGGGACAGGCCGTCGACCCGACCCGTGACGGGGAGCATGGTCGCGAGTCCTCGGCTGCCCGACGACGCAGAAGATCGATTCGCTCGGGATCGGGGTCCTGTCCGACGGTGACGTGAGGTCGCAACGCCGGGAACTGACCGCCGTGTGGTGGGCAGTCGGGGAAGGCCGCCCACACCGAATCGGCGAGGGCGTGGAGATGATCGTCGGGCTCGGGGCGGAGCCACACGGCGTCGGGGAACGCGTCGACCTCGACCAACGAGAGGTCCCATGCCGGCACGGACGCAGCGAGGGAGGCGAGCGTGGCGTTCACCGTGTCATCCAGCACGTCAGGTGCGCGGAATGGGTACAGGATCGTGATGTGCGCGGGGACGCCACGGTGCGAGATCGCGTCGTGCGCCCGACGCCAGGGGCCGACCACGGGCTCAGCCCAGGGGACCTCCATGATCAACGCCGATTGGGGCATGGCGAGACGGTACTCCCGGGGTCCTCTCGGACGTGGGCAGTTGTGCCCGATCAGCGTTGACCTTCGTTTGACTGTCAGACCCTCCAAGTAGACTCGAACACATGTTCGACGTGGCAGTGCTAGCCGAGATGACGGCGAAGATCGCCGGCCTCGACGAGCACCTCTACGCCGACGACGACCTGCTGGCCGGCGTGAAAGCGATCGAAGAAGCCCGCCGTCATCTCGACGCAGCGGAGGGCGCGTTGTTGGGCGAGCTCGACGCCCGCGGGACCACCGACGTGGTGTCCGGTCATCGCACAGCGAACTGGTTGGCACACGAGACCGGGATCGCACCGGTCACCGCGAAAGCGCGGGTGCGGTTGGCGGTGGCGTTGCGGTTGGATCTGCCCGACACCGATCGGGCCGTGCGCGAGGGCCGGTTGTGTGCGGATCGGGCGAAGGTGATGGCCAACGCCATCAACGACCGGATCGCTACGGAGTTTCGGCAGATGGAAGCGTCACTCATCGCCGAATCAGCGTCGATGACGTTCGCCGACTGGGCCCAACGCGTCGCGATCGTCGCCGCGTTGTTGGATCAGGACGGCCCCGAACCGGCAGAGGATCCCAACAACAACCGGCTCCGACTCCGTGGCGGCCGCGACGGCACCAAGATCACCGGTGTGTTGGTCGGTGACCTTGCCGCGACTACGAAGGCCGCTGTCGAGCAGATCGCCGACGAACTGTGGCGGCAGTACCGCGACGATTCCGAGCGCACCAACGGCGAGATCGCGGTCCCCTCCCGGGAGACGCTGTTGGCGATGGCCCTCGCCGAAGCGGTGCGCCGCGGGTTGATGGTCAAAGCAGACGGTACGGCGGTGAAGAAACCGAAGGTCGAAGCGACCCTGGTGCTCCACGCCGAGGACCCCGACATCGTCTACATCGACGGCAAACCACTCGTCCGCGGGTCCGCGACCGTGTTGGCGTGTGACATGGCCGTGTGGACCATCATCCTCAACTCCCTTGGTCTCCCGTTGGACATGGGCCGCGAACTCCGCAACGCCAACGACGAACAACGCAAAGCACTCGAGGCCCGCGATGGCGGGTGTGTGTTCCCCGGGTGCGGGCTCCGGCCCGACTGGTGCGACGCCCACCACATCGCCCAGTGGTGGCGGGATCTCGGAACGACTGACATCAAGCACATGGTGTTCCTGTGCCGGCATCACCACGGCGTGATCCATCGCAAAGGTTGGAACCTCCAAATCGGCGACGACGGATGGTCCTGGATCACCACCCCCTCCGGTATCAGCCTCTGGTGCCAACGCCACGGCCGAATCCGATCCGGCGCACCACCCGGCGCATGAACGACACGACGATCGAGCCCGACTCCCCGGCAGATCGAACCGAACCCCGGCGAACGCCCACCCGGTGGGTCCTTCGCCGCGCCCCGAACCCTCGAACAAGACCACCGTGGCCTGGGGGTCGCTCGCCCCTCTCGAACCGTCCGTGAGGTCAAGCAGCGGGTTCGACTTTGGCAAGCCACAGGTCGACGCGCTCAACGAATTCGGCATCGTCGAGGCTGATGCTCAATTGCCAACGACCCGGCGATACCCGAACCGCGTCCTGTGACTCGGCATCCCCCACAGTCAGCCACCCAGATTCAATCGACACGTCGTGTTCAAACACGGTCCTGCTGGTCGGCGTGCCCACGTTCACGGTGACGACAACCTCACACGGTGGCACCACGACATCTGGCGAGGCGTCATCAAACTCGACGTCTTGGGCATGGCGGACTCGAACGGCGATCGCCGTCTCCGAGGTGCCAAACCCGGACTCGCTCAGCTCCGTCGGCACATCGTCGGCCCAATCCCGGTCGGCGACGACGAGAACACCCCACCAGAATGGCCGCTCAACACGGAGGAGATTTCTCGGTGCGTCCATGCGAACCATCTTCGCGGATCCGGGAGCGCTGCCTCTCATATGTGCTTCCGCAACCGTGGCCTGGTCGAACACGCCTACGGCAATTGCCGGGGTGGTTTCGGGGGACGAAGCGGAATGCCGGACTCAGCGGGCCGAGCGCTGAGTAGCCACCCAGGCTCGACCCCGAAGTAGTCCCCATCCAGCTGCACTGTGATCGCAGTTCCCGCCGGCGCAGTCCATGCCAATCCGGTGGGATTGAATGCGACCCTGAGGGTTCTGTCGAAGGACCCGTCGCCGATCGCCCGATCGCTCCCATCAGGCGATACCGCGGACCGGAAGGTCGTGCCGGGGCCAAGGATGCCGTCCACTACCTCGACTGCGGCGACGATTGCAGGAGTAGAGACTGCAACGATCTCAGTGAGTCGAACGACGGCGACCACGCTCATAATCCTCGCAGGAGTGCCGCCGCAGTTCAGAAGTTCTTTGCCCACGGTCCCTTGTGCGGCAGCGCCCTCGCAATCCGTGCTGAGGGTGACGTCTGGCGTCACTTCCAGCACGGATCGCGCTGAGCCTTCAAGCGTCTTTCCGACACGGTCGCCTGGGCGGCGGTGGACTCTCGATCGCTGAAGTGCAGTTGGACTCCGTCTGAGCGATCGAGAGTGCCAGCATCGACTCGGCCTCGGATCGGATGACAGTGCGACCCCGTCGCCTGATCCATCGAAAGCGGATGCTCGCGACATCGCGCAGGAGACGGTGGCGAGAGAGTCACTCACCGACGAGCAGCCGGCCAGACCGTTTCAGCAGCGTTGCTACTCGTTTCCATCAGGAATACTCACGAAGGGAAGGAGTTCCCGACGACGTAAGGTCGCCGGAGTGCCTCCGACCCCCTCACCCGAACGCTCCGACCACCGCCTCGGCATCCTCGTGGGCATGGGCAGTTACGCCCTGTGGGGCCTGTTCCCGCTGTACTTCCACTCGCTCGAACCGGCGAAGCCGCTCGAGGTGCTGGCCCACCGCATCGTCTGGTCGTTCGTGCTCATGCTCATCGTGCTGGCGGTGCAGCGGAACTGGGGATGGATACGCGAACTTCGCGCCGACCCCCGGCGGGCAGGGTTCATCGTGCTGGCCGGTGTGCTGCTCAGCGTCAACTGGCTCGTGTACGTGTGGGCGGTGAGCGTCGATCGCGTCATCGACGCGTCGCTCGGCTACTTCGTCAACCCCATCGTGACCGTCGCCCTGGGCGTGGTCCTGCTCAAGGAGAAGATCCGCCCCGTGCAGGTCGGGGCATTGGCGTTCGGCGCTGCTGCCGTCGTCATCCTCGCCGTCGCCTACGGGCAGGTCCCGTGGATCGCCCTCACGCTGGCGTTCAGCTTCGCCGGCTACGGCTACATCAAGAAGCAGGTCGGCCTCGACACGGTCGCGTCACTCACCGCCGAGACGGCGTTGCTCTTCCCGATCGCTGCCGGTGGACTCGTCTGGGCGTTCGTGACCGACCGCACGGCGATCGGTCACCACGGCGCGTTCCTCGACGTGAAACTCCTCGCGCTGGGCGCCGTGACCGCGGTGCCGCTCCTGCTCTTCGGGGTGGCGACCCGGCGCATCCCCCTCGTGATGATCGGCCTGCTGCAGTACCTCACGCCGTGGGGCCAGCTCCTCCTCGGCTGGCTGTACTTCGACGAGAAGATGCCGCCGTCACGGCTGGCCGGCTTCGCCCTGATCTGGGTCGCACTGGCCCTGCTGGCCTACGACGGCGTGCAATCGGTGCGACAGTCCCGCAACGAGGCCGTGGCCGTCGAGCCCGAACTCGTCTGACGGTCAGGCGTCAGGCATCCGGTACGAGCCGAGGTACCGAAGCGTCAGAGAAGCTCCCGACGGAGTCGGGAGCGAACCTCAGCGCAGGTGGCCGAGGCCATCAGGAACAAGCAGCACCTTGCCCACATTGCGGGCGAGCTGGAGCTGATCGTGGGCGTCGGCCGCCTTGCTGAACGGAAACACCGAGTCGACGACCGGCTCGATCTTGCCCTCCGACCACCACCCCAACAGCTCGGTGAGCACCTCGCTCATCATCTCCTTCTCGTCCCACAGGTGCCCGAGATTGACGCCGAACACTCCCTTGTTGGCGTTCATCAGGGCCAACGGATGGAACACCGGGAACTGGGCGATGGCGGCGCCGGCCTTGAGGACGTTGCGCTTGCGGTCCTGTGACGCCGACGACGCCCCGAACAGGAAGAATCGACCGAGCGGTCGCAGCAACTGGTAGTTCTTGCGGCTGGTCCGGCCGCCGACCGCGTCGAGGATCACGTCGACACCACGGCCCTTGGTGAGCCGGTTGACCTCGGCGGCGAAGTCCTGGTTGCGGTAGTCGATGGGGTGATCGAGGCCGGCGTCGCGCAGCCGCTCGTGCTTGCCGGAGCTGGCGGTGCCGTAGGTGACGGCGCCGAGGAGCCGGCAGATCTGGAGCGCCGCGAACCCGACGCCACCCGCGGCGGCGTGGATGAGGACCGACTCGCCCTTCCGCACGTTGCCGAGCCGGACGAGCATCAGGTAGGCGGTGAGGTAGTTGACCGGGATCGCCGCGGCGTGGACGAGATCGAGGCCGTCGGGCAGGTGCACGGCCTGGTGCGCCGGAACGACCACGCTCGACGACTGGCCGCCGAAGCGGGTGAGCGACACGACCCGGTCGCCGACGGCGAACCCCTCGACCCCGCCGCCGACGGCGTCGACCGTGCCCGACACTTCGTAGCCAACCGTCATCGGCGGCTTGGGTGCGTCGGGGTACAGACCGACCCGGGCGGAGACGTCGGCGAAGTTCAGCCCCGCCGCCGCAACGGCGATGCGGATCTCCCCGCGCATCGGGGACGGGTCGGGGGCCTCCCGGACCTGGAGCACCTCGGGACCGCCGACCTTCGTGATGACCACCTGCTGCATGCCGAGAGCCTCCCACGTCCGGCACGAGTACAGTCAGCCGATGGCACGCCCGTCCGTCACACCCCGGGGCCTGGCCGTCGCTCGTGGTGACGAACCGGCCGACCTGCTCATCCGCGGAGGGCGTGTGTTCGTGTCCTCGACCCGCTCGTGGATCGAGACCTCCCTCGCGATCGCCGACGGCTGCATCGTCGGGTGGGGTGACCGCGACGCACTCGAGACCGTGGACGTGGGCGGCGCAGCGCTGACACCCTCCTTCGTCGACGCCCACATGCATCTCGAGTCGACGAAGCTGTGGGTCGACGAGTTCGTGCGGGCCGTTCTTCCTCATGGCACGACTGCCGTCGCCGCCGATCCCCACGAGATCGCCAACGTGTTCGGCATCCCCGGCGTCGCCGCGCTGATCGCAGCCGCGGCGGATCTCCCGTTCCACTTCGGAGTGTGCGCGTCGTCGTGTGTACCGGCCTCGCCGTTCGAGTCGGCCGGCGCCGAGCTCTCCCACACCGACGTCGCCGACCTGCTCGACGGGCACGGTGCCATCGGCGTGGCCGAGGTCATGAACTTCCCCGGGGTCATCGGCGGCGACCCCGAGATGCTGGCCCGCATCGCGACGGCCGGCAGCCGTCGCGTCGACGGCCACGCCCCGGGCCTCCGTGGCCAACAGCTCGACGCCTATCTCGCCGCCGGCGTCGAGTCCGATCACGAGTGCACGATGCTCGACGAGGCCACCGAGAAGCGCATGAAGGGCATGTGGGTGTTCATCCGTCAGGGTTCGGCGTCGAAGAACCTCGACGACCTCATCCCGATGGTGCTCGAGGGTGGCACCGACCTGATCGCCTTCTGCACCGACGACCGCGAGCCCGACACGCTGCGGTCGGTCGGCCACATCAACGACTGTTGCCGCCGCGCCGTCGCCGCAGGTGTATCGACCGAGGACGCGCTCATCATGGCGTCGACGAATCCCGCGCTCTACCACGGCTTCACCCACCTGGGCTCGCTGGCGCCGGGCTACCAGGCCGACATCCTGGCGTTCGACGACCTCGGCTCGTGGCAGCCGACCACCGTCTGGCAGCGCGGGCGAGTCGTCGCGACCCGAGGTGAGATCACCCCCGGGATCATCGAGGACACGCCGGCGCCCGAGTGGATGAAGTCGTCGATCCACCTCGAGACAGCGCTCGACCCGGTCGACTTCGCACTCGCTGCCCCCGAGGGCGACGCCAAGGTCATCGGGGTCGTCGGGGGTTCGCTCACCACGGCGCACCTCACGATGGATGTCGACGACGCTGCCAACGACGTCGCCCGCATCGCGTGCGTCGAGCGGCACCGCGAGACCGGTCGGGTCGGCCTCGGTTACGTGAGCGGCTTCGGCATCGAGCGCGGCGCCATCGCATCCACCGTCGCCCACGACGCCCACAACTGCATGGCGATCGGCCACCGCGGTCCGTCCGGGCCGGCCGAGATGGCTGCAGCGGTCAACCGGCTCCGGGAGATCGGTGGCGGGCAGGTCGTGGTGCTCGACGGCGAGGTGCTCGCCGAGGTACGGCTGCCGATCGGCGGGCTCATGTCGGATCGTCTCGCCGGCGAGGTCGCCGCCGAGCTCGACACGCTGGTCGAGGCCGGTCGGACCCTCGGGATCACGATCGAGGCGCCGTTCATGCAGCTCAGCTTCCTGGGCCTGTCGGTGTTGCCCCAGCTCCGCATCACCGACCGCGGCCTCGTCGACGTCGACCGCTTCGAACTCACGTCGCTCGCCGCCGGCGACTGAGGGCCACCACTCCGGCGGCCGGGCTGTCGAACGGTTGGGAGCGTCTACCGCCGGGCGAGCCGCTCGACGAGCGGCAGCCGCCATTCGTCGGCCAGCCGATCGTGCGCTGCCAGCGCCTCGACCAGCGTCCGGTCCTCCAAGCGGCGGTCCCCCATCGCCCGGTGGGCGTCGGCAACGGTGAGACCGGCCGCATCGCGCTCGATCACCGAGATGTCCGATCCGGTCGACACCGCGCCCGGGCGCAGCACCCGGAGGTACCACCCCACGCGACCCGACTGACGGAAGAGCTGCTGGATGTCGGCGCGCCGCCGGTGCAGCGCGAGCTTGAAGCACGGCGACCGTGGCTGGCACACCTCCAGGAGCGCCTCGCCCCACTCCCACCGATCGCCGATGCGGACGTCGGATTCGGTGACGCCGATCGTGCTGAGGTTCTCACCGAACGGTGCGTCGCCGAGCGCTTCGCCGAGTTCGGCCGCCCACGCCGGCAGGTGCTCGGAGGGATAGGCGTACACGGCCTTGTCGATCCCGCCGTGCACCGTGAGATCGGCCTGCCCGTCACCGGCGAGGTTCACGAGCGACAGGAACAGGGTGGTGTCGGGCGGCAGCGGCCGCTTGCCGATCCCGCTCCACACGCGGTCGCCGCCGTGGTCCGCGAGCACCTTCGGTGTCCCGACGTTGACCGCCGCGAGCCGGATCGAATCGGGCATGTCCTCAAACTAGCGACCGTCCGGTACCTAGACTCCCGTGATGGCGTTCGAGCCGACACCCGCCGTGGTGTACAGCCCCGAGCCCGATCTCGGTGCCGTCCTGGACGTGCTGCGGTCCACCCCCGGGCTGCTCGACCTCCGAGCCGATGGTCCCGATGACGATTGGCGGGAGATCCGCCTCACGATCGACGACCCCAACGCCGTCCGCCGCGTGCTCGTGCGCAACGACCCGAGCCACTGGCAGCGACCGGGGTTCGACACCCAGCTCGCCGGGATGCAGCAGTTCCTCGCCCGTCACGGGGTCGACGCCCGCACGGGGCCGATGATCGAATCGCTCTCGGAGCTCGGATTCGCGATCTCCTTGTCAGGCGACGACGGGCAGCGCCACCCATACCTCCACGACGACGATCCGGCCGGCCGCCTGACGAAGGCGCTCGCCCACCGGCTCGACGGCGTCGTGTTCTGGATCTCGGGCCTCTTCGACGCCGATGCCCGCCTCCTGCTCGGCGGCACTGCCCAACATCCGCAGGCGACACCACCGGACTGGATGGCCGATCCGCCGTCGCCGTCGAGGGTGGCCCGCCGGTTTCTCGTGCTCCTCGCCCTGCACCTCCGGGCTCAGCTCGAGTACCTCGACGAGCCGTCGATCGATCGGGAGTACGAGCGCTCCCGCCTCCTCGACTGGATCGCGACCGGAGGTTTCGCGGAGGAGTTCGAGCCGCACGAGACCTCGCCGCACGTGCCCTGCGGCGAGCTGAGCGCCCAACCGACGATCGACGACTGGTGGCGCCTCGAAGGCGCTGTCGTGCTGGCGTGGGCGCTCGGTCTGGCCCCGCCCTCGTCCGACGCTCCGAGCGATGCCGCCGAGGAGCTCGCAACGATCGCCGGGTGGCCCAACGGGGTTCCGGCCGGACTCGTCGACGGAGCCACGATGCGGAGCGACGACGAGCTTCGTGCGGCGCAGACCCACCAGTTCTTCTGGCACTGGCGCTTCGTCGACCACCGGGTCAACCCCCGGGCGCTCGACTTCGCGGAGCTCGGGCGCTCGTCGTGGTTCGGCAACTTCGCCGACGGGGAGTTCCGGCTCGTCGACGGGGATCTCGCGGTCGGCGACCGGTCGATCTCCGACGCCGACCCGAACATCGTGGCCGGCCACGCGAGCGTGGCTGCCGAGCGGCACACCGCCATCAACTGGCTTCGCGGCGGCCGCTCCTACGGCGATACCCAGGCCAACACCTGACGACGTCGCCGATGAGTTCGGCGCCGCCGCCTCGTCGTACCCGACAGCGGCCACCCGGCTGCGCGCGCACCGAGGAGCCCGCATGACCCAGATCGACCTCGCCCCCGCCGGCCTGCGGATGGCAGCCCTGGTCGCCGCCGTTCCCGAGGAGCTGCTCGGAGCGCCGACGCCGTGCCCCGCCTACTGCGTCGGGGATCTGCTCGACCACATCGCGGGCCTGGGCACCGCGTTCTCCGCCGTGGCGCGGAAGGATGCCGGTGCCGACAGCGAGCCTGCACCGCCCGGCGACCGGTCCCGGCTCTCCGACGACTGGCGCAGCGACATCGCCGCCGGCCTGTCGGAGCTCGCCGACGCGTGGCGGCCACCAGCGGCGTGGAGCGGGATGACACGCGTCGGCGGCGTCGTCCTCCCCGGCGAGGTCTGTGGGCTCGTCGGCCTCAACGAGCTGGTCGTCCACGCGTGGGACCTCGGGCGGGCCACCGGCCAGCCGGTCAACGCCGAGCCGGAGGTGATCCGGGCGCTGCTGCCAATGCTCGATCAGTTCTCGCCGCCGATCGACGCACCCCGCGGCGACGGGCCGTTCGGACCCCGGTTCCCGGTGTCGTCGGGCGCTCCCCTCCTCGATCAACTTGTCGGGCTGGCCGGACGCGACCCGTCATGGTCACCGGCGACGGCCCTGGGCTGAGCCCGGGGCCGAGCGCCTGCGCAAAGCGTGTCAGGGCTGGCGGCCGACGAAGGCCATGAGCTTGTCCTGCAGCGGCGCATCGTCGGGCACGTCAACGCGGGCCCGTACTGACCGCTCTGCCGCAACATGTCGTCGAGGGGCAACATCCCCTCGTAGGCGGCAGCGACCTCCCCGGCGTCGAGGGTGTCGTCCAGGCCCGCGGCCCGGGCGAGGTCCCAGGTGTGCATGAGGACGTCGCTCATCACGAACATGGCGATCGCCTGCTCGAGCGGATGCGTGCCGGCACGGTCGTGCACGAACGTCTTGTCCGCCGTCGCCGGGTCGTCCAGCACCGCTTGGAGCGTGTCGCTCAGATTGGTCCACGTGCCGAGCGGGTCGTCGTCGACGGCGGGGCCGACGGGGAACTCGACGTCGGACCCGCTCGAGATCATGGGTGGCACCCACTCGACGAGGTGGCGGACGACGTCACGGGTCGTCCACTCCGGCACCGGCGACTGGTTGTCCCAGGCGTCGGCGGGGACCTCGGACACCCGCTGGGTGAAGGCGCCGGCGATCTTGCGGTAGCGGTCGGCGATCTCGGTCATGGTCGTTCCTCTGCGTTGGTCGGCGGCGGCGAGGCCGGGGTTGATCAGTCGTTCGAATCGGTCGAGACCGTGCTGCAGGCCTCGCTGCTCCCGATATCGGAATGCACCACGAACCTCACCGCAACATGCGGGAGATCACGTACTCGGGAGCGAGCGACCCCGGCGCCACCTCGCCCGCGGCCACACGTGCCGACAGCTCCTGCAGTACCCGGTTGACGGGCGCGTCGAGGCCGAGGCGGCGAGCCGTCAGGACGATCTCGCCGCTCAGGTAGTCGGTCTCGACGGTACCGAGGCCACGATGCACGCTCTGCCACGTCGAACCGCCCTCTCGCCGTCGACCGGCGGCGCGGTGCATCCGCATCTGGTCGTCTCTCGGGTCGACCTCGTCGTCGAAGCCGATGCCGGCGGCCGCCAGGATCTCCGTGCCCTCGTGGTGAGCCATCTCGAACAGACCACCATCGTTGCCCGTGCCGCACACCACCTCGATGGCATTCCCCAGGTTCATGAGCAGCTTCGAGTACTTGGCCCGCATGATGTCCGGCACGATCTCGGACAGGAACTCGGCGTCGCGGAACGCCGCCGCAACGGTCTCCACGGCGTCGTCCGGAGGACCGGCGGGATACCGCCCCAGGTCGAGGATGCCGGTCTTGGGTGCAGAGTAGGCCGCAACAACGCCCGGCGTGAGGTGCTCGCCGGGACACATCACGGCAACGCCGTACACCGAGGGCGACACCCGCAGCGCCATCGGCTCGTTCGCCACGCCGTTCTGCAGGCAGGCGATCGGAACGGCGGCACCTCCACCACGACGGATCGATGCGAGCGCGCCGACGGTGTCCTGCGTCTTGACGCACAGGAGCGTGATGTCGCCGTCGTGGTAGTCGACCTCGCTCGCATCGGAGACGACCGGGATACCCAACGTCGCCGTACCGGCCGGGTCCTCGATCGTCAGACCACGCTCGGCGATCGCTTCGCCGTGGGCGCCGTGGGCGACCAGCAGCACGTCGTGGCCGCCCTGCACGAGCCGGGCGCCTACCACGCCTCCGATCGCACCGGCACCGACGACGACGAAAACGTGTGGCGCGACATGAGCGAGACGGGCAATCATCTCGATGCATGGAGATCTCCCCGCCCCGCCTCTCCACGGGTTTCGGTCGCGGGAACGCCCGCTGAGCGGGCGTTTGCGCGACTGAACGCAACGGGGGGAGGACTATCGGGCGGCGTTCTTCACGAAGTCGTCCTCCGACGTGCTGGACGCCTCGTCGGTCGGTGCAAGAACCCACCGCGGACGTGGCGGCGCATGGTGCCCTCGGCCGAGGCCCGCGCCGCCGAGTGCCACAGGTAGGCGTCGTGGAAGAGCACGTCGCCTCGCTCGCAGTACGTGGCGATCTCACCGGGCACCTTCTCGAAGCCGAGCGGCATCTCGAACGGCGGCGGCTCGTCGGTGTACCCACCCCAGGGCGCCGACCCGTCGGGGACGGGCACGCCGTTGGCATTGCGGTAGGGAGCGGGGGTCGCCCACAGGTGGCTCCCCGGGCACGACCCGGAGGAACCCGTTGGCGGGGCTCGTCCCGTCGATGTGGATGGTGAAGGCCACCGACGGCCACATGTCTCGGTGGGGCGCCGACTGCCAGTCGCTGTGCCACCCGATGCGGGTGTACGCCGACTCCTTGCCCGGCCGGGCGTCCTGGTACACGACACCGAAGCGTTGGTGCTCGAGGAGCCAACGCTCGGGGCCGAGCCATCGTTCCATCACCTCGACGACCATCGGATCGAGGATCATGTCCCGGGACACCGGCGCGACCTCGGTCAGGTACTGCACGTAGTTGGCGAACGGGATCTGACTGTTGGCGTCATCGACGAGGATCGTGTTGCCGTGACGCTCGTCGAGCGTCCCGGCGATCACCCCGTTCTGGGCGGTCACGCATTGCGTCGTGAGCTCGGCCATCCGCTCCTCGGTCCACAGACCCCGGAGTACACCGAACCCGTACACCCGGAAGAAGGCCTCCAGGTCGTCGAGCTCGTTCGCGGTGAACACCCACGGCTCCCAGTTGCGATGACTCACGGATTCCACGACCAGCGACATGGCCCAACCCTACGAACGCGCCCGGCGCCTCCGACAGGCACGATCGTGGTCTTCACGTGGACGAAACACACCGGCGACGTCGGGTGGGGACAATGCCTCCATGCTCCTCACCAACACCACCCCGGAGCTCCGACACTGCTGGCACGTCGTGGCCACGACCGATGAACTCGGGGACGAACCGCTCGGCGTGCTGCTCCTCGGCGAGCCGTGGGTCGTGGTCCGTCTCGACGGGATCGTCCGGGCGTTCGTCGACCGCTGCCCTCACCGCCTCGCGCCCATGTCTGCCGGCGCGGTCGTGCCAGGCGAGCACGGCGCTGAGCTGCAGTGCGGCTACCACGGGTGGCGCTTCGACGGAGACGCCCGCTGTACCGCGATCCCGGCGCTGTCCGCCGACGACCACATCCCCGGGCGCGCCCGACTCGTGCCGGCGTTCGGTGTCGCCGAGCGTTACGGCCTGATCTGGATCGCGCCGGAGGAACCGCTCGCCGACCTGCCGACCTTCGAGTGGTACGGCGCAGACGGGTACGACTCGGCGATGACCGAGCTGGTGCGCACCCCGGTGTCGGCGGCGCAGCTGGTCGACAACTTCCTCGACGCGGCGCACTTCCCGTTCGTGCACACGGCCACCTTCGGGGTCGACGAGGCATCGGAGGTCCACGACCGGGGCATCGCCCGCGACGGCTGGGCGGTCGAGACGATCTTCGACACCTGGTACCGCAACGGTGACGATCCGCTCGTGGCGACCGGTGAACACGAGGCGATCCAGCCGCAGGTGCTCACCAAACGTGGGCTCGCGTCGACGACGGTCGTGTTGACCCTCGGCTTCCCCGTGACCGGTGCGACGTTGGCCATCCTCTTCGTGTGCACGCCGGAGACGGCGACGGCGACGCGGGTGTACAAGATGATCTCGCGCAACGACTTCGGTGGTGATGCGGCGCGGATGACCGGGTGTGTGGTCGAGGAGGACGAGATCCTCCGCGAGGACCTGTCGATCCTCGAGCGCTACCACGAGATGTCGCTGCACCTCGACCCCCGGGTCGAGCTGCACACGAAAGCGGATCGTCTCAGCCTGGCGTGGCGGCGAATGATGGCGGAGCTGCTCGCCGAGGTAGCGGAGCGGTAGTCGGGAGCGTGGCGATCGAGCCTAGAGGAGCCGGCGAAGGGCCAGCCGGTACGCGGCGGTGAACTTGTCGGCCCGGGTGTGGACCTGCGCCGGAAGGTCGAGCGGGAGGCCGGCGTCGGCGAGATGTTCGAGAATCGCCAGGTCCTCGTCGAGCACCGCCATCTCGTAGTCGACCGCGTGGCGCGCAGCCTCGGCGTCTCCCCGCAGGTCGTTGCGGAGCAACACCGTGAACAACGTGGTCCGCTCGCGCCCGGTGGGCGAGGCCACGACGACGATCGTGTTCTCGACGCCGGTCAACGGCAGCTCGATGCGGAGCCGGGCCGAGAACGGCACCTTCACCGTGTACTCCATCACCCGCGGCTGCACGAGGGGATGCTCACCGGTGTCGACGAGCGGGTCCTCGCGGTTCACGATCTCGTGGGCGTGCCGGAGCCGAAGCGTCCCCGGCCCGAGGTCGTCGGGTTCGGACTCGACGGCAAGGTCGCCCACCTCGGTCGCCTCGTCCGCACCGAACGTGCCGGCGTGGACCACCGGGAAGTGGGCGATGTCGAGGAAGTTGTCGATGAACTGCCCGGCCGAACACCCCACGACGACGTCGGACATCCAGGCCGCGTCGATGCCGACCGCACCCCACTCCGCAACGTCGATCGGATCGAAACCGTCGGCGCCGTGGTCGCCGCGGATCCACACCAGGCCGAGCGCGACCTCGTTCGGAACGGTCGGCAGGTCGGCCCTCGACGGCACGGGCGATTCGCCGATGGCGGGGATGGCGACGCACTCGCCCGTCGGGCCGAATCGCCATCCGTGGTACGGGCAGCGAAGGCACCCCTCGACGATCTCGCCGCGTGACAGTCGCACACCACGGTGTGGGCAGGCGTCGGGGGCCACCGTGACGACACCGCCGATCACGGTCACCACGTACCGGCGGGCGAACAGCTCGGCAGCGATGACGCCGTCCTCGGCGGATCCTACACCGCCGTCGGCACCGACCCGGGCGATCGGGTGCCACTGCGACAGCAACGCGGGGTGATCGTTGGTCAGGACGGCGTTCGTGGTCGGCACGGTCACTCCCACACCTCCGCCCAGCCGTCGCCGTCGGGCTCGAACCCCGGAATCGATCCGAGCGAGCGGACGAGCGCAGCGTCGTCGCCCAGCGCCTCCGTCCACGCGCTTCCCCTCGACCAGGAGTGCGCCGATGCCGACGACGTTCGCGCCGCCGGAGCGCAGCAGCCGGCACCCCGCAGCGATCGACCCACCGCTCGCGATGACGTCGTCGACCAACACGACCCGCTTGCCGTCGATGGCCGGCAGGCGCGCCCGGTCGAGGCGGAGCACCTGAGCGCTGTCGGTGGTGATCGACGTCAGCGGCTCGACGAGGGCGTCACCGAGGTGGATCTTGGGCGTCTTCTGCAACACGAGGTAGTCGTCGAGCCCGAGTGCTCGGGTCACCTCGATCGCAACCGGAATGCCGAGCGTGGCGTTCGTGGCCACGATGTCGGGCTCGAGCGCGGCGAGCTCGAGCGCCAGATCGGCGCCGGCCGTGGCCATGAACGAGACCCCACGATCGATCGTCATCAGCAGCGAGATCGCGGCGGACGAGTGCAGGGGGACAAGGGGCAGCTCGACGGATTGCGAGCCGATCCGGACGGGGTAGCGGTCGGTGAACGTTGCCATCGGGGGAAGGTAACGAAGCCGATCGCGCCGTTGTCGACCGCTCCGTGAATGGCGTGTGAACAGGTGCCCGAGTGCCTTGACCATCGGGCGGTCAACCGGGAGATTGGCCTCAGATGTCCACGATCCTGATCCGCAATGCGACCGTTCTCCCGATGTCCGGCACCCGCCAGGTGTTCGATCCGGGCTCCGTGCTGTTCGACGGCACGACCATCGTGGCCGTCGGCCCCGTCGACGAGATCGACGCCCATCCGCTCGCCGCCGGCGCCGAGGTCGTCGACGCCACCGGCCACGCCGTGCTGCCCGGCCTCCACAACTGCCACATGCACTCCGGGCTCCTTCGGGGAACCGCCGAGTCGATGTCACTGTGGGACTGGCTCGAGGCCTACGTCGATCCGGCCCACAAGGCGATGACCCCCGAGATCGCCAAGGCGGCCAGCCTCGTCGCCTACACCGAGAACCTGCGGTTCGGGAACACCTCGGTCATGGACATGTGGCGCTTCATGGAAGGGTCGGCCGACGCCGCTGCCGCCGTCGGCATCCGGGCGACGCTCGTGCCCTACGTCGCCGACGAGCCGGGCTACGACTACTTCGAAACCCTCGACTCCAACCTGTCGCTCCTCAAGAGCCACCGCACGGCGTCGGACGGCCGGGTGCGTGCGTGGGTCGGGCTCGAGCACCTCCTCTACTGCTCCCCCACCTGCTTTCGCGACGCCATGGCGCTCGCCGAGGAGTACGACACCGGGCTGCACACCCACAGCTCGGAGTCGATCTGGGAGGTCCAGCAGTCGTTGTCGCGATTCGGCCGGCGGCCGATCGAGGAGTTCTTCAACCGCGGCATCCTGTCGGAGCGAACGGTCGTCGCGCACTGCGTCTGGCTCGACGATCGCGAGATCGAGCTGATGGCCCAGACGGGGACGTCGGCCGTGCACTGCCCGTGCTCGAACATGAAGCTGGCATCGGGTCCGGCCCGGGTGCGAGACATGCGCGCCGCCGGCATTGCCTTCGGCCTCGGCAGCGACGGCGAGAAGGAGAACAACAACCTCGACCTCTTCGAGGAGATGAAGTTCGCGTCGCTGCTGCAGAAGGTGTCGACGCTCGACCCCACCATCGGCGACCCCTGGGAGGTCCTCACGATGGCCACCATCGAGGGCGCCAAGGCCCTCGGCCTCGACGACGTGACCGGCTCGCTCGAAGCGGGCAAGCGGGCCGACATCGTGATGGTCGACCTCGGCTCCATCAAGTTCGTTCCGACCTTCACCGCGGCCAACGGCAACGGCGCCAACTTCAACGTGGCGGCACACCTCGTGTTCACCGCCAACGGCGACGACGTCGACTCGGTGTGGGTCGACGGCGTGCGACTGGTCGAGGGCCGCACGATCCGAAGCGTCGACGAGGCGTCGGTCATCGCGACCGGCCAGGCGGCCGCCGAGGAACTGTTCGAACGACGGGCTGCCGTCCTCGCAGCGCAGTGACATGAACCACGAGACCGACACCGAGAGACAGGACTGACATGGGATTGGCCAACGACCGGGTGGACCTCCTGGAGCACGGCGAGATCGGCGAGGAGGCATCACCGGACGAATCGACGTTCTGGGACGAGATGGTCGAGCACATCGAGCAGCGGCGGGCGGCCACCGTCGACCCCGAGGAGGCGTCGTTCTTCAATCGACCGCTGTCGGAGCACGAGCTGGTCGAGTGGCTGTCGTTCCAGGCGTACTACGAGCTGCGGGCCTGCCAGTTCATCGGCGGGTGGCTGGCGACCACCCCCGAGACCGACGCCATGGTGCTGCTCGCACAGCAGGTCGAGGACGAGGGCAACCACTACGAGTACTGCATGCGCGCCCTCGCTCGACGCGGCGTCACGTCGCTCGACAACTGGACGCCGGAGCCCGAGTGGGAAGAGTGGATCGACGGCTGGTACCCGTCGGGCGCCGACACGATCGAACGGGTCGCCGCCCACAACCTCACCGGCGAACTCGGCGCGTGCCAAGCGTTCCTGCAGATCAGCCCACGTCTCCCCGACGACGTGCGCAAGGCCTTCGACCGGATCATCCCCGACGAGCAGTTCCACATGAAGCTCGGCCGCAAGATCATCCAGAAGTACTGCGTCACCGACGACGACCGCGCCCGAGTGCTCGCCCGCGTCGACCGCACCTTCGAGCTCGAGCAGGCCGGACGCCTCGCCTACAACCGCCGCATGGCCCGGCTCGGCATCGCCGACGCCGACGACGCCCAGTTGCCGATGCCGTGAGCCGAGCCACCGCCTGAACCACCGACCGGAGGAACCTTTCGCCGATGAGCAGCCCCGCACTCAACAGCCTGATCGTCGCCAACCCCTTCCGCCCTGCGTTTCGTCCGTCCCGGAGGTCCCCCACGATGTCCACCCTCGTTCCCGTCGTCGACCTGTCGTCGCCCGACGCTCCCGCCGCAATCGACGCCGCCTGCCGTGAGAGCGGCTTCTTCCAGGTGGTCAACCACGGCCTCGACCTGACGCTGGCGGAGGACCTCCTCGCGGCGCTCGAGACGTTCTTCCACCTGCCCGCCGAGGTGAAGCTGCAGTACCCGCCACCGTCACCCGACGTGAACAACGGCTACTCGGCGATCGGCGCTGAGTCGCTGGCGTACAGCCTCGGGGTCGAGGCACCTCCCGACCTGTTCGAGGCCCTCAACTTCGGGCCGGAGGATCCCGACCTCACCAACCCGGCAGTCGCCGCCGAACGCGACCGCATCTTCGCCCCCAACATCTGGCCGGCCGAGGTGCCCGAGCTGCGCACCGCAGGCGTGGCGTACTTCGACGCCGCCGTCGCCCTGGCCCACCGCATCACGGCGGCCTCCGCGGTGGGGCTCGGCCTGCCGAGCGACTTCTTCGAGGCGTTCACGGGCCACTCGACGGACACGATGCGGTGCAACTGGTACTCCCGGGTGGCCGGCTCGCCCGATCCGCTCCCCGGGCAGCAGCGCATGGGCGCGCACACCGACTACGGCATCGTCACGGTGCTGTACGCGGACCGTGTCCCCGGCCTCGAACTCCTCGACAAGCGTGGTGAGTGGATCGGGGTCGTGCCCGAACCGGGCGCGTACCTCGTGAACGTGGGTGACCTGTTGGCGCAATGGTCGAACGACCGGTGGGTGTCGACGTTGCACCGGGTCGTGCCACCGCCGGCGACGACGGACGGCCCGTCGCTGCGCCGCTCGATCGCGTTCTTCCACGACGGCGATTGGGACGCCATGATCCAGTGCCTCCCGACCTGCTGCTCGGAGGACGAACCGCCGAAGTACGCGCCGGTCCGGGCCCTCGACCACCTCCTGAACAAACTCGTCGGCGGCCGGGCCATGGAACCGGCGGAGACCACCGCCCACATCGGCGACCGAATCGACGCAGTGAGGTCGTGAGCGCGGTCGATCGCCGCCCCTACCTGAGGGTGTAGCTCACCGGCAGGTGCTTCACACCGCTCACGAAGTGGGCGCCGGTCCACGACGGCTCGCCGTCGAACTCGATCGTCGCCACCCGGTCGAGCACCTTCTGCAGCAGGGTGCGGACCTCCCGGCGGGCGACCTGCGCACCGAGGCAGTAGTGCATGCCGAGGCCGAACGAGAGCAGCTTGTCGGCGTCGGGTCGCGTGATGTCGAACCTCATCGGGTCGGCGAACACGTCCTCGTCGCGGTTCGCCGACGGGTAGGCCGTCAGCACGATGTCTCCGGCGGGGATCGTCACACCACCGAGCTCGTGATCCTGCTGCGCCCAGCGGAAGAAGCTGCGAACCGGGCTGGTCCAGCGGATGATCTCCTCGGTCGCGTTGACGGCCAGCGACGGGTCGGCCTGCCAGGCGGCGAGCTGGTCGGGGTGACGGAGGAGCTGTTCGAGACCTCCCGACGACGAGAACGACGTGGTGTCGTGGCCGGCCGTCGCCACGATGATGTAGTACCAGAGCCGCTCGATCTCCCCGAGGGGCGCTCCGTCGACCTGGCCGTTGGCGATCACGGTGGCGAGGTCATCGGTGGGGTGCGCGCGGCGGGCGGCGGTCAGCTCGTCGAAGTACGACTCGAACGTGTGGATCGTGTCGGTGATGAGCGCGAGCGGGTCGGAGAAGTCGCCCAGGTACTCGGGGTCGGCGGCACCGAACAGGCCCTGCGTGAGCTGCAGCATCAACGCCTCGTCCTCGCGGGGAACACCGAAGATGCTCATGATCACCCGGAGCGTGAAGGGCACGGCGATGTCGGCGGCGAAGTCGCATCGCCCACCCATCTGCGCCATCTTCTCGACGAACTCGTCCGCGATCTCGTCGATGGCCGGCTGCAGGCCCTTGACCGCTGCGGGCTTGAACCAGTCGTTGGTGACCTGGCGGTACTTCTGGTGGACGTCGCCGTGGAGGTGCACGAGCGTTCGCGGCAGCTCGATGCCGAGGGCCTGCAGCATGTCGTACTGGAGGTCGGGGCCCGGCGCCGACTTCTCGGTGTTGAAGAAGACATCGCTGCGCCGTGACACCTCGAACACGTCGGCGTGCTTGGTCACTGCCCAGAACGCCGGCCATCCCGGGGCCTCGACGCGGAGGACAGGCGACTCGGTGCGGAGTTCGGCCGCAGTCGCGTGCCACTGCTCCATGTCGGCGAACGCCGCGGGATCGATGAAGATCAGGCCGCGAGGGTCGGTCGTCGTGGGTGTCGCGATGTCGGTCATGGTCACCTCGGGTCCGGCGGATGCGATCGGTGATCGCGTTTCGATCAGTGTCGAGCACCGTCGCCGCGCCGAGGCAGGGCCGAAGGTCCCGACGGGCGAACCGCCGGGACCCGGTCCTCCGACCTCAGGCGCCCGTCGCGACCTCGGGGAGCACGAGCTCGCCCTCGGGCGTCCGACGAGCGTGGACGAGGCCAGCGAGCGTGGCCAGCGCCAGGACTGCGGCGACGAGGAAGCAGACGAGGGCTGCCTGGGCGGCGCGTTCACCGAAGATCGTGAACCCGTAGGTCGTGAGCAGGAGGCCGCGGAGCGTCTCGCCCTTGAACAGGGCGTCGACCTTGCCAGCTCGCGATCTTCGCCTCGGTGACGAGCTTCGTCGTCGCCGCTGCGTCCGGATCCGACTTCGTCGCGGCGTCGGCCTGCTCCTGGAGGGCGCGGGCGTCGCCGCTGCTCTCGGAGTAGGTCTTGCCGCCGTTGATCTCGGTCACGTGCAGCCCGATGTACTCGTTGGCGTAGCACTCCGCCTGCTTGCCGGTCGTGAGCGGCTTACCGGCGTTCTCGACGAGGCAGTCGGCACGCTTCTCCTCGTCGGAGAGACCGGCTACCGGCGTGAAGCTGATGCGCTGCTCGCTCAGCTGATCGCGGACGTAGGTCTTCGCGAAGTTCGACTGGTTGTTCAGGACCAGCCCCAGGACCAGGAGGAGGATGGCGACGAGGCCACCGCCCACGCTGAAGGTGAGGTCGAGTGTGCGTCGCTTCATGATGAGCCCCTTGAAGGTTGTGGTACCGCCAGTCTCCGAGGCGGTCCCGCGACGGAGCAGGGCCGAAGGTCATCATCCGGCTCCCGAAGGTCACGGATCCATTGGTCAGGAGCCTCGGGACAGGGAGCCGCGTGCCAGCAGCCGCGTGACAGCACCGCGGTTCAGGACAGTGCCAGCCCCTGGAGGCGTCGGGACACGGCTTCGTGTCGGGTCAGCCGGTCCTCGACGTCGGGGCTGACGAGACGGCCGTCGTCCACCACGACCTTGCCCACGATGATCGTGTACTTGGCGGCGTTGGGCCCGCACCGGAGCAGCGCCTCGACCGGATCGCTCCAGGCACCCACGAACTGCACACCCTCGAGTCCCCACACCACGATGTCGGCGGCCGTCCCGGGCGCGAGCAACCCGAGCACCCCTTCGCGGCCGAGGCACTGTGCGCCACCGAGCGTCGCCATCTCGAGCGCCTCGCGCGCCTGCATCGCTTCGGGTCCGCCGCGGAGCCGCCCCAGCAAGAGGGCGTTCCGCGTCTCCATCCAGAGCGATGCCGAGTCGGTCGACGACGACCCGTCGCACCCGAGGCCGACGGGCACGCCGGCGTCGCGGAACTCCCGGATGGGGGCGAGCCCGGCGCCGATCATCTGGTTCGAGCTCGGACAATGCGCCACGCCCGTCCCCCACTCGGCCATCTTCGCTATCTCGGCGGCGTTGGGGTACACGCAGTGGGCGACCCAGGAGCGGTCGCTCCCCCACCCGACGTCCTCGAAGTACTCGAGCGGTCGGCAGCCATAGACGTCGAGGCAGTAGGTGTCCTCGTCGACGTCCTCGGCGAGGTGGGTGTGCAGGCGAACGTCGAGACGTTCGGCCAACGCTGCGGTCGCCTTCATCAGGTCGGGCGTGACCGAGAAGGGGGAACACGGTGCCAGCGCCACCTGCACCATGGCGTGGGAGGTGGGGTCGTGGTGCGCGCCGACCAGCCGCTCCGATTCGGCGAGGATCGTGTCGTTGTCCTGCACGACCTCGTCGGGTGGGAGGCCGCCGTCCTTCTTCGACCGGCTCATCGAGCCGCGGGTGGCGTGGAACCGCATCCCCAGCTCCTTCGCCGCCGTGATCTCGGCGGTGATCAGGTCGCCGGCACCGGTGGGGTGCACGTACATGTGATCCATCGTCGTGGTGCACCCGCCCAGGGCGAGTTCGGCGAAGCCGATCCATGCCGCGAGGTAGGACGCCTCCTCGTCGATGTTCGCCCAGATGGGGTAGAGCGTGGAGAGCCAGCCGAACAGGTTGTGCTGCGTGGCCGGTGGAAACGAGCGCGTGAGGTTCTGGTAGATGTGGTGATGGGTGTTGATCAGACCCGGCGTCACGAGGCACCCGGACGCGTCGATGACCCGCACGGCCTCGGGTTCGGAGCCGGCCTCGCCCATGGCCTGCACCCGGCCGCCGGTCACCGAGATCCACCCGCCGGCGATCTCACGTCGACGGTCGTCCATCGTGACGAGCAGCCAGCGCGTTCTTGACGACGAGTTCCGCTGCCACCGCCATCAGCCGAGCCGAACCGTGCAACGGGTCATGCGGCCGCCATGTGTGTCATCCCCGCCGTGGCGGCGATCCACTCGCCCGCCCGCAGGCAGCCGACGGGGGTGAGGTGTTCCTCGACGCGAATGGTCTCGTAGCCGTCGGTGAGCTCGGCCGGTCCGGCCTCCATGCGCATCACCGACACCTCGGCGCTGCGGCCGACGTCGAGCGTGCCGTACTCGCCGCTGCGGTGGATGGCCGCCGCCGGGTTCGTGGTCACCATGGCAACGACGTCGACGAGCGGCACGCCGAGCGCCAGGATCTTCGACATCGTCTCCGCCAGCGACCCCACCGGGTGGTCGATGTTGAACCGGTTCATGTCGGTCGAGATCGTGTCGGGCCGGTACCCGTTCTCGATGATCGTGCGAGCGTCGCGGAACCGGAAGTCGGTCGCGGAGTGTCCGACGTCGAGCAGGACGCCTCGGTCGGCAGCCTTCCGCAGGCCGTCCGACGGCAGGCGCTCGGGGATCGTCAGCGCTCCGCTGGCACCCCGGAAGGCGTGGGTCACGATGTCGCCCTCCCGCAGCGAGCCGAGCAGGGCGTCGGTCGTGATCGACGCGGTGTGGGGGAACCGTCCGAGGTGCACCATGATCGGCCGGTCACCGGCGATCGACTTGGCACCCTCGAGGAATGGAGACACCTCGGGGTCGCCGGTGTGGCAGGCCCGCACCTTGAACCCGACGATGCGGTCGGCGTGCAGCTCGAGCAGGTCCGCGGCGGCATCGAGGTCGAGATTGCGGGTGTCGTTGGCGATCTCGAGCTTGTGGCAGATGAAGTCGTGAGTCGCCAGATACAGCACACACGGATCCATGAAGCTGAGGACCTTCGTCTTCGGCTGGGCGGCGTCGAGCCAGTCGAGGGCGAGCTGCATCGTGGCCGTGCCCGATGTGCCGCCGTCGACGACGATGGGCACGCCTCGTTCCACGCCGGCCTGATCGGGGGTCACGCAGAAGTTGCCGAGCCCCGGGTACACGTGCACGTGGAGGTCGATGAGGCCCGGGGTGACGATCAGGTTGGTGCAGTCGATGCGGTCGGCGTCGAGGTAGGTGGCTGCGACGCCCGACCCGACGGCCAGCACCTTCCCGTCGCCACAGACGACGTCGGCGATCGCGTCGATGCCGTTGGCAGGATCGATGACCCGACCTCCGACGAGGGCGGTGAGGTTGGCAGGGGTGGTCATGGGGTTCCTTCTGTATGGACGGCGTCCCAGACGCGGGACGGGGTGAACGGGGTGCGGGTGAGTCGGTCGGCGTGCTCGGGGAGCGCGGCGCGAACGGCGTTGGCGATGCAGCTGAAGGCACCGTTGGTGCCGCCCTCGCCCATGCCCTTCATGCCGCCGGGGGTGTGGGGCGAGGGAATCTCCATCAGTTCGACCTGCATGTCGGGGACGATCGCCGAGCTGGGGATCAGGTAGTCGAGCAGTGTCGTGGTGAGTGGAACGCCGGCGTCGTCGACCAACACCTCTTCGCACAGCGCCGGACCGAGTCCCTGCACCATGCCGCCGTGCAGCTGCCCCTCGACGATGGTCGGGTTCACGACGGTGCCGCAGTCGAGGACCATCGCGTAGCGGTCGATCTCGATCTGCCCCGTCGTCGTGTCGACGGCGAGCCGGCACACGTGGGTCGAGTACGACCACGTGAACTCCGGTGGTTCGTACACGGCGTGCTCGACCAGCCCCGCCTCGTAGCCTTCCGGGATACCCCAGCCCTGCCAGGCGCGATCGGCGACGGCGGCGAGCGGGAGCCGACGCGACGGGTCGTCGCGCAACACGGCGTCACCGTCGAGGAACATCACGTTGGTCGGATCGGTCTCGAGCAGGAGGGCGGCCAGCGACACGAGTCGGCTCGCCAACTGCTCGGCGGCGCGCACGGTGGCCCCGCCGCCGACGGCGATCGATCGCGACGCCGCAGTGCCGTACGCCGAGTACGGGGTGACGTCGGTGTCGGAGTGGATGATCTCGACCTGGGACGGGTCGATGCCGAGCCGGTCGGCGACGAGCTGGGCGAACGTCGTGGCGTGGCCCTGGCCGTGCGAGGAGACCCCGACATAGACGCGGACGGTGCCGTCCCGCTCCATGCGGATCGTCGTCGACTCCCACGAACCGATGCTCAGGCCGACGTGGGGATTCCCCTGCGACGGGCCGACGCCGGCCTGCTGGATGTTGATCGAACACACGGTTCCCCACCGCCGACCGTCCTCGGGCGGGTCGGGCCATGCCGCCGCCAGCGCCCGGGCCCGACGCAACGACTCCGGGTAGTCGCCGTCGTCGTAGAACATCGGACCGGTGCGCAACGGGAACGGCTGCTGATCGGGGGTGATGCAGTTGCGGAGCCGGAGGTCGAAGGGGTCCATGCCCAGGTCGGCGGCCACCGCGTCGACCGCGAGCTCACGCACGAAGGTCGCCTGCGCCTGGCCGAAACCCCGATACGAGTGCGTGGGGCAGGTGTTGGTGGCGAAGGCGCGGGCGTGGGCGGTGACGGCGTCCCACGTGTAGGGGCCGCCGATCGTGCCCGTCATCGCGAACAGCGGACCGGCGCCGAAGATCGAGAAGTACGCACCGCAGTCACGATCGGCGGCCACACGGATGCCCCGCAGCGCGCCGTCGTCGTCGTAGGCGACCTCGACGACGTGTCGTTCGTCGCGGGCCTGCGTCGTCGTGGTGAGGGACTCGCGTCGGTCCTCGATCCACTTCACCGGTCGTCCGAGGCGGATCGCGGCGAGCACGACCATCAGCTCGTCCTCGTAGATGTGGTCCTTCACGCCGAAGCCGCCACCGACGTCGGGGCCGATGACCCGGATGCGGTGCTGCGGGAGCCGGCACACCTCGGCGATCGCGTCGCGCACGGCGTGTGGCGCCTGCGTCGACGTCCACACCGTGATCTTGTCGGGCAGGCCGTCCCAACCCGGACGGCCGGGATCGACGACGATGCCACGCGGTTCGATCGGAACGCCCGCCACACGCCCGATGCGCAACGGGATCGACAGCGTGCGGTCGGCAGCGGCGAACACCGCGTCGGTGTGGGCGTCGTCGTCGCCGGCGCTCCAGTGCGCCATCAGGTTCGTGTCGTGGTCGGGGTACACGAGGCGTTCGTCGGCCAGTGCCGCGTCGAGGCCGACGACCGGGGGCAGCTCGTCGATCAGCACGTCGAGTTCGTCGAGGGCGTCCTCCGCCGCGTAGCGGTCGGCAGCGACGACGACACCGATCGGGTCACCGACGAAGCGGACGCGACCGTCGTAGAGGGGCCGCTCCGTCTGCCACTGGTTCGGCATGATCCACAGCACCCGGTAGGGGTCGGTGGCAGCGGCGATTTCGTCGGGCCCGAGCACGAGGTCGACCGGCGTGGTGAGCCGGTCGCTGCGAATCCGTCGCACGATCCCGTTGGCGACGGGGCTGCGGATGATCGCCGCGTGGGCCATACGGGGCAGCTCGATGTCGTCGGTGTAGCAACCACCGCCCGTCAACAGCGGGCGGTCCTCGAGGCGGGCGCGTCGGGCACCGACGTGTCGCGTCACCGAACGGGCCGGTTCCAACATCGTTGGGCGCATGCCCGTCACGCGGTCGGTCCGAGCAGTCGGTCCACGGCGATGGCCTCGATGCTGGGCCACGCTGCCGTGATCGCGGCGCGCAGGTTGACGTAGCCGGTGCAGCGGCACAGGTGGCCGTTGAGCACCTCGTCGATCGCCGACTCGACAGGAACGCCGGCACGGCGCCCGGCGACGAGCGACATGACGATGCCGGCGGTGCAGTAGCCGCACTGCATGCCGTGGTGATCGTGGATCGCCTGCTGCACGGGGTCGAGGCCGGCGGGCGTCGCGACCGACTCGATCGTCTCGACCCGGCAGCCGTCGACCTGCGGCGTGAGCGTGAGGCAGGAGCGGCGGGCGACGCCGTCGACGATCACCGTGCACGCGCCGCACGCACCCTGCTCACAACCGACGTGGGTGCCGTGCTCGCCGACGGTGTGGCGGATGGTGTCGGACAGCAGGGTCCGGGGTTGGACGACCACGGTGGTCTCTCGGCCGTTGAGGTCGAACGTCGTGGACCGGGTGTTGCCGGCAGCGGTCAGCGCCATCAGGCCGCCGCCTCGGTGACGTCGGGGTCGAGCACTCGTCGCAGGAGCGACGCTGCGATCGATCGCCGGTGCGCCGCCGACGCCAGCACGTCCGACGGCGGATCGAGTTCGGCCACCATCGCGGCCACCGCCGCGTCGACGTCGCCGGGGTTCGCGTCGAGCGCCGCCTCGCACGCCGTCGACCGAACGGGGGTCTCGGCGACGCCGGCCAGCGCGACGCGCGCCAACCGTCGGCGCACCGGGCTGCGAACAGCCCGACGATCGGGAGGTCGTTGGGACGCCGGGACACCTCGGCCCACCCCGAGACGCCCGTCGGCACTGCGAGGCGGACCTCGGTCACCAGCTCGTCGGTTCGGCGGGCCGACCGCCGACGCCCCACGAACCACTCCGAGGCCGCCAGTTCCCGCTCGCCCGTCGTCGACCTCACCGTGACGACGCCGTCGAGGCCGAGGACGACGGCAGGCAGCTCCGCCGCCGGCTCGGCGAGGGCGACGGTGCCGCCGACGGTGGACCGGCAGCGGATCTGGGGGTGACCGATGCACGACACTGCCTCGGCCACACCGCTCGCCGGGTGTGCCGCCGCCAGGTCGAGCACACCGCACCCGGCGCCGGCCACGACCGCGTCGCCGTCGACCGACACACCCGACAGGCCGGTCACCCGTCGAAGGTCGATGACGAGGCGGGGCCGAATGCGGCGGAAGTTGAGGTCGGGCACGAGGCTCTGTCCACCGGCCAGCACGACCGCGTCGTCGCCGTGCTCGGCGAGGAGCTCGAGCACCTCATCGATCGACCCGGGGTCGGCGTAGGCGAACGGAGCGGGCTTCATCGCGCCGATGATACGAACGGCCTCCTGCGATGTCAGCGGGCAAGCCGAGTGTTCACACCGCTGAAACACGAGGGCGACAAACTCCCCCGATGGCGGTCCCCCACCCACCCCTCCTGCTCCGTCGCGTCGCCCACCTCGCGACGTTCGACGATGATGGCACCGAGTTGTCCGGCGTCGACGTGCTGTGCCGCAACGGGTCGATCGAGGCGATCGGCGTGGACCTCGACGCACCCGACGCGACGGTGATCGACGCGTCGGAACTGCTGGTGCTCCCGGGCCTGATCAACGCCCACCAGCACCTGTACCAGGTCGGTCTCCGTGCGATCCCCGAGCTCGAACGGGCGCTCATCGGCCCGTGGCTCGGTGGGCTCGGGGCCCGCTGCCTCGACTGGTGGGACTCGGGACGGCTGACGCCCACGTTCGTCGAGGCGCTCGCCGCCTGCGGACTCGCCGAGTCGCTCCTGGGCGGCGTGACGACGGTTGCCGATCAGCACTACCTGCACCCGGCGGGACCGACCCAGCCGTTCATCGAGGCGACGATCGCAGCGGCGCGGGCCCTGGGCGGTCGCCTGCACGCCGGCCGGGGCACGCTGACACTCGGGCGCAAACAGGGCGGATCGGCCGACCCGCGCCTCGTCCAGTCGAGCACCGAGGTCGTGCGGCACGCGACCGAGCTCATCGACGAGTTCCACGATCCCGAGCCGGGTGCGATGGTGCGGATCGACCTGGCGCCGTGCGGCGTCCACGTCGATGGCGCCGACGTGTTCGAGGCCTTCGCCGAGCTGGCCGAGGATCACGACGGGGTCCGGCTGCACACCCACCTGTACGAAGCGGTGGACACCGCCTTCTGCGTCGACCGCTACGGGATCACGCCCTGGCAGTTCCTGCAACGACACGGCTGGGCGTCGGACCGAACCTGGGTGGCGCACGTCGTCGACATCCCGCACCACGAGATTCCCCAGCTGGCGGCGGCCGGAGTCGCCGTCGCCCACCTCCCGGCCCCGGACCTCCGGATGGGGTGGGGCACCGCGCCACTGCGCGAGTTCCTCGATGCCGGCGTCACCGTCGGTTTCGGCACCACGGGCTCGGCGAGCAACGACGGTGCCAACCTCCTGGGCGACCTCCGGCTCGCGGCGCTCGCGCACCGCCACCACGACGACCCGGCGCGGTGGCCGACCGCACGCGAGCTGCTGTGGGCCGCGACCCGGGGATCGGCCGCGTGCCTGGGGCGGCCCGAGCTCGGCCGGATCGACGTGGGCGCCGCTGCCGACCTCGCGGCCTGGGACCTCGGGACCGTCGACCGTGTCGGCGTCCACGACCCGCTCATCGGACTCGTGCTCTCGGGGCTGTCCGATCGCGCCCACACGGTGGTCGTCGCCGGTCAGGTCGTCGTGAGCGATGGCCACCTCGTCACCGCCGACGAACGCGACCTCGCCCGCCGCGCCAACGAGCTGCTCCTCGGTCCGTGAGCCCTGGGGGTTTTGTACTGCGAGACGTACCGCTCGCGGTACCCCTCGCAGTACAAAAGCCCGACGTCAGGTCGCCGTCAGCCAGGAATCGATGTCCTTCGCCGCGGTCGCCTTGAGGGAGTCGGGGGCGCCGGAATGCCCGACGGACGCCCGAGCGATCGTCGCCAGCTGGTCGTCGGACAGGCCCATCTCCGAACGGCACACCTCGTACTCCTCCAACAGCCCCGGCCCGAACAGCAACGGATCATCGGCGTTGAGTGAGCACGGCACGCCGGCCTCGAGCATCGCAACGAGCTGGTGCCCGGCGAGATCGGGCGACACCGAGAGCAGCACATTGGACGACGGGCACACGTCGCAGCAGACCTGTTCCTCCGCCAACCGAGCGAGGAGAGCTGGGTCCTCCACGGCGCGTACCCCGTGCTGCAGTCGGTCGGCGCCCAGCGCGTCGAGCGCGCCCCGGACCGACTCGGGACCGCACAACTCGCCGGCGTGCGGGGTCGAGAGCAGACCGGCATCGCGGATGATGTCGTAGGCCGGAGCGAACGCCTCGGGTGCGCCCAGGACCTCGTCGTTCGCCAGTCCGAAGCTCACCACGCCGCGGTCGGCGTACCGCACGGCGAGTTCCGCCAGCACGATCGCCTCCGACACCGGCTGCGTGCGATCCGACGCCAGCATGAGACCACACGCCACCCCGTGCCGGTCGGCCGCCGCTGCGAGGGCCTCCAACACGATCTCCACTACCTCGTCGTCGGGGCCGAGACGCTCGCGGTGATGCGGCGGATAGAACGAGGGCTCGAACCACACCGAACCCGACAGCGATGCATCCTCGACGGCCTCGTCGACGAGTCGGGCGAGGTCGTCGGGGGTACGGAGCACCTCGCACGCTGCGACGTACATGTCGGCGAACGCCGTGAAGCTGCCGAACCCGCTGACGACGGGAACCCCGATGCCGGCGGCCTCGGCGAGGTCGACGAGCGTCGACGGTCGCATGCCGCCCTCGAGGTGAAGATGGAGGTGGCCCTTCGGGAGCGCCAGCAGATCCCGCATGCAGGTACTCAGGCCTTGACCTTGGCGGCCTTGGCCCGATCGGGAGCGAATCGTGCCAGCACGGCACCTTCGACACCGACGGCCAGCGCGTAGATCAGGACCGAGAAGAGCGTGGCGATCGCGGCCTGGCTCCACATCGAGTTGTACTTGAACTGGTTCCGGGCGAGGTTCAACGACGAGCCGAGGCCGGTGCCGGTCAGGAAGAACTCGGCGAGCATCGCACCGGTGATCGCGAGCGGAGCCGTGGCCCGCAGCGCCGCGAAGAGGGGCGGGAGCGCGAACGGGAACTGCACCTTCAGCAACGTGTACCAGCGACTGCCGCCGTAGGCCTTGATCAGGTCGACGGATTGTTGCGGTGCGCTCTGCAGGCCCAGCGACACGTTGACCAGCGTCGGGAAGAACGTGACGATGCCGCCAACCACCGCCACCGTCACCAGGCCCCGGCCGAAGATCGTGGAGATCAGCGGCGCCATGGCCACGAGCGGGACCGAACGCAACACCATCGCCACCGGCATCAGCCCCTGCTCGAGGGGACGGATCACGTTGAATGCGAAGGCCACGAGCACCGCGACCGCCGTACCGGCGAACAGACCGAGAGCGGCGTGACCGAGGGTGATCCACAGGTCCGAGAAGATCGCCGAGCGGATCTCGGGCGTCGAGTTCTCACCGAAGAGGTACTTCCACACGTCGGCGGGACCGCGGGTGGAGAACGACAGCTGCTCGCCCCAGGTCCACACGAGGAACTGCCAGAGCGCCAGCACCAACACCAGTGAGAAGACGGCACGGCCCAACGTCACGGCGAACCGCTTGGCGAACGCGCCGAGCACGCCGGTGCTGGCCGAGGGTGCGACCACCGTGGTTGCATCGATCGTCACGGCAGCCACGTCACACCTCCAACTTCGGCGCCCACGGCGTCGCCACCCGGGCGACGAAGGTCGTGAGCAGGTAGGCGGCGGCGCCGATCATCGTCGACACGACGGCGATGCCCCATGTACGGGAGATCTCGAGTTGCTGTTGGCTCCGGATGATGCCCACCCCGAGGCCGCTGTCGGCCGGCTGGAAGAACTCGGCGAGCACCGCGCCGAGCACGGCAGCAGGTCCGGCGATCTTGAAGCCGGCGAAGATGCTCGGCAGCGCGGAGATCAGGCGCACCCGCCGCAACCCCTGCCAGCGCCCGCCGCCATAGGCGCGCACGACGTCGAGACTGGTGGGGTCGGCGCTGCGCAAACCGGCGAGCGTGAGCACCAGGGTCGTGAAGAACACGAACAGGATGGTGATGATCCGGTAGGGCGTCGGGCCCTCGTACACGAGGAACACGAGCGGTGCGACGGCCACGAGCGGGAGGCAGTAGGTCGTCACACCGAGCTGGAGGATCACGATCTCCAGCTGCGGCACCATGAGCACGAGCCCGGCAGCCGCGACGGCGAGCAGGTTGCCCCACACCCATCCGTCGAGCGCGTACCCGAGGGTCGTGCCGATGTTGGGCCGGTAGTACGACCAGCCGTCGGTGAGGATGGCGTCGACGACCGACGTCGGCGGCGGGACCATCGGGATCTGACGTCCGGAGTTGACGACGCGGCCGACGATCTCCCACACGATGAGGAACCCGGCGAACCCGAGCGCACCGGGGATCGAGCCCCGCACCCACGCTGAGAGCCGCTCCCCGATCGTCGCGTTCCGGACGATCTCGTCGTGCTTGATGGGTGGTCCGGTCTTGACCGGCACGTTGATGGCGGCGTTCACGGCTGCTCCTCGATCATCGGGCGCCGTCAGTCGTCGCCGCTCGGGGCGACGCCACCGGAGAACAGCAGGTCGCTGAACTGGTCGCAGTAGGCGTGGAATTCGGGGCTGCGCATCATGTCGGGCGTGCGGGGCCGAGGGAGGTCGATGTCGATCCGGGCGACGATACGGCCCGGGCGGGCGCTCATCACCGCGACGACGTCGGCGAGGAACACGGCCTCGGCGATGGAGTGCGTGACGAGCAACGTCGTCGTGGCCCGCTCCGTCCAGATACGGAGCAGTTCCAGGTTGAGGCGCTGGCGGGTCATCTCGTCGAGGGCGCCGAACGGCTCGTCGAGGAGGAGCACCTTCGGTTCGATGACGAGCGAGCGGGCGATGGCGACCCGCTGGCGCATGCCGCCGGACAACTGGCCGGGGCGGGCCTGCTCGAAGCCCTCGAGGCCGACGAGCTTCACCAGATCGGCGATGGCCTCGTCGGAGACCTTCACGCCCGACACCTGCAGCGGCAGCTTGATGTTGGAGACCACCGATCGCCACGGCAGGAGCGCCGCATCCTGGAAGGCGATGCCGAGGTGGTGGCGCTTGCGCACCTCGCTCGGTGCCTCGCCGTGCACCTCGGCGGTCCCCGACGTCGGCTGCTCGAGGTCGGCGAGGATGCGCAGGATCGTCGACTTTCCGCAGCCCGACGGACCCAGCAATGCGACGAACGCCCCCTCGGGGGCGTCGAAGTCGGCGTTGTCGAGCGCGGTGACCTTCTTGCGCTTGACCGTGAACTCCTTGGTGAGTCCACGCAGTCGGATTCCCGACCCGGCCTCCGCGGTGCTCACGGCAGCCGCCGCATCGCGTCGGTCGGCGAGATCGATGATCTGTTCGGTGGCGGCCATGTCGTCGTCTCCATGCGGTTCATTCGCAGCGGTGGGTCGGTGTGTATCGATCGGACCGTTGCCACAACGGCCGGTGCCGGACCCCGTCCCTGAGGGGACGGGTCCGGCATCGAGCGTTCGAGCGGCTCCGGTGCGGCCGTCAGGCCGTCGGATCCGCCTTGAGGTCGGGGTTGTCGGCGTAGATCTTCTCGATCAGGGAGAGATCGAAGATCTGGTCGGCGGTCACGTCCAGGCCGGCGAAGCCCAGCGACTTGATGGTCTCCTCGACCATCTCGTCCGACACCGTCATGATGCCGTTGGTCTTCGTGTCCTCGTTGAGGATGAGCTCGTTCTGGCTCTTCGACTCCTCGGTCGCCGCCTCGACCTTGAGGCCGAGATCCTTTCCGTAGACATTGGCGGCGAGGGCTGCGCCCTTGGCCGGATCCTTGAGCGACTCACGCCAGCCCTTGATGTCGGCGGTGAGATAGGCCTCGAGCACGTCCGCCTTGCTCTCCACCGTCTCCTTCTTGGCGAAGTAGCACTGGCTGACCATCGGGTAGCCGTGGTCGGCGAGGAGGAACACCTCGACGTCGATCCCCTCGGCCTTGAGGGCGTTGGGCTCGTTGGTGACGAAGCTGAACCAGGCGTCGACCTCACCGGTGACGAGGCCCTGGGGATCGAACTGCACCGGCACCACGGTCATCTCGGACTCGTCGAGGCCGTTCGCTTTGAGGAACGCCTGCCACGTCGGCTGGTTCACATCCTGCACACCGACCTTCTTGCCCTTGAGGGCCTCGGGGTCGGGAATGGGGTTGCTCGCCAGGCTCATGAAGCAGAACGGGTTCTTCTGGAACAAGGCACCGAGGATGACCAGGTCGGCACCCTCGAGCACGGCCGAGGCCGTGAAGTCGGGAGCGGTGAGGCCGATGAGGCCCTTCCCACTGATGACCGACTCCTCTTGGGACACACCGGGACCGCCGGCGATGAAGTTGACCTTGTCGAACCCGGCGTCGGTGAAATACCCCTCGCTGTCGGCGATCCACGTGCCGGCGTACTCGGCGTTCTTCACCCAGTTGAGCTGGACGTCGAGGGTGCCGAGGCCGCTCGAGGAACTGCCGGACGAGCCGGAGTCCGAGCTCTTCTCGTCATCGCCGCACGCGGCGAGGAAGGCCGGGCCACCCAGCATGACGGCTCCGCCAAATGCGCTGTTGCGGAGGAAGCGCCTCCGGTCGATCTTCGATGGCAAGACTCTCTCCTTCGCCCCGGGTTCGGTGAGCACAACCGTCGTGACGGTCGCGGGGAGGGGCTGGGATGAGATTCGCGGTGCCGTGTGCCAGGCCCGTTGCCGAACTGTGAACGGCTCGTTAGCGCCGTGTCCGGCTGGACTGATCGTCACTGGTTCCGGGTACGGGCAGCGCCGACCTGAAGAACTGCATCACGAACCGACACCTACTGGTCGATTCATGATGCAGTTCCCAGCCGGGACCGGAGAACCGCACGGACCGAGTCGTCGGCGAACATCGCGGCGACGCTGGTGCGGTCGAGCGCGGCGAGCTGTATGTCGGTGAACCCGAGCTGATCGGTGAGCACGGCCCGTTCGGCCGGGAGTGACGACCGGGTCTGCATGGGGTTGTCGTCCCCGAGGACCAACGGGATGCCGGCCGCAGCGAACACCGGCGCGGGGTGATCGACGACGGCTCCGATGGCGCCGGTGTACCAGTTCGAGGTCGGGCACACCTCGATCACGACGCCCTCGTCAGCCGCCCACCCGAGGGTGGCCGGGTCGGACGCGATATGCGCGCCGTGGCCGATGCGAGTGGCGCCGAAACGCTCGACGGCCTCCCGCGCCGCCGGGCCGGGCGCCGCCTCGGCGGCGTGACAGGTGATGCCGAGCCCGGCCGCACGGGCGATGCCGAACGCCGTGACATAGGGCGAGAGGTGGGGGAACCGCAGCTCGTCACCGGCCAGGTCGAAGCCCACCACCCCGCGTCCCGCGTGCCGTGCCGCCGCCCGAGCGACGGCGTCGTTGGTCTCGGGGTCGTGGTGACGTAGGGCCGCCGGGACGAGGCCCGCCGGCATGCCGGTACGCGCCACGGCATCGGTGAGCCCGGCGCAGGCCGCCGCCAGCACATCGTCGATCGAACGGCCGGGCGCAGTGTGCGTCGCCGGACCGAACCGCAGTTCGAGGAAGTCGAGGCCCTCAGCGGCCGCATCCTCCACCGCCTCGGCGCAGATGCGGGCGACGGCGTCGAGATCGGTGAAGAGGGGGTAGGTCGACGCCACCTTCTCCAGGTACACGGTGAGATCGGCGGGACCGTCGAGTTGGATCGCCTGCTCCCAGCCGCCGGCGGGCTCGGGCACCCCGGCCCGCTGCGCCAGTGCCGCCGCGGTCGCCGGCCGGACCCGCCCCTCGAGATGGGAGTGGAGGTTGATCAGCACGGTAGTGGTCGACCGGGCCTACAGATCGAGCGCGACGGCGGTGTCGAGCGCCACCTCGATGCTCGCCATCCAGCCGTCGCGCAGCTGGTCGTGGGTGTCGCCGTAGAGGCTGGCGCCGTCGACCAGGTTCGACGAGCAGGAGCAGATCATGGCGGCGCGCCAGCCCCGCAGCCGGGCGACCACGTACAGCGCCGAGCTCTCCATCTCGACGTTGAGCACTCCCAGCCCATTGAGCTCGCTGATCCAGGCCGGCGTCTCGGCGTAGAAGGCGTCGTCACTGGCGTTGATGCCGGCGTACACGTTGCGGTCGGCGCCGTGCTCCTCGCTCAGTTCCCGGGCCCGCCGCTCCAGTTCGAGCGTGATGGCGAGGTCGGGCACCGCCGGGTAGCCCGGGTGGGCGTAGGCAGCGGTCGTGCCGTCGTTCCGCAACGCACCCTCGCTGATCAGCAGGTCACCGGGAGCGATACCAGGCTGCAGACCGGCCGAGCTGCCGACCCGGATGAACGAGGTGACGCCGACGCGGCCCAGCTCCTCGACCGCGATGGCGGTGGAGGGACACCCCATGCCGGTCGAGGTGGCCGTGATGAGCTTGCCCTGGTAGGTGCCGCACATCGTGCGGTGCTCCCGGTTGTGGGCGACGTCGCGAACGTCGCTCAGGAACTCGGCGATCAACGGCACCCGGAACGGGTCGCCGGGCAACAGCGCGACGGTACCCACCTCCCCCGGTGCGATCCCGATGTGGAACTGACGGGTATCGAGGCCTGCCTCGCTCTTGTCGACGATCATGGCGACCAGTCGACCAGCGCTCGATGTCGGCAGGATTTCGCGCCCGTGAACCGTTCTGTCCCGCGTTTCAATCGGCAAGCCGCACGATCTGCAGGGCAAAACGGGAGAGGGGTCAGCGCTCCTCGCGCTCGTAGGGGATGCCGAGCGAGGCCGGGGCGCCGAGGCGCCGCTTGGCCCATCCGGCGGACACCACCACGAGCACGACGATCGTCATGACGTACGGCAGGGAGTCGAGCACCTGCGGGGCCACCTTCACGCCCCGCTCCTGCAGGGTGAAGCTGAGGCTCGTGAACGCGCCGAACAGGTAGGCGCCGGCGAGCGTCAGGTCGGGGCGCCAGAACCCGAAGATGACGAGGGCGATGGCGATCCAGCCCTGGCCCGACGTCATGCCGTCGGCCCACGTCGTGTTGATCGCCAGCGACACGAACGCACCGCCGATGCCCGCCAACGCTCCCCCGGCCACGGTGTGCACGTAGCGATAGCGCACCACGTTGATGCCCACCGCGTCGGCCGACTGCGGCGACTCCCCGACGGCGCGCAGGTGCAGGCCGGGACGGGTGCGGAACAGGTACCACGAGGCGACGACCGCCAGCACCCACGACAGGTAGGTGAGCGCGTTCTGGTTGAACAGGATCGGGCCGACGATGGGCGCGTCCTTCAGCCCGAGCACGTCGAACTTCTCGAACTGCACCGGCGCCTTCTCGAGCTCCCACAGGTTCGCGAGGTACGACGACAGTCCGGCACCGCCGGCGAGGATCGTCAGCGCCAGACCCGACACCGTCTGGTTGACGCGGAGCGTGATGGTGGCGAAGGCGTGGAGCAGCGCGCCGAGCCCGGCAGCGAGCATCGCCGCCAGGATCGAGACGGTGAGCACCCACCAGCCCGGCCCGCTCACGTTCGAGGCGGTTCCCGACGCCGCCACGGCGCCGAGCAGCATCATGCCCTCGACTCCGAGGTTGAGGACCCCCGACCGTTCCGTGATCACCTCGCCGAGCGCGGCGAGGAACAGCGGTGTGCCGTAGTAGATCGCGGAGGCGGCGATCACGATGAACAGGTTGTTGTTCACGATGTCGCCACGACCTTGCTGTTGCGCTGGATCCGGATGCGATACCGGGCCAGCACCTCACCGCCGAGGGCGAAGAAGAGGATCAGCCCCTGCAGCGTGCCGACGAGACCGGCCGGGAAGTTCGGGCCCTGGAGCGACCGACCGGCGTTGTTGAGCCCACCCATCAGCACCGACACGAACACGACGCCGAGCGGGTTCAACCGGGCGAGAGCGGCGATCACGATGCCGGTGTAGCCGTAGCCCGCCTGGCGCAACCCCTTCGGATCGAGCAGGTGACGAATGTCGCCGACGTCGCTGGCACCGCCCAGGCCCGCCAGGGCTCCGGAGAGCGCCATGACGGCGATGACCTTGCGACGGGTCCGCATGCCGGCGTACTTCGCCGCTGCCGGCGCGTCGCTGATGACCTTCACCTCGAACCCGTACCGGGTGTTGCGGTAGAGGACGAACGTGACGGCGGCCACGACGACCCCGACCCAGAAGCCGAACGGGAAGTCGATCGGACCGATGTGGGTGAACGTCCACTCCGCCGACGGGTCGATCGGGCGACCCTGGGGGAACTGCCGGCCCGACGGCGTGAGCAGCCGCCAGTACGACTCGGAGTTGAAGATCAGGTAGTAGGCGACGTTGCTCGCGATGTAGTTGAGCATCAGCGAGACGATGATCTCGTTCGTGTTGAAGAACGCCTTGAGCGCTCCGACCACCGCCGCCCACGCAGCGCCGGCGGCGACGCCGGCGAGGATCATCAGCGGGATGGCGCCGGCCCCCAGGCTCTCGCCGGTGGCGAGGCCGACGCCTGACGCTGCGATGGCGCCCATCACGAACTGGCCCTCGCCACCGATGTTGAACACACCCATGCGGAAGGCTGCGGCTGCGGCGAGCCCGGTGAAGAGGAGCGGGGTGGCGGCCAGGATCGACGACGACAACGCGCCGTCGTCGGTGAAGGCCCGCTCGACGATGCGCTGGTAGGTGCCCCAGATGTCGTTGCCGCTGAAGGCGATGAGGAGCGAGCCGGCCAGCAACGCGGCGATCAGCGACCCCACGGGGACGGCGAACGACAGCCACTTCGGTTGGTCGACGCGGCGTTCGAGCCGGATCACGGCGCGCTCCCGGCGTCGGCTTCGCCGCCGGTTCCTTCGTCGGGGCGGCCGCCGCCCATGAGGAGGCCGATCTCGGTGATGTCCGCGTGACCCCGGGGGACCTCGCCGGCGATTCGGCCCTCGTACATCACGAGGATCCGGTCGGCGAGAGCGATCGCCTCGTCGAGGTCCTCGGTCATCAGCAACACCGCCACCCCGGATCGGGCGGCCTCGAGCAACAGCGCTCGAACCGTCTCGATCGCACCGACGTCGAGGCCCCGCGTTGGCGACGCCGCGATGAGCACCTTCGGTGCGGCGCTGAACTCCCGCGCCAGCAGCACCTTCTGCACGTTGCCGCCCGACAGGAGTCGCGTCGACGTGGACGGGCTCGGAGCCTTCACGCCGAACCGCTCGATCAGTGACGTCGCCGTGGATCGGACCGCTCGGCGCTTCACGAACGGGCCGACCGAGATCGGGGGCCGCCGGTACGACTTGAGGACCAGGTTCTCCTCGATCGTGACCGACGCCGCCAAGCCGGTGTGCAACCGATCTTCGGGAACGTGGGAGACGCCGAGGCGGATCATCTCCCGCGGATCCCGCCCGACCGTCGCGACCCCGTCGACGCGAACCGTTCCGCCGGTGCGGTGGCGGGTCGCGCAGATCGCCTCGGCGAGTTCGCGCTGCCCGTTGCCGGCGACGCCACACAACGCCACGATCTCGCCGGCGTACAGCTGCAGCGACACACCGTCGACCGCTGCCTGGCCGCGGTCGTCGTCGGCGGTGAGGTCGGTGACGTCGAGCACCACACGCTCGCGGTCGACGACGGGGCGGTCGGAGCCGTCATCGGCGTTGAACACCACGTCGCGGCCGACCATGAGGCGGGCGAGGTCGCGCTTGGACGAGGACGCTACGTCGATCGTGCCGACCTGGCGGGCGTCGCGCAGCACGGTGACTCGATCGGAGACCGCCATGACCTCGTCGAGCTTGTGGCTGATGAAGACGATCGAGCGCCCCTCGGCCGCCATCGCCCGCAGCGTCACGAAGAGGGTCTCGGCCTCCTGCGGCGTGAGCACCGCCGTCGGCTCGTCGAGGACGAGCACCTTGGCGTCGCGTTCGAGCGCCTTGAGGATCTCGACGCGCTGCTGCTCGCCCACCGAGAGCTGCCACACCTTGGCGGTCGGGTCGACGGTCAGGCCGTACCGCTCGCCGAGCTCGCGGACACGACCCTCGATCTCGCGTCTGCGGAGCGGGCCTCGGTGACCGAGCACGATGTTCTCGGCGACGGTGAAGGTCGGTACCAGCCGGAAGTGCTGGTGGACCATGCCGATGCCCTTCGCCAGCGCGTCGCGCGGCGAGCTGATCGTGACCACCTCACCGCCGATGGCGATGGTGCCCTCGTCGGGGTGGTAGATGCCGGTGAGCACGTTGGAGAGCGTCGACTTGCCCGCTCCGTTCTCGCCCAGCAGGGCGTGGACCTCGCCGGTGGCGAGGTCGAAGTCGACGTGGTCGTTGGCGACCACGCCGGGAAACCGCTTGGTGATGCCCCTCATCGAGACTGCCGGGACCGAGGTCCCGGCAGTCTCGTCGTGAGTGGTCGCAACCATGAGTTCGATCTCCGGTCGCTGAACGGATCAGCTCGCGGGGATCTCGCCCTCGACGCCCTTGACGAACCACATGATCGACATCTGCTCACCGAAGTCCATGATCTCGCCGGCCTTGACCCTCTCGGCGCCGGACTGATCGACGATGGGGCCCTGGAACTCGTTGAAGGAGCCTTCGATGATCTCGGACTTCTTCGCCTCGATGGCGGTGCGGGTCTCGTCGGTCACGCGCTTGCCGAAGGGAGCGATGTTGGTGAACCCGTCGGCCAGGTCGCCGTAGTAGGAACCGGCCTTCCAGGTGCCGTCGATCGCGGCCTGGACCTGCTTGGTGTAGTACGGGCCCCAGTCGTACACGGCGGCGGTCAGCCACTCATCGGGGAAGTTCTCCGACTGGTCGGAGTCGTAGCCGGTCCACGCGACCTTGGCGGCCTTGGCGGCCTCGCCGGGCGCCGGGCTGTCGCCGCCGTTGGCGATGACGTCGGCACCGCCGGCGATCAGCGATTCGGCGGCCTGCTTCTCCTTGGTCGGGTCGAACCAGCTGTTGACCCACACGACCTTCACGACCGCGTCGGGCTTCACGGCCTGGACGCCGAGGGCGTAGGCGTTGATGTGGCGGATCACCTCGGGGATCGGGAACGGGGCGACGAAGCCGATCGTGCCCGACTCGGTCGCCGCACCGGCGGCCATGCCCGACAGGTAGAGCGATTCCTCGCCGGCGCCGAAGTAGATGCCCATGTTGTCGGTGGCTGCGTCGCCGGCCGCCCACTCGAAGTGCACGTCGGGGTACTTCTCGGCGGCGGCCTTCATGGCGTCACCGAAGCCGAACGACGTCGCGAAGATGATCTTGTTGCCGTCCTTCACGAGATCGTCGATCGTCTGGGCGACCTCGGGGCCTTCGGGCACGTTCTCCTTGTAGGTGGTCTCGACCTTGTCGCCGAGTGCCTTCTCGACAGCCTTGCGGCCCTCGTCGTGAGCGGTGGTCCACCCACCGTCATTGGTCGGGCCGACGTAGATCCACGCCGCCTTGACCGCGCCGTCCGACGAGCCCGAGTCCGAGCTCGAGTCGCTGGAGTCATCCGATTTCCCACACGCCGACGCGAGCAATGAGCCCGCGAGCAGCGCGGCAACGAGTGCCTTCCGCTTCATGTGTTCCCTTTCGTGATGACCATTCGATGCCACCCGGCATGGTCATGTCGTTCGACACGTTCGGCCGACCGGAGCCGACGTTCGGTGAACCGGCTCAGCCGGATTCGCCGAGTCTTGCCGGTGACCGAACATTGCACAAACGTTCGCGAAACCGCGCAGGGACGGTGTTCGACGTCGGGATTTCGGGGGTCAACCCGACTCGGACGGTGTTTCCAACGCGTTCAGATAGTTGTAGATGGTGATGCGGCTGACGCCCATGGCCTCGGCCACGGCGTCGGTGGAACGGCGGAGCGCGAACGCTCCCCGTTCGTGGAGGAGCGCCACGGCACGCTGCTTGTCGGACCGGTCGAGCGAGACGAGCGGCGCGCCGAGATCGGCCTCGACCTGGGCGATGAGGTGATCGAGCGCCTCGGTCAGCGGCGTGGGCCGCACCACACCGACCACCTCACCGCGCCACCGCAGCGGGATGTCGCCCCGGCCGGCCTCCAACCGCTTCGTGCGTTCGACGGTCGCGCCCAGGGCGCGCACCACGGGACGCAGCGCCGCGAGGAACTCGTTGACGGATGCGTCCGACGGCGGTTCGGAACGACCGGAGCGAGGCGCCGGTCGTTCCGGCGCTCCGGGGACGGCGAGGTCGACGACAGTCGACACCCGCGTCGCGCCTCGGTCGAACGCTGCGAGCAGCATCGAGGCCACCGCGGCAGCGACGTCGCCCGACGAACCAGCGGCGACGTTGGCGAACGGCCCCGACTCGACGTCGACGCCGTGGTGCTCGACGGCGGCGATCGCAGCCTCGACGTGGGGACCGGGCGTGCCGGCGACGAACGGTTCGACGAGGAACTCGAGGTGCACGTCGGCCGGGCCGGCGTCGGTCACGCGTGCTCCCACAGTCGCGACGCTCGCTGCGCGAGGCGGCGATGCGCCTCGGCGAGGTCGACGCCGACGAGCGCTCCCCCCTCGACCACCGAGCGGCCGCCGACGACGAGCCGGTCGACCCGACGGTCCGGGCCGAACACGAGACCCACGAGCGGATCGGCGATGTCGGCGATGTCGTCGGTCACCCACACCGCGAAGTCGGCGCGCTCCCCGACCTCGAGCGTGCCGATGTCGTCGCGGCCCAGACATGCCGCGCCGCCGGCGGAGCCGATCGCCAACGCGTCGAGGTGATCGAAGCAGGTCGCGTCGAGCGAGCGCAGGCGGGCGGTGAACAGCGACTGGCGCAGCTCGGGGAACAGGCCGCCGATCTCGTTGGACGCCACGCCGTCGACGCCGAGCCCGACCGGCGCACCGGCGGCGCGGAGGTCGGTGACACGGCACATGCCGGCGGCGAGGCGGGCGTTCGACGACGGGCAGTGGGCGACGCCCGTTCCGGCCGCTCCGAGACGGCGCACCTCGTCGTCGTCGAACCAGATGCCGTGCGCCACCCAGATATCGGGCCCGATCCATCCCCACTCCTCGAGCTGGGCGAGCGGACGGCGACCGAAGCGTTCGAGACAGTGCTCGTTCTCCTCCATCGTCTCGGCCAGGTGGGTGTGCATCTTCAATCCGTGACGGCGGGCGAGCTCGGCCGAGGCCACCATCAGCTCGCCGGTCACCGAGAACGGTGAACAGGGCGCGACGACCACCGAGACCATCTCGCCGTCGTGGTGATCGGCGATCACCCGCTCGGTCGAGGCCAGGATCGCGTCGAGCTCCTCCACCACGTGGTCGGGTGGCAGGCCACCGTCCTTCTCCGACAGATCCATCGACCCGCGGGACAGGTGGAGGCGAATGCCCACCTGGCGGGCCGCTTCGACGATGGCGTCGAACACGGCGTCGTCGCCGTGGGGGACGAGGTAATGGTGGTCCGCGGCGGTCGTGCAGCCGGTCATCGCCAACTCGCTCAACCCGACGAGCGCTGCCGCGTGGATGTCCTCGACGTCGAGTCGACCCCACACCGGATAGAGGGTGGTCAGCCACGTGAACAGGTCGCACCCCGACGCCCACCCCCGCGTCATCCACTGGTAGAGGTGGTGGTGGGTGTTGACGAGCCCGGCGGTGATGACGGTGCCGGTGCAGTCGATGTCGACGTCACCCGGTCCGGACGGGACGCTCCCGACGGCGACGATGCGACCATCGACCACGGCGACGTCGCCCGGCCAGCGGGCTCCCCGGTAGACGGTGCGAGCGGGAGAGGACGACGGGGCGTCTGCGGCTGCCATGGCGAAACGGTAGTGGTTCCTCGTATGAGTGTCATACACACTCAGTAGGATGAATGTTATTGACGCGAGAGCGGATCTCTGCCACCATCGAAGCCGACCTCCTCGCGGCCGGACGCGCCGCCGTTGCCGACGGCCACGCCGACAACTTGAGCGCATGGGTCAACGAGGCGCTCCGGCTTCGGGTCGACCTCGACCGGCGTCTGGTGGCGTTCGACGAGTTCCTGTCTGACTACGAGTCCGAACACGGTGAGATCACCGAGGCCGAGATGGCCGCCGCCACCAGAGCCGCCCGCTCGCGGGCCGTCGTCGTGCGGGCAACGGGCACCCCGGCGCCGACCCCCCGACCGACCCGACGGACCCGCCCGAGCAAGCGGGGGGCGGCATGACGTTGGTGCTCGACGCCGGCGCCTTCGTCGCCGTCGACGCGGCGACCGCGAGATCATCGCCCTGCTCAAGAGCGAACGGCTGCAGGGACGAAGCGCCGTCACCCACGGCGGCGTCGTGGCGCAGGTCTGGCGAGGCGGTGACGATCGCCAGGCCCACCTGGCGCGGCTGCTCCGAGCTGTCGAGGTCGTCCCGCTCGACGACGCGCTCGGCAGGGCCGCCGGCATCCTGCTCGGGGTGGCGGGAACGTCCGACGCGATCGACGCAGCCGTGGTGCTCCTCAGCAGGGATCGCGACGAGGTGCTGACATCGGACCCTCACGACCTCACGATCCTGGCCGAAGCCGCCGGCCTCCAGATCGACCTGGTCCCGGTCTGACAGCTGAGGAGTTCAGTTGCCTCCGATCGACTCGGGGAACGACATCCCCGAGCCCGGGGTGGGCTGAGTCGAGAACGGCGGCGGGATCCTGGTCCCATCTGCCAGCGTGCCCGTGACCACCACGCTCGGTTGTGGGCCGACGTCGATCGCCGGCTCCCAGCCGAAGACCACCTGCAACGACCCATCGACGACCGGAACGACGACGGTCTCGATCGCTTGTCCGTCGCGTTCGAGCCGATCGACGGTGAAGTCGCCGCTCGTCACCGTCATGTAGACCATGAGCCCGCCGTCGCGGGTCGTCGACAGACCGCCGCCGTTCGGGAATCCCCAGCCAGTGCCTCCGTGAGACTGTGTGCCGTCGGGGCTCCGGACATCGACGGTGTAACCACCGTTCGCACCTGCCTCGACTCCGGGAGAACCGAAGTCCTCGGTCGTCAGCACCCAGCGATACGCACCCTGCCGCCCGTTCGTCACCACGTCCTTCGTGGTCGGGGAGAGCTCAACGCCGTCAACGACCCGGCCGGCCGCCGCGCCCGGAGCCTGGTCGGGCAAGCCGGCGATCAGGTCCGCCCATTCGGCCTCGGAGGCCGGGCGCATCGACGCCGCCGATGCCGACACCTCCTCACACGACAGGTCGCTGCCGACGACGACGGCGAGGTGGCCGTCATCGAGCACCATCACGAGCCGCACGGTCGGAGCCGTGAGTCCCGGATCCGGGAGCACCAGCGAAGGTCGCCCTGCGATCGTCGATCGCTCGCCTCCCCGCAGGCCCTCCACCATCTCGAGCACTGCGTCAGGATCGGGAACGCTGACCCACGCCGCCGAGAGCGACGCGACCAGGCGGTTGTCCTCGATGATCGAGGCGCTGATCCAACCGCGGCGCCCCTTCGAACCGACACCGGTCAACGCCGATGACCACATGGGGTCGGGTATCTCGCTCCACCCTCGTGGCAGACGCCGCTCGTCGAACGCGCCGTCGGCGGCGTCGAAGGCCGGAACCAGCTCTACCAGCTCATCGTGGTCGACGCGCACGCTCGCGAGGGTCAACGTGAGACCCGGCCGCACCTCCACGCTCAGTGTCGGTAGTCCCCGCCGGTCGGACCACTGCGCCTTCCGACCGCCGATCTCGAGATCCTCCGTACCCGTCGGCACCCGCTCCGACGTTTCCAACGGCGCCATCTGCAGGAGGGACTCGACCTCGGCGTTTCCGTCGCGACCGAGAACCCTGCGGTCTTCCACCCCGTTGGAGAGGTCTTCGTCGTCGATGCCGGCGCTCTCGACGGCGCCGAATCCCGCCGGCCAACGGTCGAGCACAAACGCCACGTCCTCCGCTGTCGTCGGCACCGTCGTGGCCGGCACCACGTCGACACGGCGGCCGTCCGGCGACCGCAGCAGCACAGCGAGGCCGGCGATGACGAGGGCGATCGCCGCCGCGACGAGGAGCGCGTTGCGGCGACGCACCCGCCTCGGAGCGGACGTCCGGAACAGCGCCGGGTCGGGACCGGTAACGCCGGACGCCAGGTCGGCGTGGGCGAGCAACGAAGAACGAAGGCGCGATTCGATGGCTGGATCGATGTCGTCGAGATCGATCATTCGCTCAGCTCCTTGGAGAGGGTCGAGAGTGCCCGACGGAGGTCGGTCTTCACGGTGTTGAGGGGTCGCTCGACGATCTCGGCGATCTCGGGGATCGTCAGGTCGGCGTAGAAGCGGAGGACCACCACGGCCCGCCGCACGTCCGGCAACGCGTCGATCAGGTCCCACAACGGGTCGGTCGGGGCGTCGGCGGTGACGGGAGTGACGACTCGCAGGTCCCGCTGGCGCCGGTCGGAGCGGCCACGGCGGCGCGTGGCGTCGATGGCGCCGTTCGTCACGGCCCGCCGCAGGTAGGCGCCGGGCCGGTCGAGGCGGTCCCACCGGCGCCACGCCGAGGTGAACGCCTCCTGCGTCACCTCCTCGGCCACGCCCACGTCCCCACAGACCGCCGTCGCCAGGCGCACGAGCGGCACATACTCCGCAGCGAACACGGCATCGAAGGCTCGCTCGGGCGTCGTGGCCTCCACGCTCGGCTCGCCCGGGATCGAGTGCGCGGTCAGCGGTTCCACACCTCCACGACGACCGAGCACGCCCGATCGTTGCACGGCGTTGAACAATCGTCAGCAGCGATCGCGCGAACTGTTCACGGACCCGGGCCAGGTTTTACTTTTCGTAAAGGAGCGCGCCGGTAGCCTTGTGCCATGAGCGACGATCCCCTCGCGCTGCCCCAGGTGTCGGAGTCCCGGCTGATGGCGCGCCTCGAGGCTCTCGCCGAGATCGGCGATACCGGCGACGGCGGATGCGCCCGGCTGGCGCTGACCGACGAGGACCGGGCGGGTCGCGACCTGGTCGTCGGCTGGATGGAGGACCTCGGGTTGGAGGTCACCGTCGACGGCATCGGCAACGTGGTCGCCACCCAACCGGGTTTCGATTCCGAGATCGCGCCCGTGATGTGCGGCAGCCACATCGACACCGTCCGCACCGGCGGACGGTACGACGGCAACTACGGCGTGCTCGCCGGTCTCGAGGTCATCGAGGCGGCACAGACCGCCGGGCTCGAGCTCGCCCGCCCGCTCGCGGTCGCGTTCTTCACCGACGAGGAGGGTGCCCGCTTCGCCCCCGACATGTTGGGCTCGCTGGCGTACGCCGGCGGCATCGGCGTCGAGGATGCGCTCGACATCGTGGGCATCGACGGCGTCACCGTCGGTGACGAGTTGCGGCGCATCGGGTACGCCGGCGGCGCTCCCCTTCCCGGTCGGGCGCCCCACGCGTTCGTCGAGGTCCACGTCGAGCAGGGTCCGGTGCTCGAAGCCGAGGGGCTCACCATCGGCGCGGTCACCGGCGTGCAGGGCATCTCGTGGCAGGAAGTCACGATCTCGGGTCAGTCGAACCACGCCGGTACCACCCCGATGTCGATGCGGCACGACGCCGGGTTCGCCGCCTTTGCGATCGGGGCGTTCGTACGCGGGCTGGCCATTGAGATCGGACCGCCCCAGGTCGGCACGGTCGGCAAGATCGACCTCGAACCCAATCTCGTCAACGTCGTCGCCCGCACCGCCCGCCTCACCGTCGACCTTCGCAACACCGACGAGACCGAGTTGCAGTCCGCGGGAGTCGAAGCTCGTGGCATGTCTCGACGAACTGGCCGAGCGCGAGGGCGTGACGATCGAGCGACGAACCCTGGCGCGCTTCGAACCCGTCGCATTCGACGACCGCATGATCGACCTGGTCGAGGCGACGGCGGAGCGTCTCGGTCTCAAGGTCCGGCGGCTGCCGTCGGGCGCTGGGCACGACGCCCAGATGATGGCGCGTATCTGCCCGACGGCGATGGTGTTCGTCCCCTCGGTCGGTGGCATCTCCCACAACCCCGCCGAGTACACGTCGCCGGGTGACCTGACGGCAGGCGCCCAAGTGCTCCTCGAGGTCATGTGCCGCCTCGCGTCGCGGCTCCACCGATCCCGATCAGCTTTACGAAATGTAAACTCCGCCGATGACTCGCATCGTTCACGTCGCCGCCGGCCAACTCGGTCCGATCTCCGTCGACGAGACGCGCAAGGAAGTCGTCGAACGCCTCGTCGCCCTGTTGCAGGAGGCCGCTGGGCGAGGCGCCGAGGTCATCGTGTTCCCCGAGCTCGCGCTCACCACCTTCTTCCCGCGGTGGTACGTGAAGGACCTGACCCACGCCGACCACTGGTACGAGACCGAGATGCCGGGGCCGGCCACACAACCCCTGTTCGACGAGGCGAAGCGGCTCGGCATCGGCTTCTGCCTCGGGTACGCCGAGCGGGTGCTCGATGACGACGGTGGCACGGCGCACCGCTACAACACCCAGGTCCTCGTGGGAGCCGACGGTGAGGTGATCGCGAAGTTCCGCAAGGTTCACATCCCGGGCCACGACGACGACGAACCCGACCGTCCCTTCCAGCACGCCGAGCGCCGCTACTTCGAGCCCGGGCCCGACGGCTTCGGCGCGTGGCGGGCGTTCGGTGGTGTCGTCGGCATGATGATCTGCAACGACCGGCGCTGGCCCGAGACGTACCGGGTCATGGCGTTGCAGGGCGCCGAGATGATCTTCTGCGGCTACAACACCCCCATCCACTACGTGCCCGACCCGAGCCAGAACTCGCTCGCCGGCTTCCACAACGCCCTCGTGATGCAGTCCGGGGCGTACCAGAACGGCATGTGGGTGGTCGGTGTCGCCAAGGGCGGCATCGAGGAGGGCGTCGACTCGCTGGCCGACACGATCATCGTGGCCCCGTCCGGCCAGATCGTGGCGCAGTCCATCACGCAGGGCGACGAGGTCGTGTCCGCGTACTGCGATCTCGACTGGTGCGACCGGTACCGCAAGACGCTCTTCGATTTCGAGCACTACCGCATGGTCGAGCACTACGGCCTGATCACCGAACGCCGCAGCGCCATCCCCCCACCCGAAGGAGACCCCCATGCCTGACTTCTGGGTGAACGGCAAGCCGGTCAGCGTCGCCGACGACCATCCCCACCTGTTGTCAGCGCTGCGCGACGACGTCGGGGTCACGTCACCGAAGGACGGCTGCTCGCCCCAGGGTCAGTGCGGCTGTTGCACCGTGCTGGTGGACGGCAAGGCCCAGATCTCGTGCACGCTCGACGTGGCAAAGGTGGAGGGCCGCCACGTCACCACCCTCGAAGGGTTCTCCGACGAGGAACGGACGACGTACTCCGAGGCGTTCGCCGCCCACGGTGGACTGCAGTGCGGGTTCTGCATCCCCGGCATCGTCGTGCGAGCGAAGTACCTCGTCGACAAGAAGGGCGCCGACCTCACCCGCGACGACCTGCAGCGTCACATGGGCGCGCACCTGTGCCGGTGTACCGGGTACGTGAAGGTGTTCGATGCCATCGAGGCCGTGGCCCAGGGTTCCGAGATCCCCGTGGCGATCTCGGGCGCCATCGGTGGCGCCGGCGCCAAGTACGAGGCCGAGGCGTTGGCGCTCGGCGACCGTGGCTACATCGACGACATGGTCGTCGACAACATGGCCCACGCCGCGCTGCACCTCACGGCGCACACCCGCGCCGACATCGTGGCGATCGACACCACCGCCGCGCTCGCGGCGCCCGGGGTGACTGCCGTGTTCACCGCCGCCGACATCCCCGGCGACCTGAGGGTCGGGATCATCTACACCGACTGGCCGGTCATGATCCCCGTCGGGGGTCGCACGTCGTACACGGGCGACGTGCTCGCGGTCGTCGTCGCCGAGACCCGGCGGCAGGCCCGGGCCGCGGCCGAACTGATCGACGTCACCTACGACGTCCTCACGCCGGTCGTCGATCCGGTCGCAGCGCTCGCCGACGGCGCGGACATCGCCGTGTGGGGCACCGACACCAACGAGCTCTCCCGCTCCACCTACGCCCGCGGCGACGTCGACAGCGCCCTCGCCCAGAGCGCCCACGTCGCGCACGAGACGTTCCAGACCCAACGCATCGAGCACGCCTTCCTCGAGCCGGAGTCGACACTGGCGGTCCCGTCCTACCGACCGGGGGACGAGTCCCCCGGCGAGATGGGCATCGACCAGCGCACCCTCTACGTCTATTCGGGCGGGCAGGGTGTGTGGGACGACCGCAACCAGATCGCGGCGATGCTCGGGGTCGAACGCGACCAGGTCACCGTCGAGCTCGTGTCCAACGGCGGCGCCTTCGGCGGCAAGGAGGACATGTCGAACCAGGGTCACACCGCCCTGGCAGCGTGGCTCCTCGACCGTCCTGTGAAGTGCACACTCAGCCGCGAGGAATCGTTCCTCATGCACGCCAAACGTCACCCGATCGGCATGGAGTACTGGGCCGGCTGCGACGAGGACGGCCGGCTCACCGGTCTGCGGGTCCGCATGATCGGCGACTCCGGCCCGTACGCGTCGGTCGGTATGAAGGTCCTCGAGCGGGCGGCCGGCCACGCATCGGGGCCGTACCGAGTTCCCTCGATCGACGTCGACTCGGTGGCCGTACGCACGAACAACCCGGTGTGCGGAGCGTTCCGCGGTTTCGGCGCCAACCAGGCACAGTTCGCGATGGAAGGGGTCATGGACCGCCTCGCCGCCAAGGTCGGGATCTCCGGCTGGGAGATCCGCAAGCGCAACGTGATCCGGCCCGGCGAGGTGTGGGGTCCGGGGCAGGTCATGGACGACGGGAGCGCCGGGGCCGAGGTCTGCCTCGACGAGGTCAAGGACCGCTACGACGCCGCGGTCGCCGACGGCAAGATCGTCGGGCTCGGGCTCGGGCTCAAGAACTCCGGCCTCGGCAACGGGTTCCGCGAGGTGTCGGGGGCGGTCATCCGCTTCCGCTCGTCGGACGGTCGCGTCGAGGTGCGGCACAGCTGGACCGAGATGGGCCAGGGCGTGCACACGGTGGCGCTCCAGGTCGCCGCCGAGGAGCTCGGCATCGACCCCAACCTCATCGACGTGATCGTCGACACCACCCGCGAGCTGGGCTTCGGCCAGACGACCGGCAGCCGCGGCACGCTCATGGCCGCCGGGGCCGTCTCGGCCGCGTGTCGGGTCGCCGACGAGGGTGGCCGGCTGCCCGACGTCGACTACCACGCCGAGCACATCGTCGACTGGACCCAGAAGCTCGGCGACCCCGAGAACCCCAACCCCACGATCCACGCGGCGTTCGGCTACGCAACGCAGCTCGTGATCATGGATCGTGACACGGGCACGATCGAGGAGGTCGTGGCGATCCACGACGTCGGTCGGGCCATGAACCCACTGCTGTGCGAAGGGCAGATCGAGGGCTCGGTCCACATGGGCCTCGGCTACGCGTTGAGCGAGGACTTCCCGTCCGACGAACGCGGCTTCCCCACGAACATGACGCTGCGTTCGCTCGGCATCCTCCGCCCCAAGGACATTCCGACGATCACCGTGCAGCTCGTCGAGGTTCCCCAACCGAAGGCACCGTACGGCGTGAAGGGTGTGGGCGAGATCGGCCTCGTTCCCACCTCGGGCGCCGTCGCCGCAGCGCTGCACGAGCTCGACGGCGAGTGGCGTTCCGTGCTCCCGATGCGTCGCGACACCCCCGAGCCCGCCCGCTCTGGAGCGGCCAGGTGACAGTTTCTGGCGCCTCAGCGCTCCAGAACGTGACGCCCGGGTTGGTCTGCGCCCACCACCACCTCTACTCGGCGCTGGCCCGGGGAATGCCGGCGCCGCCCGAGACACCCACATCCTTCCTCGGGGTGCTCGAGCAGATCTGGTGGCGGCTCGACACCGCCCTCGACCTCGAGATGATCCGGGCGTCGGCCCGGCTCGGGGCGCTCGAAGCCCTGGAGTGCGGCACCACCGCGCTGATCGACCACCACGAATCGCCGAACGCCATCGAGGGCAGCCTCGACGTCATCGCCGAGGCGTGTGCCGAGGTCGGCGTTCGGTGTGACCTCGCCTACGGCGTCACCGACCGCCACGGCGCCGACGGCGCGGCTCGCGGCCTCGCCGAGAACGAGCGGTACCTCCGGGCCGGGGGCCGTGGTCGAGTCGGAGTGCACGCGGCGTTCACGTGCTCCGACGACACGCTGGCTGCCGCCGCCGGCCTCGCAGCCGACCTCGGGGTCGGGCTCCACATCCACGTCGCCGAGGGTCCCGACGACATCGACGCCGCCACCCGCCTGGCCGAACTCTCGCGCGACGACTGGCTGATCGTCCACGGTGTGCACCTGCCAGACGACCACGGGGTGCGAGGAACCCTCGTGCACAACCCGCGGTCGAACATGAACAACGCCGTGGGCTACGCGCGCCCCACCCGCTTCGCCAGCCCGATCGCGCTCGGCACCGACGGCATCGGCGCCGATATGTTGGACGAGTTCCGCGTCGCCTACGTACGCCTGCGGGAGTCCGACGTCACCGAAACCCCCTCGACGGCTTGGAGTTGGATCGAGACCGGATGGGCCCTGTTCCCCGAGGCTCGCAACGACACCGTCACCTGGAGCTACGACGGAGCCGACGACCCGTGGCGACTGGCATTCACGACTGGTGTCCACGCGATCGACGTCGACATCGATGGCGAGCCGGCGCTGCGCGGCGGACGTGCGACCCGTGTCGATCCCGACGAGATCCGGGCGCACGCTGCCGAGCAGGCCACGCGGCTGTTCAGCCGGCTCTGAGCCGACTCACGGGGTGTTGGTCAGGCTGAAGTCGTACGTGCCCAGGCCAGGGATGTCCGCCCGCACGGTCCACGCACCGGCCGTGCCGTTGGCGTCGACGAACACCGCGCTGATCGGGTTGAAGTAGAAGTTCGGCATCGTCGTGCCCGACGCTCCCGACCCGCCGTCGATCGACGTGTACGTGATGGGGAGACCGGTCACCGAGTTGCCGTAGGCGTCGATCACGTCAACGACCAAGGAGTTGGCGAATCGGGTGTTGACCGGTGCCGACTGGTCGTCGCCGTAGATGTCGGCGTCGTCAGGCGCACCCGCAACGATCGTCCAGTTCGTGTACCCCGTCGCGAACGTCGTCATCTTGAACGGCTCGGCACCCGAGACCTCGACCGTGAGCGACTGCTGGTTCGCGGCGACGTACTGGGGAGGTGCCGTCACGGTGATCGTGGCGCCCGATTGCGTGTAGGAAACGCCACTGAGTCCACCCGAGTTCACCTTCACGGTGGAGGGGATCGTCGGGGCCCCCTTCGAGTCACGCACCTCGAACACCCACGGCTGGAACGTCCCGCCAGCGGTGATCTGCTGGTCACGACCCGACACGGCAGCGACGACGGACGGAGCGCCACCACTGACCTTGATCACGAACGATCCGATCGGTGTCGGCAGCGGACCCGCGTTGATGTCGACCTTCACGTCACCCACACCCGACCCCATGGTGACGTTCGGCATGCCGGACTGACCCGGCGTGGTGTTGACGGCACCGGCCCCGTTGGTGCGGACGGTGAAGCTCGTGCCGGAGAACCCGGGACCAGACGTCGCCGTGAGCTTCACGTCGACGTTTGCAGCCGGTTGGCCGCCCCGCGTCTTCACGAAGAACGTCATGCCGGGGAACGCCCCGCCCGACGTTGCGCGAACCTCGGCCGGCCCGCCCGTCACCGATCCCGGCCACGAGCTCATCACGATCTCGGCGGCCTGGCCGATCGTGACCGTCGCCTTCCACTTGCCCTTCACACAGAAGAGGACGTGGGTATTGTTCCGCGCAGCTCCCCGCGAGGCGCTGCAGCGAGCACCGACCTTGGCGAAGTCACAGGCGGGCACCACGGCCGCAATGGCCAGCACGAGCATCGGGAGGAAGATTTTTCCTGCGCATGGCCGCCGAGGGTACCCGTGAGCGCGCGCCTCACCCCAACGGAACCGCGATCAACTGGGCCCGATCCCCCGGAATCTCGAGTCCGACGACGGCGACGGCGGTCGACTCCCCGAGCACGAGTGCGTCGGTGACGGTACGCGAGCAGGTCGGGTCGTCGACGAGGGCCAGCCGCAACGCCGTACCCACGTCGACGTCGAGTTCTGCGTCCGTGTCCGTGGTCAGCACACCCAGGCAACCGAGCCCGTCACCTGCCCATTGCTTGGCACGGGTGCCCTCGAGAACGAGGTGATACACGACGGGGACCACGTGGACCTGCCCGGACCGAACCGCCGCCAGGGCGCGACGGTTGTCGATGTCGACCACCCGCAGCCCGGGATTTCGCGACAACACGAGGGTCACCGACGACCCGTCGGCCGGCGTGAAGTTCCGACCCCACGGGCCGGTCTTCGACGACGTGCCGTCCTGGATCGTGCCCGTCGGATCGCCGCCGGGTCGGACGAAGCGCAACTGGAGAGCGTCACCGCTCGGCAGCAGCCGGCCTCCCGCCACCATCTCGACCAGGCCGCCGTACGGGAGCGAGCCGTAGCGCACCGGCGTCGGGCCCGAGATCTCCCACACGTCGAGCGTTTCGCCAGCCGAGAACCCGTTGAAGATCCTCACGCTCGCCGACCCAGCCGTCGGCGAGGGCGGCCGGGGGGACGCCGGGGCGGCGGGCGCACCACCCGGCACCGGCAAGGCGATGAGACCGGGGTCGACGTTGCGCGGCACCGTCGTCGGGGCAGCAGTCGTCGGCACCGTTGGCGCAGGAAGGGTCGTCGTCTCGCCCACACTCGTCGGGACGCGGGGCAGCAACGACAGGGGATCGATCGAGCTCGTCGGCCCGGCCGGTCGAGTGATTGCCGGGCTGTCGCCATCGGCATCGTCGGACCCGCCGGTGTCCATCAGGAGCCGCAACGCGACCGCGAGCCCGACCACGAGGATCGCGATCCCGATGCACAGCGGGATCGCCGCGGACATCCAGGCCAACCGGTGCCGGTCGTCGTCGGTCCCCGAGGAAGGAGGGAGTGGAGGTGTCGGCGGCGGCGTGGACGACTCGGGCGGCGCTTCGTCAACCTCGGACGCCCGTTCGTCGGGTGCGACGAGCCGCAGCTTGGGCCGGTCCTCATCCATCGAACCACCCTACGTCGCAGGTCCGCCGAGACAATTCAGGGGATGACACAGAGTTTTCACTTGTCGTTCGGGGACCTCGATGTCATGGTGCTGCGATCGTGAACTTGGAGGATTGATGACGCTCACAACTCGACGAGCCACGGCGATCGGCGCGTTGCTGGCCGTGACCCTGGTGCTCTCCGCATGCCAGAACCTGCCGCGACGGACCGCCGGCGCAAAGTGCAAAACCGTCGGCGAACACGCCCAGGACGGCACGTGGGTGCTCAAGTGCGGCAGCAACAAGCGGTGGAACAAGCTGATGACCATCGCCGCGGCGAACGACGCCGTCGCCAACTGGCTCCGCTCGCAGGTGCCTCCGACACCGCCGGCGCCGCCGGCCCCGCCGGTGACCGCGCCGCCCGCCGCCCCGGCCCTCACCTCGATCGGCGCCACGAACCGGGCCCAGATCGCCGAGTCCCCCGGGCTCGTGTCACCCGGCCTGTACTCCACGACGGTCCCGACGGGCTCGGCCTGCATCATCGAGGTGTTCGGGGGACCGAGCCGACGGGTCCGCGGCAGCTCCGGCGGCCCGCTGTACATGAACCTTCCCGCAGGGATGAGTGTGTCCACCGCCGGGCCCTGCGTCTGGAACAAGGGCGATCTCCCGCCGGTCACCATGCCCGCCACGGGCGACGGCATGTACCGGACGGGCGCCGAGATCCAGCTGGGTCTCTACACCGCTCCCGGCGGGTCCGACTGCTACTGGGAGACGTCGGACAACGCTGACGGCAGCCTCGAAGTGATCAACGACATCTACTACGGCCCGGGTCCGCAACTCGCGATCATCGAGGCCGGCGACGCCTACTTCACCTCCGACGGCTGCGGGCCGTGGACGCCGCTGACCGCACTGCCGGCCCAGTACCTGCAGGTGGCGAGCGCCATCGACAACTACCCGCTCCAGGGTCTGCGGGCCTTCTATCCGGGCAGCCAGTTCACGGTCACCGCGACCCCGGGGGTCACGACGTTCACCACGCCGCAGTTCACGCTCCAGATCGCCCCACCCGACGGCGGCCCATTCACCGCCGGTGACTTCACGGTGTCGCGCTACAACTTCACCGCCCCTGGCAACGTTCTCGTCAACGTGACCTCGCCGGGCCGTGGCTGCAATGTGATCCCCGGAACCGCCACGATCTCGGACGTCGTGCTCGACGTCGATGGATCGGCCAGCTCGATGCACGCGATCGTCTTCGCCGAGTGCGACGGGAAGCGCTTCGCCGTCAACGTCCAGTACTGATCACACCCGAATCGTCGCCGGCCGCCGCCGACGAATCGCGAACGTCCCATGACGTTCGCGTTTCGTCACGGCGGCCGCTGACGCGTCGAACCTACAGTCGACACATGGCAGCCGAAGCAACGACCCAACCCGTCGCGATCTACCTCCAGGACGCCCACACCATCCGCGAGGGGATGGACTTCGCGCAGTACGCCGAGTCGAAGGGATTCGACGCCGTGTGGCAGGCCGAGAGCCGGCTGGTGCGTGAATCGACGGTCCCGATGGCGGCATTCGCATCGGTGACCGACCGCATCAAGGTCGGGTCCGGCGTCGCCGACGTGCTGGAGCCGCAACCCCGCCCGGCTCGCCGCCACGTTCTCGACGCTCGACGACCTGGCGCCCGGCCGCGTGATCCTCGGCCTCGGGGCGTGGTGGGATCCGCTGGCGGCAGCGGTCGGCATCACCCGGGCCAAACCGTTGGGGGTGATGCGCGAGGTCGTGACCGCGGTGCGGGCGCTGCTCAACAACGAGACCGTCACGATGCACGGCGACTACGTGCACCTCGACGGCATCGAGCTCGACTACGTGTACCAGGAGCGCCGGCCCAAGGACGTGCCGATCTACATCGGGGCCACCGGCATGAAGATGATGGAACTCACCGGCGAGATCGCCGACGGCGTGGTGCTCAACTACCTCGTCAGCCCCGATTACAACGCCACGGCCATGGAACACCTGACCATCGGCGCCGAGCGTGCCGGTCGCTCGCTCGACGACATCGACCGCCCGCAGCTGGTCGTGTGCTCGGTGCACGAGGATCGCCAGACGGCCCTCGACATGGCCCGCATGATGGTGACGCAGTACCTCGGCCAGCAGCCCCACATCATGAAGGCATCGGGCGTGCCGCAGTCGTTGCTCGACGCGGTGGGCGAGGTGCTCACCTGGCCGGCGACCCACGAGCAGGTCGAGGCGGCGAGCAAGCTCGTGCCCGACGAGATCGTGCAGATGCTCACGGCGTCGGGGACTCCCGCCGAGGCCAAGGCTCGGGTCGCCGACTACATCGCCGGCGGTGCGACCTGTCCGATCCTCTACCCGCTCGGCGACGTGAAGGCGATGATCGACACCTTCAGCGGCTGGACGCTCTAGTCACCGCCGGGTGAGCCCGGTGAAGAGGACACCGACGGCGCCGGCCGTCGCCGCGGTGAGCACGCCGGCCAGGCCGGCGGTTCCGGTCGGGTCGGCGTCGATCGTCGTGTGCTCGTGGGCAAGGGCGTGGGCCCGCACCACGGCCGACTCCGGCGCCACGACCGACGTACCGTGTGAGAGCTCGAGGCCAGCAGCGACGCCGGCCCAGTCGTAGGTCTCGTCGTCGAGGATCCCGGTCGCGGCGCTGGTCGGCTCCGACTCCCAGGGCCACATGGCGGCTGACCGATGATGCACCGCCTCGTCCAAACCGACCTGCTCGACCCGACGCCAGGCCCGATCGAACGGCGCGCACCCTTCGGTCTGCACCGCGATCACCCGAGCGTCCGACCCACCCTCGGCGAGGCCCCGCGCCAGCGACGACGCCAACGCTCCCCCGCCCATCTGCACGTAGACGGCGACGAGACCCGGCGCCTGTTCCGCGAGCTCCCACCCGATCGTGCGGCCGCCGTCGATGGTCAGTCCGTTGTCGGGTCCCTGGCATCCGAACGGCAGTGATCCCCCCGCCACGGCCTCGCGGATGCGGAGCACGCAGGGGTCGCCCACCTCGCCCTCGCGTCGTTCGCACCTGAGGATGTTGGCCCCGAGGCCGACGAGCCGCGCCACGACCGACTCGTCGGCCCAGACCGGGACGTAGACGTCGAGGGGACGGCGCATCGCCGCAGCGACGACGCCCGCTCCGAGCGCAGCATTGCCGCAGCTGGCGATGGCCAACCGGGCGTCGTCGTCGGCGGGCGAGCGAACCGCCAGCCACAGCGCCAGCCCGAACAGGTGCCGTGCCTTGTGTGAACCCGACACGTTGCCGGTCTCGTCCTTGACCCACAGCCCGTCGACGCCGACAGCGGTCGAAAGGGTTGGTTGGGAGGTGGTGGGTGTGACGGTGAACCCGCTCCCCCACACCGCCACGACCGCGTCGTCGAGCGACCCGACCGTGTCGACGAACTGCGCGTCGGACCAACCGGCCTCGATCGCCGCGGCGTACGACCCGAGTCGTGCCCGGTACCGCACGAACGGGTTGACCCCCGCCCCGCCCGTTCTGTCCCGCGGAAGCGCTACGGACTGCACGCTTTCGCGGGACAGAACCAGCACGTGGTCGACGTCGGTGAGACCCGCAGCGTCACGGCGCGGACACGCCCACGGCGACAGGCCCAGCGGGTCGACCGTGGCGCCACAGCCCCGGCAGGTCAGCAGCATCGATGACTCAGGCGAGGCCGGTGGCGGCGTTGAACTCGCCGATCAGCTCGTCCCAGCGCGGCACGTACGACGACAGGTCGTCCCAGAACGACTGGTGCCGCCGCGCCTCGAAGGTCTCGAGGTCGATGCCCTGCTGCTCGACCCACGTGAAGTACCCGAGGTTGAAGATGCGGTTCCGGCCGGCCGTGTCGAGTTCCTCGACGTTGGCGACGTCGGCACCGTCGAGATGACGGGCGACGACCGCAGCGGCCTGGGCGTCGCCGAACTCGCCGGCGAATCGCTCGGCGAGGAGCGCCTCGTGCTCGGAGGCGTACAACATCGACCCGTCGGTCGCGACCGTGATGACGGCCTGGTCGGCCCCGAGGCCCAGCACCTTGGCCGTCTTGATGGCGGCCAACACGTTGCAGATCGAGCTGAAGCCCATGTGCTCGAGCGAGGCGATCGTGGCCTCGTCGACGCCACGACGGCGCAGGAGCTCACGTCCCGACTCGCTCACGAACGCCAACCCCAGCTCGTCGGTCGCCTGGTCGGAGATGCCGACCACGACGTCGGTGTTCGTCACGTTGTGGATCAGCGGGATGTGCTTGTCGCCGATGCCCTGGATGTTGTGCTCGCCGAATCCGTTGTGGAGCATCGTCGGACACTCCAGCGCCTCGACCGCCACGATCTTCGTGCCGAACACCTCCTTGAGGTGATCGCCGGCGGCGATGGTGCCGGCGGAACCGGTGGCCGAGACCCAGGCCGCCAACTGCGACGGCCCACCGTCACCTGCAGCGACCGAGCGGTAGACGCGCTCGAGCGCGGCACCGGTCACGTGCCGGTGTACGAGGTAGTTCGCGAACTCGCAGAACTGGTTGAGGATGAAGTTGGTCGGATCCGCCTCGAGCTCGGCGCAGGCGTCGTAGATCTCCTTGACGTTGGACTCCGAACCGGGGGTGCGGATGATGTCGCCGGGCTCGACGACCCATCGCTCCAGCCACTCGAACCGCTCGCGGCTCATGTTCTCGGGCAACACCGCCACGCCGCGGCTCGCCATGATGCGACTGATGGCGACTCCGCCGCGGGCGTAGTTGCCGGTCGAGGGCCACACGGCGCGGTGCTCGGTCGGGTCGAACTGCCCCGTCACGAGGCGGGCCACCAGACACGCGTAGGCCGCCAGCACCTTGTGCGCGTCGATCATGGGGAACCGGTCGCCGAACAGGACGATGATCGGGGCCTCGACGCCCGTCAGCTCCGGCCCCAGCACCACGTGGTCGGGGAGATCGGCGGTCGCCGAGAACGAACCGTCGGCGGCCGCGGTGTTGTGCCAGTGCACACGGAAGAGGTTGGCCGGATCGCCCACCCGGGGGTCGATGCCGGCGAGTCGCTCCACGATCTCGGCAGGGATCGTCGACGGGTCGGCGAGCTGGGCGAAGGTCGGCAACACGATGCCCTCGTCACGGAACCGGGAGATCGCTCGTTCGAGCACCGCCTGGTCGACGATCTCGCGCTCGAGCCCGAGCTTGGAGGGGGCGGAAGTGGGGGCGCTCATGGGTGCGCAGGCTAAATGCGACTTTACGTTTCGTAAAGCAACGGACGATCTGTACATCAACCCGTCACCGATACGATCGGCCGATGCGGATGCTCCGGAATCCCCGAGTCGTCGCGGTTCCCGATCCGACCGCCCCGACGACCGCTCGCCCCCACGATCTCCCTCCGGGTGCGCTGCCCACTCCGACGGCCCTGCACCGGCTCATCGACGGCTACTCCCCGTCCGCGCTCGTCGACGTTCCGTCACTGGCGCGACGGACCGGACTCGGGAGGGTGCTCGTCAAACACGAGGCGCAGCGATTCGGGCTGCCGGCGTTCAAGATCGTCGGCGCGTCGTGGGCGACCTACCGCCTCCTCGCTGCCCGATACGCAGCGGCCCACGGCACGGCGCCGGCCGCCACCACGTTCGACGAGCTCCGCCGCGCGTTCGCCGAGTTCACCGATCTGACGCTCGTCACGGCGACCGACGGCAACCACGGACGGGCCGTCGCCCGCGCCCGCGGCATGGTTCGGATTGGGTGCCGACATCTACATGCCGGCCGGCACGGTCGCCGCCCGCATCGACGCGATCGAGTCCGAAGGGGCGCGCGTCACGGTCGTCGACGGCGACTACGACCTCGCCGTCGAGACGGCGGCAGCGACCGCCGGGCCCGATCGCCTCGTCGTGAGCGACACCTCCTGGCCGGGCTACACCGAGGTACCGACGTGGATCGCCGAGGGGTACGCGACCATCTTCGGGGAACTCGACGCCCAACTCGCGGCACTCGACGTGACGCTCGACGGCATCGTGATCCCCGTCGGCGTCGGCGCGTTCTTCCAGGCGGCGCTCGACCACTGGCCGGCCGCTCCCCCCGTCGGCCCGTGTCGTCTGGCCGTCGAACCACTCGCCGCCGATTGCCTCTTCCGATCGATCCAAGCCGGTGAGCCGGTCACCGTGCCCGGGCCGCACGACTCGATGATGGCGGGGATGAACTGCGGCACCGTCTCGATGATCGCCTGGCCGGCACTGCGCGACCGCACCGACTGGGCGATCGGTATCGAGGACACCTACGCGGCCGACGCGATGCGTCTGCTCGCGAGCGACGGGATCGTCGTGGGCGAGACGGGTGCCGGCACGGTCGGCGGCCTGCTCGCGATCGCCGCCGAGTCGCCGGAGTCGTTCGTCGAGATGGGTCTCGGACAGGACTCGACGGTCGTCTGCATCTGCACCGAAGGCGCGACCGACCCGGTCAACTACGAGCGAGTCGTCGGCACCGCCCCCTGAAATGTGACGCGAGGCTCGCGGCCGGGCGCACGCCACGCGACGCGTTTCGCTGACGGCCGGGGCCGCGAGCGGCCTCCGATAGCGTTGAGCGCCATGCGGATCGGCCCGATCACCCTCGACGTGCCCGTGGTGCTCGCACCCATGGCCGGCGTGACCAACGCTCCGTTCCGTCGGCTGTGCCGGGCCGAGGGCGCCGGCCTGTACGTCAGCGAGATGATCACCGCCCGCGCCTACGTCGAGGGCAACGCGAAGACGCAACGGCTCGCGGACTTCGACGACGACGAGCCCCTGCGCAGCATCCAGCTCTACGGCATCGACGCATTCCACGTCGGCGAGGCGGTTCGACGGCTCGTCGACAGCGACCACGTCGACCACATCGACCTCAACTTCGGGTGCCCCGCCCCCAAGGTCACGAAGAACGGCGGAGGTTCGGCGCTGCCGGTCCGCAAACGCCTGCTGCGCGACATCATCGCCGCTGCCGTCGCCGGAGCGGGCGACGTGCCGATCACGGCCAAGTTCCGCATGGGCGTCGACGACGACCACCCTCTCACCTACCTCGACACCGGCCGGATCGCCGAGGACGAGGGGTGCGCCATGATCGCCCTGCACGCACGCACCGCCGAGCAGCTGTACTCCGGAGCAGCCCGGTGGGAGGCGATCGGTCGCCTCAAGGAACACGTCACCTCGATCCCGGTGCTCGGCAACGGCGACATCTGGGAGGCCACCGACGCCGTGGCGATGATGGCCGCGACCGGGTGCGACGGTGTGGTCGTCGGGCGCGGGTGCCTCGGTCGACCGTGGCTGTTCCGCGACCTCGTGGCCGCGTTCGACGGCCGGGAGATCCCGCCGCCGCCGACGCTCGGCGAGGTGTGCGACACGATGCTCCGACACATCGACCTGCTCCAGGCCTGGGCCGGTGAATGGTTGGGAGTGCGGGAGTTCCGCAAGCACACGGGCTGGTACCTCAAGGGGTACCCGGTCGGGAGTGAGCTACGGCGTGAGCTGAACCAGCTGCAGAGCCGCGACCAGCTCGCCGAGTCGCTCGGTCGTCTCGACCGGTCGCTCACCATGACGCCCGAGGGCCCCCGGGCAAAGCGCGGCCACCAGAACGGGCCGCGGGCGGTGTCGCTCCCCGAGCACTGGTTCGAGCTCGCCGACAGCGACGAGGCGCTCGACGCCGCAGCCGAGTCGATCAGCAGCGGCGGGTAGGTTGCCGTGGCCCTGATCCTGGCCTCGGGATCACCCCGTCGCCTCCAGCTCATGGCCGACGCCGGCTACGAGTTCACGGTCGAGCCGGCCGACATCGACGAGACCCCGCTGCCGAACGAACCGGCTGCGAGCTACGTCGCCCGGCTGGCGAACCGACAAGGCCCGCCACGTCGCCGAACGACATCCCGAGGCCGTCGTGATCGGCGCGGACACGATCGTGGCGCTCGACGGCGAGCTCCTGGGCAAACCGGCCGACGCCGACGACGCCGGCGCCATGCTCGACCGGCTGTCGGGGCGCGCCCACGAGGTCCTCACCGGGGTCGCCGTGGCGCGTGGCGGCGACGTGTACGGGATCGTCGAGGTCAGCCGGGTGTGGTTCCGCTCCCTGGGTCGGGCCGAGATCGAGGACTACGTCGCGACGGGTGAGCCGCTCGACAAGGCCGGGTCGTACGCGATCCAGGGCCTCGGCGGTGCGTTCGTCGAGCGCACCGAGGGGGCCTGGGACAACATCGTCGGGCTCCCCATGGCGGTGGTCGCCCGCCTGCTGGCCGAACGGGGCGGGCTCAGCGGGCGATCGTGACGGTCTGCTGCACGAACCGCATGTTGACGGCCACGTCGAGGGCGGCCCCCGTGAGGACGACCTTGGTGGCCGCCCGGGGGCGCAGCTTCGGCGGGATGTTGATGCACATGAGCTGGGGGAAGGTCGGGCCGACGCCGCCGACACGGCTCTTGAGATCGGTGCGCCCGAGCCGGATGTGGATCGCCGTGATCGCGACCTCGTCGCTCATCACGAACGCACAGATGTTGCCCGAACTGCCGAACCGCATCGGGCTGCCGACCAGCACCTTGAGGTCGGGGGCGGTAGTGTCCGTCGGCGCCGGTGCCGGCGGTGCGGCGGCGGCCGGGCCGTCGCCCAACGCGAACTTGGTGCTCAGCAGGTCGCGTGAGGACGGCGCCCCCACGTTGACCGCGAGCCGGAACTGGTTGCCGGTCATGGTGACGGTCCGATCGGTCCCCGACACCGTCACCGTCGCCTTGTCGACCCGACCCGACGCGCCGACGTTGCCGCCGATGCTCACACCGGTGACGGTCCCGACGCCCCGACCGGCGGCGTTGAGCCACGCACCCAGTTCGGCGTCGGAGTAGGTCCGCGTCCACGAGAAGTTGGCGTTGCCCGTCGCCTGGTCGTACGGATCAGCAGTCGCCACCAGGTAGGGCAGCGTCGCGACGAACACGTAGTCACTCCGCTCGCTGTGACCACCGTTGCTCGACGAGTAGAACGCCTGGATGGGCTGACCACCCGACGTCAGCACCTGGCCGTCGGTGCCGTCGACGGCGGCGATCCAATTGGCCCCCGACGCCCCCGACGTCTGGGTGATGCCCACGTAGGCCTGGTCGCTGACCGAGGCGTAGAGGTCGAAGTCGGCACCTTGGGGGTGCGCGAGGCGGTAGGCGGCGAAGCTCCGGCCGGCGATCGCCTGCGCTTTCAACGCCTCGATCGACCACGACGCCGGCATCTCGCCGAGCCCGTACAGGTACTGCTGCATCGAGAGACCACCGAGGACGAGGGCGAAGGAACCCGAGCCCGGGATGACGCGGAGCTGGCCGGCGTTGTACGACCGCGACGTCGCCGACACGGCGAGGTTGCTGCCCGCGTCCCACGTGATCGTGTAGCGGCCACCACCCGACGTCAGGGTGGTGATCGGACCGGCACCGTTGTCGACCCGTTGGTACTGCAGGGTCGTCCCCGACATCTTGAGCAGGATGCGTTGGCCCGGCCCGGCGAGGGTCACCGTCGGGCCGCCGTCGACCGACCCCGAGATCGAACCGGCGCCCGCCGCCAGCTCCGACGACGGGGCATCGCCCAGCTTCACCCGGACCGCTCCGAGGGCTCGCCCCTCGACGGTCGCGCCCGGGTAGTAGGCGTCGAGGATCTGACCGACGTTCTGGCCGGCCTCCGCCCGCCCCCGCGCCCCGTACTGGCTGAGCCCGACGCCGTGGCCCCACCCGCCGCCGTTGAACGTGAACGACGTCTGTGCCGACGCCGGGGCAACGGCACCGCCGACGATGACCAGGCCCGTCATCACACTCGTCAGCACCATCGACGAGACAACCGAGACCGTGGCGACCACCCAGCGACGCATGGCCGTCAGGCTAGGAGGCGACCGCCGCCGTCCCCACCTGGGGCCGGCCAAAAGGTCGGATTTCACGCCGCGCTCCCCCGGCGACGGCTCGGGTTGCTTCTGCGGGGCGCTCCGAGGTCGCCCCGGTGCGTGGCCCGTGCGTCGACAGATGAACGCCGTTAACGTTGCGGCGTCGGCGGGGGGCACGCGCCGACAGTCAGGGGGAGATCCGATGGAGACCGTCCGTTCCGCGCCGGTGCGAGCAGCGACCACGACGCGCAACCTGTTCTGGGGCACGGGTCCCGGCGACCACGCGCTGACCGTCACCGACGGCCACTGGCCGACCGACATGGACGGCCGCGTGTTCATCGTCGGCCCCGACAAGCGCCGCCCCGGCGGCCACTGGTTCGACCAGCAGGGCCTCCTGTGCCGCATCGACCTCCGTCCCGGTCGCGACGGCCGCATCGACGTGCGGCACCGCCGCGTCGACACCCCGCTGTCGAGGATCCGGTCCCGGCTGCCGTTCCTGTTCACGACCCTCTCCTTCATGGAGATCTCACCGTTCGGGTTGACCAACCTCGCCAACACCAACGTGCAGACCATCGACGACCGGCTGTTCGTCGGTTACGACGCGGGTCGGCCGCTCGAGGTCGACCCCGAGACCATGGCGGTCATCACCCCGGTCGGCGGCAACGACGAGTGGTACCAGGCGTCGCCGGGCATCCTCGAACCCGGCATCTCGGTCGCAGCGCACCCGGCATCCGACGTCGACGAGGGCTGCCTCTGGTTCGTCAACTACTCCCCGCTGCCGCTCACGCCCGACACGTTCGTGGCCCGGTGGCGCCTCGACGGCCCCGTCGAGCGCTGGCGGCTCGACGGCATGACGGAGTTCGACTCGATCCACGACGTGAAGGTCACCCGCGACCACATCGTGTTCACCGACCTGCCGTTCATCGTCGAGCCGGCCACGTTCGCCGGCAAGCCGCAGACCACACCGAACCGTGACTGGACGAGCCTCTGGATCGTTGCGAAGTCCGACCTCGAGGCGACGCCGGTCGGTGGATCGGTGCGCCCCCTCGAGATCCGTATCCCGATGCCGACGGCGCACCTGTCGGTCGACTACGAGCACCCTGCCGACCGGCTCACGGTGTACCTCGAGCAGATCCCGATCCAGGACCTCATGATCCGCCTCCGTCGCGGCGAGTACTCCCACGGCACCGGAGCTCCCAACGACCCGAACTTCGACGGGATGGTCAGCCTCGCCCCGCAACCCGGGGTCGTCGGCCGCTACGAGATCGACCTCACGGCCGGCGAGGTCGTGCGATCCGACCTCGCCTGGGACGACCGCTTCTGGGGTGCCGTCCTGGCGACCAAGGACGAGTCGTCGCCAGCCGCGCGGGCCCACCAGGGTCAGCTCTGGTACTCCGGCATCGGGTTCGATCCGGCGCTGGTCGCCCAGACGTGGTGGGACCTGTACGCGGACGCCGGGCTCGCCGCCGTCGTCGATCCTCGCGAGGTGCCGATGGAGCCGGTGCCCGCCGGCCTCGCCCGCTTCGACCGCGAGTCGATGAAGGTGGCCGAGGTCTACCGCTTCGACGAGGGCTCGTTCCCCCATCCGCCCACCTTCGTGCCCCGTGCCGGCGCCACCGACCCCGACGACGGCTACATCGTGACCGTGATCCACCGCGACGGCCCCAAGGAGGTGTGGGTGTTCGACGCATCCCATCTCGAGGCCGGCCCCCTGGCCCGAGCGTCCGCACCCGAGTTCAACCCGCCGCTGCTGCTGCACTCGTGCTGGATGCCGCCGGTGCCGGCGAACCGCCGTCGGCCCGACTACCGCATCCCGTTGTGGCGCGACATCCGCGCCGCCGTGACCGCCCTGCCCGGGCTCATCGTGCGCATCATGCGGATGGGCAAGAAGATGGCCGAGCTCGGGATGCTCACGAAGCCCTGAGGCCGCTCACCCTGCCCCACCGGTTCAGATGCGGGATGCGAGCTTGGGGAGGCCCTCGCCGTCGAGGTCGGCGAGCGCGGCGCCGCGGCCGACCGCTGCGAGCAGCAGGGCCTCGCCGGGCCCGCGGACCTCAGGGCCCGACCCGAGACTCCAGTCGAGGTCGGTCGCCACGACACGCAGCCCCTTGATGCGCTTCTTGCCACCGGTGAACCGGTTCGCACCCAGGTAGTGGTCGAGCGCGAGGCGCAGCAGGGCCGGATCGATCGGCGCCGCGAGCCCCAACGGACGACGCATGTCCTGGTTGTGCACCAGCGTGTCCGACGCCAGCGACTCGGCAGTGATGGTGGGGGTCACGACCCGGCTGTCGACGGCGAGGCGCAACTTCTCGACGAGCACGTCGGTGCCGAGCGAGCCGTACGTCTTCGCCTGCACGTCGATGGCGCGGTGCACCTTGCCCCCGGCCAGGAGCACCTCGCGCACCACCTCGGGCGGTGTGGCGAGCGCGACCCAGGCGACGTGCCCGGCGACATCGCGCACCGCCCAGCCCTCGCACAGCGACGGGACCGACAACTGCTCCTCGGTCAGCGATTCGACCAACTCCACGGTCTGTCGGCGTTGGTCCGCCACCATCTCCCACACGTCATCGGCCATCGCACGAGTCTGTCATCCGGTGATGGGAGACTCGCTGCATGTCGAACGACGTCAGCGCCGGCCGCCCTGACGAGACCGATCCCACCGAGCGGTCCCGCTGGCGCGAGCGCGCCCAGAACATCCTCGCCAACCGGGCGATCAGCGTGCCGACCCTCACGGTGCGCCGGTTCTTCGCGATCAGCGGCATCCGCAAGGCGAACCTCCTCGCCTTCAACCTCTTCATCTGCGTCGTGCCGCTGACGATCCTTCTGTTCGCCGCGATCGCCCCGACGCGCCGCCATCTCGACCTCGGGCAGGTGATGGTCGAGCAATTCCGTCTCCACGGCGTCACGGCCGACGTCATGCGCGACGCCTTCCCACCCAACTCCGGCATCTTGCGGGTCGCGTCGGTCATCGTGGTCGTGTCGTTCGCGGTCAGCGGGTTCGACGTCGGGTCGATCTTCGAGCGGACGTTCGCCGAGGCCTGGGGCGTCGCGCCCTACGGCGGCTGGCGCGGGGCGATCCGTGGTGGCTTCTGGTTCGTGCTCGTGTTCGGCACCTTCGGACTGAGCCAGTTCCTGCAAGGGATCCCCGCCCGCCACGGCCGGCCGCTCTACCTCGCCGTGATCCCGGTGATCCTCGTCATGAACTACCTGTTCTGGCTGATCACACCGCGGCTCCTGCTCGACAAGGAGCTCGATCCACCCGACCTTCGGCCGGGCGCGATCATGGGCATGATCGCGAGCACCGTCCTGTGGCGGCTCAGCGCCGTGGTCCTGCCGGGCTGGTTCGATTGGTACGCCCGAGGGTTCGGCGGCGTCGGCGTCGCGCTCGCGATGCTGAGCTGGACGTACGTGGTCGCCATCGTGTGGGTCGTGATCGTCGTAGCGTCATCGGCCTACTGGGAGCGGACCGCGACCGTCGAAGAGGTGCTCGAGGCCACCGAGCCGGGCTCGTGACGAAACTCGCAGGCGCGCACGTGATCGTGACCGGCGGGTCCGAGGGCATCGGCCTCGCCACGGCGCAGCTCGCGGCTCGCCGAGGTGCAACGGTGTCGTTGATCGCTCGACGTCCCGACGTGCTGGCGCAGGCGGCGGCCTCGATCGCGGGGCCGGTTCGCACGGCGGCCGCGGACGTCACCGACGCTGCGGCGTTGGCCACTGCGATCGACGGGCTCGTCGCCGCCCATGGACCGTGCGATGTGCTGGTCTGCTGCGCCGGCTACGCACTGCCGGGGTACTTCGACGACCTACCGGTCGAGGAGTTCGATCGTCACATGCAGGTGAACTACCTCGGCGCCGTCCATGCCGTCCGCGCCGTCCTCCCCTCGATGCGAGCCCGCCGGCGCGGCCACGTGATCGTCACCTCGTCGACCGCGGGCATCATCGGTGTCTTCGGGTACGGCGCCTACTCGCCCACGAAGTTCGCGATCCGGGGCCTCGCCGAGGTGCTCAGGGCCGAGACGGTGGGCGACGGCATCGGGGTCGGCGTCGTCTATCCCCCCGACACGAAGACGCCGGGGTTCGACCGCGAGAACCGCACGAAGCCTCCCGAGACCGTCGCGCTCTCGGGAACGATCACACCCATCAGCGCCGAGCGGATGGCCGAACGCATCGTGGCCGGCATCGAACGCAACCGCTTCCAGATCTTCGCCGATCCGACCTCGGCGATCCTGGCCCGCACGTCGGGTCTCGTCGGGCCGCTCCTGCGCCGACAACTCGACCGGACCGCGGGACGTGTGGGTCGCCGCGCCTGACAGACTCGACGCCATGCCGGAGCGCAGCCCGAGGACCTCCCCGCGACGACCGCAACCGGTCCGGTCGGGCGCCCGTCCCGGCGCCGCGCCCGGAGCTCGTCCCCAACGGCCGCTGGCGCAGAACCGCCGTCCGATCGGCTCCAACGGGAGCTACGGCGGGCGCGGTGGCGGATTCTCGACGTGGAGCACCCGCCGGAAGCTCCGGCTGTTGCGCACGCTCGCGATCGCCTTGGTGCTCGTGATCGTCCTCTGGCAGTGCACGGGCGACGACGCCGCCGAGGTGTCCACACAGAAGCCGAAGATCACGACGACCGCGGTCACGACCACGATCGCGCCCCAGCCGGCGACCACGGCGACAGCGACCCTGCTCCCCGGGAAGCTGCCGGCGGTGCACTCGCTCGCGGGTGGCGCGGCCGGCGGCGACCGGGTACTCATGGCCGGTGGGCTGGACGCCAAGAAGAACTCCACCGACGTCGTGTGGAGTTTCGATCCCGCCAGCGGAGCGACGACCGCGCTCGGCAAGCTTCCCGCAGCGCTGCACACCCCGGCGGTGGCCGCCCTCGGCTCCGGCACCCTCGTCATGGGCGGCGCCAAGGGCAATACCGTGTTCGACCGCGTGCTGTCGATCGACGGCGCCGGAGCAGTCACCGAGCTGGGCAAGCTCCCCTCGCCGCGCACCAACGCCGCAGCGTTGTCCGAGGGCGACGGTGCCAACGTGCTCGTGTTCGGCGGATGGACGGGCAAGGACCCGACCAACGACGTGCTGCAGACCACCGACGGCGCCACGTTCACCACCGTCGCCACGTTGCTCCACCCCACTCGCTACCCCGCGGTCGCCCTGCTCGGCCGATCGGTCTGGGTGATCGGCGGCGAGTACGACAAGACCGTGCTCAACGGAATCCAACGCGTCGACCTCGACTCCGGACAGGTGGTCGACGTCGCCCCGCTGCCGGTGGGGTTGTCGCGGGCGTCGGCGTTCAGCCTCGGCAACGCCATCTTCGTCGCCGGCGGCCGTACCCCCGACGGCCGGTCCAACCAGATCTACCGGGTCGATCCGATCACGGGCGCCGTGACGGCGGCCGGCACCCTGCCCGAGGAACGGTCCGACTCGACCGTCGCAGTGTCGGGCACGACGGCCTACCTCTTCGGCGGCCTGACCCCGACTCCGACCGATTCGATCGTCGCGATCACGGCGGCTTGATGACGGTTTCGCGCGTCGGGCCTCCCCCATTTGTCGACCTGAAAGACTGCGCCCCATGACCGACTCCCGGACCTCAGCCCACCCCACCCAGCTCGGCATGATCGGCCTTGGCCGCATGGGGGCGTCCATGGTACGCCGCCTGATGGCCGACGGCCACGACTGCGTCGTCTACGACCTGAGCCCCCCGTTCGTCGACGCGCTCGTCGCCGACGGCGCAACCGGCTCGAGCGACCTGGCCGGCTTCGTCGGCGCGCTCGCGGCGCCGCGCTCGGTCTGGATCATGGTGCCGGCGGCGTTCGTCGACGACACGATCGGCAAGCTCACCGAGCTGCTCGAACCGGGCGACACCATCATCGACGGCGGCAACAGCCACTACCACGACGACATCCGCCGGGCCGGCGAGCTCGCGACACAGGGCATCACGTACCTCGACGTCGGCACCTCGGGTGGGGTGTTCGGGCTGGAGCGCGGCTACTGCCTGATGATCGGTGGGGCGCAGGAGTCGGTCGATCGACTCGCGCCGATCTTCGAGTCACTGGCCCCAGGCTTCGATGCCGCCGAACGCACGATCGGGTTGTCCGGTGAGCCGACGACCCAGGAGCGGGGATGGCTGCACTGCGGCCCGGCCGGCTCGGGCCACTTCGTGAAGATGGTGCACAACGGCATCGAGTACGGCCTCATGGCCGCCTACGCCGAGGGCCTCAACGTCCTCCACCACGCGAACGTCGGCGCCGCCGACCAGACCCATGACGCCGAGACCACCCCCCTGCGTCACCCCGAGCACTTCCAGTACCAGCTCGACGTGCCGGCGATCACCGAGCTGTGGCGGCGCGGCTCGGTCGTCGCCTCGTGGCTGCTCGACCTGACCGCCATCGGCCTGCACGAGGACCCGACGCTGAGCGAGTTCGGCGGACACGTCTCGGACTCGGGCGAAGGGCGGTGGACCGTCGAGGCGGCCATCCAGTCGGGGGTGCCGACCCCCGTGCTCGCTGCGAGCCTGTTCGACCGCTTCAGCAGCCGAGGCGAGGCCGAGTACGGCAACAAGGTCCTGTCCGCGATGCGCAAGCAGTTCGGCGGCCACCACGAGAAGCCGGTGACCGAGCAGCCCGAGGGCCACAAGTCGTGACCTCCGCTACCGAGCCCGGTGTTCCACCGACGCGCCTGGCGGAGCCAGCGGCAACAAGACCGCCGCAGCGGCGCCGGCGCGATCCGTGAGTGTTCCGCCGACGCGCGCCGACGCGCTGGTGCTGTTCGGGGCGACGGGTGACCTCGCCAAGCGAAAGCTGTTCCCGGCGCTCTACCGCATGGCGGAGCACGACCACCTCGGTGTGCCGATGATCGGGGTCTCCCGCAGCGACTGGAAGGACGACGACTTCCACCGGCACGCCGCCGAAGCCATCCGGGCAGCGATCGACGACGCCGACCAGGCCGTGATCGACAAGGTGTGCGAACACCTGCACCTCGTCACGGGCGACTACGCCGACAGCAACGTGTTCGCCGATCTCGCCGGCTGCCTCGATCGTCTCGGGGCCACGCTGCCGGTCCACTACCTGGCCATCCCCCCGAGCATGTTCCCGACCATCGTCCGGTCGCTCGCCGACGTCGGCCTCACGGAGTCGTCGCGGATCGTCGTCGAGAAGCCGTTCGGCCGCGACCTGTCGTCCCGCACGACCTCAACCAACTCCTCCACGAGCACTTCCGGGAGGAGCAGATCTTCCGCATCGACCACTACCTCGGCAAGGAGTCGGTGGAAGACCTCCTGGTGTTCCGGTTCGCGAACACGCTCCTCGAACCGCTGTGGAATCGCAACTACGTGGAGTCGGTCCAGCTCACGATGGCGGAGCCGATGGGTGTCGAGGGCCGAGGATCGTTCTACGACTCCGTCGGCTGCCTCCGCGACGTGGTGCAGAACCACCTGCTCCAGGTGGTCGCCCTCCTGGCGATGGAGCCGCCCGTCGGACCCGAGGCCAAGTACCTGACCGACGAGAAGCTCAAGGTGTTCTCGGCGATGCGGTCGCTCGACGCCTCGACGATGGTGCGCGGCCAGTACGAGGGGTTCCTCGACGAGGACGGTGTCGCCCCCGATTCCACCACCGAGACCTACGTGGCGGCACGGCTCGAGATCGAGTCGTGGCGTTGGGCCGGTGTGCCGTTCTACGTCCGCGCCGGCAAGTCACTTCCGGTGTCGGCGACCGAGGCGGTCGTGAAGTTCCGTCGGCCACCGGCGATGCTGTTCGACGAGTCGGGCCCTCCCGGCCCCCACGCCAACCTCGTGCGCTTCCGGTTGGGCAAGGCCGACGGCGTTACCTTCACGCTCAACGCCAAGCAGCCGGGCAAGGACCTCGATTCCGAACCGATCGACATCGCCGTCGACTTCGCCGCGGCCCTGGGCGTACGAGCCGAGGCCTACGAACGCCTGCTCGACGACGCGCTCGACGGCAACCCGCGCCGCTTCGGCCGCTACGACGTGGTCGAGGAGACCTGGCGGATCGTTCAGCCCGCGCTCGACGCGCCGGGCCCGGTGCACCCCTACGCCCGCGGGAGCTGGGGTCCCGCGATCGCCGATCAGCTCGTAGGCTCGGAGGGCTGGTACGAACCGTCGATCGGCACCGAGGCTCGTTCTTCATGATTCAGTTCCGTTACGTCGCCACCGAAGAGTTCGCATCCGCGGGTGCGGAGCTCATGGCGACCCACATCACCCGGGCCATCGACGACCGCGGCGCCTGCCACCTCGCGTTGTCCGGCGGCCGTGCTCCCTGGGAGCTGTTCGGCGTCCTCGCCCGCACCGATCTTCCGTGGTCCAAGGTGCACGTCTGGCAGGTCGACGAGCGCGTCGCCCCCGACCGTGACGTCGACCGCAACAGCGTCGGTCTCAAGACGTCGCTCCTGGCGCTCGCTCCGATCCTCGCGTCCAACGTTCACCTCATGGACGTCACGGCGCCCGACCTGGGCGAGGCCGCTGCCGCGTACGCCGCCGACCTGGCCCGCCTGTGCGACTCCACGCTCGACCTCGTGCACCTCGGACTCGGCGCCGACGGCCACACGGCCAGCTGGCCGCCCGGCGACCCCGTGATCGACATCGACGACCGCGACGTCGCCATCAGCAAGCTCTACAACGGCTTCGTCCGCATGACCCTCACCGTGCCCTGCATCAACCGAGCCCGCCACCGCGTGTTCCTGATCACCGGCGGCGACAAGGAGCACGCCATCAACGAGCTGGGTGCCATGGGCGACATCCCGGCATCACGGGTCAGCGTCGACGGTACCGACGCACTCGTGGCGCTCCCGATGCCGCTCCTGCAAGAACTCGACTGACCGGCGGGGTCGTGCCGGGGCGGCTCAGTTGCGCCGGATGTCGACCTCGGTGCCGTCGGCCCTGGCGACGAGTCGACCGTTTCCGCGCAGGCCGTTGACGCTGATGTAGACCCGGGGCCGCTCGCCTGCGAGGCGGTCGAATCCGACGTTGCCGACCTCTTCTCCCTCGAGGTCGAGACCGGCGAGCGCCTGGTCGATGAGGCCGGGGACCTTCTCCCAGGAGATGTCGCCGAGGAAGAAGGTGACGCTCTCGTACGCCTCGATCTCCGACAGCGAGACCGAGACGGGCCGCGTCGTCCACGCGCCGTTGTAGAAGTCGTAGTCGTCCATGTTGTCGCGCTTGGCCGGATCACGGACCTGGACACTGAACCCGTTGGAGTTGAGCGACAGGCGCCGGATCTCGGGGCTCTCCCCCAGGTGCTCGCGGATGAGGCCCGGCACCTTCTCGGGGTCGGCGAGCGCGTTGACACCGCCGGGAGCGACCGTCGACGCCGTCACGGCAACCGCCGAGTCGCCGTCGCGGGGCTCGTCACCGCAACCGGCGACACCGGCCGTGACGACGGCGGCCAGCGCGATGCCGGCGATCAGCCGCGCTCGTTGGAACCGGCGTCGGTGAGCTTCGCGACGATGCATCGGAGGGTGTCCAGTTCGGTGGTGGAGAGCGCTGCGAACTCCGGCGGCGCCGTCGACAGTCGGGCCATGACACTGTCGCGGAGGAGTCGGCCGTCGGTCGTCACCGCCACGGCGCGCACCCGGCGATCGTGGGGAAGGCTCTGTCGTTCGACGATGCCTCGTTGTTCGAGGCGGTCGACCATCCAGGTGGCGTTGGACGGGTCACACCGGAAGGTCTCGGCCAGGACCTTCATGGGCTTCGGCTCGTCGGGGTCGAGCGACATCAGCGCCTGGAGGTCGCCGGGGGTGAGTTCGAATTCGACCGCCACCTCGACGAGTACCTCCTTGCGGGCCAGGAAGAACGCGAGCACCGACGACCATGCGGCGTCGGCGAGGTCGGACTTGTTCCTCGGGGCGCTCACGTGGGCCACTGTACCGACCGATGTGAGATGCATGAGTCTGGGAGAACGCGAGACCGACGACGAGCTCGCCGGGCCCGAGGGTCCACCGCGCTGGCCTGCCCCGTCGAGCCGACCCGTCGGCTCGCACCACCCGTACCCGGCTCCCGACGGCGAGGCGCCGGTCGCGTCCAGGAAATCCGGCCCGTCGACGACCGTCATCGTCGTGTGCCTCGGCCTCGGGATCTCGTTGTTCGCCTTGGGCGTTGCGCTCATGACGATCGTCCTCTGACGACGTCCGACGGGGCACAGCCCTACGATTCGGATCGATGACGGAACTGATCGGAGCGCTCGGTGGGTTGGGGCTGGCCTCGTCGGCAGGACTCAACGCCTACATCCCGGCGTTGCTCACCGCCGTCCTCGCCCGCTACACCGATCTGGTCACGTTGCCGAAGGAGTTCGAGTTCCTCGGCTCCGGCTGGGTCCTGATCACCCTGGCCGTGCTCCTCGTGATCGAGGAAGTCGTCGACAAGATCCCCGGCGCCGACCACCTCAACGACGTGGTCCAGACGGTGGTCCGACCGGTATCGGGCGCCGTCCTGTTCGCCGCCGGGTCGGAGGACGCGTTCGGCAGGCACACCTGGCTCGCGCTCGGCGTGGGGTTCGTCGCCGCGCTGGGAGTCCACGCGACGAAAGCGGCCGGTCGCGGCGTCGTCAACGTGTCGACGGGCGGCATCGGCGCACCGGTCGTGTCGGTGATCGAGGACATCGTGTCGCTCACCGGCGCCGTCGTCGCGATCGTCGCTCCGGTCCTCGTGATCCTGTTCGTGATCGTGTTCGTCTGGTTGTTGGTCGTGATCCTGAGGAAGCGGCGCGAACGCCGGGAACGCAAGGCGGCGGCTGCCGTTCCGACCTGAGTACCGCTCGGCTCGCAGCCCGAGCCGAGCACCACATACCGTGTGCCCATGACCGAGTTCGCGTTCTCCGAGATCCTCCCCGTCAGCGGCGACTCCACCCCGTACCGCCTGCTCACCACCGAGGGCGTCAGCACCTTCGAGGCCAACGGCAACCGCTTCCTCCAGGTCGAGCCCGAGGTGCTCACGACGCTCACGGCGACCGCCATGCGCGACATCGCGCACCTTCTGCGCCCCGGCCACCTGCAGCAGCTCCGCAACATCCTGGACGACCCCGAGGCGTCGTCCAACGACTACTTCGTTGCGCTCGAGCTGCTGAAGAACGCCAACATCGCGGCGGGCGGTGTCCTCCCCTCCTGCCAGGACACGGGCACGGCGATCATCAAGGGCAAGAAGGGCCAGTTCGTCGTCGTCAACGGCGGCCACGACGAGGAGCACCTCGCCCGCGGTGTGTTCGACACCTACCAGACGTCCAACCTGCGCTACAGCCAGATGGCGCCGCTCACGATGTGGGACGAGGTCAACACGGCGTCGAACCTGCCCGCCGAGATCAAGATCTCCGCCATCGACGGCGACGCCTACAAGTTCATGTTCATGGCCAAGGGCGGTGGTTCGGCCAACAAGAGCTACCTCTTCCAGGAGACGAAGGCGCTGCTCAACCCCGAAGAGCCTCATGGCGTTCCTCGACAAGAACCTCCGCTACATCGGCACCTCCGCGTGCCCGCCGTACCACCTCGCGATCGTCATCGGCGGCACGTCGGCCGAGTTCGCCGTCGAGACGGCGAAGCTCGCGTCGACCCGCTACCTCGACGACCTGCCCAAGCAGGGCTCACCCACGGGCCACGGCTTCCGTGACGTCGAACTCGAGGCCGAGGTGCTGGCGCTCACGCAGAGCTTCGGCATCGGCGCCCAGTTCGGCGGCAAGTACTTCTGCCACGACGTGCGCGTGATCCGCCTTCCCCGGCACGGGGCGTCGTGCCCGGTCGCGATCGCCGTGTCGTGCTCGGCCGACCGCCAGGCGCTGGCCAAGATCACGGCCGACGGTGTGTTCCTCGAGGAGCTCGAGCACGACCCGGCCCGGTTCCTTCCCGAGGTGAACGAGGCCCACATCGGCGGCGAGGTGATCTCGATCGACCTGAGCCGGCCCATGGACGAGATCCGCGCCGAGCTGACCCGCTACCCCGTGAAGACACGGTTGTCGCTCAACGGCACGCTCGTCGTCGCCCGCGATATCGCCCACGCCAAGATCGCCGAGCGCCTCGACGCCGGCGAGGAGATGCCCTCGTACCTTCGGGACCACGCGGTCTACTACGCCGGGCCGGCCAAGACCCCGAGCGGTATGGCGTCGGGCTCGTTCGGTCCGACCACCGCCGGCCGCATGGACAGCTACGTCGACAAGTTCCAGGCCGCCGGCGGCTCGATGGTCATGCTGGCCAAGGGCAACCGCAGCCAGGTCGTCACGGACGCGTGCAACACCCACGGCGGCTTCTACCTCGGCTCGATCGGCGGCCCTGCGGCGAAGCTGGCGCAGGACTGCATCCGCCACGTCGAGGTGCTCGACTACCCCGAGCTCGGCATGGAGGCCGTGTGGAAGATCGAGGTCGAGGACTTCCCGGCCTTCATCGTGGTCGACGACAAGGGCAACGACTTCTACGCAGACGTCTCGACGCCGGTCGCCCTCAGGAAGTAGCGCAGGCCCCCAGCCCGGCCTCAGAAGGTCGTCGCTCCGTCGGGCCCGTCGACCGGGTCGGTCTCCCATCCGAAGTCGCCCGTGGTCTCGGGCAGCTCGGCGACGTCGAACACGAACGGGTCGGTGTCGGCGTCGATCTTCTGCACCTTGCTCACGGGTGCGCGGGTGAAGGGGTTGCGGCGGGTCAGATCGATGACGTCGCCCTCGTTGGTGACGTCACCGACGGCCTCGACGACTGGGTCGTCGCTGTCGGCGGGCTCGACGACTTCGGCGTCGGCGACCTCGGCCGCGGTGTCGTCGGCTGAGGCGTGGTCGACCGTGGTGCCATCGGATCGGCCGTCGGACTCGTCGTCGCCGACCGGCTCGGCGTCGTTCGCGGCCGACGCGATCACGATCGGCTCGGCCGCAATCCCCGTACGCAAGCGCGTGCCGACGGCCTCCACGGTGCTGTCGAGGTCGGTGAGCCCCTCGCGGTAGCGACCGAAGACGCCAGTCAACGCGTCGAGCTGATCGAGGATCTCGGAGCGCTGCGCCTGCCAGGCGGCGCTCGCCGCCAGGATCTCGTCCCGTTCGGCGGTGTAGTCCTGGTCCGCCTGCTGGCGCGCCCGGCGGATGATCTCGCTCCGCTGCCGCTCGGCGTCGGCCACGATGGCCAACGCCTCCTCGCGCGCCTCGGCGATGACCGAATCGGCGGTCTGCTGAGCGAACCGCAGCGTGCGGGAGGCACTGTCGACCTCGGGATCCCCGCTCGTCGCCACGGGGGACACCTGGGCGGCCACGAGCTGCTCGACCATTGTCTGCAGGCTGGCGAGCCGGTCCCGGAGATCGTCGTCGGCGGCGTCACCGTTCTTCGTCGCCGTGGCCGTCACCGTGGTCGTGGGCGTGTCGGCGTCGGAGGACGTGGCCGCGGCGGAACGCTGCTCGGCGTCGGCCACCTTCGCGGCGGGCTCCTCGTTGGGGCGGAGGAAGTCCGGGGTCCTGTTGCCCCGACGCTCCGGGGTCGTCGTCGCGATTTCCGCGTTCGTCTCTCGTCGCCTGCGTGCCATGTCGATCTTCTCCCAGCGCCGGGGGTCGCTCCCGCCTGCTGGGCAGGGTACCGATGCCGGCCCGTGCCGCCAAGACGGGCCCCCGGGTGGCCGACCCAACCCCCACCAACCAGCTCCGACCGGCTCCGCCGTGTGCGCTCATGCGCGGCTCAACTCACTGTCAGGGGTCCGTGTTTGACTGTTGGCATGGTCACGAACACCAGTTCGCATTCCGGCGAAGGGCCGAAGAGTCAACTCGCTTCGGACATCACCGCGATCGGTGTGGCGTTGCGCGCAGTGGTGTCGGGGTTGCGGCCGAAGGACGTTCCGTTGCCGTTCGCCCCCGAGGTGCTGGCCGCGTTCGCGGACGTGCAGCGGGTCGCCGAGTCGGGTCGGGTGTTGATGACCGCGCGTGCCGCCCAGGCGCGGGAGTGGGAACGCCAAGGGTACGCGTCCGCCGCGGACTGGCTCGCAGCCCAACAAGGCACCACGACCGGGCGGGCGCGTGCCGACCTCGAAACGTCAGGGCACCTCGACAACTTGGAAGCAACCGCGGACGCGGTCCGCGCCGGCAGGCTCTCGCCCGAGGAGGCGGGTGCGGTGGCTGACGCGGCGGCAGCGAACCCTGGAGCGGAAGACGACCTGTTGGACCTGGCGCAGCGTGAATCGTTGAAGCGGACCCGTCAGGAGGCGGAGCGCCGCAAGGCCGAGGTTCGATCCGAGGACGAGAAACGCCAGCGCGAGGAACGGGTGCGGAAGGACCGGAGTCTGCGGTTCTGGTACGGGAACGGTGCCGGCAACCTCCACGCCACCGGCCCGATCGACGTGTTGAAAGAACTCGAGGCGTTGATCCAGCGTGAGGTCGACCGCAAGTTCCGTGCCAACCGTGACGCGGCCAGCCGGGAGTCGCTAGACAACTACGCGTTCGACGCACTCATCGACCTGGCCCGCACCGCTGGTGGTGGGGCCACAGGGTTGGCGACCCGGCCGAGGACCGTGCGGGATCGGCGGAGTTCGGCGAGGTTCGGCAGGCGGCGGGCCCGGCGGGCGCCGTTGACCCGCCTCACGCTGATCCGGGTCGACCTCGCAGCGTTGCTACGCGGGAGCGTCGCCCACGGCGAGGTGTGTGAGATCGGTGGGATCGCGGTATCGGTCACCGAACTCCGCCGCCTGTTGGGCGAGTCGATCATGCAGCTCGTGCTCACCAACGGTGAAGCGGTCATCGACGTCGTGAACCTCGGTCGCAAACCGACCGTCGCGCAGATGATCGCCAAGCTGTTCGCCGACGCCTGTTGCACCGCTCAAGGGTGTGATCGGGCGGTGCGACTCGAGTTCGATCACCGCACCGACTGGGCCCGGGTCAAGGTCACCGAGTTGGCGAACCTCGACCTGTTGTGTGACCACCACCACGACCTCAAGACCCTCGAGAAGTGGGCGCTCGTTCCCGGGACCGGACGGCGGCCGATGGTGCCACCGACCGACCGGCGCCATCCCAATCGTCGGCTGACCGGAGGCGACACCTGAACCGGCGGTCCCGATCGTGGTGAACGATCTCGAATCGTGCGGCGTGTCGGTCGAGGCAGCGAGCCGGTGGCACGGCCGGGGTCCGACGCCCGTATCGCCGACCTTGCCGCCCGGCTCGCTCGGATCCGGGCCAAGGACGCCGAGTGGCGGGCCCGACAAGCCGGCCAAGACCAACTCTTCGACACCGGGTAACCCCCCCGCCGCCCGGCCGACCGGCGCCGGTGACCCGGCGCGGCCCTGACCCGCAGCCCGCCCGACCGCCGTGGACCGGCCGGCGCGCACCCGCCGACAACGTGCGAGCAGGCCCAGCCTGCCGCGCTGCCGCGCCCCCGATGCCGGCCCGTGCCGCCAAGACGGGATCTACAACAGTGCGGCCGCGACCCGGTCGAGCACCAGGAGACCGGCGGAGGTCGGGCGGAGCGCCGCACCGTCGATCTCGACGAGCCCGTCGCCGACGAGCTCCGCCAGCTCGCCGGCCAGCTCGGCCCTCGGGTCGAGGCCGGTCATGACCGTCAGCTCGTCGAGGTCGATGCCGTCGACCAGACGGAGACCGCACAGCAACGCATCGCCGAGCCGGTCGCGACCCGTCACCGCCTCCCACTCCGGCGCCGCTCCCTCGAGCCACGCCGGGGTATCGGCGTTGCGGGAACGGACGGCGATCGTGGAGCTGTCGCGGGGATCGCGCATCGGGAGATAGCTCGATGCCGAGGGCCCGACCCCGGCGAACCAGGCGCTCGTCCAGTACGCCCGGTTGTGGACCGATCGGGCGCCCTCCCGGGCGTGGTTGGACACTTCGTACCGCTCGAACCCGGCGGCGGCGAGGACGGACGCCGTCAGCACGAGCGCGTCGGCCGCACGCTCGTCGGGGACCTGCACCCCGAGGCGCTCGAACGGTGTTCCCGGCTCGATGGTCAAGGTGTACGCCGACACGTGATCGACGCCGAGGTCGACGGCGGCGAGGAGGTCCGAGGCGAGGTCCTGGCCGTCGATGGCGGTCATGATGTCCACCGAGGTCGTCGCGCCCGTCGCCAGGCACCACTCGACGGCGCGGCGCCCCGCATCGGCGTCGTGCGGGCGCCCCAGCGTGCGCAACACCCCGTCGTCGAACGACTGCGCGCCCACGCTCAGCCGGTTGAACCCCAGCTCGGCCCACTGCGCCGCCCGCTCGGGTGACGCCGTCGACGGGTGCACTTCGAGGGTCGCTTCGACGCCGGCCCAGCCCACACGATGTCCGATGCTGCGGCGCAGCCGCTCCATCTCCGACGGTCGGAGGTAGGACGGTGTCCCCCCGCCGAGGTACACCGTGTCGAGCTCGAGACGACGGGTATCGGCCAGCTCCGCCAGCTCGGCGTCGAGCCGCTCCAGGTAGGCGTCGACGGCCGCCGACCGGCGCTCGAGCACGTGGAAGCTGCAGAACGGACAGATCGTCGGGCAGAACGGCACGTGCACGTACAGATGCCGGATCGGCTCGTCGGCGAGCGGCAGGACGGTCGGGGACATCATGGGGCGATCGTGCCGCCGGGACGGCCGGCGCTCTAATCTACGGGCAAATGACCCAGCCCGAGTCCGCCAACCCTCGCATCGCCTGGGCCATCCACATCTTCACCGCCGTCGGCATCATCGCCGGGTTCCTGGCGCTCACGTCCGCCCTCGACGGCAGCCCGCGGATGTCGTTGACGTGGATGACCATCGCGATGGTGATCGACGGCCTCGACGGGCCGTTCGCCCGCAAGTACGAGATCTCCGCCGTCCTGCCCCACATCGACGGCCACATCGGCGACCTCATCATCGACTACGTCACGACGGTCATCGCCCCGGCGTTCTTCATCCACGAGTTCGACCTGCTCCCCAAGCAGTACAGCCTGCTCGGCATCAGCCTGATGCTGCTGACGTCGCTCTACTTGTTCTCCAACACGCACATCCAGAGCAACGACAACTACTTCAACGGGTTCCCCGCCATGTGGAACCTGGTGATCAACGTGCTGTTCGTCCTCCAGAGCCCACCCACGACCAACCTCATCGTGGTGCTCGTGATGAGCGTGTTCACCATCGTGCCGGTCAAGTTCATCCACCCGATCCGGGTCCGCGACTTCCGCAAGATCACGATCCCCGTCCTGGTGATCTGGCTGGCGGCGATGCTCTACCTCACCTGGATCATCGACGAGCGCACCCGGGGCTGCGACTCGGCGTGCCTCTCGTCCGGGGCCCGCTTCGCCCAGGCGCTCGTGTACCTCGGAGCCCTGTGGATCGTGGGTGTGGGTATCTGGCGGACGTTCCGCGGTGACCCCCACGACTCGCCCGATGTGGCGGCCCCGGCATGACCGGCCGACCCGCTCCACCGGCTGCGACGGCGCCGGGCCGCCGCTTCGCCGCGGCGCTGCTCTTGGGCATCGGCGTGCTGTTCGCCCTTCCGGCGCTCGCCGGCGCCACCGGTCTGACCGAACGAGCCGCGACGGCGCGTGTCGCCGCCGACTCCGGCGATTCGCTGTCCACCGGCGACGCGATCATCCTCGGGGCCGTCGAGGGCATCACCGAGTACCTGCCGGTCAGCTCGACGGGCCACCTGCTCATCACCGAGCGCCTCCTCGACATCGGCACCGGGGCCGACAAGGACGCCACCGACACCTACACCGTGGTCATCCAGGTGGGGGCCATCATCGCCGTCCTCGGCATCTTCTGGAAGCGCTTCCTGTCGATGGCGAGCGGTGTGGTCGGTCGCGACGAGGACGGCCGGCGCACGCTCATCTCGCTGCTCGTCGCCTTCGTACCGGCCGGCGTCATCGGCAAGGTGTTCGGCGACGCCGTCAAGGAGCACCTGCTCAGCCCGACGCCGATCGCGATCACCTGGATCGTCGGTGGCATCGTCATCCTGGTCTTCGTCTCCCAGCAGTCCCGGTTGGTGGCCCGCATCGACTCGGTCGCCGGCATCGGGGCGCGGAATGCCGCGATCATCGGCGTGGCCCAGACCCTCGCGCTCATCCCGGGCACGAGCCGCAGCTTCGTCACGATCCTCGCCGCGATGCTCCTCGGCTGCAGCCTCGCCACCGCTGTCGAATTCAGCTTTCTGCTCGGGTTCGTCACCCTCTCGGCGGCCACGGTGTTCGAACTGCTGCAGAACGGCGACACCCTCGTCGACACCTTCGGCATCGCCTCGCCGCTCATCGGCATCGTGGTAGCCGGCATCACCGCCTTCCTGTCGGTCAAGTTCATGATCGACTGGCTCAACAAGCGCGGGCTCGCCGTGTTCGGCTGGTACCGGATCGCGGTCGGCGTCGCCGCCATCGCCCTCATTGCCGGCAACCGGATCTGAGCTCACCGGCATGGCTGCGAACGTGAACATCCGGCTCGCCACCGAAGCCGACCTCCCCGAACTGTCGCAGGTGCTGGACGGGCCTTCGCCGACGACCCCGTCATGGAGTTCGTCATCAGCAGCCGCCCGGTCGCGCCCCGCGCCGCCATCCTGCTGGGCACGATCACCAGCCTCCACATCTCGGATCGCTCGGTGTTCGTCGCGACCGACCCGACCTCGGGCGCGATCCTCGGCGCCGCCGTGTGGGGCCTGCCCGGGCACTGGCGCGTCCCGACGACCGCCTACGTCCGCCACGCTCGCAAGCTGCTCAAGGCGGTGGGCCTCCGCGGCATCACCAAGATCAGCGTGCTCTCGGCGATCGAGCGACAGCACCCGACCGAACCGCACCACTACCTGGCGATCATCGGGACCGACCCCGAGCACCAGGGCAAGGGCATCGGGGCGGCGCTCCTGGCGCCGGTGCTCGACCTCTGCGACGAGGAAGGCCTGCCCGCGTACCTCGAATCGTCGAAGGACTCGAACGTGCCGTACTACCGGCGGTTAGCGTTCGACGTCACGACACCGTTCACGCTCAAGGGTGGGCCCACCCTGCACTTCATGTGGCGCGACCCGGAGGTACCGCTCACCTGATGGCCTCGGCCACCTCAGGGGGTTTTGTGCTGCGACAGACGACGCTGGCGTCGCTCCTCGCACTACGAAACCCCGAGGAACGGGCGGTCAGCCGGCGGCCGCACCCTCGTCGGGGGTCTCCTCACGGAGGCGCACCGGCCCGAAGTTGTGGTGCTTGAGCCCGATCTTGCCGTCGTAGAACACCCGAACCCGCTCCATGTCGGCGGCGATGTCGCCGCTCGGCTCGAACACCAGCCCGAACCCGACCTCACGCTTCGACTTGTCGATGAACGCCAGGCAGATCGGCACCTCGGCCGACTGGGCGATTCGGTAGAACCCCGACTTCCAGTACTCGGCCTTGCTTCGGGTCCCCTCGGCGGGGATCGCCAGCATCAGATCCGGCGTCGCCGTGAACGCCTCGGTCATCTGGCCCACCAGCCCGTTGGCGGCGTTGCGGTCGACGGGGATACCGCCGGTGGCGCGCATGAGCCAGCCGAGCGGCGGCTTGAACAGCTGCGCCTTGCCGAGGAACGACAGGTTCATGTTCTGCGTCCACGCCGTGAAGATCATCAACAGGTAGTCGAGGTTCGACGTGTGGGGAGCGCAGACGATGACCGACCCACGGGCGGGCTTGGTACCGACCGGCGTCCAACGCCACAGCTTGAGGAACAGACGACCGAGGAAGGCTTTCACGCCCGCGACCCTAACAGCGGGGGATGTCAGCGACGCTTCGACAGACCGAGGGACGCCTTCCACCCGAGGGCAGCGGCGGGGCCGGCGATCGCGAGCGTCGGGATCACGAACGACGGGTCGAGCTCGTTGCGGCCCAGCAGCACGACGACGGCGTCAGCGGTGTCGGCCGCTGCGCCCGCCTTCACCCAGGTGGTGTCGGGCTGATCGCTGTTGAGCGACACGAGCGCACCGGCGCCCAGCACCGTGTCACGGATGCCGAAGGCGCGGATCCACCACAGGACCGCCGGCGAGGCGTCCTTGCCCCATTGGCGCAGGATCTGACGGGGGGCGACGAGGCAGGCGATGCCGAACAGCACACGGCCGGCGCCGACGAGTCGGGCGATGAGACGGTCATCCATGGCCTGCATCGTTGCACACCACCGCGACCCCTGCGACCGACGGTGCGGGGGTCAGGCCCGCAGGATCGACGAGCGCCGGACGTCCCCACCGACCGCAAGGAGCACCGCAGCGAGCGGCACCGCGATGAACGCCCCGAACAGCCCGGCGACGACACCACCACCGGCCACGAGCAGCAGGCTCGCCAACGGGTGGAGGGCCAGGTGGCGGCTCGCGAGGATCGGGTACATCACGTTGGCGTCGAGCTGCTGGACGATCAGCACGATGATCGCCATCACCAGGGCCGTCGTCGGGCCTTGCGACACGAGGGCCACGAGCACCACCACGAGACCGCTGAAGATCGCCCCGACCGTCGGGATGAACGCGAAGAGGAACACCACCACGGCCAGTGCGAACGCCACCGGCAGGCCGGCGATCGCCGATGCGATGCCGATGACCGTCGAGTCGACGACGGCCGACGTGAGTGTCACCCGCGTGTAGCTGATGAGCACCTCCCAGCCGGCACGGCCGGCCGAGTCGACGCGGTGGCGGCTCCGTTCGGGAACAGGCGCGTGAACCACATCCACATCATCGACCGGTCCTTCATGAAGAACAGCGTCGTGAGCAGGGTCAGCACCCCGCCGGCGAGCAGGCTGGACGTGGTGGACAGCACCGACACCGTGCCGGTGATCGCCTCGGTGGGGTCGTCCTTGATCGAGGCGAACGCCTTGTCGACCGCGTCGTTGAGACCCCCGGCGTCCATGCGGAGCGGGCCGTCCTCGAGCCAGTTGGTGAACTCATCGACACCACCGGCCGCCTGCTCGGACAACTCGTCGAAGTTCGCGGAGAACTCGCTGATCGCGAGGACCATGATGCTCGAGACGACGACGACCCCGAACAGGAACGCGACCAACCACGCGACCGTCGTCGACGCGCCCCAACGCAACAGGATCCGACGCACCGGCTCGAGCAGCGCGCTGATGACCAGTGCCACGACGACGGGGCCGACGATGAACCCGAGGGCGGCCGCCGCGTAGACGACGGCCCCGATGCCCACCACGACGAGCAGCAGCCGCCACGCCCACTCCGAGGCCACGACGAGCCCGGCGGGGACCCGGCCCTCCGGCTCGGACCGGTTGTTGGGCGCCAGGTCGGTCATGTCCTCGGCGAGCAGACCACGACCGGGATGTCGCGCTCGGTCCGCTCCTGGTACTGGTCGAACGACGAGTACATGCCCACGAGCTTCGGCCACAGCGCCGCCTTCTCGTCGGCATCGGCGACCCGTGCCGTCATCGACAGCTTCGTGCGTTTGATCTCGATCGTGACCTCGGGATCGGCGAGGAGGTTGAGGTACCACTGCGGGTGGCTCGAGAATCCGCCCTTGGACGCGACGATCACGATGTCGTCGCCGTCGCGCAGATAGAGCAGCGGCATGGTCCGGGGCTCGCCGCTCTTGCGTCCCGTCGTCGTGAGCAGGCACACCGGTGCGCCGCCGGGGAACTTGGCGCCGACGCGGCCGCCGGTCCGGCGGTAGAGCCCGGTGTTGAACCGGGACATCAGCTTGATGAACCGGTCGCCGCGCGCTTCCTGCTCGGGGGTGAAAGGCGTGGGTTTGCGGGTGCTCAAGGGGTGCTCCTCGGAAGCGACCCCGGACGCGTCACCGGACGCCCCACCCGAAGCGGTGGGTGTGGATGCCGAAGTAGACGAAGCTCTCGACCTGGCGGACACCTTCGACCGTCTTGACCTTGCGGTTGATCAGGTCGAGCAGGGCCATCGTGTCCTCGCAGATGACCTCGACCATCAGGTCGAAGCTGCCGGCCGACATGACGATGTAGATGACCCCGTCGACGGCGGCGATCTCGTCGGCGATCTGGGTCACGTCGCCGTCGACCTGCACACCGAGCATGGCCATCACCGGGTATCCGACGGCCGACGGGTCGGTCACACCCACGACTTGGACGACACCGGCGTCGAGGATGCGTTGCACCCGTTGGCGGACGGCCGCGGGTGACAGGCCGACGATCGGGCCGAGGTCGGCGTAGGAGATCCGGCCGTCGCGCTGCAGCTCGGTGACGATGCGCTTGTCGACGTCGTCGAGCTCGATGGGCAGGCCGCTCACCTCTTCGAGCCTGGCACAGATCGCCGGGCCACAAGCGGTTCTGTCACCGGTCCGGTCAGGATGCTCGCAGCGCCCGGTTCTCCTCGAGCCCGTTGCCACCGTCGACGACGATCACCTGACCGCAGAGATACGACGCTGCCGGGGAGGCGAGGAGCCCGACGACGGCGGCGACCTCCGACGGCGTACCGGGGCGGCCGACCGGCGTGGCCGCACCCGCAGCGAGCTCGGGAGCGGTGGACGATCCGGTGGCGATCCAGCCCGGCGCCACGGCGTTGACGCACACCCCCGCGGGTGCCAGCTCGAGCGCCATGGCCCGGGTGAGCCCGGCAACGCCCGCTTTGGCTGCGTGGTAGCCGGCGTCACCGGAGTACGCCATCGACGTGCCGCTCACGGACGCCATGTTGACGATGCGGCCGTAGCCCGCGGCGCTCATCACCGGGGCGACGGCCCGGCTCATGTTGAACGCGGTCGTGAGGTTGCGGTCGATCGCCCGGCGCCAGGCCACGTCATCGATGCGACCCTCGGCGGGGGCGACCCCGGCCTCGTCGGCGCCGTCGCCGTCGCCGACGGTGGTCATCCCTGCGTTGTTCACGAGGATGTCGATGCGGCCGATGCGCTCGGCCACCATGGCGACGAGGCGGTCGCACACGGTCGCATCGACGAGGTCGCCGATGAAGCCGAGGGCCCGGTACCCGGCCTCGACCAGCTCGCCGACGCGCTCGTGGATGCGCTCCGTGGTCGACCCGATGACGACCACGGCGCCCGCTCGGCGAGATGGGTCGCGATCCCGAAGCCGATTCCCGACGGGCTGCCCGCACCGGTGACCACGGCGACCTGACCGTCGAGGTCACGCACGACGGGGCGGGTCGGGTCGATGGTCGGGGACGTCGTCGGGGCGGTCATCGGGTCGGGAAGGGCCATGCAGCGGTTGTACCACGATCCCGCCACACCTCCGGACGCGTGACCCCGCGGTCGCTCATCCCGGCGCGACGAGCTCGGTGACGGCCTCGGCGAACACCTCGCTGTGACGGTCGACGTCGGCCATCGAGTGCGCCGGCGACATCAGCGCCATGTTGTGGAACGGCGTCATGAGGATGCCGCGGTTGAGCGCGAAGAGGTGGAGGTAGGCGTCGAGATCGGCGTCGACCGCCGCGGCGCCGTCGCGACCGTTGCGCGGCGGCGGGCAGAACCAGTACTCCGCCCGGCACCCCAGCCCGTTCACACACCACGGGACCGCCGTTGCGTCGATCGTGGCCTGCACGCCGTCGGTCCAGGCCGCTGCGAGCGGGATCATGCGGGCGAAGTCGTCGGCAGTGAGCGTGGTCGACAGCGTCGCCCGCACTGCCGCCAGGGCCAGGGCGTTGCCGGTGAGCGTGCCTCCGACACCCGACGTGTCGACCTCGGCGCCGCCGATCGCCGGGGCGAGACGAGTGGCGACATCGGCGGTCATGCCGTAGGCGGCGACGGGCATACCGCCGCCGATCGCCTTGCCGATCACGAAGAAGTCGGGCCGCAGCCCCCACTCCCGGGTCGCGCCGCCCGGACCGGCGCACAACGTGTGGGTTTCGTCGATCACGAGGAGGGTGCCCGTGCGGTCGCAGATCTCCCGGAGTGCATCGTGGAACCCCGGGTCGGGCAGCACGATGCCGATGTTGGTGAGCGCCGGCTCCGCCAGCACACAGGCCACGTCACGGGGCGCGAGCGCCGCCTCGAGCGCATCGAGGTCGTTGAACTGCACAACCTTCGTCGTCGCGTCGAGGTCGACGGGGGCACCGATGGTGCCGGGGCGGGCGACCACGGCGCCGGCGTCGTCGAGGGTGGCGAAGGCCTCGTCGACCGTCCCGTGGTAACACCAGTCGAAGACCAGGACCTTCGAACGGCCGGTGAGGTGTCGGGCGAAGCGCAACACGAACCGGTTCGCATCGGTGGCGGTCATGGCCATCTGCCAGGTGGGGAGGCCGAACCGGCTCGCCAGTTCGTCGGCGACCCACGCCGCGTCGGCGCTCGGGAGCATCGTCGTGATGCCCCGTCGGGCCTGCGCCCCCAACGCATCGGCGAGCGCCGGGAGCGCGTGGCCGGCCATCGCCCCCGTGTCACCCAGGCAGAAGTCGATGTACTCGTGGCCGTCGATGTCACGGAACCGTGCGCCCGACGCCTCGTCGACCACGATCGGGAACGCTCCGGGCCAACGCGTCATCCAGGCCATCGGCACGCCCCCCAGCAGGTGACCGGTCGTCGTCGAGGCCTCGGCGGATCGCGGGTGGGTGTCGACGAATCGTCGCTCCTCCCGTTGCCGAAGGCTGGCGAGACGGGAACGGTCGATGGTCGTCATCACACAAGAATCTGCCCCCTCAACCGCCTTCGTCAAGCGATTCCTGTGTCTAGAGCGGCGATGTCGTTCGATTCGATCGTGAGGTCGTCCCGATCGACGCCGACGGTGGGAGCAGTTCGTCGAGCGCGGCGAGCGCCACGGCGATCTGGGCGTCGTCGGGCTGGCGGGTCGTGAACCGCTGGAGGAACAGCCCGGGTGCGGACAGGGCCGCTGCCAACCCGTCGTGCTCGGAGGTGCCGCCGAGGCGAAGGATCTCGTACGCGACGCCCACCACCACGGGGGCGAGCAGGATTCGGCTCAACACCAGCGCCGCTGCCGGAAGATGGCCGACGAGCGCGAAGGCGACGATCGAGATCACGAAGATCAGGAGGAAGAAGTCGGTACCGCACCGGGGGTGACGAACGCTGTAGTCCCAGGCGCTGTCGATCGTGCGGTCCTCACCGTGCTCGTGCGCAGCGATCACCATGTGCTCGGCCCCGTGGTATTCCAACGTGCGCCGCACACCGGGCAACGTGGACAGCATCGCCAGGTAGGCGACGAACAGCGCGAGTCGCACCAGACCTTCCACCACGGCGGCACCCCAGCCCGTCCCGACGACGGGCCGCGCCAACGCGGCGATGGCGAGCGGGACCAGCAGGAACGCAGCGAGCACCCCGGCAACCACGCCCAGGACGACCACCCGTTCGCGGGCCCCTCCGACCGGCGCAGCGTCGGCCGAGGTGGGGTCGATCGTCTCCTCCCGCGACCAACGCATCGCAGCCAGCCCGATCCGCACGGAGTCGACCAGAGCACCGATCCCGCGCACGACGGGGATGCCCCGTGTGGCGGCGAACGCCGGGGCGGCATGGCGAGTCGTGGTCGCGATCGACCCATCGGGGCGTCGCGCCGCCGCAGCCCATCGAGGGCCCTGGCGGATCATGACGCCCTCGACCAAGGCCTGACCACCGACGAGTTCATGTCCCACGCTGCCGAGGGTACCGAGCACGTTCCCGAACCGAAACGGGCCATCCGGACGATTCCTCCCCCCGTGATGCTGGCGCCGGACCCCTCTTTTCGGCCAGGATCAGGGGCGATGAAGGTAGTAGTGATCTACGAGAGCCGTACCGGCAACACCGAACGAGCCGCCCAGCTGATCGCAGCGCGGTTCGCAGCGACGGGCCACGACGTCAAGCTGTACCCCACCAAGGGCGTCGATCTCCACGAACTCTCCGAGGCCGACCTCGCCGTGGTGGGCACGTGGACCGACGGTGCCGTGCTCTTCGGGCAACGACCCGGCGGCGGCGGCAACATCGCCAAGTACCTGCCGACCATGTGGGACAAGCCCACGTACGCCTTCGTCACCTACGCGATCCGTCCCGGTGGTGTGCTGCGCGGCTTCAACAAGCTGCTGGCATCGAAGGGCGCCAAGGTGCTCGGCAGCCTCGAGCTGCACCGCAAGCACCTCGACACCGACGCCCCCGACTTCGTCGACGGGGTGCTGGCCGCGTTCACCAACGCCTGACCGTCGACACGGCGGGCGTCAGGGTCGCCGCCACGGCGCGACCGAGGCGGGGGCGGCGACGTCGGCTCCCGTGAATGCGTCGGGCACCGGTGTCCCCGGCACGAGCGCGAGCGGAAGCACCCCGGCCCACACGTCGGCCGAGCCCTCGCCCAGATCGGCCGGATCGTCGCCCGGGGCGCCCGTACGCACCTTCACCGACGCCTCGTCGATGGGCACGCGCAGCACCATCGTCTGACGACGTTCGACGTCGTTGGTGGGGCGGGTCTCGCCCGCCCGCCCCGGAGCAACATGCTCGACGATCACCGCGAACGCGGCGTCGGCATCCGCGTCGCGCAGGCGGGTCGCCGTGCCGAGCACGACCACCGATCGGTAGTTGATCGAGTGGTGGAAGTGCGACCGAGCGAGCACCAGCCCGTCGATGTGGGTCACGGTGATGCAGGCCTCGGCGCCGCGGTCGAGGGCCCGCATCAGGCGCGTGGCAACCGAACCGTGCAACAGGAGATGGTCATCGTCGCGCCCGTACACCATCGGGATGACGAACGGTCGCCCGTCGAAGACGAAGCCCACGTGGGCGACGAACCCGTCGTCGAGGATGCGGTACGCCTCGGACCGGTCGTAGCTCGCCCGCTTCGAGTATCGGACCCTCGTGTGATCGGTCGGGGTGAACGAGGGCGACGCGGGTTCGGCAGGGTATGACATCGCGCCATGATCGCCCGCACGCCGCGATCCATGTCGCGTAGTTTCGGACCCACGTCGGCCACGGGGGCCCGGCAATCACCTGGAGGTACACAATGCGCGGCACGATGATGGACTTTCCGCTCACCCTGACCCATCTCTTCGATCGGGCCGAGCGGCTGTTCCCGCGCAAGGAGATCGTGACCAACTCGCCCACCGGTCGTCAGCGCATCAGCTACGGCGAGTGGGCCGAGCGCACCCGCCGGCTCGGCACCGTGCTCGACGACCTCGGCATCTCCGCCGACGGCCGGGTCGCGACCTTCGCCTGGAACACGTCGCGTCACCTCGAGCTCTACTTCGCCGCACCGTGCAGCGGACGGGTCTGCCACACCCTCAACCTCCGGCTGTTCCCCGAACAGCTCGTGTACATCGTCAACCATGCCGAGGACGAAGTGATCTTCGTCGACAACTCGCTCGCCAAGTTGCTGTGGCCGGCGCTCGAGACGTTCACGACGGTGCGACACGTCGTCGTCATGAACGACACCGGTGGTGACCTTCCCACCGACGCGCCCAACGGCATCGAGGTCCACGATTACGAGACGCTGTTGGCCGCGGCCGCTCCCCGCGAGTGGGACATCCCCGACGAGAACCTGGCTGCGGCGATGATGTACACGTCGGGCACGACCGGCAACCCCAAGGGTGTGGTGTACACCCACCGCTCGATCACGCTGCACACGTTCGGCGCCATGATGACCGACAGTCTCGGTGCCCACGAGAAGGACATCATCATGCCGGTGGTGCCGATGTTCCACGCCAACGCGTGGGGCCTGGCCCACGCCGGCGTCGCGACCGGCGCCACGCTCGTCATGCCCGGGCCCGACCTGTCGCCGGGCGCCCTCATCACCTTGATCGAGGAGGAGCGGGTCACGGTTGCCGCCGGCGTACCCACCATCTGGATGGGCGTGTTGGGCGAGATCGACGGACGGGACATGTCGTCGCTGCGGGCGATCCCCTGCGGCGGCTCGGCCGTTCCTCCGGTGCTGAGCGAAGGCTTCCGCGCCAAGATCGGCCTGCCGGTGTTCCAGGCCTGGGGCATGACCGAGACCTCCCCCATCGCTGCGGCGTGCCACATCAAGAGCTACCTCGAGGACACCGCCGACCGGCGCGCCACCGTCGGCCTCGTTGTGCCCGGGGTCGAGTTCCGCACCGTGGTGCCCAACACCACCGAGATCGTGCCGTGGGACGGCGAGACCACCGGCGAGCTCCAGGTTCGCGGCCCCTGGGTCACGGCCACCTACTACAACGACGAGCGTTCGGCCGACTCGTTCACACCGGACGGATGGCTGCGCACCGGCGACGTCGCGGTCGTCGACGACGAGGCGTACATCCGCCTGGTCGACCGCACGAAGGACCTCGTGAAGTCGGGTGGCGAATGGATCAGCTCGGTCGATCTCGAGAACGAGATCATGGGCCACCCCGACGTCGTCGAGGCCGCCGTGATCGGCATCGCCCACCCCCGCTGGGACGAACGCCCGCTCGCGTGTGTCGTGAAGCGCCCCGACAGCACCCTCGACCGTGAGGAGCTGTTGGAGTGGCTGGCCCCCAAGGTGGCCAAGTGGTGGCTGCCCGACGACGTCGTGTTCATCGACGAGGTGCCCAAGACGTCGGTCGGCAAGTTCTCGAAGAAGACGCTGCGCGAGCAGTTCGAGGACTACACCTGGCCCAGCGACACCCCGGGCTGAACGCCCGGGCCCGAACGCCGGACGACCGTCAGCGCAACGACGCCACGACGGCGTCGATCAGATCGCCGGGTGCGAACACCGCGTCGACGATGCCCTGGTCTCGGAGTTCGACCGCTCCCACCTGTTGAGCGTCGGCGAGTTCGGCCGCGTGGTCGGTGTCGCGGTGCACGATGAGCGAGGCCGCCTCCGGGGCGATCGGTGCCAGCCAGGCGTCGGCCGCAGCAATCACCCGGGCCGCAGCGAGCCACGCCATCGCGGCGCCGCCGCTCCCCTGCCCGGCGATCACGGCGACGCTCGGAACCGTGAGCGACGACAGCGTGTCGATCGACCGGGCGATCTCGCCGGCTAGGCCCTGCCGCTCCTGTTCCCCGCTGATCTCGGCACCGGGAGTGTCGATGACCGTCACCACCGGCAGCCCGAGTTCCTGGGCGATCGTCATCGCCCGACGGGCGGCGCGCAGGTCGGCCGCCGTCGGGCGCGCACCGGGTCGATGGCCCACGACGACGACGGGTCGTCCGTCGATGCGGGCGATCACACACGTCGACTGCGAGCCGACCGATCCGGCCCGATCGCCGACGAGTTCGATCACGCTCGTCGCCCGTGCGAGCAGGTCGTCGAGCACACGCCGATGGGTCGAGCCCCGCGAGCCCTGGACCGCCGCCCATCCCAGCGGCCCCTCGACCGCTTCGGCCGGTGCTGCGGACGGTGGACCGGAGAGCGGACCGGCCGGGGTGGCCGGGGTGGCCGGTGCCAGCGTGGCGAGCACCTGCGCCATCGTCGACCGCAGGTCGTCGGGCGCCACCACGGCGTCGACGTGGCCGTTGGCGAGCACCCCCTCGGCCGTCTGCGACGAGGCCGGCACGATCGGCTCGCCGAGGGCCTGGGCCACCCGGGGGCCGGTGAATCCGATAGTGGCACCGGGTTCGGCGAACGTCAGGTGCCCGAGCGACGCCCACGACGCGAAGACGCCGCCCGTGGTCGGGTTCGCGGTGTAGACGACCAGCGGGAGCCCGGCGTCGCGCAGCCGACGCACGGCACGCGTCGCCGCGATCATCTGGACGAACCCGCGCGATCCTTCCTGCATGCGTGCGCCACCCGAGTTGGCGATGCCGAGCACGGGAAGTCGCGCCTCCACTGCGTGGTCGACGGCCGCGACGAACCGCTCCCCCGTGGCCACGCTGAGGGTGCCCGCCGACACGTCGAAGCGGCACCAGACGAGGACCAGTTCCCGGCCGTCGATCCGACACCGCGCCGCTGCAACGGATTCGTCGGTACCCGGGATCGGAACCGTCGAACCCGGGTCCGCCAGCAGGTTCAACCAGTCGCGCACCGGGTCACGATAGGGCGGCCCCGATGACCGGTGAAACTCCGTCGATCCCGTCGGCGGGCGCCAGACCGAGGAAGCCGGTCAGCTGGTCGAACGGCATCGGACGGGCGATGTGGAAGCCCTGCAGGAAGTCACACCCCATTGCCTCCAGCCGCTCCAACGTCATCTGGTCCTCCACCCCTTCGGCGACGACCAGCATCCCGAGGTTGTGGGCGAGGTCGATCATCGACCGAACCATCACGCTGGCCTTGCGGGTCGAGAGGAGATCGGCGACGAAGGACCGGTCGATCTTGAGGACCGAGGCCCGCACGTGCAGCAGCATCGACAGCGACGAGTACCCGGTCCCGAAGTCGTCGACGGCCGAACCGATGCCCATCTCCGCGAGACGTGTCAGCACGTGCGATGCCCCGGCGGGGTCCTCCATGATCTGGCTCTCGGTCAGCTCGAGGTACAACCCGCTGTCGGGCAGCCCGACGGTGGTGGCGAGTTCGTCGAGCCATTCGAGGAGCAACCGGTCGTGCAGGTTGCGCACCGACAGGTTGCACGAGACGAGGAGCGGGCGACCCAGAGCCGAGAGACGGTGGGAGTCGCGTACCGCCCGGTCGATCACCCACTGAGTGAGGTCGTCGATCGCACCGGAGATCTCGGCCAGCTCGATGAACTCGCCGGGGAGCAGGAGCCCGTGTTGGGGGTGGTTCCAGCGAACGAGCGCTTCCATGCAGTTCAACTGCCCGGTGTGCGCGTCGAGTCCCGGTTGGTACCAGACCTCCAACTGGCCGTCGGCGATCGCCGTGCGCAGCTCACCCATCAACGTGACGCGCCGGACGCTCGAGTGGTCGTCGGAGGGGTCGTAGACGTGGAACGGGCGACCGGCCTGCTTCGCCTGGTACATGGCCACGTCGGCATTGCGGAACAGGACGTCCGACGGGACCGGCGCCGGCGCTCCGGGGTTCCGCAGCGTGATGCCGATGCTGGCACCGACCTCGATGGTCAGTCCGTCCACCGTGAACGGCTGTCGCAAGGCCGCGGTGATCCGGTCGGCGGCCCCGATCGCGTCCGCCCGGTTCGAGTCGGGGATCACCACCGCGAACTCGTCGCCACCCAGACGACCGACCGTTGCCGCAGCGGGCGCGACGTCGACGACGTGGCGACTGACCGCCACGAGCAGATCGTCACCGACGTGGTGACCGAGCGTGTCGTTGACCTCCTTGAAGTTGTTGAGGTCAGCGAGGAGCACGGCGAGGTCGCGATCCGGGCCGACCGCGCCGATCTCGTGGTGCAGAAGGGACCGATTGGCGAGCCCGGTCAGCTGGTCGTGCTGGGCGGTGTAGGCGAGGCGACGCTGCGCTTCGAGACGAGCCGAACGCACCATCGTCACGGTCATCAGCACACACGCCCCCAAGATGATGCTCCGGGCAGCGTCGAGGAAGTTGGACAACTGGTTCGCCAGCAGCGCTGACGCGAGCATGCCGGCAGAGCTGAGGCCGAATGCCGTCCAGAGCCAGCGCCGGGCCACTGACTGGCCGGCGATCGTCAACATCGCGACGAGCATCGCGACGAGCGTCGGGGAGGTCTCGGGCATCGCCACCACCCAGGCAACGATGACCAACGAATCCACGATCGGCACCCACCCCGGCATTCGCAACTTCCGCAGCGCGACCCAATGGGTGACGGCGCTGTAGGGCAGCACGAGCCCGAGATCGATGGCCGGCTCCCACCAGTCGAGGGCCCGGTCGCGGCCGAAGTAGGAGAGGATCTGGAACGTCAGGATGACAACGTGGCGCGCCGAGAAGATCAGGTTCAGTTCGTGGCGGTCGACGCCCGGTTCGGAGACGGACATCCCCTCCGGAGCGCGTGACGAGGCCATGAGGTGATGATCGGTCGCGTCGTGGCGCTGGTTGACCTTCCCCACCGGCGATGGGCCGAACGACCCGGGTCCGATGACCCGAGCCGTCGGCGGCCGGTGGCGGTCAGAGGCCGAGGGGCGGAACCACGGCCTCGATGAGGCGCGGTCCGCCCGCGGCGAGCGCTGCCTGCAGCTGCTCGACGAACTCTTCGCTGGTCGTGGCGCGGGACGCCTCGACCCCCATGCCCTGCGCGAGCGACACGAAGTCGAGCGTGGGCCCGGTGAGGTCGAGCATCTTGAGGGCCTTGGGGCCGACGCTGGCGGCGCCGACGCGGTTGAGTTCCATGTTGAGGACCGCGTAGCTGTGGTTGGCGAAGATGACCGTGATGACGTCGAGCTGCTCGCGGACCTGGGTCCAGAGCGCCTGCAGCGTGTACATCGCCGACCCGTCGGCTTCGAGGCACAGCACCTGCCGATCGGGGCACGCGACGGCGGCGCCGGTGGCGAGCGGGATTCCGATGCCGATGGCACCGCCGGTGAGGCACAGCCAGTCGTGGCGGGGAGCTCCGGCGGTGGCGCCGGGGATGAACAGGCCCGAGGTGTTGGCCTCGTCGACCACCACGGCGTTCTCGGGCATGAGGGCGCCGAGGGCCTGCGCCACGGTTTCGGAGGTGAGCGGGCCGGTCGGCAGCTCGGGGCGGGCGGCGGCAGCGACGGGAACCTCGTCGGGCGCGCCGAGCGCGGCGGCGGCGGCTTCGAGCAGGTCGACGGGGTCGATGTCGAGGTCGACCTCGTGGACGATGCACCCGTCGGGGTGCAGGACCGACGCCTTGGACGGATAGGCGAAGAACGACACCGGCGCCGCGGTGTCGACCACAACGAGGTGCTCGGCGCCGTCGAGCTGCATCTGGGCGAACTCCGCGAGGTACGCGAGGCGATCGACGGTCGGCAGGCCGGCACCGCGCTCCTGGCGGGTGGGGAAGGTCTCGCAGAGCACGCGGACCCCGGTCGCCGCGGCGATCCGGGCGGCGGCGACGAGACCCCGCTCCCGCATGAGGCGCCCACCGATGAGGAGCACTGTCGACGAACCGCCGGCGAAGGCGTCGACGAGCTCGGCCACCAGTTCGGGGGCCGGCACGCGGGCCGGCTCCGGATCGATCGGCTGGTGCGGTCCCTCGGCATCGAGCCAGCAGACGTCGGCGGGCAGGATCAGCGTGGCCACCTGGTTGGGAGAGGCGAGCGAGGCCGCGACGGTGGCGGCGGCGTCGGCAGCGACCTCGTCGGGCGTGGTGGAACGGCGGACCCACCCGGAGCATGCCTGGGCGACGGCATCGATGTCGGACTCGAGGGGCGCGTCGTACTGCTTGTGGTACGTGGCGTGGTCACCCACGATGTTGACGACGGGGGTGCGGGCGCGCCGGGCGTTGTGGAGGTTGGCGAAGCCGTTGCCGAGGCCGGGGCCGAGGTGCAGGAGCGTGCCGGCCGGCTTGTCGGCCATCCGGGCGTAGCCGTCGGCCGCACCGGTGGCGCCACCCTCGAACAGGCACAGGATGCCCCGCATGGGCTCGACCTCGTCGAGCGCGGCCACGAAGTGCATCTCCGACGTGCCGGGGTTGGTGAAGCAGACGTCGACGCCGGAGTCGACGAGGGTCTGGATGAGTGCGCGTGCGCCGTTCATGTGCGGGTGTTCTCCGGGGTTGCTCTGGTTTTGCGGGTAGTTGTCGTCAGCAGGTGACGACAACTACCCGCAGAACCGGTGGGATCGGGTGAGGTCGAGTGGGTGGGCGGGTGGCGGGGTGGCGGGGTGACGGCCGCTAGAAGACGGCGCCGGGGTTCAGGATGCCGTTGGGGTCGAATGCGGTCTTGATGCGGCGCATCAGGTCGATCTTGGCGGGGTCCTCCAGCTCGAGGAAGTAGCCGCGCTTCTCGGTGCCGAGGCCGTGCTCGCCGCTGATGGCGCCGCCGAGGTCCATGCCGGCGCGGTACAGGCCGATCATCACCTCGTGGCGCTTGTCGGGATCGGCCTGGAACACGGCGAGGTGCACGTTGCCGTCGCCGGCGTGGCCGCACCCGGCGATCCAGCTGCCCGTGTCGGCACCGAGCTTCGACACACGCTCCATGAACTCGGGGATGGTGGCTCGCGGAACGACGACGTCGACGACGTCGTTGGCACCCGACGCCTTGGCCAACCAGAACGCCTTCTCCCGCGCCGCGATGAGCTGGGCGCCGGCACCCGACGGCAGGACGTACACGTCCATCGCCCCGAGGTCGCCGAGGAAGGTGCCGAGCTGTTCGATGTCGGCGTCGAGGCGGTCCTCGTGGGCGTTCTCCAGCACCACGACGAGGTAGGCCAACGCCGTGTCCTTCACGTCCTGCGGGACGCCGAGGTCGAGCTCACCGCTGGCGGTCATCGCCGCCATGGTCATCAGGTCGATGTACTCGAGGATCTGCGGGCCGATGCCGGAGTCGATGATGCGCGGCACCGCCGTCGTCACACCCTCGAGTGTCGAGAACGGTGCCAGGATCGTCGCCGCGTGGGGCAGTCGCGGGTGCAGCTTGAGCGTCGCCTCGGTGACCAGACCGAGCGTGCCCTCGGACCCGATGACGAGCTGCGTGAGGTCGTATCCCGTCGACACCTTCACGATCTTGCCGCCGGACCGGATCACCTCGCCGGTCGGGAGTACCGCTTCGATGCCGAGCACGTGGTGCCGGGTCACGCCGTACTTCACGGCCCGCATGCCGCCGGCATTGGTGTTGACGTTGCCGCCGAGGCTGGCGGAGTACTCGCCGGGAAACACCGGGTAGACGAGGTCGAGCGGGGCGAGGAGGGCGTCGAGCTGGTCGAGCGTGACGCCGGGCTGCACGACGGCGGCGTGATTGTCGCGGTCGATCTCGAGCACCTGGTTCATGCGGTCGAAGCTGACCACGATGCCCCCTTGCCGCGGAATGCAAGCGCCCGACAAGCCGGTGCCGGCGCCACGCGCCGTGACGGGGATGCGGTGCTCGTTGGCGTGGGTGAGGATCTGCGCCACCTCGGCGGTCGACGCCGGGAACACGACGGCGTCGGGTTCGACCCACGGCGCGTTGAGCGCTTCGTCGTGGGAGTAGTCGTCGCCGGCGTCGGCGGCGGTACGCACGTTGGCATCGCCGACGATGGCGGCCAGCGCTGAGATCAGATCGGCCACGTCGTACATCCCCCTGGAGTGTCGATTCCGGCCACGTTTCTACCAAAGACCTCCCCCTCGCGGTCAGTCGTCCGGACGGGCCGGCAGTTCGCGGGTCCTGGACGCTCCGCATCTTGATGTTGAGATGTTACGATGCAGAGGTGCGCACGACGATCGACCTGCCCTCCGACTTGCACGACCTCGCCCGCGAACTCGCCCACTCGGGGAATCGATCGATGAGCGATGTCGTCACCGAACTCATCCGCCTCGGTCTCCAGCGGAGTTCTCAACCTGCCGGACCGGCGAGCCCTCGTGGGATGCCCCTGGTGTCGATCGGCCGATCGGTCACCGCCGAGGACGTTCGATCGCTGGACGACGACGCGTGACGACGTACCTTGCCGACGGAAACGTCCTCGTGGCATTGACCGTCACCGATCACGTCCATCACGACATCGCACTCGACTGGTTCGAACGGACGGAACCCACCTTGGCGACCTGCCCGATCACCGAAGGCACGCTGCTGCGCTTCCTCATGCGCAGCGGCGGCCTCAACGGGCGGGGCGCCATTGACGTCCTCGAAGCGATTCGTGAACAACCATGGCATGAGTTCTGGCCCGACTCACTGCGGTACGAGGCGCAACATCTCGCCGGCGTCATCGGGCACCGACAGATCACCGACGCCTACCTCGTGGCCCTGGCCGTACACCACGACGGGACGGTTGCGACGCTCGACAAAGGTCTTGCAGCACTCCACGGCGATCGAGCCCACCTGCTCAGCGCACCCACCCCGTAGAGCCGCGGATCGACCCGGGGTAGCGTCTCGGCCATGTCGATCGAACCGCTCACCGACCTGACCGCCGGCATGGCCATCCTCGCCGGGGGCGACCAGGTCATCCGCGTCACGCCCGAACTCGCCGACGCGTTCGCACCGGGCGATCGCCTCGCCGTCGTGGGCGAGACCGTCCTCCACATCCCCGCTGCCGAAGGCGCAACCGCCGCAGCCGCCGTGGGCGCAGCGAGCGACGCGTTCGCCCGGATGGGCGCAGTCACCGACGAGCAGATCACCGCGTTCTTCGAAGCGTTCGCCCGCCGTCTGGAAGACACCGACTCGTTCGCCCCGATCGCCGCGGCGAACCAGGCCGACATCGAGGCCGCCAAGGCTCGGGGCCGCTCCACCACCCGCCTCGTCCTCAGCGACACGATGCGCGCCGACATGGTCAGCGGGCTCCGCTCGTGGGCGACCGCCGAGTCGGGCCGCGGCGCCGTCATCGACGCGGTCGAGCACGACGGCTGGTCGGTCGAACTGCGCCGCGCCGGGCTCGGCGTCGTCGGGTTCGTGTTCGAAGGCCGTCCCAACGTGTTCGCCGATGCGTGCGGCGTCATCCGTTCCGGGAACACCGTCGTGTTCCGCATCGGGTCCGACGCTCTCGGCACCGCCCGAGCGATCGTCGAGCACGCGCTCGACCCGGCCCTCGCCGAGGCCGGGCTCCCCGCCGGTGCCGCGTCGCTCGTCGACTCGGCGGCACACGCTGCCGGCTGGGCGATGTTCTCCGACCCTCGGCTCGGCCTTGCTGTCGCTCGCGGGTCGGGCCCTGCGGTCACGCAGCTCGGCACGGTGGCCCGCCAGGCCGGTGTGCCGGTGAGCCTGCACGGCACCGGCGGCGCCTGGATCGTCGCCGACTCGGCGGCCGACGGCACGACGCTCGCCGCCGCCGTGCTCCACTCGCTCGACCGCAAGGTGTGCAACACGCTCAACGTCTGCTGCATTGTCGCCGACCGCGCCGACGAGCTCGTGCCGGTGGTGCTCGCGTCACTCGGCGCCGCTGCCGACCGCCGCGGCACCAACCCGAAGCTCCACGTCGCCGCCGGCAGCGAGTCGTACGTCCCCGCCGAGTGGTTCGAGCCGACCGACATCACCCGCGCCCGAGGTGCCGTGCGCGAGGCCGGCGCCGAGCTCATCGCCCTCGAGGAGCTCGGGACGGAGTGGGAATGGGAGGAGTCACCGGAGATCAGCCTGGTGATCGTCGCGGACGTCGACGAGGCCATCGCCCTGTTCAACGACCACTCCCCCCGCTTCGTCGCGTCGCTGATCTCGACCGACGCGGCCGCGCAGGACCACTTCTACGAACTGGTCGACGCACCGTTCGTCGGCAACGGGTTCACCCGCTGGGTCGACGGTCAGTACGCGCTCGGCAAGCCCGAGCTGGGCCTCAGCAACTGGCAGTTCGGGCGCCTGTTCGGGCGCGGCGGTGTGCTCTCGGGCGACTCGGTGTTCACCGTGCGCACGCGTGTCACGCAGACCGACGCCGCAGTGCATCGCTGAGGTCGCATCGAGCTGAGACGTTGACCGTCGTTCACCCAGGTCGCATCGAGGCATCACGCGTTGATGCGAAGGCACGGGTCACGGCATGCCGGTGATCATGGCGAGCTCGGCCCGACTGCTGGCCGTCACGGCTGCAGTTCGAACCAGATCGACTTCCCGTCAGGTGTCGGCGTGACGCCCCAGCTCGTCGACAGGTGCTCCACGATGCCGATACCACGTCCGCTGACCGCGTCGTAGGGCTGATGGTTGCGAACGGGCATCCGCTCGCTGCGGTCGGCGACCTCGATGCGGACGCCGGCACCGGCAGCCACCACCCGAACGTGGAACGAACTCCGGGCGTGGATCACCGCGTTGGTCGCGAGCTCCGAGACCGCGAGTCGCAACAGGTCGTCGAGGGGCGGCCTCGCCGCGCTCGCGATCACGAACTCCCGGGCTGCCGAGACCGACTGCGGTTCCGGCTCGAACTCACGCTCGGCAACCAGCTCCTCCACGGAGACATCACCCGCGCTCGTCAGGTCGACGAGGTCACCACCGGAGATGCGCACGACGACGAGCGCGATGTCGTCGTCGCGGTCGGGGATCGGCAGCACTTGCTGGACGGCCGACCCGAGGTGCTCGACAACGGTCTCGGCAGAGCCGGCCACCGCCGTGGCCGCGGTGACGATGTCGGCCATCGTCGCCTCGTCGATCCCGTGCGGGGCAGGCACATCGGTGATGCCGTCGGTGTTCAGCACCACGGTGTCGCCCGGTCCGAGTTCGACCACGCTGGGCGTGAGGCGGACGGTCGGCATGACACCCAACAGCGTCCCGGCGGTGCCGAGCGGTGACGCCGCTTCGCCGGCGCGAGCCAGAAACGGGAGCGGGTGCCCGCCGGCGACCGACGTGAACCTCCAGTGTCCGGACTCTGCGTCGATCCGTTCGAGGGTCGAGTAGAGCACCGTGCAGAAACGGTCGGAGTCGCTGGCCAGGATGGCGTCGTTGAGCCACTCGAGCACCTCGACGGGACTTGCCCCGTGAGTGGCGGCGGCGCGGATCGTGTGACGAGCGAGCGCGGTGACCGCGGCTGCCTCGGGGCCGGTGCCGCACACATCGCCGATGACAACGGCCCAGCGATCGGGTCCGATCGCGAACACGTCGTAGAAGTCGCCGCCGACCTCGCTCGCCGCGCCGGCCGCCCAGTACCGAACGGCGATGCCGGCTCCGTCGATCTCGGGCAGGCGGGCCGGCAGCAGCGCCGACTGGAGGACGTTGGCGACGTTGCGCTGTTGGTCGCGCAGCCACGCGGGCATCGAGGGCCTCCGCGACCCGACCGGCGGCCGTCTCGGCGAGCGCAACGTCGTCGGCGTCGTAGACGCGGCCGGACTCGGCGCTCACGAACTGCATGGCACCGATGACCCCACGCTTGGTCACGAGGGGAACGGCGATCAGGCTCGTTGGCATCAGCTCGTCGAGGATGGCCCGCGCCTGGTCGGGCGTCGCCCGAACCGCGTTGTCGATCACCCGTTCGCGGAACTCGCCGGAGAACAACGGGATGAACTGGGTGACGCCCTCGCGAACCGCGGCGGCCGCGCCGAGGGGGGCGTCGGGGTCGTACGGATGGTGGGCGAGCAGGTCACGCAGCCACTCGACCCGCTCGGGATCGTGGTGGGCGAAGATGATGTCGGGGTTCGCCGCGACGGTCGACCCCTCGAAGAAGTGGAGCGAGCACCAGTCGCCCAGGGTCGGGACGGCTGCCTCGGTCACCGCCTGCATGAGCGCCTGATGGTCGTCGGCAGCCATCGCCGCGTCGTTGAGGCCCGACAGGAACTCGAGTCGCCGCCGCTGCAATCTCCCCGCCTCGAGGAGTCGCTCGGCCTCGAGCGCCCGACGCTCGTTCTCGAGTTCGACGAGCTTGCGGTCGGTCACATCACCCGAGCACCCGATCGTGCCCGCCACCGAGCCGTCGCTGTGCTGGGTGACCATGGCGCGACCCTGCAGCCACCGGATCGAACCGTCGGGATGCAGCACCCGGTATTCGAGCTGGTACGACGACCCCGCCGCCACGGCGGCCGCAATGGTCGACCGGGTCGCGTCCCGGTCGTCGGGGTGGATCATCGCGTACCAGCCGTCGACGGTGCCGTCGTAGGTTCCGGGCTCCAGTCCGTAGAGCCGCTCCATGTTCTCGTCCCACACGATCTCGTCGGTGTCGAGATCGCGGCGCCACGTGCCCAACTCGCCGCCGGCGAGCGCCATCAGCAGATGGTTGGTGAGCTCGGCGGCGCGGTCCTCGATCGCCCGTTGATCGGTCACGTCGTCGGCGACGCCGATCGAGCCGACGATCTCGCCGCGCTCGTTGCGCAACGGTCGGAGCGCGGTGTGGATCCGCACCGGCGTCGCGTCGGCGCGGACGATCGTCAGGTCACCCGTCCAGATCTCACCGGCCTCGACCCCCAACGCGATCTCGTAGGCGGCGTCGAGTTCGGCCGGCAGGATCAGCAGCTCGCCGATGTGATGACCGAGCACGTTGCCCGACGTCCAGCCGTACAGCCGCTCGGCGTTCGCGTTCCACGCGAGCACGGTCCCGTCGACATCCCACGCAACGATCGCCCCCGGCAGGCTCTCGATCAGCAGCTCGGTGCCCCGAAGCGCGGCCAGCGCCGCGTCGGTGCCGGGCCGGGGCGACGACTCGGCGGGCGCTCGGTCAGGCTCCACGGTGACCAGCGTAGGTCGGATCGGCCGCCGCCACCTCGGTCTCCGATCGGGTCTGGGAGGATGGCGCCATGACTTTCGACGCCGACGAGCTCGGCCGCCTCATCAGGGCGCGTCGGACCACCAAGCTGCTCGACCCCGACACGCCGGTCGATCCGACCGTCATCGAGGAGCTCTGCGCGCTCGCGACGTGGGCGCCGAACCACAAGCGCACCGAGCCCTGGCGCTTCGCCGTGTTCACGGGCGACGGTCGCCGGGTCCTGGGCGAGACGATTGCCGACGCGCTGCAGGCCGCCGGCGGCCACGAGGCGAAGATCCTGAAGACCCGCACGAAATACCTCCGGTCGGCGGCGGTCGTGCTGGTGGGCTCGACGCCCGGCCCCGACGAGATGACGACCGGCGAGAACCGCGACGCCGTCGCTGCCGGCATCAGCAACTTCCTCCTCGGGGCGACCGCTCGCGGGTTGGCAACGTTGTGGTCGACGGTGTCGCCGCCGCGGTCGCCCGCCGTCGCCGAACTGTGCGGGTTCCCCGAAGGAACCTTCGTCGTGGGCGCCGTCTACCTCAGCCACCCGACCGGCGAGGAACCGCTCGGACGGCGTTCGGTGCCGATGATCACGTGGATCGACCGAGCCGCTCCCGCACCGAACCCACCAGATCGGCGATGAGGTCGTCGGCGATGGCATAGGGGAAGTAGAAGCCGACCCGGCTCGCGACCCCGTCGAATCGGGCCACGAGCTGGTCGGCAACCTCGGCGGGACTGCCGACGATCGCGAGCGTGCGCAGCATCTCCTCGTCGATCAGGGCCGGCATGCGGTCCCACTGGTTGGACTTGGTCATGGCGTTCAGCTCGGTCTGGAGATCGCCCCACCCGTGAGCGTCGAGCACCGGTCGATAGGCGGGCGTCGAGCCATAGAAGCTGAGCAGGAAGCGAACGCCCTCGGTCGCGGTGGCGAGCTCCTGCTCGTCACGCCCGACCGCAATGATCGACTCGCACACGATGCTGAAGTCGGCCCGGGAGCGCTGGGACGCCGCCAGGCCCTTGTCGACGGCGACGAGCGTGTGCTCGGTGAAGAATCGCTCGGTGCAGAACGGCATGACGAGGAGGCCGTCGGCGACCGTTGCCGCCATCTCCACCATCTTCGGCCCGAGGCCGCCGAGCCAGATGGGCGGCGGGCCCCACTCGAGGGGGCCGGGGTTGAAGAGCGGCGGCATCAGCGTGTGGGTGTAGTAGTCGCCGCGGAAGTCGAGGCGACTGCCGTTCTGCCAGGAATCGAAGATCGCCCGCATCGCCGCCACCAGCTCGCGCATTCGACCGAGGGGCGGATGGAAGTCGGTGCCGTACCGCTTCTCGATCTGGGTACGGATCTGGCTGGCGAGGCCCAGTGCGAACCGCCCCTCGCTGAGCGCCTGGAGGTCCCACGCCTGGTGGGCGAGTTGGATCGGGTTGCGGGGCAGGGCGATGGCGGCGTTCGTGTAGAGGTCGAGCGACGTTCCCGGCGCGGCGAGGACCAGTGGCGTGAACACGTCGTGGGGCCCCTCGAACGTGAACACGCCGTCGAGACCGAGTTCAGCGAGCACTGCCGCCCGCGCCTGGGCCTCCCCGAGACCGAACAGCTGTGTGTCGAGCTTCACGGGGAGCGACGCTACACACAATGGTCGAGGCCACCTTCGTCAGGTTCGGCCGCTGCGCTCCCTACTAACACTCCGGTACCTCGGCATGACACAATCTGACGAGTCGTCAGATCCTGCCGGGGGTGGGGTCCTATCCAGGAGATGCCATGTCCACCGATGTCGTCATCGTCAGCGGCGTTCGCACGCCGATCGCCACCGCCTACAAGGGCTCGCTCGGTGGGGTGGACGCCTTCGCCCTGGCCGAGATCGTGATCAAGGAAGCCGTCGAGCGTTCGGGCATCGCCCCCGCCGACTTCGAGGACATGGGCTTCGGCGAATCGTTCCAGGGCGGCGGCAACATCGGCCGCAACGCCGCGATCCGCGCCGGCCTGAACAACCTCCCGGGCGTCGCCACCCAGCGCTGGTGCGCCTCGGGCATGGCCGGCGTGCAGTGGGTCGCCGCCAACATCTCGGCCGGGATGATCGACGCCGGCCTCGCCGGTGGTGTCGAATCGATGACCACGGCTCCCGCCGGCTCGAAGGGCGAGGAGAGCTTCTGGCTCTCGCCGGCCAACGAGCCCACCGAGCTCGCTCCCCCGTTCAACACCGCCCTCGGCGTCGGCGACAACGCCGCCCGCCTCGCCGGTGTCAGCCGCGAGGACGCCGATCTCTGGGCGTTCACGTCGCACCAGAACGCCATCCGCGCCATCGACGAAGGCCGCTTCAAGAACGAGATCGTGCCCGTGCCGCTGCCCGGCGGCGGCGAGTTCTCCGTCGACGAGCACCCCCGCCGTGGCTCCACGCTCGAGAAGCTGGCCTCGCTCGGTGTGCTCAACCCGCAGTACGACTGGGCGACGACCACGGCCGGCAACGCGTTCGGGCCTGAACGACGCCGCCGCTGCGCTCACGATCGTGTCCCGCGCCTACGCCGAGGCCCACGGCCTCAAGCCCCTCGCCGTGATCCGCGGCTGGGCATCGGTGGCGTTCGCTCCCGAGGAGACGGGCCTCACCCCCGAGCCCGCCATGCGTAAGGCGCTCGCCAAGGCCGGCATCGGCGTGTCCGACCTCCAGGCCGTCGAGATCAACGAGGCGTTCGCGTCGGTCGCCGTGGCGGCGACCCGCCGCCTGGGCCTCGACGAGGGCATCGTCAACCAGAACGGTTCGGGCTGCTCGCTCGGTCACCCCATCGGCTGCACCGGTGCCCGCATGATCGTCACGATGCTCAACGAGCTCGAGCGCACCGACTCGCAGTGGGGCGCCGTTGCGATGTGTGCGGCCGGCGGCATGGGCTCCGCCACCGTCATCGAACGCGTCTGAGTTCCACTCCGCCCTCGCTGGGCAACTCCACCTACTCTTTCCGACATGTCGTGGACTGACGGGCTGGCCGGCGGCGAACCTCCGCCTCCGGCCGGCCCGCCCGCCAACGTGCCGTGGGGTCCACCGACCCCCGCTGCAGCGCCGAGCGCGGCGGGTTGGGGCGCTCCGGGGTGGGGCGCACCAGCGCCCGCCTGGGGCGCACCGGCGCCGACCACACCTCGCGGAACGGTGTACGCCGAGTACGGCGTCGGCGACCTGCCGGTCAGCTACGCCGGGTTCTGGCGGCGCTTCGCCGGCGTGTTCATCGACGGGCTGGTGCTCGGACTGATCAACATCCCGGTCAATCTCGTGTTCCAGCTCGTCGGCATGGCCTTCGTCAGTGCAACCCGATCATCGGCCCTGCTCGTCGTGCTGCTCCTCGCGAACCTGTGCGTCAACCTGTACATCTGGTGGCGCTTCGTGCCCGGCCGCATCGGCAGCACCGGAGCGACCGTCGGTATGAGCGCGATGCACATCAGGCTCGTCCCTGCCCGCGGTCGCGGCGGGGTGTCGAGCGGCTTGGCGTTCGTTCGGGCGCTGTTGGCCTCCGTCCTCCAGTTCGTGTTCCTCATTCCCGCGTTCCTGTACGGCCTCAGCCGACTCGTCGGCGCCGACCTGGAGTCGCCCGACTCGTTCCGTACCCAGGTCGTGCCCAACGCGTTCGTCGCGTCGGTCTTCGTGTTCCTCGTCCTCCTCGTGTACCTGCCGTCGCTCTGGAACCTGGTCGACCGGCGCTACCAGACGCTCTACGACAAGCTGTGCGGAGTCGTGGTGATCAACGACTGACCGGGATCGACGACTGACCGGGGCGACGCCCGGGTCGGCTGATCCCGTCAGGGGCAACCGGGCGGCAGGGCCGCGATCGGGACCACATCCTGGCCGGCCACGGTCCAGTACCGGAGCGCCTCGGGGGCCCGCAGGTAGTCCGACCACACGTCGGGCTCGGGCGTGGCGTTGGCCGCGGCGACGGCCGTGCGGAGCGTGGCGTGTTCGGTCCGGCAGGCGCGCACCTCGCGGGACGGTGTGCCCGCCGGATCGGGGTCGAGATCGACCTCGTCGAGCATCGCGTCGAAGCCCCATCCAATGCCTCCGGCGATCGCGACGAGCAGCGCCACGAACACGACGGCGTTGCGCAGGACCTGGGCGCTCGTCCGTTCGCCGGTGCGAAGCGTCGTCGGTGCGGTGACCAGCCGCGCTTCCGGTGCCTGGGGTGGCGATGGCACTACGGGCTGAGCGGGCTGCATCGAGGGCGGGTACCACCGCAGGTCCGACGCCTGCCACCAATCCGGGCCTTGGGGGCTCGCGCTCATGGCACGACACTATCGAGCAGGACGATTCGGAGCGGCGGCCGACGTCACGGCACCTCGTGGTCACGTGCCGGTTCGGATCACCGTCTCCTTCTCCTGCACGCGGTACGGCGTGGTGGTGGTGCGATCGATGGTGCCGAGGTCGCCGGTCGTGCCGTTGGTCGCCGACCAGGTGAGTCGCCAGGTCGCCGTCGTGTCGATCGTGAGGTCGCGGGTCGGCGCTGCGAACCGGTGATGACACGCCGTCGTCTGGTCGCGGACCGGTACAGCCGGATCGAACGCCTTCGGCGGCCCGGTGCAGGTGACGACGACGCCGTCGTCGCGGGACACCTCGCCGGGTGCTGCGTTGATCTCGTACTTCGTCGTCGTGAGCTTCGCCGACACGGTGACCGTCACCCCGGCCGCCGTCGCCGACGCTGTCTGCGTGGGGAGGTCGTTCGTCCAGAGCCACGTGTCGAAGTTCGGGAACGTCTGGTTCGGGGGCGAGAAGCGCGGCTCGGGCAGGTCGATGTCGATGTTGGCGAGCGCCATGTCCACGAGCTGCGCGGTCAGGCTCGGCCCACCGCCACCGCCTGCGGCCGGACCGGTCGACGTGTACAACGTCGGCCCCGCCACCCGGGCGCCCGTCGAGGTGTCGAAGCAGGATCGCCAGACCTGCGTCCCCACCGGGAGGTCGTAGGGGTTTCCGGCGTCGGCGCCGGTGCCGCCCAACGGGTTCGCGAGGTCGATCGTCTTGAACGTGCACGTCACCTTGCCGGCGCCCCTGCCACGATGCGCATTGCGCCCCGAGGTCGGGATCACCGACTGCTGCGACCCGGCACCGACCGTCGCCTGCGCCCCCGTGTCGGTGCGAGTCCCGGAGGTGTGCACGTTTCCAGAGCCGCCGAGCGAACCCTGAACCGGCGCCGGACGTTTGGGCATCAACTAGACCGGAGGACGCTACGACGGCCACGCACAATCCGATGAAGACGAATCCGGATCGATCCACTCGCGACCAGACCATTTCCAGCTCCCCTCAAGAAGTTCGAGCGTTTCGAGATATCGGAATGGCCGTGATCCGCTCGATCAACGATGCGGCCCGCCGAATCAACCGCGTCCGGTTGTCGAACCTGCAGACCTCAATAGAGACCGCCGAGTGCCGACGCCACCGTCGATCGACTCGACACGCGACCACGACGGTGCTGTCGTGAGGCCTTGCACGCGTGACCATCGGAACCGAGCCGACGAATGACTCCCCGCCAGTCTCGAGCTGCGCACCGGCGATGTGGTTTGCGAGCGCCGGGGAGTTCTCGTCACCAGCGATCGTGGCCGCCAGGAGATCCGCGTACGCAGCGTCGTAGGCCGCGGTGACCTCGGTGAGCAGCTCGCTGGGCGGCGCGGTGGTGAGCGGCTTGGTCACCGGCGGGGACACCGACGTCGTCGACGTGGCGGCCTGGGCGACGGTCGTCGTCGTCTCGATGCCAGCGGTGGTCGTCGGGGCGACGGACGTCGTCGGGCCGGCAGTGACGGGCGTCGGATCGGCGCTCGAGTCGTCCGAGCAGCCGGCGGTCAGGAGCGTCGCCGCGAGGGCTGCGGCGACGACGGATCGGTGAAGAGACATCGGGTCCGACGGTACGGATCCCGGCACGACGCCGCGATGGGCGATCTCCCCTATTCGGTCCAGGGACCGACGCCACCGACCCGGTTGGCGGTGATGCGGATGACGGTGCCCGGGGGCGGGTCGGCCATCGGGGGGAACTTCACGTCCGGCCCGAGATATCCGTGCGCCAGTTCCTGCAGCAGCTCCGGTGCGCCACCCGCCTCGGTCGTCGCCAGACCGTGCACGACGATGTACTCGTCGAGACCGATCTCGTTGCGTTCGCCGGTGATGACCGTGACGGTGGCCCGGGGATCGCGGTCGAGGTTGCGCACCTTCTGACCGGCGCCGAGGTGACCGATGAGGATGTCGTCGCCGTCGGTCTTCGCCCATACGACGGACACCTGGGTGCTGCCGTCGGGGTTGATCGTCGTGAGGTGGACGAGTTTCGAGCTGTTGAGCGCAGCTTGGGCTGCTTCGTTGAGCACCATCACGTCACCGTAGACCGGTTGTCGAGCGGGATTCCGTCTCGGCTCACTCGCCGGGCAGAGGACGAGGCATTCGAGGATGGTGCTCCAGCGCGCCCGAATCGGGCCGCTGCAGCACCATCCTCGCTACCGCGACGGTCAGGAGGACGCGGCCTGGCTGCTGCACGTAGCGTCGTCCCCGGTGTGGCCCGATCTCGTGATCTTCGACTGTGACGGTGTCCTCGTCGACAGCGAGCGGCTGACCGTCGACGTCGAGGCCCGCGTCCTGACCGAGCTCGGCTGGCCGATCACCACCGACGAGGTGGTCGAACGATTCGTCGGCCGCTCGTCGGCCAGCATGCTCGCCGAGGTGGCACGGCATCTCGGCGCCGAGCTGACCGAACAGTTCGACGCGATCTCGACGATCGAGATCCGCACGGCGTTCGAGACCCGGCTCGAAGCGGTCGAGGGAATCGCGCACCTCCTGGATGCGATCGACGCTGCGGGGGTGCCGACGTGCGTGGCCTCGAGCGGGAGCCACGACAAGATGCGGGCCACGCTGGGCATCACCGGCCTCTGGCACCGGTTCGACGGCCGGATCTTCTCCGCCGACGAGGTGGCGCACGGCAAGCCAGCGCCCGACCTCTTCGTCCACGCCGCGGCGCAGATGGACGTCGATCCGGCTGGCTGCGCCGTGGTGGAGGACAGCCCGTTCGGGGTGCAGGCGGCGATCGCTGCCGGGATGACGGCGTACGGGTTCACCGGTGGTCTGGCCGCGGACGGGGCGCTGGCGGCCGCCGGGGCGATTCCATTCGCCCGGATGATCGATCTCGTGGACCTGTTGGCCGCACCCCGCCCGCCACGTGTGGAAAGGTGACGCGATGTCCGACGCTTCAGCCGATCTGCATCCCGACGTTGCCGCCCTCGCGCACCTGCTCGGCACCTGGTCGGGCCACGGCACCGGCAGCTACCCCACGATCGAGCCGTTCGAGTACGACGAGACGATCACGTTCGGCCACGTCGGTAAGCCGTTCCTGAGCTACGGCCAGCGCACCACGAGGTCCGACAACGGGTTGCCCTCCCACGCCGAACTCGGATACCTCCGTTCCGACGGGACGTCGGCGGTCGAGCTGATCCTCGCCCACCCGACCGGCCTCACCGAACTGTGCGAAGGCACGATCGACGGCCCGACGATCACGCTCCGGTCGATCTCGGTCGTCGGCTCGTCGACGGCCAAGCCGGTACGGGCCGTCGAACGTCAGCTCACCGTCGAGGGTGACCGTCTCCATTACGTGCTGCGGATGTCCGCCGTCGGACTTCCCATGACCCACCACCTCGAAGCCGAGCTGGTCAGGCAGGCCTGAGCACCACGGCGGAGTTCGGCGCCAGCCGCACCGTCGACCGGCCACCGCCGGCGACTCGCACCGTGATCGAGGGGTCGGTGGCGACCACGATGTCGGCGCCGCCCGTGATGGTGTGTTCGGCTCCACGAGCGCCGAGGTTCACGACGACCAGCAGTCGCTCCTCGCCGTCGGAACGTTCGTAGGCGAGCACCTCCTCGGCGTCGCTGTCGACGATGTGGAGCGAGCTGCCGGAGAGGGCCGGGCTCGCCGCTCGCAGCGCGAGCAGCGTGCGGTAGAGCGAGAGCAGCGACGACGGGTCGCCCGATTGATCGGCCACGTTCCGCTCGGAGCGGTTGTCGTTCACCGGAAGCCACGGGGCGACGTCGTCGGGGCAGAACCCGACGCCGGGCGCAGCGGTCCACTGCATCGGCGTCCGCACCTCGTCGCGGTTGAGGCGTTCGGGTAGGCGGCGGTTGACCGCCTCGGGGAGGCGGCGCGCCAGGAGTCCGGGAATGGGATCGTCGGCCTCGCGAAGCGGGATGTAGCGGTTGGTCATCCCGATCTCCTGGCCCTGATATACGACGGGCACGCCGCGGAGCGTGCACAGCATCGTCGCCAGCACCCGGGCCTTTGCCAGGTCTCCGCCGACTCGGGACAGCGAGCGGGTGCGGTCGTGGTTCTCCAACACGTAGGTCGGTTGGAGCGGATCGGGGAACTCGACCTCGAACCGTTCGATCAGGCGCCGGTACCCCGCCGCCGAGTACGTCGCCGTGAGGAAGTCGAACAGGAACACCAGGTGCAGACCGTCGCGATCGCCGTCACGGACGTAACGGCGAAGCGTCTCGGGCGGGCCGAACACCTCGCCCAACAGGATGCGTTCGCCTGCTCCCGGGACCTCGGGTGTTCCGGGCGGCGGCGTGAACTCGTCACAGACGGCCCGCAGGTCACCAGCGAGCGTGAAGTTGTCGACGGTGTTGAGCGTGTTGGTCGGCCGTTGGACCCGTGGCAGCCCGAACGAGAGATCGGGTCGGCGTGGATTGTCCCGCAACCGCTCGTCCTGCATGATCGACCCGAAGATGTCGAGGCGAAACCCGTCGACGCCCATCGCCAGCCACGACCGGACGGTGTCGAACATCTCGGCGCGGACCTCGGGGTGACGCCAGTTGAGATCGGGCTGGAAGGGCAGGAACGTGGCGAGGTACCACTGCTCGCGCTCGTCACTCCACTGCCACGCCTTCGTCAGCTGTAGCTCGGAACGCCAGTTGTTCGGGGGCAGTCGGCGCCCGCCGCTACCGACTCGACCGTCGTGCCACACGTACCAGTCGGCCTTCGGATTGGTCCTCGACGAGCGCGATTCGCGGAACCACGCGTGCTGGTCGGACGTGTGGTTGAGCACGAGGTCGAACAGGACGCGGAGACCGCGCCGGTGCGCCTCGTCGATCAGCGTGCGGGCATCGTCGAGCGTGCCGTACTCCGGGGCGACCGAGCGGTAGTCCGAGATGTCGTAGCCGATGTCGCGTTGCGGACTGGCGAAGAACGGCGATACCCAGATGGCACCGACCCCGAGGTCGACGAGATGGTCGAGGTGCCCGATGATCCCCGGAAGGTCGCCGATGCCGTCACCGTTCGAGTCGGCGAACGAGCGGGGATACACCTGATAGATCGAGGTGGTGTGCCACCAGGGCCGAGACATCCGGCCGACGGTAGCCGCGCCGGCGAGAACCTCGATCAGGCCCGGGTGATGGCGTAACAGGCGATGGCCGCGGCGGCTCCGACATTGAGCGAGTCGACGTTGCCCGACAGCGGGATCGACACCCGGCGGTCGCACCGCTCCATCGACTCGTCGGTGAGGCCCGGACCTTCGCTCCCCAGTACGAGCGCCACCCGCTCGTCGGGACCGAAGGTGATCTCGTCGATGGACTCGGCGCCCTCGGCCGGCGTGAGTGCGACGAGCGTGAACCCGGCCGCGCCCACCGCTTCGAGGCCGGCGGGGAAGCGGCCCGCACGCGCATACGGGAACTCGAAGACCTCACCCATCGCGACCCGAGACGCCCGCCGGTAGAGCGGATCGACGCTGGCGTCGTCGAGCACCATGGCGTCCATCCCCAGCCCGACGGCCGTGCGGGCGATCACGCCGAGGTTGATCGGATTCACGACCCGCTCCATCACGAGCACCCGGCGCGCCCCGGTGAGCACCTCGTCGAGCGACGGCAGCGGCCGCCGGCGAAAGACTCCGAGACACCCGCGGTGCACCCCCATGCCGGTGATGCGTTGCAGCACCTCGGGGCCGGCGCCGTAGATCACCCCGGCGGCCGCCTCGACGCCGTCGGGCAACGGGCGGGTCCGGGTCGCGTCGACGAGCAGCGTCACCAGGTCGAACCCCGCCCGGACGGCGCGAGCGACGACCGGGTCGCCCTCGGCGATGAACACTGCGTCGAGCGGCGAGTCGGTGGCTGCGGTCGCGCGATCGCGCACCCGCAGATCGCGGTCGCGGAGGCCGACGAACTCGCCGATGCGGGCGTCGGCCGGATCGTTGACCACGTGCTCGGGCGAAACTGCGAATCCGGTGGTCACGGCAAGATCGTAGGCTGGCCCACCATGGCCCTGACCCGCCCCACCCCCACGGTGATCGCGCACGACCCGTCGGCCCTCGCCGCGGTCATGGCCGAGCTCGTCGAGGCCCGATCGGGCTGGATCAACCTCCTCCCCGAGATCCCCGAGGATGTGCCGGTCCCCTCCACGCCGAGCGCGCTCGCGGTCTTCTCCAAACGAGGCCCGGTGGTACCGCTCGGCACCTGGACGGCCCCGACTCCCGGCCGCAACGGCACGACCGCACCGGTCGAGATCGGGCTCCAACACGGCGCCGCCAAGCAGGCGAGGGCCGCGCTCGCCGACACGCCGGGGTCGATCCCACCGGAGTGGGCGGTGTTGAGCGACAACCCCCGTCGCGGGCTCGTCGTGCGACCGCCGGCGGGCACCTCGCTCGTCGCCGAAGCAACCTGGCTGCTCGCAGCGCTCACCGCCATCTGCATCCCACCGCAGACCGGCGGGTTCGTCATGTTCCGCTACGGCCAGTGAACGCGCCCGTCGACGACGCGGCATCGACGCGCCCCGTCGTGCCCAGCCTCAAGGAGGTGGCGACGCAGCGGTCGGTGGTCATCTTCCTCCTCGCCACGTTCATCCTGGAGATCGGCATCAGCTCGCAGTTCACCGCGCTGGGCAAGCGGGTGTTCGACATCGGTGGCCGTGAGCTCGACCTCGGGCTGCTCGGGCTCGCCGAGTTCCTCCCCGTCGCGCTGCTCGTGCTGCTGACCGGCGCCGTCGCCGACCGGTTCGACCGCCGCAAGGTCGCGTCGATCGCGTTGGTCGGCGAGGCAGCGTTCACCCTGCTGCTGATCGTCGAGGTCGAACGCTCCGACGCGACCATCGGCCCGATCTTCGGGTTGGTCGTCGGCTACGCCATCGCCCGGGCGTTCCTCTCGCCGGCGATCCGGGCCCTGCCGTCCACGATCGTCGCCCCCGAGGCGCTGCCGAGGATCAGTCCCCTCTACAGCGGGGCGTTCCAAGCCGGGATCATCGCCGGCCCGGTCGTCGGCGCGTTTCTCTACACGATCGACGTCTGGGTTCCCTTCGCCGTATCGGCAGGGTGCCTGCTCGTCGGTGCGGTCCTCGTGCTGTTCGTCCAGTTGCACCCGACCTACGAACACCGCGCCGCGGAGTCGGCTCGCCGCGACGAACGTGCCACCGGCGCCAGCGGAACCAGCGGAACCAGCGGAACCAGCGGAACCAGCGGAACCAGCAAGGTGTCCGAAGCACTCGAGGGCCTCAAGGTCATCCGAAAGGAGCCGCTGCTCCTCGGCGCGATCTCCCTCGACCTGTTCGCCGTGCTGTTCGGCGGTGCCGTCGCCCTGCTGCCCGCCGTCGCCGAGCAACGCCTCGGCGTCGGGGTCGTCGGGCTCGGGTGGCTGCGGGCCGCCGCCGGGTTGGGCGCCGGCCTCATGACTGCCACGCTCGCGTTCCGCCCGGTGCAACGCCACGTCGGCGCCACGCTGTTCGCCACGGTCGGCGTCTTCGGCGCAGCGACGATCGTGTTCGGCTTCACCCGCAACTTCGGTGTGGCGTTCGGTGCGCTCGTCGTGTTGTCGGGCGCCGACTCGATCAGCGTCTTCATCCGCTCCACGCTCGTGCCGCTCGTGACCCCCAACGAGGTCCGCGGCCGCGTCGGCGCCGTCGAGAACGTGTTCATCGGTGCATCGAACGAACTGGGAGCGTTCGAGTCGGGGCTGCTCGGTCAGGCGCTGGGAGCCGGGCCGGCGATCGTGGCGGGCGGCGCTGCGACCATCGCCGTCGTGCTCATCTGGCCGATGTTGTTCCCGGCCATCCGGCGGCTCGACCACTTCCCGTTCCACCACTCGTTCGCGGCGTCGACCGGCACGGCCGTACCCGCCGCAGCCGACGAGGCGGTGCTCCTCCCGACTACCAACCGGGAGGCAGATTCGTGAAGTCGGCCGGGCGCCGCTCCGCGAACGCCGCCAACGCCTCCATGTTCGCGGGCCCACCCATCAGCTTCTGGAACTGAGCGTCCTCGAGGTCGCGGGCAGCACGCGTCGCCTCGACCCGGCCGGCCGTCATCGTGCCCTTCACGGCGATCAACGAGCTGATCGGCATCGCAGCGAGCTTCGTCGCGTGGGCCATGGTGACGTCGAGGAGCTCCTCGGGCGACGTCACCTTCCACGCCAGCCCGAGTTCCTTCGCCTCCTCGGCCGAGATCCACTCGGCGCTCAGCAGTACCCACGCCGCGTTCTGGTGACCCAGCAAGCGGGGGAACAACAGGCTCGACGCCGCCTCGGGTGCGACGCCGAGCGATGTGAACGGGCACTTCAGGCGGGCGTCGGTCGACATGAACACGAGGTCGGCAAACCCGATGATCGTGGTGCCGATGCCGAGCCCGAGCCCGTTGATCGCCAGGAGCAACGGCTTGGGGAACGCGGCGAGCTGGTCGATGAGACCGGGAAACCCGTGGGTGCCCTGCACGAAGTCGGGGTTGGTGATGCGCTCGCTCATCTCGAGCAGGTCCTGACCGGCGGAGAACGCACGACCCGACCCGGTGATGACCACGGTCGCCACGGCATCGTCGCCGGCGGCCTCGATGAGCGCTTCGCTCACGGCGTCGTACAGCGCCTCGTTGAAGGCGTTGAGGGCGTCGGGGCGGTCGAGGGTGAGGAGCCGGACCCGGTCCTGGTCGGTGATCGTCAGCATGGAACAGGTTCTAGCCGAGGCCGGCATGGTTCTCTGTCACGCGTCACCGCTTTCCCTCGACTCGGTGGTAGACCCGGGCCCGTGCGCATCGAATCCATCGAGGTGATCGCCGTCCGGCTTCCGTTGCGATCTCCGTGGCACACCGCTGCGGGCACGCTCAACGGGCGAGAGGTCCTGCTCGTCCGGCTCCGGAGCGACATCGGTGACGGCTGGGGCGAGTGCGCGGCCTTCGCCGAACCGGGCTATTCGGCCGAGTTCGTGGCCTCGGCCCGCATCGTGCTGCGCGACCACCTGATCCCCCGGCTGCTCGCCCCCACCGACATCGCCGCCTCCGAGGCGGCCACGATCATGTCGCCGGTCAACGGGCATCGCATGGCCAAGTCGGCGCTGGAAATGGCCATGCTCGACGCCGAGCTTCGGGCCGCCGGCACGTCGTTCGGCGACTTCCTCGGCGTCACGCGCACCCACGTCAGCGCCGGGGTCGCCATCGGCTTTGCGGGGTCCCCCGCCGAGCTGTGCGATCGCGTCGCCGCCTACGTCGACGAGGGCTACCGGCGGGCCAAGCTCAAGATCGCACCCGGCCGCGACCTCGACTACATCGCTTCGGTGCGGGACCAGTTCCCCGCACTCGCGCTCCAGGTCGACGCCAACGGAGCGTACGATCGCGATGATCTCGACCACCTCGCGAACCTCGACGAGTTCGGCCTGCTGCTCGTGGAGCAACCGTTCGGCGAGGACGACCTCGTCGGGCATGCGCGACTCGCCGAGCGACTCGTCACGCCCGTGTGCCTCGACGAACCGATCGTGTCGATCGACACGACCCGCACCGCCGTCGCCCTCGGCGCGTGCGATGTGGTGAACCTCAAGCCCGGCCGCGTCGGTGGCTACCTCGAGGCGCGACGCATCCACGACTGGTGTGTCCAGCAGTCGATCCCGCTGTGGTGCGGCGGAATGCTCGAGACCGGTCTGGGGCGCGCTGCCAACGTGGCGCTGGCGGCGATGTCGGGCTTCACGCTGCCGGGTGACCTGTCGGCGAGTGCCCGGTTCTACGGCACCGACATCGTGACGGAGCCGATCGTGGTCGAGCACGGCTCGATCGCGGTGCCCTCAGGCGTCGGGTTCGGTGTCGAACTCGACCCCGACGTCATCGCCCGCTTCCGCGTCGACTGAGCAACGGACCGCGCCGTCGATCGATGGCACTCACGCGCACCCCTCGTCGTCGCCCCAGTTCTCCAGACCACTCACCTTCACCTGGACGACGGTGCCCTCGCTCCCCATCTGGAACGCGATCGCGCGATCACCATTGCGCACCCCCGCCATTGGTTGGTAGGTCGACAGGAGCCCGTCCGTCGGCCGATCCCAGCCATCGGGGCTGTCGAACACGAGGCCCTCGCCGTAGACCCGCTGTAGGGCCGCGTACGTGGTCCCGACACCTACTCCCGATGCCGTCCGGTACGACGCGTCGTCCGTCCAGAGGAACGCGATCGTCGCCCGATCGCCCGCCCCCGTCGCCGAACCCAGAGCACTGACCCCACCCCCGAGTTCGGCGGTTCCACAGTCGCCCTTGCCGGGCCGGGCGCCGTCGAGCGCCACGAATCCCCCGGCTTGCTCGCCCACCGACCATTGCCCGATCGACGAGAAGGTGACCAGGTGCGCATCGTCGGCGGCGCGTTCCAATCCTTCGGGTGCAGGGCCGAACGTGGTCGTCGTCAGGACCGACGTGGACGACGGCACGACGTCGGCGGGGACCATCGACGTCGCCAACGATGAGGGTGGCCCACCTTGTTGGCCCGGGGAGACGTCGACCTGTTCGCCGCGACCGATCCACCAGCCGCCGACACCGGCCAGCACCACCAGCGCCGCCGCGGCCGCGAGCACGCTCGACGAGGGCCGAGAACGCCGCGACGTGGCTGCGGGCGTCGGCGGCACTCGCCCCTCGGCGCCGTCGGCGTACCGTCGGAGCTGGGCCGCCAGATCGTCGCTTGATTCGTCCGTCACGATGATGCACCTCCGATCGCCCGTCGGAGAGCCGAGAGTCCCCGATCTGAATGGGTCGCGACGGCCGACGCCGAGATCCCGAGCGCCTCGGCGACCTCGGTGTGTCGCCACCCGCATGCGTGCACGAGCCAGACCACGGCCCGCTGGCGAGCCGGAAGCGCCATCACGGCCGGGATGAGCCCGGGCTCGATGTCGGGAACGCCCAGCACCTCCGGTGCCGGCAGCAGCGGTCGCCTTCGCCCTCGGGTGCGGGACTGACCCACGCGGTACAGGTAGCCCACCGGGTTCTCGAGCGAACTCAGACGATCGCGGTGCTCCCACGCCCAAGCGAGGGCCTCGGCCGTCGCCTCGGCGGCGCGATCGGTTCCGTACGCGGCGACGAACGCTCGTCGCAAGCGGACCTCGGCGTCGCGGACGAACGCGCCGAAGGCATCATCTGCGCTCACCACCCGCACCCCGGTCGATCCCGAGTTCGCTCCCACATCTCCTCAGAGCTACGGACCCGGTCGACGCGCCACACGCCGCCCGATCTCCGCAACCGCGGCTTCGCCGAGCAGCTCGACCAGGTCGTCGCGGTGGCGGTCGAGCGCCGACGCGTCCGCCAGATAGGCGGCCTCGTCCTCGGTGCACAGCCACGGGATCGACGCCGAGGGATCATCGGGCTCGTCGAAGTCGGCCCGGGCCCAACGCCGCACGATCGTGACTCCCGATTCGACGTCGATCCGGAAGGGCAGCTGCCAGCAGACGACCGGCTTCCAGTCACGGGGCGGCTCGTCGTCGGCGAGCGCCGCCTGGTGCAACGCGCAGCCAGCACCCCCCTCGAACCCGGGGCGGTTCAGGAAGATGCACCCGCCGTCGACCACCCGGGTCGCCCGTCGCGACTCGTCGGCGAAGATGCCGTCCGCCTCCGCCACCGCAGCGAACTGGAACCGTTCGGGGTCGAGAAACGCAGCGTGGGCCGCCACGTTGCGGGCGTCGTCGGGGTCGGCGAACTCGGCGCCCAACGAGCAGCACCCCATGATGTGGGTCGGATCCGCATCGGGCCCGATGCCCCTGCAGCCGGCGCCCCAGATGCACGTCCATCCCGAGGCGAGGAACCCGAGATCGACGCGCCAGTGGTCGCCGTCGGGGGTGTCGAACTCAGTCCACCGTTCGGTCGGAATGCCGGTCACGGCTGCACGATACCGACGTCGACGTCGGGTGTCCGAGCCCGGCGGGTGAGCACGGCCCCGGCGTTCGCAACCAGCACGAACCCGATCGCCAACAACTCCGGGGCACCGAGCCGTTCACTCAGGACGACGGCCCCCGCCAACGCGGCGAACGCCGGCTCGAGGCTCATCAGCATGCCGAAGCTGGCCGTGGTCAACGAGCGCAGCGCCTCCAGCTCGCAGCCGTACGGAATGGCGGACGCCATGAGCGCCACGACCAACCCGATGCCGATCACCTTCGGGTCGAGCAGCGTGGTGCCGGCTGTGGCAACCGCCGGGATCGCCGTCACCGCGGCGCTGGCGACGAGCGCGAGTGCGAGGCCCGACAGACCCGACACCCGCTCACCGACCCGGCTGCTCAACAGGATGTACCCGGCCCAGAACGCTCCGGCCGCGAGGGCGAGCAGCACCCCCACGATCGGGAGATCAACGCCTGTCACGGGGCTCAACAGCACCAGGCCGACAGCGGCGAGGAGCGCCCAGAAGATGTCGATCCGACGTCGCGACCCGAGCACGGCGACGGCCAACGGACCGGTGAACTCGATCGTCACCGTCACCCCGATCGGCAGGTGCTGGAGCGCCGCGTAGTAGCAGACGTTCATGCCGGCGAGCACGAGTCCGAACGCGGCGATGTACCCCCAGTCCTCGCGGGTGCGGCCACGGACCTGCGGACGAACGAACGCGCAGAGGAGCAACGCAGCGAAGGCGACCCGGTAGAACACGGTGCCGATCGGGCCGGCGATGTCGATGATCTCCTTGGCGATGGCCGCGCCGAACTGCACGGACACGATCGAGATCATCACGAGCGAGAAGCCCCGGAGGGTCATGCCCTTCGCAGCGCCTCCCGTGGGTGTGGCCGCCACCTCGGCGTCAGTCGAACGGGGCGGACGTCAGCTCGGTGGCCGACCCCGATCCGAGCACCACGAATCGATGGGTGCGACCCGCCTTGAATGCCGGGTCGTGCCAACGCGCCGCGTACACACAACCGATGGCATCGCTGCCGACGAGTCGCACCTCGACGTCGGTGCCCTGGTCGTCGGCCCGACGCCCGCGATGGGTCGCCGCGTGCCACTCGCCGTCACCGTCACGCGCCTCGATGCGGACGAGCGGCTCGTGCCACACGAGATCGCCGGGCGGGGCGTCTCGCCAGCGGAACTCCCAGTACCCGTCGTCGTCACCGGTCGCGTCCACGTAGGTCGGCGCGAGGACGGCGGCGCGTCCGACACCACGGGCCGACGGGCGGCAGAGGTAGCGGTGCACCTTCAGATCCCAGCTGCGCTGCGGCGCGACATCGCTGACGACGGGGAGCACGGCATCGACCGTCGCGACCTCGCCGACGAGCTTCGCCACATGCGCTGCGACGAATCGCTGGGTGTTCGGACCGTAGAGCGTGTGACCACCCTCGTAGTACTGACGGGAGTACTCCTCGGCGGTCGCCACGTAGCCGAAGTACTCGTTGGCGACCGACGACACGACGACGCGGCCGATCGAGGAGTCGGGCGGGAGCGCGGAATTGGCCGCGGCGGCGATGCGACGGCCCGACTCGACGGTGACCTCGAACGGCAGACCCACGATCGCCGTCGCCCCGATCTGCAACACGTGCACCGGCAACAGGCGGGGAAACCCCTTGAGCGGCAGGATGAGCGGTTGCAGCCACTTCGACCCGAGTACCCACTTCTGGGCCTGGGGGCCGGTGACGTCGAAGGGCTTGGGGAACCCGGCCTTGAACGGTGGGATGGCGTGGATGACCGGCGTCAGGTTCTCCATGGCCCCGGCGACGAGCGCCGCGCCCACCGCCGGACGGTCCGGGAGGCGGATGCCGTCGATCGATGCGCCGCCCTCGAGGTTCACCTCGCGGAAACCGCACGCGAGGTCAGGGGTTGCGGTGAGTTCGTCGGCGAGATCCGCGTAGAGCTCGGCTGCCTCGCCACCGATCTGGCGTCCCAGCCGCCGGGCCTCGAGGTGCCCGGCGCGGCCAGGGTGCAGCGCCGGCGCCATGTCCGCGTGCGTGCCCTCCATCGCGCCGACGACGCCGCGGGTGCCGCGACTCGTCTCGATCCGGTGACCGAGCTCGTCCACGAGGTACGCCCACAGATCGGCGTTGTACTCGTGGGCGTGCTGGGAGATGCCGGTGCCGTGGACGCTGAAGATGACAGCGGTGCCGATCGGGGCCGACCCGGTGCCGGTCTCCGGATCGCTGTCGACCCGAAGCAGCTGCAGCTCCGGGTTGATGTTGGCGAACTTCCGCTGCGGATCCAACCGCTTGTCGAGCACGGTGTCGTTCTGCACGTGCGGGTCGAGCGACCGGTTGCGGGTGGAGCCCCAGACCTCGGTCGAACCGAACGCGAGGCGAGCCGGCTGCCGCGTGGCGTGCGCTTCGATGACCGCGCCGGCGATGCGGTCGACGAGGAACTGGGTCCAGGCCGGGTCGAACCCGCCGCGGTTGGACGCGAACCGGTTGTAGAAGTCGGTGCCACTGAACTGACCCGGACCGGCATGGGTGTGCGTCGCACCCATCATGAGACCGGCGAGTGCGATGTCGGTGCGTTCCCTGATGGCGTCGGCGACGAGGTGCTGCACGACCGACGAGCCGCCGAGCAGGTCGCACTGCACGAGCGCGATCGACGACGTCCCGCAGCGCAGATGGAGCACGTGGGCGCGGAGACGACTCCGGAACCCGCACCCATCGTGGGCGTTGGACGAATAGCCGGCCTTCGGCATGCCCGGCGGCGGCGTGATGTCGACGCGAGCGGCGCCGGCGAGCAGCCGGTCGACGTGGGGAAGCGGCTCGGGCCGCGGCACCGTGACCGAGAACTTGGCCCGGCCCTTGTCCTGCCCGACGAACTTCCGCAACGGACCCTGCCCACTCACGACGGACCCCCACTCGGGGTTTTGTACTGCGAGGAACGACGCTGGTGTCGCTCCTCGCAGCACAAAAGCCCAGCGGTCGGGGTCAGGAGGTGACCTCGACGCCCTTCCAGAAGGCGACCCGACCGGTGATCTCCTTGGCGGCGTCCTTCGGCTCGGGGTAGTACCAGGCCGCGTCGGTGTTGGTGTCGCCGTCGACGACCACCGAGTAGTAGCTCGCCGTTCCCTTCCACGGACACACGGACTGCGTGTCGGTCGGGGTGAGTACCCCGTCGGTCACCGAGTCGATCGGGAAGTAGTGATTGCCCTCGACGACCACGGTGTCCTCGCTCGACGCGATGACCTTGCCATTCCAGGTTGCGGTTGCCACGACTGCGCTCCTTCACCGGTTCAGCCGCCGGAAGAACTTCTTCTGCGAGCTGTACAGACCGGGGAACTCAGCGTAGAGCCGGTCGTAGGCCGCCCGGTTGGCAGGGTTCGGGACGTACGTCTGCTTGACGGTAACCAGCCCCCGAAGCTCCTCTTGGCGGACCTCGCCGAGCGTCATCGCCGCGCTCAGCGCCGCGCCACGAAGACCGCAGTAGAGCGGGTCGGTGACCTGCTCGATGGTGCGGTCCATCACGTCCGCGTGGATCTGGCACCAGAGATCGGACTGCGCACCGCCGCCGATGAACCGGATGTTGTCGAGGCGTCCACCGACGAACTTCTCGACCGCCTCGTGCAGCCACTGGTTGTTGTAGGCCACCCCTTCGAGGACCGAACGGATGAGGTCGCCCTGGGTGGTGGCGAGCGACATGTTGTGGAAGCCAGCGCGCATGGTGCGGTCGGCCACCGGCGACCGCTCGCCCTTCAGCCACGGAGTGAAGATCACACCGCCCGAGCCCGCGTCGGCGGTACCGGCCAGTTCGGTGAGCTGCTCGTAGTCGAGCGTGCCACCCATGGCTCCCTTCAACCACTGCAAGCACATGCCCGCCGTCTCGTGGTTGTTGGCGACGAGGTACGTGGCGTCGTCGATGCCGGGCACCGTCGCGCAGTTGCGCACGATGTCGGTCTTCTTGCGGGTGATCGGCACGCTGATCCAGCCGGTCGTGCTGACGGCCATGTGCGCCTCACCGAGCCGAACGGCGCCGGACCCGATCGCTGCCGTGTGCAGATCGGGGGCGCCGGTCACGACCTTGACGTCGGGCCCGAACCCCAGGTCGGCCGCCACCGACGGCTGCACGACCCCCATGACCGTCCCGAACTTCTGCAGGGGCGCCAGCTTCTCGACACCACCGCCGGCGAGCTCGACGAGCACCGGGTCGTAGCTGATGTTCGACGGGTCACGGGTGTCGACCAGCCACGAGCCCGTCATCGACACCGGCGATGCCGCAGGTTTCCCGGTGAACCGCATCGACAGGTAGTCGACCGGCTCGAGCAGCCAACGGCTGCGGTCCCACAGCTCACGGTCGTGATGCTGGAGGAACAGCCGATGCCCGATCGGGTCGGCGCCGTCGAGCGACGGCGCCCCTCCGGAGCGACGGATGAACTCGGCGATGCCACGAGCCTTGTACCCGCTCACGGCGCCGCCCATCTTCTGGCGGACGAGCTCGCCACCGCGACTGTCCATCCACATGACGACCGGTCCGGTCGGGATGCCGGCCTCGTCGACCGGCACCGTCGAGGCCCACTGGCCGGTCATGGAAACGGCGACCACCTTGGCCGGATCGACGGCGCCCGAGTCGAGGGCGCGCTTCGCTCCCTCGATGATCAGGCGCCACCACTCCTCAGCGTCCTGGGTCGCGCCGCCGTCGGCGGTGAAGGTCGTCTCGACCTCGTGGTGCTCCTGATGCACCACGCGGCCGAGGAGCGAGGCGAACCCCACCTTGGGGCCGCCCGTGCCGAGGTCGACGACCAGGACGAATTGGCTGTCTCGATCGTCTCGTGGATCACTGACGTCTGCGCTCATCGAGGGCGCAGGCTAGCGACCCGCTCCTGTTCAGGACAGCGGCGGCAGAGCCTGCTGCTCGTCGAGCATGCTGGCCATCACCATCTTGATGAACTCGTCGGCCTCGTCGTTCATGCCGCCGGCCACGCCGCCGTAGATGGCCCCGGAGGATGCCGGCTCGTGGCCCTTCTCCTTGGCGTAGACGACGGCTTCGGCGAGGTCGGCGACGAACGCCTCGACCACACCCTCCTGCGTCTGCGGACGGGTGACGGCCATGTGCAGCGCGTTGGGTACTGCTGGCCGTTGAAGCGCCAACCCTTGGGCCGCATGAAGTCGTTGATGTGGTACACGTCGAACTCGTCGCTCGTGAAGCTGAACAGGAACGACGGAGCGCCCAGGATGCGGAGCTCGGGGTGGCTTCGGACCGCGTCCTGCATCGCCGCCGACGTCTCGAAGATCGCCTGGGCGTACTTGCGGTAGCCCTCACGGCCGAGCTGCACCATCGACGCCCACGTGGCGGCGAGCAGCCCACCGGAGCGGGAGCCGTCCATGCCCGGCGACGTGTACTTGCCGCCGGTCCAGTCGGTGAGGAAGAAGTACTGCGAGTTGCGCCACGACTTGTCGCGGAACAGCACGGTGGACGTGCCCTTGAAGGCGTACCCGTACTTGTGGGTGTCGGCGGAGATGGAGGTCACGCCCGGCAGGCGGAAGTCGAACAGCGGGATGTTGGGGAAGCCCAACTCCTGGCCGAACGGCAGGATGAAACCACCGAGGCACCCGTCGACGTGGAGCGGGACACCGGTCTCGACGGCGAGATCGGAGAGCTGCTCGATCGGATCGATGGTGCCGTAGCCGTAGTTGCAGGCAGAGCCCATGAAACCGATGGTCTGGTCGTCGATGTTGGCCCGCACCCAGTCGACGTCGACGAGCGTGGTCTCGGGGTCGACGGGCGCCTTGCGCAGCTCGATGCCGAACAGGTGGCAGGCCTTGTCGAACGCCGGGTGCCCCGTCTCGGGCTTGATGAAGTTGGGGCGGGTCACCCCGCGCTCGGCGACCGCCTTCTCGCGGTAGGCGAGCACGGCGTGGCAGATGCTGCCGGTGCCACCGCTCGTGATGAGACCCACCGGCTCGCCGTCGGTGACCGTGTCGGCGTGGAAGAGGTCGAGCGCCATTCGACCGACTGATCGTAGCTACGAAGACGCGCTTACCGCAGAGGCGCTCATGAAGGATACTGGCCGGCCCGGACGATGCCATGAACGCCGTCGCGAGGCATTCGAGACTAGTAAGCCCGCCGTGATTTCTCGCGCGGAATGCCGACGCAGGCGTACCTGCAGACCGTCAAGGAGGCCGAACGAGAAACACCCCGCCGCGCGAGAGATCGGTCGCAGAAGCAGGGATTCATGAATAGTCCGTGCTTAGAACAGCCCCAGTGTAACGCCTCCGTAGATGGCCCGCCCGTAGCCCGCGAAGAAGAGCGTCTTGTTCGCATCGGGCGTGCTGTCCGCAATCACGCCGCCTGACCCGACGTATCGCTTATCGGCGATATTGTCCAATTGCAGATAGAACTTCGCGAAGCGGAACCACGAGGTGGACTTCAGCTCAATCGTCTTGTGCAGATTCGCGTTCAGCAACCAATAGGCCGGCGCCCCCACGGTATTGTTGTTGTTCAAGAAATAGCTGTTCCAATAGGTCGTTTCGAGCCACCCGCCCCACCCGAGGGGTGCTCGTATTCTTCCTTGAAGTTCAGCACGTCACGCGCCACGTTGGGCACCCGTTTGCCGTCCCGCAAAATCTGCGTGACCGGGCCCGCCCCGTTCACTCTGAACTGATCGGCGAAGTTGATGTACTGCGCGTCGATGTGCGTATAGGCCCCGGAGAACCGCCAGCCCGGCGAGGGCCGCCAATCGTAACTCGCCTCGATGCCCCGGTATTGGGACGAATCGGCGTTGATCGCAAACGAACCCGCCGTGGTCGAATTGACCTGGGCGATGATCTCGTCCTTCACCAACACCCAGAACCCGACCAATTGCACGCCGAAGGTCTTGTGCAGTTTCGAGTCGGTCCCGATTTCGAAGTTGTAGTTCTTCTGCGGCTTGATCGCGAAGTTCGTGCCGGCCAATCCATCCAATCCGGTCGTCAGGTTCGCGAATCCCGGCACGGAATAGCCGGTCGACGCGCGCACCCAATGACGCTGAGACTTCAGTCGGTCTCCAGGAAAGCGACACCTCCGGCGCCCAGTTATAGAACGTCCGATCTGCGCCGGGGTTTGAGGCAAGCGCTCCCGCCGTATAGTTGATCGTCTGCACGCTGATCTGCGATTGTTGGAACCCGACGCCCGCCGCCAACGTCCACTTCGGGACGAACTCCAATTCTTCACGCAGGCGTCCGCCGATATTGCGAATGGTGCCACGACTATTTTGCACCAGCGTCCCGCGCGACCCGCGAAAGTCGCCGAGATTCTCGAACGTTTGCGATTCCTGTTCCATGTTGTTGGCGAAGAACCCCACATAACTTTTGAGCGGCATCTCGCCCAGACGGCCGTCGTGCCGAAGATCGGCATACCCCTTGAAATTCGGATAGAACGCATCGTTGATTTGCGTGAAGGTTTGGTTGATGTCCCGCACGTCGTAATCGGCTTCCAACGTGAACACGGTGCTGGCATCGATTTGGCGTTCGTACAGCCCGCCGATGACGGTCCGCCGATCGTGCCGCCGCTGAGCCAAGCTGGCGGCATCGTTGCCGGGCCCGGTGCCGCCGGTTTGGCGCGGTCGGCATTGAATTGCGCCAGCGTCAGCCGCGTCGGCACGTTCGCATTCAACGCGTTCGACACCGCCTTCACGTAGAAATTGTCCTTGTCGCCCAGCTTGAATCGAAAATTCAGATTGACCGTTTGCGTGTCGTAGTTGCTGCGCCGGATGTAGCCGTCTTCCGCCACCTGGCTGGCGAAGACCGCCACGTCCACATCGCTGTATTCCCGGCCGATCGCCGACCGCGTATTTTTGATACCCGTAGGAGCCGCCGCTCAAAAACGTTTCGAGCCCGTTGATGTCGCCGCCGCGCCGCGTCTTGAAATGGATCATGCCGCCCAGCGCGGCGTTGTCGTAGAGCGACGACGGCGGCACCGCGCGTGACTTCCACGCTTTGCATGAACCAGGGGTCGTGCATGTCCAGACGGGAGAACCCGTCGGATTGCGTCTGGCCGATGCCGTCCTCGTAAAACTTCAGATCGCGCACGACGCCCGTCGTCTTGACGCCCGAGCCGCGGATCGACACGCCGAAGTCCCGGGGTCCGTTGGCGGAACGCAAGATCACGCCGGGCAGCGACTCCATCGATTCTTTCATGGTGCGTGTCGGCTGCGAATCGGTTTCCGAGCGCGGGGTCGCCGAGAAGGCCAGCCCCTCCGGATGTTTCTGAACCCGTTTGCTCACGATGCTGATATCGGCCAATTCGTACACCGGCGAGCTCCTCGGGCGCTCCCGATTCCGCCGTCGGAGCGGCCGTCTCCCGGTAGAGTTGCGGCCGTTCGTTTTTCGGCGGCAAGGACTCGTCGCGGTTCCGGCCCATCTCTTCCAATTGCTGCAGGAGTTGCTCGCGCTCCCGCACATTCTGCTGAAGCCGTTCGCGCAGCATCTGCTCCGATTCCATCGCGCCAGGAGCAGACGGCGGCGTATCACTCTGCGCCCACGCGGGACCGGCGAGCAGTCCGCACGCCAGCATCGTTTCCATCATTCCCTTTTTCACGAATCGTCGTAACGTCATGTGATTCACCTTTCCTTGCTGCACGCGAAACCCGGCGCGACTGCTCACGCCCGCGTCACCTCCAGACTCACCTGTTGGAATCCAAGTCCACGGATGCGATCGACGACGGCGACAAATCGTTCCAGTCGGGTGACCTTGTCTGCCCGGACCAGCACCGGAGATTGGCGTGAATGGGTCGCCAGGGCGGTATCTAGTTGTTCGTCGGTGATGGCCCGATCCTCCACGAAGACCGTGCCCTCTGCCGTGACCGTCACGACAATCGGCCGGTCCTGCCGGTCGCTCGAAGTCGAGGCTTTGGCAAGATTGACCGGGATCTGTCCCGTCGTGATGAACGTCGCGGTGGTCAGCACGATCACGAGCAGCACCAGCATGATATCGACCAGCGGAATCACATTGATTTGATCGACCTCACGCTCCATGGTGCGCCTTGTACTGCGCGAGCAGCTCGCTGACGCGCCGCCGGAGCACGTTGTTCATGACGACGCAGGGAATCGCGACGACCAGTCCTGCCGCGGTCGCCTTCAACGCGAGACTCAAGCCGATCATGATCGTGGTGACCGCCAGCGCGCCGGACGTCCCCATCGTGTGGAACGTGAGCATGATGCCCAACACGGTCCCGAGCAGGCCGATGTAGGGCGCATTCGCCGCCACGGTCCCGATCACCACCAGCCGTCTGGTCAACGCAATTTCACATTCCTCGATCGAGGCGAAACCGCGCACGTCGATCTTCCGGTAGCACCACCAGCGCTCGATGGCCACGGCCACTGCCCACAGGCTCAACCCGACCAACAGTCCGATCACGCCGTACTCCACGGCTTCCTTCAGTCCATTCATGTACGATTCCCCTTCACTGATGCTGTTACGACCTCATCGACACGCGCTCCGACCTGGCGGGCCCCGACCGGAACACCAGGCCCGATAGGCTGCCGCGCACGCCGCCCCCGGCCCTTCCTCCACCACAGGTACCAGCCCGTGACGAATAACAGCGGGCACACCAAACCGGAGGCGAATACGATCCAGCGCCCCGTCAGGCCGAAGATCTGTCCCGAATGCATCGGCCATTGCCATTGAATGAAATGGTCCCCGGCCGTGCCGCGCTCCGGACTTTGCACGTGCACAATCTCGCCGCTGTAGCGATCCACCACCACGCATCGCCGGCTCAGTACCAGGCTGATCCCGGGCACATCGCGCCGGCAGATCGTGTAGGTGCCGGTCGGTTTCTTCGGCAGGTAGAGCCATTCCGGCCGCCCCCCCGGATACTGCGACTCCACGGTCTGCATGACCTGTCCCAGAGAAACGGATCCGCGCCCTTCGGCCGGTGTCGACTGAATGTCATATCGATCGATGGTGGGAGAAAACAGCCGCACGACCGCGTGAAACGGCGCCCGCAGATTAAGAAAGACGCCGGATACAAAGATAGCCAGGAAGATGAGCGAGAAATACACTCCCGACGTCTTGTGCAGGTCGAAGTGGAGCCGACGCACATGGGCCCGGCGTTTGATCGTCAACGCCGCACGCCACCCTCCGTTCCGCGGCCACCAGAGGTACAGACCCGTGAACAACGACACCATCAGCACCATCCCGATGATGGCGACGACCGTATCCCCGAACGGCGGGTCTCCGAACCGCGGCAACAGCAACGCATAGTGCAGTGCGAACACCAAGCCGACGAACGTGCGAGGCACGGCGCCGCCGAGGCCGGTCGGCCGGACCAATCGGGAACCGATGACCTCGGCGCTATAGGGGTCTACGAACACGTGGTGGAGTTCGAAATCCATCGGTGCCTTCGCGTCCGGCCTGGATGGCACCAGCACGTTCCATCGATAGGCAATTCCGTCATGACGAGGATATTGCCCGAAAACCAGTTGGGCGCCCGGCGGCATCGTGCGCATCGCAGCCGCCACGATCTCATCCATCGGACGATAGGCTGCCGCGCCATCGGGCTTCGATGCCACCCGGATCAGGTCGGGGTTCAACCACTCATCGATCTCCAGATGAAACACAAGAATGCTGCCCGTCAGTCCGATCAGCACCAACAACGCTCCGGCCGTGAGCCCGAGGTATCGATGAGCCAGTAACCAACGCTTGCGTAGGGCGGCTACCGTCAGCGGCACCGTGGGCTCTGTGAAGAACATTCGCCGTCTCTCATTTCTGTGTCAGTATTCAAGGCGTAACGACCCGAATACCGTCATAGGCGCGCCGGGATAGACGCCGTTGCGCGGCGCCACGTTCGAATTCAGATCGGCATTTTCGTAGTACTCGTGATTCAGGAGGTTGCGGACCGTTACCTGCGCAATCGCCCGCGTCGGCCCCATCATCCAGCGATAGGCTGCGAAGCCGTCCAGCCGTACGTACCCCGGCAACGTGAAGGTATTTTGAATGTCTCCATGCCGGGAGCCGGAGACGTAGGCCCCGAACCCGACACTCAATCCCTTCGCTGGACCGCTCAGTTCGGCAAAATCGTACTTCATCCACAGGCTCCCTCCATGCAGGGGCACACCCGGCAAGCGTTTCTCCTGCAGCCCCGAGTTGTCTTTGGTGACCTTGGTATCGGTATAGGCGTAACTGCCGATCACACTGACGGCTCTCCGTCACGCGGCCGGTCATGTCGAATTCGACGCCCTGGCTGCGTTGCTCACCCACCACGATCCTCGCGAGCGGGTCGCCGCTGGCCAGATCCGGCGTGACGAGATTGTTTCGCGTCAAATGATAGAAGGCCAAAGTGGCATTCAAGCGGTGCTCAAAGAGATCCGCCTTGAATCCGGCCTCCTGTTGTTTGCCGGTCTGCGGGGGAAACGGCTGATTGTTCGAAGACACCCCGTTATTGGCGCCGAAGGACGTCACGTAGTTGCCGTACGCCGCCAGCCAGGGGGTCAGGTCATAGAGGAGACCGACGCGTGGATTGAAGCGTGAGTCTTTTCGCGTGACGCCATCCACATTCGCGCTTGCCTGGTCGAAGTTTCCGGCCGTGCCTCGCGCCACCTCGGCCCAGTCGTACCGGCCGCCGACGAGCAGATGCAGCTTCTTCCCGAGGGTGATCTGATCCTGCAGATAGAGCCCGTACCATTGTTCGTGGAAGACGCTGATATTCCTGCCCGGCCGGTCGGTCGTCGCGCGGGCGGCAGTGAAGAGGCTTGGCGCAATCCCGTAGGTCGGATTGAAGAGGTCGATCGCGAGAGCCGGGTTGCCGGAAGTAAAATTGCCGTAGATGCCGTAGTCGGTGGCAGCCCTGGTGTAGTCCATCCCGATCAACAACGTGTGTTGCGTTCCCGCCACCGCGAATTTGCCGGTCAGGTCAAGATTCGTGGCATAGGTCCGCACGTAGCTCGTCTGGCCGAAGATGTTCCTGTTCAGTGTGCGTCCGTCAGCCTGGAGCGCGTTCCCGAACGCCGGCGCCGGATTCGCCCAGATACTCTCGGCATCGATAAAGCTGGAGAGAAAGCGGTTCGTCAGCTTCCACGACTCATTGAGCTTATGATCGAGATGAAATCCGATATGCGTTTTGTTCGTGAACGACACGGGCGTATTGGGATCGCCGTACGACCGGCTGATCGGGACGGGGGCCGGACGATTGCCGATGACCGGAATGCCGCTGTCGGCACGGAAGTCTTGCTTCAAGATCTCCACATCCACGGTCATCGTCGTCTTATCGGTCGGCCGCCAGGTCACGCTGGGGTTAAAGACCTTGCGATCGATGAAGTTGAAATCGCGGAACGACCCGCTGTTTTGATAGCCCCCGGCAAAGCGAACCGACAACGACCGACTATCGGTAATGGCCCCGCCGACGTCCCAGAGCGTGCGATAGAAATTGTAGGAGCCGAATTGTTGCTCCAGGGCGCCGTGCGGGGTGTCCAATGGCCGCTTCGTGTTGACGTTGACCATGCCGCCCGGCTCGATGCGGCCGTAGAGGATGGAGGCCGGCCCCTTCAACACCTCGATGCTGTCGATGTTGGCCGTGTCCATTTCGAACGGAAACCCTGACGGGGACGTGGCGAGCAGGCCATTGCGATAGGTTTTCCCGAGATCCGGAAATCCGCGAATGATGAATCGATTTCCCGATCCGATCGATTGATTCGGGCGGACGCCGCTGACGTTCTCCAACGCATCCTTCAACCGCGGCGTCTTCTGATCTTCGATGACCTGCGCCGGCACGACCTGGATGCTCGCCGGTGTTTCCTGAATCGACGTATCCGTCTTCGTGGCCGTGATGGTATTCGAGACGGTGTAGGAGTTCCGCGTGGATGCGACCACCACCGGCCGCACGTCCACAACCGGCACGTCATCAGACTGCGAGACGCCGTCAGGCCTGGCTACAGTAATCGACGGGACCGGGAATGGTGGCACCGTGGAAGGCGTAGAGACCGGTGATGGCTCTGCCGGCTCCACAGCAGGCTCTGAACTCGCCGCAACAGTGGACGCGTCTTGTGTGGCTTTGGGCGCAGCATGCGGTCCCACACAACCAGTGAGCGCGACCATGGCAAACACGACCCAGACCGACCCCTTGCACGGAGTCATGCTTGTTCCTGCTGAAGGATGGCCCTGAGATCCTCGCTCGAACGGCAGCGCTTCCATAACACAAGGTCCTTTCCCTCGTAGTTGATGCGTAGCCTGGGCTGAGTCACCCGGCAGGCGCTTCGATAACGGGCTGATGTGCTGTAGAGGAGACTACGTCGTGATCAGCGAGGGAGGCGCGCGAAGCCCGAGAATCGTTGGATCGAGAACCGCAAGGGACTGAAACGAACCGGCATCGAACATAGGCGGCGTGAGCACAGCGCGCATGCGCAACACCCATTGCCACACCATGGCCGCGGGGGCGTCACCGGGCGAAGACGCATTCGATACGGTGCTCTGATGAGGATCGGCAACGGCGGGGCCAGACGGGAGAGGCGGATCGAGGGCGACAAACCGTGAGGCATGAGCAGAGGGATCTGCCTGTGTCTCGAGGTCCGATTGCCGAGGGTCGCGTTCGGCAACAGTCGCCTCCACCCATCGCTGCGCCAGAAAACAGTGCAGGCAACTGAGTGCGCCGGTGGGCGTGACGGACATCCAGGCCAGCGCAACCCCGATCACCAGCAACAGGCCTGCAACCGCTCTCCGCGTACGATGGGATTCGAACCGTGTCGGCATGCAGGTTATGTAACAGACTCGCCATTTCAGGCGCTACCGATGGATGCCGCTCGATACTACAAGGCGAGACGATTCGTCGAGCGCCGAGCTACGCGTGAGGATGACGATGATGCAGATCCGACACGTGCGCATGCTCGTGGGTGATGGGCTGATGTCGGTGCTGGTGTGCATGCGTGTCTTCAACGAACGTCTCGTGATGATCGTGATGCGGGTCGGTGTGGCTATGCAGATGGTCATGCTCGGTTTCTGCATGCGTATGGAGATGGACGTGCCGCGCTCCCTGCAGGAGCAGAACCCCCACGCCCATCAGCAGCGCCACCAGGACTTCGCGTGAGCCCCAAGTATCACCGAGCAACGGGACGGAGAAGGCCGCTCCCACAAACGGTGCCGTGGCGAAATATGCTGCCTCCCGGGCGGCGCCGACGAATCGAAGGGCGTAGGCATCCAGGACGAGGCTGACGCCGTAGCTCACCATCCCCAATCCCATCAGCGCCGCCACCACCCTGGCCTCGGGCCATCGGTCATGAGCGAAGCACCCGACACCGATCATGACAATCCCTGCGCTGATGGCCTTCACCTTCATCACCGCCAGCGGATCCCGGAGAGACGATAACCTCTGCGTCAGATTGTTATCGAGCGCCCAACACACCGTCGCGCCGCTCAACGCCAGCACACCGACCAGATCGCCGACGGGCTCGAACGGCGCGTACCCGATCAGTCCCGCACCGAGCAGAATAATGGCAGCACCCGCGGCTTCCTTCCTCGTCAGATGTTCCTTGAACAATCCAACGGCCAACACAATGGTGAACGGTGCTTCCAGATTCAAGAGCAGCGAACCGAACACTCCCGAGAGACGCTGCAGACCCAAAAGCATCAGGATAGGACCGCCCATACCGCCGAGGCACACAATCCCCGTCAACAGCGGGAGGTCGGCCCGCCGGAGAGGCGCGTCATCGACGATCGCGCTTCCCCATCGCCTCCTTCCCCATTCACACAGCAGGAGTCCAAGCCCCCCGCCGGCATACAGCAGGCCGGCCATGAGGACCGGGGACACCTCGGCCAGGAACAATTTCGCGACGGGGGCGCTCATACCGAACAACAGTGCCGCTGTTAACCCGTAGAGCGCCCCTTTTGTATGCGGCGACATGGCACAGGTTCCTCAGGATTCGTGCTGCCCGCCTGGCCCGTCACTCCGCATGGAATCGCCTCTCTCAGAACCGTCCCATGACGCTCAACTCCACCGTTCTGGGCGCGCCCATCAGGACTTGGTTGGGGTAAAACTGAGAGCCGAATATGGCATAGCTCTTATCGAACAGATTCCGCCCACGTAACGTAATCCAGAACTGTTTGTACGGCACCGACATCCACGCATCGGCGGTCATGTACGGTTCAGGCGAATCGTGTTCGCAGGATCGTTGTACCTATCGCCGACATACCGCATTGCCGCCCCAACATCAAACGGGATCGGCGTCGACACCCGATAGATGGACCAGAGATTCGCGACCGCTTGCGGGACTTCCGGCGGACGATTCCCATTCCGCGAAATCGGCACGCCGCCTGATAGCTGTGCAAATTTATCGAACTTGGCCGAAAGAAATGTAATGTTTCCTTGGATACGCCACGCATCAGTCAATTTGAAACGCCGCGTCGAGCTCCACTCCCTTCGACGATTGCCGGCCGACATTGAGCGCATCGATCTGCGAAATTTGGGTGAGAATATTTTTGCGCACGATGTCAAAGTATGCGACGGTCCACTCTGCGCGCTTGTTCCAGAACTGCCCTTTGGCGCCGACCTCCCATTGCATCCCGGTTGCCAACTCGAACTTTTGATTGGCGCGCGCAACGAAGAGACTAGAGCTGACCGGGTCTACGGCGGTGGCGTACTGTCCATACACGGTCGCCTCCGGCAGCACGTCGTAGACGACACCGGCCCGCCATGTTGTCGCTGTAAAATTTTGCGAGAACGTCTGCAAGGCATTCGAAGCCCCAGTGGCCGTAAACCCTTCACGATCGAGGTGAATATCATCCGTGCGTGTGCCGGCCACGAGCTTGAGCCGATCGGTGACGCTGAATTGATCTTCCGCAAAAAACGCCGTGTCCAGGATGGTGGCCGTCTGGAGCGCCGTCGACCCTCCACCGAACAGACCCTGATTGGGCGAGAAGGGATCCACCGTGTCGACCGCCCCGTTGAAAAAGCTTGGGCGTTTGAAATCCGTGTAGGTGAAGTCGATGCCACTCACAAACCGATTCTTAAAACCTGCGATCGGGTGATTGAGTTGCACTTCCAGCCGATCGCCGATGACGGACTGATCGTGTTGCACCAGAAACCGATCGCGGCCGAGTTGTTGCGTGCCCGCATCCAGCGTATAGGTTTCGGCACTCATCCAGTCGCGCTTGGCCGTGTAGTAATAGGTCTGGTTGCGGAATTCCATCCAGTCGGTCGGCTGCCAGTTGGCCTTCAGTTTAGTCCAGGTCGTCAGCGCGCTCATATCGCTGTCCGTCACGTTGTAGTTCTGACGCAACATACGCGCGTCGACCGTGCGGCCGTCGTTGGTGACGACCACGCCGTTGACACCCTGCGTCGCAAACGCACTCGGCACCAGCGGCGTGCCCGAAATAGGGCTTCGCCCGATCGTGCGCGATGTCGAATGACAATTCGACATTGAACCGCGAGGTCACGTCGTATAAGAGCGCACTCGTCAGGTTCCAATAGGTATAGGGTGTCCGCTGGTAACCGGCGGCGCTGTCCCCGTTCTGATAACTCACATCCGTCCGGTAATGGAGCTTGTCGAACCAAAGCCGGCCCCCGCTGCCCACTCCGGCGCGTACCGTATTGAAGGACCCGTACGATAGGAACGCCTCGCTACCCTGCGCCTCACGCACGGGCCGCTTAGTGACCAGATCGACCATCCCCGCCACCGCGCCTTCCCCATAGAGGACCGATGCCGGGCCTTTCAGGATCTCGATGCGCTCCAAATTCCACGAATCGCGTGGACGCGTGACGAAACTCGTGGACCCGAGGGACAAGCCGTCGAACAGCAACCGCAGTTGCGATTGGCCGAACCCTCGCATCTGGAATGCTCCGGGCGCCACAGGGTGGTCGCCTACCGTCACGCCGGTCGCCGCCTGAATGGCTTCCGATACCGACCTCAACCCGCGTTCCTGCATCGTCTGCTGCGTGATCACCTCGACGCTCGCCGGGATCTCACGCAACGTCACGCCGAGTCGCGAACTTCCGCTCGTCTGCTCCTGCAAACCAAGTGTGCCGGTACCCTCCGGATAGGCGCGAGTCCCCTGCACGACCACCGTCGGCGCGACCACCGGCTCGACGGGCGGATCCTGTCCCTCATCAGTAAATGCCGGCTGACTCGGCGCACCGATCGCCAGCATCAAACCCACCATCGACACTTTCACAACTCGCCCGCGACAGATTGTCATGAATGACACTGTGAACACTCCTTGGATGAGATGACGTGATAAAGCCGCGCCGAACCAGGTACGAGACCGGGGTCCGACGAGGCGCACTCTGCCCATTCAGCTAGGCAACGGCAGATCGGGAGGGGGGCGCACGAAAACCATGGCTGACCGAATGCGACAGTGACGGCTGTCCGCGCGCGGCCTGAGGAGGGATACTCCATCCGACCAAGGGACGCAGGGGCGAGTCACTCACGCCCAGCAACAGGGGAAGCCTCACGAGGTGAGGGTGCGGAAGGGGGTCGAACAGGTGTGCGCAGAAGCTATTGCAGTGTTCGCCCGACTCAATAATATGGGTGGTAAACTCGACGACTCCGAGCGGAGGCACCACACAGATCGTCCACCAATAGAGCGGCGCAAGCAACAAGAGCGCCATCAATTTGTGTCTTGTTCTGTCCATGATCCGGCATCGAGTCTATATCAGGTGAACTTGGGCGCAGCTACCGATGGCTACTCATGGATGCAACAGAAACGCATTGCGCCTGGCCTTTTCTCTCCCCTACAGGCTACGTATGATGATGGCGGCGATGTAGACCCGCGGCATGAAACTCCTAGCAGGCGCACCCCCTCATCCGCGCAGCACCTCCAAACCGACCTGCTGGAACCCCAGCCCGCGGATGCGATCCACGATGACGACGAATCGCTCCAGCCGCGTCACCTTGTCGGCACGCACCAGCACCGGCGAGTGCCGGGGATTCGGCGCCAGCACGATCTCCAATTGTTCCTCGTCGATCGCACGGTCGTCCACGAAGACCGTCCCCTCAGCCGTGACTGTCACGACGATCGGCCGGTCATGCCGGTCGGCCGAGGTCGAAGCTTTCGCCAGATTCACCGGGATCTGCCCCGTGGTGATGAACGTCGCTGTGGTCAAGACGATCACGAGCAGCACCAGCATGATATCCACCAGCGGAATCACGTTGATCTGATCGACTTCACGCTCCATGGCGCGCCTTGTACTGCGCAAACAACTCGCAGACACGCCGCCGGGGCATGTTATTCATGACGACACAGGGGATGGCGACCACGAGCCCGGCCGCCGTCGCCTTCAGCGCGAGACTCAGGCCGATCATGATCGTCGTCACCGCCATGGCGCCGGAGCTGCCCATCGTGTGGAACGTCAACATAATGCCCAACACGGTGCCGAGCAGGCCGATGTAGGGGGCGTTGGCCGGCACGGTTCCAATCACCACCAGCCGTCTGGTCAACGCGATTTCACAGGCGTCGAGCGACGGGTACGCATGTACATCGATCCGCCAGTAACACCACCACCGCTCGATCGCCACCGCGACCGCCCACAGGCTCAGTCCGATCAAGAGGCCGATCACACCGTACTCCACCAGTTCCTTCATGCCTTCCATGATCACCCCCCTGACGTTTGACGTCTCACGCTTCTCACCTTTGCCGCCTCCCCCTGTTAGAACCCCAACGTCACTCCCACATAGGCCGACCGTCCGATCCCGGCGTAGAACGCCTGTTTGTTGGCATCCGCCACGCTGTCCGCCACCGGCGTGGCCCACGCGACGTAGGCCTTGTCGAAGATATTGTCCAGTTCCACATACGTCTTTATGAACTTGATGTAGCGATTGTTGTGTGTGCGGTAATAGTGGTGCAGATTGGCATTGAACAGGACGTAGGAGGGGGCGCCGAGCGTGTTGCTGTTATTGACGTAGAAGCTGTCGATCCAGCTTCCCTCGACCCAACCGCCGAGCCCGGTCGGCGCATGGTCGTAGGCCGCCTTCATATTGAGCACGTTCTTTTCGACGGACGGCACCTGGCGTCCCGACTGATTGACCCGCGTGACGACGCCGCCGGTCCCGAATTGATCGACGAAGCGAATGTATTGACTGTCCATGTGCGTGTAGGCGCCGGTGAGACGCATGCCTTCCACGGGCACCCAACGCCAGCCCAATTCGATACCTCGATACTGCGATTCCTTTGCATTGACGGCGAAATTGCCCGCCGTCGTCGGGGTGATCGGCACGCTTTGCGTGATGATTTCGTCCTTGAAGAAGGTCCAGAATCCAACCGCCTCGACCCAGAGGGTCGGCGTCATTTGCGTGTTGGTTCCGATTTCGACATTGAAGTTCTTTTGCGGCTTGACGTTGTTGTTGAAGCCGGGATTACCGTCCAGCCCGACCGTCATGTTGCTGAATTGCGGGATGCCGTAGCCCACCGAGGCACGCGTCCAGATGTTCGTGCCCTCGTTCACCCGATAGTTCAGCGAGATGTCGGGCGCCCAGTTGTCGAACGACCGGTTCACGCCGATCGTGCTCCCGAGCGTGCTGGTCGTCGTCGTGGCGGAAAAATTATTGACGAAGCCGGAGATGTCGGAGCGCTCGTATCCCAACCCCACCGCCAGGACCCACTTCGGCACGAACTCCAGTTCCTCGCGGAACCGGCCGCCGATGTTGCGCACCGAGAAGCGGTTCTGCTGGGTCACCGGCCCGAAGGCCCCGGACCCATTGTTCAGATTGAGATTATTCACCCCTTCCTGTTCCAGATAGTTGGCGAAAGAACCCGACGTAACTCTTCAAAGGCATGCTGCCGAGCCGCCCGTCGTGCCGCAGGTCCGTGTAGTGCTTGAAGCTGGGATTGATGGTGGCCCCTACCGGCTGGTTGATGTCCTTTACGTGGTAATCGGCTTCGGTCGTCAGTACCGTATTCGCGTCGATTTGCCGCTCGTAGATGGCTCCGACCATCGTTAGCCGGTCGCGCAACTTTTGCCCTAGGGTGACGGGGTTCGTCGTGGAGGTCCCGCCCATTTGCCGCGGATTCGCCTGAAACTGGCTGAGCGTCAAACGCGTGGGAAACTTTTCATCTTCGTCGACATTGACCGCTTTCACATAGAGCGTCTGCCGATCATCGATGCGATAGCGGATGTTGAGATTGACCGTGGACATCCAATACTGGCTATGATCCCGCCACCCGTCCTCGCGCTGATAACTCGAGAACAACGCGATGTCCAAATTGCCGTACTCCTTGCCGATCGCGATCGCCTCTTTGTGGTACCCATACGAACCGGCGCTGACGAACGTTTCCACCCCGTCGATGTCCCGGCCGCGCCTCGTCCGTAAATGCACCATTCCGCCGAGGGCATAGTTGTCGTACAACGACGACGACGGACCGCGCCGCACCTCGATGCTCTGAAGAAACCAGGGATCGTGAAGCTCGGGACGCGCCGTGCCGTCGGGCTGCGTCACGGAAAAGCCGTCTTCGTACATTTTGATGTTGCGGACGCAGCAGCCGGTCTTGTTGCCCGACCCACGAATCGAGAGATTCACCTCGCGCCCGCCATGCTCCTGCCGTGGCACGATGCCGGGAATCGACTCCAACGACTCCCGCAGATGCCGGGTCGGCTGCGATTCGTGTTCGCTCCGGTCCGTCGAGGACTGCGTCACGCCGGTCGGCCGGCTCTCCACACGCCCGCTCATGACCCGAATATCGGTCAAGGCGATTTCCGGGACTGTTCCCGGCGGTCCTTCCACCTGCTGTTCTTGGATCACACTCGGCTCAGGCGCTTGCCGCCCTCTCGCCCTGCGCATGTCTTTGACTTCTTCTAGTTGGTCGATGATCCCCTTCAGCTTTTGCTTTAGTGCCTGTTCGCGCTGATCCAGTACAGCCTCTTCTACAACCTCTTCGCCTCCGCTCGACACTTCCGTCGCGCGGGCAGGATGAGGCCCCGAACCTATCTGCATAAAAGTGAGACCCAGTATGACGATAACCCATCGTAACAATGACATGACTTTATGCTCCCTTTGCGCAAGGACGCGCCCGGCACCCAGGGGGCAGGACAACGTCCGCAAGCCGGAATCGAGGACATGGAGAGGCGATCGTCACGACGCGAGGGGAGCCGGAGGAGCACGTGAACGAATCACGGAAGAACGGGAATGGGCGCTCGGGGAAAAGCGCGTCTCTGCGCCGATCGCTACCGAGACAACCGGTGCATCCGGAGGCATGTCCGGGACTAGCCCCGTGTCGGCTTGGCTCTGGCAGACCGCGCTACAGGGAAGGGCATGGGCTGTGTCGTGGGAATGAGTCTGTGAACCCGGTACAGGAACAAGACCCGCGCCGACACAGACCGGGGAGGCAGCCAGGAAAAGGGCGTAGAGGACGACGAACAGCCCTATCCCGATACGACACTGCCCGCTCCCTCGAACCGCTGCTTTCATAGCGGCGGCAGTGTAATGGGGGGGGGCCGGAGCTGTCTACCGACGGATACCTATGGATGCTCGACCGTGAGGCAGATTCATTCGAGGTGGGACTTCAGAAATTGTTCCAGTTCCGTAAACACCTGCAGGCGGTCCTGTTCCCGACTCAGCGTCTGATCGGCGAAGGGAAGTTCCACATATCGGTAGGTCGTGACGTTGGCCGCTTTCAGCGCCTCGGCCATGTCTCGACCATGCGACACCGGCACCGCACGGTCCATGGCGCCGTGCATCAGGAGCAGCGGGAGGCGAATCTCGTTCGCATGAAAGACCGGCGACGTGTCGCGGAGCCGTTCGCGGTCGTTCCACCAGGAACCGATACGCAGTTCGGCAAGCGGTTTCTGATTGAGGTACCAACGGCTGTCGGACACGACCTGCGGCAAGTCGGTCACCCCGCCCAGACTGACGGCGCAACGATACAAGTCGGGTGTCTTCACCGCGCCCATCAAGGCGGCATACCCTCCGTATCCCGATCCGACGATACAGATCCGGTGTGCGCTTGCGAGGCCGGAGCGAATCGCCCATTGCACCGTATCGGTCACGTCGTCCTGCATCTCCAGGCCCCAGCGTTGGAACCCGGCTCGCAGCAACTCGTCGCCATACCCCTCGGTTCCTCGAAACCGAGGGGCCAGCACCGCCCACCCGCGGCTCACAAACCACTGCGTCCAATAATTGAACGCATCGCGTCCCTGCGACGCCGGTCCTCCATGGGGAAAGACAATCAACGGAAGCTCACGCGGGTCTCGATCCTTCGGGACGGTCAGGAAGACGGGCAACTCTTTTCCGTCCCGCGCCGTAATGAACGTCGTCCCGCGACGACACCAACCCGGCGGCCTCAAGATCAGGGTACGACTTGCCGAGCAATACCATCCGCCCGTCGTGTTCATCGAAAAGCGACCATTGCGGAGGATGCGCCGCGCCGCTCGATTTCACGACGTGAAGCCGCCCGTCGTCGCTGCTGCTGTGAATCACATTGACCCGCCCTGGAATCGCCCGATCGATGCGGGCCTGCAGCCGCTGCGCGTCGAAGTCCCAAAAGAGCACCCGCTCGTCCGCCGCGCTGTAGCGGACCCCGACCACTTTCTTGCGTCCCGGCGCATACACCAACTCGCCGGTTAAATCGCGCTTCGCATCGGCGACAACGAGGAGACGGTCCACGCGACGATCGGCGACGTTCATCTTGAAGATGGCCGCCTTGCCCTGATGCTGATCTCTCACATAGAGCCAGTCCGGGTCGGCATCGAAGGCCAAGGGCACCATTCCGGTTTCTTTCGCCAGGTCATACTCCGCCAACTCACGCCAGAGCGTGGATTCCGGCACCTTGTAAATCACCCGCACGGTGGTGCCGAATTGGCCGACTCCGACCCTCAACCGGCCTTCGCGATCGGCTATCCACTGCAACACATTCCGTGGCCCTGGCTGTAGACCTGGATTGGTCTGCACCAGCGTCCGCTCGCCGGAATAGATATCCACTTTATATACATCAGGAGAGTTCGGACGCTCCAGGTCAAGCGCAATCAAGACATGCCTGGGATCGCCGGGAATGGTGCCCACCAGGCGATCCTGGAATTGAGGAAAGTGCTTTTTCCCGAAGATCGAAGGAAAGGAACTCACCCGGAGGAGATTGCCGTTCTGTTGCGTTCCATCCCGGTTCACTGCCAACAGCCGGGTTTCCTGTGAATCGATCCCCTCACGTGTATCGGCAAAACGCACGCTCACCAACACCCGTTCATCATTGGCCCATCGGAACCAGGTGATGACATATTCTTGGTTGTCCGTGGAGACGACTCGATGCGCATCCTGCCCCGTGACCGTTTGGGTATCCAGATAGGTCTTCCCCTCGTGGTGACGAAGCACGGCGAGGTGCCGACCCGAGGGAGAGAGTTGGATGGAGGCGATACGGGGAAGTGAGGCGAAGGCTTCGGTGGGCGGAGGCGCGGAGCTGGAATCGGCATAGACCGGTACCACGCTCCAGACAAGCACAAAAAAAATGAAAAGTCCGTACATGGCCGGCACGGTCTATCCCTGAAGTTACCAGGACATGCCCATATCCGGGAATACCCGACGGACATATTTATCACATGTTCGGACGACGGTCGTCTATCCCATTTTTGAGCAGCATCACCCCGCCAGGAGCGATGCGTGGCTGATTCACCACCTTTCGCGAACGGTGCAGCAGGAGCCCATCCGACGATGGGCCCCTGCGTGCCATGCGAGCACGCTGCCTGCAGCCTGCTTCCACAGCCGGTTAGAACTTGTACTCCACTCCTCCAAACGCGCTGATGCCCAATCCCGCGTTGGCATACCGATTGAACTGATCGTTCACCACCACCGCGCCGGCATAGGTCTTATCGGTCAAATTACGTCCTTCGGCAAAGAGCGTCCAGTGTTCATCGACGTTCCATCCAGAACGCAGATTGATAAGCGCATAGGAGGGGTTCTTGATGGTGTTTTGATAGTCCGTATAAAAGCCGGACAGCGACCATTCGATATTCGGCGCGATCCACCAGCCTGACGGATGGTCGTACCGGAACTCCACGTTCAGGCTATGTTCCGGCGCGCCGGCGACCGTATTCCCGTCCTTGGCGATCAGCACATTCGGCCCCGCCGCTCCCGCCGCCCCGCACATCGTCGGTGAATTTGAAACGCGACCAGGTGTAGGCCACACGCGTCTGCAGGCTGTCCTCTCGTCCGGCTCCGCCTTGCGCGAACAGACCTTTCCCCAAGACCATCCCGCCACCGGCTTCCACGCCGGTATGCCGCGTGCCGTTCGCATTTTGGAACGTTCCTTGGTTGTTGATGATCGAGGCCAGAATTTCCTTCTGCATTTCCAGGTTGTAGACGGTCACATCCCAGGTGTAGCGCTTGTCCGCTGATGTTCCTCGGTGACCGAGTTCCAATTGCCATGCCCGTTGGGCATCGAGGTTCAGGAAGCCTGTATTCGGCGTGCCGTTCGCGTTAACCGACGAGAACAACTCGAGATTGAGCGGCGCCTCATAGGCCCGGCTGGCATTGAAATACAGTTGCGAGGTCGGCGTTGTGCGATACACGAACCCGATCTTCGGGCTGATTGCATCGAAATGCTGTAACGGCCGGTTCGTGCCGGTCGGCGTGGACGGCGTATTGGGATTGAACGGATTCCCGGCCGGCCCGAAATTATCCACCGTCGCCTGACGCCCTGTGTAATCCCACCGGCCGCCGAGCACGATGGTGAAATCCTTGGTGGCATCGAACGCATCTTCTGCATAGGCGCCGAAATACGTCGTCTTGGCCGTATAGTTCTGCGTCAGCGCCCCGATACTGCCGTTGATGTTCACGAACCGCTGCTGCCGCTGATTGCCGTATCGCGGCTGGAATCCGGCGACGAACGAGTTGTTCTTACCGAACAACGAGTTGGAGTTCACGTACCGGAACTCACCGCCGACGTTATTGTTCTCCTGTCGGATCGTCTGAAAGATCGGATGGTCCACGTACTGGTTCGAGAAGTAGGGAATGATCTCAAAGTATTGGTTGGGGGCGAACTCGTTGTGGTACGCGATTCCGATCCGCTGCAAGTTGTAGTACCGCCCCTAGTTACAGACTTGGTTATTCTGATTACACGCAAAAAACGGCGGGGTGCCGGGAGGGCTCTGCCCGCCCGCCTGCTGCCGGTTGAAAAACAGCTGTCCCGTTGGTGAACGATCCAGGAATCCGCTCCGCCACATTCGCCTGCAGAAAGTAGGCGCGGATCTCCTGGTGGTTGCCGAGTTGCAGGCCGATGTTGGCATTGATGCGCTCCCGGGCCTGCTGACTGTTATCTTGAAATCCGTCCTGGCGATTGCCTGACACGCTGATGTAGTAATCCATCGTCGCGCTCATGTTGCCCACCTGGAACGGCTGCAGGACTTTGCCGCTGGACACCTGCCCGCTCACCATGCCGAAGCTGCCGCCGAGCATCCGCATTTGCAGGGTCGAGGCGCTATACCCGGTGCGCGGCACGAAATTGATCGCGCCGCCGATGCTGTTCGCGCCGTACCGCAGGGCGTTCGCGCCCTTGTAGACTTCGATCCGCTCGTAGGCCAAAAGGTCGATCGATTCAAAGTCGAAAACCCGTCGGCATCGCCGAAGAAGATGCCGTTGATGAGAATATTGATCCCGCGATGATGGAAGTTATTGCGCAACGACGTGCCACGGATTTGGAACTGTCCTTCATCGGCGCCGAAACGCGACTGAAACCGTACGCCGGGCGCGAACTGCAACACGTCTTGCAGGTTGATCGCCCGCGACTCGGTGATCTGCTTTTCCTCGATCAGGATATTGCTGCCCGGCCGGCGGGCAAGTTCCTGCTTCACATCCTCGACGTTTTCAATCCGCTTGCCCTTCACCTCCACCGGATCGACCACGACAACCGGCGCCTCCTGATCCGACGGCTCCCCGGCCGCCTGCGCAACAGACGGTTCGATCCCCACCATCAAGGCCGCGACCAGACAGGCCGCCGCCGTTCCTCTTCCCCACCACACCACTGCCTTCATCGCTCGACTCCTCCTGCAAAAATAAATAAAAAAGACACGATCATATCGACTGACCAGTCCAGGCCGCCTGACTTGTCAGTGAGCCCGATGACCGGCCCCTGAAGGGGCGGCGTCATGACGGAAGGAACGATCGAGATTCACACCCTGCTTGAATCGCCGCACGATGCGCTGCACCTGTGAAAAATCCTCGATGGGGTTGCCGGCCAAGGCGACAAAACTGGCCTCGTACCCCTCCTCGAATCGCCCGATCCGACGGTCGGGAAAAATCGCCGCCGGCGTGTCCTCACACCACATCTTGAGCAGCGTGAGGTTGTCGAAGAGATGGAACCTGTGCAATTGCATCACTTCCGCCAGCGATGTCTCGGCATGGTCGCTGCCGACCACGACGCGCACTCCCACGCGATGGAGCAACGCGATGTTGTCCTTGAGAACCTGTGACAATGATTCATCCGGCGCCGTTGCGTGATGATCGGACGGCCCGGTGGCATGCCCTTCGTAGTGCCCGTGCGGGTGATGTCCTGTCACGGAGGGCATGGCGCTTCCCGCCACAGCGGTGGTCACGACCCGCACGTGACGTTCCAAGGCCAACCGCGCATCCGCTTCCGTGAGTCGGGCGGACTCCGCATCGGCGGCACTGTTCACCAACCATCCCGGCACATGCGCAATCTCATCGACTCCCGCACGGATCGCATGGCGAAAGTCCGCCGCCGTTTCGACATGGGCCGTCACCTGTAGCCCTGCCGCATGGGCCTTGGCGACAATCTGTGCCACGAGTCGAGGATGCAAACCGCTTCGCTGCGGGGACTGTCCGGACGTTCCCGGTCGCGTCCTCGTCTTCGGAATGCACGAGATACACTTTCAGGAAGTCAGGCCGGCCACTCGTGATCACCGGCCATTTCGTCTCCACATCGGCGTCGGTGTCGAGCACGATGTACGACCGGTTCTCAAACCAGCCCCGCTCGACCGGCCCGATCGCCGGCTCATACCGGCCGACGCGCAACACATCCTCATACAACGCGATGGGATGGCCGCCCCGCCCCGTCAGTCCGGCATGCGCAAAGGTCGCATCGATGCTCGTCGGTCGATTGACGGCGCTGCGAATCTGCAAGGCGAAGTCCCGGACGTTGTTGGGATTCTTGACATAGAACACGCCGTCCTTGAGATACCGCTCCGCCACCGCCCGAACATTCCACGGACCTTCCACGTTGTGATTGTGCGCTTCACCGAACGGCGGCACGACGAACAGGCCGGAGAGGTCCACCGTTTCGACCTTCCCCTGCGGCGGGGTGCGCGTCAAACGTCCCTGGACTGAATACCAAGTGGCCGCCTGAAACCCTTTCCCGTCGAACCATCGGCCGTTGATGAAGGCGTAGGAATCGCTCCCGGACGGCCCGGTCTGCTGCGAGGCCTTCGACGATGAGGACAGGCCCGTCCCTCCCGCGCAACCGGCCAGCAGAAACACCAGACACAACAGAATGCGATGCATAGGTCCTCTCACTCGCGCACACAAGCCCGCATCGACCTCTCACGGGCCGGGTGCAGCCTTTGCGAGACACGCATCAGACGGTCAGGTTCATTTCCTGCGTCTTATTGTTTTGCACCAGCCGGTCCAGCGACGTGCGGAACACCCTGAGGCTCCCGCGCCCGATCTTGGTGCCCTCCAACCGCCCTTCCTCCACCCACCGATAAATCGTCCAACGGCTCACCGCCAACACATCCGCCGCCTCACCGACCCGCAAGAGTTGCTTGTTCATGGCAATCTCCTTGTTAAGGGCGCGAGCGGCCCCGCATCCGGGCACCGCTCGCGCCACATGGTTAGAACAATCCCAATGTCACCCCGGCATAAAACGACCGGCCATACCCGGCAAAGAACAACGTCTTGTTCGCATCGGCCGTGCTATCGGCCACCACGTTGCCGGAGGCCGCATATTTCTTGTCGGCGATATTGTCGATCTCCGCAAAGAACTTCGCGAACCGGATCCACTTGTTATTGTGGAACTCGAAGTTCTTATGGATATTCAGGTTGGCGATCACATAGGAGGGGATCCCCACCGTGTTGTTGTTGTTCAGGAAGTAACTGTTCATATAGTTGACTTCCACCCAACCGCCCCACCCGCTGGCGGCATGATCGTAGGACTCCTTGAAATTGAACGTGTCGGTCGGCACGTTCGGCACCGCCTTGCCGTCCCGCACGAATGCCGTCGGAATCCCGCCGGCCAGGAACCGGTCGCTGAAGTTGATGTACCGCGCATCGATGTGCGTGTAGGCGCCGGAGAGCCGCAACCCGTCCAACGGCCGCCAGTCGTAGAACAACTCAATGCCACGATATTGCGACGAGTCCGCGTTGATCGCAGCCTGGCCGCCGGTGTTGGACACGACCTGGGTGATGATTTCGTCTTTGACGAACGTGACGAAGCCGACCAACTGCACGGTCAAGGTCTTGTGCAGCCGTGATTCCGTGCCGAGTTCGACGTTGAGGTTTTTCTGCGGCTTCAGATCGAAGTTGGTTCCGGCGAGACCCGTAAAGGGATTGGTCAACAGATTGCCGAACCCCGGAATGGCATACCCGGTGGAGGCGCGCACCCAATGGCGATATCCGTCGGCCGGCTTCCAGCTGACCGACAGTTCCGGCGCCCAGTTGCTGAAGCTCCGTTCGGCTCCGGACCGGCCACTCACCGCCCCGGCGGTGTAGTTGATCGTCTGCACGCTCAACTGCGATTGCTCGAACCCGAGGCCTGCGGCCAGGGTCCACTTCGGAATAAATTCCAATTCTTCCCGAAACCGTCCGCCGATGTTCCGGATCGTCCCGCGGCTGTTCTGCGCCAACGTGCCGCGCGTGCCGAAGAAGTCCTGGAGGTTATTGAAGGTGTTCCCTTCCTGCTCCATCTGATTCACGAAAAATCCGACGTAACTCCGCAACGGCATGTCGAACAGCCGCCCGTCGTGACGTAGATCGGTGTAATGTTTGTAGTTCGGATTGATGTTGTCGCTGATCTGCGTGAAGGTCTGGTTGATGTCCTTCACGTCGTAGTCGGCTTCCATCGTCAAGACGGTGTTGGCATCGATCTGCCGTTCATACATTCCACCGATGATATTCCGCCGGTCCAAGCGGCGCTGGGCCAGCAGCACCGCGTTCGTCGCATTGTTGATGCCGCCGGCCTGCCGGTGGTCGGCATCGAACTGCGACTGCGTCAGCCGCGTCGGCACCCGCGAATCCAGCCAGTTCGTAATGGCCTTGAAATACAGGTTCTGTTTGTCGTCTACCTTCACGCGAAAATTGAAATTCATCGTTTGCGTGCTGTAGTCGCTGTGGCGAATGAATCCATCCTCGGCGACGTGACTGCCGAAGAGCGAGATGTCCACATTGTCGAATTGCTGGCCGACGGCGAATCCGTATTTCTGATAGCCGTAGGACCCGCCGCTGATGAAACTCTCCATCCCGTTGATGTCACTGCCGCGCCTCGTACGGAAGTGCACCATGCCGCCGAGTGCGTAGTTGTCGTAGAGAGAGGACGACGCGCCTCGCGTGACTTCGACGCTCCGCATGAACCAGGGATCGTGGATATCCAGACGGGACAATCCATCGGATTGCGTTTGGATGAATCCGTCCTCGTACATCTTGATCTCACGCACCGCAAACGAGGTCTTCACGCCCGAGCCACGGATCGAAATACTGAAATCCCTCGGTCCGTTGGCCTGTCGCAGGATCACGCCGGGGAGCGACTCCATCGACTCACGAAGCGTCCTGGTCGGCTGCGATTCGGTTTCCGACTGCTCCGTCGCCGACAGCGTGATCCCTTCCGGACGCCGCTGCACCCGGTCGCTCACGATGCTGACATCGGCCAGTTCAAATTGCGGAATCGCTTCGGCGGCTTTTCCTTCCGACGGTTCCTGCACCACCGACGGCTGTACCGGCGCGGCGGTCGCGCCACCTGCAGGCGCCTGTTGGAGTTCCTCCAGTTCATGAAGAATTTTCTGTAGCTGATCCCTCAAGTCCCGCTCACGCGCGCTTTTTTCCACGACGGCGCCGGTGGCCGACTCCTCCTGCGCAAAGACGTGGAGCGCGCTCAACGGCAGCGCCGCGACGAGAGTAAGAAACAGAATGAATTGAATTTGAGATGAATACCGACGGGCCCACATACACGTCCTCCTGGCACAACTGTGCACACGACAGCAGAGACATACCCTTCCCGCCCCTGTCTGGCCGGACGAGAAAAGCTGCTAGAACACCTAGCGATCTGAAATGGAATTACGATTGAACGGGCGGCGCGCGAGAGGCGGCGTGGAAGCCCGCGCCGCCGGCGATGACGGTATGATCGCGCTCGACAAACAGCGCGACCACAAGGAACGGATGAAGCACCAGTGCGGACGCCGCAGCATCCGACGTGGGATTGGCCTGACAAGCCCAATTACAGAAACTGGAGTGAGAGACCGTTCCGCCATGATGATGGCCGGCCGACATGGGGTCGGCATGGTCGAAGGCGCAGGCCATGGAGAACGCCGCCAGGACCAGATAGATCCCCGCAAGTGCGGCCGCGAGTCCGACGGAGGGTGTCTTGAGACGGCTCATGGCATCAGCCCCTGCAACGCCTGCACCGCCTTGGGCGCATCCCACTCACGCGGTCCGACAGCGCGGCCCAGCAAGGCCCCCTGCCGGTCGATGAACACCGTGGTCGGCAAGGCCCGCACCAGATAGGCTTGCGAGACATCCTGCTGCTCGTCGAACAACACGGGGAGTTGCACGTTGAGATTAGCCAGGAACTGCTTGATGCCGGCGCGCTGCAAGTCGGTCGTGATGGTCAGCAACACGAAGCGGTCGGGGTCCAGCTGCCGTCGGAGACGCTCAAAGGCCGGCATTTCTTCTTTGCAGGGCCCGCACCAGGTGGCCCAGAAATTCACCACGACGACTTTCCCTTCAAGTCCGCGAGTTGCACCGACCGGCCATCCAGCGACTGTAGCTCAAAGGCCGCAGCGGCAATGCCCGGTGCAACCCGCGCGATTTTCAACGCGGCGAAAGGATCATCCGCCCATACAGGACCGGCCGTCGTGCTCAGCACAACCGCCAGTATGAGGCCTTTCAACAATCCCGTCGGCATCATCGTTCAATCACAAACCCACCCAGCTAACGCACCGGTTGCCGCCACCTTCACCGAAGGCACCTTCACGGTTTGCATCACAATTTTATGACCTGGCATGCCATGCTCCATCCAGGCCAAGGCAAACAGGCCCTGACTATTCACCGCCACGACCGGAGTCTGGCTTTTTTCTCGTTTTACCTTGTGCGGCGCCGTAAACGGCGCCCGATCCCATCGAGACGCTCATCACCACATCCCGCTTGACCGGAGCCTGCTCCTCCCACACCACCACGATCCGTCCTTCGGGATCGACCGCAATCTGCGGATGGTCGGGAAAGGTGTTTTTCGAGACGTTGACTTTCCGCTTTTCAGAAAAACTCTTCCCCCGATCGTCCGAATAGGCGATGTAGACGGCGGGGATTTCGTCCGTTCCTTCGTGTACCCGACGACGTCAAGGGACCCAGACGGTCCACACCCATCGAGGCCGGACGATGCGGGCAGGCCGGGAATACCCATCGATCATGCCCCACGATCACGGGCGCCTCGAAGGTCTCCCCGTGGTCCGTCGAACGGGCGACCACAGTTTCACGAACATTGCCTTCAAAAATCTTGCGCCAAGCTACGTAGACCATGAATTAAGGACCAGCTCGTCACCGCCGTGCCAAACGAGCCCCCCCTCGTCCACCTTGAGATTCCTGGTGATCGTCGCGCCACGGTCCAACGAACGGGCCACGTAGGTACCCGGCTCCTTCTTTCCTT
>JBAOIR010000089.1:0-67175 GCA_037045585.1 Microthrixaceae bacterium
AGAAGATTCTTTTGACATGGAAGGTGTTTGGTCAATTAGTTCAAACCAATTAGCAAATTTGCTAAGAGATACAGACTCTTATGTAGCAACAGAATCTAAAGAAAAAACTTTTGGAGCTTATGTAGATTCTAGAAATACTGCATTAATGTATGCTCTTCCAAGTAATTCATTTAGTGTTTATTCAGAGCTATTAGAGGAATTATCAGGTGTTGATTTGGAAGATGCACTTACTTTCGTAGACTTTATTGGGGTAAATCCAAAATACTTTCAATTTCAAAGAATGCTAATTGGTTACTTTAATCAAAGATTTCAGCAGTTTGATGTACCTATAAATGCAAACCCAATAAATATAATTAAAGATAATATAACCTATGAAGGTTACATATCTGACCGTCAATCAAGAGGTGAGGTTCTTAATATTGATATCACTAACTCTGCTTTTAGAGAAGTTTTGGAAGACTTTGCTCGAAGAACAGAAATGAAAATGGCTCCTAAACAAGAGCTCAGTAATTTTGTAAGTACTTTAAACCGATATGCTAATAATATAATTCACGAACAAATATCTCTAGGCTTGCCGCTTTTAAACATTAAACAAAAGATAATTCTAATATTTAAGCTAAGAAACATTTTAACCAGAAGATTTGGTTTAAATAATTCAATTTAGTTAAAATAATACTGCTTCCTATAGATAATTACTTTTGATATCCTTGTTATGTCACATCGTTTTTCGCAGATCTAGTTTTAAATGTTTTTAAGTTTAGTATTGTCAATATAGTTAATGCATAATCGATTTTCACTAAAAATAGTAGGTAGATCTGGTAAGGGGTAAACGTCCTTGGAGAAATGCTAGCCAAGGGCTTAAAAAGAAGCGGGTATTATGTTTTTGGGTATAGAGAATATCCATCTTTGATTCAGGGAGGTCATTCAACCTATCAAATAGATATTTCAAATAGTCCCGTACTATCTTCTACCAAAAAAATAGACCTGCTTGTAGTCTTAAATAAACAAGGCACACAGTGGCATCAAGATGAACTTAACCCTAACAGCTACATTATTCATGATATAGATAATCCAAGAATAAATGATTCTGAATACCAATCACTCAAAAACTTAAATACAAAATTAATTTACATACCTGGGTTTCAATTATCCAAAGAACAAGGTGGTAACGAGCTAACGGCTAACATGGTTCTATTAGGTTCAATTTGGAATTTGCTAGGGCTTGAACACAAAAAACTAATCGAAATTGTTAAAGATACTTTTAAAGATAAGCCAAAATTATTGGAAATAGATTTAAGTTGCGCAAATATCGGATTTGAATACAAGTACAATTTAAATTTGCCTTTAACACGTAGAGTTTTAAAACCACTTGAAGTTAGTGATGAACAAAAGGTTGAACTACACTATTCAAATTTTGCCAACTTGAAAATGATAAAGTTTGCATCACATTATCACCAAACCGATTCTTACTTGATGTCCGGAAACGAATCCATATCATTAGGAGCAATTAATAGTGGAGTAAGAATTTTTTACTCTTACCCAATGACTCCAACCAGTTCTATAATGACAGTTTTGTCAGAATATGCACCAGAAAGTGGAATTATAGTAAAACAGGCAGAAGATGAAATAACAGCAGCTGCAATGGCAATAGGGTCAATGCATATGGGAACTCGAGCTTTAACAGCAACTTCGGGCGGTGGTTTTGATTTAATGACAGAACATTTAAGTTTATCTGCCATGATAGAAGTCCCATTTGTAGTTGTTTTAGGTCAAAGACCTGGGCCTGCAACAGGATTACCTACTTGGACAACTCAAGGCGATTTAATGCTATCCATTTTTTCAGGACATGGAGAATTTAGCAGGTGTGTAATTGCAGTAAAAGATGCACAAGATTCATTTTATGCGATTCAAGAGGCAATGAACATTGCAGATGAATACCAAATTCCAGTAGTTGTTTTGACAGATAAGTTAGTAGCTGAAAGTATTTATCAAGTTCCTCAATTAGATACAAATAAAATTCAAATTTCCAGAGGTAAATTGATATTGGATACCAATAAAGCGTCTCAACTTTTATCTTCTGATAGATATCAGTTTACACAAGATGGCATATCTGAAAGATGGCTCCCTGGTACAAAAGCTGCAGACTTTAATGCAAATAGTGATGAACATGATGAAGAGGGAAATGTTACAGAAGATGCTGAAATGGCATCTAAAATGATTCAAAAAAGATTATTAAAAGAGCAAACACTACTTTCAAGATTACCTAAACCAGAATTTCATAAAAACAAAGCAAATGGAAAAGAAAATATAAAGATTGTATCTTGGGGTAGCAATTTTGGAGTTGTGCAAGATGCAATGTCGGAATTAGAAAAAGAAGATATTAGTGTAGAAAACCTTCACTTTAAATATATTTGGCCTTTAAAAACAGAAGAACTAGAAAAATTTGTAGATGAAAATACGATAATCATAGAAACAAATCATAATGGTCAATTTGCTCAATTAATTAGAATGCAAACGGGTTTAAATATTAAACATAAAATTTTGAAGTGGGACGGCAGACCGTTTTTTGTAGACGATTTGATAAACCAAATAAAATCTAAGTTAACTAGTCCGGATAAGATTATGGTCAAAAGTGCAGGCGGACTTGTAAGAAATTCTGCGGGTAAATTTATTCTAGTAAGTCAAAGTTCTACAAGTGTAACAATTCCAAAGGGGCATGTTGAAGAAGGAGAGACTAATTTAGAAGCTGCTAAGAGAGAGATATTTGAGGAAACAGGTATTAAAGATCTTAGATTAATTAAAAGTATGGGAACTATAACTAGAATAGCTGGAGATAATCCTAATAAAATTAAGAATATTGAGGTGTTTTTATTCGAAACATCGGAAAAACTACTCAATCCTAAAGAAGAAAGAGTAAAAGCGGAATGGGTAAGCTATGAAGAATTACTAAATAAATTAACTTACAAAGAGGATCAAGAATTTTTTAAAACTTTAACCCAAAAAATATAATATGAGCTGTAGTCCAAATTACAATTTAGAAAAAGGTAGAGTCAAAATATCGGACTACTATTCTCAGGTTCAGCCAACATGGTGTAGTGGTTGTGGAGATTATGCAATTTGGGCTTCGTTAAAACGTGCTTTGGTAGAACTTGATATTGCTCCTCATGAAGTACTGCTCTGTTTTGATATTGGTTGTAATGGGAATATGAGTGATAAGATTAAAGGTTACAGAATTCATTCCTTGCATGGCAGAGTTTTGCCTTTGGCTGAAGGTGCAAAAATTGCGAATCCTAATGTTAAGGTTATTGCAATATCTGGAATATGGAGCTGCGTATTCAGAAGGAATAAACCACTTTATAAATAGCATTAGAAACAATTACCCCATAACCTTTTTAGTTCATAATAATGGGAACTATGGTCTTACCACGGGCCAAGCGTCCGCAACTACACCACAGGGGGCAAAAAGAAATTCCAGTCCGCTTGGCCCGACTGCAGAAACTTTAAACCCGGTAGAACTAGCATTGTCTTTAAACCCAAGTTTTGTTGCAAGAGGGTTTAGTGGAAACATCCATCAGTTAACTGAAATTATAAAATCTGCAATAATTGCGCAAGAAAAAGGTTTTGCTTATGTAGATATTTTGCGTCGGCGTTCCACGACGCTGCCGATCGGGCGCTGTTGTGATCAGCTCACGGGTCTGGGCAACCGTCTCGCGTGGACGAGGCCGTGTCCCGGGTCGAGCGCCGGACCGGCACGGTCGGGGTCATCATGCTCGATGTCGACTGGCTCAAGGTCGTGAACGACGACTACGGGCACGAGGCGGGAGACCGGCTCCTGCGGGTGGTGGCGGGGGTCCTCGACGCCGTGGTGCCCGACGACGCGACGGTGTGTCGACTGGGTGGCGACGAGTTCGGTGTGCTGCTGGTGGACAGCGATCTCGTCGAGGCCGATCGGGTCGCGGGGTTCATCCGTGCCGGGCTGGCGGCGTGCGCGCCGGTGCACGACACGGTGGTCTCGGCGTCGATCGGCACGGCGGCGTCGCACGGGCCCGGTTCGGTGCAGGCCGCCCTGCACGACGCCGACCGTGACATCTACCGCCACAAGGCGGCGCGTGGCCGGAGTCGGTCGCGGCCTCGTTCACATGACCCTCCCGGGACCTCGGGGGATCGCAGAGCGAACAGGTGTTCGGTAGGGTCGGGGTATGGGGTTCAACAACCCGGATGTTCCGTGGAAGGAGATCGAGCGAGCGCTCAGTGACCGTCGACCCGCGGGCGGAAACGGCCGCCATGCGGGCGATCACCGAACCAAGGCCCGGGACGAGGAGCACCCCGGCGACGGGGGCGACGCCCCGGCGTGGTCGCGCAAGCGGGCCGCCCTACGTCCCCGCCGAGCCGGTGGTGCCGGCGATCGTGCGGTAGGTGGGCCCCCGCCCGGCTGCCCTACGCCGAGCTGCACTGCCACTCGAACTTCAGCTTCCTCGACGGCGCCTCGCACCCCGAGGAGCTGGTCGAGGAGGCCGCCCGCTTGGGGCTCGAGGCCATCGGCATCTGCGACCACAACGGCTTCTACGGGGTCGTGCGGTTCGCCGAGGCAGCACGGGTGGTGGGCATCCCCACCGTGTTCGGGGCGGAGCTGACGCTCGGGGCAGCCTCGAACACGGTCGCGACGGTCGATCCCGATCCCGACGGCAAGCACCTGGTCGTGATGGCCCGCAACCCCACGGGGTACGCCCGGCTGGCCCGGGCCATCAGCGTCGCCCAGATGGCCGGCGAGAAGAACGCCCCGCGCATCACGTTCGAGGAGTTGGCGGTGACCCTGCGGGGCACGTCGGGTGGCTCGGGCAACATCGGTCGGGGCGACCACCTGGTGCTCACGGGGTGCCGCAAGGGCACGGTGCCCGCCGCGCTGGTCGCCGACGGTCCGGCGGCGGCCGAACGTGAGCTCCGGCGACTCGTCGACACGTTCGGGCGGGAGAACGTGGCCGTCGAGATCTGGGATCACGGTGATCCCCTCGACGGTCCCCGCAACGACGCCCTCGTCGAGATCGCCCTGCGGCAGGGGTGCGAGATCGTGGCGACGAACAACGTCCACTACGCCACCCCCGACCAGCGGCGGCTGGCGACGGCGCTGGCGGCGGTCCGCTCCCGTCGCAGTCTCGACGAGCTCGACGGGTGGATCCCGGGCGGGGGAGCGGCCCACCTCCGGTCCGGGGCCGAGCAGGCCCGGAGGTTCGCGAGGTATCCCGGAGTGGTCGACGCCGCTGCCCGCCTCGGTCTGGAGTGCGCGTTCGACCTCCGGCTGGTGGCTCCGCAGCTGCCGCCGTATCCGTGTCCGGCCGGACCCGACGGTCGTCCGCTCACCGAGATGCAGTTCCTCCGTCAACTGGTGGTCGAGGGTTCGGAACGTCGTTACGGATCACCAGGTTCTATGAAAATGGCCAAGTTCGAGGCCATGCACGGCAAGAACCCTCAACCTCAACTCGACCATGAGCTCGACCTGATCGAGTCGCTCGGGTTCGCCGGGTACTTCCTGATCGTGTGGGACATCGTCGCGTTCTGCGAGCGCAACGGCATCCTCTGCCAAGGTCGCGGCTCGGCCGCGAACTCGGCGGTCTGCTACGCGCTGGGCATCACCAACGCCGATGCCATCGCCCTCGGACTCCTGTTCGAGCGGTTCCTGTCGCCCGAGCGCGACGGGCCGCCCGACATCGACATCGACATCGAATCGAACCGGCGCGAAGAGGTCATCCAGTACGTCTACGAACGGTACGACCGCGCCCACGCCGCCCAGGTCGCCAACGTGATCACCTATCGGGCGAAGTCGTCGATCCGCGACATGGCCCGGGCGCTCGGGTACGCACCGGGCCAGCAGGATGCCTGGTCGAAGGAGACCGACCGGTGGGGCAGCCTCCCCGAGGTCGGCACCCAGGCCGAGCACGACATGACGGTCCCCGACGTCGTGTTGGAGATGGCGAACGAGGTGCTGCACTTCCCCCGGTCATCTCGGCATCCATTCGGGCGGCATGGTCATCTGCGACCGGCCCGTCATCGAGGTGTGTCCCACCGAGTGGGGGCGTATGGAGAACCGATCGGTCCTGCAGTGGGACAAAGAGGACTGCGCTGCGGTCGGGCTCGTGAAGTTCGACCTGCTGGGCCTCGGCATGCTGGGTGCTCTCCACGAGACGCTCGACCTCATCGAACAACACCACGGCGAGCGCATCGACCTGTCGCAGCTCCCCCAGGACGACGACGTCTACGACATGATCTGCGAGGCCGACACCATCGGGGTGTTCCAGATCGAGTCACGGGCACAGATGGCCACGCTGCCCCGCCTGCGGCCCCGCACGTTCTACGACCTGGTGGTCGAGGTGGCGCTGATCCGCCCCGGCCCCATCCAGGGTGGGTCGGTGCACCCCTACATCCGGCGGCGCAACGGCCAGGAACCCGTCACCTACCTCCACCCGCTCCTCGAGAACTCCCTGGCCAAGACCCTCGGGGTGCCGCTGTTCCAGGAGCAGCTCATGCAGATGGCGATCGACGTCGCCGGCTTCACCCCGTCGGAGGCCGACCAGCTGCGCCAGGCGATGGGCTCGAAGCGTTCGGTGGAACGTATGGAACGCCTCCGGCAGCGGCTCTACGAGGGGATGGCCGTCAACGGCATCGAGGGCGACGTCGCCGATCAGCTCTACGAGAAGCTCGTCGCCTTCGCCAGCTACGGCTTTCCCGAGAGCCACTCGGTGAGCTTCGCCTACATCGTGTACTCGTCGTGCTGGCTCAAGTACCACTACCCGGCCGCGTTCTGTACCGGCCTGTTGCGCTCCCAGCCCATGGGCTTCTACTCGCCGCACTCGCTGGTGCAGGACGCCCGGCGTCACGGGGTGATCGTTCGCAGTCCCGACGTCGACGCGTCGAGCTGGCAGGCCGATCTCGAGCCGTGCGACGAATCCACCGGTGGGTTCGCCGTCCGGCTCGGCCTCAACTACGTCCGCCACATCGGCGATGAGCTCGCCCAGGAGCTCGACGCCGGCCGGCCCTACATCTCCATCGAGGATGTCGCCCGCCGGGGGAGCAGTGCCCCCGGCGGGGTCCGGCGCAACGCGCTCGAGGCCCTGGCCACTGCCGGGGCGTTCCAATGTTTCTCCCACCCCGAAACGCGTCGCGGATCAATTGCCGAACCGCAAGGCTCGCGGCGCGTTTCCGGGAAGGGAGCGGGGAAGGATCGGGATCGACGGCGCGACCTGTGGACCGCCGGGGCAGCGGCGGCGAGCAGCCCCGACCGTCTGGCCGGCATCGTCGTCGGCCTCGACGCCCCGCAGTTGCCGTTCATGACCGAGCAGGAGGAGGCGGTCGCCGACCTGTGGGCGACCGGCGTGTCCGCCGAGGGCCACCCCACCCGGTTCGTCCGTCCGCACCTCGACTCGTTGGGGGTGATCACCGCCGCCGAGCTGCGCACCGCCGAGGCCGAACGCAACGTCGCCGTCGCCGGGGTGGTGACCCACCGACAGCGCCCGGCGACCGCCGGGGGCACGATGTTCATCAACCTCGAGGACGAGACGGGCCTCATCAACATCGTGTGTTCCCTCGGGTGCTGGACCCGCTACCGCGTCGTCGCCCGGCGGGCACCGGCGCTCCTCGTCCGGGGTCGGCTCGAACGGGCCGAGGGAGTGGTCAACGTCATCGCGCACAGCATCCACACGCTGCCGGTGGCGGCGGCGAACCCATCGCGCGATTTCCGCTGATTCCTGCCGGATTCCCGCCGAATCGGGGGACCCCGTGGTTACGATTCCTGGCATCCGCCCCCGCCTCTCAGGAGACCGCCATGCCCATCCACGGTTCGATGTTCCAGGAGTTCCAGGAGACGACGGGGCAGGACCCCTTCACCCTGCAGAACAAGAAGCTCCTCAAGATCCACATGCAGTACGGGCCCGTGAACGCCCGCACCGGTTCGATGGTCGCCTACCAGGGCGACGTCCGGTTCGAGAACACCGGGTCCGGTGGTCTCAACAAGATGCTCAAGAAGGCCGTCACCGGCGAGGGTGTCAACGTCATGCAGTGCACCGGCACCGGTGAACTGTTCGTCGCCGACATGGCCTCGGAGATCCAGGTCTTCTACCTGGAGAACGACACGATCTCGTGCAACGGGGCGAGCATCCTCGCCTTCTCCGGATCGATCGAGTGGGACATCCAGCGCATCGGCGGCGGCATGGCCGGCGCCATGGCCGGGGGCATGTACAACGTGACGCTGCGCGGCACCGGCTACGTGGCGGTGACCACCAAGGGCGACCCGGTGGTGCTCGACGTGTCGGGCCCGCCCACCTTCGCCGACCCCAATGCGGTGGTGTTGTGGACCTCGGGTGTCCAGATGAACATCAAGACCGACTCCGGCGGCCTCAAGTCGATGGTCCGTGGCGGCACCGGTGAGATGTTCCAGATGGGCTTCAGCGGCCAGGGCTACGTGATGGTGCAGCCGGCCGAGAACGTCGTGACGACCGGCGGGCAACAGGCCGGTGGCGGCGGACTGCTCGGCGGCATCATGGGTCAGTAGTCGGCACGACCGAGGGGTGATGCCCCGCAGTCCGGCGATCTGCTGAACTGTGACGGCGTCTCGGCACACGAGACGTCAAGTTGGGTTCCCGAAAGGCCGATACTCAGGCGAGTGCGAATCACGTCCGCTTCCCCACGAACGATCGGATGCGCCTGCTTCGCCGCGGCCGCGCTGATGGTGGGCGCGGCGTGGCACGGCGCCCCGGCGGGAGCGACGACCTCCTCGGCGGCCCAACCGTCGCCGAGTGGGGTCGCGACCGTCCCGACCGCCCCGACCACCTCGACCACCTCGACCACCTCGACTGCGCCGGCCACCAGGACCGGTGACGGGGCCGGCGACTCGATCGACGTGCTCCGCGCCGACGCCGACCAGGTGCGCGCGCCGCGCTCGCTGACACGGCGGCGAAGCGCAGTGCGGCCCAGGCGCAGCTGGCGACCGTCCGGGCGGAGGCCGCGGCGGCCACGGCGGCGGCGACCGAGGCGGAGGCCGCGGAGCAGGCGGCAGCGGCGAAGGCACGCCGGCTCGACACCGAGGCGAAGGCCGCCGCCGTCCATGCGTTCGTCGGGAGCGGTCGTGATGTCCCGCTGGGCATGCTGGTCGACGACGACACCCACGACGCTGCGTGGGAAGCCACGGTGCTGCGCTATCAGGCCGAGCAGCTCAGCGATCTGCTCGCCCGTCAGCAGGCGGCGCACGACCAGCTGAAGCAGCAACGGCGGGCCCGCGAGGCGGCGGCAGCAGCGGCCATCGAGGCCGAGCAACGGGCGGTGACCCAGGTGGACGCGCTGATCCGGCTCGAGAACGACCAGACCGCGCTCGTCGCCGGTGTCGACGAGCGGCTGGAGTCGGCGCTGTCGGAGGCCGCTGCGCTCGCGGCGATCGACGAGCAGGCGGCGGCAACACTCGCGTCCCAGGAGCAGGATCTGGCCTCGGCCGCAGCGCTGAGCGTCAGCTCGCCGCCCGCCGCGACGCCGGTGGCAGCGCGGCCGGCTGTGAAGGCACCGACGACGACGGCGCCCGCTTCCACGATCCCTCCCGGCCCGTCCGCCCCGGCGACGACCGCTCCCACCCCGACCACGGTGCCGTCGGGCCCGACCCCGTCGCCGGCGCCCGTCGACACCGTCAACGTGGGTGGCTTCATCGTGGCCCGCTCGATCGGCGACCAGTTGGGGCGGATGCTCGCCGCGGCGCAAGGCGCCGGGCTGTCGCTGGGCGGCAGCGGGTACCGCGACGTCAACGTCCAGATCGACCTCCGCCGCCAGCACTGCGGCACGACCGACTACGACATCTGGCTGAAGCCGGCATCGCAGTGCTCGCCGCCGACGGCGATTCCCGGCCGTTCGATGCACGAGAAGGGGTTGGCCATCGATCTCACGTGCTCGGGCGGGCTGATCCGCGATCGTGCCAGCCCGTGCTTCGCGTGGCTCGCGGCGAACGCCGCCGGGTTCGGGTTCTACAACCTGCCGTCGGAGCCGTGGCACTGGAGCACGAACGGCAACTGACGCTGGTCGGCTCTGGACCGGATCAGGACAGGTCGATGTCGCGGAGCTTGACCGCGGGGATGCCACCGACGATCGTGCCCGGCTCGACGTCCTTGGTCACCACCGCGTTGGCGGCCACGATCACGTTGTCGCCGATCGTGACGCCCTTGAGCACGGTCACCTTGTCGCCGAGCCACACGTTGGAGCCGATCCGGATCGGGTCGGCGGTGAACTCGAGGTTCTCGACGACGAGGGCACCGTTCTCGACGTGGGTGCGGTGGTCGTGGTCGAGGATCGACACACCGGCGGCGATGACCACGTTGTCGCCGATCTCGATCGACTCGTGGGCGACGATGCGCGAGAAGCTGTTGACGAACACGTTGGTGCCGAGGACGAGCGAGCCGCTCGACGCGACGAGCACGTCGTTGCCGGTCACGAACTTGTGCCCGATCCGCATCGAACCACCGGGCCGCACCTGAATCGAGGAACGACGGCCCAGCAGCCCGCGGCCGCCGGTCGTGAGTCGGCCCCGCAACACACCGGCATAGGCCTGGAACCGAGCCCAGCGATAGCAGTTGTAGGCGAGGAGGGCATCGATTCGTGGCATGGCGGGATCCATCGTGGCAGAAATTGCCGTCGATCCGGTTCTCCCCGGCGCTAGAACTTCCCTCTGTGAATTCCCGTGAGTGACCTCGAGCCCGTCGACATCCCGACCGAGCTGGCTGCGCTCGACCGGGCCCGGGATGCGACGAAGGTGAAGCTGGCGAAGCTGTCGACGATCGACAACGAGGCGGCCGACGAGTATTCGGCGGCCTTCATGGACCACATGGTCGGCGTCACGATCGACAAGCTCCGCCAGGAGCTGGTGGTGTTCGGCCGCATCGACGACGACCTGCCCTGGCGCGTCGGGCTCTACGGCATCGATTCCGGCGGTGAGCAGCTGGTGATCGACTGGCGGGCGCCGTTCGCCGAGGGGTTCTACCAGGCGACCCTCGACGAGCCCCGTGGCCTCCGCCGGCGTGTGAGCTACGTCGGCTGCGATCACCGACCTCTTCGTCGAGGACTTCGTCCACCGGCGAGGTCGGGGGTCGTCGCCGCTGCTGGCGCGAGCTGTCGCGGAGTCGCGGCACCGAGATGCGCGCCGCGGTCGCCACCCTGCAGTCCGAACAGGACCGTCTCGTCCGCCTCGACCCGGCAGCGCAACTGGTGCTGCGCGGCGGGCCGGGCACCGGCAAGACCGTCGTGGGCTGCACCGTGCGGCGTGGCTCGTCTACAACGACCGCCGCATCACGGCCGAGCGCATCCTCGTGATCGGGCCGAGCGATCGGTTCCTGCGCTTCGTGTCGGCGGTGCTGCCGACCCTCGGCGAGTCGCGGATCACCCAGACCACCTTCGACCGGCTCCTCGGCGCGTCGCACCGGCGGGCGCGACGAGCGCTGGCTCGACGTGCTCGACCGCCTCGAGGCGAGCCTGCCGCAGCCCGACGACGGTGCGGTCGGGTCACCCGGATCCCCGAGGACGAGATCGCCGACCTGTGCGAGCGTGTGCTCGCCTGGTCGCTGCCCTGGCGCGAGCGTCGCAAGGTCTTCGTCGGCCGGGTGCCGTCGCAACACGAGATCAACGCGCCGGCGAGGCGACCCGCGGCGGTGGAGCGGTGCTGCCCGCCGTCAGCACGACCGCCGCCTGGAAGCGAACCACCTCGAAGGCATCGCTCGACCGCTCGGCGCTCCGGCCGACCTGATCGACGCCTGGCTCGGACCCCGAGGCCGCGACAACCCCACCGACGGCGCGCTTCTCGACGAGGTGCACGCCCGCTTCGAGGGGGTGCCCGCCACCTACGCCCACGTGATCGTCGACGAGGCCCAGGACCTGACCCTGCTCCAGCTTCGGGCGGTGATGCGCCGCTCCGACGGCCTGACGCTCGTCGGCGACGACGCCCAGCGGTCGATCCCCCCGGGCCTCGGCCTGCGGCGGGCGGCCGAGCTGCTCGGCGCGCCGCTCGACGAGATGGCCACCGCGTACCGCATGTCGGCCGAGATCGCCGACTGGCTCAACGCCCACGCCGACGCCACGGCATCGACGCGGTCGAGCTGGTCGGCATCCGACCGAACGGCACGCCGTGCGTCGATGCACCTCGACCGACGCCGAGACGCATCGGGCCCGCCTGGCCGAACGCTGGGACAACGTCGCGCTGATCGAGCGGTCCGACGTCTGGACCCACAAGGGCGTCGAGTACGACGCGGTCGTCGTCGACACGGCCGGCATGAGCGCCCACGAGGTGTACCTCGCGGCGTCCCGCGCCGCCCACGAGCTCGTCCCCGCACCGCACGGCGGGCCCGCGATGCGGGTCGCGACATCGCTGCCGCGAGACTCGCGGTGATGGAACTGCTGCTGCTGTCGAACTCGACGAACTACGGCGAGTCGATGTACGCCCACGCGGCCGCTGCCTTCGCCGCCGTCACCGACGGCCGGACCGTCACGTTCGTGCCGTACGCGCTTGCCGACTGGGACGACTACGCCGACCGGGCCATCGAGGCGTTCGGAGCGTTCGGCATCGAGGCCCAGTCGGCGCATCGATCGTCGGCGCCGGAGCGGGCCATCCTCGAGGCCGACGTCATCATGATGGGCGGCGGCAACACGTTCCGGCTGCTCGACGCGCTGATCGGCCTCGGTGTGGTGGAGGAACTCGGCATGAGGGTGCGGACCGGGCTGACCCGCTACATGGGCGCGTCCGCCGGCACGAACGTCGCCTGTCCCAGCATCCGCACCACCAACGACATGCCGATCTGCCGCCCGCCAACGTTCACCGCGCTCCGTCTCGTGCCGTTCCAGATCAACCTCCACTACGTCGATCCCGACCCCGACACCACGTTCATGGGGGAGAGTCGCGACGAGCGGATCTCGGAGTTCCTCGAGGAGAGCGACTGCCCGGTCCTCGCGATGTACGAGGGCTCGTGGCTCAGGGTGTCCGGTACCCACGCCACGGTCACCGGCCCCGCCCGGCTGTTCGAACGGTCCGGTTGTTCCGACTTCGCCGACGGTGTGGACGTGTCGGAGCTGATGCACCTCCGGCCTTCGTTCGACACGGGGCGCCGGCCGGTATCGTCCCGACTCCGGTAGGGTCACCGGTACCACCGTGCTTCGCTGGGACCTCTTCATCACCGGTGCACGGCCTCCACGGTCGCAGCGTGGGTCCTTCGGTCGCCTCCTCTGAGCCCAACTCGAGGAGTTCACCATGTCCCACCAACCCACCGCCGTTGTCTATTGCGAGGGCAACTTCGGCGACATCGACGGCAAGACCGCCAACGGTCTGGTCCGCCATTCCGAGACGTACCGCATCCTCTCGGTGATCGACAGTCGTCACACCGGCAAGGACAGCGGTGCCGTGTTGGGCGACGGGCCGAATGGCATCCCCGTCGTCACCGATCTTGCCGCAGCCCTCGCCCTGACCGGGTCGGCGCCCGACATGCTCATCTACGGGATGGCTCCCGCCAGCGGCATGCTGTCGGCGGACGAACGGCTCGTGCTGCTCGGTGCGATGGAGCAGGGGATCGGCATCGTGAACGGCCTCCACGAGTTCCTGTCCGACGATCCGGAGTTCGCGGCGGCTGCTGCCGCGTACCGGCGTGATCATGCTCGATGTGCGTCGGCCTCGCGACAAGAAGGACCTGCGGATGTTCAGCGGCCGGATCGACGGGGTCACCTGCCCCCGCATCGCCGTGCTGGGCACCGATGGCGCGATCGGCAAGCGCACCACCGCCACGATCCTCGTGCGGGCGCTCAACGACCGGGGCATCCGTGCCGTGCTGGTCGGCACCGGTCAGACCGGCCTCATCCAGGGAGCGAAGTACGGCGTCGCACTCGACGCGATTCCGTGCCAGTTCTGCTCCGGTGAGATGGAGTCCGCTGTCGTCGACGCGTTCGAGGGCGAACACCCCGACGTCATCGTGATCGAGGGCCAGGGCGCGCTCAGCCACCCGGCCTACCTCAGCTCGGCGTTCATCCTCCGGGGCAGCCGTCCCGACGCCGTGGTGCTGCAGCACGCGCCGGGCCGGACGATGCTCGGCGACTTCCCCGCCGTGCCGATGCCGACGCCCGAGAGCGAGATCCGCCTCATCGAGACCTTCGCCGACACGAAGGTGATCGGCCTGACGATCAACCACGAGCACATGACCGACGCCGAGGTCACCGCCGCGATCACGATGTACGAGCTCGAGCTCGGCATCCCGGCGACCGACGCCCTCGGCCGCCCGCCCGAGCGACTGGTCGACATGGTGCTGGAGGCCTTCCCCCAGCTGAGTTCGAGGATGGCGTCCAGCGCGTCGTGACCGCGCCACGGTTGGAGGTCCGGCTCGACCAGCTCGGCCACAACGCTGCGACCCTCGTCGGGCGTCTCGCCCGGCGGGGTGTCGCCGTCACCGCGGTGACGAAGGCGACCCTCGGTTCCCCCGAGATCGCCCGTGAGCTCCTGCGGGCGGGAGTGTCGACGATCGGCGACTCACGCATCGAGAACCTCGAGCGGCTCCGGCATGCCGGTATCGACGCGCCGACGCTCTTGATCCGCTCGCCGATGATCAGCCAGGTCGATCGGGTCGTCGCCAGCGCGGACGTGAGCTGCAACACCGAGATCGACGTGATCGACCGATTGTCGCTCGCTGCCCGAGGACAACGCCGACGTCACGGCGTGATCCTGATGGTGGAGTTGGGTGACCTCCGCGAGGGCATCCTGCCACGAGACCTCGACGACGCCGTGCGGAGCACGCTCTCGTTCCCCGGCATCGTGCTGAAGGGGATCGGGACGAACCTCGCCTGCCAGAGCGGTGTGGTGCCCGACGCCGTGAACATGGCCGAACTCTCGCGGCTGGCGGCCGGGATCGCCGAACGGTTCGGCATCACGATGGACGTCGTGTCCGGCGGCAACTCGGCGAACCTGGACTGGGCACTCGACAGCGGGTCTGACATCGGCCTCGTGAACGACCTCCGGTTGGGTGAGTCGATCCTGCTGGGCCGAGAGCCGCTCCATCGGCGGGCGCTCGACGGCCTGCACACCGACGTGTTCACGCTCGTGGCCGAGGTGATCGAGTCCAAGGTGAAGCCGACGGTGCCCTGGGGTTCCCTCGGCGAGACGGCGTTCGGGGCGCAGCCAGCCGCGGTGGATCGAGGCGACCGCCGCCGCGTGATCGTCGCCGTTGGCCGTCAGGACGTCGATCCCGACGGGCTCGTCGCTCCCGACGGCTTCCGGATCCTCGGAGCGAGCAGCGACCACCTGGTCCTCGACGCCGGCGATCATGCCGCGCCGGTCGGTTCGGAGTTGCGTTTCGGGCTGAACTACAGCGCGCTCGTGCGGGCGATCACCTCCTCGTTCGTCGCCACCACGATGCTCCGGACCCCCGTCCTCACCTGACCCGCGCCTGACCCTCACCTGTTCTGTCCTGCGGATTCGCCCCTGCAGGGGCCACTTTGCAGGACAGAAGCGGTGAGGCAAGGGCTACGGTCGGCCGGATGTCGTTCGAAGTACCGGAACACGTCCGTCCCATCCGCGACGCAGTCCTGGCGTTCATGCTCGAACGGGTCGAGCCCGCCGAGCCCGTGCTGCACCAGCGCACCGAGGAGTCGCGGGCGAAGCTGAAGGAGCTCCAGGCGGAGGCGAAGGCCGAGGGCCTGTGGGCACTCGGCCATCCGAAGGAGCTGGGCGGCGGTGGCCTGCCCTTCATGGACTACGTGTACGTGAACGAGATCCAGGGCCGCAGTGAGTTCGGGCAGTTGGCGCTCGGCACGTACACGCTCCAGGACACGTTGATGCTGAACACGTACTCCGACGGATCGATCCGCGACCGCTACCTGCAGCCGTTGGCGAACGCCGACATCTCGCCGAGCTTCGCGATGACCGAGCCCGATGTCGCCAGCTCCGATCCCACCCAGCTGCAGACGACCGCGTTGCTCGACGGTGACGAGTGGGTGATCAACGGCCGGAAATGGTTCACGACCGGTGCGGCGCAGGCGGCCTACACGACGATCATGTGCCGCACCGAGGATGAGTCGGTCAGTCCGTACCTGGCCTTCTCGATGATCGTCGTTCCGACCGACACGCCCGGCTACCGAATCGTGCGCGACACCCCGGTGCTGGGCATCGACCACGGTCACTACGAATTGGAGTTCACCGACCTGCGGGTGCCGGTCGAGAACCTCCTCGGTCCGCGTGGTCACGGGTTCGTGATCGCCCAGGAGCGGTTGGGCCCCGGCCGGATCTTCCACTGCATGCGATGGCTCGGCCAGGCCCAACGCGCCTACGAGTTGCTGTGCAACCGACTCAACCAGCGCACGGCGTTCGGCGAGCCGCTCGCCAAGAAGCAGCTCATGCAGTCGCACGTGTTCGAGAGTTACGCCGAGATCCAGGCGGCGCGACTGCTGACGCTCCACGCCGCGCACAAGATCGACCAAGGCGAGCAGGCCCGCGTCGAGATCGGGGCGATCAAGGTCGTCGGTGCGCGCATGCTGCACAACGTGATCGACCGGGCCATTCAGGCCTACGGTGCCGCCGGCCTGACCGACGACACCCCGCTGTCGTTCATGTACCGCACCGCCCGATTCGCTCGGATCTACGACGGGCCCGACGAGGTGCACGTGCACACGGTCGCCCGGCGCATCCTCAAGGACTACCGCGACGGCAGCGGGATCGACTGGGGGAGTTGACGGGGTCGAGGCTGTGCCAGGCTGAGCGCCCATGAGCCGCTTCCTGAACGACACTGCCGTCACCCGAACCGCGGACGGCCGCTACGAGGGGACGATGGACACCGGCTGGTGGATCGTCAACGGTCCCAACGGCGGCTACGTCGCGGCGCTGATCGCTCGGGCGATCGACGCCGAGGTCGCTCACGGCGCGTCCGCCGAGACGCCGAAGACGCTCCACTCATTGACCCTGCACTACCTCCACGCCCCGGCCGAGGGTGCGGTCACGATCGACGTCACGGTCGAGCGGCGAGGCCGGTCCGTGGTCACCGCGACCGCTCGCATGTCCCAGGCCGATCAGCTGCTCGTGGTCGCGGTCGCTGCGGTCGCCGGGCAGCGTGCGAATCACGAGTTCAACGAGCTGATCGCCCCGCAGGCCCCCGAGCCCGAGTCGCTCCCGGCGCCCGTGATCCCGGCCGATGCTCCGACGATCCCGATGAACGCCCGCTACGAGATGCGGCCGTGCCTGGGGTCGGCGACGTCGGAGTGGGGTTCGCAGACGGGCCCCATGCCGGCGGTGAGCGGCGGCTGGATCCGGTTCGCCGATCCGACGCCCATCGACGAGATCGCGCTGTGCGCCCTCACCGACGCCTGGTTCCCGCCGGTCTTCCACCGCATGCCCACACAACCGATGGCGGTGCCGACGGTCGACCTGACGGTGCACATCCGACAGCTGCCTGCCGACCCGATGGACTGGGTCCTCGCCCGGTTCGCCAGCCCGCTCGCGGTCGCCGGCTACCTCATCGAGGACGGCGAGCTGTGGGACCGCCACGGCAACCTGCTGGCGGTCAGCCGCCAGCTGGCGATCCTGGTCTGACCGTCGGGCGGCTCAGCCGGCCGCAGCGGTTTCGGCAGGCAGCACGGCGCGGTTGGCAGCGAGGAAGTGCTCGACGGCTCGGTCGGCGAACTCGTGGGTGAGCGGCACGGTCTCGGCGAGTGCGGCCATGAGCAGCGGACCGGCGAACAGCGTGATGGTCTCGCTGACGTCGTCGACGACCTCGGGGCGCAGGTAGCCCTCGGCGACGCCGCGCTGCAGGACCGACACCATCACCTCGAACTGCTGCTCCTTCAGATCCTGGTCGAGTTCGGCCATGGTGCCCATCTCGGCCTTGAGCAGCATGATCGCCGGCATCAGGCGCTTCCAACTGGGGTCGCTGAGCATGTCGACGAGGGAACAGGCGAGCGTTCGGAGCGCTTGTTCGAACGGCTCGTCGTCGGCGGGCAGGTCGAGCAGGGGAGCGCAGTGGTGGAAGACGTCGTTGACCAGATCGTCCCGGGTGGCCCAGTGGCGGTACACCGTCGACTTGGCGACGCCGGACCGGGCCACGACCGCATCGACGGTCATGGCGTTGGGGCCGCCCTCCACCAGGAGGTCGGTCGCCGCCTGCATCACTGCGGCGTGGGTCCTTGCGACGCGGGCGTCCATCACGGGTGTCGATGCTACCCGGCACGTCATCTCGCCGACTGTTTGTGACGGGCGTCTCATCGAAACGGGTTGTTCGTCCGAGGTCATAACAGTACGCTACCGTCTCGTACTACAAATTCCAAACCCCCTCCCCGGATCGAAACGGACCCCTCCCATGCAACCTGATGTGGACCACATCCCGAACGCGAAGCAGCGTCGGCTCATCCTGATCGCCATGTGTACGGCGCTCGTGGCCGTCGTCGCCTCGGTGTCGGGCCTCAACGTCGCCCAGCAACAGCTGGCGACCGAGCTCGGCGCCTCCCAGAGCCAACTCCTCTGGGTCATCAACGGCTACACGATCGCCCTGGCGGCGCTCCTCATGCCGATCGGCGCGATCGGCGACCGGTGGGGCCGCAAGCACGTCCTCGTCGGAGGCCTCGGCCTCTTCGTCGTTTCCAACGTTGTCGCAGCTCTCTCGACGACCGTCACCCAGCTCCTCCTCTCCCGGATCGCAGCGGGTGTCGGCGCCGCGATGATCATGCCGGTCACCCTGTCGGTCATCACCTCGAGCTTCCCCGCCGAAGACCGCGACCGGGCCGTCGGTGTGTGGGCCGGCTTCGCCGGCGCCGGTGGCATCCTCGGGCTGATCACCTCGTCGATCGTCGTCGACAACTTCACCTGGCCGTGGGTGTTCGCCGCCCCGGTCCTCATGGCTGCGATTGCCTTCGCGATGACCCTTCGCAGCGTCCCGAACTCTCGTGAGCACAACGGTGGGCGCTTCGACACCGTCGGATCGGTCCTCTCGGCGGTCGCCGTCGGTGCGTTCGTCCTCGGCATCCACGAAGGTCCCGAGCACGGCTGGACCGAGCCGCTCACGCTCGTCGGCCTCATCGTCGGCGTCGCCGCCGGCATCGGGTTCGTGGTCTGGGAGCTGCGTCAGACCCACCCGCTCCTCAACATCCGGGTCTTCCGCAACCGCATGCTCGCCTCGGGTTCGCTCAACCTCATGGTCGTGTTCGCCATCATGAGTGCGCTGTTCCTGGTGCTCGTGCAGTTCATGCAGGCTGCGCTCGGGTTCACCGCGCTCGGTTCGTCGGTCCGCCTCCTGCCGATGGCTGCGGTGCTCATGCCGCTCTCGTCGGTGGCGCCCCTCATCGCCCGTCGGGTCGGCGTGCGGGCCATGTTCGTCGGGGGCATCTCCCTGGTCGCGCTCGGGCTCGGCCTGATCGCCGGGCTCACGAGCATCAGCGGCGGCTACCTCTCGGTCCTGCCCGGCCTGATGGTCCTCGCCGTCGGTGTCGGCCTCACGATGACACCGGGCACCGCCGCCATCACAGGATCGCTGCCGGTGGAGGAGCAGGGCGTGGCCTCGGCGCTCAACGACACCGTCCGTGAGCTGGGCGGCGCCGTCGGCATCGCCCTCATCGGTTCGGTGCTCAGCGCCGGCTACCAGTCGTCGGTGTCCGACGCCGTCGTCGGTCTGCCGCCGCAGGCCGCTGAGGTCGTCAAGGAAGGTATCGGTGGGGCCATTGCGCTCGGGAGCCAGCTCGGCCCCCAGGGCGACGCCGTCGTGGCAGCGGCCCGCAACGCCTTCGTCGACGGCCTGGCGCTGTCGATGTGGATCAGCATGGGTCTCGCCATTGCCGCCGCGGTGTTCGCCGCAGTGTGGACGCCGAGCCGTGCCGAGGAGTTCGCTGCCCGCGACGCCGCCCGTCTCGACGACGATCTCGACCTCGAACTCGAGCTCGAGTCAGCCGCCTCCCCGCTGATCGTGACCTGAGTCGTGACCCCGTTCTGGCGCCTCGGAGGAATCTGGTTCTGCCGTCGCAGTCGCCGATCCTGATCCCGAACTTCAGGCCCACCCGTGCCCATGGTCACGGGTGGGCCTGAAGTTCGGTCACGGTTCCGGCACGACCGCGACGGCGCGATGTCAGGGAAGGCGCGGCCAGGGATCGGTGAAGAACCGACGGATGTGTGTCGAACGCTTCCCGACCGGGCCGATGTCGCCGGCGGCGTAGGAGTGGAACGCCACCCGCGGCGCTCCGTCGGCGCCGACGAAGAACTCGAGACCGCCGGGCCCGGAGCGTCCGTTCGTCGACGACAGCCAGGGCCCGGTTGGGCGGTCGGTGCACGGCCCAGCGGGCGAGGCGCAGCGGGCGATGCCGGTGAGGTAATCGCCGGTGTCCCAGTGGCCCGCCGAGTAGGCGAGCAGGTACGTCGATCCGTCGAAGAACATCGCCGGGTTCTCGATGAACCAGTCCTGCCAGGGCTGTTCCCGTTTGAGGATCGCGACCGCCGGACCGGATGGGTCGGCCGCTCCGTTGAGCGGAATGGACCAGATGTTGACGTTCGATCCGCCCATGGCGACGAGGAGCGTCGCCGCTCCGCCGGGGCCGATGAACACGGACGGATCGAGCGCTCCGCCCCCGTTGGTGCCACAGGTGACGGGGGCAGGATCTGGCAAGTACGGCCCGGCCGGGCTCGTCGCGAGGGCCCGGCCGACGCACTGGTCGCTCTTGGAGTCCGGAACGCCCGAGCGGTGCGCCGCGAAGAACATGACGTATCGGCCGCCGATCTTCGCGACGCTCGGCGCCCAGATCTCCGCCGAGCGCGCCCAGGGCGGTGTGCCGGGCATCGCCTCGGTCGTGCGGTACATGGCGAGGGGAGCGTCGATGTCGGCCATCGTCGCCACGGGCACGTGCTGGTAGGTCGACGTCGAGAACACGTAGCTCACGCCGTTCTCGACGAACACCGACGGGTCGGCGGTGTTGGGGAGATTCGCCGGGCCGAGATCGAGCGGTCGCACCACGTCGCCCACGGGCGGCCTCTTTGCCGCCTCCGACAGAGCGACCAGCGCGTCGATCGCCTGTTGGCGGGTCATCACGATCTTCCAGCGGCCGCCCACGCAGCGCATGACGTGGGTGCCGTTCTCGCCCCAGTCGGTGCTGTTGCAGCGGGCACCGGGCTTGGCCCTGATGCAGCCGGCCGTTGCCAGGAGCAGGATCGCGAGCAGCAGGGCGGTGGATCGGCGTGGCATCCGGTCACCGTAACGGCCACGAACCTGACCCCGCTGAATACTCGTCGTTTCCGAACTCATCTCCCCGAACGGGTGTCATCGCGGGGCGGTGGTGTTGTCACGGGGGAATCCAGATGGTTGAGCCGAAGCGGAACCAGATCGGTTACGCTCCTCGGACCGCCTATGGATGAACGCCCCCGAAGTCTCAGGGCCATGTTGGCGGAGGCGAAGGACACCTCCGAACTCATGGTCGACCTGGCGTACGCCGCCGTGTATTTCAACGACCCGGGCATGTGCGAGGAAGTCGCAGCGCTCGAGAGTCGTCTCAACGATCTGGTGCAGGACATGCGGGCCGTCTGCATCCTGGCCGTCCGCCGCCCGTCGGAGGCCGAGTCGATGGCGGCCGTCCTCCAGGTCATCGGCGCGATCGAGGGCATCGGCAACGCTGCCATCGACATCACCCGCATCGTCACCCACCGCCTCGGCATCCCCAACGAGCTGATCGGCGACCTCTCCAATGCGGAGGAGGTCTCACACCGGGTCTGGATCCGCGAGGGCAGCCACATGGCCAACCGCCCGGTGGCTGCGCTCGAGCTGCCGGTCGCGACCGGCATGCGCATCATGGCGATCCGCCGTGGGCGCTCCTGGATCAGCGAGATCGACGGCGACCTCGTCCTGCTCCCCGGCGACGTGTTGTTCCTGCGAGGGTCGCCCCCCGGCATCACCCGCCTGCACGAGCTGGCCGCCGCGCCCACGTGGAGTCCTCCGTCGGTTCCCGCTCCGGGTGCGCTCACCGACCTCGATCGCGCCGTCGACGTGTTGGTCGAGATGAAGAACATCTCCGAGGCATCGGTCGGCCTGGCCTACTCGGCCCTCGCGCTGCGCGACCGTGGCCTCGCCGCCGAGGTCGTGCACCTCGCCAATCGTCTCGACGAGATGAAGGACCACCTGCAGCTGTGGGTGTTGCGTGCGAGCGCGAGCAACGTCGACCCGTCGCCACTGCGAGGTCTCCTGCAGCTGTCCCACGTCGCCGAGGAGTTGGGCGACCAGGCGAGCCAGATGGTGTGGCTGATCAGCGACGAGATCGAGTTCCACCCGGTGCTCGCAATGGCGCTCGGCGAGAGCGATGTGGTGGTGATGCGGGTGCCCGTCGCCGACGGCGCCGCTGTGGTCGGCAAGTCGATGGCCGACATGCAGCTCGACATCGAACCCGGGTTCCACGTCCTCGCATTGTTGCGGCGCGGCCAGTATCTCTACCGTCCCCGGCCGTTCGTGAGCTTCGAGGCGGGAGACGAGGTCATCGCCTCCGGCCCCCACGAGGGAAGACAACGGCTCGCCGAGTTGTTCGGATGGAAGCTGCTCGAGGACGACGACGACGACGCCCTCGGCGAACCCGAACTCGTGCCGCTCCGCAGTGCTTGATCTGCTCCGCAGCGCCTGACCCACTGCCGCGGCACCCCCGCTGATTGGACGATTGACATGACCGACGCGCCAGCGCTCCGACTCCTCTCGGTGCACGCCCACCCCGACGACGAGGCGTCCAAGGGGGCCGCGCTCGTCGCCCGCTACGTCGGAGAAGGTGCTCACGCGACGCTGGTGTGCTGCACCGGCGGCGAGCTCGGTTCGATCCTGAACCCGGCGATGGACCGCCCCGAGGTGGTCGAGAACCTGCCGGAGGTGCGAGCCAAGGAGCTCGAGCGTTCGGCACAGATCATCGGCTACCAGCGGGTCGACATGCTCGGCTACAAGGACTCGGGCATGCCCGACATGCCCGAGAATGCCGACCCGGCCAACTTCGCCAACGCGCCGCTCGACGACGCCGTGCTGCGGCTGGTTCGGATCATCCGACGGGACCGCCCGCAGGTGCTCCTCACCTACGACGAGGAGCAGGGGCACTACCCCCATCCCGACCACCTGCGGACCCACGAGATCTCGGTCCACGCGTTCGACCGGGCGGGCGATCCCGACTGGTTCCCCGAGGCCGGCGACCCGTGGCAGCCGTCGAAGATGTACTACACGACGTGGGCGCGGGCCCGGATCGAGGCCACGCACCAGAAGATGCTCGAACTCGGCATCGAGTCGCCGTTCCCGACGGACTGGTTCGACCGTCCGAACCTGGATCACCGGATCACCACCAAGGTCGACGTCGGGGCCTTCCTCCACATCCGCGATGAGGCGCTGCTCGCACACGCCACCCAGGTCGACCCCAACGAGAAGTTCTGGTTCGGTCTGACCCCGCAGGTCGCGGCGGCGACCTACCCGTGGGACGACTACATCCTCGCCCGCAGCACGATCGACACGGAGCTCCCCGAGGACGACCTGTTCGCCGGTCTCCGATGAGTGCTTCGACCCGACGGGTGAGGACTTTCGACCCTGCCATTGTGCTGAGCGGTCGCGTCAGCATGCCGGGATGACTGACACCCGCACCGTCGATTCTGGGGATCGTGCTCCTGACCTGTCCGCCGAGGCGATCGCCGCCTTCGAAGCCCAGGAAGGTGCCGATTCGGCCGCCGGCTCGACGATCAACGCCGTGCGCGACCTGCTGCGGGGCGCCCGGGCCGACGACCTGCAGGAAGTGGCCCGCTGGCTGCAGGCCCTGATCGAGGGCCAGTCGCCCGATGAGCTGACTCAGCTCGGAACGTTGCTGGCGCAGGACGAGCCGCTGTGGGGGAGTCCCCCCGACCCCGACGACGTGGTGTTGGCCGACGGCTGGCGGTCGGGTGCGTACCCGTACCGGAACCTCATGTCCCGCAAGGCGTACGAACGCGAGAAGTACCAGCTGCAGGTCGAGCTCCTGAAGCTCCAGGCCTGGTGCAAGGACACGGGGGAGCGACTCGTCATCGTCTTCGAGGGGCGTGACGCCGCCGGCAAGGGCGGGACGATCAAGCGCTTCATGGAGCACCTCAACCCTCGCGGAGCTCGCGTCGTCGCCCTCGAGAAGCCGACCGATGCCGAGCGGGGTCAGTGGTACTTCCAGCGCTACGTCCAACACCTGCCGACCGCCGGGGAGATCGTGCTGTTCGACCGCTCCTGGTACAACCGGGCCGGCGTCGAACGGGTCATGGGATTCTGCTCCGATGAGGAGTACCGGGAGTTCCTGCAGCAGGCCCCGTCGTTCGAGCAGAGCCTGGCGCGCAGCGGTGTGCGGCTCCTCAAGTTCTGGTTCTCGGTGAGTCGAGAGGAGCAGCTGCGGCGGTTCCACGAGCGGGAACGGCATCCGCTCAAGCAATGGAAGCTGTCGCCGGTCGATCTCGCCTCCCTCGACAAGTGGGACGACTACACGCTCGCCAAGGAGACGATGTTCCTGCACACCGACACGGCGATGGCGCCGTGGACGGTCATCAAGTCGGACTGCAAGAAGCGGGCGCGGCTCAACGCCATGAGGTTCGTGCTGCACCAGTTGCCGTACGCCGAGAAGGACGTCGAGCGCATCGGCACGCTCGATCCGTTGATCGTCGGCCGCGCCGACCTCCTGAACGACTTCTCGGAGCGTCCGGCGACCCTGTGACCCGGCGATCCGGCCAGGGGCTACGGTGACGGCGTGACGACCCTCGCGGAACGCCTCGGCTACGCGGCCGACGACCGGCTGCTCATCATCAATTGCGACGACCTCGGCATGAGCCATGCCGCCAACGAGGGCTGCTTCTCGGCACTACGTGACGGCATCGCGACGAGCGCAACGCTCATGGTGCCGTGTCCCTGGGCGAGGGCAGCAGTTGCCGAGTCAGACGGCGAGGACATCGGCGTCCATCTCACGCTGAACTCCGAGTACGACCGGTACCGGTGGGGGCCCATCACCCATGGCCCGTCGCTGCTTGACGGCGACGGCGGCTTCCCGCGCACGGTGGAGGACTCGTGGGACCACGCCGACCTTGACGAGGCGCGTCGCGAGTGCCGCGCTCAGATCGAACGGGCGATGTTGTGGGGGCTCGACGTGACCCACCTCGACAGCCACATGGGCACACTCCAGCTGCGTCCCGAGTTCTTCGACATCTACCTCGACATGGCCATCGAGTTCTCCCTTCCGCTGCGCATGGCGGGGGCGTCCGCCGAGCACACTGCCGGGTTCCCGTTCCGTCAGCTCGCCGCCGACGAAGGGGTCCTGTTCCCCGACTCGTTCGTGTACGTCGGCGGCGTCGGCTCTCGCGAGACCATCGAGTCGGTCGCAACGTCGCTTCGTCCCGGAGTGACCGAGGTCTATGTGCACCCGGCGGTCGACACGCCCGAGCTCCGCGCCATCGCCGACACGTGGGCAGAGCGGGTGGACGACCTCGACCTCGTCGCCGCCGGCGGTCCGCTGGCAGCGACCTTGGCCGAGCAGGGTGTGGCGCTGATCGGTTGGCGGGAGATCCGCGATCTGATGCGTTCGGGTCCGCTCGGCCGTACCGCCTGAGGGCTCAAGCGGCAGCCGTCTCATCTGGCGGACGCCTCAGCCGCCAGACGTCTCGTCATCGGGGCACGATGCCCACAGGCCGAGGTTCGCCGTGCGAGCCGATCGTTCGGCGTCGCGGAAACGGTCGGCGTAGCTCACATTCGGCGGGATCGAGAGTACGTGCGCGTACCCGTCGCTCACCATCTGCAGGTTGAGGAACAGGCCGTCGGCGGCGCGGTACACGTACGCGAGCGTTCGGCCGTATCGGTCGCGCTCCTCGGCGTCACGTTCGAGTCGAACCGACGTTCCGACGGGAGCGAGCGATGCCAGGTGCTTGGAGGCCTCCTTGCCGAAGCACTCGACGGGGCGTCGCGGGTCGACGCTCTCGGGCGTGTTGAAGCCGATCATCCGGATGCGTGTCGTCGAGTCGCCCCCGGTCGTGACGTCGATCGTGTCGCCGTCGACGACCTTCGCGACGACAGCGTTCGCAGCGAGTGCGTCGGTGGCGGACCCGAGCGTGGTGGGGTCGTGGGACGTGCACGCAGCGACCAGCCCCAGTGTCAGCCCGACGGTGATCGCTGCGAGTGTTGCGGAGCGGTGAGCGGGGCGTTGCCGCTCAGACGCGTTGCAGGATGGTGCCCGTTCCGAGCCCCCCGCCGCAGCACATCGTGATGAGCGCATTCGTGCCGTCCGTTCGCTCGAGTTCGCCGAGCGCCTTGGTGATGAGGAAGGCGCCGGTTGCGCCGAGCGGGTGGCCGAGCGCGATGGCTCCACCGTTGGGGTTGGTCGTCTCGGGATTGCCCCCGAGCTCCTTGAGCCAGGCGAGTGCCACCGAGGCGAAGGCCTCGTTGATCTCGGTGAGGTCGATGTCCCCGATGGTGAGGCCGGTACGTGCGAGGAGGTGACGGGTCACGTCGATCGGGCCCGTGAGCATCATCACCGGATCGACGCCGACCATTGCCGTGTCGAGCACCTTCGCTCGTGGTGTCAGGCCTAGCGCAGCCGCCTTCTCGGCGCTCATGAGGAGGACCGCGGCAGCGCCGTCGGAGATCTGACTCGCCGTGCCGGCCGTGTGGACGCCGTTCTCGCGGGCGACCGGCTTGAGCGTTGCGAGCTTCTCGAGCGTGGTCTCGCGCAGCCCCTCGTCACGGCTGACCGTGTGGGAGGTGCCCGTGGGCTTGCCCTCCTCGTCGAGGTCGGGCGCCTCGACGTCGACCACCTGGCTGTCGAACCGACCCTCGGCCCACGCCGCGGCCCCGCGCTCTTGGGATTGCAGGCCGAACGCGTCGCAATCGGCCCGGCTGATGCCCCACTTGTCGGCGATGCGCTCGGCGCCTTCGAACTGGGAAGCGAACTCGTAGCGCTCGAAGTACGACTTGGGCACCGGGACGCCGAGGCCCAGCTTCTTCGACGAGTTTGAGCCGATCGGGATGCGGCTCATGACCTCGACACCGCATGCGACGGCGACGTCGACCACACCCGCTGCGACGAGCGCGGTGGCGAGGTTGGTGGCCTGCTGCGACGAGCCGCACTGCGTGTCGACCGTCGTGGCGGCGACCTCTTGGGGGAGACCGGCGGTCAGCCATGCGGTGCGAGCGACGTTGAACGACTGCTCGCCGACCTGGGACACGCAGCCGCCGACGACCTGACCCACCTCGGCGGGATCGATGCCGGAACGCACGATGACTTCGCTCAGCACGGTCGCAAGGAGGTCGGCCGGATGGACCGATGCAAGACCTCCGTTGCGGCGACCGATGGGCGTGCGTACGGCTTCGATGATGACGACGTCAGACATGTCGTGAACTGTAGGTGGTGGCGCTGGTCGGGGAGGGCGAAGCGATCAGGCGGCCGCGGGGTGCTGGTGGTCGGTGCCACCCGAGTCGCCGTCGAGATCACGACGGGGGATCGAGTGCAGGATGGCACGAGCCTCGGCCAGGCCCTTGCGGCCGATCTGGCGAGTGGCCTCGGGGATCTTCCAGGAGTGGGTGTCGGCGGTGTCGATGAGGGTGAGCTGAGCGGTCATGGTTCCAGTATGAGGAGCACCCATGACAGTGAGATTGGTGGCCTGGGGAGTTGTACCCAATCGGCACGAAACACCCTGATCTGCGGCTGACTGTCAGACCCTTCCGATACACTCGAACACATGTTCGACGTGACATTGCTGACCGAGATGACGGCGAAGATCGCCGGCCTCGACGAGCACCTCTACGCCGATGACGACCTGCTGGCCGGCGTGAAAGCCATCGAGACGGCGATGCAGTCTCTCCAAGCGGCGCAGGGTGCGTTGTTGGGTGAGCTCGACGCCCGCGGTACCACCGACGTGGTCTCGGGTCATCGGACTGCGAACTGGTTGGCACACGAGACCGGTATCGCACCGGTCACCGCGAAAAAGCGCGGGTGCGGTTGGCGGTGTCGTTGCGTCTCGATCTGCCCGAAACGGATCGGGCCGTGCGCGACGGCCGGTTGTGTGCGGATCGGGCCAAGGTGATGGCGAACGCGATCAACGATCGGATCGCTACCGAGTTCCGAGAGATCGAAGCGTCGCTGATCGCGGAGTCAGCGTCGATGACGTTCGGCGACTGGGCTCAACGCGTCGCGATCGTTGCCGCCTTGTTGGATCAGGACGGCCCCGAACCGTCGGAGGATCCCAACAACAACCGGTTGCGCCTCCGCGGTGGTCGTGACGGCATGAAACTCGCCGGCGTCCTCGTCGGCGACCTTGCGACCACGACCAAGGCCGCTGTCGAGCAGATCGCCGACGAACTCTGGCGCCAGTACCGCGACGACTCCGAACGCACCAACGGCGACATCTCGGTCCCCTCCCGGGAAACGCTGCTGGCCATGGCCCTCGCCGAAGCCGTCCGCCGCGGCCTCATGGTCAACGGTGATGGCAAGCCCACCCGCCCCAAGGTGGAGGCGACTCTGGTGATCAACGCGGAGGACCCCGATGTCGTCTACATCGACGGCAAACCGTTGATCCGAGGATCCGCCACCGCGTTGGCGTGTGACATGTCGGTGTGGACCATCATCCTCAACTCGCTCGGCCTCCCCCTCGACATGGGTCGCGAACTCCGCAACGCCACGGTCGAACAACGCAAGGCGCTGAAGGTCCGCGATGGCGGGTGTGTGTTCCCCGGCTGCGGGATACGACCCGAGCACTGTGATGCCCACCATGTGGCGCAGTGGTGGCGGGATCTGGGAACGACCGACATCAAGCTCATGGCGTTCCTGTGTCGCCATCACCATGGGGTGATCCATCGAAAGGGTTGGGACCTTCGGATCGGCGACGACGGATGGTGCTGGATCACGACACCGTCCGGTATCAACCTGTGGTGTCAACGCCACGGCACCATCCGATCCGGCGCACCACCCGGCGCGTGACCGAGATTGCGATCGAGCCCGACCCCTCGGCCGATCGAACCCGGCGAACGACCCACCCGGTGGGTCCTTCGCCGCGCCCCCGAACACTCAAACAAGACCGCCGTCGCGTGGGCGAGTGTGCCTTCCGTAATCCATGCGGAAGGTGACGGCCGCCGACACATCTCGCATGGATTACGTCCGCTCGTCATGCGTGCATCGCCAACCGTCGCCTGGGCGGCGGTGGACTCTCGATCGCTGAAGTGCGCTCGGACTCCATCTGAGCGATCGAGAGTGTCGGCGTCGACTCGGCCTCGGATCGGATGACATTGCGACACCGTCGCCTGATCCATCGAAAGGGCTGGGACCTCCACATCGGCGACGACGGATGGTGCTGGATCACCACACCGTCCGGCATCGACCTCTGGTGTCAACGCCACGGCACCATCAGGTCCGGCGCACCACCCGGCACGTGACCCGCGGACCCTGCTTCGGTGGGGTCCCCTAGGCTGAACCCGTGATTGGGCAACGGTTCGATCGGTCGGCAGCAGAGCGGATTCTGCAGCGCGCCATCGAACTCGAGGACGACCGTGACCCGTCGACTCCCTTCGAGGGGCTCTCCGAGGCGACGCTGCGCGAAGCGGCCGAGGAACTGGGCATTCCGGCGTCCGCGGTGCAACAGGCCGCCGCCGAGGAGCGACTCGGCGTCCTCGAGGGCACTGATCGTCGGGCCGACCGGCTGGTCGGGCCTGGCGTCGTCACGGCCGTGCGGATCGTCGACGGCCGGCGCTCCGACGTCCTCGCCCACACCGACGAGTGGCTTCGCCGGGCAGCGTTTCGCCGGCGCCGCTTCTCCCCATCGTTCGCCGAGTACTCACGGCGGGGCGACCCGGTCGCCGTGGCCCAGCGGGCCGTTCGGTCCGTCGGTGGCCACGAGGGGCTCGGTTCGGTTCGTCAGCTGCGGGTCACCGCCGAGCCGATCGGCGCCGACGCCACCGTGCTCGCCCTCATCGTCGACCTCGAGCCCCAGCGCAAGCTGACGCTGGCCGGGGGTGGCTCGGTCGCCGGCGCGGGCGTCACGGCATCCGCCGTCGAGGCGTCGCTCGTCACCCCGTGGATCTGGCTCGGGGTGCCGGCGTCCGTCGCTGCCGGCTACGGCATTCTCCGCGCCCGTGCCCGGACGCTCCCCGACATCGAGACCGCGCTCAACGGGGCCCTCGACCGCATCGCTGCGGCCGATCTACCGCCGAGCGCGCTCGGTGGTGTGCGCGACCAGCTCACCTCACGGGGTCTGAGCCGCACGATCCGAGAGCAGATGGCGGCCGTGCGGGGCTCGGCCCGCTCCTGAACCTCAGACGGGCGACGCGGGCGCGACGAGCGGCCAGGGACGCTCGCGCTCGACGATCGCCGCGAGATCCAACAACAGCTGGTCCTCGTGATGACGGCCGATGATCTGCATGCCCACCGGCAGGTCGTCGAGCTGCTCGATCGGCACCGAGATCGCCGGGTTGCCGACGATGTTGGCCGGGATGGTGAGCGCCCCGTTGTTCTCGGGTCCCACCTGGCGGCCGCCGACGTGCTGGTTGAGGTAGGTGTCGGCGGCGAACGCGACGTCGGGGTTGGTGGCGCAGATGATGAAGTCGGCGTGGTCGAACACCTCGGCCATCCGCTCGTTGGCGTTGGTGCGGGCGATCTCGGTGTTGGCCATCATCTGCAGGTTGAACTGATCGGTCGCGATGTGCAGGCCGAACGCGATCTCGAGGGTCAGGTCGTCCTTGCGCTCGGGATACGCGTCGCCGAGCTCTCGGAGCAGCTGCGACAGGTTGGCGAGCGCCCATTCGTAGCCCAGGCCCGGAAGCGCGACCGGCACGTCGACGAGTTCGAGGCCGGCGTCGCGGGCCAGGGCCTCGCCGGCGGCGCGGACCCGCTCCTCCACCTCGGGTCGTACGACAGCGACGCCCAGGTTCGGGGCGATCACCGCACGTTTGCCCTTGAGGGAATGTGTTCCGAGGTCGCGTTCCCATCCGTCGATCTTCGGGAGCGAGTAGGGATCGCGCATGTCGAAGCCGGTCGTGACGTCGTACCAGCGGCACACGTCGCGGACCGAACGGGCCATCGGGCCGGTGACGACCGTCATCGGATGGATCTCGGTGAACGGACCCCGGGGGATGCGCCCGGCGGTGCCCTTCATGCCGACGAGGCCGTTGAACGCGCCCGGGATGCGGATCGAGCCACCGCCGTCACCGCCGGTGGCGATCGTGACGAGGCCCCCGGCGACGGCGGCGGCTGAACCACCCGACGAGCCACCGGCGGTCCGGCCGATCTGCCACGGGTTGTGCGTGACGCCGTACAGCTTGTTGACGCTGACGTTGAGACCGCCGAACTCGCTGGCGTTGCACTGCCCGACCGGCACCATGCCGGCATCGAGGAGGCGTTCGACGTGGAGGCTGGTGTGCTCGGCGACCTCGCCCTGGAGGGCCACCGAACAGCGGTCGTTGGCCCACCCCTCGACCGGCGTGAGCGCCTTGATGCCGAGCGGCACCCCGCCGAACGGCTGGGAGACGTCGGCCTGCTTCGCTGCCGCCAGTGCCCGCTCGGGGTCGAGGGTCGTGAACGCGTTCAGCTCGCTGGTCTCGATCGCCGTCAGGGTTGCCTCGAGCTCCTCGACCGGTGATCGGTCGCCCGAACGGAACGCGTCGACGAGTGAAACGGTGTCGCCCAACCAGGGTGTGTCAGCCATGGCAGGAGAGCGTAGAGGGTGTTCCGCATCCCCTAGCCTGATCCTCGATGGATGCCCTCGAGTTCCTCGGATTGCAGCCGACCCACAACCCCAATCGGTGGGTCCTCCCGGTGGTGCCAGGGCTGGCGACGGCCGGCCGGTTCCTCTTCGGTGGCTGTGCGCTCGGCGCCGCGATCTGCGCGATGGAAGAGGTCACGGGTCGTCCGGTCATCTGGGCGACGGGGCAGTACCTCTCGTTCGCGATGGCCGGTGAGATCATGGACGTCGACGTCACGATCGCCACCTCGGGCCACTTCACGACGCAGGCTCGCGTCGTCGGCCACGTGGCCGATCGCGAGATCCTCACGGTGAACGCCGCGCTCGGCACCCGACCGCTCGAAGCGACCGGGCAGTGGGCGGTCCGCCCCGACGTGCCGACGCCCGACCAGTGCGAACAGCGGGCGTCGCGATGGGACGTCGGCGACACGATCATGGAGCGCATGGAGATCCGCCTGGCCAAGGGGCGGCAGTGGGAGGACCTCGACGGCACGCCGTCCGCCGACGGCAACTCCGCCCTGTGGATCCGCATGCCGGATCTTGCGATGTCGCCGGCGACGCTGGCGGTGCTCGGCGACTACGTGCCGTTCGGCATCGCCCAGGCGCTCGGCCGTTGGACCCGGGCCAACAGCCTCGACAACACCCTTCGCATCCTCAACAACCGTCCGGACGACACCGGCGATGGGTGGGTGCTGCTCGACATCCGTGTGCACGGGGTGCTCGACGGGTTCGGCCACGGCCTCGTCCACCTGTGGGCCGAGGACGGTCGGCTGCTCGCCACCGCCAGCCAGTCCGCCATCGTGCGTGAACTCACCGAGTCCGGTGACATGCCGGCTCGCAAGGCCTGACCGACGGTGCTCGTCGTCTACCACGGCGAGGCGGGCCCCCGTCAGGTCCAGCGCTTCGCCGAGGTCGCCGACCGGCACGGCCTGCGCATCGAGGTGTGTTCGCCGACGCAACCGGAGCGGCTCGCCGAGCTGCTGCCGGAGATGGACGCGTGGTGGCACGTCCTCACGCCGATCACCGCCGAGCATCTCGACGCGGCGCCCCGGCTGCGGATCGTCCACAAGTGGGGCGTGGGCGTGAACACCATCGACGTCGCCGCGGCGACCGAGCGTGGTGTGGCCGTCACCAACATGCCCGGGTCGAACGCCGCGGCGGTCTCCGAGGCGACGCTCCTGCTGATGCTGTCGGTGCTGCGGCAACTGCCGACCTTCCACACCGAGACCGTCTCCGGCCGGGGCTGGTCGATCCCGCCGAACGTGGGGGAGCGCAACCGTGAGCTCGCCGGTTCGACGGTCGGCCTCGTCGGCTACGGCGACATCGCGCAGCGCCTCGGCTCGGTGCTCACGGCGCTCGGCGCAACGGTCGTCCACCATGCTCGACGTGCCGACCGGCCGGGGTGGTTGCCCCTCGACGACCTGCTCGCAATGAGTGACGTCGTGTCGTTGCATGTGCCACTCACGCCCGAGACCGAGCTGCTCCTCGACGCCGATCGGATCGCACGCATGCGACCGGGTGCGGTACTCGTGAACACGGCTCGGGGTGGGCTCGTCGATCTCGACGCGTTGCACGCGGCGCTCGACGCCGGGACGCTGTCGGGTGCCGGTCTCGACGTGTTCCCCGACGAGCCCTGGGACGCCCGGCACCCGATCAGCGAGCATCCCCGGGTGGTCGTCACGCCCCACGTCGCATGGCTGACCTGGGAGACGCTCGAGCGCTCGCTCGACCTCGCCGTGGCCAACGTTCTGGCGATCCGCGACGGGCAGCCGCTCGCCCACGTCGTCACCGGCTGAGCGGCGGGCTGCGACGTGGTCGAGATCGGCGAGGACCTCCGCCTGAGTCGCAGTGTGGTGATCCCCGCGGCCGAGCTCGAGTGGCGCTTCAGCGCCTCGGGCGGACCCGGTGGCCAGCACGCCAACACCTCGAACACCCGTGCCGAGGTCGTGTTCGACATCGCGTCCTCACCGTCGTTGTCCGAGCCGATCCGGGCGCGCCTCGTGGCGAAGCTCGGGCCGGAGGCGAGTGCCGTCAGCTCCGAGCAGCGGTCGCAGTACCAGAACCGTCGTGCGGCGCTGCAGCGTCTCGAGACGATGCTGCAGCGGGCGATGGTCGTGCCCCGGCGCCGGGTCGCCACCAAACCGACCCTCGGTTCGAAGAAGCGACGGCTGGAGGACAAGCGCCAACAGTCGGAGCGCAAGGCCAACCGTCAACGCCCTCCCCGCGATCACGACTGACGTGAGCCATCAGAACCGGTGGGACGGCAGAACAGGTGGGTCGGCGCCGATCTAGGGTTCGGGCATGTCTCGCTCCGCTGATCACCGATATGGCATGACCATCCCCTTCGACCACGTGCCCCTGCCCGAGCAGCGGGAGTGGGTCGAGGAGCTCGTCGACCTCGGATACACCGACGTGTGGTCGTCGGAGGCGAACGGCGCCGATGCGTTCACTCCACTGGCGTTGGCGTCGGTGTGGGCTCCGTCGCTGCGGCTCGGCACGGCGATCGTGCCGGCCTACACCCGTGGTCCGGCGACGCTCGCGCAGCAGGTGGGGACGATGGCCGCGGCCGCACCGGGCCGGTTCGTCTTCGGTGTCGGGACGTCCTCGAACGTGATCGTCGAGAAATGGAACGGGCTGGACTTCGACGAGCCCTACCTGCGAACCCGTGACACCGTGCGCTTCCTGAAGGACGCCCTCACGGGCGCCAAGACCGACATGGACGGCACCGGGTTCTCGAGCCACGGATTCCGGCTCGGCGTGCCCGTCCCCGACGGCAGGGTGCCGATCCTCGTCGCGGCTCTGCGCGAAGGGATGTTGAAGATGGCGGGCCGCGAGGCCGACGGCGCGATCATCAACTGGTTGTCCGCCGACGATGTTTCGACCGTCGCTCCCATCGTGCAGGCGGCGTCGCCCGACGGTACGCCGAAGGAGGTCGTGGCCCGCATCTTCGTGGCGCCGACCACCGATCGCGAGCTCGTCCACAAGTTCGGTCGCGTCGCGATCGCCGCGTACCTCAACGTGCCGGTCTACGCGGCGTTCCACGACTGGATGGGCCGCGGCGAGATGCTGACGCCGATGTGGGACGCGTGGAAGGCCGGCGACCGCACGGCGGCGCTCGAAGCCATCCCCGACCAGCTGGTCGACGACCTCATCGTGTGGGGGTCGCCCGAGGAGTGCCGCGAGCACATCGGCCGCTACGTGGAGAACGGCGTCACCACCCCGGCCCTGGCGATCCTCCCGTTCGGCCTCGACCAGCGCCAGGCCATCCGCGACCTCGCGCCGTCCTGATTGGCCTCGGCCAGACAGACGCCGAGGTACCGGAGCGTTAGCAGGGAGCGCAGCGACCGTGCCTAGCGGAGGTGGCCTCGGCCAGACAGAAAGTTCCCGTGGAAGCCGAACGGCACCCGCTGGGGGAGGAGCACCTCGCACACCGGCCCGGCCGTGACGTCGCGGGCGTCGAGCACCACGAGGCGCGACGTGCTGTCGGCGAGGTCGGTGACGATGTTGAGGAGCCACCCGTCGTTCTCGGCGCTCCCGTCGGGATCGGCGGCGAAGACGGCCTCGCCGGCCACGGTGGACGCTCCGTAGCGGTAGGTCTCGCTCGTGCCGGCATCGAGGTCCCACGCCGTCACCCCGTCGACGCTGATGACCGGGCCCGGATCCATCGCGGCGACGTAGCCGTAACGGTTGCGGGTTCCGGCATACGCGTCGTTGATCCGAGGGAAGTCGCCGTTGCGGTCGTCGAGCTGTTCGGTGCGCACCGAACCGTCGGCGCCGACGTGCCAGCGGTGCAGCATCGGCTGCACGTCGGCGGCCGGAGCCGGGTCGTCACCGAACGAGATCGGCATCGCCGTGGAGCGGCACCCGTCGATCACGAGCCCGCCGTCGTCGGCATCCCAGGCGTTGAGGAAGTGGAACACGTAGAACGGGTCGACGTCGGTCCAGCGGACGTCCTCGTTGGTGCCGAACCGGGGCATCACGCCGATCCGGGCGCCGTGCTCGGGCTCCCAGCGGACACCGGCGCCGCCCGCCATCATCGCCGACACGTCGAACACGGCTGGCAGGTCGAAGAAGACCACGCTCGTTGCCGTGACCACGAAGTCGTGCATCATGACCGCCCGCGGGATCTCGATGTCGGCCGAGTGGACGAGTCGGCCGCCGGCATCGGCCACGTGGTACCGGAGGAAGGGCGGGAACGGCGAGTAGCCGAAGAAGTGCAGTTCGCCGGTCGCCGGGTCGAACTTGGGGTGCGCCGTCATCGCTCCGAGCAGGGCGCCGTCGTAGTCGTACTCGCCGAGGGTCGACAGGTCGGCGGCCAGCTCGGTGGGCGGGCTGGCCTCCATGAGGGCGAGGAGTCGGCCGGCGTGCTCGACGATGTTGGTGTTGGCCGTGTGCTTCATCATGCCGCCCTCGGCCATGACCTCCGGCGACGGCAGGATGAACTCGCTCAGACCGCCGTACAGGGCGCGGCCGGCGGCGCGCGGTGAGCAGCGCCCGTGACTCGACCCAGCGGTTGGCGTACGACGCCGTTCCGTCGGCGAGGTCGATGCCGTGCACCATGCCGTCGCCGTCGAACACGTGGTAGCGGGCGATCGGGTCGAACTGCGGGTTCGGACCGTTGCGCAGGTAGCGGCCGCGGAGGCCGGCGGGCAGCTCGCCGATGATCGGCAGATCGGTGGCGGTGACCTCGCCGTGGATCGGCTCGAAGGCGCCGCTGAGGTAGGGGTTCACCACGGGATCGGTGTCGAGACTCATGGGTGAACAGCGTAAACCTTCATCCCCCGTCGGCGTCGGCCAAACGTCGTACAACCGCGAAGTGGTCGGCGAGGTCGTGCACGGTCACATGGGCATTGAGCCCCGACGGATTCGGCATGACGTACACGGGCCGGCCGCCGAACAGGGCCGGCTGTACGCCTGCCACCGCAGTCCGATCGATGGCGGCGCGCCAGCCCGACAACCCGACGATGCAGACGATCCGTGGCTGCAGCCAGGCAACGGTCCGTTCGAGCCGGGCCGCCCCGGACGCGGTACTCGTCGCGGTCGAGCTCGTCGGCCCGCGCCGTCGCCCGCTTGACCAGGTCGGTCATGCCGACCCCGTGGGACACGAGCGCGTCGTGGGGATCGTGGGGCACCGTCACGAGTCCCGCCTCGGTGGCGGCGGGCCAGAACCGATTCCCCGGCCGGGCGAACCCCGAGCCCACGTCGGCGGAGTACACGCTCGGGTTGAGGCCGACGAGCAGCACCCGCATCGAACCGTCGACCGTGTCGGCCAGGGTGCGGGCCCGTCGCCAGCGGCGACGCGATCGCGACACGGGTTCGAACCCCGCCGCCGGTCATGGTCGCGTCCAGCAGTTCGCGCGGCCAGGTGGCCGCCGCATCGACCGGTACCTCGGCCACGGCTCCCACCTCGAGCGACCGATGAGTGGCCCAGAGCTCGAGTGGCACCTCGGGGCGCGGCCCCGACCCGAGGATCGGGCCGAGGTCCGTCGGCTGAGCGCCCACGATGGTCAGCTGCCGGTGAGCCGGCGCTGCAGCTTGCGCATGCCGCCGATCCAACGGTCCGGCGATGTGGCCTTGTTGACCTGGTACTCGGCGACCTCGGGGTGGGGGAGGATGAGGAACCGCTCGTCGCGCAACCCGTCGACCACGACGTCCGCCACGAGGCTCGGTTCGACGATCCCCATCAGCTCGACGACCTTGGCGGACTCCTCCCCGGCGTCGATGCCACCCATGAGCATCGGCGTGCGAACGCCCTGCGGACAGAGACAGGACACCTTGAGCCCGTCGTCGCCGTGAGTGATCGCCAGCCACTCGGCCAGGCCGACGGCGGCGTGTTTGGTGGCGCTGTACGGCGCGTCGCCCAGGTTGGTGAGGAGGCCCGCCGCCGACGCGGTGACGAGCAGGTACCCCTCGCCACGGGCGCGGACCGACGGCAACAGCGCCCTGGCGGCGTTGACGGTGCCCATGACGTTCACGTCCCACGTCCGGCGCCACACGTCGTCGGGGGCGTCGACGCCGAGGCCGGTCGCGACGCCGGCGTTGGAGCAGTACAGGTCGATCGGGCCGTGTTCGGCCTCGACGTCGCGGACGAGGGCTGCGACCGCCTCGGCGTCGGTCACGTCGACCGTGCGATCGGCACCCCGAAGGTCGACACCCACGACGACCCGTGGCGACTCCCGGCCGAACCGTTCGACGAGCGCTGCGCCGATGCCCGAACCCGCGCCGGTCACGACGACGACCTTGTCACGCAGCTCCACGGTCAGCCCCCGATCGCCGCGGTCATCGTCGCGTCGACGACGGCGAGGCGATCGTCGCCCCACGGCAACGGCATCACCACCGGGTGGTCGACCCCGGCGTCACGGTAGGCCTGGACCGCAGCGGTGACGTGGGCGGCATCGCCCACGATGTCGATGGCGCCGATCATCTCGTCGGACACGGCGGCCAACGCCGCGTCACGATCTCGGGCGGCGTGGGCGGCCCGCACGGCATCGACCTCCGAGCCGAAACCGGCGCGGCGGAAGGCCGCGGCATAGGAGTCGACCACGATGTAGCTGAACAGGTCCTTCTGGGCCGGCACCCGGGCGGCGTCGAGGTCGGTGACGCCCACGTGCACGTAGGCGTAGACCGTGCAGCTTCCCGGCTCCCGACCCGCAGCGGCCTCGGCGGCGCGAACCTGCTCGACACACCATGGGACCGCGCTCGCTGGCAGGTAGTTGAGCAGCACCCCGTCGGCGAGTTCGCCGGCGAGTGCCAGCATCTTGGCGTTGAGCGCGCCGATGACGAGGCGGGGACGGCGTTCGCCCGCTCGCAGGCCCAGGCGGAACTTGCGACAGGAGTAGAAGTCGCCGTCGAAGGTGACGGGCTCGCCACTCAGGCACTCGCGGGCGAGCGTGAGGTACTCGCGGGTCTGGGCGAGGGGCCGGTCGCCGTAGGTGGCGCCGTGCCAGCTGCCCACCACGACCGGCGACGAGATGCCCACACCGAGCAGCACGTCGACGTCGGGTCGCAGCGCCTGGAGTGTGGCCGCTCCCATGACGGCGAGCATCGGAGTGCGGAGCTGCAGGGCCAGCACACCGGTGCCCAGTGACAGCGTCGGCTGTTCGGCGCTCAGCGATCCGAGCACGGCGAACGCCTCCGGACCGGTCGTCTCGGCGACCCACAACGACGAGTACCCGAGCTCGGTGGCGCGCCGCGCCGTCGACGACCACACCGACGGTGGCTGGGTCATCAGGCTGGCGAGCGTGACCCCGAGTGGGGGGTGCGGGGCGGACGAATCAGGGTCCTGATGCATCTCGGCACCCTATCTGGGGTAGGAAGTGGTCGCCCGGGGACGTGCATTCGTGTCCGGTCAGTTACAGCAGTGTGAACTGGGTCGCAGATGGGCCAATTGACCCTCGACAGCCACGCCGCTGAGCGTATGCTGACGACACCAACCCAGGCCCAGCGGAGGAACGATGACCGAGACCCGTGACACCGAATCCATCAGTGAGGCCGTCGCTCTCATCGATCGCGGCCTCGGCGACATCTCCGAACGGTCACTCGTGTCGTCGGCGGAGATCGCCGACCTCCTGCTCGATGTTCGCACGCTCCTGACCCGCGTCGACGTCCTGTCGATCCAGAACTGACGCCGTCGGCGCTGTCGGCGTCGACTAGGCCTTGAGCAGTCGGCGGTACGCCGCCTTCAGGCACGTGAGGAGCCGGTCGGGTTCCTCGACGGCCACCGTGTCGACCACGAGGCCCATGTTCAGCTGGCCGCGGAACGACATCGTCGTGAGGTTGAACGCGGCACCGGCCAACGGGCCCATCGGATAGTTGGACTCCATCAACGCGCCCGAGATGAAGGTGTCCATCGGGGCGGCTCGCAGGTTGGACGTCACGAAGTCGATGACGCCGGCGAACCGGTAGCCGGTGCGGGCGACGATCGACGTCGGCAGGAGGTTGATGACACCCGCCAGGGCGTTCGCCGCGCTCATGGCCGGCTCGGCCTTGGTGCGAGCCAGGATCTCGTGGATCGCCGCAAGGAGGTCGGCAGGATCGGTCACATCGGCGGGGAGCAGGGACTGGCTGGGGGAGAAGACGTTGCCGCCGATGTTGCGATCGGCGCGCTGGCTGATGGGCATGGCCATGCGCAGCTCGGTCGCCGGCCGACCGACCTGCCGGTGGTAGTCGCCCGCGGCGAGCGTGGCGCCGGCGACGAACAGATCGTTGACCGACACGTTGTTGCGCTTCGCGGCGGCCTTCGCGTCGGCGAGTGGCACGTCGAGGGTGCGAAAGGCGCGCGACAACGAGCGTGAGGTCCACACCGGGCTGAGGGGGGCGTCGCCGACCTGCGCCTGGCGGAGCGTCGAGCGGGCCATCTCGAGCGCCGAGCTGCTCGTCCCGACGATCGACGTCGGGTGGACGACAGCGTCGATCGTGCCCTCGACCGTGCGACGCGCCACACCGAACTGGCGACGGGCGACGTGGGACACGGCGTCGCCGACCGAGCCGAGCAGCGAGGGATCGTGGTGGGGGACCGATGCGGCCTCGACGGCGGGGCGCTGGGGCGCGTCGCGCTCGAAGTCGATGAATTCGAGCGACAGGCGGAGTCCACCCTGGCCGTCGGTGATCGTGTGGTGGAGGCGCTGCACCATGGCCGCCTTGCCGCCGCGGAGTCCGTCGATCACCACGAACTCCCACAGGGGTCGGGTGCGGTCGAACGGGTCCATGAAGAGCGACGTCGCGAGCCGGTAGAGGTCGGCCCGCGTGCCCCTACCGCCCAGGGAGATGTGCTTGAGGTGGTGGTCGAGGTCGAAGTGGGGATCGATCTCCCACTTCGGCGGCGCCAGCCGCCCGAACACCGGGGCGACCCGCTGGCGGAGACGCGGGAAGACGATCGAGGCCCGCTCGAGGGTCGCCCGCATCCGCTCGAGGTCGGGGGCCCGGTCGAGGATCGACATGTTGGCGATGTTGCTCGACAGGCGCGGGTCCTTTTCGAGGTTCCACATCAGGGCCTCGAAGTCGGTCATGTGGCCGTCGTTGGAGCGATCGTCCGCCATCGGCTCAGGCTACCGGCCGGCGACTTGAGGGAGTGCCCTCAGGATGAGGTGGCGCGATGGTTGGGGAGGCGGGGCAGAACCCGCAGGGCGAGACGACCGAGGGCCCACCCGACCACGTAGCCGCCGACGACGTCGGACGGGTGGTGGATCTTGACGTGCACCCGGCTCCACCCGATCGACACACCGAGCAGGTACCAGGCCCACCCGAAGCGGCTGCCCCGGTTGGAGATGAGCGTTGCCGCGAACACACCGGCGGAGGCGTGGCCACTCGGGAAGCTCGACGTCTTGGGCTGGCGCAACTTGAGGGGGCGCGCTGTGGCCGGGACGGGACGCACCCGGCGGAACAGCATCTTGACGGGACCGTTGACGATGGCGGCCTCGATGCCGAGCGCGCTCGACAGCTCGACGGCGTCGGCGAACGTCTCGCCCGACACCGGGATGCGGGCCAGCGCGATGGCGTGCCACACCATGCCGTGGTCACCGACCTTGGACAGCCCGTAGAACACCCGGTCGGCGAGCGCGTTGCCCCGGAGGCGGTCGGCCCACCCGTCGATGGTCGCGTCGAAGGCCGCGATGCCGGGCCTGTCGATGAGGCCGGCGAAGGGGCCGAGCTTGGGGTCGGGCGCGGGGATACGACCGTCGGGGCCGACGGCGCCCGGCGGATGCTCGTCGAGCTCGACGTCGATGGGCGGGGTGTCGGTCATGCGGGTGCCGGCGTCGGAGTCGGCTCGGGGGAGGACACCAGGCTGATCAAGCGGGCCGCCTCGGGGTCGCCGCCGAACGCCGGGCAGTACTCCTTGAACGAGCACCAGTTGCAGAGCATCGACTGCTTGGGGCGGAAGTCCTCGTGGGCGCACGCTCGCTCGACCGCCGTCCAGATCGCCTGCACCCGCTTCTCGAGCCCGTTGATGGACTGCTCGGTGGGCGTCGCGATGATGATCTGCGGATTGGCGCCGAGATAGATGAGCTGCACCTTGGCCGGACGACGACCGAAGAGCCGTTCGCACAGGAACGCGTAGAACTGCACCCCGCCGAGCCGCGACATCTCCTGCTTCTCCGACGGCACCCGGCCGGTCTTGTAGTCGGTGACGATCAGCTCGCCGTCGGCGTCGAGATCGAGACGGTCGATGATGCCGCGGAGCAGCAGGTCGCCGACCTTGGCCGACAACATGAGCTCGATGCCGATCGGGTCGAACGCCGTGGGATCCTCCAGCTGGAAGTAGCGGTCGACCATGACCGCGGCGTCGGCCAGGAACTCGCCGGTCGCGAGCATCGTCGAGCTCGAGGCCGACGAACTCGGGGTTGGACGATGAACTCGTGCGTCGCCCGGGCGAGGCACTCGGTCGCCAGCTCGCGGGTGCGCTCGTGGGGCTTCGCGACGAACAACAGCTCGAGGGCGCGATGGACGAGGCTGCCCTTGACCGCCGGGGCGGACGGCGGCTCGGGCAACTTGTCGATCGCCGAGAACCGGAACGCGAGGGCGCAGTCCTTGAACGTCGACACCTTGGAGGGCGACAGGGACGTGGGGAGCGGGAAGCTCATGTGTTGATCGTACGCGTCACGTCTGACAGTCAGGCGCCATCGAACGCCGCGACGACGGACGCCGCCATGCGGTCGGGCGCCTGCATGGGCCCGAAGTGGCCGAGATCGGGATGCGACTCGAGGCGTCCGGCGGGAAGGCGTTCGGCCACCTGACCGGCGAACAGCGCCGGGCCGGGGATCGAGGTGTCGCCGACGACGATCGTGACGGGAGCCCCGACCTCGGCGAGATGGCACCAAGCCGAGTGCCGGCCACCCATGCGGTACACCTGCGCCTCGACCGCGGGCTCACATGCGAGACGGACCCCGCCGGCAGGAGCGTCGGGGGCGGGATCGTCGACCAGGCCACGCTCGAGGTAGCCGTCGAGCGCCCGGGGGTCGAAGACGTCCATCGGGGGCTTCGACGCATAGTTGTCGAACGCCGCCTGACGCGACGGGAACGTCGCCCGCCGTCGAGCGGCGCCGTCGGCGAGGTGGTTGTCCGGGATCCCGGTCGGGCGGGGGCTGGGGGACGTCGCTCGGGAACACCACGGGTTCGTAGGCCCAGAGGCCGGCGAACGTCCCGGGTCGGCGCTCCTCGGCGAGCAACAGCGAGGCCCCCCCCATGGAGTGGCCGACGCCGAACCACGGCCCGTCGCCCCCGAGGTCGTCGACCACGGCGAGCACGTCGTCGGCGGTGCCGGACCAATCGAACGTGGCAGGAGGGTGCTCGACCGGCCGTGGCCCCGCACGTCGAGGGCCCAGCAGTCGAACCGCTCCGACAGCACCTCGGCCATCGGCCGCCAGACCGTGGCGCAGAATCCCGTCGCGTGGACGAACAGCAGGCTAGGGCCGGCATCGGGGCCGCCGAGGCGCAGGTAGTCGACGGCAACGCCGTCGGCGAAGCAGGTGGTGGGCACGGCGCCACCCTATTGGAGGCGCCCGGTCAGCGCAGCACGGGGTACCGCAGCGCCCGCAAGCGCTCGAGCGTCTCCGGGTCGATCCGGTCCGGGCCCGACGCCACCGTGTGGGCGACCAGGTCGTGGGGCACGATCAGGCAGGGCTGATCGGGGTCGAACCGCACGTCGTGGGTCGCGCACATCGCGTCGATGAACGGGACCCACACGAGTTCGTCGGAGAGCTGGAGCCGGACCGCATCGGCGACGGGCTGCGGCCCGCAGCGACGCCTCGGCGAGATCACCCTCGTCCTCGGTCACGACGAACAGCCCGCAACGCCCGACGACGAGCCATGCCTCGTCGAGCACGAACACCTTCATCCCCGCGGGGAGCGCACCGAGCGTGTCGGCGAGGGTGGTCGGGGTCACCCGCTGTGACCGGAACATCCTCACTCCATCGGCAGATCGGTCGAGGTTGTGAAGAAATGCCCGGCTAGCGGGACTTGAGCACGAGCGCCGTAGCCGGGGACTCGAGCGTGACGACCTGGGACTCGGAGGTGATCAGCCCCGACAGGAGGCTGCCACCGTCGCTCGCCGGGCTCGTGATGCCGAGCCGCGCCCATCGGGCCCGGGCCTTGGGGTTCGCGACGCCCTCGACCGCCATCGCCGAATCCCAGCACGTGGTGTCGGAGATGATCCAGCCGTAGTCGTGGAGTGCCACGGCGAAGATGCGGGCCGTCGAGCGCTTGGCGCCGGTGTAGCCCTTGGTGTCGAGCCAGGCGTCGATCTGGGCGTCGGTCATGTCGAGGGCGAAGCGCATGCCCTCGGGGACGGTCTTGGCCCGGTCGGTCGGGGTGTTCTGCTGCGCCACCGAGCCGCACTCGCCGGCGGGACCGTTCCACCACTCGAGCCGGGTCGCCGGTGCGACGGCGTACCCGCAGTCGACCCCGGGGGTGCCGCCGCCCGAGGTCGGGCAGGCCGGGCCGAACATGGTGCCGTAGGTCTCCATGTTGAGCGCGTGGTTGATGGAGCCCTTCTCGACCTCGTCGAGCGTGGGGAGCAACGCCATCGCCTGGATGGCGCCCATGCCCCGCCCGGCCTCCTTCGAGTAGCCGCTCGAGGTGATGGCGTTCGAGACCGAACCGTCGACGTCCCTGCCGATGCCCGCCGACCACACGCACAGGTCGATCCCCGCTCGCCAGCCGGCGAGCAGGTTCTCGAGCGTGAAGCACGACGTCCAGTTCACCTTCTGGACGCCCCACAGGCCCCACTCGGTGCCCGTGGTCGGATCGACGATGACCATCTCCAGGTCGTTTCCCGGTGCGGGCTCCCAGTTCGGGTTCCACGGGATCGTGTTGTTGTTACCGAGCTCCACCCCGTAGGCCCAGCCCGCGCCGAAGACCTTGATCGTCGTGGTGGCGTCCTCCGTCGAATACACGGGCGTGGAGTAGGCGTCGAACGACACCGAGATGTGGCCGCGTTTGGAGGCGTCGGTCCGGCCGGGGTAGTTGGCGTAGCGGAACCACTTCGGGTTGACCAGGTCGCCGAGTCGGACGCGGACGCCGAGGCACGCGGCCGGGCGGTTGAACGTGGTCGAGGTGGCGTACCGGGCCGGGTTGGAACGGGCCTGAGTCGACGAGTCGCTGCGCACAACGAACCCGACCGCGGCGGTCGAGGTCGTCGGCGCCACCGTGGGCGGCGTCGTCGTGGGAGCGCCCGTGGTGGGCGGGCCCGTGGGCGTCGGGGCCGCCGTGGGCGGCAGTCGTGTGGTGGGCGGTTGCGGTGGTCGTCGGCTTCGTGGTCGCTCGCGGGCCGGCGCCGAGCGTCGGCGGTCACGCCGTCGGCGCCTTCGACGTCGGTGTCTGCCGGACGCGACCCCGGAGCAGCTCGCGAGCACACTGCCGAGCAGAAGGGTGGCACACAGGAGCGCGACGGGTCGCGCCGTTCGTGAAGGAGCCATCGGGTTCCGTTCCTCTTCAGGTGACGGAATCCCCAGCGGCTTCCGTCACGTGAGGTGTCGGGCCGATCGACGTGGACCTTGAATTCGTTGTTCGGCCGGGCATCGGGGGCCGATCCCCCCGGGAGCGCGGCCCGGTGCGCGACGGGCGTCAGTGTCGGAACGCGTTGATGCAGTCGGCGAGGGCCTGCTCGCCGGCGTTGTTGAGGTGCAGGTCGAGCGGCCCCAGCGACAGGCCCGGTGTCAGGTACCCGGCGGCGTTCGACATCCGCGGTGAGCAGTCGAGGTAGCGAGTTCCGTACCGTTGGGCCAGGGCTGTGTTGAAGGCCCGTCGGTCGGCCTCGCGGTTCGAGATCGTGGCGGTCTGGGGGAGCGGTACCACGCCGACCCACGTGACCTTGGCGCCGATGCGCTGCGGCGTAGTTGGCGAACTCGGTGACCCCGGCGAGCATCTGGGTGACCGAACGGCCACCGGTGAGGTCGTTGATGCCGGCCATCACCACGTACTCGCGGACCGGACTGGAACCGATGACCGCCGCGGCGCGCTGCAGGATCGTCTGGCCCGTGTAGCTGCCGGCGAGGGTCCATCCGGCGCCGTACATGTCGTCGCCGCCGTTGCCGACGTCGGCGCCGATCCGCTCGCTCCAGGGCAGACCACGGGCCGGTTCGTTGCTGTTGGCGGCCTGGGAGTCGCCGAGCGCCCACACCGTCAGGTTGGTCTCCGGGCAGCGTCGTGGTGGAGGCGTCCGTCGACGGCGGCTCGGGGCAACCGGTCGCGAGCACGCCAGCACCGCCCGAGCAACCAGATCCGTCCGCGCACGTCACTTCTCCCTCGACATCGACCGCTCCCGCCAGGAACTGCGACACTCTACTCCGATCCCCGAACAATCCCCCCTCAGGTGACGATTCTCGGCGATGAAACGTCGCTCATCGGCTGCCCGAGCACGTACGCTGACCTCTCCGGGAACCGGGGTGGAAACGAGGGTTGGTGTGCCGCAAGTGATCGAACACGGGGTGGGTCTCGAAGGCCCCGCGCCTGCGCCACGTCGCCCCGTTCGACGGCATCCGTGGGTTCGGTGTCATCGGTGTGATGGCGGGACACGCCCTGCCGTTCGCAACCCTGTCGTTCTCGGCGATCGTCGACGTGTTCTTCGTGATCTCGGGCTTCCTGATCACGACGCTCTTGCTGCAGGAGCACCGCGACACCGGCGGCGTCGACGTCCGGAAGTTCTACGCCCGTCGTCTCCTCCGGTTGTTGCCGGCGCTCTACGTGATGTTGGCGGGCAGCGTCGTGGTCGGTGTGCTGGTCAAGTTGATGGGCCACAACACACCGGTGCAGACGCTGAGTGCCCTCGCCAAGGAGGTCGTGGCCTCGCGTTCTGTACGTGCACAACATCGTGTACCCGGCCAACGACGGTCCGTGGATCGACCACCTCTGGACGCTGTCGATCGAGGAGCAGTTCTACCTCGCCATCGGGGTCGTGGCGCTCATCTTCATCGTCAAGGGCCGAATCCGGACGGTCACCGCGCTGCTGGTGGGGCTGCTCGCCGCGGTGCAGCTCTCCCGCCTGTTCGTCGTCGCCGGCCCCCTCAAGGCGGTCGCCGGTGCCGTGTGGCTCCAGCGCCCCGACTCGCTGATGGTCGGCATGATCGGCGCCATCGTCTCGGCGCACATCCCCGACCCGATGTGCCGGAACGGACGAAGCGCACCCTCGGCGCGCTCGGCTACGTCGCCATCCCGGTCCTCTTCTTCTCGGTGTGGGCGTCCACGGGCCTCATGCGCACGCTCGGGTGGAACCATCAGTACGTCCCCGACGACCTCCGGGCGCTCCTGGCGACGCCGGTCACGCGTCCGACGGACTTCTACTGGTTCCAGTGGGGCAACACCGCGGCCTCGTGGTCGATGATGACGATCACGCTCTGCGCCTTCCGGCTCCCCGAGTGGTTCCCGAACCGGTTCCTCTCGATCAAAGCGTGCGTGTGGACCGGTGGGCTCCTCTCGTACAGCCTCTATCTCTGGCACGTCCCGATCCAGGAGCTCATCGCCGCCCTCCTCGGGCTCGAACGCGACGGCCTCGGCGGGTCGGTCCCGCGGTTCGTGTGGGTTGCCTCGCCATCACGGTGCCGTTCCTCGTTGCGTACCCGAGCTACAAGTTCGTCGAGACACGGGCGATGAAGATCAAGAACCGCTTCTCGGTCACCGGCGACGCCCGGCACGCCGCGGCACCGGCCGAAGGCGGCTGATGGCGGCGACGACGGGCGCCGCTTCGCCCGTGGGGTCTCCAGAGGCACCCAAGATGGGGTTCGTCGGCTTCTTCGACGGGTCTGCGTGGCGTCGGGGTCGGCGATGGTGCTCATCGGACACGCGCTGTTCGAGTACCTCGAGTCGTGGGTGACGATCGTCGACACCTTTTCGTGATCAGCGGGTTCCTGATCACCACGTTCCTCCTCCAGGAGTCCCGTTCGACCGGTTCGATCAGCCTCCGCAAGTTCTTCAGCCGGCGCGCCATCCGCCTGCTGCCGACGGTGTGGTTGTTCGTCACCGTCTGGCTCGTGATCGGCGCCATCGGCCAGGCCGTCGGCATCAAGGGCCTGACCTTCGTCGAGGTGTTGAAGGACGGCGCCGCCGCGGTCACCTACGTGTACCACGTGTTCTTCCCCAACGGCCTCTACATGATCCATCCCGGCCAGCAGGACAAGCGCACGATGTGGCACCTGTGGACGCTGTCGGTCGAGGAGCACTTCTACCTCGTGATCCCCGGCCTCGTGTTGTGGTGCATCCGGCGCAACTGGATCAAGGCGCTGGGTTGGGGCATGGGCTGGGTGCCGTCGCCATCGGTGTCGCCCGCCTGCTCGCGTACACCGGTCCGGCGATGTCAGCCGGTACGCCGTCGGGCATTCGTCTCGCCTTCCTGCAACGGCCCGACGCCCTCATGCTCGGCGTCGCGGTCGCGATCCTCAACGCGCACTTCACCGACGAGTCGTTGGCCCGGTATCGCCGCCCGGTGGTCATCGCCGGTTGGGTCGGGTTCGCGCCATGTGGTTCGGCGCGCTCAACCTGTCGATCGGCATCATCGAGAAGATCGGCCTGCCGTTCTTCGAGTACCTGCCGAACAACCCCGCCGAGGCCACCCACGAGGCGATGACGCACCACTGGTACTGGTACCGGTTCGGGCACAGCCTGGGTGCGATCGGGTTCGCGTCGCTGATGTTCTCGCTGTACCGGTTCCCCGGCAACTGGCTCGACCGGTTGATGTCGTGGGAACCGTTCCGCTGGGTCGGCCGCCTGTCCTACACCCTCTACGTGTGGCACGCCTTGCCCTATGTCGTGATACTGGCCCTGACTGACGGCGACGACGCCACGCCGACGATGAAGTTGTTGCGCACCCCGGTGCTGATCCTGGCGGCGTTCGCCGTGTCGATGCCCGTGTACTACAAGGTGGAGCTCAAGGTGATGGCGATGAAGCTGCGCTTCGCGTCCGAGAAGGAGACCCTCGACCTCCGGACCGGCAAGATGGTCGACACGCCCGGCAGTGGCAGCCCGACCCGCGACGGGGCCGGCGACGGCGATGGTGGCGGCAGGGAGCGGACCGCACGTGACGGCGATCTCGAAGGCCACGAAGGGCGAGCCGTTCGTCTCCGAGGCGCCCCGGCTCGGATTCGTCGGCGGGTTCGACGGGATGCGGGGCATCGGCGTCGTCATCGTGCTGCTCGGCCACATCTTCCCGGAGGGCACCGACTCGTTCAATCCGATCGTCGACGTGTTCTTCGTGATCAGCGCGTTCCTGATCGTGTCGTTGCTCATGCAGGAGCGCCGCCAGAACGGCCGCATCGATCTCCGTCGCTTCTACACCCGTCGGGCGTTCCGCCTCCTTCCGAACTCCTACGCCTGCATGGCGGCGTGGATGCTGGTGTACGGCCTCGTGAAGCTCTCGGGCGTCAAGCTCAACGCCGACGGGCTCGAGCAGGTCAACGCCATCCCGGGCAACGTGGCCGCGGCCGCGACGTACACGTACCACCTCGTCTACCCGATCGGTGGGAAGCCCGGGCCACTCGTGCAGTTCTGGTCGCTGTCGCTCGAGGAGCAGTTCTACCTGGCGATCGGGTTCGCCGCGGTCGCGGTCCTGGCGGTGAGACGACGGGTGTGGGTCGTGAGCACGGTACTGGTGGCCCTGGTTGTGTGGATCGGCTGGTCGTGCTGGCGTGTCGACCTCGGTCCATGGCCGGGCCGCGAGTACCACCTCGACTTCTGGACCCGGGGGCTCCGGCTCCTGTGGATGGCCCGCCCCGATGCCCTGCTCATCGGTGTGCTGCTCGCGATCGGCAACGCCAAGCTGCCGGATCCGCTCTCGCCCCGGGCCAAGCGCATCATCACGTGGTCGGGCACGATCGGCGCCGTCGTGTGCGGCCTGGTGCTGATGTCGTCGCTCGAGATCCTGCACAAGCGTGGGTTCGGCTTCTGGGTTCCCGGCGTGCCCCGCGACGCCTCGCAGATCAAGAACGTCAACGGCGAGATGTGGTGTGCGCTCGAGAAGGGTGCAGTACACCGCCCCTGCACCGACGAGATGTGGATGTTCCGGTGGGGCTTCAGCCTGATGGGGCTCGCCATCGCGCCGGTGACGCTGTGCTTCGCCCGTTGCAAGGATGCTGCGGTCAGCCGCTTCTTCTCGTTGCGCTGGTTCCGCAAGGTCGGCGAGATGTCGTACTCGCTGTACGTGTGGCACCTGTTCGCGTTCGTGCTGGTCGCGATCGTGACCGACGGCATGGGGCAGGGTCCGTCGGCGATCCTGAAGCTCGCCGCCGCGTTCGGTATCTCGTACCTGGCGCACCGCTACATCGACCGGGCCGTCCTCGGCATGAAGTTGCGGTTCTCGAGCGAGAACGTGGTGCTCGACCGTCGGACCGGCCAGGAGGTCGAGTCCAAGGACTTCACGGGCAAACGGCCGGACCCCCGGCACCGCCCCTGGACCAGCGAACTGGAGCGCTGAGGTGCCAGAAACTGGCACCTCAGCGCTCCAGAGTGAGCGCAGACGGGGGTGTGGATTACTCGCCGCTGAGCAGGGTGGCGAGCTTGCCCAGCTCGTCGTTCGGGCCCTCGGGCACGATGTAGCCCTCTTCGTTGCGGATGAGGTCGAAGTTGTCGCGGACGTCCTCGACGCTGTGGCCGTTCTTGTAGTAGCCGGGCGTGAGGCCGATGAAGAAGCGCGACACCGAACCGCCGGCGACCGAGTAGATCTCGCCGGTGACGGGGCAGTCCTCGTGGGCGAGGTACGCCACGGTGGGGGTGACCTCGTCGGCGTCGAGCTTGTCGCCGAACGCACCGAGCAGCTCCTCGGTCATGCGGGTCTTGGCGACCGGGGCGATCGCGTTGGCCTTGATGTTGTACTTGCGGCCCTCGTTGGCGAGCACGCGGGTGAAGCCGACGAGGCCCATCTTGGCGGCGCCGTAGTTGGACTGACCGAAGTTGCCCAGGATGCCCGAGTTGGAGCTGGTGTTGACGACACGGCCGTAGCCCTTCTCGCGCATGATCAGCCACGCCGGCTGGGTCACGTAGAAGGCGCCGAGCAGGTGCACGTCGATGACGGCCGTGAGCAGCTCGGGGGTCATGTTGTGGAAGGTCTTGTCGCGGAGGATGCCGGCGTTGTTGATGACGATGTCGACCGTGCCGAACGCGTCGACCGCGCTCTGCACGACGGCGGCGCCGCCCTCGGGCGTCGAGACGCTGTCGGTGTTGGCGACGGCCTCGCCGCCGAGCGCCTCGATCTCCTCGACGACCTTCTGGGCGGCTCCCTTGTCGCTGCCGTCGCCCGAGACGCTGCCGCCGAGGTCGTTGACGACGATGCGAGCGCCACGCTTCGCGAGCTCGAGAGCGTGGGACCGACCGAGGCCGCCGCCCGCGCCGGTGATGATCGCGACCTTGCCGTCGTAACCCAAGTCAGCCATGTGAGAGAACCCCTTCGGAGATGCTGTGTTGTCGTTCGTGAACGGTCGCACAACCTAGCCGGGGTGGTCGCGGAACGTGTACTGGAGCTTGCCGGGCGGGGTGAACGTGGCGGCCACTCCCGACCCGTCCCGGTTCGAATGAATTCGAAAATGACTCGCGCCCACGGTATTCTTCAGCCCTTCGGCCAAGGGACGTTGGGGACGGCATGACGAAGCGACGAGTTCGAGGGATCGCGACGGCGATCGCGGCGATGGCAACCATCACGGTCGTGGCGTCCGCGCCGGAGCCGACCGGCCCGCCGGCGGTGACGTCGACACGGCCGATGTGCCCGTTCGACGACAGCATGGTGATCTTCGGGGGTGACAGCCTGGTCACCCAGTGGCCACGGTGGGTACCGCTCCCGTCGACCCTGACGCCGTACAACACCGCCAAGGGTGGCTCGGCGTACACCGGCAACCTGACGCCCGATCCCGACTTCGGCACCATCGGCAGTCGCGTGCTGGACGACCTCGACGACTGCGGCAACGACGTGGGCACCGTCGTGATCAGCGGTGGTCACGTCGACCTCAGCTACGGGCGCACGGCCGCAGAGGTGATCGCCGCCATCGATCAGCTCGACGAGGCGCTGTACCAGCGCGGCGTCCATGCGGTGTTCCTCGCGATCGTGCCGGTGTCCAACGCCACCGACTGGTACACGGCGCACCAAGGTGCCCGTCAGCAGGTCAACGCCTGGATGAAGACGCCGGGCAACCTCCACGCCACGGTCGTCGACTGCGCCCCGGTGCTGGAGACGACCCCCGGGAGCGACGTGCTCGCCAATCGGTTCTGGAACTACATCGACGCCTTCGGCACCATCGATCTCGTCCATCCGAACGACGCTGCGTACGAGGCGATCGGCACCTGCATCCAGCCAGCGGTGCTCGCTGCAGCGGCGAGCTGAGTCGTCCTCTCGACCCACCACCGGGTCGAGGTCGTCGGTACACGCGTCGAGGGGGTCGGCCCGCCAGCCGACCCCCTCTCGCTTCTCCCAACGATGATCTGTCGATCAGCGGTTGCGGACCGCCCGGATCTCGAACATCACGAGGCCGATGACGAACAGCGCCACACCGAGGCCGACCATCGGGACGCTGGAAGAACCGGTGACGGCGAGGGCCGTGGGCGTCGTGACCGAGCGGTACTTGATCGTGGTCGACGGCAGGACCTCCACCTTGGCGGTGGTCGTGGTCGTCTCGGGTGCCGTGGTCGTCGTCTCGGCGACCGTGGTCGTGGTGGCGTCGGTCGTGGTCGTCTTGGGGACCGTGGTCGTCGTCTTCGGGACCGTGGTCGTGGTGGTCTCGGGGACCGTGGTCGTGGTCTCGGGGACCGTGGTGGTGGTCTCCTCGCAGATCGTGGTGGTGGTCGCCTCGGTCGTGGTGGTGGCCTCGGTCGTGGTCGTGTTGCCACTCGAGGTGTCGATGGTCACCGGGACCTCGCCGGAGTTGCCTTCGTCGGCAGAGGACAGCGGAGTGAAGCCGAAGGAACCGAGCACCACCAGCACGGCACCGAAGGCCATCAGCGTGGTGGGTACGACACGGCGTCGAGTGGGGAGGGCTCTCATGTCTGGTCCTTTCACAAACCGTCGTCACTCTCCGTGAGGACTGGAGTCAATGTGAAGGACCGCTCTCGGCCACTTAATAGGTCATTCGGACCGTTTTCGTTCTCCGACTTGCGCCGCCCCCACAGTTGGACCGTGGGCGCCGGTCACGCGTTGGCGACGGGGATGGGGCTCGGTTCGATGCCCAGCACGTCGAGCGCGTAGGTGAGGTGGCGCTTGTAGTCGACCTTGCCGTTCGGGGCCCGACCGATGGTGTCGACGACGAGCACCCGCTTGGGCGCCTTGTACGGAGCCAGGTGCGCCTTGACCTCGGCGATGAGGCTCGCCTCGTCGACGGTCGCGCCGGCAGCGGGTTCGACGACAGCGGTGATGGCCTGGCCGAACTTGTCGTCGGGGACTCCGACGACGACGGCGTCGTTCACGGTCGGGTGCAGCTTGAGCGCCTCCTCGACCTCCTCGGGAAAGACCTTCTCGCCGCCGGTGTTGATGCAGACCGACCCGCGACCGAGCAGGCTGATGGTGCCGTCCTCCTCGACGGTCGCCCAGTCGCCGGGCATCGAGTACCGGGCGCCGTCGATCGTGAGGAACGTGGCCGCCGACTTCTCGGGGTCCTTGTAGTAGCCGATGGGGGTGTAACCCCGAACGGCCACACGGCCCTTCTCGCCGGAACCGGGCACGACATCGTGGCCGTCCTCGGAGATCACGCGGCTGCTGGGGCCGAGGCTGAACTTGGCGGTGTGCGACTCGGCGCCGGCGGCGGAGATCGACTGGCCGAGGCCGATCGCCTCGGAGCTGCTGAACACGTCGATGAGCAGCATGCCGGGGTGATGGGCCAGCAGCGCGTGCTTGACCGGCTCGGACCACATGACCCCGGAGCTGGTGACGAGCACGAGCGACGAGAGGTCCCACTTGTCGGGGTTGGCGTCGAGCGCCTTCACGATCGGTTTGGCGAAGCTGTCGCCGACGATGGTCATCGCGCCGATGGCCTCGTTCTGCACCGTGTCGAGGATCTCGTCGACGTTGAACTTCCGGTCGACCAGCGAGACGAGCGAGCCGGCCTGCACCAGGAAGATGTTGGCGGTGAACCAACCCGTGCCGTGCATGAGTGGGCAGGCGGGGAGGCCGGGAGCGCCGGGGGCGGCGATCGCCTCGAGCAGGGCGTCGTAGCCGACCTCGGACTGTTCGCCGTTGAGGAGCGGGAGACCGGTGGTGCAGGTGGCGTGGATGAGATCGTCCTGTCGCCACATCACCCCCTTGGGCATGCCGGTGGTACCACCGGTGTAGATCATGAGGATGTCGTCGCCGGAGCGGCCGTTGGCGCCGACGACGCGTTCGGTCTCGGTCGCGGCGGCGTCCTCGTAGGGGATCGCCCACTCCGGGCAGCCGCCGTTGCCGTCGTCGACCCACAGCCAGACCTTGACGTCGGGCACGCGGGAACGGATGCGCTCGATGGTGGGGGTGAACTCGCCGTGGAACACGACGGCGACCGCGTCGGCGTTGTCCCACAGGTAGGTGAGCTCGTCGTCGATGTAGCGGTAGTTGGTGTTCACCGGGACGAGCGATGCCTTGTAACAGGCAAACGCCGTCTCCATGTACTCCGGACCGTTGTAGAGGTAGAGCGCCACCTTGTCCTGGTGACCGGCCCCGTGATCGAGGAGCGTCCGGGCGATGCCGTCGGCGCGCCGGTCGAACTCGGTCCACGTGAAACGTCGGTCGCCCTGGACCTGTGCCTGGGCGTCGGGGAACTTGTCCGCGATGCGCTCCCAGATCTCGGCGAAGTTCCAACCACCACTCATGTACAACCCCCGGGTTCGGTGCGGTCCGCAGTGTAGGTCCGGCGCCGATGGCTCGCGGCCCGGTCCGTCGCAGCGGCGCTCGGACCGTGGCCGAACCTGTCCTACGCTGCGCCGATGGCCGCCGAGCTGAACCGTCCCGATGTCGTCGCCGAGGTCACGGCGGCGTTCGAGGCGTACGAGCGTGATCTGGTGGCCAACGACGTCGAGGCGCTCGTCGACTGGTTCTGGCGCGACGAGCGGGCGGTGCGGCTCGGCATCGACGAGGAGCTCTACGGGTTCGAGGCCATCGCGGCCTACCGGCGAAGCCAGGCGCAGGCGACCCCGCCGCGTTCGCTGCGACGCACCGTGGTGACGACCTTCGGCGACGACGTCGCGACCGTCGACACCGAGTTCGTGCCCGATGCGGCGCCCGCCGTCACGGGCCGGCAGTCCCAGACGTGGCTCCGCACCGACGCCGGCTGGCACGTGGCGAACGCCCACGTCAGCTGGCACTCCGGCGAACGTCCCTAGGGCTTTTGTCGTGCGAGGAGCGACGTCAGCGTCGCTCCTCGCAGCACAGAACCCCGGGGGTTGCCGCGCCGCCCGTTCACACTCGCGTCATCGTTCCGACCTTGGGTCGAAATACCCAATCCGTACGTTTGGCGCATGTATACAGGCGTGCATCCATCCCCCAGACGAGCGCGATCGGGTCTACGCCCAGATCAAGGGTCGCCTGCTCGCCGGTGACTTCCCGTTCGACGCCCGCCTCGGTGAGGTGCCCCTCGCCAAGGAACTCGAGGCGTCACGGACCCCGGTCCGCGAGGCCCTCCTGCGGCTGTGGTCCGAAGGGCTGGTCGAGCGTCACCCCGACGGCGGTTTCCGGCCGGTTCTGCCCGACGCCACGATCATCCACGACCTCTACGAGGTCCGCGTCGCCCTCGAGCAGTACGCCCTGACCCGTCCCCAACGCGACGGCATCCCCCACGACCGCGACCTCCTCGAGCAGATCCACGCCGAGTGGACGGCCCTCGCCGCCGAGGAGCACGTCGCCGACCCCGAGTTCGTCCTCCTCGACGAGAGCTTCCACCTCGGTCTCGCCGAGGCCAGCGGCAACCCGGCCCTCGTCGAGATGCTGCAGGGTGTCAACGAGCGCATCCGCATCGTGCGGATCCAGGACTTCCTCACCGTCGAGCGCATCGTGGTCACGATCGACGAGCACCTCGGCATCGTCGGTGCCCTCCTCGACGACACCCTCGACGTCGCGCTGTCCCGATTCGACGTGCACCTCGCCGAGTCGCTCGCCGTCGTCGACGAACGATCCACACAGGCATGCCTTCGCATGATGCGGGCAGGGAGGTCCACCCGATGACCGAGATCGTCACGCCGAGCCCTTCGGCGCCAGACATCAGCACTCCGGCTCGACTCCGGGTGAACGGCATGACCAAGCGGTTCGGCGACCTCGTCGCCAACGACTCGGTCGACCTCACCGTTGCCGCCGGCGAGGTGCACGCCGTCCTCGGCGAGAACGGCGCCGGTAAGTCGACCCTGATGAAGCTGATCTACGGCACGTACCAGCCCGACGAGGGGGAGATCCTCGTCGACGGGCGCCTCGTCGACGTCACCTCGCCCGCCGTCGCCCGTGCCGCCGGGATCGGGATGGTGTTCCAGGACCTCCGCCTCGTCCCGGCCTTCACGGTCACCGAGAACATCGCCCTCGCGCTCGATCTGCACGGGATGCGGCTCGACCGCCAGGGGCTGGCGGCGAAGGTGCGAGCGGCATCGGAGCAGTTCGGCCTCGCCGTCGATCCCGACGCCCTGGTTCGCAACCTGTCGATCGGCGAGCGCCAACACGTCGAGATCCTGAAGGTGCTGATGGCCGGCGCTCGACTCGTCATCTTCGACGAACCCACGTCGGTGCTGGCACCCCAGGAGGTCGACCGGTTGTTCGAGGGCCTGATGGAGCTTCGTGCCCAGGGCCTGTCGGTGGTCATCATCACCCACAAGCTCCGCGAGGCCCGGGCGATCGCCGACCGGTGCAGCATCCTGCGTGGCGGCAAGATCGTCCTCGGGTGCGTCGACCCGAACGAACTCACCGATCCCGAGCTGATCGAGGCCATGGTCGGCGTCACGGTCCCGGCCCTCGCCGCCGAGCGGGCACGGCCCGACGTGCCCGACGTGCCCGCCCTGTCGATCGTCGACGTCAGGGTGCGATCGGCCGACGGTGCGCTGCGGCTCAAGGGCGTGACCCTCGACGTGCGCCGCGGCGAGATCATGGGAATCGCCGGCGTGGCCGGCAGCGGCCAGCGGGAGCTCTACGAGGTCGCCCTCGGGTTGTGCGACATCGAGTCGGGCAGCGTCTCGGTCTGTGGCACCGAGATCGGCAGCGGCCACGCCCGCGACGCCCTCGCCGCGGGCGCGATCGGCATCCCGGAGGATCCGGTCGCCGAATCCGTCGTCCCCGGTCTCGACGTCGCCGCCCACCTGGCGATGGAACAGCTCCCGGCCTACCGCAAACGCCTCGGCATCGACTGGCCGAAGGTCAGGAGGGTCGCCGGTGAGCTCAACGAGCGCATGGGGCTGCGAATGGCCGACAGTCGTCGCACCCTGGCCGACCTCTCCGGCGGCAACATCCAGCGGGTCATCCTCAGTCGTGCGTTCGGCACCACCGGAGAGTTGCTGCTGGCGTCGTACCCCAGCCGTGGTCTCGACATCGCCACCACCCGGCGCACCCAGGAGCTGCTCGTCGAGCGGCGCAATGCCGGGGCCGGCGTGTTGTTCATCTCGGAAGATCTCGACGAACTGCTCGAGGTGGCCGATTGGATCGCCGTCTTCCACGACGGCGAGCTGACGGGCATCGTCGAGCCGGCGTCGACCGACCGCTACGAGATCGGTCGTCTCATGCTTGACGTGGCGCGGAGGCCGATCTCGTGGCGGTTGGTGGCGGCGCACCCTCCGCCGAACTGTCGGGTGTGGGAGGTGCATCATGACCGCCGCAACCGTGCCGACCGGCGGCGCGGCGCCGACCGGCTCGGCGTCCGACGTCACCGCATCCCGGTTCGACTGGCCGGCGATCGGCCGGGCCTCGGGTCGATGGGCCGTCGCCATCGCCGGGGCGCTCGTGATCTTCGGGGCGTTCATGCTGGTGAAGGGGGTCAATCCCCTCACGGCGTACGGCGACATGTTCAGTTCGACGTTCAGCAGTTCCAACTCGATCGGGGAAATCCTGATCAAGGCGTCGCCGATCCTGTTGGCCGCACTCGCCGTGACCGTTCCCGCACGGGCCGGCCTGGTCAACGTGGGCGGTGAGGGCCAGCTCGTCATCGGCGGCGTCGCCGCCGCCGGGGTGTCGTTGGCACTCGGTGACGGGGGAGCCGGCGTCGGCGGTGTTGTGCTGATGATCGTCGCCGCTGCTGCGGCCGGGGCCCTGTGGGGTGCGATCGCCGGTGTGTTGCGGTTGTGGGTCGGCATCAACGAGGCCGTGACGACGCTGCTGCTCAACTATCTCGCCGTCGATCTGATGCTCTACCTGATCTTCGACACGTGGAAGGACCCGAACGGTTCCGGTCAGCCCTCCACCCGGGAGCTGCCGGTCGTCGAACGCCTCCCGCTGATCGGCACGTCGCGGGTGCACACCGGGTTGTTCGTCGCTCTCGGAGCGATGGTGCTGATGTATCTGGCCCTCAGCCGCACGACCTGGGGCTTCCGGCTCGGTGTCGTCGGCGGCAACCCCGAGGCGGCCCGTCGGTCCGGCTACAAGGTCGGGTTGCTGCTCGTCGGCGCCATCGCCGTCGGGGGTGCCCTCGCCGGGCTCGGCGGGTTCGTCCAGCTCGCCGGCGTCGAGTTCAAACTCCGGCAGGGATTCCTCGTCGGCTACGGCTACATCGGGTTCCTCGCCAGCTGGCTGGCCAGACACCATCCGCTGCAGGTCGGGCTCGGGGCCCTCGCCCTCGCCGCCATCGCCGTCGGCGGTGACTCCCTCCAGATCGACTCCGGCCTCCCCGCTGCCGGCGTCAACATCCTGATGGCCCTGGTCCTCCTGGCCGTGTTCGGTTGGACCCGAGTGAAGAAGGTCGCATGAGCCTCGTCCTGGAAGTCTCCACCGGCGCAGTCCGCGGCGGCACCTCGATCCTCTTCGCTGCACTCGGCGAGACCGATCTCCGAACGGGCCGGGGTCATCAACCTCGGTACCGAGGGGTCGATGCTGTGTGGTGCGCTCACCGGCTTCGCCGTGGCCGCCGAGACCGGCAACACCTACGTCGGTGTCCTGGCCGCAGCGGTCGCCGGCGGCCTGCTCGCCGCCATGCACGGGTACCTCGTGCTGGGTCGGGGCGCGAACCAGCTCGCCAACGGCCTGGTGATCCTCTTCCTCGGCCTCGGGCTCACGTCGCTGTTCGGGGTGTCCTACGTGCAGGCCGAGATCGACATTCTTCACGCCCTGGACGTGCCACTCCTGTCGAAGATCCCGTGGATCGGCGAGATCTTCTTCCAGCAGGACCCCCTCACGTACCTGTCGTACTTCCTGCTGGTGCCGATCTGCTGGTGGCTGCTGTTCCGCAGCCGGTGGGGCCTCCTCATCCGTGCCGCCGGCGAGCGCAGCGAAGTACTCACCACCTACGGCCACACGGCGCACCGGGTGCAGTTCGTCGCGGTGGCCGCCGGCGGCGCCCTCGCCGGTCTCGGCGGGGCCCAGCTCTCCGCCGCCTACACCGGCGCCTGGTTCGAGAACATGACGCAGGGCCGGGGCTTCATCGCCGTGGCGGTGGTGATCTTCGCCTCACGCCAGCCGTTCCGGGTCGCCGCCGGCGCCTACCTGTTCGGCGCCGCCCTCGCCCTGTCGCCCGCACTGCAGGCCCGGGGCTACGGCATCAACCAGTTCGCCCTCGACGCCATCCCGTACGCCGTCACGATCGTCGTCCTCATCGTCTTCGGGAAGCGGCAGGCCGCCGAAGCTCCCGAAGGTCTGAAGAAGGTCTTCGAAATTAGTGCGAGCTGAGCCGCTCACGCTGCCTGATCCAGATGATCCGGTCCCGTCTCGCAACCCGTCCGCACCACCACCAACCCCCAATCAACCGTCATCCCAGGAGGAACCCCATGAAGTCCCTACGCCGAAGCGCGATCGCCATTGGTGCGACCGCCTTCCTGATGCTCGGCGCCTGCTCGAGCAACGAGGTCAAGACGGCCTCATCGTCCGGTGGTGACGACGCCGCCAGTTCGGCGCCGGGCCAGGGCAGCGAGAAGGTCGGCTTCATCTTCGTCGGCCCCAAGGACGACTACGGCTACAACCAGGCCGCCTACCAGGGCAGCCAGGCCGTGGCGAAGGCCTTCCCCGACATCGAGGTCCTCACCGCCGAGAACGTCCCCGAGGACGACAACGCCGCCCGCATCATGGAGGACATGATCGACAAGGGCGCGAAGATCATCTTCGCGACGAGCTACGGACACCTCGACCCCGCGATCAAGGTCGCCGAGGCCCACCCCGACGTCGTCGTCGTCCAGCAGGGCAACTTCATCAAGGGCGACATCCCGGCCAACGTCGGCACCTACTTCGGCACCGTGTACGAGCCGGTGTACCTCGCCGGCATCGCCGCCGGCAAGGCGACCAAGACCAACAAGCTGGGCTACGTCTACGCCTTCCCGATCCCCCAGACGATCGCCAACATCAACGCCTTCGAGCTGGGTGCCCAGTCGGTGAACCCGGCGGCGGAGACCTACGTCATCAACACCTCCAACTGGTGTGACCCGGCAAAGCAGGCCGAGGCGGCCAAGAGCCTCATCGACCAGGGTGTCGACGTCATCACCCAGCACCAGGACTGCACGGCGACGGTCATCAAGGCGGCCGAGGCCGCCGGCGCCAAGGACGGTCGGCTACCACGCCGACGCATCGAGGCTCGCTCCGAAGGGCTGGCTCACCGGCTCGGAGTGGGACTGGTCGAAGCTGTACATCGACATCGTCAAGACGTCGCTCGACGGCAAGTTCACCGGCAGCGAGTACAACGCCAACTACCGGGTCGGGTACAAGACCGGTGACAACCCCTTCGTGCAGTCCAAGTTCGGCCCGAGCGTCACCGACGACACGAAGGCAGCGATCGAGGCGGCCAAGGCGGACATCTCCGGCGAGGGCTCGCCGTTCAAGGGCCCGGTCATCGGTCAGGACGGCTCGACCCTCGTCGAGGACGGGGTGGTTCCCGACTACGCCACCATCGAGGCCATTGCGGTCTTCGTGAAGGGTGTCGTCGGCGAGATCCCCGAGAGCTGACCCGCTTCCTCCCACCTGTCCACCCAACCCTCACCCGTTCTGTCCTGCAGATTCGCCCCTCCAGGGGCCGAACTGCAGGACAGGAACCGGTGAGGCCGGTGAGCGACCCGACGCTCGGAGCACGTGATGCAGACCACTCCCTACCCTTGGCCGTGGGACCACCCGGCCGGGACTCCGCTCACGGCCGACCGGCTCGCCGTGGTCGTGTGCGGCTGGCAGCAGTACTGGGCCCTCCGGGTCGAGGCGTTCGGTGGCATCGACGCCGCCCTCGCCGACCTGTCGGCGACGATTGCCGAGCTCCGCGACCCTCGGCGCCACCGTCCTGTGGGTCCGGACCGGCGCTCCGTCAGGCCCCTCGCGCCGCCCGCCCCACCTGCCGGAGTGGGGCACCGACGACTGGGAGTTGCTCAGCGGGCCGTTGCCCGGCGACCTCGTCGTCGACACGCCCGGCCTCGACGCCTTCCTCGTCGAATGGACCGATCTCGAGCTCCGCAGCCGAGGGTGCGACCGCCTCGTCGTCTGCGGCTTCGGCGCCGAAGGTCCCGTGGACAGCACGCCGCAGCGCCAACGACCGGGGCTACGAGTGCCTGATCCCCACCGATGCCGTGGTCCATCACGATCCGACGACCGGTGCAGCGTCGCTGTCGAGCGTGTGCATGTCCGGGGGCATCTTCGGTGCCGTCGGCACCGCCGCCGACCTCATCTCCGAACTCCGAACGAACGAACTCCGAACGAACGAACCCCGGAACCACTGATCCGCCATGACCACCGTCGCCGCCAACCCCTACGCCTGGCCCTACGACGGCGCGATCGACCCGGCCCACACCGCGCTCGTGCTGATCGACTGGCAGGCCGACTTCTGCGGACCGGGCGGGTACGTCGACGCCATGGGCTACGACCTCAACCTGACGCGGGCCGGCCTCGGTCCCACCGCGACGGTGCTGGCCGCCGCCCGCGCCGCGGGCTGGTTGGTGGTGCACACCCGTGAGGGGCACCGCCCCGACCTGTCGGACTGCCCGCCCAACAAGCTGTGGCGGTCGAAGGCCATCGGTGCGGGCATCGGCGACGCCGGCCCGTGCGGCCGGATCCTCGTCCACGGCGAGGTCGGCTGGGACATCGTGCCCGAGGTGTACCCGATCGACGGCGAGGTGATCATCGACAAGCCGGGCAAGGGCGCGTTCTACGCCACCGACCTCGACCTGGTGCTGCGCAACGCCTCGGCATCACCCACATCGTCCTCACCGGCATCACGACCGACGTGTGCGTCCACACCACGATGCGCGAGGCCAACGACCGCGGCTACGAGTGCCTGCTGCTGTCGGACTGCACCGGCGCCACCGACGTCGGCAACTACGAGGCAGCGCTCAAGATGGTGACGATGCAGGGTGGGGTGTTCGGCGCGGTGGCGTCGTCGGCCGACCTCCTCGCGGTCATCAGCGAGTCGTGACGGCCGTGTCGGGAGCCGGGCCCGCCGTCGCCGCTGCGGCGGCCGCGCTCGATCGCATCGAGCGTGACGGGCGGCCGGGCATCTTCATCGAGGTCCTGTCCCGCGACGTGGTCCTGGCGGCGGCCACCGAGGTCGACCGTCGGGTCGCCGCCGGTGAGGATCTCCCTCTGGCCGGTCGCACGCTCGCCGTGAAGGGGAACATCGACGTCGCCGACCACCGGACGACGGCGGGCTGCCCGAGCTTCGGCGTCGTCGCCGACGAGAGCGCGGTTACCGTGCGGGCGCTCGAGGCGGCGGGGGCGGTGGTCGTCGCGATCACGAACCTCGATCAGTTCGCGACCGGCCTCGTGGGAACCCGGTCGCCGTACGGAGCGTGTCCGAACTCGCAGTGGCCGGGGCTGATCTCGGGCGGTTCGAGCTCGGGCTCCGCGGTCCGCCGTCGCATCGGGCCTGGTGGACCTCGCACTCGGCACCGACACCGCCGGCTCGGGGCGGGTGCCCGCTGCGGCGAACGGCATCGTCGGGCTGAAGCCGACTCGGGGGCGGTGCTCGGTCAGCGGCGTGGTGCCGGCGTGCCGATCGCTCGACTGCGTGTCCTTCTTCGCATCGTCCGTCGACGAGGTGGCGCTGGCGGCCACCATCGCTGCGGCAGCTCCCGACGACCCGACCGACGTGTGGCGTCGTTGGGCACCGGCAACCCCATCGGTCGCCGTCGACGCGGTTTCGGGCGGCCCGATCCGTCTCGGGGTCCCGAAGGTCGAGCAACTGTTCTTCGACGGTGACGAGGCCGGTCCCGAACGCTTCGCCGCTGCGGTCGCCGGAGTCGTGGCCGCGCTCGAGGCGCACGGGCCGTCGATCACGATCGTCGACGTTGATCTCGAGGCGTTCCTCGAAACGGCTGCGCTGCTGTACGGAGGGGCGTTCGTCGCGGAGCGGTACGCGGCCGTCGGGCCGTTCGTCGCGGCGGGCTCGCCGGACCTCGATCCGATCGTGCACAGCGTGATTGCTGCCTCCGAGCACGTGTCGGGGTGGGAGGTGTTCCGCGACATCGGCGAGCTCCAGCGCCTCCACCGTGAGAGCGCTCCGACCTGGGACGTCGCCGACGTGTTCGTTGTGCCCACCGTGCCCCGCATCCCCACCCAGGCCGAGGTCGTGGCCGACCCGCTCGGCGTCAACGCGATGCTCGGTACCTACACCAACTTCGTGAATCTGCTGGACCTGGCGGCGCTCACGTTGCCGGTCGGGGACCCGTCGGCGACGGCCCCGCCGACGAGCGTGACGCTCATCGCTCCGGCCTGGTCCGACGACCTGTTGGTCCGCCTGGGGTCAGCGGTCCGCTGACGCGAGGTAGGCCCGCCAGCCGCCGTGGGCCGTGATGTCGGGTGCACCGTCGAGGGCGATCGACTCGCTGATGAATCCGTTGACGGTCGACCCGTCGCCGAGCACCACCGTCCCGATACCGAGTGGTGGTGGGACCTCGTCGACGAACTCGCCGAACTCGGCTGTGCCCAGCTCCCACACCTCGACTTCGACCGGACCACTGCCCGGCTCGCCGGGGTTCGTGCGAACGAGCCCTGGTTTCGGCGGCGTGGTCGGGAGAGCGAACAAGCGGTAGTCGGGGCCGGTGGTCGCGACGAGCGTGGCACCGCGACTCGTGAGCTGGTGGTTGAGCGGTTGCCCGCTGAGGTGGGCGCCGACGACGGCGAGGCGGATCGGTCCGGACATGCGCCCAGCTTCACGCCTCGCCGTCGGCGCCTGCGCTCAGATGCAGCTGAGATCCATCGGATCGGGGCTGCAGGGACCACCGGGTCCGGGACCGGGATCGAAGATCGTCGAGGTCGTGGACGTGGGGGCCGGCATGGTCGTCGACGTGGTGGTCGTGGTTGCCTCGGTGGTCGTGGTGGGTGCGGCGCTGGTGGTCGGGGCAGCTGTCGTGGGTGGCACGGGTGTGGGCGGCGCTGTCGCCGGTGCGCTGCTGGTCGAGGTGGAGGTCGAGCCGGTCAGCGTCTTCCACCTCCTTCGCCTTCGCCACACACGGCCTGGTGCCCCGATTCCCCGTTGCCTCATTCGGGTCAGTGGGCAGATCTAGGGATCCTCGATGAGCTGGGCCGAACCCCGCTGTGGGTCCACACGCACACCGGCAACTCAGTGTCCGTCGGCGTCGGCGAACGTGGCCGAGAAACCGTGCTTGGCGCCGGCGCCCTTGACCTCGATCATGCAGGTGTTGGAGCCAAACGAGACGCAGAACGAGTCCGGGTAAAAAAACTGGAACCGCCAACCGGGGCGATCCTCGTTGGCGGCCCCGACGGTGGCTGCAACGACGCCCCTCGTCCCGCCCCCCACCGAGACCTGCACTAGGAGCCGGGCGCCGCGGGCGGTCGCGGTCGTCGGCGGCAGTGCCGCTGACCGTTGTCGTGCCGTCGGCGTTGTTGCGCACCGCCAGGCTGATCGACACGTCTGGGCCCCCGCCGTCGCATGCGGACAGGCCGGCAATGCAGGTGGCGGCGATGACGAGGGAGGCGACTCTTGCGGCGCTTCACGGGGACCTTTCGAGACCGCGGCCTCGACCCGGGGGGTCGATCGAGGTACCCCAACAGTCTCGGCTCGTCCGGGAGTATGTGCTGTACCGAATTGGGTCGGTAGCCCTCACCTGCCGTGAATCCGGACCCCCTCGCCCGCCGGTTGCGCGGCTCGGCAACGACGATCTTCGCCGAGATGACCGCGTTGGTGAACGAGACCGGGGCCATCAACCTCGGTCAGGGGTTCCCCGACACTGACCCGCCCCCGGAAGTTGCCAATGTGGGCCGTGGCCGCGATCCGCGACGGTCACAACCAGTACCCGCCCGGGTCCGGGCATCCTGCCGCTCCGAGAGGGCGATCGCCGAGCACCAGGAGCGGTTCTACGGGTTGCCCTGTTCGATCCCGGTACCGACGTGTTGGTCACGACGGGCGCCACCGAGGCGATCGCCGCCGCCATGATCTCGCTGCTCGACCCCGGCGACGAGGTTGTCATGTTCGAGCCGTACTTCGACCCGAGCGCGGCGTCGGTGGCGATGGCCGGCGGCGTCCGCCGGGTGGTGCCGTTGGTGCTGGTCGACGGCGAGTGGGGGTTCGATCCCAACGCGCTGCGGGTGGGGCGACTCCCAGCCCTCGTACCAAGCTGTTGTTGATCAACACGCCGCACAATCCGACCGGCAAGGTCCTGACCCGGGCCGAGTCGGAGCAGATCGCCGCCGTCGCGATCGAGCACGACCTGCTCGTTGTGACCGACGAGGTCTACGAGCACCTTGCCTACGACGCGCCCCACATTCCGCTGGCGACCCTGCCCGGTATGGCCGAGCGGACGCTGACCATCTCCTCGGGCGGCAAGACCTTCCAGTGCACCGGCTGGAAGGTCGGGTGGATCGTCGGACCGGAACCGCTGGTTACCGCCGTGCGCACGTCGAAGCAGTTCCTGACGTACGTGAGCGGTGGTCCGCTGCAGTACGGCATCGTGGTCGGGCTCCGACTGGGCGACGATCACTTCGCCGCATTGCGCGCAACGTGTCCGCTCCGAGCGGGATCGCCTGGCGGCCGGCCTGACTGCCGCGGGGGTTCAACGTGCCCGCCGCCGAGGGCGGGTACTTCCTGACGACCGACGTCGCGGATCTCGGCCCCACCGACGCCCGCACGTTCTGCCTCTCGACCTGCCGGCGGCGGCGGGGCTGGTCGCCATTCCGAGCAGTGTGTTCTACGACGACGCCGATCGGGGTCGGACGTTCGTCCGGTGGGCGTCCTGCAAGCGGAGCGAGGCTGTCGCCTCCGCCGTGGACCGGTTGCAGCGCCTACGGTGACGCCGTGGATTCCGAAGATGCCGTCCGAGGACGATCCGCGCCGCATTGAGGCGCGCGCCTGGATCGCCGATCATCCGTCGCCGACCGGTCGGGAGCTGGCCGAGGCCGGCCTCCGTCGCACCGCACTGGCCCAGGCCGGGGGGGCTCGACGCCGACCCAATCCACCAGCTGATCATCGACGACGAGCTCCAAGCGCGCCCTGATCCGTCGCCCCGACAACATGATCGGCATCGGCTGGGCCGGGGCCGACCCTGGTGCACGCCGGCACCCCAGGAGCAGAAGGACCGCTACCTCTTCCCGCTGCTCCCCGGCGAGGAGATCTGGTGCCAGCTCTTCAGCGAGCCGGACGCCGGAAGCGACCTGGCCAGCCTCGCTAACCGCGGGCCGTCCGCGACTGGCGACGAGTGGGTCGTGCAACGGCTCCGAAGATCTGGAACTCGGGTGCGCAGAGCAGGCCAAGTTCGGCATCCTGAATCGCCCGCACCGACCCCGACGCCCCCAAGCACCAGGGCATCTCCTACTTCGAGTGCGTCCGATGGACACGCCCGGCGTCGAGGTCCGGCCCGGTCCCGGGAGATGACGGGCGTCGCCGGTGGTTTCAACGAGGTGTTCTTCACCGATGTCCGTCTGCCCGCCGACGCGATCGTCGGCGACGTGAACCGAGGGATGGGGGCTCGCTAAGGTGACCCTCGGCAACGAGCGCCCGTCGCTGTCGGGCGGCGGCGCGTTGTGGGGCATGGGCCCCGACCTCGTAACCCAGGTTGCTTCAACATCGTCCCCGAGCGCTGGGCGGTGTCGCCGACCCGGTGCGTCGTCAGGAGTTGGCGTCGCTCTACATCGAGGCGGAGATCCTGCGGCTCATCCGGCTCCGCACCGTGAGCGCAGCCATCAAGGGCGAGGCCCCGGGCCCCGAGGCGTCGATCCGCAAGCTGCTCGCCGACGAGCACGGCCAGAAGATCATGGGGCTCGGCGAGGGATCCTGGTCGGGACCGGCGCCATGCTGACCGGCGAGGGTCCGATGGGAGCGCCGGTCGACATGTGGCACTTCGGCTACCAAAAAGCTCGAGCGCTGACGATCGGCGGCGGCACGACGCAGGTGCAGCGGCCCAGCCCCGCCGAGCGGGTGCTGGGGGCTTCCCCACGACATCGATCCCCACGAGGGGCAGCCGTGGGCCGAGAGCCGTTGCTGAGCCGTCGATGAGACTGATGCGAAAGAAATCTTTCGACGAAGTGCGCTGA
>JBAOIR010000063.1:0-99624 GCA_037045585.1 Microthrixaceae bacterium
GCTGCTCATCCGCCGCGGTCACGGTCCGGCTGCTGGGCGCTGGTCGGTTCCCAGCGGGCGCATCGAGCGAGGGGAGACAGCGGCCGAGGCGATCGTACGCGAGTTGCAGGAGGAAACCGGACTCGCCGGCGTGTGCGGCCCGCTCATCGGGTGGGCCGAGCTGATCAGCGACGAGGCCCACTTCGTCGTCCTCAACTTCGAGGTGATCATCATGGACGACGGCGAGCCCCGCGCCGGGAGCGACGCTGCCGAGGCACTGTGGGTCCCACTCGATCAGGTCGAGGAGTACCGGTTGACTCCGGGCCTCGCCGAGTTCCTCGCCGAGCACGACATCATCACGCTCATCGTCTGAGCGTCACCCGCGCCCGTCACCCGTTCTGTCCTGCAGAATCGCCCCTCGAGGGGCGATTCCGCAGGACAAATGCGGTGAAGTTGAGGTCAGCGGCCCTTCCAGACGGGGGAGCGCTTCTCGATGAAGGCGTTGAGGCCCTCGGAGAAGTCCTCGGTCGAGAACATCGCCATGATGCCGTCACCCGACATCTTCCAACCGATCTCGTCGGGCTGATCGGTGGCCTCGATCACGATCCGACGGCTCTCGCGCACGGCCAGCGGGGCGGCCTCGCAGATCTGCGCCGCCAGGGCCTTGGCGCCGTCGAGCGCCCCGCCCTCCTCGGTGAGGTGGTTGACCAGGCCGAAGTGGTAGGCGCGGTCGGCCGGGAAGTCGAGGCGACCCGTGAGTGCGAGCTCCATCGCGATGTTGCGGGGGATCTTGCGGGGGAGGCGGAAGAGGCCACCGGCAGCAGCGACCAGGTTGCGCTTCACCTCGGGGATCCCGAACACGGCGGTCTTCGAGGCCACGACCATGTCGCACGCCAGGACGAGCTCGGTGCCGCCGGCGAGGGCCGGCCCGTCGACCGCCGCGATGAGGGGCTTGGTGCGCTCGCGCTGTACCAGACCGCCGAAGCCGCCCTTGGCGGTGCTCATGCCGCCCGGGTCGACACTCATCTGCTTGAGATCGGCGCCAGCGCAGAAGATGTAGCCCTTCTCCGTCTTCGCGCCGGTGAGGATGGCGGCCCAGATCTCGTCGTCGGACTCGACCTGGTCGATGGCGTCCTCGATGCCCTGGGCGACAGCCGTATTGACGGCATTGCGGGCGTCGGGGCGGTTGATGGTGATGACGGCGATGTTGCCGATCTTCTCGAAGTCGATCATGGCGGTCACCCTATTGGAACTTGACCGGACGGTCTACTTCTTGACCGGGCGCCCGTGACCCCTGCTAGGAACGCCGCATGCCCGCCTACGACATCGTCGTCTTCGACCTCGACGGTACCCTCATCGACTCCGACGACGCGCTCGTTCGACCCTTCCTGACGCTCGGGATGGCGCAGGAGGACATCACGTTCGGGCACCCGATCGAGGAGTTCTGTGCAGCCGTCGGGATCGACGTGGACGAGTACGTCCGGCTCTACGACACCGACGTCGTCGAGCCGTATCCCGGGGCGACCGAGCTGATCGACGGGCTCGATCGCTGGGCCGTGTGCTCCAACAAGCATCCCGAGTCGGGCACCGCTGAGCTGGTCCGGCTCGGCTGGACGCCCGAGGTCGCGCTCTTCTCCGACGCGTTCGGTGGCGCTGCAAAACAGCTGGCGCCGGTGCTCGACCTCGTTGGGGTGGAGGCCGGGCGGACGCTCTTCGTCGGCGACACTGCACACGATGCCCGGTGCGCCGAGGTGGTCGGATGCGACTTCGCGTGGGCGGCCTGGAACCCGCGAACGGCTGCGACCAACCCGCCCGGGACAGTCCTCACGGACCCCCGTCAGGTGCTCGACCTGCTCTGAAGGATTTTGCCCTGCAGTTCAATCGGCGATCCGGTCGATCTGCAGGGCAAAACCCCGAGAGGTGGTCGGTCAGCCCTCGGCGGGGGCTTCAGCGTGCTCGTCGGACACGGGCTCGACGACCGGTTCGTCGCCGGCGCCCTCCGCTGCTTCCTCGGCATGGGTCGCTGGGGCCTCGTCCACGACGGGCGTGTCGACCACCTCGTCCACGACGGGGGTCTCGACGATGGGCTCCTCGGCAGCCACGGTCTCCTCGGCGACTGCTTCGTCGACGGGAGCCTCGGTCGCCTCGGCAGCCACGGTCTCCTCGGCGGCCGCGGTCTCCTCGACCACCGGTGCCTCGTCGGTCGCCGGCTCAGCGGCGGGGGAGTCGGTCGGCGCGTCGGCGGGTGCCGCATCGGCCGCCGGAACGGCAGCTTCGAGCTTCGGCGGGGCCGGCGGACGCTTCTCGGCGCCGGCCTTCGCGGGGCGCGTGCGCTTCGGGGCCGCGCTGGCGTCGATGCCGAACAGCGCGGCGATGTGAGGCACGCGGGACGCGACCTTGGCGATCGCGGCCTTCAGCTCGTCGGTCGGCTCGGCCGGCACCGCGGCAGGGGTCACCGCCGTGCGCACCGGCGAGAACGCCAGGGCGTCGATGACCATCGCCCAGCGATCCTGGGAGGTCTCGAGCGTGAGGTTCTCGAGGGTCGCCTCGGTGAGCTTCGTGGTGATCTCGGCGGGCACGGGCGCACCGGCCTTGGGCGGACGGGAGCTCAGGCGCAGGGCCCGCACGACCCGACCCTCGGCGAGGGTCTGGCTCAGCTCGCCGAGCCAGGAGGTGTGCTCCTCCTCGACACGCTTGGCGAGCCCGTCACGGAGCTGCTGCGCGAGCGCACGGGTCTCGTCGTCACGGGCGCCCGTGTCGGCGGCCACGACGACCGAGCGGAGATCGCGGAGGTCGAGCTCGGCGAGGATGCTCAACGCGTTGTCGGCCTTGTCGCGCCACTCGGCGGAACGAAGCTTGGGCAGCAGTCCCTCGGCCAGGGCGACGAGTTCGTCACCGTGGATCTCGGGGAGGCCCTGGGTCTTGTTGAGTTCGTTCTGCTTGTCGACGGCCTGGCGGACGGCCGGGACGCCGCCCCGGAGCACGTGCTCGGCGATCGGGCGCTGCTCGGGCGCAAGCGAGTCGAGCACGGCGTTGCGGTGGGTGCGACCGGGACGGAGGCGCTTGGCGCGGGGCTTGGGCTCGGGGGCTGGGCGACGCGGGCGATCGCCGCCGGCGCCACGAGGGCCACGGTCGCCGCCGGGACGGTCGCCGTCGCGGCGCGGACGATCGCCATCGCGGCGCGGACGGTCGCCGTCGCGGCGGGGGCGGTCGCCCCGGTCACCGCGATCGCGGTCACGGCCGCCACCCCGGCCCTTGGGGGCGAGGGTCTGGGTCACGAGCGGCTCGTCCTTGCGGGTGCCGACGACCTGGAGCGACTCGAACCTGTCCTTGCGGGCGTCCTTGGGAGGGAGAACCGCCAAGATGTCGACGCCGTCGATGAGGATGTCGGCGTCGGCCCGCAGGATGTCACCGACCTTCGAGCCTGCGGGGAGCTTCGAGGCCTCGACCTCACCCTTGGGCATCTTCGCCCCTGCCTTGCGCCAGGTCCACACCCCATCGGGGCGGGAGCTGGTCAGTTCGATTTCAAGCCTGGACGACATAGGGGACCCAATCTAACGGGTGGCGGGGGCTTCCCCGGCAACGGGAGCTGAACTCCCGGCGACGCCGCCCGTTCTGTCCCGCGAAGGAGCGCGATTCATCGCGCTGCCGCGGGACAAAACTGGCAGTGGCGCGGGACGGGTGGGGCGCTCAGGGCCAGAGGTATTCGGACATGGTGACGTTGCGCATTCGGTCCATGTCGATGAACGCACCGACGCTGTCGATCATCCGGCCGATGTTGGCGTTCATCAGGTCGCGGTCGCCGAAGCCGTTGAAGAAGAGCATCGGGTCGATGATGTGCTGGCCCGACGGCCACGCCTCCTCCACGATCCCGTGCACCTCGGGGGCGCCGTCGGTCAGCGGTCGCACGACCTCGTTGCGCACGTAGCGCATGCGTGGCTGGATCTCGGCGGACACCGGGGACTGCACACGGTGCCAGTGCCGCACCCACTCGGTCGGGTCGGCGTCGGGCGGACGGTGGATCAGGCAGACCGTCAGGACCGACGGCGACCGCTCTCCGGCACCCCACGTGCGCTCGGCGCCCCACTCGTTGTCGCCGTAGTCGGTGTACACCGCACCCGACACCAGGTACCCGGCGGACCGGAGCCCGGTGGTGGCCAGGACCTCCTCGACCGGTCCGCGGCGATCGTTGGCCGGCAACCACACCGACACGGCCGCGACGTGCGGCTGCTCGCCCGACGGCGTCGGGACCGGGGACGCGACGTCGGACGCGGCGTCGTCGACGTCGATCGTCAGCTGTGCGACGCCGCGGTCCAGGAGCTCGGGAGCGACCGTGTCGACGAGCAGGTCGCGGTAGTGGTCCGAACCGGCGGCCGCATCGCCCCACAGCAGGTAGACGAGCTTCTCCATCGTCAGCCCGCCGTCCGGTCGAGAGCGGCAACGAGGTCGAGCAGCGCGTTCTCGACGACCTCGGACAGCGCCGGGTGGGGGTAGATCACGTCACGGGCCATCTGGTCGACCGTCTGTCCGAAGCGCATGCCCTGCACGAGCTGCTGGATCAGGATCGACGCCTGCGGACCGATGATGTGGGCACCGATCAACTGGCGGGTCTCGGCGTCGGCGATGACCTTGCACACGCTCGTCGTATCCTCCATCGCCCACCCGTACGTGGTGCCGGCGTAGTCCTTGACCGCGGTCACGTAGGGACGGCCGTGCATCTCCGCCTGGTGCTCGGTGAGCCCGACCGAACCGATCTGTGGGCTCGTGAACACCGCGTGGGGGATGAAGCGTTCGTCGACGGACCGCAGGTCGTCGGGATGCAGCAGGTTGTGCTGGACGACACGGCCCTCGAGATTCGCGAGGTGCTTCAGCTGCAACGGGTTCCGGACGTCGCCGAGGGCCCACACGCCGTCGACGCCGGTGAAGAGGTGTTCGTCGGTGATGACGTAGCCGTTCGGGTCGAGTCGCACCCCGGTCGACTCGACGTTGAGTTGGCCGCCGTTGGGGACCCGACCGGTCGCGACGAGCAACCGATCGGCCTCGACCGAGACCAGCCCGGTCGGTGTGTCGACCTCCACGAGGTAGGCGCCGTCGTGCATGCTCACGCTCATGGGCGTGGCGAACCGGATGACGTCCATGCGTTCGGACAGGCGGTCGGTGATGCGCTTCGCGATCTCGACATCCTCCTGCTTGAGCAGCCCGTTGCCGCGGACGACGATGGTCACCTTCGAACCGAACGTGTCGAAGACGTGGGCCATCTCGCAGGCGATGAACCCGCCACCGAGGACGACGAGGCGCTCGGGGACCTCGTCGATCCGCATGATCGTGTCGGATGTGTCGTAGGGGACGAGGTCGAGCCCCGGCAGCGGCGGCACGTGGGCCCGGGCCCCGGCGGCGAGGACGAACCGGTCCGCCGTGATCTGCTCACCGCCGACCTGCAGCGTCTTGGGCCCCACGAACCGGGCGTCTTCTTCGAAGACGGTCACGTTCGGGAGGCCGATGCGGTACTGGCGGCCGCCGGCGGCGATCGGGTCGATGCGGCCGAACGTACGATCGCGGATGTCGCGCCATCGCACGTGATCGAGGGTGGCGTCGATGCCGAGGCGGGCGCCCTCGCGGACGTGCTCCACGATGTCGGCGGGGTAGATCAGCATCTTGGACGGGATGCACCCGACGTTCAGGCACGTGCCGCCGAAGGTGCCGCGCTCGACGATCGCCACGTTCCAGTCGTCGAAGCGGTCATCGAGAATGCTGTTGCCAGAGCCGGTTCCGATGATGCAGAGATCGAAGTGTTGGTCCACGGACGCTCACCCTACGACCGCGGCGCGGCGAGCGGTGGCCGCGTGGTACCGGAGCGCAGCGGGAGGTCCGGGCCGGGGTTGGGGTCAGGCCGAGTGTTACAGCGCCTCGTTGCGTTGGAGCCAGGTCATGGCGACCCAACCCGGGATGACCGGCAACCAGAACGTGAGCATGCGGAACAGGAGCACGGCGGCGACCGCCCGCTCGGACGACAACCCGATCGCGGTGAGGCCGCCGATGTAGGCGGCTTCGGCGGGACCGAGGCCGCCCGGCGTCGGCGACACGGACTGCACCACGGCGCCGATGAGGTACACGATCGCCACGGCCGACACCGGCAGGTCACCGTGGAAGGCGTCGACCGACGCGATGAGCGCGCCGGCATAGGCGAGGGTGATCAGCGCCGAACCGCCGAGCAGGCTCCCGAGCCGGATCGGGCGGCGAGCGACGTCGGCGATGCCCTGGGCCGACCGGCGCACGGCCGGGAACACGGTCTCGCGGAGGAACCGCCGTCCGACGGGCAGCGCCGCGACGACGGCGAGCAGCACGGCCACGCCGGCGGCCACGAGCCCGATGGTCGCTCCCGAGGGCAGGCTGATCTTCGAGAGGTCGCCGCTGCCGGCCCACAGCACGAACGCCAGGAGGATGGCGATGTGTACGAGGAACGCGGCGACGGTGTTGAGGCCGATCGCGGCCACGGCGACCGCGGGGTCGGTGCCGCGTCGCTGGAGGAACCGCCCCTTGAGCGCGACGCCGCCGACCTGGGCCGGCGCGGCGATCGACGCGAACGAACTCGCGAGCTGCACCGCCAGGTTCGGGCCGACGGGCAGGGGTTCGACGATCGAGCCCGACAGCGCGAGCGCTGCGCCCAGGTAGGTCGCGGACGAGGCCAACGCGGCCACGGCGATCCACGCGACGTTGGCGTCCTGCAGTTCGCCCCACACCTTGCCGAAGCCGGCGAACTGCGGGGCAATGGCATTGATCGCGACCAACGACATGACGACCATCAGCACCGACTTGGGTTTGATCCGTTCGATGGGTGCGAGCGACGGCTGGTCGGCTCCCGTTCGTTCGCGGACGAGGTCGCCGATCTTCTCGAGCATCCCGCGTTCGATCTCGCCACGCGTGCGTCGTGTCAGCGCGAGGGGTTGCAGGCGGGGGAGCGAGCGGGCGACGACCCCCGGCCCGAGCGCGGTGATCGCAGCATCGACCGACGCCTCGACCCCGAACCGTTCCGACGACCACGCCAGCACCTCGGCGATGTCGCCGGCGAGCACCCGTTCGTCGCCGGTCAGGTCGGCGGCGTCGAAGTGGATGACGTACATCTCGCCGTCCGCACCGACGAGGATCGACGACTGGTTGAGGCCACGGTGGGCGATCCGCGCCAGACGCAAGCGCACGACAAGGTTCCAGATCGACGGCAGGACCTCCGGGCCCAGATCGGTCCGCGATCGCAGCGAGCGGCCGTTGATCGCCTTGTAGGCGAGGAGGTAGCCCCCGGGGTCGACCTCGCCGATGGCTTCGACCTCGGGGGTGGGCACACCGTCGCTGCGGGCCTTGAGGGCGACGAGGGCCTCGTGTTCGGTCAGTTCGTGGAGGCCGGCGAAGGGCCGTCCGTCGGCGGCGTCGCGGAAGCGCAGGGCCCGGTACAGGCGACCGGGGGCCATGGTCTGCCAGCCGTCACGAGCGGCGATCTCGACCCACAGCGACTCGCCGGACCGCCGGCCGACCGAATAGTGGTGTCGACCGCCGGCCGAGCGTTCGTGGTGCACGTCGGACACCGACACCCCGAGGCGGGTCAGGGCGGAGACGACTGCGGCGTCGCTGGGGCGACGATCGGGTGCGCCCACGAGCGCTCCCACGAGGGAGCCGACGACCCAGCCGACCGCCACTGCCACGATCAGCTCGCGGAGGCCGGTCGTGCCCGAGAAGAGCCGCAGGGCGAGGAGCAGGGCCAACCAGCCACGGGCCGCGTGGCGCCAGCGCTGGGACATCCACGGCGAGTCGGCAGCGACGATCGCGGCGATCGACGCCAGGAACGCTGCACTCGGGAACGGCGCTCCGGCGTTGAGTTCGCCGGTGATCCGGAGCCGGTCGACGTTGAGGTCGAGCAGGTCGGTCATGATCCAGCGTCCGATGACGCCGCCGGCGAGCGCCGCGATGACCGAGCCGGCGAGGCGACGGAAGTGGCGCCGGGCGATGAGCGCGACGAAGCCGACGACGGGAGCGAAGACCGCCACGAGCTGCACGAGACGCACCGCGAGCTGGGTCACTCCGGTGGGGAGCCGCGCCGTCAGCCGGATCAGGTCCGCCTCGGCTCCCGCCAGTGACGAGGCGCCGAAGTTGACCACCACGACCACGATGCCGAGGACCAGGACCGACACTCCCAGACGGATCGCGTCGACGGGGGAGTAGACCACCCGGGCGCGCCGCTGCTTGGTTCGGGAGGGGCCGGACATCGCCCCGGAACCTAGTGGGGCCGACGTCGTCCGCCCGGGAGACCCCGGGTGAGGGGCGACGTGTGCCCGTCCGGGCGGACGAGGGAACTAGAACCGGTTACAGTTTCCGCCCATGCACATCGCCTACACCGACGAGCAGGAGGCCCTGCGCTCCGAGCTCAGCGCCTACTACGACAAGCTGCTGACCGACGACGTCCGGGAGGCGTTGGCGGTCGAGCACGGATGCGGCCCCGTCAACCGGGCGATGGTCAAGCAGATGGCGGCCGACGGCTGGCTCGGCATCGGCTGGCCCAAGGAGTACGGCGGCCAGGGCAAGGGCCAGATGGAGCAGTTCATCTTCTTCGACGAGTCGATGCGCTCGGGTGCCCCGGTCCCGATGCTCACGATCAACACCGTCGGCCCGACGATCATGAACTTCGGCAGCCAGGAGCAGAAGGACTTCTTCCTTCCGAAGATCCTCGCCGGCGACCTGCACTTCTCGATCGGCTACTCCGAGCCCGAGGCCGGCACCGACCTCGCGTCGCTCAAGACCCGCGCCGATCTCGACGGTGACGAGTACGTCATCAACGGCTCGAAGATGTGGACGTCGCTCGCCAGCGACGCCGACTACTGCTGGCTCGCGGTCCGCACCGATCAGGACGCCCCCAAGCACAAGGGCATCTCGATGATCATCGTCGACCTGAAGAACACGCCCGGCATCACGATCGAACCGCTCAACCTCCTCTCGAGCCACGACATCAACGCCGTCTACTACGACAACGTGCGGGTGCCGGCGGCGAACATCGTCGGCGGGGTGAACAAGGGCTGGAACCTCATCACGAACCAGCTCAACCACGAGCGCGTGACGCTCTGCAGCTCCGGCCTCCTCGAGCAGAGCCTCGACGAGGTCATCCGCTTCGCCGCCGACAACACGCTTCCGAACGGGCAGCGCATCATCGACCAGGAGTGGGTGCAGCTCAACCTGGCCCGCGTGCGAGCCGGTCTCGAGTTCCTCCGCCAGATCAACTGGAAGGTCGCGTCGTCGGCGTCGCTCGACATCTCCGACGCGTCGACCATCAAGATCTTCGGCACCGAGTTCTACCTGGAGGCCTTCCGGCTGTTGATGGAGATCCTCGGCCCGAGGGCCTACCTGCAGCGCAACTCCGCGGCGGAGGTCGTGCAGGGCCGGCTCGAGATGAGCTACCGCAGCCTCGTCATCCTCACCTTCGGCGGCGGCACCAACGAGATCCAGCGTGATCTCATCGCCATGTTCGGACTCGGCCTGCCCCGCTCGCTCCGCGGCTGACCTCACCAGATCGATCTCAAGGACCACACACACATGGATTTCAACTTCTCAGAAGAGCAGCTCGCCGTCAGCGACCTGGCCACCCAGATCATCGGCGACAAGTCCGACCCCGCCGTCCTCCGCGAGCTGGAGAAGTCGGGTGACGACCGATTCGACCGCGGGCTCTGGGCGGCGCTCGCCGACGCCGGCCTGCTCGGCATCTCCCTGCCGGAATCGGCCGGCGGAGCGGGCCTCGGCCTGATCGAGGCCGGCTGCGTGATCCGCGCCGCCGCCTACCACGCCGCCGCCGTACCCGTCTGGGAGACGCTCGGTCTCGGCGCCCCCGCCATTGCCGAGTTCGCCGACGAGGCCACCAAGAACGACTGGCTCGGCAAGGTCGCGTCGGGCGATGCAGTGCTCACCGCCGCCTGGCACGACGAGCTCGGCGACCCGCTCGATCCGCAGCTCGTGACCTTCGACGGCAGCACCGTGACCGGCGTCAAGGTGTGCGTGCCGGCGGGCAACGTTGCCGACGCCGCTGTGGTGTCGGTCAAGGGTGCGAACGGCCCGGCGCTCGTGCTGGTCGACCTCTCGGCGAGCGGTGTCACCCGCACGGCCGAGACGACGACCGCTGGTACCCCCGAGGCGTCGCTCGAGTTCTCGTCGACACCGGCGACACTCCTCGCCGAGGGCGATGAGGCCCTCACGTGGGCGTTCGACCGTGCCGTCGCCACACAGTGCACCGCGGCGCTCGGAACGGCGGAGGCCGCACTGGCCCTCACCGCCGAGTACACCAAGGAACGCAAGCAGTTCGACGTCCCGATCGCCACCTTCCAGGCCGTCGGTCACCGCGCCACGGACACATTCATCGACACGCAGACGATTCGCCTCACTGCGTGGCACGCGCTCTGGCGGCTCTCGACGGGCCTGTCGGCCACCGAAGAGGTCGCCACCGCCAAGTACTGGGCCGCGTACAGCGGTCACCGGGTATCGCTGGCGTCGGCGCATCTCCACGGCGGCGTCGGTGTCGACCGCGACTACCCGCTGCACCGCCACTTCATCGCCGCGAAGCAGCACGAGCTGCAGCTCGGTGGGGCCACCCAGGCCCTCCTGCGACTCGGCCGGGAGATCGCCGCCAACGCCTGACGGCGGCCCGACCGGCGGGGGGAGTCGGGCGACACCACCCGGGGCGGGTAGGAATGCTCAACCCGGGCGAAGGGGCGGTCGATACAAGGAGTGATCAATCCTCGACCGGATCGACTCCTGATGCTGTCTCCCCGCACACATTCGAATCTCCCCGCCGTCATCGGCGGAGGTGTCGCCGGCCTCGTGGCCGTCGGCGCGAGCCTCGATGCCTTTGGTGAGTACTCGTCGGCGGCCTTCGGCGCCGTCGGAGTGACCGCGGTCATCACGCTCGTCCGCGGCGCGTTCCTGATGCCCAAGGGCGCCCGTCACCCCTGGGTGATGCTGGCGATCGCCGTGTTCCTGGTGATGGTCGCGGCGGCATTCCGCGACTCGTACCACACGGTCGGTGATCTGACGGCCAACCGTTCGCTCGTCCCCGACCTCGCCTCGTTGCCCGGCTACGTGCTGTTGGCGGTGGCCCTGGGCTGCGCCGTTCGCATCCGCCGTCGCGACGTGGACGGCGGACTCGACGCGGTGCTCGACGGCTGCCTCGCCGGCCTCGCCGCCCTCACGCTCGCGTGGGTGTTCCTCATCGAACCGGCACTGGCGCGGTCGACGGCGACCATTGGCGTCCGCCTCTCGATCGTCGCCTACCCGCCGCTGTCGGTCGTCTTCGTCGTCATGACCTGTCAGATCGCCTTCGCCCGCGGCGCCAAGCGGGGCGCGTCGATCCTCGGCGTGGTCGTCGCCATGGTGTTCCTCCTGATCGGTGACGTGTTCTTCACGATCGGCGACGCGAAGGTCGCCGACTTCGGGCCGGCATCGTGGCTCCTGCCGTACGCCATCGGCTACGGCGCCATCGTGTTCTTCTGCCTGCACCCGAGCTTCGTCGAGTTCGCGGTGCCGCTCCCGGCCGACAACGCGCCGGCGTCGCCCGCCCGACTTGCCTTCGTGTCGTTGGCGCTCACCACACCGGCGATGGTGTCGGTGACACAACACGACATGGCGACCGCCGACCGGGTCGTGCTGGCAACCATCATCTTCGTCCTGACCGCGACCGCCACGTGGCGGGTGGTGCGTGCCCTGCAGCATCACGCCCGGTCCGAGAAGGCCCTGCTCTACCAGGCGACCCACGACCTCCTCACCGGATCGCTCAACCGCTCCGGTCTCCTCGACGAGCTCTCGGAGCTGGCCGAGGCGGGCATCCCCCACGCGGTGCTGTTCGTGGACATGGACCGGTTCAAGCTGGTGAACGACAGCTTCGGCCACAGCTTCGGTGACGATCTGCTGATCGCCGTGGCCGAGCGCCTACGGGCATCGTCGCGACGCGGCGATGTCGTCGCTCGGATCGGCGGCGACGAGTTCGTCGTGGTCACGACCTACGACGCCGGCATCGATCAGGTGGTGCGCACGGCGGAGGAGCTCCGGCAGTCGTTCTCCCGCCCGTTCCTCATCCGTGACACCGAGATCCCGGTGTCGATCAGCGTCGGTATCGCGACGTCCGACCTCGACGGCGGGCCCGGGGCGCTGCTCCGCGATGCCGACACTGCGATGTACGGGGCGAAGGATGCCGGCCGGGATTCGGTCCTCGTGTTCGACAACTCGATGCGCGACCGGGTCTCGAACCGACTCGAGCTCGAGCGGGATCTTCGTCACGCCCTCGACCGCGACGAGCTCGCCGTTCACTTCCAGCCGGTCGTGGACATGGTCAACAGCCGGACGCTCGGGTTCGAGGCGCTCATGCGCTGGAACCACCCGATGCGTGGCACGGTGCCACCGCTCGAGTTCATCCCGATCGCCGAGGAGACCGGGGTCATCGTCGAGATCGGCGCGTGGATCCTCGATCACGCGTGCCAGCAGCTGGCGTACTGGCGGGGCACGGCGCCCGAGTACGCCAACCTGTGGTGTTCGGTGAACGTGTCGGCCCGACAGCTTCGCGATGCCGACTTCGTGTTCATGGTCGAGCGGTCGCTGGCGAAACATGCGCTGCCGCCCGATGCCCTCGTGCTCGAGGTCACCGAGTCCCTCCTCGTCGACGAGGGCCCGATGGTCCCGGCGATCCTGAACCGCATCCGTGACCACGGCATCCGCCTGTCGATCGACGACTTCGGCACCGGCTATTCGTCCCTCGCCTACGTCCAGCGGTTCCCGTTCAGCTGCGTCAAGATCGACCGCGCCTTCGTCGATCCTCTCGACAACGAGGGGGGCGGCGAGCACCAGCTGGTCGGGGCGATCGTGGCGATGGCTGCCGCGCTCGGACTCGACACCATCGCCGAAGGGGTCGAGACCCAGGCGCAGGCGGACCGTCTCGTCGAGCTCGGATGTGTGGAGGCGCAGGGGTACCTGTACTCCCGCCCGGTGCCGCCGGAGCAGATCCCGGCGACGCTGCGCCGCCTGAATCAGGCGTGGCTCCGCCCCCTCGCGTCGGCGACGCAGTAGCGGTCGGCCGGCGGACACGGCCGCATCGCGAGAACATCGTTCTTGCGATGCGGTGACGCGCGATCGAGTGACCTAGGTCATCCTGCCTAGCGTCCCCCGGCCAAAGCACCTAGTTTTGCCGGGCCAGCACGGTCACCTGGGAGAGGGGCGCCGTGGTCCAAGGAGGGATCTATGGCCATCCACGAATTGCGTCGCGAGGGAATCGTCGTTCCAGAGACCCAGCGCGTCGATCTCGCCCCCGACATCCATCGCCAACGACTGGTGATCGAGGGCAACGTCAATCAGCGCATCAGCGCTGCACAGATCAAGCGCTACCTGACGGGCCTGTCCCACGTGGCCGACATGGTTCCGCTCATGACACCCATGACGCACCGGTCGGACCTCTACGGCTGGGCGGGCTGGATCCACTGGGAGACGTCCGGAGCGCACTTCTATGCGTGGGACCAGCCGCGGCGGTTCTTCAGCGTCGACATGTACACCTGCAAGGCGTTCGACCCCCAGGACGCCGTCGACTACACCGTCGACTTCTTCGAGCCCACCGAAACGACCTGGTTCGGGTTCTGAGCCGTGGCGTCGCGACTCGGTTCCGGACCTGCCGACGACACCTCGACCGAGGAGCCACACCCCGCCCTCGTCATCGACCTGACCGAGGGCTCGACGCGCCCGGGGGTGCTCCGCCCCGGCAACGTCGACGGTCTCGACCTGTGGTCCGAGGACTACCGCACCCCCGAGTACCTGGCTTGGGCGATCGATGATCTCCGGCGCGAGTTCGGCGAACCAGATCAGCGCTACGGCGTGTACTTCATCCACGGTGAGGACCCGAGGTCGGGCCTCTCGCGCTCGGTCGAGCTCGAGCGCTTCGGCGACTCGTTCAACAACGACGTGCCGCTCATGCGCCGTTTGTACGGGCAGTTCGAGGACGTCGGCGCCACCGAGATCATCACCGTCGTCGACCACGAGGAACACCTCCCGTGCGGCGTCATCCGCACGGTCCGCAACACCGCCGAGTACGGCTGCCGCATCCTCAACGACCTGCAGAAGCACGGCGAGGACGGCTGGGGTCTGACGTGGGACGAGATCGTGGCCCGGTCCCGGTTCGCCGCCACCCGCGCCGACGAGATCACCGACATCCCGACCGTTGCCGTCGCCATCAAGTACCAGGGCCACCGAAAGGCCGACGGGGTGAGCAAAGCGTTGTACGCCGGACTGATGCAGCAGGGGCTGCGCAGCGACGCCAAGACATGGGTGTGCTCACTCGACCGGATCCCGTACATCCTCGTGCAGGCCGCGGCGAAGGACATCATGCAGGAGTTCGACGGGGTACCGGGCCAGCCGTACTACGGCGCACCCGACACCGTGCCGCTGTGGGCCAACATCTGGGACTACGAGTACTACCTGCGCACACAGCACCCCGACGCGTACACGATGTACGCCCACTCGGTGGGGCTCGACGATCAGTACTTCTTCGGTTTCGCCGAGCCGCCGACCTGGGTGGCGCCGGACCCCGAGGTCATCGACCTGCGCATGTACGACCCGGTGGTGCCCGAGTCGCGGTAGTCCTGGGGCAGCCGCACGACCATGCGTACCCCCGTCGGCGTGTTCGGCTCCACGCTGATCACCCCGTGGTGGCGCTCGACGATGCCGGCCACGATCGCAAGCCCGAGGCCGCTGCCGCCCGAACGGCGGGACCGGTCGAGGCGGTGGAACCGATCGAAGACCTGCGACGCCGCCTCGGCGGGGATGCCCGGACCACCGTCGCTGACGACGATCGACACCGTGGGGCCCGACTGCTGACGATCACCCGGTTGCGCCGGCCCGAGCGACGCGGCGATGCGGAACGGCGGAGCACCGTGGCGGATCGCGTTCTCCAACAAGTTGGCGATCACCCGGTGCATCAGCAGCTGGTCGACGGCCACGAGGAGCGTCTCGGGCTCGACGTCGACCTCGATCTCGGCGTCGGGGTGGTGCCAGCTGAACTCCTCGAGCGACGCCTGCACGAGTGCCGCCACCGACACGGTCTCGATGTGGAGGGGCATCTCGCCGGAGTCCAGGCGGGAGAGGCTCATGAGCTGGTCGACGAGCACGGCGAGTCGCCGCACCTGGTTGTGCATGGTGTCGACGAAGGCGGGGTCCGCCTCGCTCACCCCGTCGGCGAGGTTCTCGATCATCGCCTGGAGGGCGGCGATGGGCGTACGGAGCTCGTGGGACGCATTCGCCACGAGCTCGCGGCGTTGCCGATCCACCTCGGCCAGTTCCGCCGCCATCTCGTTGAACGCGGTGGCGAGCTCGCCCACCTCGTCACGTGACGTGTCGCGGACGCGGCGGCTGTAGTCGCCGTCCGCCATGGCCCGCGCCGCCGACGCCATGTCGCGGAGCGGCGACGTGATGCCCTTCGACACGAGGCGCATGATGCCCAGGCCGACGATCACCGACGTGATGAGCCGGAACCAGAACGGCCAGCCGACCCGGAGGCCGACGCTGCCGATGAGCACCGAGATCGTCACCGAGCCGGCGACGAGCACCGACAACTTGGTGCGAATCGAGCGGAACCCGTCGAGCGGCCGCCATTCGTACTGATTGGCTCGGTCACCTTCGCTCAGGCTCGACGCCGAGTCCGTCGGCAGCTGCTTGCGCTGCGGTACCTCGCGACTGCCCTCCTCCGGCGGCTGGGGAGCCATCAGGCGCTTCCGATCGCGTACCCCACGGCGTGGACGGTGCGGATCACCTCGTCGCCGAGCTTCCGTCGGACCGATCGCACGTGGGAGTCGACGGTGCGGGCGCCGTAGTCGCCGTCGTAGCCCCAGACCTCGGCGAGGAGCACGTCGCGGCTGAGCACCGCGCCACGACGCAGGGCGAGGCACACGAGCAGGTCGAACTCGATGGGGGTCAGGTGCACGGGCTCGCTGGCACGGGCGACGCGACGGGTGGCCCGGTCGATCTCGATGTCGAGCACCACGAGCGGTGCCTCGTCGGTGGGTGCCGGCTGGGGCTCGGCGCGGCGCAGGACCGCCCGGACACGCGCGACGAGCTCGCGGGGGCTGAACGGCTTCGTGAGGTAGTCGTCGGCGCCGACGGCGAGCCCCACGAGGAGGTCGGATTCGTCGTCGCGGGCGGTCAACATGAGCACGGGCGTCCGCCGCTCGGCCTGGATGCGGCGGCACACCTCGAGGCCGTCGAGGCCAGGCAACATGAGGTCGAGCACCACGAGGTCGGGCCGAACGCGCTCGCAGAGTTCGACCCCGACGATGCCGTCGGCCGCCCACTCGACGTCGAACCCCTCCCCACGGAGACGTTGCATCACCGCATCGGCGATGGCCTCCTCGTCCTCGATGACGACGATCCGCTGCTGTGCCCCGTGCTGATCCACCCCTCCACGTTAGAGATCACGGGCGTCGGAGATGTGCGAACGATGTGCAGGCCCGGTGAAGAACCCCGGCGCGACCCAGCGCACCGGAACCCGTCGGAGACCGAACTACGATGCCGCCCGTGCCACTCCGCCAGCGCATCCGCCCGGTGTCGATCGCCGCGATCGCGCTGGTTGCGGGTGTGCTCCTGGTTGCCGGGTGCGGCGGCGACGACACCGCCGACGGTGCCGATCCCACCACGACGGCAGCGTCGAGGTCGACGAGTACCACGTCCGCACCCACCCCGACCTCGTCCACCTCCACCACGGTCGCCGACGGGGGAGCGGGGTCGAGCACCACCGCGGCTGTCGGTGTCACGACGACCGCCGGCAGCAGTGATGCCGCGTCGGCGGATGCCGCGTCCGCCGACGCCGTGCCCGACGGCACCAGCTTCGGGTACGTGACCGCGATCAACATCGGCGGGTCCACCGTCACGATCGACATCGCCGAACTGCTGACCGGCGATGCCGCAGTGACGGCGGCCATCGAGGACGGGGCGCTCGAACCGGGCGAGACGTCGATCGACAACGACTACTACGTCCGCAACAAGAACCCGAAGCTCCGGACGGTCACCGTCGGGCCGACGGCGCCGGTGAACGTGCTCTCCAGCCCGGGCAGCCCCGACCTCGAGAGCGGGAACCTCCAGAAGCTGGCCGAGGCCCTCACCGCAGTGCCCGTCGGCGATCCGGCCGAGGGCGGCCCGAGGCTGCCGGTCCAGATCGTCGCCCGTGGTGGGGTCATCAGTCGTATCGACGAGGTGTTCTTCCCGTAGGCACCGTTGCGGGAGGCGCTCGCTCGCCTCGGCGGTCAGGACGCTCCGGCCCCGCACCACCGTTCGACGATCCGATCCCCGTCGGCCCGAGCGAGGTTGGGGTTGAACCACTGCGGTTCGGGTCGATCCACCGGGCAGAGGGCATCACGAAGCGTGGTGAGGTCGTCGTCGGCAAGGTCGTCGAGGTGCTCGTCGATGACCGGCAAGGCGTCGTCGCCCAGCTGCTCGACGAGGTAGCCGAGATCCGTCTCGCCGGACCTCGTCGGGCCCGTCAGGTTCCGGCCGGCCACGATCCGCTCGGGGTTCGCGACGTTCACCACGAGCAGGGCGACGAGCGCCGTGGTGAGGATCGTCGGCGTCAGCCAGCGCCGCCCCCGGTAGTCGGTGGCGATGGCGACCCCCACGACCCCGAACACGAGGGCAAGCCACAGGGCGAACCCGGTGCTGTACCACCGGAGCATCGTCAGCCCGTAGGCCTGCTCGTAGCCCGACAGGCGGTGGACGGCGTCGGCGACGATGCCGAGGATCTCGACGACGATCAGCATCCCCAAGACCTTCCGGACCCGGGTCTGCGCGGCGTCGCCGCGGTCGCACCAACCGCACACGGTGAGGAGCACGAAGAGGGTGATCGCAGCGACGGCGAGAAGTTGGAAGAAGCCGCTTCTGGCGTAGTCGGCCCAGGTGAGCCCTCGGGTGGTGGCGATGCGTTCGGCGGTGCCGGTGAGCGCCAGCACCCGGCTCGCGGCGTACAGCGCGAACACGCCGGCGACGCCGGCCAGCACGATGTTGCCGACGGTCGCCGACAGGCGCTGCGGCGCTGACAGCTCCGGATCGGCCGTCGCCGAGGCCTTTCGCAGCATCGCGGCGACCGCCAGGCCACCGGCGAGCCCGGCGGCGACGTGTCGGAATGCGACCGAGCCCGATGCGGCGAGGTCGACGTCGACGAACGACGCGAACACGGCGTCCGCCGACGCCAGGAGCGCTCCCAGCACGACAACGAGGGGCACGCCGATCGCCAACCCACCCAGGACGGGCGCCCAGTTTCGCCGCCCGGGGGCAGGGGAGCGACGGATTGCCGGGCGGATCCAGGCGACAGCGCCGAACGTGTCCTCGACGAACTGCACGAGCCTGGCGGCGACTCGGGCCAGTGACTGGTCGAACCATTGTCCGCGGCCGGCGAGATCCGCCCCGAGGATCAGGCACAGGTTGATCGCAATGACGTCGGGGACGATCAGCCAGGGCGACGTGCGCACCGAGCACCACACCGCCAGGACCGGCACGGCCGCCAGGAGCAGCAGCGCGGCTCGCCGTCGGGGTCGTGCCCCGATCACGACCGCGACAGCGGCGCCGGTCGCTCCGATCGTCCAGGCGAGCCCGGGCCCGCTCGCCCACACGGCAAGGTCGGTGCCGGCCGCTCCGAGCACCACCGCGGCCACGGCGCCGCGCGTCGGCGGTTTCCGATACAGCGACGGGTCCGCGCGCTCCTCGGTGGTCGTCCACCAGGTGGGTGGCGGTGGCGGGGTGAGGCTGGGAGCGTTCGTCATCGCCAGGATCGTACGGAGCCGATGTGTCGGCGCCGTCGGGACGACGTGTGGGTTCGGTGAAAGGTCTCGTCGGAGTCCGAGCCGCTCGCCGGCAGCGCTTGACGCCCTCGAACGCCTTGGGACTCCTCGGCCTAGAGGCCGAGCCGGTCGCGGACGGGCGACGGCCACTGCGCGACATCGGTGCCGTGCTGGTTGAAGAGCGCCACGGTGCACCGCTCGAGCCCGAACCCGATGCACGACGAGTGCGCGTCGGCGCCGTCGTCGGTGTGGATCCCGAACGTGTGGCCGAAGTGGTCCTGGTGGTAGTTGATCGACGAGCACGCCGTCCGGTGTTCGTCGCCGTACACGTCGACGAGGAACTCGATCTTGAGCTGCTGCTCGCGCTGGCTCATCTTCATGAGGCGCCCGGCGCGGCCGAAGAACGGGTCGTTGGCGATGTCGGAGATGACGTCGAGGCCGAGGGCCGAGAGCAGCTCGGGCGCCCGCTCGAGCCAGCGCGCTCGCCAGTCGAGAACCTCGTCGGGCGTTGCGATACGGATGTGCTCATGCTGGCGGAATGCCTGCAGGCGCATCGGATCGACCGACGGCTCGTGGCGGAAGCAGTAGGCGCACGTCTCGAACACGGCACCACCGGCGCCGAGCGCGCCGGTCACCGACGGGTAGATCGGATAGCAGCACGCCGGGGTGAGCGTCACCTCGGTCTGCGTGAGGAGGTCGCCGTAGGGGGCGTCGCCATCGAGCCGTTCGACGACAGCGCGATGATCGGCGGCATCGCCGACGAACGAGAAGACCGGCCCGACGAGTTCGGGAAAGTTGCGCAGGTAGCCGATCTTGTCGAAGTCGACCTTCGGGATCAGCGGCGGGTACGACACCCGCGTCGGGTGATCGTCTTCGCCAGCAGCGGCGACGAGCGCGCCGACGCCCGAAACGACGGCTTCGAACACGACATCGCGGCCGAAGAGCCCTGCGACGCCGGTGGGGATGAGGCGGCCGGCGTCGACCAGCCGGTCCCGGAGTGCCAGCTGCGACTCGGCGAGTGCGTTCGCGGCCGGGGGAGTGGTATCGGCCTCGGCCATGGCGGGAGTGGTACGGCGCCGGTCAGGCGTCGACGTGGACGAGGTCCGCCAGCGCGACGCTGAGGTTCTCGATCGACTCGAAGGTCGTGCGCTTCAGGAAACGCTCCGGGAACTCGACGTCGAACTCGTCCTCGAGGGCCAGCATCACGTTGACGCTGGCGTGCGACGTGAGACCGGCCTCGTACAGGCTGGCCGAGTCGCTGAGGGTGGCGACGTCGACCGCGAGGCGGCCGTGGTCGACGAGCACACTGCGGATGAGTTGGGTATGGTCAGGCATCAGACGGCTTCCTGGGTGTGGTCGTAGGTGTCGTATCGGCGGTCGAAGGGGATGCCTGCAGGAAAAAGGTCCGACAGCTTGGACGCGGGGTCCAGCGTCGGCGCCGGCAGGGCGATCGAGGGCAGGGGAGTGTCCAGCACCGCGACGAACACGGCCGACGCTCGGCCGGCGTCGTGGGTGAGGCTGAGCGAGGTGTCGATCACACGGAGGGCCTCGGCGCAGTTTGCGGCGTTGCCCCGGAGCTCGATCTCGGGCCCACCGTCGGGGTCGAGCTGGACCTCGATGTCGTGGAACGCGATCGGCCGGTCAGGTCGCAGTGCCTTGATCACCGACTCCTTCGCTGCGAACCGCGCTGCGAAGCGATCCGCAGCGGGGCCGCGTGCGCCGGTGCAGGTCGCCCGTTCCAGCTCGGTGAACACGCGCCGCAGGTACCGCTCGCCGAACCGCTCGATCGAGCGGGCGACCTCGTCGACGGCCATCATGTCGGTGCCGACGCGGAGTGTGCTCAATGCCCACGGACGGTCGGTCCCCCGGCGGGGCGCGACCCGACGTTTGGTTCCGTCCCAGTCGACGGCGGCCGGCATCCCGGCGGGAATCTCCGCGGTAGGCATGCCTCCTTCATCGGTCCGCTCCGCCACAACTTGAAGATTGAACTAGGCAATTTCCCCCAAATCGGTTCGGTCTTGATCAGATGAACTGAACTGCCCGGAGTCGGGTGGTCCTTGACGGGCACAGGTGTACCTCCCTACGTTTCGTCACAGTGACGAAACGCAAGGGGTCAGGGGAGCGGTCGAGGTGCGAGTGGTGCTCGCGCCCGTTGCCGGAACGGCCGGCCGACCGGGTGGGGCGGAAGCCGAAGTACTGCCGTCGGAGTTGTCGCCAACGAGCGTTCGAGGCACGTCGGCGTGGTGAACAGCTCGGCGTCGCCGACGACGAACTCGTGATCACGAGAAACGAGTTGGACGATGTGAACGACCGACTGTTCGAGGTGGCTGCGGTGGTTCGCGACGCCCAGTTGCAGCTGGAGGCCGGGTTGTCACCGACCAAGGTCCTCGAACATCTCCTCGTGGCGGTCGACAGCGTCGTGGGGACGAACTGACGCACCCCGCTCGGGTGCTCCGGGGCTCTCTGCTCGACGCCGGAAATACACGTTATGTCAAGTTGAGGTCGAGTGCGGGGGTAGGCCGAACGGCTCGGCCCAGCCCGGCGTGGTGTAGCTCGATGCCCGATCCTGTGCAGGATGTCCGCCATGCTCACTCCCCGCCGTCGATCGAGGCCTGGATCGACTCGGCGAGGCGCTTGATGCGGCGCAGCCGGGCGTCCCAGTTGCTCCGGGCGAGCTCCCCCACTGCCGCCGAGTAGCGTCCGCACCGATGACCCTCACGATCCGGCTGCTGGTCGCCCTCGGGCTGACCTGGGCGATCGGCTTCGAACGCGAGCTGCGTGGCGCCGCAGCCGGCGACCGGACGTTCGCGCTCATCGGCGTGGGCTCGGCGGTGATCGGCTATCTCGCCCTCGACCACGCGCCCAACGCGCTCGCTGGCGTGGTGACCGGCATCGGGTTCATCGGCGCCGGCCTGATCGTCCACGGCGCCCTCCCCAATCGTCCGGGCGCACCCGACGGCGCGGACGTCGATGTCGACGCCGGCAACCGCGCGATCGGCCGGATCCGGGGTGTCACCACCGCCGCCACGATCTACCTCGCCGCGGCGGTCGGCGCTGCGGCAGGCCAGGGGTCGCTCCTGTTGGCGTTCGAGGCGACGATCGGCTGCCTGCTGCTCCTCGAGGTGCGCCACCTTCGGGCGCTTCGCTTCCTCGACGGCCGCTTCTGGCGTCATCGCCTGCACCTCCCCGACGACGACCCGGCCGACCTCTAGGCCGACCTCTCTGTCGGACGAGCTCGCTCGACGTCGGGTGGTTACCGGTCTCCGCCGCGGCGGTCGCCGACCTCGGACCGGGCCACGTGGTCACGCTGGGACGTCGTGCCGGTGCGGTTGCCACTCAGTTGCACGAGGGGTCCCACCGGTCGGGCGGCGTCGAACCCGTCGAGGCTCGTCTGCAGCAAGGAACGAATGTTGACCGCGGTCGGAAGCCGGTCGAGCGGCCCGGGCAGCCCGAGCAGATAGCCCTGCGCTGCCGGCACCCCGAGCTTCGCGAGAAGCGAGACCTGGTGGCCCGAGGTCACGCCCTCGGCCATGACCTCGATGCGCAGGCGGGTGGCCAGCTCGGCCATGGCCTTCACGACCCACGAGCTCGGCGGCATGTCCTCGCCGATGCCGGCGATGAGCGACGCGTCGAGCTTGACCCGGGTCACGGGCAGGTCGACGAGATGGCCGATCGGAGTGTTGCGGGCGCCGAAGTCGTCGAGGGCGAGGCCGAGCCCGACCGACTTGAGCCGTTCCAGCACCACCGCAAGGCTTGCGGGATCGGTGATTGCCTCGGTTTCGGTCAGCTCGATACCGATCATGGAGACCGGGAGCTTCAGTCGGGACAGCTGCGACAGCACCCAGTCGGTGCCCCCGGGGCGGATCAGGTCGTTCGGCGCGACGTTGAACCACAGCTTCGTGTGCACCGGCGGACCACTGGCGAGTTCGTCGCACACGGCAGAGACGACGTGCTCGAACAGCTCGCCGGTCACACCGAGCCACTCGGCGATGCCGAGCCAGTCCTTCGCCGGGATGAGCGACCCGGTGCTGTCGACGAGGCGGGCGAGCACTTCAGCGCCGATGCAACGGCCGTCGCGGAGCGACACCTGCGGCTGGTAGACGACCTGGACCTTGCCGTCGATGAGCGCGTCGCGGACGAAACTGACGAACGCGGCGGCTTCGGCGCGGAACGTGCTCGCCTGGCCACGACCCGTCCGCTTCGCCTGGTAGAGCGCCAGGTCGGCGTTGATGAGCAGGTCGGTGACCCCGCCGACGCCGCGAGCCACGCCGATGCTGGCACCGACGGTGAGGTCGAGGCCGCCGATCTGGAAGCTCTGGAGGGACTGGAGCAGCGAGTGCGTCACGTCGTCGACGATCTTCTGTTCGATCGACGGGAGGACGAGGACGAACTCGTCGCCGCCGAGGCGGGCGGCAATGCCGTCGTGGGTCTCGGCGACCTCGCGAAGTCGTTGCGCCGACAGCTGCAGCACCCGGTCGCCGACGGCGTGACCGTAGGTGTCGTTCACCGGCTTGAAGTGGTCGAGGTCGATGTGCATGAGCACGACCTCGGGCGACCGCTCTGCGAGCAGGGCGACCTCCTCGTCGAGGTGGACGCGGTTGCCGAGACCGGTGAGCCGGTCGGTCGACGCCGCTGCCCGGAGTTCATCGTCGCTGATGCGGGAGCGCTTGCGGCGCAACGCGAGGATCACCGTGGCGGCGGCGATGCAGAGGACGATCCCGTAGAAGAACTTCACCGAGAGGTCGCGGCCGTTCGCCTCATCGAGGCCGAGCTGGCGGGCCTGGCCGGTGATGACCTCGGAACCCATTGCGATGAGGTCGCGAGAGAGCGTTCCCGCCGCAGCGTCGACGGCGGTGGCGTCGGGCGTCGAGACCGACCCGGCATCGACGTCGAGCCCGGCACGAGCGGCCGCCCAGGTGGCAGCGTCCTGCACGAGCCGAGCCTCGGTGGAGGTGGTGGCGGACGTGAGGTCGGCGTGGACCGACTTGGGGACGTCGGCCGAGATCGCCTGCGTGCCGAAGCGCCACAGGTGATCCTCGTTGTTGCGTGCCAGGTCGGCGGCGATCGACAGAGCGTAGGAGTGGTCACCGCCGAGGTCGGCTCGTTCGGTCTCGATCGCGATCAGCCGGTCGGCGAGTTGGAGGTGGGCGACCTCGGCGGCCAGACGGTCGGCGAAGGCGAGGTCGCCGGCCAGCGGACTGAGGTTCGATCCGTTCGCAACCTCGCCGGCGATCTGGGCGATGCCGATGTGCAGGCGTTCCACATCGGTCGTGTCCTCGGGAACGGCGGCGAGCGAATCGTGCAGCGAACGCACGGGTTCGGCGAGATCGGGGCTCACCTTCGCCAGGTCCGCGAGGTCTTCATCGATCGCAGCTCGGCGGGCGACGAACGCTGCAACAGCATCGTCGCGGGAACCCGACGAAGCGAGGGCGGTGTCGAGCTCGCCGATGGCCCCCAAGATGTCGAGCCGGGCCTTGGAGAGGCGGACCCAACCCTGCTCAGCCACCCGGTCGTCGGCAGCGCTTCGCTGGAGCGACGCCATCCCCGCCAGGAGGGCTGCGGAGACGAACAGGGCAACCGTGACCCCGAGCGCGACCCTGCTGCTCAGCCATCGGCTGTGGTCCTTGAGGACCGCCGCGATGCGGTGAAGCGGAGATGGTGTTGGCGCCACGTACGAGCTTTCGGCACGCCCTCCCCCGCGCCTGAGATTTGTCTGGACGGAATTCGTGCCAATCTGCGGGCATGCCGAAGTTCAGTGGCCGTTCCGACCGCGCTGCCGACCGCTCCTCCGACGGTGCTGTCGACCGCGCCCCGTCGTGGCAGGGTGGCGCGCTGCTCTCGACCGTGGACCGGATCGTCGAGAGCCGGTACGACTCGGCGGTCGCGCTCGTGGACGGCATCAGGGCCCGCCCCGGCCGTCCGTCGACCGACGAGATCGTCGACGAACTGGTGCGGAAGTACAGCAAGGAGCTCGCAGCGGTCGCCGCGCTGTCGGGCGGCGCAGCGGCGCTCCCGGGGACCGGTACCGCGGCGGCCGTGCTCGCGACGGGCGCGGACGTGGCGTTCACCATCGGGAAGCTCGCCGAGATGGTGCTCGCCATCGGGGTCGCCTACGGCCACGACGCCCGGTCGATCGAGGAACGGCGGGCCTGGGTGCTCGCCGTGTTGTCCATGGGCAAGGGCGCTGTGAGCGGCGTCGAGGGGTTGGCCGGGCGCATCGGCGCCGAGGGCGGCGCCCGGATCGTCACCTCCATCACGAGCACACAACTCGACTCGGTCAATTCCCGGCTCGCGGCGAAGATGCTCGCTCGCCTGGCCTCCGAGCAGAGCGCGGGCGCGTCTCGGCCGTCTGCTCCCCTTCGGCATCGGCGCCGGGGTCGGCGCCGCAGGGAACGTCCTGATCGTCCGGTCGGTCGCTCGAACCGCCCGGAAGTTCTTCTCCGTCGGACCGTCGACGGCGCCGATCCTCGGGGTCGACCCCGACGTGATCGACGTGGAGGTTGTCGACGACTGAGTCGGGAGTAGCGTCAGCGTCATGGCCAACCCAGCACTCACCCCAGCGCTCATCGACGGCACCGACGTCACAGATGGCGAGGTCACCGAAGTCCGCTCCCCCTTCGACGGGCGGGTCGTCGGCCTCGTCCCGTCGCTCACCACCGACCACGTCGACCGGGCGGTCGCCGTGGCGCTCGAACGCCACCGGGGCCCCCAGCTCCCCGCCCACCAGCGGGCCGAGATCCTCGAGCGAGCGGCGGTGTTGCTCACCGAACGCAATGAGGAATTCGGGCAGTCGATCAGTGGCGAATCGGCCAAGCCGATCACCACCGCCCGCATCGAGGCCAGCCGCGCCGTCGACACGTTGCGGTTCAGCGCGGTCCAGGCCCGCACGCTCGTCGGCGAGATGGTGGCGATGGACGCCACGCCGGCAGGGGTCGGCAAGCTCGGCTACGTGAAGCGGGTGCCGATCGGTGTGATCGGCGCCATCAGCCCGTTCAACTTCCCGTTGAACCTCGTGTGCCACAAGATTGCCCCGGCGCTCGCCGCCGGCTGCCCCGTGGTGCTCAAGCCGGCGTCCGCGACGCCGCTGACCGCCCTCAAGATCGCCCGCCTGTTCGAGGAGGCCGGCCTGCCGCCGGGTTGGCTCAACGTCGTCACCTGCCCGGGTTCGGTGGCCGACCGTCTGGTCACCCACGACGACGTGGCCATGATCACGTTCACCGGTTCCCCCGAGGTGGGCTGGGGCATTCGGGCCCGCGGGGCCCGCAAGCGGGTCTCGCTCGAGCTCGGCAACAACGCGCCGGTCGTCGTCGAGGCCGACGCCGACCTCGAACTGGCCGCCACCAAGATCGTCGCCGGCGGCTTCGGATACAGCGGCCAGACCTGCATCTCGGTGCAGCGGGTGTACGTGCACTCCTCGGTCCACGACGAGCTCCTCGACCTCGTGACCGGCAAGGTCGAGCAGCTGGTCGTGGGCGATCCCGCCGACGAGGCGACCGTCGTCTCCGCGTTGATCGCGTCGAAGGAGACCAAGCGGGTCAAGGACTGGATCGACGAGGCGGTCGCCGCGGGCGCCCGCCTCGTCGTCGGCGGCGATCTCACCCCCGACGAGGTGCTCGAGCCGACCGTCCTCGACAACGTGACGGCCGACATGAAGGTCTGCTCCGACGAGGTCTTCGGCCCGATGATCGGTGTCGCCAGTTACGACGACTACGAGGACGCGCTCGCCCACGCCAACGACACCCGCTACGGCCTCCAGGCCGCCGTCTTCACGAAGGACCTCGCCAAAGCGCTCCGCGCTGCCGACGTCTTGGACTTCGGCGGCGTGCTCATCAACGAGATGCCGTCGTGGCGGGCTGACCAGCAGCCGTACGGCGGGGTCCGCGACTCCGGCAACACCCGTGAGGGCCCGGCGTTCACCGTCCAGGAGATGACCGAGCGCCGCGTCGTGATCATCACGCCGTAGGCGCGGGTCGAGCGCGACTAGTTCACGATGACGTCGTCGGGGTAGAGGGCCATCTGGGAGATGGGCCTCGGCTGACGGCGGAGCACCGAACGCCACAGGTCGCCGGGATTGGCGCCGAAGAGATCGTCGCCACCGAGATCGTCCCGGCGCGTCTCGGCCACGATCCACGACCCGCCCAGGAGCTCACCTTCGAGCTGGCCGGCTGACCAGCCCGCGTAGCCGGCGAAGAGCCGGAGCTGGTCGGGCATCGGCGTGGAACCGCCGAGCAGGCCGTCGATGTCGACGAGTCGCGGCGGCGCTCCCCCACTCGACCCGATCGCGACGACGCTGCCGGACGCGACGGGCCCACCCTCGAAGAACACGGGCGGGTAGGACACGGCAGCAACGAGCGAATCGAAGTGCTCCGACACCGGGATCGTCATCGGGCGGTTCAGCACCACGCCGAGCGCACCCTCGGCATCGTGCTCGACGAGGTGCACGACGGTGCGGGAGAAGTTCGGATCAGTCAGGTCCGGCTTGGCGATCAACAACTGGTTGGCGTGGAAGTGCGACACCGGACCGGACCTCCGCTACTTCATGTCCAGATGGAGCATCTTGATGGCGTTGCCCCTGAGGATCTTGTACTGGACGTCCTCGGGCAGGTGGCCCATCATCGCCGTCGCGACCTCCAACGTGTTGGGCCACGTGGTGTCGGTGTGGGGGTAGTCGGTTTCGAAGGTGATGTTGTCGACGCCGACGCGGTGGAGTGATTCGAGGCCGTGGTTGTCGCGGAAGAAGCAGCCGTAGACCTGCCGGAAGTAATAGGTGGACGGCGGTTCGGGGATGAGGTCGGCGACGCCGCCCCAGGCCCGGTGCTCACGCCACACGTCGTCGACGCGTTCGAGGATGTAGGGCAGCCAGCCGATCTGGCCCTCGCTGTACGCCAGGGTGAGCTCGGGGAAGCGGACGAGCACACCGGAGAACAAGAAGTCGGCGAGGCTCGCCATCGAGTTGTTGAAGCTCAGGCTGGCGGCGACTGCCACGGGGGCGTCGGGTGAGGTCGCCGGCATGCGGCTCGACGAGCCGATGTGCATGTTGACGGTCGTCTGGGTGTCCTGGCAGGCCTGGAAGAACGGGTCCCAGAAGCCGGAGTGGATCGACGGGAGACCGAGGTGGGGCGGGATCTCGCTGAAGCACACGGCGTGGCAGCCGCGGGCGGCGTTGCGGCGGACCTCCTCCGCTGCGAGGTCGGCGTCCCAGAGCGGCACGATGCACAGGGGGATGAGGTGGCCGCCGGACTCGCCGCACCATTCCTCGATCATCCAGTCGTTGTAGGCCTTGACGCAGGCGAGGCCGAGCTCGCGGTCCTTGGCCTCGGTGAAGGTCTGGCCGCAGAAGCGGGGGAAGGTCGGGAAGCACAACGAGGCGTCGGTGTGGTTCATCAACATGTCCTCGACGCGGGCCGAGACCTCGTAGCAGCCGGGGCGCATCTCGTCGTAGGTCATGGGCGTCATGGTCATCTCGTCGCGGCTGTAGCCGACGGCGGCGACGTGACGCTTGTGGATGTAGACGAGGTCCTCGAACACCCAGCAGTCCGCGGGCGGACCGGCCGGGTCGAAGGTCTGTTCGTACGCCCCGCCGCCGATGTGCTTCATGTGGCCGATGCCGCGACGTTCGATGCGGGGGCCGGCGGCGCGGAACTTCTCGGGGAGCCAGGTCTGCCAGACGTGCGGCGGCTCGACCACATGATCGTCGACGCTGATGATCCGCGGGATGGTCGCGGTGCCGCCCGTGTCGATCTCCGAATCGATCGTCGAGGTCATGGGGTCACTCCGCTCGTCCGTAGTCGTCCGACAGCCTGATGATGTCGTCCTCACCGAAGTAGTCTCCGTACTGCACCTCGATGATGACCAATGGGGCCGTGCCCTGGTTCTCGAGGCGGTGGGCAACCCCTTGGGGAATGTCCGCGTAGTGGCCGGGCAAGACGTGGAACTCGACCCCGTCGAGCGTGACCGTCGCGTCGCCGCTGATCACGAACCAGTGCTCGGAGCGGTGGGAGTGTCGCTGGTAGCTCAGCCGTTGACCCGGCGCGACGGTGATCGACTTGACCTTGTGGGTCGTCTCGTCGGCCAGCACCGTGTACGACCCCCACGGACGGTCCTCGTACAGGGGCGATACGAAGTCGCCGTTGCCGAGCAGTCCACGCTGGTCGCTCGTGGTCATCTCCGGCATCTCGCTCACTACTGCACCTCCAGCGCCGACTGCCCGCCGGTGGTCCACCAGCTGGCCGTCACGCTCATTCCGTTCTTCGACATGGGCATGATCGTCTCGAAGGTCCGCTTGTATCCGGTGTGGGCGATCTTCCACACGCCGTCGACCCTGACGTACCGGTCGACGTAGAAGCCGGCGCCGGTCAGGTAGAAGTCGTACTCGCTGTCGACGTTGACGTCTTCCATCGCCCAGGTGCCGGTGGCCTCGTCCCCGTTGATCTCGATCTCGGGGTGGTGCACGCGGTGGCTGGTGTGGAACGCGTCGCGGCTCATGTTCTTGCGCATGAACCCGACGATCTCGTCACGCCCGGCGTAGTGGTACTTGCCACCGCTGTAGGCGGCCGTGGCGTCGTCGACGAACAGCTCGGTCATCTCGTCCCACAACTTCTGGTCGAGACAACGGAAGTAGGCGTACTTGAGGCGCTTGATCTTCTCGAGCTCCACCAGCAGCGCGGGGGTCAGGTCCGCAGTCATTGGGCAGAGCATAGATGCCCCGGACAGCTGGACACCTGTCCAGGACGGGTAGGTTCGCGTCGTGACACCGTCGCCCCCCGAATCGTCGCTGGCAGCGGTGATCCCCGACCTGGCGACGGCCCTTGCCGGGTCGGGGCGGGCCGTGCTGGTGGCGCCACCGGGTACCGGCAAGACGACGCGGGTGCCGCTCGCGCTGCTGGAGGCGCCGTGGCTCGACGGGCGGATCCTGATGCTCGAACCGCGACGTGTCGCCGCCCGCGCCGCCGCGACCTACATGGCCGGGCTGCTCGGCGAGCCGGTCGGGGCGACCGTCGGCTACCGGACCCGCGGTGACTCGAAGGTCGGTCGGGCGACCCGCGTCGAGGTGGTGACCGAACGGCTGCTCACCCGTCGCATGCAACAGGACCCGTCGCTCGAGGGCATCGGGCTCGTGGTCTTCGACGAGGTCCACGAACGGAGCCTCGACACCGATCTCGGGCTCGCGCTGTGCCTCGATGTCGCCGGAGGCCTGCGCAACGACCTCCGCGTCCTGGCGATGTCGGCCACCCCCGACACCGAGGCCATCGCGAGCCTGCTCGGCGACGAGTCCGGCCCGGCGCCGGTCATCGAGAGTTCCGGCGTCGCCCACCCCGTTGACATCGCCTACCTGGGGCTGGATCGTCGCCGGCGCCTCGACGACGAGGTCGCAGACGCGGTCGGACGGGCCCTTCGCGAGGCCCCCGACGGCGACGTGCTCGTCTTCCTCCCCGGCCGGCGGGAGATCCGTTGGACCGCCGAGCGGCTCGCGGCGCGGCAGCGTCGAGACGGTGCCGTTGACGGCCGGGCTCGACCCGGCCGCGCTCGACGACGCATTGCGCCCGCGCCCTGACGGGCGGCGAAAGGTCATCCTCGCCACGTCGGTGGCGCAAACCAGCCTCACCATCGACGGCGTGCGGGTGGTCGTCGACGCCGGCCTCGAGCGGTCGGCGCGTTTCGACCCGGCGCGGGGAATGTCGGGGCTGGTCACGGTTCCCGTGTCACGGGCTGCGGCCGACCAGCGCGCCGGGCGGGCGGGCCGTCAGGCACCGGGCCGCTGCTACCGGTTGTGGAGCGAACCCGAGCAGGCGTCGCGGCGGGCCCAGTCAGAACCGGAGCTCGCTGTCGCCGACCTGTGCGGGTTGGTGCTCGACGTGGCCGCGTGGGGCGTGGCGGACCCGACCGGGCTCCGGTGGGTCACTCCCCCGCCGGTCGCCGGTTGGGCCGTCGCCTCGGCCACGTTGCGCGCCATCGGGGCCGTCGGTGCCGACGGCCGGATCACCGCCGACGGGCGGACGATGTCCGATCTCGGAGCGCACCCCCGGCTCGGCCGCCTGATGATCGACGCGGCCCGTGTCGGCGACGACGACACGGGCACGCTCCTCGCGGCAATCATCGAGGCCGGCGTGCGCGGCGACCTGCGGCGAGCGCTCGACCGGCCCGACCGCGAGGTCGAACGGGTCGCGGAGCGGTGGCGGCGGAGCCTCAGGAGCCTGGGGTCGGACGGGCCCGTCGGCGCGCGCACTGCGGTCTCGGCCCAGGTTCCCGCCCCGGGCGGCGACGAGGCCGTCGGTGCGCTCGTGGCCGCGGCGTTCCCCGATCGTGTGGGCCGGGCCCGTGAGGGCAGCCGAACCCGCTACCTGCTCGCCTCGGGCGTCGGAGCGTCCGTCCCGGAGGGCTCTCCGCTCGCCGGTCACGCATGGCTCGCCGTCGCCGAGGTCGAGCGGGTCGACGGCGGCGATCAGCGCATCGTGGCCGGAGCTCCCCTGTCGGACTCCTCGCTCGCCGCGTTCCTCGACCTCCATGCCGAGCCTCGGGCTGAACTCGTGGCGGACCGGTCCGGTGTGCTCACGGCGCGCACCACCCGCAACGTGGGATCGATCGTGATCGGGGTCGACACCGGGCACGCGCCCGATCGCCTCCAGGTCGCCGCCGCCGCTGCGGCCGTGCTCCGTGAGCGGGGGGTGGCGCTGTTGGGATGGAGCGACGCGTCCCACGACCTGCAGCGCCGAGCCGTGTTTGCCCGCATGACTGACGACCGTGTCCCCGACGTGTCCGACGAGGCGCTCGTGGCGTCGGCGCCCTCGTGGATCGGGTCATTCCTGCCGGACGGCCCGAGGGTGGACCTCGGCGCCATCTCGGCCGGCGACGTGCTGGCCGGCGAGATCGGCGGCAGGCGGTCGCTGATCGACGCTGCGGCGCCGACGCATCTCGTCGTCCCCTCGGGGCGACGTCACCGCATCGAGTACGGCCCCGACGGGCCGGTCGTGCGGGTGAAGCTGCAGGAGATGTTCGGCTCGCCGGTGTCCCCGACGGTCGGGGCCGGGACGGTTCCGGTCACGCTCCACCTGTTGTCGCCGGCCGGTCGTCCATTGCAGGTCACCCAGGACCTGGCGTCGTTCTGGGCGAACGCGTACGCCCAGGTTCGTTCCGAGATGCGGGGTCGCTATCCCCGTCACCCCTGGCCCGAGGACCCGACCGCCGCCGTGCCGACCGCGTCGGTCAAGCACCCACGGAAGCGCTGACCCTCGGGGTTCTGTGCTGCGAGGAGCGACGTCAGCGTCGCTCCTCGCACTACAGAACCCCAGCGCTGAGCCGCTCGATCGTCGCGGTGAACCCGGCGACGGTGCGGTCGATGATCTCCTGGACCGGGAGGATCTCGTCGATGCGGCCTGCCACCTGGCCCGACAGCGGGATCGCCGATTCCATGTCACCGCCGAAGTAGAGATCGGTCGGGTTGCCGAACTGCGCCATCGCGTTGTCGTCCGAGAACTCGAGCGCCTCGGTGCGCCCGGTGCGGAGCGCCCGCAGCGCCGGGCTGGTGTGGCGGTTGAGCATCACGGTGCCGGTGTCGGTCGCCGCGAGGATCGCCTGCTTCCAGTTGTCGTGCACCGGCGACTCGAGTGCCGACACCATGCGTGTGCCCATCTGCACGGCGTCGGCACCCAGTGCGAACGCCGCCGCCATCGACGGGCCGTCGGTGATGCCACCGGCCGCCACGATCGGCAGGTCGGTGTGCGCCCGCACGAGGGGCAGCAGCACCATCGTGGCGACGTCGCGGGGGTTCTTGAAGCCGCCGCCCTCGCCTCCTTCGACGACGAGACCGTCGACGCCGGCCTCGATCGCCTTCAGCGCCGCAGCGAGCGTCGGCACCACATGGAAGACCGTCGCGCCGGCGGCCTTGAGCGACGCCGTGTACTTCATCGGAGATCCGGCGGACGTCGTCACCAGCCGCACGCCCTGGCCGATCACGAACTCGACGATCGACGGATCACGCACGAACGCCTGGGCGATGTTCACACCGAACGGACGGTCGGTGAGCTCGCGCATCTTCTCGATCTCGCCGCGGACCACGTCGAGCTCGCCCGACGACGTCTCGATGATGCCGAGGGCCCCGGCGTTCGACACGGCCGACGCCAGCTGGGCACGGGCGATCCACCCCATCGGGGCCTGCACGATCGGCACGTCGATGCCGGCGAGCCGACAGAACCGGTTGTTCGAGAAGGGCGCCGCGGTGGTCATCCTCGTCAGGTCAGTCGACAGCCGCCCCGGATGCAAGGACTACTCAGCCGAGGTACCGCAGCGTAAGAAGCGAGCGCAGCGAGCGAGCCTGAGCGGAGGTGGCCGAGGCCATCAGTTAGAACCCGCCGCGGTAGTTGGGGGCCTGCTCGGTGATCGTGATGTCGTGGGGATGGGCCTCGCGCAGCCCTGCGGCGGTCATCCGGATGAACTGGGCTTCCTTGAGCGCATCGATCGTCGGGGCACCGCAGTAGCCCATCGACTGCTGCAGGCCACCGACCAGCTGATGGACGATGTTGCCCACCGACCCGACGTAGGCGACGCGTCCTTCGATGCCCTCGGGCACCAGCTTCTCGGCGTCGACGACGTGCTCCTGGAAGTAGCGGTCCTTCGAGAACGAGCGGGCCTTCATGGCTCCGAGCGACCCCATGCCCCGGTAGCTCTTGTAGCGCTCGCCCTGGTAGAGCACCGTGTCGCCCGGGCTCTCGTCGGTGCCGGCGAGCAGCGAGCCGAACATGGCGCAGTCGGCGCCGGCAGCGAGCGCCTTGGCGACGTCGCCGGAGAACTGGAGGCCACCGTCGGCGATGATCGTGCGACCACGACGGCGGGCGACCTGGGCACAGTCGAACACGGCGGTGATCTGCGGCACGCCGATGCCGGCGACCACCCGCGTGGTGCAGATCGAGCCCGGGCCGATGCCGACCTTGATGGCATCGGCGCCGGCGTCGATCAGCGCCTCGGTCGCCGCGGCCGTGGCGACGTTGCCGGCGACGAGCGGGCCATCCAGATCTTGCGCATCTCGCGCACCGTCTCGGCGACCGACGTGGCGTGGCCGTGCGCCGTGTCGACCACGATCGCGTCGACCCCGGCGTCGATGAGTTGTTTGGCACGGTCGAACACGTCGGTGCCGGTGCCGACCGCGGCGGCGACGCGGAGGCGACCCTCGGCATCCTTGGTCGCGTTCGGGAAGTCGGTGCGCTTCTGGAGGTCCTTGATGGTGATGAGGCCTCGCAGGAACCCGTCGGCGTCGACGACGGGCAGCTTCTCGACCTTGATGTGCCGGAACACCTCCTGGGCCTGGTCGAGTGTGGTGCCCACGGCCACCGTGTGCAGGCCCTCCGACGTCATGACCTCGTCGATGCGACGGCTGAAGTCGGTCTCGAAGCGGAGGTCACGGTTGGTGAGGATGCCGACCAGACGGTTCTTCTCGTCGGTGATCGGGATGCCGGAGATGTGGAAGCGCTCCATGAGGTCGAGCGCTGCCTGCACCGGCAGGTGCGGTTGCAGGGTGACGGGGTCGGTGATCATGCCCGACTCGGAACGCTTGACCCGGTCGATCTCCGCGGCCTGCTCCTCGGGTGGCAGGTTGCGGTGGATGACACCGATGCCGCCGAGGCGCGCCAGGGCGATGGCCATGCGTGACTCGGTGACGGTGTCCATCGCGGCCGACACGATCGGCACGGCGAGCCGGATGTCGGGAGTGAACCAGGTCGACGTGTCGCTCTCGTGCGGGAGGACGTTCGACTCGGCGGGCATCAACAACACGTCGTCGAACGTCAGGCCGATCCGGCCGAAGCGGGCGTTGAAGGCGGCGTCGCCGCCGAGATCATCCGTGGGGAGCTGTGCCATACGGCAGCATAACTCCGGCAACGGGACCCACAAGGAACCGGGTGAGGTGTGAACTGCATCACGAACGGACCGGTAGGGGTCCGTTCATGATGCAGATCCTCCGATCAGCCGCCGTCGGGCGCGGACACGGGCAACGACGAGGTCACGGACGGCGGACGGGCTCTGCACCGACTCGTATCCGAGGTACATCACGTCCCATGCCTCGACGCCGGCGGCGTTGTCACGGTGCTCGTTGCTCGCCTCGTTCTCGGCACCGAAGTGGTGCTCCCGGCTGTGCGCCTCGATGCCGAGCATCGCGTCGGGCACCGCCAGGTCGAAGGTTGCCACGTGGCCGCCCTCGGCGTTGCGGAGCTCGTACTGGATCACGAGGCCGTCGAGCTCGGGGTGGACGAGGCACAACTCGACCATCCGCTCGAACCAGGAGCCCCGTACCGTGCCGCGCTGCTCGTGTCGATCGAGCAGGTGCAGTAACAGGGCCGGACCGACCACGTTGGGCCGAACCAGGCGTTCCGCAGTCTGGCGCAGCCATCGGGGGTTCGCACCCGTTCGGATCGAGTGGTCGAAGGCGCGCTCCACCCGGTCCGGATCGACGACGTCGCCGAGGTCGACCAGGGTCCGGGCGACGTTGGTGCACCGGATCCCGTCGACCATGACGAGGTCGCACCGCGGCAGCGACTGCACCCGATGTCCGATCACTCCGTCGAGTCGGACCAGACGCGGCGTCTCGATCGATGCCTCGATCGACGGTTCGTGCTCGAAGCCCTCGAGGCGGGCGAGCCGCGCGGCGGAACGGTGGGACGCCACCACACCGTCGCGGCCGGCGGTCGCAGCGGCGACCTGCTGGTGCCACGTCGGTCCGCCGTCGGGGACATGGCCCACGAAGACCCCTCGGTGGGGTTCGACGATGAGACCCCGCTCGATGGCGGAGCGGAGCTGGCGGCGGGTGAGCGAATGTGCAGCAGCCTGGGAGCTGGTGAAGACGTTGTTCGGAGAGGCTGCGAGCTTCGAAACAACGCTCACGGCATCGTTTCGCATCCCGCGATGTCATCACGAACCCCTGACACCGGCGCCCTCGGACCGATCGGTATCGCGAACGGACCGGTAGGTGTCCGTTCGTGATGCAGATCCGGACCGGCCGGCGCGACCGGACCGATGACCTGCGCAAAGTTGTGCCAACTCGGTCCGTCCGGCCCCGACCGGGCCTACAGTGCTGGGCGGTGACGATGACGGCGACCACCCCCTCCCCCCGTGCCCGCCCTGGGTGCTGTGGGTCCCGAACGCCGCCCGAGCCTGCTCCGCACCGACACACCTGGCCGCATGCGGGTGTGGTCGATCGCCGTCGCAGTCGTCACCGTGATCTTCGGCATCGTCGGATCGACGGCCATCGCCAATCGAGCCACCGACCTCGGCGACGCCCGAGACGCTGCGGCGCAGCTCGAACGCCTCGAATCGGTGCGCACGGCGGTGGTCGAGGCCGACTCCCTGGCGGCGTCGGCGTATCTCGAGGGTGGCCTCGAGTCGCCGGATCGGCGTGCCACCTACGAGGACCGGCTCGACGCGGCGCAGGCAGGCCTCGCCGCTGCGGCCGCCCGTGCCACCGACGCGGAGGTCGAACAGCTCGGCGGGTTGGCCAGCGCCCTCACCATGGCCGCCGGGCTGATCGAGCAGTCCCGGGCAAACAGCCGCCAGGGGTTCCCGGTGGGCGCGGCCTACCAGCGCAACGCGTCGGCGCTCATCCGCTCCGACGTGCTCCCGGGGCTCGATTCGATCGCGACGGCAACCGCCGCGCGGACCGGCGACGAGGTCGATCGTGGAGCCCGGGCGCAACTCGTCCTGTGGGGCCCCGCCCTCGTCGCGCTCGCGCTCATCGGGGCCGCCGCCGTGTGGCTCACACGGCGGACCCGTCGGGTCGTCAACGTCGGGTTGGCGATCGCAGCGCTCGCGGTGCTCGGGTTCACCGGCTTCGCCAGCTCCGTGCTGGCGTCATCGACGAGTGACGCCCGGTCCACGCTCGACGGGTCCTACGCCGGAGCGACCGCGTTCGCGCAGGCTCGAACAGCAGCGTTCGACGCCCGTTCCAACGAGGCGCTGACCCTGATCGCTCGTGGCAACGGTGCTGCGTTCGAGACCCGCTGGCAGGAGCAGGCTGCGCAGGTCGCGGCCCGCCTCACCGACGCGGCGAAGGCCGACTCGGTCAACGGTCAGAACGCGATCGACGGGTTCCGCAGCTACGGCAGCGAGCATGTCCAGGTGCTCGACGACGCCGGCGACTACGACACCGCCGTCGAACGGGCCCTCGCCGTCGGCAACGGCGGTGACGGGTTCTTCCAGTTCGACGAGGCCAGCCGGACCGGGCTCGAGTCGTTGTCGGCCGACACCGACGCGGCGCTCGGCGAGGCCCGCGACAGCGTGTCGGGCCATCGGTGGCTCGTGCTCGTGGCGGGGTTCGTTGCAGCGGCCGCCGCGTTCGCGGGGTTCGCCCGTCGCATCCAGGAGTACCGATGAGATCGGCGCTGCGTCTTCCTGCCGCCGTCGTTGCGTTCGCGTGCGTCGCCGCGGTCGGGTGCACGACCGACGATGATGGCGGTGACACCACGGCGGCCGCTGTCGTCACCACGACCACGGTCGCGCCGGCAGCGCCGGCGTCGGACGACTGCCGCAACCTCCCGCCGACGGCGTCGTACCCGCCACTCGTCTCCCTGCCCGCTCCCAACCAGATGCCGACGGGGTCGAAGCTCCGCGAGATCCAGGACCGCGGGAAGCTCACCGTCGGCGTGTCGGCCGACACGCTCCTGTTCGGCGCCCAGAACCCCCTCACGGGCGTCATCGAGGGCTTCGACATCGACATGTTGAACCTCGTGGCCTCGGCCATCTTCGGGGACGACGACGACCGTCTCGACATCAAGGTCATCACCTACGCCCAACGCATCCCGTCGCTGCAGGACCGGTCGGTCGACCTCGTCGCCCACACGATGACGATCAACTGCACCCGGTGGAACCAGGTGGGGTTCTCCTCGACGTACTACGCGGCGGGCCAGAAGATCCTCGTGCGCCGTGACTCCACCAAGACGTCGATCGCCGACCTCGACGCGAACGGGGCCGAGGTGTGTGCGCCGTCCGGTTCCACCAACATCGACGAGCTCGCCAACTACCCCGGTGTGAAGGTGCGGGCGGTCGACGACATCACCGACTGCCTCGTGCTCTTCCAGCAGGGAAAGGTCGAGGCCATCACCGCTGATGACACGGTCCTCGCCGGGTTCGCCGACCAGGACCCGTACGCGGTGGTCGTCGGCGACGCGTTCACCCAGGAGCCCTACGGCATCGCGGCGAACGCCGAGGACGTGCAGCTCGTGCAGTTCGTCAACAAGGTGCTCGCGAACGCCCGCGACGACGGCCGGTGGAAGGCGATCTACGAGCGCTGGTTGGGAGCGTTCGGCCCCACCCCCGAACCGCCCGCAGCCGAAGCCCAGCTGCGGCCGCTCCCATGAGCACCGCCGGTGTGACGGGGTCGTACCCCGCCGTGGGGTCGGAGATCGCTCGGGCGGAGTACCACGCCCTGCTCGAGACGTTGGCCGCGTGGATCAACGACCGTGGCCAACGGCTCGTCGAGCTCGACGAGCGCTCGGTCGCTGCGGAGGCGTCGCAGCGGACCGACGTCGGTCTGGCGTTCGTCCTGTGGCAGGCAATCTCGGAGCGCCGCGACGAACTCGTCGGGATCGACTGGCGGGATCACCAGCGCCCCAACGGCGAGGTCGCCACCCTGGTCTGGCGCGGGATCGACGACCGTACGGGCGCTCCCCTCGCCGCCGATCTCGCCGAGGCCGTGGCGCTCGTCGACGAACTGATCCGCCGGGTGGCCGGTGCGCTCGACCACAGCGACACGTCCAACGTTGCCCGCCACGAGGCCCGGATGTCGGTCGAGACCGACCTGGCCGTCGCCGAGCGGCTGGCAGCAGAGCTCGGTGACCAGGTGCGCGCTGCGGCCGACCTGCGCCGGGAGTTGACGAGACTCACTTCGTCGCAGGTGTCGGGCGGCGCGTCGACGTCGACCCCCGAACTCGACGACGCTGCGCTCGCCGAGCTCCGCGCTTCCGCGGCACGGGTCGCGTCGACCTCGAGGCGACCGACCGCGAACGCCGTGCCGCCGTCGACGTGTGCAGCGCGGCGACGGCCTCGCTCGACCGACTTCGTGCACTCGAGGCCGACGCCCGCGCTGCGGTCGCCGAGTGCGTCGACCGCTTCGCCGATCCGCCCCGGCTGGGCGTTCCCTCCGTCGATGCCGTGGAGTTGCCGCCGGCGGACCTGGCGGGTCGACCATGGCCGCAGGCTCGGCCCATGGCCGAGGCGTTCCTCCGAACCGTCGATCGTCTGGAGCGCGCCCTGCGCCACGTGATCGACGTCAATACGGCACCTCGGCGCGATCGCGACGACTTGCGCGGACTCCTCCAGGCGTACCGCGACAAGGCCGACGCCCACGGTGCCGCGGAGCGGCCCGACGTCGACGCGGCCTACCGCGCTGCTCGCGACGTGCTCTGGTCGGCGCCGTGCGACCTGGGCCGCGCCCGCGAGCTGACCGCCGACTTCCAGCGGCTCGTCGGGGCCGTCACGGGCTCGGCAGCGAACGGCGGACCGAGCGACGGACCGGCCTGCCGACCGGTCGACGAGACGGAGGCCCCATGACCGCATGCGTCGTCCCCGGCTGCGGCGGCACGATCCAGGACGGCTACTGCGACCGATGTGGCATCGCCGCCAGCACGGCCACCGCCGGCCTGGTACTGCCGCGAGCGGCACGGCGCCGAGCGAGCTGTCGACGTCGGTCTCGGCCCGCCTCGGTTCGACTCCCATCGGCAGCCGGCGTTCCGAACCGGGCACCCGACCGACCCGCCGCATCGGCACCTCCCGCAGCGCCCGCTCCCGGCTCGGCGCCGGCTTCACGACGGTGCCCAGCGCCCCGGTGCTCGACCCCGTCGCGGCGCTCATGGATCCACCGGAGGTCCCGGAACGCAAGCGGAACTGTGCCAACTGCGGTGCGCCGGTCGGGCGCAGCCGCGGTGACCAACCCGGTCGGTCCACGGGGTTCTGCCCCAAGTGCCGCACCCCCTACGACTTCGACCCCAAGCTTCGGCCGGGCACCGTGCTCGGCGGCCAGTACGAGGTGATGGGGTGCCTGGCGCACGGTGGAATGGGGTGGATCTACCTGGCCCGGGATCGCAACGTGAACGACCGGTGGGTCGTGCTCAAGGGCCTGCTCAACGCCGGTGACCCCGATGCATTCCGTGCCACGGTCGCCGAGAAGCAGTACCTCGCCGAAGTCGAGCATCCGCTCATCGTCGAGATCTACAACTTCGAGACGCACTCCGACGGCAGCTCGTACATCGTGATGGAGTACGTCGGCGGCAAGAGTCTGTCCGACATCCTGAAGGCGAAGATGGCGGAGCGGGGCGGCGAGTTCCAGGCCCTGCCGCCCGACCAGGCCATCGCGTTCATGATCGAGGTGCTGCCGGCGTTCGCGTACCTCCACGCCGCCGGCCTGCTGTTCTGCGACTTCAAGCCGGCCAACCTGATCCAGGTGGCCGACACCATCAAGCTCATCGACCTGGGCGGGGTGCGCCGCGTCGACGACGACCTGTCGCCCATCTACGGCACAGTCGGCTACCAGGCGCCCGAGGTGCCGAGTGACGGATGCTCGGTTCCGTCCGATCTGTTCACCGTCGTCCGCACGCTGGCGATGCTGGTGTTCGAGTTCAAGGGCTACCAGCAGCAGTATCTGGCGTCGATGCCGCCCCAGGAGACGGCGCCGGTGCTCGTCGAGCACGACTCCCTCTACCGACTCCTCGTGAAGGGCATGGCAGCCAACCCCGAGGATCGGTTCCAATCGGCCGACGAGCTCCGCGACCAGCTGGTAGGGGTGCTGCGCGAGGTCGTCGCGCTCGCTGCGCCCGGGGCCGGCGCCGCGGCGGGATCGAGCCCGTCCACGCTGTTCGAGGCGCCGGGCTCGGCGACCGAGGTGGCGTCGTGGGACGATCTGCCACGGCTGCGCTCCGACCCCGACGATCCGATGGCGACGTGGGTCGCCGGCGTCACTGTCGCCGATCCGGTCCGCCGGATCGACGTGCTGCGAACCGCGCCGCAGACGACGCCGGGGGTTCGGCAGGCACTCGCCTACGCCGGGCTCGAGGCGGGCCGCGCCGACGTGCTCGACGAGGCCGCGACCGCCATCCTCGCCGACGATCCGTGGAGCTGGCGCGCCGTGTGGCTGGTCGGGCTCAGGGCCCTCGCCGAGGGGCGGGTGTCCGACGCGGTCGCCGCGTTCAACACGGTCTACGGCGAGATCCCCGGCGAGCTGGCCCCGAAGCTTGCGCTCGCCGTCGCCTGCGAACGCTCCGGTGAGCACGAGGTCGCCCGCCGCCTGTACACGGTGTGTGCCCGCACCGATGCGGCGTTCGCGGCCTCGGCCCGCTTCGGCCTGGCCCGGATCGCCGCTGCGGTCCACGACTACGACGGGGCGCTCGACGCGCTCGACGGCATCCCGGCGACCAGCCGTTCGTGGCCGGCTGCCAAGGCCGAGCGCTCCCGCCAGCTGATCCATCGGGTCGCGAACGGCGGGGGTGGCCTGGCCGACCTCGGCGCGGCGTTCGAGGCCCACCGGTCCGCGGGGTTCGAGCCCTACCAGCAGGCGCTGAGCGAGATCGAGATCCTGGACGCAGCGATGGCGTTGGTGCAGCGCGACGGTCCGGCGCCCGACGTGGCCGTCGGTGACGCCGTCGCCACCGAGCCGTCGCTGCGAGGCGCGCTCGAGGTGTCGTGGCGGACGGCAGCGCAGCACGCCCCGAGCGGCGGCGAACGGATCCGCTGTGTCGACAACGCGAACCAGGTGCGTCCCCGGTCGTGGGTGTGACCGTGGTCGAGGAGGGGCTCACGTGCGCCCACTGCGGCTCGGGGGTACATCCGGGAGACGCGTTCTGCGAGGCGTGCGGTGCGGCGGTCCTCGCCGCGTCGGGGTCGGGGTCGGCGTCGTCGGGGTCGGCGTCGCCGGGCTCGGTCGATCAGCTGCCGGCGCCCACTCCGGGCCCCCTCCCGACCGATGGCGCCGGTTTCGCCGCAGCGACGTCGGTGCTCGACGCTCCCCACGCCCAATCGTCGCTGTGCGAGCTGTGCGGTGGGGCGATCACCGATGACGGATTCTGCGACACCTGCGGGGCGAAGGCCCGAACGTGGCGCGACCACTGGACCGAGACGCCGGCGCCGTGGGTCGGGGCGGTGTGCGACAAGGGCATCCGTCACGCCCGCAACGAGGACGCGCTGGCCACCGCGGCGACCGCATCGGCCACCGAGCCGGGGGCGTACGCCGTGCTCGTGGTGTGCGACGGCGTCACGTCGGCACCCGACAGCGACCAGGCGAGCCTCGCTGCTGCGACCGAGGCCTGCGATCACCTCGTCGGCGCGGCCCGGGCCGCCGTCCGTCACGGCGGTGCGCCCGTCACCAACGCCGCGGCGGTCGAGGCGTCGGTGCGTGCGCTCTCAGCGGCCGGTCGTGTGGCCCAGGTGGCCGTGCTCGGCGTCACCGAACGCCTGGCCCAGGCCGCCCCGGGCGGTGTGCTGAGCGAACCTCCGTCGTGCACGTTCGTCGCCGCAGTCCTGACCGGACGGCGTCTCGCCGTCGGTTGGTGCGGCGACTCCCGCGCCTACTGGCTCGGCGACGACGGCGACCAACGCCAGCTCTCGATCGACCACTCCCTCGCCTCGGAACTCATCGCCGGCGGCATGTCGCGGGTCGAGGCCGAACAGGACCCCACGGCGCACACGATCACACGCTGGTTGGGCGCCGACAGCGCCAACTCGTCCCCCGACACCGTCACGCTCGACGTCGCCGGGTCGGGTTGGCTGCTCGTGTGTTCCGACGGCCTGTGGAACTACGCGTCGAGCCCCGCCGAGCTGGCGGCCCTCGTCGCTGCCGCACGGGCCGACGGTGCGACGTCGCCGACGGCGATCGCTGAATCGCTCGCCGCCTACGCCAACGATCGCGGCGGACACGACAACATCTCGGTGGCGCTCGCCCGCGTCGAGCCCGAGCCCGAGTTCGCTTCCCCGACCGAACCTCTGCCCCCTCCCGAGGAGACCTGACATGGCGACCTTCACCGCCGACGTGTTCCAGAACGAGTACCTGCCCGACGGATCGACCGAGGTGCACGCCGTCGTGTCGGTCACCTGCTCGGGCGCCGGACAGGCCGGCCAGGGTGGCTTCGGCGACGCCGCCGAGATCGTGATCATCGACACCAGCGGCTCGATGGACATGCCGTCGGCGAAGATTGCCGCCGCCCGCCGCGCTGCCCACGTGGCCCTCGACGAGATCCACGACGGCACCTGGTTCGCGGTGGTCGCCGGCAACACCGGTGCCCAGCTGATCTATCCCCGCCAGGGGACGATGGTGAAGATGGATCCGGGCCACCGGTCCGCGGCCCAGCAGTGGGTGGCCCAGGTGGCGGCCGGCGGTGCGACGACGATCGGCGCGTGGCTCGACACCGCCCGCGACCTCTTCTTGTCGGTCCCGGCGGCACAGCGGCACGCGATCCTGCTGACCGACGGCAAACAGGAGCACGAGGCGCCCGAGGAGCTCGACCGGGCGATCAACCAGGCCCGGGGTGTGTTCCAGTGCGACTGCCGCGGTGTCGGCGAGAAGTGGGTGGTGGAGCAGCTGCGCAAGATCGCCAACGGCCTGCTGGGCACCGTCGATCTCATCGCCACGCCCGAGCAGATGGAGGCCGATTTCGAGGCGATCATCCAACGCTCGATGAGCCGGGGTGTGGCCGACGGCCAGCTCCGGGTGTGGGCGCCCGCCGGTTCGGAGGTGATGTTCGTCCGCCAGGTCGCCCCGACCGTGGAGGATCTCACTCCTCGCGCTGTCCAGGTGTCGGAACTGATCCGGGAGTTCCCGACGGGCGCCTGGTCCGACGAGTCCCGCGACTACCACGTGGCCGTGCGGGTGCCACCGGCGCCCGTGGGTTCGGAACGCCTGGCTGCCCGTGTCGAGCTCGTCGTCAACGACGAGGTCCAGGCGAAGGGCCTCGTGCGGGCCGTGTGGAGTGCCGACACCGACCTGACGACCCGCATCAATCCAGCGGTGGCGCACTACACCGGTCAGGCCGAGTTGGCCGACGCCATCCAGCAGGGCCTCGCCGCCCGCAAGGACGGCGACGAGCGCACGGCGACGGTCCTGTTGGGCAAGGCGGCCAAGATCGCCCACGATGCGGGCAACGAGGCGACCACGCGCCTGTTGTCGAAGGTGGTGGACATCACCGACCCCGACACCGGCACCGTCCGGCTCAAGCAGGACGTCGCCGCCCTCGACGAGATGGCGCTCGACACCCGATCGACCAAGACCGTTCGGGTCCGTCGGGCCGACCCCGCTGCCCCGCCGCCCGCACCCGTCGAGGGAGGCCAGCCGTGACCACGTCCACCTGCCCGGAAGGTCACCAGTCGGCCGATCCCGAGTGGTGCGACACGTGTGGCTCGCCGATCGGGCGTTCGGCCGGAGGGGCCGCACCCGCCGGGCCGGGTGGGCCGAGTGGGCTCGCCGGAGGGGCCGGACCCGTGACCACGCCGACCGCCACGGTCGCCCCGGGCGGCACACCGCCGCGGGTGCCGACGTCGTCGGGCCCGACGGTCACGTGCACCCATTGCGGCACGGTCAACGAGGTCGACGCGCTGTTCTGCGAGAGCTGCGGCTTCGACTTCACCACCGGCCAGGCGCCGCCCCCGCCCCGGCCACCCGTCGCAGTCGCGCCGGTCCCCGACGTTTCGACGGAGCCGACCGACTTCGCCGTGGAAGTCGCCGTCGACCCCGCCTGGTACGCGCTGCAGGGAGCCGACTCCAACGAGCCGTGCCCAGCACCGTCGAGGGTCAGCCTGTCGGTGCGGGGCACCACCCTCTTGATCGGCCGCACCAGCGCCGAGAAGGCGGTCGACCCCGAGATCGCGCTCAACGACGATCCCGGGGTCTCGCGTCGGCACGCCCAGCTGGTGCAGGGCCCCGACGGCACATGGAGCGCTGTCGACCAGGGTTCGATGAACGGTACCTACGTGGTCGTCGGCGGTGTGGTCCCCACCGACCCGCCGGCCCCGATCGCCGTCGGCGAACCGGTTGCGCTCGCCGCCGGTGACGTCGTGTTCGTCGGTGCCTGGTCGCGCATTACGTTGATCGACCGGCGGGCGCAGCAGGCCGCCGCCCCGGGGTCACCCCCGCCCTCCCCGTCCCCGCCCTCCATATCACTGCCGTCCCCACCGAGCCCGGAGCCCACCTGACCATGGCCGTTCGAATCGACTTCTTCTCCGTCGAGCCCGACGTCGACCTCGAGCGCGTCGACCTCACGTCCCTCGTCGGCGACGGTGCGCCGCCCGACACCGTGGCGCGTTGGGAGGGATACGTCTCGGCGTCGGACGACGACGAGGGCACCCTCGTCGAGCTCGCCGGGCTGTGGGCGACCCACGGCATCCTCGACGGCATCGGGGTGCAGGGGGTGTCGGAAGCGGCGCGCGCCGTCGTGGCCGACGACGCAGCGGTGCTCATGGACCTCGACGACACGGCGATCGAGGGCCTCTCGGCCGGGCCGACCTCCGCCAGTCAGGTGCGGGAATGGGCGAACGTGGCCGGTCACTGTGTGGCCGAGACGGTCGCCGGGGGCCGCCACATCGGTTGGTGGACGCGGTTCGATGGGTCGGGCACCGTCGATGCCGGCCCCGACGAATGGTCGACCGGGGGTTCGCTCCGCGAGCTCGGCTGACCCGCAGGGGGTTTTGTGCTGCGAGGAGCGACGTCAGCGTCGCTCCTCGCACTACAGAATCCCGCAGGCCGCCAGCAGTCTCCGGAGGGAGGGCAGCGGGAGGCCGATCACGCCCGACGGGTCCTCTCCCACGACCGACGCGATGAGGTCGGCGTCGTCCTCGAGGCGGTAACCGCCGGCACAGTCGTACGGTTCGAACGCGTCGACGTACGCCGCGGCCTCCGTACGGTGGTATGCCCGCATGGTGATGACGTGGATGTCGATCTCGTGGTGCTCGATGCCCGAGCCGGCATCGAGCACGACCAGTCCGTTGACCAGCCGGTGCGTTGTCCCCGACATCTCCATGAGCTGTTCGATCGCCCGGTCGCGTCCACCGGGTTGGTGGAGCAGCGTGTCGCTTCCGTCGACGGTGAGCACGGCGGCCTGATCGCCACCGATGATCAACGCGTCCGGATGGGTGGCCGCCACTGATCGCGCTTTCGCCCGGGCCAGTTCCAACACGTACCCGTCGGCCCCGAGACCGGCGAAGCGGTGGTCGAGGGCCCGTTCGTCGACATCGGGCGCGGCGGCGACGTAGTCGAGACCGAGCGTGTCCATCAGCTCGGCGCGATAGCGGCTCGTCGAGGCGAGCACGAGATCCCTCGTCGGTCGGGTGCTCGGCATCGGTACCATCCTGCCCGTGCCCGACCTCGCGAGTCTCATCCACCCGTCCACGACGGCCGTCGTCACCATGGAGTGCCAACGCGGCGTCGTCGGTGATCTGGCCACGTTCCCGGCGCTCAGGGACGCCGTGCTCGAGTCCGGTTCGATCGAGGCGATGACCGACGTCGTCGGCGCCGCCCGGCGCGCCGGAGCGACCGTCGCCCACGCCCTGGCCCACTTCCGCCCCGACCGGCTCGGGAGCTTCACCAACGCGCCCCTGCTCGCCTACGCGGCGACGATCCCGGGCCAGCTCGAGGAAGGCTCGGCGGCCGCCGAGCTGATCCCCGAACTCGGTCCCGAGGCGAGCGACGTCTCGTCCGCCCGCCGTCACGGGGTCAGCCCGTTCATCGGCACGGACCTCGACGCGATCCTGCGCAGCCGCAGCGTCACGACCGTCGTGGCGGTCGGGGTGTCGCTCAACGTCGGGATCCTCGGCCTGTGCATCGAAGCGGTCAACCTCGGCTACCGGGTGGTCGTGCCGACCGATGCCACCGTCGCCGTCCCGCCGTCGTACGCCGACGCGGTCCTGGCGAACACGATCTCCCAACTGGCGACGCTGACCGACAGCGCCGCCGTCGTGGGGTCGTGGAACGCCGTGACGCGGCCCGGCGCCGACTAGGCCAGCGCGGCAGCGACGGCGGACACCGAGTCCATCCATCCCGCCCGTGTGGGCGCGGTGCCCGGTGTCGGTGCCAGCGTCAGCGAGACCCAGTCGACACCGAGTTCGGTCAGCCGGCCGATCTCGTCGAGCAGACGTTCCGGATCGGCCCACGTGCTGATCGGCGTGAAGCAGATGGTCGGGCGCTCGGCCCGCCCGTGCTCGTCGCAGAGCCGATCGAGCAGGTCGAGGCGGCGACGGAGGTCGTCGATCGACGCGATCTCGGCGGTGCGGACGGCGCCGGACATGCCCGGCGGCGTCGCGAACGGCAACCAGCCGTCGGCGGAGGTGACCGCCCGGGTCATGGCCGCCTTCGAGTTGCCGCCGCACCAGATCGGCGGGCCGGGCTGCTGGCGGGGCCGCGGCAGGATCGTGTTGCCTCGCGCCGTCCATCCGGCGCCCTCTCCGACCACCGATTCGCCGGTCCAGGCCCGGCGCACCACGTCGATCGCCTCGTCGAGGCGTGCGCCGCGATCGTCGAAATCGGCGCCCAGGGCGTTGAACTCGGATCGCAGGTATCCGGCGGCGACGCCCACGGTGAGCCGGCCGCCGCTCAACACGTCGAGTGTGGCCAGCGTCTTCGCTGCCAGGAGCGGTGGGCGATACGCGAGGACGTAGATGTTGGTGACGAGCCGCAGGGTCGTGGTCGCCGCGGCGGCGAACGAGAGCGCGACGGTCGGTTCGAGGGCGTGGTGTCCGCCGCCGGCGAGCCAGCGGTCGTCGGGGGCCGGGTGGTCGGTCACGAACACGCCGCCGAGCCCGCACACCTCGACGTGGGCAGCCATCTCGGCGATGGCGGGACCGGACACGAACTCGTCGAGATGTTCCACGTGGTCCGTGGGAAGGGCGACCATCACGTGCATGTCAGGCCTCGTCCGGTTCGCCCGCGAGCCAGCGTCGGGCAGCGTCGAGCATCGCCGGCGACAAGGTGTGGCCGCCGGGCAGGAGCTGCACCTCGATGCCGTCGACCGCTCCGCTCGAAGCGCCGATGCTCGCTCCCAGGTCACCCGCCATGAACGAGGGCACGACCTCGTCGGTCTCCCCGTGCTGCACGAGCACCGAGCGGGCACGGACGGTGCCGAGGTCGACCTCGTCGCCGAACACTTCCGGGGCGAACCCGGCCTGCACGAGGAGGCCACCGATCGTCACCCCGTCCGCCCCGAGCGCGGCCGCGACCCCGAGCGCCAGGGATGCGCCCTGGGAGAACCCGGCGACGACGACGTCGGACCAGGTGGCCCCCAGGTCGCCCGTGGTCGCTTCGACCAGCGTCCGCACCCTCGCAACGGAGGCGTCGAGGCCGGCACGGTCGACGCCGCGGGGGCCGCTGTCGAACCACGACCAACCGCCGTCGGTGGGCAGCGGTCCGCGGGGGCAGAGTCGGACCCACCCGTCGTCGTGGTGCTGGCGGAAGAATGGGTGCACGAGGTCGGGAGCCGACCCGTGACCGTGGAGGTAGACGAGGACCTGCCGCGACCCCGACGGACCGGGCCTGTAAAATTCCGTCATTCCCCGCCTCATCCTCCGGTCGCCGTGTCAGCACATGCAACGAAATATCTGCTCTTGATAGGTGAATTCACGTCTGTACCCTGTCCCAGAGGGCGCGACGCCCCCCGACGACCGACTGACTTGGACACGCACGCCAGTGACAGCTTCCCACAACACTGATTCTCCGGCGGTGACTCCGCCCATGCCGATGTTCTCGGTGGCGCCTCGGCAGGCGTCCCCCGAGCCCTCGGTTGCACCTGCGGCCGACCGTGCGGCCGACCCTGCCTCCGACGGTTCGGCCGACTCCGCGCACACCGCTCCAGCGGCATCGGTGCCCGGCGCCGGGTCCTTCGACGTGGGCCGCCCCGAGTCCGCTCCGGTCCCGGCCAACGCCGGCCCGAACCCCGACTTCCCCAACAACGCCGCCCCCGGTGCCCCGGTCCCGGGCCGCACCGACGTGCGCGGGCCGGCCGAGTCCGAGATCGTCGACAGGCCCTCCGCCCTCGCCGAGGTTCCGTCCAACGCCCCGCTCCTGCCGGCTCGGCAGGCGCCGACCGCCGGCCTGGCGCTCGCCCGAGCCAACGACGGCCTGCCGATGGTGCTCGACCCGTTCGCTGTCGCCAGCCGTGCTGTCCTCGTACTCATCGGTTCGGTCGAACCGGCCAAGCACATCGCGCACCGCGATCGAGATGTCGATCGAGCACGACTCGAGCGCTGCGATCGACGTGGTGATCCCCCGGGCGATCGACCTGGTACTCCGCCGCGCCGCCCACCTCGTGTCGATCGGCGCCGGCCCCAAGGTCGTCGACCATTACACCGAACGCCTCGAGCTGTGGCGCCGCCTCGCCCGCCGCTCTGGGCTCGAACCCGCTGCGATCGTGCTCACCCTCGCCCCGTTCCCGATCCCGACCGTGGCATCGATGCTCCGGGTCTCGTTGGCCGAGGTGGAGGCGTGCATCGACGACTGGTATGCCGGCATCGACCCCGACGACAGCCGCCCGCGAAGCATCGCGCCAGCGCCCGAACCGGTGATCGACCTGCGCGACTCGGCCCGGAACCCGGCGACCCCGGCACACTCCCCGGCGCATTCGGCGCCGTCCGCCACGCCCCGACGGTCCCACCGCCGATCGGGCTGGGCACGATTCCGGATCCGCCAAGCCTGACCACCGCGCACGTCGGAGGGGCCGACGCCGGCCGCGTCCGCACGGGAGGAATCCCCCGCACCCCGCGGCACACTGACCGTGAGGTCTCACCGTGCTCCGCAACCGCCGCGCCACTCCTCGGACCAACGCGTCGGAGGAGCAGTTCCAAGCCCTGATCGCCGACCACGCCGAGGTGATCTACCGAGTCGCGTACTCGGTCGTGCGTGACGAGCACCTCGCCGAGGACATCGTCCAGGAGACGATCATCAAGGCCTGGCAGGCCCTTCCCAGCTGGCGCGGTGACGGATCTCTCCACGGCTGGGTGCTCAGCATCGCCCACAACACCGCCGTGTCCTACCTGCGACGCATGCGGGACACCTCGACCGAACCCGCCCGGTTGCCCGAACGGGCCAGCTCCGCCGACGTGGAACGCGAGACCGACGCCCGCGCCGACCTCGATCGTCTCCGGCTCGCGCTCGCCGATCTCGACGAGCTGAGCCGCAGCATCGTCGTGATCCGCGACCTGGACGGCCTCCCCTACCAGCAGATCGCCGAGGCGCTCGACGTGCCGTTGGCCACCGTGAAGACCCGACTCCTCCGTGCCCGGCGGGAGTTGCAGCGCGTCGTCGAAGCAGGAGTGCACACATGAACACCGAGCAACCACCATTCGACGGCGACCGCGATCGCGACCGCGACCCGCGACTTCGACGCCGACCTGGAGTCGGAGCTGGCGGCGACCGACGACGTCCTCCACCGGTCGCTCGCTCAGCTTTTGGCACCACCGGCCGATCTGGAATCGAGGACACAGGACCACGTGGCCAACAGTCTGATGAGCCGATCGCTCCTGGGAACGGGTGCCGACCTGCTCACCGTGGGGTGGCAGACGCTCCGACTGATGTGGTCCGAGCCCGAGCCCGAGCCCGATGCCGATGAGACGGAGGTGACACGATGATCGAGGGGAACCGCTGGATCGTCGCCGTCGTCGCGCTGGCCGCGAGCCTGCTCCTGGGCGAGATCGCCGGCCGTATCGTGCGGGCATCGATGAACCGGCCCGACCGGTCGAACGAGATCCGCGAGATGGCTCGTCCCGTCAGCAGCTTCCTGTTCTGGGCGAGCACGGCACTCGGTGTGTTCGTGGCCGTCGCGTCCACCAGCCGCCACGCGTTCGAGCAGATCCCCGACCGGATGCTGAGCCGTCTCCCCGACCTGCTCTTGGCGGGACTCATCCTGATCGCCGGATACGCGCTCTCGATCGGCGTGAGTGCCGCGGTGGCTCAGTCCGCCGTCCGGGCCTCGGGCCGCCGGAACCGGCGAATCGAGCGCACCGTGCGCCTCACCGTGCTCGGTGCGACCGGGGCGCTCACGTTGAGCCAGCTCGGCGTCGACACCACCGTGCTCAGCCTGGCGATGGCCGTCGTCCTGGGGGCCCCGGCGCTCACCGTCGCACTCCTGACCGCGTTCGGCGGGCGTCAGGTCGCCAGCGACATCGCCGCCGGAAAGGCACTCCGCAGCCACCTCAAGGTCGGGTTCCACCTCGCCACCGGCGACGTCGAGGGTGTCATCGTCGCCGTCCACCCCGTCGCCGTCGAGGTGGAGAGCGCCGATGGCCGCCGGGTCCACGTGCCGCTGCACTGCCTCCTCGAGGCCCCCTACACCGTGTCGCCCGCCCGATCTCGGGCCTGACAACGACCTCGGCGCACCGCCATTGGTCCGACGGATCTCCCGCCTGGGTGAATTTCCCGAAATTCTTCGCGACTTTCGGCCCCCGGGTGCGTCTACCCAACAGATTCGCTGACATCCTCCCGAGTGCTGGTGCTTCCGGAGACAGCAGTAGTGAAGATCGTCCCGCCGGAACTGGTGCCGGCGGGACGATCGCGCTTGTCCTCTCGGCCGGAGGCCACCTTCGCTCGGCTCGGTCGCTGCGCTCCCTTCGTCCGCTCCGGTACCTCCGGCGTGTCCTCCGGCGTGTCGGCCGGAAGTAGCTTCGGGCCATGTTCCGCCACATCGTGCTCCTGACGCTCGTGCCCGACGCCACCGACGAGCAGCGCCGGTTCCTCCTCGAGGGCCTCGCCACGCTGCCGCCGGCGATTCCCGAGATCGACTCCTACCGCTACGGCACCGACGCCGGTCTGGCCGACGGCAACGCCACCATCGGCATCGTGGCCGACTTCGCCGATCAGTCGGCCTACGAGGTCTACCGCGACCATCCGGTACACCGGGCGGTCATCGAGGAGCGGATCCTCCCTGTCCTCGCGGGTCGCACGGCGATGCAGATCGTCGACGCGTAGGCCTCCCAGTGCTGCTCGCGACTGTGTAACGACCGCTCGCGATGACTGCACCCAGTTTCTGGGTGACAGATGTCACCACACCTTGCTATGGTGCCGTTCCGAGGCGGAATGCCTCGGAGTCGCAGTGATCCGGCAGGCCTCGGCCCCCCGGCTTGCCGCCAATCGATGGGCCGTGTGAGCAGTTCGGGGGGTCTGCTCATGCGGCCCCTCGTCGTTTTAGTGGGAGAACCTTTGCGTTCTGTCCTGCGAGCCGGCCTGATGTGTGCGTGGTTCGCAGGACAGAACTGCAGGATCGGGCGATCACCTTCGGTCGGATCGGATCGGCCGCGGCTCATCGAACGGTCACATGGCACAATGCAGCCGTGCAGATCACCAAGACCTCGGGCGCCGACGGCTTCGTCGTCGTCGACCTCCCCGACGCAGCGACCGCCACTGGCATCGTCCGGTGCGCCCGCAAGATCCTCCAGGACGGCGCCGTCAACCTCGCTCGTTCGCTGACCTACTCCTACGCCGCGTTCGGCATCCCCACGTCGGGAGCGTCCGCCGGTATCAACGCCGATGGCGACGGTCGGGACGAGGCCGTCGCGGCCTTCGTCGCCGAGCTGGCGCCACGCGTGGCCGACGGCTCGCTGCAGCTCAGCGCCGGCAAGGGGGTGACCGATGCCGACCTGGCGCCGTGGGCGGTCGTCGCCGACGATGGCGCCGACGCGGCGCTCGTGGCGTCGGTGGTGGCGTCGGCGGCCGCAAGCGTCGACCTCGCCGGAGCCACGGTTGCCATCGAGGCCGGTGCCCCGGCGGCGGAGACGATTGCCGCCGGATTCGCTGCGGCCGGTGCCGACGCGGCAGTGCTCCCGCTCGCCGAACTCCTCGCCGCCGGTCGCGGCGTTGTGGTGGTGGGCTCCAAGGCCGGAGTCCTCGACCACGAGAACGTCGGCGCCCTCGGCGCAGCGACCATCGTCGGTGCCGCCGGCCAGGCCGTCACGGCCCGGGCCCTCGCCACGGCGCGCCGCAACGGCGCCACGGTGCTGCCCGACTTCGTGAGCGCCGCCGGCCCGCTGCTCGCCGCGTCCGGCGAGGCCGACATCGCCGCACGGGTGACCGAGGTGGTCCGCTCGGTCCTCGACCACGAGGAGGGTCCGTACCTCGGCGCCTGCTACACGGCCGAGGCATTCCTTCGCACCTGGTCCTCCGAGCTCCCGTTCGGGCGTCCCCTCGCATGACGGCGCCCGCTCCCGACCTCCCCGGTGTCACCGTCGAGTTGCCGGGCCAGCCCGACGGCGTGTCGTGGCCGACGCTCACCTGGGCGACCGGCGAGCAGCTCACCGGCGACGCGGACCGGGTCTCCGACGTGCTCGACCGGGCGTTCGCGACGAACCCGAACCCGGAACTCGCGCTCAGCCTGGCGTTCATCGCCGTGCAGGGCGGCCGCATCGTCGCGGAGCGCTACGGCCCCGGCGTCAGTGCCACGACGCCGCTCACGTCCTGGTCGGTCGCCAAGTCGATCACGCAGAGCGCACTGGGCCTCGCCCTCGCCGACGGCGTCGTCGACCTCGACGCCGGTTCCGGCCGCGCCCGAGTGGGCGGACCCCGCCGATCCCCGACACGCCATCTCGCTCCGTCACCTGATGGCCATGCGTTCGGGCCTCGAGTTCAACGAGGACTACGTCGACGCCGGCACGTCGCACTGCCTCGAGATGCTGTTCGGTGAGGCGTCGGCGGACATGGCCCACTACGCGGCGACCCAGGAGCTCGTGGCGCCCGTCGACTCGACATTCAACTACGCGTCGGGCTCGACCAACATCGTCAGCCGCGCCCTGAAACAGGCGCTGGGCCTCGACCAGGCAGGCTTCGACGCCTACCTCCACGAGCGTCTGTTCGATCCGATCGGCATGTCGAGGGCGACCCCGCACTACGACGGCGCCGGCACGTTCGTCGGATCCTCCTACGTGTACGCGACGGCCCGGGACTTCGCCCGCTACGGGTACCTCCATCTGCGCGACGGCGTGTGGGACGGCCGTCGGATCCTGCCCGAGGGTTGGGTCGACGTCGCCCGCACCGCCCGCTCGGGACCCGACGAGGACGGCCAGTACTACGGTGCGTTCTGGTGGGTGTGGGGCGACGAGCACGGCACGTTCGCCGGGCAGGGCTACGAGGGGCAGCTCGTCGCAGTTGTCCCTGCGCTCGACCTGGTGCTCGTGCGACTCGGCAAGTCGCCGATCGCGCACCGGCCGGCGCTCTTCCAGTTCTATCGTGACGTGATCAGCGCCTTCACCGACGGTGCTGCCGGAGAAGGGGATCCCCGATGAGCCGACCACAGCAGTTCTCGTTTCCGACCTTCGAGTCGCCCGCCGACGAACGGACCCACTTGCGGCAGCGTCTGGCCGCCGGTTTCCGGTTGTTCGGGCGATTCGGGTTCGACGAGGGCGTCGCCGGGCACATCACGGCCCGTGACCCCGAGCGGTCCGACTGCTTCTGGGTGAACCCGTTCGGCATGAGCTTCAAGCAGATCCGTGCCTCCGACCTGATCCTCGTGAGCCACGAGGGTGAGGTCGTCGAGGGCGATTGGCCGGTCAACCAGGCGGCCTTCGCCATCCACTCGCGGGTGCACGCCGCTCGGCCCGACGTCGTCGCCGCTGCCCACTCGCACTCGAAGTACGGGCGAGCGTTCTCGACCCTCGGGCAGAAGCTCGATCCGATCACGCAGGACTCCTGTGCGTTCTTCGACGACCACGAGGTGTTCGACGACTTCACCGGCGTCGTCAACGACACCGCCGAGGGCGATCGCATCGCCGGGGCCCTCGGCAAGAACAAGGCCGCCATCCTCCAGAACCATGGCTTGCTCACGGTCGGCACGTCGGTCGACGCCGCCGTGTGGTGGTTCATCACGATGGAGCGCTCGTGTGAGGTGCAGCTCGCTGCCATGGCCGCCGGCACCCCGAAGCTGATCGATCCCGAGGTCGCGGCGGCCACCTACCGCCAGGTCGGTGGCGAGGTCGCCGGGGCGTTCCAGTTCCACCCGTTGTGGGAGTGGATCACCTCCCAGGAGCCCGACCTCCTCGACTGAGCGCTCGCGGACCTGCCGCAACCTCGCACGGACGCGGGCCGTGACCTCCCACGGGCGGTACCAGACCTCGTCCTCCCACACCTCGACGACGGTGAAGCCGTCCTGCTCCAGCCGGTCTCGTGGCGGAGGTCGACGCGACCATCCCAGTGCTCGCCGCCCGAGTCCACCTGGCGGCGCATGGCATATCCGGCCTGCTCGAGGATCGAGATCGCCCGTCGCTCGAGGTTGGTCGCGACCGGTACGTAGTTCACGCCGCGGGGTTCGAGGTAGCGACGAAGCCCCGCCGTGGCGTTACGGCCACGCTCGCCCAGCTGGGACAAGGCAGTGCCCTCACCTGATGAACCTTTGTACACCGTCGTGACGTCGTGGAAGGGGCGAAGGCTGCTGGAGAGGCCCCACTGGTTTCCGCCGGACAGATGGGACAGCTTCGCTCCCGGGCCGGCGTCGAGCACCGCTGCCATCGCCGCTTGAGCATCGGTGCGTCTCGGACCTCGAAGTCGGATGACCTCGTCGGTCAGGGGTTCCCACCGGGGGTGTCCCTCGAAGAGATGGCGGGTGGCCTTCGGTCCGGCTCCGAGTTCCGCGTACTGCCGCCGAGTTGCGAGCGAGTGTTGCCGTTCGGCCAGTGCCAAGAGATTCGCCTCGATGTCCATGGAATGACGTTCGCTGGAGCATGCACCCGGCCGGCAGAGCCGGTGGAGGCGCGCCGGGTTGGTCCGAGATCGGGTGGGAGGCGAGCGTGGTAGTTTCTGCGGACCAACCGACGCCGTTGACATCGAGCGGGAGAGTTCCGGCGGCACGGCCGTCGGGCACCGAAGGAGCAACGCCCCGCAATCTCTCAGGTCCCGGGACCGCTCGACGTAGGCAACTCTGGAATCGAACCCGGTCCGCCGGTCCCGGTGACAGAGGGGAACCCCAACAGGAGTTCACCCATGCCATCCATCGACCAACCCTCGATCATCGAGTTGCTGTCCGCCGGTCGTGAGGAACGCTTCGCCGACCGTCACCTCGGGGCGGCCGAGGCCGACCTCGCCGTAATGGTCGCCGCAGTCGGCTACGGATCGGTCGACGAGCTGATCGACCACGTCGTGCCGGAGTCGATCCGCAACCGCGACCTGCTCGATCTGCCGCCCGCCCTGACCGAGGTCGAGGCGCTCGCCCGCATCCGCTCCTACGCCGACCGCAACCGCCCCCTCGTCTCCATGATCGGACGCGGCTACCACGACACCACCACTCCCCCGGTCATCCTGCGCAACATCTTGGAGAACCCGGCCTGGTACACGGCGTACACGCCGTACCAGCCCGAGATCAGCCAGGGCCGCCTCGAAGCGATCATCAACTTCCAGACGATGGTCGCCGACCTGTGTGGCCTCGACATCGCCAACGCGTCGATGCTCGACGAGGGCACGGCGGCCGCCGAGGCCATGACCATGGCTCGCCGGGCCACCAAGACGAAGGCCGAGGCGTTCTTCGTCGACATCGACTGCCACCCGCAGACGATCGCGGTCGTCGAGACCCGCGCCCAGCCGCTCGGTATCAAGGTCCTGGTCGGTGACCCCACGACCGATCTCGATCCGGCGTCGGTGTTCGGCGCACTGCTCGCCTACCCCGGGTCGTCGGGAACGATCGTCGATCCCCGGCGCGTCATCGACTCGTTGCACGAGCACGGCGCGCTCGCCGTCGTGGTGAGCGACCTCCTGGCGCTCTGCCTGCTGGAGGCGCCGGGCACGCTCGGTGCCGACATCGCCGTGGGCTCGGCCCAGCGCTTCGGGGTGCCGATGGGGTTCGGCGGCCCCCACGCGGGGTTCCTGGCGTCCACCGATGCCCACAAGCGGTCGATGCCGGGCCGGCTCGTCGGCTACTCGCTCGACGCCGGCGGTCGCCCCGGTCTGCGCCTCGCACTGCAGACCCGCGAGCAGCACATCCGTCGTGAGAAGGCGACGTCGAACATCTGCACGGCCCAGGTGCTGCTCGCCGTCATGGCCTCGATGTACGCCGTGTACCACGGCCCCGAGGGCCTCCGCCGCATCGCCGCTCGCACCCACGCGATGGCGTCTCGGCTCGCCGCCGGCCTCGCCGCTGCGGGCATCCCCACGACCAACGACGTCTGGTTCGACACGCTCACCGTCGAGGTGCCCGGGCGGGCCGCTGCGGTGATCGCCGCCGCACTGGAGCGGGGCATCAACCTGCGTCCGGTCGACGCCGACCACGTGGGGGTCAGCTGCGACGAGACCACCACCGTCGAGGTGATCGAGTCGGTCCTGGCGGCGTTCGGCGCCGGCGGGATTCCGGCCGACGAGACCGTCGCGACCGGGCTGCCCACTGCGCTTGCCCGCACCACCGACTTCTGCACCCACCCGGTCTTCCACAGCCATCGGAGCGAGACCGAGATGATGCGGTACCTCCGGCGCCTCGCCGACAAGGACATCGCGCTCGACCGGGCCATGATCCCGCTGGGCAGCTGCACGATGAAGCTCAACGCGGCCACCGAGATGATCCCCGTGACGTGGCCGGAGTTCGGTCGGCTCCACCCCTTCGCACCGCTCGACCAGGCGCAGGGCTACCTCGACCTGTTCGCCGATCTCGAGGCCTGGCTCGCGACCATCACGGGCTACGACGCCGTGTCGTTGCAGCCCAACGCCGGCAGCCAGGGCGAGTACGCCGGTCTCATGGCGATCCGCGCCTACCACCAGGCCAACGGCGACCTGGGGCGCACGGTGTGCCTCATCCCGTCGTCGGCCCACGGCACCAATGCCGCCAGCGCCGTGATGGTCGGCATGAAGGTCGTGGTGGTGGCGTGCGACGACGACGGCAACGTCGACGTCGACGACCTCCGCACCAAGATCGAGGCCCACCGCGCCGAACTCGCGGCGCTCATGGTGACCTACCCGTCGACCCACGGCGTGTTCGAGGAGGCGATCGGCGAGATCTGCGGCCTCATCCACGACGCCGGCGGTCAGGTGTACCTCGACGGCGCCAACATGAACGCCCTCGTCGGATTGGCCCAGCCGGGCAAGTTCGGCTCCGACGTCAGCCACCTCAACCTGCACAAGACCTTCTGCATCCCCCACGGCGGCGGCGGACCGGGGGTCGGTCCGATCGGCGTCGGGGCGCACCTCGCCCCGTACCTGCCGTCGACCGGCGGAGCGAGCGAGGGCGGTTCGGTCGGGCCGGTGTCGGCGGCCCCGTGGGGGTCGGCATCGATCCTGCCGATCTCGTGGTCGTACATCGCCATGATGGGGCCCGACGGGCTGCGCAGCGCCACGACGAGTGCCATCGTCGCCGCCAACTACATCGCCAAGCGTCTCGACCCGCACTACCCCGTGCTCTACTCGGGTCGTGACGGGCTGGTCGCCCACGAGTGCATCGTCGACATCCGGCCGATCGAACGCGAGTGCGGGGTCACCGGCGAGGACATCGCGAAGCGGCTGATCGACTACGGGTTCCACGCCCCGACGATGTCGTTCCCCGTCGCCGGGACGTTGATGATCGAGCCGACCGAGTCGGAGTCGCTCGCCGAGATCGACCGCTTCTGCGACGCCATGGTCCAGATCCGCGCCGAGATCGAACGCGTTGCGTCCGGCGAGTGGGAGCTCGCCGAGTCCCCGCTCCGCAATGCCCCCCATCCGGCCGAGGACCTCCTCGCCGAGCCGTGGACCCGCCCGTACTCCCGTGAGCTCGCGGCCTTCCCGGTCGAGTCGTTGCGCACGAACAAGTACTGGGTCCCGGTGAGCCGGGTCGACAATGGTTACGGAGATCGAAACTTGGTGTGCTCGTGCCCACCGGTCGAGGCATTCGCCGCGCCAGACTGAGCCCATGACCGTCACCGATCCGCCCCGCCCTCCTGTCAGTGGGTCCGGTAGCGGGTCGGCGTCGGCGGTCGGCGAGGTCGATCCGCATGACCCGATCGATCGATCGGGCCGGTGGAAGGTGCTCGCCCGCCCGTTCTCGATCGGCACATTGGCAGCGGTGGGCTCCACCGCGGCCGGCAGCCTCGTCGGCGCGATCGCCTCGGTCGACTCTCCGGTGGCCGCAGTCGCCGGCACCACGATCGACAACGTTCCCGGCCCGGTGCGGCGCTGGGCGATCAGCACGTTCGGCACCTCGGACAAGCTGGTGCTCGGCATCGGGATCGTGGTGGTGCTCGCCCTGATCGCCACGTTCGTGGCGTCTGCCGCGGCCCGTCGGCGGTGGGTCGTGACGGCGGCGATCGTGGCCCTGATGCTCATCGGGTTCCTCGCGCTCGACGACGTGACGCCCGGCGCCGTCGTTGCGACGATCGCTCGCCGCTCGCCGCGTGGGTGCCGTTCGGTGTGCTCCTGCGCTTCGCCGCCCCACCCCGGCGAGTCCCCGTCACCGTCGATGCTCCGGTCACCGCGTCTCCGGCGGCCGAACCCATGGTGATCCACCGCTGGGAAGCCCCCGTCGACCGCCGAGCGTTCGTGGCCCGCGCCGGTGCGTTGTGGGCCGGCACTGCGGCCATGGCCGGTGTCTCGGCAGCGATCAGCCGATCCGACACGGCGTCGGTCACCTCGGCTCGGGCGCAGTTCCCGACGGTGCCTGCGGGCAGCTCCGACGCCGCTCCGCCGGTCCCCGCCGGTGCGTCGGTCGGCGGGGGCGTCGAGCCCTTCATCACACCGAACGACGACTTCTACCGCATCGACACTGCGTTCCTCGCTCCCCGGGTCGCCCTCGAGGACTGGCGGCTCGAGATCACCGGCGCCGTCGATCGTCCCCTCACCCTCGACTACGCCCAGCTCCTCGACCGCCACATCGTCGAACGGGTGGTCACGCTGTGCTGCGTGTCGAACGAGGTCGGCGGCAACCTGATCGGCACGGCGAAGTTCATCGGCGTGCCGCTCGCCGAGCTCCTGGAGGAAGCAGGGGTACAGGCCGGCGGGACGCAGGTCGCGATGACGTCGGAGGACGGGTGGACGTGCGGGTTCCCCACGGAGATCGCGATGGACGGCCGGGATGCGATCGTCGCCGTCGGCATGAACGGTGAGCCACTGCCGACCGAACACGGGTTCCCGGTCCGCCTCGTGGTACCCGGGCTCTACGGGTACGTGTCGGCGACCAAGTGGCTCCGCAAGATCGAGCTGGTCGGCCTCGACGACTTCGACGGCTACTGGATCCCGCGGGGCTGGTCGAAGGACGGGCCGGTCAAGACGCAGTCGCGGATCGACGTCCCGAAACGAGGGGCGGACGTGGCCGCCGGCCGGGTGGCGGTGGCCGGGGTGGCCTGGGCCCAGCATCGCGGCATCGAGAAGGTCGAGGTCCGCGTCGACCAGGGCGACTGGGTCGAGGCCCGGCTCGGTGACGCGTACAGCGTCGACACGTGGCGTCAGTGGGTCTATGAGTGGGACGCCACCCCCGGCGACCACGAGCTGCAGGTGCGTGCCACTGACGGCAACGGCGACGTGCAGACCGCCGACGAGGCGTTGCCGGCCCCCGACGGCGCGACCGGGCACCACACGGTGGTGGTCAGCATCAGCTGACGGGTCGGGCCGGGCGACCGGTGGCGTGACCCGTGATCAGGCGACGGTGCGGATCAGGCCACCGTGCCGATCAGCGCCCCGATCAGGGCGGTCACCCCCATGGCGACGCCGCCGCCGACGAGAACCCGGACCGCCGCGCGGCCCTGCCCGGCACCGCCGGCGCGGGCGCCGACCACCCCGAGCGCCCCGAGCGCGACCAGACCCACGCCGGCCAACACCCAGCCCGACGTCGACCCCAACCCGGCGAGCAGCGGGACGAGCGCCCCCAGGCAGAACGCCAGAGCCGATGTCAGCGCTGCCTGAACCGGTCTCGCCCGGGCCGTCGGCTCGAGGCCGAGTTCGTCGCGGAGGTGGGCGCCCAGCGCGTCGTGGCGGTGCAGCTGCTCGGCGACCTCGGCCGCCAGTTCCTCGTCGAGCCCCCGGCTCACCCAGATCTGGGTGAGTTCGCGTTGTTCGGCCTCGGGGAACTCGGCGAGCTCACGACGCTCCTTCTGTTCGTCGGCGTGTTCGGCGTCGCGCTGCGAGCTGACCGACACGTACTCGCCCGCCGCCATCGACAGGGCGCCCGCGACGAGCCCGGCAGTGCCGGCCGTGACGACCGTCCCGCTCGTGGCCCCGCTCGCGGCCACGCCGATCATCAGCGACGCCGTGGAGACGATGCCATCGTCGGCGCCGAGCACGGCGGCGCGGAGCCATCCGGCCCGGTGCGACCGGTGGTTCTCGGTCATGTGGGCGGGCCGAGGTTGGGCGTGATGGCTGCGGGGCACGCATCAACCCTACGATTGGCGTTGTGTTTCGCGCCGGACTCAGGTCAAGTTCATCCCGATGAAGATCTTCCCGTCCGCGCCACCCGTCACCGAGCCGACGTCGTCGGCGCGTTCGCGGTGTCTCCCCGTCGCTGTGCTCGTGGGGCTGGCGCTCGTCGCCGGGTGCTCGTCCAGCTCCGACTACGAGGCGGCACCGCGGAAGAAGGAGCAGGCGACCGAGATCCCCCGTTGGATCCGTGACGGCGTCCGCATCGCCCGGGCCACCAAGGCGGCTCGCAGCGGCGGCACCGGCGTCAGCCAGGACCTGCCGTCGCTGGTCCCGATCGGTGGCGGTCGGGCCTCGGATTCCGACACGCTCCCCTCCAAGGACGTGGTGGTCGGGGCGCTCACCGGCGCCGGTCTCACCGCTCAACAGGCCGGGTGCATCTACGACGGTGTGTCGGCCAATCCGCAGACCGCCAAGGACGTGACGGCCCTGCTCAAGGGTCTCGCCGGGGCGAGCACGGCGACCGCAGCGGCCGGGACGCCCGCAGCGTTCGATCCGGCGACGCTCCCGGGCCTCGCCAACCTGTCCCAGGAGAGCACCACCCGCCTCGTCCTCGCCATCGCTCCGTGCCTCGACCAGGCGGCGTTGCTGGGCCTCCTCGCCGCGGGGCAGGGCCTCGGCACCGGGGCCGGCGGCACTGAAGGGATCGCAGCCCTGCTGAGCTCGGCGCAGGGGCTCGACCTCACGAAGTTGGCCGGCTTCGACCCCAACGCGATCGCCAGCGCCGTCGCCGGTGCGCTGGGCTCGGACCAGGTCCGTCAGATCCAGGCGCTGCTCGCGACCGTCGGCACCACCGGGGCCGAGCTGCTCAACAACCCGCTGTTGACGCTCGACATCACCAAACTCGACCTCAGCACCCTCACCCAGGAGCAGATGCCGTTGTTGGTGCTGGCGCTCCTGAAGGGCCTCACGAGCGACCAGCAGGGCCAGCTGATGAAGCTCGCCCAGGTCAACCTCGACGAGCTCAACATCAAGATCGACCCCGACAAGCTGAAGCCCGAGGAGATCGGCACGCTGCTCCTCATCCTCGCTCCCCTGCTCGCCGGGGCGATCAAGACGACACCGGTCACCGTGCCGCCGGGAGGTGACCCGAACCAGGTCTACATTCCGCCGGGCGCCGACCTGTCCAACCTGAACCCGCTGACCTTCCTGAACCGCGACGACGTCATCGCCCAGTTCCAGAAGCAGGGAATCGATCCTGTGTTGGGCGGGTGCATTTTCGACGGTCTGTCGGATCTCGCCCCATCGACGATCGCCGCCTTCTTCTCGCCCGATGCGGCGCCCGCCGCCGCGGGTTCGGTGCTGCTGATCGCCGTCAGCTGTCTCGCTCAGGGGCGATAGCCGCACGACGCCCCGTGCTCAGGCCTGACCGGCCTCGGCCATGAGGCCGTCAGAGGACAGGCGTCGGTGCGGGCGTTGCGGCGGTGCCCGAACGGTCGATGACCGTCGAATCGGTCCCCAGGTATCCGCTGATGACCCGTTCGTCGGTCAGCACCTCGTGCGGCGTGCCCGAGGCGATCACCCCGCCGAGCTCGAGGGCGACCATCTCGTCGCACATGGACCGCAGGAGTGGCATGTCGTGCTCGATGACGACGAGCGCAGCGCCCGTCTCGTCGCGGATCCGCATGAGGAGTGGGGCCAGGGCCTCGGCGTCGCGCTGGGCGACGCCGGCCGAGGGCTCGTCGAGGAGCAGGACGACGGGGTCTGCGGCGAGTAGGCAGGCCAGCTCGACGATGCGGCGCATGCCCGTCGACAGCTCGGACGTGAGCTTGCGTCGGTGTTCCGCGAGGTTCAGGAGGTCGAGGATCTCGTCGACGCGGGCCGCTGTGACGAGCTCGGCCTCGAAGCTCGCCGGCTGGTGCAGTACGTCGGCAACCATCGAACGGTTCAGCACGTTGCGCTCGTAGGCGACGGCGACCGTCTCGGCGACGGTGAGCGACGGGAACAGTCGGGCCTCCTGGAACGACCGGCCCATGCGCCCGCGGGCCCGTTCCCACGGCGCCCAGTCCGTCACGTCGACGCCGCGCAGCACCAGGCGGCCGGCGTCGATGCGGTGGAACCCCGAGATGCAGTCGAGCAGCGTCGTCTTGCCGGCTCCGTTCTGTCCGACCAGCCCGAGGATCGTGCCGGGGTGGACGGTGAGGTCGACGTTGTCGACCGCAGTCACGCCACCGAAGCGTTTCGTCACGCCGTGGCATTCGAGGACCGGGCCCGTGCGGACGAGCGGTCCGGTGGGGACGGTGGGCGTGACCGGCGTCGCGGCCGCCGGCGTTGCTTGCGCTGGTGCTGGGGCGGGACCGGCGAACGGCGGTGGAGTGCTGGGATCGAACGTCAGATCGACCTCGGCGCTCGACGCGTCGGGGGTCGCCGGGGTGGCGGCATCGGCACCGTCGAGGAAGACGGCGCGGAGGATGTCGGGCCGCTCGAGGAGGTCCCGGGTCGGACCTTCGAAGCGGACGGCCCCCTTCTCCATGAACACCGCCCGCTCCGCGAGCGTCAGCGCGATGTTGACCGACTGCTCCACGAGGATGATCGTCATGCCCTGCGCATGGAGGGTGCGGACGATCTGCAGGAGGCTCGCCACCACGCCGGGGGCGAGGCCGAGCGACAGCTCGTCGATCATCAGCACCTTGGGTCGCAGCATCAGGGTCTGGGCCAGGGCCAGCTGCTGTTGTTCCCCACCCGACAGGTCGCCGGCGAGGCGGTCCATCAGCTTGGCCAGCACCGGGAACACCTCGAGCATGCGCGCCAGGTCCTCGTCGATGCGGGCGTCGTCGTTGCGGAAGGTCCAGGTGGCGAGGCGGAGGTGCTCGGCGACGGTCAAGGTCGGGAAGATGCTCTTGCCGCCGGGCATCAGCGCGACGCCGTCCCCGACGATGCGGTCAGCGCGGCGCCCGCCGAGCCGGACGGATCCGGCCGCCATCTCCCCGCTCGCCGGCGTGAGGCCGCAGATCGCCTTGAGGAGGGTCGACTTGCCGGCGCCGTTGGTGCCGAGGAGCGCCACCATCTCGCCCTGACGCACCTCGAGGTCGACGCCGAACAGAACCTGCAGCGACCCGTAGCTGACGCACACGTCGTGGGCCGAGATCGCCAGGTCGCTCCCGTTCTGTCCCGCGAACGCAGTGTCGTTTGCATCGTTCCGCGGGACAGAACCAGTGGGATCGGGGGCCGCATCGAAGTCGGGTGGGGTGTCGTCGATGCCGGCACGTCGGGCCAGCGGCCGCACCAGGAGGTCGCGCAGGCGTCCGAGGCCCTGCGCGACGCCGCCGGGGATCAGGTACAGCACCACCAAGAGGCCGACACCGTTGATGACGAGCTTGCCGCTCTGGGACAGCTCACCGGCGAGCGACCGCATGCCCATCGAGCCCACGATGGCGCCGCCGAGCGACCCCAGGCCGCCGATCGTCGCGTTGGAGAACACCTCGATGCTCATGATCGGCTCGTAGGTCGACTTCCGGGCGCCGCTCAACAAGAGCACGTGCAGGCCACCGGCGAGCCCTGCGATCGCCCCCGCCAGGAGGAAGCCCTGCAACGAGGCCCGTCGGGCATTGATCGACATGGCCTCGGCGGCCTTGCGATTGTCACGCGCCGCCAGCAGGAGTCGGCCGCTGCGGGACCGTCGGGCACCCCGTGCGAGGAGGCACGCCAGCGCGAGCCCGATCACGCACAGCCAGAACATCGTGCGTTCGTTGGTCAGCGGGAAGCGGTCCCACACCGCCGGCCGAGTCACTTCCTGGGGCACGATGCTCGGGAAGATGTCGGGGTTGAGCACGTAGCTGTTGAGCATCGCGGCGAATGCGAGCGTCACGACGGCGAGGAACGGGCCTCTGATCCGCAGTGCGGGCACGCCGAGGACCAGGGCGCACAGCATGCCGGCGGCCACCGCGGCGGCGAGGGACAGGAACATGTCGACGTTCCACCGCGACATCAGGTTGCCGGCGACGATGGCGCCGACGCCGACGATGGCGAACTGGCCGAGGGAGATCTGGCCGTTCCACCCGGTCATCGCGACGAGGCTCACGGCGACGATGCCCCAGATCACCGAGATCGACACCGAGTTCAGCGTGCTCGGACCGAGGAGGTACGGCAGCGCCACCACGATGCCGACGAGGGCGAGCACCCCCGCGCCGATCGCGATCTTCACGAGCGGAAGGGCCGTGATGCGGGCGTCGAGGGGTTTGGTCGTGGCCGTGTCCTGCCAGGTGCCGTCGGCGTCGTGAGCACGGGAGGTGCCGGTGCGCTGCGCCAGGAGCGCCACCAGGATCACCACGAGGTTGACGACGTCGACGGTCTCGGGCGGCCAGTTCCAGCGGATGATGCCCTCGAGCGCACCCAGCACCATCGCCCCGACCACGGCCTTCGGCAGCGACTCCATCTTGGCGATCAGCGCGGCGGTGAGGGCCGGGAGCAGCACCGACGGGCCGAGCAACGCGCTCGACACGGACCCGGTGATGGGCGTGCGGCAAGAGGAACGTCAGCGTCGCCAGCCCGCCGGCGATCGCCCACACGAGCGAGTGGAGGGTGGTCACGGGGATGCCGAGGAGCAGGGCGCGGTCGTTGTTCTCCGCGGACGCGGATGGCGATGCCGGCGCTGGTGCGAAGCAGCATCCAGGCGAGCCCGCCGGCGACGAGCGGCACGGCGGCGACGATCAGCACGTAGTCGCCGCTGAAGCGGATCGAGCTCAACGTGAACAGCTCCCCGCTCAGCGGGGTCTCGTAGCTCCCGAGGATCAGGCTGGTCACCCCGAACAGGCCCTTCGGGAGGAGGATCTCGAGGCCGCCGAGCAACTGTGCGAGACCGAGGCTGGCCACGGTGAGCACCAGTCGGGTCGCCCGGGCGAAGCGCCGGATGATGAGCACCTCGACGGCCGCCCCGAGCGCGACGCCGCCGACGACGCCGAGTGCCAGCGAGACCGGGTACGGCCACCCCCACGTGAGGAAGAGGTGCGCCGCGGTGAGGCCGATCGCCCCGCCGAGCGCCATCTGGGCGAAGTTGATGAAGCGGTTGGCGCGCCAGATGAGGATCAGGCCGAGGGACGTGAGCGCCGTCGCCGAGCCGAGCACCACTCCTTGCACGACGGCGCCGACGGGTGCGCCCTGTGGCGCCGCGAGGGCCAGCACGAGCCAGACGAGACCGCACAGGACGGCGCCGACCGCCCACCGCACCGGTGCGGGGGCGTCGGTGGGCAGCGCCCTCACCCGGTCGAATGTCGATGGGGCCGACGCCGGGCCGTCCCCGCCCGTCGTCGGATCGACGGCGACCGTCACGGCGTCAGGCCCGGGATCTGGCCGGCACCACCGCTGTAGCCCCCGATGGCGTACCGCTTGCCGGGTTCGGTCTCGACGTACGCGCCGTTCTTGCCGGTCTGGACCGACTTGCGGTTGGGATCCCAGTAGATCTCACGGGAGTCCTGGCTCGTCGTGTAGTCGCCGTCCCCGAACTTCCACGTGCCGAGGGGCCCGTTCGACGTCGGGTACCGGAACAGCCCCTGGGCGAAGCTGTCGGGCGTGAGGTTCGGCCCCGCCATCTGCACGCCGATGGCCAGGATCTGGAGCTGGGCGTAGATGAGGTCGACGCCGATGGAGGGCTCGTCCTTCCGGACGGCCCGGTACGCCTGATAGCCCACCCCTCGGCCCTGTGGCTGCGACGGGCCGGAGTAGCTCGGCCCGATCGACCGCTTCCACTGGTCGGGGCCGAACAACTGGCCGACGATGTCCTGGTCGGTCAACGCGACGCCGGTGTTCAGCCACTCCGGGAAGTACTGCTGCTCGGACGCCTTCGCCGTCAGCACCTTCAGCAGGAGCGGGTCGCAGAAGCAGCCGACCGTCGTGATACCGGCGTTCTGGAGCTGTGGGATGAGGGTCGCCGCCTGCGTGGTCATCGACGAGATGTCGGGGGCGTAGTTCAGGACGATGCCGGGGTCGACCCCGCCGCCCTTCAACGTGTTGATGCCGTCGCGGAGGCAGTCCTTATACCACGAGGAGTTCGGGGTGATGATGCCGAGCTTGCGGGACTGACCGTTGAGCGCACCACCGGCGTTCACCGCCGGCTTCCCGGCGAACCGGCTCAGGTAGTAGCTCGTGGAGTTCTCGGCGATCGAGGAACAGTCGATGAACTGGCTCCACACGTAGGGCTGGCGGGCCCTCATCCAGTCGCGGGAGAGGTACGGCGCCCCGATGGCGATCACCTTCCGCGACGCAAGCGCATCGATGTAGGGCGGGGTGATCGCCGAGACGTCGGCGAACGCCTTGATCTCCTCGCCGACCTTCAGCGCGTCGTTCTCCGCGCCCTCCTGGCCGCCACCGAGCACCTCCTTGAGCACGTCGCCGCGACCGTTGTAGATCTCGAGCTTCAGCTTGCGTCCGTAGAACTGGTAGGTGCGGTTGAAGAACTCGACGAGCCCGTCGAGGGTGCGGCGGATGTCCTGCTCGTCCTCGGACGGGAGATCGGCGCCGGCGGCCTTGGAGATGGCGTCGACGAGGCCTGACGAGAACGCCTCGATGCGAACCGCAACCGTGATCGTGTCGGCGCTCACGCCTTTCGACGTGGCGCCGCCGTTGGCGCCCGTGAACTTGATGCACGGCGGCGAGTAGGGGTCGCTCGGCACCTGATGGGCGCCGCACGCCGACAGGGCCTGGGGGCCGGTGTTGGTGCCGCCGGTGGCGCCGCCTCCGGGGACGGTTGCCCCGGGCTTGGTGGTTCCCCCGCCGGTCGAGCCGGTGGTTCCGCCGCCGGAGGTGTCCGTGCCGCCTGCGGTGGTGTCGGTCACGGCGACGGTGGTCTCGGTGCCGGGCACGGAGCTGGTCGTCTCACCGAGCACCTCGGTGTCGGCGGCATCCGAACCGGCGGTCGAGTTGGCCGCGCTGGCCGACGTCGTGACTTCGCGGATCTCCTGACCGACCGACGGCACGAACACGGCCATCGCGGTGAACAACGCGGCGAACCCGATCAGGGGCCCGTAGCCCCGGAACAGCCGCTCGGCGATCTTGGGTGCTCCCATCAGTCGGGCATCTCCCTCTTGGTTCGCTTCATGACGAATCGGTCGGCGCCGGCCAACAACAGCAGTCCGACCAGGCCGCCGGCACCGACGAGCGCCGCCGTACCACCCTTGCTTCCGGGCTCGATGCGCCGTGACACCAGTTCTGCCGAAGGCAGTTCGAACCCCGGGCCGGCGGCCTCGGCGACCGGTGCCGCCACGGGGGCGGTCTCGACGATGCCGGTGTCGATCGGTGGCGCCGACTCGACGACGCTGCTCCCGAGATCGTCGGAGGCGAACGAACTCGAGGTCGAACCCGTCGATCGCGAGAGGGTCAGGTCGTTGACGACGGCCGGTGGCGCTGTCACGACCGGTGCGGGAACGTCGATCACGGGGGCGTCGAGGTCGGGGATCTCGAGGGCCGGTGGCTCGGGGAACTCGGTCGCCGCGGTGAAGGCGGTGACCCCGCCGGCGCTGAGGCTGACGGCGCCGCTGCCGCTGAGGATGCCGAGCGCCAGGTCGGCGACCTGCAGGATCGCCTGGTTGTTGCAGTCCTCGCTGATCATCTTGCGGTTGCTCTCCTCGCGCAGCGGAGCGATCGCCTTGAGGAGGGGCTGGATGAAGTCGAGTCCGATGGGCGGGTTGTTGAGCCCGACGACGATCGGCGTCATGGTGACCCGGCCCGGCTCGGTGACGAGCTGGGGGTACTGCAGCGACACACCCAAGGCGCTGAGGAAGCTCGCGACCCCGCTGGCGAAGTCGTTGAAGTCGCCGGGGAAGTTCGCCACGGTGCGGTCGATCCCGAGGATCGTCGCACTGGCGAACGTGAACGTGCCCGTTGCGGTCTCGGTGCCGCCGCTGGTGGTCGACGCTTCCCAGCGGGGGCTGTTGATGACGACCATGTCGCCGAGGATCCGGATGCGGCTCGCGGTCATCACGGCCGTGGCGGTGCGGACCCCGCCCGAGAGCTGGGTGGTGACCTGGGTGGAGCCGTTGTCGATGGCGAGGATGCCGTAGTCCTGGCTGACGGTGGTGGTGCCGGCCGTGCTGGCCTGCGGGGTGGCGGAGGCGTTGGCGATCTGGGTGCCGATGACACCGCCGAGCTGCCCCGGGGTCGTCGGTGTGCCGTTGTAGCCGGGCGATCGGACCTCGAGGGCCGTCGCCATCGGCTGGTTGCGGCGCGAGTCGTTGGTGGTCAGCGGCGGGAGCTGGTCGGCGGGGATGATGGGCGGGCGGTCGCCGCACGCCGAGGACGGGCCGAAGAAGATCTGCAGGAGCCCGAGCGACAACGCCGTGCCCTCGGCCGTCGCCGTCCGGTTCTGGTAGCGCGCTGTGGACTTGCCGAGCACGATCTCGAGCGGCTTGCCACCGCCGGGGCTGAGGCCCAGCGTGAGCGTGCTGGCCTGCGCGGTCGCCTCGCCCGGGATGAAGCCCGCCGGCTCCCCCTCGACCTGGGCGTCGACCGCGGCCGGCAGCAGCGCCCCGCCGAGCAGCGAGGCCGAGCAGCCCACAGCGAGGCTCCAGGCGGCGCGCCGGATCCGTCGTCGGCCGGGCACCGGTGTGCGCCGTCGGCCAGTCGTTGCCCCCTCCGTTCCCACGTCGACACCCCCCGGTGGTCTTCGCTCGTTCTTATTGGCACTGCGTCAATAGACGATCGGCACAGTACCCGACGCCCGTGCTCGGCACACGCGAAGGACTCCGTACCCCGAGTCCCCCGACCCGAAACGTCTTATTGACCGTAGCTCAAGAAGCGGGTTTCGCAAAGCACCGCGTCCTCGGTACCGCGTCATCGGCACCGGGTGCAGTGACGACTCAGCTGCGCGACTTCTTGCCGCGACGCAGGACCCGGGCGGCGACCGACGAGCACGTCTCCATCATCAGCACCAGGTCGAGCAGCAGGTTCCAGTTCTCGACGTAGAAGAGGTCGAGACGCCGGTAGGCCGAGAACGACGGGTTGTCGCGAGCCTCGACCTGCCACAGGCCGGTGACGCCGGGCGGAACGTTGAACCGGTCCATGAGTTCGTCGTCGAACTTCGCCACCTCTTCGGGCAACGCCGGGCGGGGCCCGACGATGCTCATCGAACCGTTGAGCACGTTGAACAGCTGCGGGAGCTCGTCGAGACTCGTCGCCTCGAGGAACCGCCCCACCTTGGTGCGACGGGGATCGTTGTCGAGCTTGAACAGGACGTTGTCGCGACCGTTGCCGAGCGTCTCGAGCACTTCGTTGAGCCGTGCCTCGGCGTCGGGCACCATCGTGCGCAGCTTGTACACGGTGAACGGGGTGCAGTTGCGGCCGACGCGACGCTGGGTGAACAGCACCGGGCCGCCGTCGTTGATCTTGATGGCGATCGCGGCGACGATCAGGATCGGCGACGTCAGGAGCAACGTCGTGGCCGAGAGCACGATGTCGAGCGCACGCTTGACCCGCATCTGACCCGACGAGAGTGTGCTGCGCTCGAGGTAGAAGAGCGGTTCGTGCGCCAGCGGCAGCGGGCGCAGGCGACGATGGTCGATGCCCTGGAGGCCGCTCGACAGGTGCACGTGCACCTCGTGGCGGAGGAGTTCCCGGCTCAGGCCGTTGAGCTCGGTGCCGTCGATCGCGCTCGCAGCGATGAGGACGCCGTCGGCGTCGATGTCGACGACCGCTTCGAGCGTGGATGCCGACTCGCCGAGGTAGGGAACGCCCCACGCGTGGTTGCGGTAGCCCTCCTCGTCGCCGGTGATGCCGGCCACGTGGTAGCCGAGCTCGGGATGGGTGTCGAGCAGCTGCTTGAGCGACACGGCTTCGGCGTTGGTGCCGACGAGGAGCAGGTTGCGGGCGTACTTGCCGAGGGCTCGCTGGGTGCGCAGCCACGAGCTGAAGATGGCGCGGCACGTGCTGAGCAACGCCACCGTGAGGAGGCCGCCGGCGATGATGCGGGCGATCGGGAACGCGACGCCGTAGATGTCGGCGAACGCTGCCAGGAACAGGCCGGCGAACACCGCCGACCGGGCGATGCCGGACAGCTCGGCGGCGCGGCGGGCTGCAACCCGTGCCTGGTGGAGGCGTTGACCGGCGATGGCGATGAGCTGGATGAGCACGGCGAGCCCGGTGAGCGCAACGACGCGGCCGTCGTTGGTGTTGATCTCGGGCAGGAGCGGCAGGGTGAGGGCGAGGCCCCACCCGACGAGCACCGAGCCGAGGTCGAACGCCACGAGGCGTCGACGCAGGGACAGGGAGCCCTTGCGGCGGGGCCGGACGCTGCCGAACGGTCCGTCGGCGTGCTTGACCGGGAGCTTGACGACCTCAGCCGGGCTGTGACCCGTGCTCGGCTGGAACTCGGTCGTACCTCCAGCGACGTCCGCCCGCGAGGCCGGTTGGGCTCTCGCTCCCGGCGGCAACGCTGTATCTCTGCTCATCCCAGTCCTTTTCCATCGCAACCGCAGCGCGAAACAGCATCCGAGGATGCTTGGTCCCGCTGCGATCCGTCCTGCGAAGGCCCCAGCCCTCGATTATTTGTTCAACAGAACACCTGAAACCGCAATGTACACAAGATGTTCTGTAATACCAGGAGAGACTTTCAATCTCTCCGCCGCGCCGTGTTGCGTACCAAGGTTTAGCGCCCGGGCACAGGTAGATCAAGCACCCTCGGCGCAAATGACATCTTTGTCATTCCAGTCCTCGGGGTCAGGATCGTTCCGTGGTAGCTCTGTCGGCGCGATCCCGGGTGTCCCTGAGCAAAACTTCCTGGGCGACCGTGGCAACGTGCCGACCCGCAAGGTGGAAAACGTGCCCGATCGCCAGTCCGCGGCCTCCGACGAAGCTGTGGCACGTGAAGTCGTGGAGGTGCCACTCATCGGCACGCATCGGCCGGTGGAACCAGATCGTGTGGTCGAGGCTGGCTGTGAACAGGACGCGGTAGCGGAGTTCCTCGGGTTCGGCGCCGATGGGATGGGCGCGGACGACCGCGTCGGTCGGCAGGTCGTCGGAGAGGTAGGCAAGGGCGGCGAAGTTCTGGAGCGCGTCGTCGCCGATCGGCTTCGACGTACGAAGCCACGCCGCGGCCCTCCCGGCGCCGAGCCGCGAGTCGGGTTCGAGCTGGTCCTCCGGCACGAACGCCCGCTCGAAGACCGGGCTCCACGACGTCGATTCCAGGTGTTCGGGGCCCGGCAGCGCACGGTCCATCGTCACCACATCGAGGTCGGGCGACTCCTCCTTCGCCTGGAACGACGCCTCGAGGTTGAGGATCGCCCCGATGGCCTGGCGTGCGACGACCCGACGGGTGGCGAACGACCGGCCGTTCCGGATGCGGTCGACCTCGTAGCGGACCGGTTCGTCCTGGTCGCCGCGGCGGATGAAATAGGCGCGCAGCGAATGCACCACGAGGTGATCCTCGACGGTCGCGGCCGCTGCCTCGAGCGCCTGCGCCACGATCTGGCCGCCGTAGAGACCTCCCCAGGGGTAACGGGGCCCCGAGCCCACGAACGTGTCGGGGCCGTGAGAGGACAGGGTCAGGATGTCGGCGAGCTCCATCGGCCCATTCTGCCCCACCCGTTTTGCCCTGCATTCCAATCGGCAGACCGATCGTTCTGCAGGGCAGAACCCGGGTGGGTCCTACGTTCGCGCTCGTCGGACGAACTCGTGGGAGCGAAAGTCGCGCATGCGCTTCCAGTACGAGACGGTGAACGCCGGCCAGTTGTTGGTGACGACCCCGTGCTCGTTCTTGTACCAGCTGTCGCAGTCGGCCACCCACACGGTGCCGTCGGCGTTGTGCTGGATCCGGGTGTTGTAGAGGTCCATCACGTCGTCGCGGACGTCGAGCCAGGTCAGGTGGTCGTCGCGCAGCTCGCGGACGGCGCGACTGATGTACCGCGCCTGCGCCTCGATCATGAAGATGATCGAGTTGTGTCCGAGGTTGGTGTTCGGGCCGTAGAGCATGAAGAAGTTGGGGAAGCCGGCGACGGCGACACCGAGGTGCGCCTTGGCCCCCTTCGCCCAGGCCGTGTTGAGGTCCGCGCCGTGTCGGCCGGTCACCTCCATCGGCGCCAGGAACTCGGTGCTGCGGAACCCGGTCCCGAAGATGAGCACGTCGAGCTCGTGACGGGTGCCGTCGGCAGTGACCACGGCTCCGGGCTCGATGTGGTCGATGTGGGACAGCTCGACCTCGACGTTCGGGCGCAGGAGCGAGGCGTAGTACTCGTTCGAGATCAGGATCCGCTTGCAGCCCGGCGGGTAGTCGGGGATGAGGGCCTCGGCGGGAAGGTCGTCGGAGACGATCTTGCGGAGTTCCTTGGACGCGACACGTTCGATGAGCTTGCCGAGCCGCGAGCCGCGCCGCATGAAGAAGAAGTTCTTCTCGAGGCGCCAGTAGATGTTCCACCGGAAGAGCCGTTCGGCGAACGGGACGTTGCGGAAGATCCGGCGTTCGAGCGGGGAGAACTCACGGTCGGGCTTGGGGAGGATCCAGTTGGCGCTGCGCTGGAACAGGGTCAGGTGCCCGGCGACCTCGGCGGTCGGGGGCAGGAACTGCACCGTGCTGGCACCGTTGCCGATGACGCCGACGCGGCGGCCGGCGAGGTCGATGTCGTGATCCCAGCGCGCCGAGTGGAACACGTCGCCGCCGAACTCGGCGAGGCCGTCGATCTCGGGCGTGAACGGACGGTTGAGCTGACCGAGCCCCGAGATGAGCACGTCGGCGGTGAGCGATGTGCCGTCGGCGATGGTGACGTGCCACTCCCCCGCGTCCTCGTCGAACCGGGCCGAGGTGGCCTCGGTTCCGAAGCGGATCCGATGGCGCAGGTCGTAGCGGTCGGTCACGTCCTCGAAGTACGAGAGGATCTCCGGCTGCTGCGCGAACTTGCGCGTCCAGTCCTTCTTCGGGGCGAACGAGAACGAGTACAGATGCGACGGCACGTCGCACGCCGCGCCCGGGTAGGTATTGGCACGCCACGTGCCGCCGACGCCGTCGGACTTCTCGAGGATCGTCAGGTCGTCGACACCCGCCTCGAGCAGCTTGATGGAGACGCAGAGGCCGGCGGCGCCGGCACCCAGCACGATGACCCGGGGTGATCTCGGCGAACTCATGGTCCCGTTCTAGCCGAGGTGACGGAGCGTTTGTCGGGAGCGAAGCGACCGTGCCGAGCTACGGCGGCCTCGGCCGATCAGGACCGCAAGGTGATCGACGCCAATGAGGCGGTCACCGCGTGGGGGCCCACGGATTTCCAACCGTCACCGGGCTCGTAGCGGCGGATCACCCGCGCCGGGGAGCCGACGGCGACGCTGTAGTCGGGCAGGTCGGACGTGACGATGCTGCCGGCCCCGACCACAACGTGGCGGCCGATCGTGACGCCGGGGAGGACCACGGTGTTGTGCCCGAGCCACGAGCCCGACCCGATGTGCACGGGCGCCTCGGGCTGGTTCTGCACCGAGATCGGCAGGTCGAGGTTCTCATAGCCGTGGTTCATGTCGGTGATGTGCACGTTGTGGCCGGTCCACACGTCATCGCCGATCTCGATGTACTTGTGGCCGACGACGCTGCTGCCCCGGCCGATGAGGCACCGATCGCCGATCACCACGATGCGTGGCGAGATGCCGGGGTGGTTCGGGCCCCAGCCGGCCGAGAGCGCCACGTGGCCCGAGATCATGGTGCCGGACCCGATGTGGATCGAGTCGGTGTTCATCAGCGTGTCGTAGGGGAAGCAGACGATGCTGCCCTCCCCGAGCGATCCGAAGGCGCGGCCGGCGGCGGAGTTGGGGCCGATGGCCCCGAGTGACTTGTAGAGGTCCCAGCTCCAGCGGACAGCCGGGCCGGCGACGTCGTAGAACTTCGACCGGACCCGGTCGCGGCGGCGCTGTGGAATGAGCTCTCGATTGAACATCGGCGGAGACGCTACTGGCCCCCTTTTGGCCGAGGCCACCTTCGCTCGGTTTGGTCGCTGCGCTCCCTGCTATCGCTCCGGAACCTCGGCCCCTGCCTCTGCCTTGGCCTTCGAGGTGCACGCCGGGCAGAGGAACGGGTCGGGTTTGGCCGCAGCGACGACGGTCACGGGCGATCCGCACGACGAGCACGGATCCATGTAGAGGTTCTGCGCCGTGCCGGCGAGCTTCGTGTCTTGGTTGCGGCCACCTTTGGCGACGAGTCCCATGGCCAGGACTGTACGTGTCTGATGCCGCTACCGCTCACCGGCCACCCCCCGCCCCACGGGCGGGGCCGGTTCAGGTTCGGGCCGGCGGTGCCGACAGGAGGGCATGGGTCGACTGGTCGAGCGCACGGTGAGCTTCGAGTACCCCGCCGACCTCCGGGCGGGATGGCACTCGACGATGCCCGAGCTCGCCTGCGTCGCCAACGCGGTGTCGTTGATGATGCCGTACCTCGAGCCGTACGTGGTGCGGGCGGTGCGCGAAGCCCTCCCCCACCTCGAACCCGAGCTGGCCGTCGAGGCCCGCGCCTACATCGCCCAGGAGGCGCAGCACCACACCCAGCACCGTCGGTTCAACGAGCTGATCGCAGCGCAGGTCCGCGGCGTCGGCGCCGTCGAGTCGATGCTGCGCCGGACGTTCGACCGGTTGTGGCGCACACGCAGCGAACGATTCCATCTCGCGTACGCCGCGGCGGCCGAAGCGGGCGCGTACGGCGTGGCCCGTTGGGTCGAGCGGCACCACGCCGAGCTGTTCCGCGACGCCGACCCCACGGTTGCGTCGCTGTACCTGTGGCATCTGGCCGAGGAGGTCGAGCACAAGAGCGTCGCCTACGACGTCTACGACGCCCGGTACTCGTCGCGCCGAGCGCTCGGCGGGGCGATGTTGGTGTCGATCGCGCTGTTCGTCGTGTTCACGTTCGCCGGCACCGCCGTCGGGCTCGCCCACGAGCGTCGGCTGTTCCACCCGGGTTCGATCTACCGGCTCTGCCGTTGGACCCTCAGCTTCGTGTTCACCGAGTTGCCGAACATGTTGGTGTCGGTGCTGCCCGGCCATCACCCGTCGGACTTCTCCGACCCGGCCTGGTTCGACCTGTACCTCGTCGGGATGGAGCGGCGGCGCGCCGCCTGAGAACGGGGCCCCGGGGGTAGGGTCACACATGACCCTCGTCGATCGTCCCACCGAGGGAGCGGCGGCAACGTCGTACGCCCTCACCGACCGGTACCGGTTGCGCAGCGGCCGGGCGTTCATGAGCGGGGTGCAGGCGCTGGCCCGGCTCCCGGTCGAACAGCTCCGGGTGGACCGCGACGCCGGCCTGAACACGGCCGCGTTCGTGTCGGGTTACCAGGGTTCGCCACTGGGCGGGTTCGACCAGGAGGTCGCCCGGGCGGCCCGCCTGGTTCCCGACCTACCGATCGTGTGCCGCCCCGCCGTGAACGAGGAATTGGGCGCGACTGCGGTGATGGGAAGCCAGCTCGCGGCCGAGCAGCCCGACGCCCGCTACGACGGTGTCGTGGGCATCTGGTACGGCAAGGCGCCGGGGCTCGACCGGGCCAGCGACGCGCTCCGCCACGCCGCGTTCGCCGGGACGTCGCGCCACGGCGGCGCCGTCGCCCTGGTCGGTGACGACCCGGCAGCGAAGAGCTCGACGCTTCCCTCCAGCTCCGACGCCACCCTCGTCGACCTCCACATGCCGATCCTCTATCCGGGCAACGTGCAGGAGGTCCTCGACCTCGGGCTCCACGCCGTAGCGCTGTCCCGGCTCACCGGAGCGTGGTCGGCGATGAAGATCGTGGCGGCGGTTGCCGACGGCACGTCCACCGTCGACCTGTCCGCCGGGCGAGTGATTCCCGCCATTCCCGACCTCGTGCCGCCCGGCAGCACCGACGGCGTCGCCTACGTGCACCACCCCGACGCCCGCCTCCTGGCGCCGCGCACGCTGGAGCTGGAACACGACTTCCGGCTGGTCCGCAGCGAGTTGATCCGCCGCTACGCCGAGGCCAACGGGCTGAACCATCCGAGCGTCGATCCCGGCGACGCGTGGATCGGGCTCATCGCGTCCGGCTACACGTACCACCAGCTCCGTGACGCCCTCCGGCGGCTCGGGTTCACGACCGACGACGAGATCGCCGCCGCGGGGATCCGCCTCCTGCACATGCAGATGCCGGTCACGTTCGATCCCGAGGTCGTACGCCGGTTCGCCCGCGGGCTCGCCGAGGTCGTGGTCGTCGAGGAGAAGAATCCCACGCTCGAGCTGCTGGTCAAGGACGCGTTGTACGGGCTCGCCGAACGGCCGGCGGTGTGGGGCAAGCGCCACCCCGACGGCCGCGTGCTCATGGCCGAGACCGGCATGCTCGACGCCGACGCGATGGTCGAGGGCCTACGGGAGCGGCTCGCGCCACGTCTCGAGGATCGGATGACCCCCGCTGCCGCGCCCGTGCGTGAGCGCGTGTTGATCCCGTTGGTTCCGTCTGGCGCGGCCGCTCCCGCCACCGCGGACGGCGAGATCGATGTGGTCCGCAGCCCCTACTTCTGCTCGGGGTGCCCCCACAACCGAAGCACCCGTGCGCCCGACGGGTCGCTCGTCGGTGCCGGCATCGGGTGCCACACCATGGTGCTCTTGATGGACGACGACCGGCTCGGCGACATCAGCGGCATCACCGCGATGGGCGGCGAGGGAGCCCAGTGGATCGGGATGTCGCCGTTCATCGAACGCTCCCACTTCCTGCAGAACCTCGGCGACGGCACGTTCTTCCACTCCGGTCAGCTGGCGATCCAGGCCGCGGTCGCGGCCGGCGTCGACATCACCTACAAGCTGCTCTACAACGGCACGGTCGCCATGACCGGCGGCCAGGATGCGGTCGGCGGGGTCGCCGTGCCGCAGATCGTACGGGCCCTGCTCGCCCACGGGGTCAGCGACATCCTGATCACGACCGAGGATCGCTCGCGCTACGAGGGCGTCGATCTCGGGGCCGGACCCCGCGGCCCGATCCGGGTGTGGGACCGCACCCGTCTGGAGGAGGCGCAGGAACGCCTGGCGGCGACGACGGGTGTCACCGTCCTCATCAACGACCAGGCGTGCGCGGCGCACACCCGCCAGCTGCGCAAGCGGGGGCAGCTGCCGACGCCGAACCTCAGGGTCGCTATCAACCACCGGCTCTGCGAGGCGTGCGGCGACTGCGGAGCGGTCAGCAACTGCCTGTCCGTCCAAGCCGTCGATACACCGCTCGGCGTGAAGACGTCGATCGACCAGGACTCCTGCAATCTCGATCTCTCCTGCGTCGAGGGCGACTGTCCGGCGTTCATGACGATCGAGCCCGGCGATCCGGCGGCGCGTCGCAGCACCGCGGCCGTCCTTCCGACCGACGACCCTCCGGATCCGTCGGCGACCGCGACGGTGCCGTGGTCGGTACGGCTCACCGGCATCGGCGGCACCGGCGTCGTGACGACGTCGCAGATCCTCGGTACCGCAGCGATGCTCGACGGGTTCGAGGTGCAGGGGCTCGATCAGACGGGGCTGTCGCAGAAGGCGGGCCCGGTCGTGAGCGACCTGCGATTCACCCGGGGCGAGCCCGCGCCGACGAACTCGATCGGCGCCGCCGGTTGCGACGTGATCGTGGCGCTCGACCTCCTCGTCGCTGCGACCGACAAGATGCTGGCGGTCGCCGACCGGTCGCACACGCGACTCGTCGGATCGACCTCGGAGACCCCGACCGGTTCGATGGTCGGGCATCCCGAGCGGGCCTACCCCGAGGTCGACGCGTTGCGTTCCCGATTGGAGCGCTCGGTCCGTGCCGATCTCGTCCTCGTCGACGCGGCCGGATGGTGTCGGGAGCTGCTGGGATCGGCCGCCGGCGCCAACATCTTCATGATCGGTGTAGCGGTGCAGTCGGGCGCGCTGCCCGTCGGGCCGGGCCCCATCGAGGCTGCCATCGAGCTCAACGGCGTGGCGGTGGACGCGAACCTGGCCGCGTTCCGGTGGGGTCGGTGGTGGGTCGCTGGTCCGTCCCGCCTGGGCACACCGGCCGGCGGAGCGGACCACCACGACATGTGGGTGCCGGACCTGCCGCCGGCGCTCGGTCGGCGGATCGACGCGCTCGGCCCGCTCGAGGCCGACGGCTCGCTCGACGCCCTCCTCCGATTGCTCGCCGCCGACCTCGTGGGCTACCAGTCCGACGCGTACGCCGGCCGCTTCCTCGATCGGATCGACGCCGCGCTCGCGGCAGAACGCCAGGTCGACCCGGAGTCGGTCGTCTTCACCGAGGCGACAGCGCGCAGCCTCCACCAGCTGATGGCCTACAAGGACGAGTACGAGGTGGCCCGTCTGCTCCTCGGCCCCGAGGGCGCGGCGACGGCGGAGATCGTGGGTGGCCCCGACGCCACCGTCACGTGGAAGCTCCACCCGCCGACCCTCGCGGCCCTCGGGATGGGGACGAAGCTGAGCGTGCCGGCGAGGATGGTCGCTCCGGCGATGAAGGCGCTCGCTCGTGGCCGGCGACTGCGGGGCACGCCCGTCGACCCGTTCGGTCGCACCGAGGTCCGGCGCACCGAACGACGGATCCTGGCCGACCTCGAGGCGGCGATCGATCAGCTGACCCGGTCGTTGGCGGCCGATCCGACGCCCGAGCGGCTGGGCGCGGCCGTCGAGCTGGTGGGCCTTGCCCGTTCGGTCCGCGGCTACGAACGCCTCAAGTTGGACCGCGCCGCCACGTTCAGCCGCGAGCTGGCTGCCGGGTTGGCCGCCTTCCGAGCAACAGAGCGTTCACGGTGAGTTCTCCGCGACCTCCCGGAGCCGGCGTGCACGACCGTTAGCCTGGATCCGATGAAGGAACTCCTGGTCGAGCTCGGCCACTGGTGGGAGCGTGGCGAGCGGTCGGTGCTCGCCCGCGTCGTCGATACCGAGGGCTCGGGTCCCCGGGACGCCGGTGCGGCGATGGCGGTGAACGAGTCGGGCGAGGTCATTGGTTCGGTCTCGGGCGGGTGCGTCGAGAGTGCCGTCGTGACCGAAGCGCTCGATGTCATGGCGACGCAGCGGCCCCGAGTCGTCAGCTTCGGGTACAGCGACGAGGACGCGTTCGCCGTGGGCCTGACCTGCGGCGGCACGGTTCAGCTCTACCTCGAACCGTGGGAGCCGACGACGATCGCCGAGGAGTTGGCGCGTGGGATCGTAGCGCGCCGCCCTCTGGCGCTCGTGACCGTCATCGACGGCGTCGGGACCGGTCGGCAGATGCTGGTGTCGCCCGACTCCCCCGACCTCGGCGACCTCGGTGATCCCGAACTGAACCGCGTCGCGGGACGCGATGCGTTGGGCGAGCTCGACGCCGGCACGAGCAGCGTCCGCCACTACGGGCGGAGCGGCGAGAACGGCGAGGATGCGGTCACCGTGTTCATCGAGTCGTTCGCCTCGCCGCCTCGAATGCTGATCTTCGGCGCGGTCGACTTCACGGGTGCACTGAGTCGTGCCGCGAAGTTCCTGGGGTTCCACGTGATCGTGTGTGATGCACGCGAGGTGTTCGCCACGGCGGCCCGGTTCCCGGCTGCCGACGAGATCGTGGTCGACTGGCCCCACCGCTACCTGGCCTCGATCGCCGACGAACTGGGTCCACGCGACGCGATCTGCGTGCTCACCCACGACAACAAGTTCGACGTGCCGGCACTCATCGAGGCGTTCGGCACGCCGGTCGGCTACATCGGTGCGTTGGGAAGCCGTCGCACTGCGGCCACACGTCGGGAACAGCTCGTGGCGGCGGGTGCATCGGAGGCGTCGCTCATGCGTCTGAACGCTCCGATCGGCCTCGATCTCGGCGGTCGGTCGCCCGAAGAGACCGCCATCTCGATCGCAGCGGAGATCATCGCCCAGCGCAACGGCCGGACGGCGAGCTCTCTCCGCAACACCGGGGGCCCCATCCACCGCTGACGGACGACCAGCGGTCCCTCCTCCGCTTCTGCCCTGCAGATCGTCCGCTTTGCCGATTGAACTGCAGGGCAGAACTCGTGGGGGACGTCCCCCATGGTGGGACGAGGACGGGCTGCCCCATCCTCGGGTCGCATGAACGACTGGCCCGAACTCCTTGCCCTCGCGGAACGGCAGTACGGGCTGGTGACCCGCGAGCAGATCCGGCGGCTCGGCGGGTCGCAGGCTGCAGTCCTACGAGTCGCCCGATCGTCACAGTGGGAGCCGGTGACGAAGCAGGTGCTGCGGCGGCGCGGGTCCCCGAGGACCGTCGATCAGATGGTGATGGCTGCGGTGCTCGATGCCGGAGGGGATGCCACCTTGGCGTACCTCCCCGGCGCAGCATGGTGGGGAGTTGCCGGGTGTGTGCTCGACCCGCTCGTCCTGTGCACCACCAAGAAGGCTCGGACGCGGACGGGTCTGGCGACGACTCACGAGGTGCGCTGGCTCCCCGACCGGTGGGTGACAGAGCTGCGGGGGGTTCGGGTTGCTCGTCCCGAGCTCCTGGCGATGCAGTTGCATGCGATCTGCCGGCCGGAGCGAGCTGAGGTGCTCGTCGATCGGATGTGGAGCCGACGACTCCTGTCGGGGCCGTCGATCGCTCAGTTCATCGACGAGGCCGGAGCGAGCGGACGCAATGGCATCACCGGTCTTCGGGCCTACTTCCAGCCACGGGGCCTGAAGTACATCCCTCCGGCGTCGGGGCTCGAGGGGCGGGTCAAGGGATTGCTCGGGGATGCCGGGATCCCGATGCGGCCACAGGTCGACTCCGGAGGCGAGCGCTGGACCGGTCGGGTCGACTTCCGTCACGTTGACCTCCCGTTCATCGTGGAGGTCCAGAGTGAGGCCCACCACGCTGCCCTCGTCGACCAGGTTGCGGACGCGGTCCGCATCGACCAGCTCGTGGCCGATGGCTTCTCGGTGGTCGAGATCTCCGACGATGAGGTGTGGCTGACGGCCCGCGAGACCGTTCGCCACGTCGAGGACTGCCTTCGCGAGTCCATCGCGAACGGTTTTGCCCTGCACTTCAATCGGCGAACCGATTGGTTTGCAGGGCAAAACCTGTGAGGTCAGCGTCAGCGGTGGGTCGGTCGGTCAGCGGTCGGCGGCGATGCGGCGCCAGATGGAACGGGGGGTCACGCGCATCAGGCCCATGAGCGGGCCGAGTGTCGACGGCACCCACACGATGCGGCTGCCCCCGGCGGCGACAGCCTCGACCACGGCGGCGGCGACCTCGTTGGGGGTGCGGGAGAAGGGGGCGGGGTCGAGGCCCGTGGTCATCTTCGAGCGCACGAACCCGGGACGCACCACGATGACGTCGACCCCGTCCTTCGACACCGCGTCGCCGAGGCCCTGTGCGAATGCGTCGAGCCCTGCCTTCGACGATCCGTACACGTAGTTCGACCGGCGGGCGCGGGCGCCAGCGACCGACGAGAGCACCACGATCGTGCCACTGCCGTGGCGGACCATCCGGCGGGCGACGGCCGACAGGGCGGCGGCCGGGCCGCTGAAGTTGGCGCGGACCATGGCGTCGACGTCGACGGCGGCCATCGATACCCCGGCGTGATGGCCCAACTGTCCGACAGCGCAGAGGACGACGTCGATCGGGCCATACCGGTCGAACACGTCGTTCACGAACGACTCGTGGTGGGCGACGTCGAGCGCGTCCCAGCGGCGGCCGATCAGCTCGGCGCCCGGCGCTGCCATGGCAAGGCCACCGATGGCGGCGTCGGTGTCGCGAGCAGCGGCGATCACGCGCACCTGCCCGGCGCGCTGCATCGTCGCGACGGTCGCGGCCGCGATGTCGCTGCCACCGCCCAACACAAGGACCGTGGATCGGGTGGACATCAGATCAACCTCCGCTCCGACGCCCACCGGCTCAGCTCGCTCCGGTTGGAGAGCTGGAGCTTGCGGAGCACGGCCGACGCGTGGACTCGACGGTCTTGACGCTGATCGTCAGCTCCCGGGCGATCTCCTTGTACGCGTACCCCCGGGCAAGCAGGCGGAGGACCTCACGCTCGCGGGCCGTGAGCTGGTCGAGCTCGGGATCGGCGCTCGGCGCCGGCGTGGCGCTGAACGCGTCGAGCACGAAGCCGGCCAGTCTCGGGGAGAAGACGGCGTCGCCGGCGGCGACGCGGTCGACGGCGTCGCACAGCTCGTCGGCGGTGATCGACTTGGTCACGTAGCCGCGGGCCCCGGCGCGGACGAGCGCGATCACGTCGTCGGCGGCGTCGGACACGCTGAGCGCCAGGTACCGGACCTCGTCGATGCCACGGAGCCCCTCCATGACGGCGGCGCCGTCCCCTCCGGGCAGGTGGACGTCGAGGAGGACCACGTCGGGCCGAGTGGCGCCGATCACCTCGATCGCGGTCGAGACGTCTTCGGCCGACCCGACCACCTCGACACGGTCGCCCAACTCGGCGATCACACCGGCCCGGAACAGCGCGTGGTCGTCGACCACGACGACGCGGGGCCGGCTCATCGGGCGCGCACCCAGATCTCGACCTCGGTGCCCTCGCCGGGCGCGGTACGGATCGTCGCCTGGCCTCCCACGGACCGGACCCGACCGATGATCGAGTCGCTGATGCCACGACGGTCGCCGTCGACGAGGCCGAGGTCGAATCCCTTGCCTCGATCCCGGACGAACAGGCTGAACCGATCGCCGGACCACTCGCAGTACATCGACAGATGCAGGACGCCCGAGAACTTGGCGGCGTTCACGAGCGCTTCCCGCGCCGCGGCCAGCGCTGCGGACACCGCCAGGGTGAGTTCGCCGTCGCCGACCATCACGAGCTCGACGGCGACGGCATGGAGATCCTCGACCTCGCCGACCATCTGTTCGGCCGCCGCGCGCCACCCGTCGGGGGCCAGCGCCGCGCCGTCGAGGTCGGTTCCCCCGTACAGCCATCGGCGCAGCGACCGCTCCTGGTGGCGAGCCAGTGCAGCGGTGGCCGCGGGGTCGTCGGAACGCTTCTGGATGAGGGTCAGTGTCTGCAGCACCGAATCGTGGAGGTGAGCAGCGACGGCGGCGCGTTCCTGCACCCGGATGCGCTGATCTCGTTCGGCGCCGAGCGATCTGGCAATGCGAACGACGCTCGGGCCGAGGACGAGCGCAACTCCGCCGAGTGCGACCGCGAGCGCGATCCCGGTGTCACGCATGGTGCTCAGATCGACGCGTTGACCGACGAACACTGCGAGACCGCCGATGCAGAGGACCAGCCCCCCGGCGACGCGTGCGGCGAGCGCCCCGAACCGCAGTCTCCCGCTCGACCCCACCGACGCGTCGGTGCCGCCCGGCCGCCAACCGAGGGCGATGCCCATGGCCACGAGGCCGACGGGCACGACCAGCGTCAGGCGCACCCCGGGCCACCAGTAGGCGAGGTCCCAGACCGCGCCGACGGTGACGAGCACGACCCCGGCGTCGCGCGTTGCGGTGGGTTCGGTCGGTTCGTGGGAGCGGTCCCGCCACAGCGCTGCGAGCGCGACGTACACGACGAGGCCGACGCCCCCGGCCACACTCAGCACCACGAACGCGGCCCGCACGACCGGCACCGACGCGCCCAGGCGACCGGCGAGATCGGCGCTGATGCCGAGGACGAGCGGATCGTCGTCGGAGCGTGGCGGGCGGGTAGATCGGGCCGCGGCGGTTCGAGGTGTCGACTCTCGGGGCAAGGGAGTGCGGGAAGGGGACACGGTCGGCATGTGGGGGCCATGATGGCACCGACATCCCACCGATGGCATCAGGGCAGAACCCTGAGACGATCTCGGGGTCGTCTCGGGGACAGATCAGCGCTTCCCCGATATCGAGATCGCCGCCGCAGGACGACGATCGTTCCATGGACACCCCCGTGACTGAGCAGCCGCCCCCCGAACCACCGACGTCCGAACCGTCGTCGTCCCAGCCGCCGCCCCAGCAGCCGCCGCCCGGCCACGGGTTCGGTGAGTGGTGGTCATCGTTGTACCGGTCGAGCACCGAACGGCTCGCCGGTGGTGTGGCCGGTGGTCTCGCCCACCGCTTCGGTGTCCCCGTGTTGCTGGTGCGGGTGGGCTTTGTGCTGGCGGCGTTCTTCGGGATCGGATTCCCGCTGTACGTGCTGGCCTGGGCGTTGTTGCCGAACGACCGCGGCGAGCGGGTCATGGGGCACGGCCCGGTTCGTGACCTGTTGACGGTCGCCGCCGTGCTCGTCGCCGGGTTGATGCTCTTCGCAGAGTTCGACGACGTCGACTACTGGTCGGTCGTCGGTCGGGCACTCCCCTGGCTCGTTGTGCTCGGCGGACTCGTGCTGCTGCTGCGACGCGCCGACGGCGCGTCACCCCACCCGCCAGTGTCGACGTCCTCCGGTCCACCTCTGTCTCCGCCTCCGCCCCCACCCCCGGGGACGGCCCCGACCCCCGTCGTGGGCGGCCCGCGTGTGGCGCGGGCGCCCTCGCCGACGCCGACGCCGGCGCCGCGACCACCGCGTCCGCCCCGGGCCCGTCCCGTCGTCGGGCCCCTCACGTGGTGCCTCGCGCTGCTCGCGGTCGGGGCCCTGGGCCTGATCGAGTTGGTCACCGGGTCCGGCACCGCCGACATCGGTCCGGGTCCGATTGCGGCCGTCGTGATGGTCGTGTTCGGTCTCGGACTGACGTTCTCGGCCGTCCGGGGTCGGGCCCGCGGTCTGATCCTGCCGGCGCTCGCCCTTGCCGTGGGCCTCGCCGGTCTCACCGCGCTGGACGTCCGTGCCGACACGTTCGCCGGACCGTTCGACCTGCACATCAGCGATCCCGCCAAACTCCCCGCCGACGTGGAATCCGCGGGCGGATCGAACACGTTCGACGTGGGCGAACTCGAACTGACGTCGGACCGCACGGTCGGCATCCGTCAGACGGTCGGCACGTTGCGACTGATCCTGCCGCGGACGACCACCACGAAGGTGCTCGTCCACGTGGGCACGGGATCGGCCCGGGTCGAACGGCCGTCGGCGCAGAACGCGCTCTACGACCCCGAGCAGTCGCAGCGGTGGATCGACGACGGCCTTCCCGAGGAGGGAACCACCCTGTCGTCGAGCGACCTCCGTGTCGCCGTTGACAACTTCTGGGGCTCGACGTTGCGCGACATCGACCGGAGCGGTGGTGTGGTGACCATCGACCAGGGCAGCGACCACACCCTGGTGATCGATGTCGACCTCGGCCTCGGCAACCTGACGATCCTCGATCCCCGCTGGTCCGACGTTCCCGACCGGATCTTCCAGCCGGTCCAGCTGTGCACGGTCGGCGGTGGGGCCCGCGGTGTCGTCGAGGACTGTCCCGACGTCCCGGTGGACCGACGCGTCGCCCTCTGCCTCAACGACAGTGGCTACCTCGTCGACTGCCGGGAGGATCGCCCGGGCACGCTCGACTTCCCTCGTATGGCCGCCTGTCGCGGCTTCGACGGGGAGTACCGGTCCTGCGACGAGCTCGGCATCGAGCCGGTCGGTGCCGAGCTGGTGTCACCGCCCGGTCCGGACGATCCGCCGGAGCCCACGATCGCCCCCGTAGAGACGAGTGAACCGCCGACCACGGCCGAGCCGAGCGAACCACCGACCGCGGTGGCGGAATCGACGGTGGCGCCGCCGACTCCAGACGCCACGGTTCCTCCCGTCCCGACCACGGTCGGAGGTTGATCATGGAACGTCATCCGCTCGATCCCATTGCCCTCGTCTGTGGTCTCGTGACCGTCGCCGGAGGGGTGATCGCCCTGCTGCACCAGCTCGGGGCGTTCCACCTCGGCCCCGCCTCGGTCGTGCTGTTCGGGTGCGGCCTGCTCGGCGCCGGTGGCGCGGCGCTCGTGGTCCTCATGGCCCGCCACGGTTCAACGGCGGAGGAACCCGGCCGGCAGGTGGCCGAAGAACTCCACGGTTCAGGCGTGGAACCCCGGGCCACGACTCGTTGAGGTCTAGACCGGGGCCTCGACGTGGAGCCGGGGCGAGCGTGTCGGCGGCTGGCTGTCCCAGAGGTCGCCGAGCAGGTCGTCGCGCACGGCCCGCCACCCCGGCTCGTCCCACAGGTTGCGCTGCTGGAGCGGGTCGTCGGCGAGCGAGTACAGCTCGCCCTCGGTCCCGTCGTGCACGTAGCCCGGTCGGTAGGCAGTGCACACCATGCCGTCGCGGTTGATGGTGCGGAGGTGCACCGCCACGCCGAACAGCTCGGAGTCCCACTCGGTGAGCACCCGCTCGAAGCCCCGCTCGGCGGCGTCGACATCGCCGACCGGAAGGGCCGACCCCTGCATCCACTCCGGCGCGTCGAGGCCTCCGATGGTGGCGAACGTGGGGGCCAGGTCGACGAGGCCGACCGGCGCGGTGACCACCGTGGGCTCGACGCCTGCCGACGGCGCCGGGCGCCAGACCAGGGGCAGCCGCATGAGGCCGTCGACGTGGTACGGGCCCTTGAACAGGAGGCCGAAGTCGCCGCCGAGCTCGCCGTGGTCGGTGGTGAACACGACGTCGAGGTCGTCGCCCCAGCCGCGCCGGTCGACGGCTGCGAGGACCCGGCCGAGTGCCTCGTCGATCAACTCGCACTCGACGGCGTTGAGTGCGGTGATCTCGCGGAGCTGATCTGCCGTCAGCGTTTCGGGCACCCAGTGCGTGGGCGCCTCGTAGTTCGAGACGAGCGCGCCGTCGTACCACATGCGCCAGTGGCGAGGCTTGCCGTCGAGGATGGCCTCACGCTCCGCCGTGGTCGTCGGATAGCCGGCAGGCAGGTCGACGTCGCGCCAGTCGATGCGGCCGATCTCGGACTCGGGCGGATCCCACGGGTGATGGGGGTCGGGGAAGCTCATCCAGCAGAAGAAGTCGTCGTCGTCATCGAGCGAGTCGAGCCAGTCGATCGTGCGGTCCGCGACCCAGTCGGTGTGGTACCAGTCCTTGGGGATCGGGTTGTGCTTGACCTGGGGGCCGCCGGTGTCGCCGAAACCCGCCGAGTTGACCTCGAGGTCGGAGTCGAGGACGGCGTAGAACATCTGGGCTGCCTCGGGGTGGTTCGCCCCGATCCACTGGGAGTAGTGCAGCCAGCCGGCGGCACCGTGGGTGGCGAACTCGAGGTGCTCGAACCCGCGGTGCGGACCGATCGTTCCGTCGAAGTGACGGGTCTGCGCCGTGGGCGCCCCCGACGATGCGAGGCGGTTCTCGGTGAAGCGCCCGAACGGATCGATGAACGGTTCGAAGTGCGGCTTGCCGACGAGTGCTGTGCGGTAGCCCTGATCGTTGAGCAGCGCAGCGACCGACGGCGCGTCGACCGGCAGTGGCACCCCGTTCATCCACACACCATGGGTGGACGGATGCTGGCCCGTGAGCATCGTCGAACGCGACGGCATGCACACGACCGATTGCGGCACGGCGCGCTCGTAGCGGATGCCCTGCGCGGCCAGCGAGTCGATCACCGGCGTTCGGGCGAGCGTGCCGCCGTTGCACCCCAACGTGTCGTAGCGCTGCTGGTCCGTCGTCACGAACAAGATCTTGCGTCCCATGTCAGGCTCCCTGGGAAGTGGTGTGGAGACCAGCCGCGTCGAGGGCGGGGCCCTCGCCGGCGTCGAACTGGGCCTTGAGCTCGTCGAGCGCTCCCCCGGTGGCGCCACCGATGACGAGCGCCATGGCGTTGGGGATGCAGTCGGTCGAGTACACGACGAGGGTGTCGTCGGGGGCGAGCTCGATCACGTCGATCGTGCCGCGGTGGAACTCGAACGCCGGGACGGTCAGGCGGTACTGGAAGCGCCGCTGGATCGGGTCGTTGATCAGGATCTCCTCGGGCATCGGGATGCCGGCGCCCACCACGATGGTGCGCGTCGTCACCCCGTCGACCGTCTGCACCGTGCAGTCGGACATACCGGGGAACCAGTGGTGCAGGAGGTCGGGTCGCCCGACGACCTTCCAGACGTCGTCGGCGGACGCCGCGATGCGGATCTCCCGTCGGATGGTGGCCATCGGTGGGTTCCTCTCCTGCCGCGCTACGCCGGCGCTTCGACGGGCAGCACCCGCCGCTCGGTCGGGAACGACGCCACCATGTCGGCGACGAGGTCGTCGCGTTGCGCACGATACGCGGGGTCGTCCCACAGGTTGTGCCATTGGTGGGGATCCTCGACGAGGTTGTAGAGCTCGCCCTCGGTGCCGTCGTAGTGGACCCCGCACGGGCGCAGCACGCTGTCGCCCCAAACCTCCTCGAGACCGTTCGGCTGACCGTCGGTGCTCTCCTCGTACGCCGTGCACATCCAGCCGTCGCGCACGATCGAGCGGAGGTGCATGCCGTAGCCGGGGAACTGGCTGTCCCACTCCGTCAGCGCCCGTTCGTGCACGGCGGTCTGCCCGAAGCTGTCGGTCGTGGCCTCGCCGTCGAACGTGGGCAGGCGCGAGCCCTGCATCCACGGCGCGGGCTCGACGCCGGCGATGGCGCAGAACGTGGGCGCGAGGTCGACCTGGCCGACGGGGTCGGTGACGACTCCGGCGTCGATGCCCGCCGATGCGGCCGGCTTCCAGATCAGTGGCAGTCGCATGAGCGAGTCGACGTGCCAGGGGCCCTTGAAGATGAACCCCATGTCGCCCTGCATCTCGCCGTGATCGGTGGTGAACACGATGTCGGTGTCGGCGAGGCGGCCGATGGCGTCGAGGTGCGCCAGGACCCGCCCGAGCGCCTCGTCGAGCAGCTCGACCATGACGTGGGTGCGGGCGTTGATCTCGCGCACCTGGTCGTCGGTGAGGGAGGCGGGGAAGAAGTACATGGGGCCGCCCTCGGCGTTGGCGAAGGTGCCGTCGTACCAGCCGAGCCAGTGCGCCGGCTTGCCGCCGAGCACCTCGCGGATCTGCTCGGGGCTGCCGGGGTGACCGGGCGGGAGGTCGAGGTCGCGCCAGTTGACCCGGCTCATCTCCGACTCGGGTGGGTCCCACGGGTGGTGGGGGTCGGGGAAGCTCATCCAGCAGAAGAACGGGTCGTCGGCGGGAACGGTGTCGAGCCAGTCGATGGTGCGGTCGGCCGTCCAGTCGGTGTGGTACCAGTCGGTCGGGATGGGGTTGTGCTTGGTCTCGGGGGCCCCGGTGTCGCCGCCGGGAGCGGCGTTCAGGAGCTCGCAGAACGAGTCGAGGTGCTCGGGGTGCTCGGCCTTGAGCCACCGGCCGTAGTGCTGGACGGGTCGACCCTGGAAGGAGGGGACGTGCGCCGCCTGGATCGAGTAGTCGAACCCCCGCCACGGGCCGGTGTCATTGCGTCGCCACCGGAGGTTCTCCTCCCAGCGGCCCTCCATGTCGAACGCCGGCTCGAAGTGCGCCTTGCCGACGAGGGCCGTGTGATAGCCGGCCGTCTTGAGGTGGGCGGCGACGCTCGGCGCGTCGGTCGGGAGTGCGATGCCGTTGGCGACCACGCCGTGGGTGCGGGGGTACTGCCCGGTGAGCATCGTGCACCGCGCCGGCATGCAGACGGTGTTGTTGTTGTACGCGCGCTGGTAGTTGATGCCGTCACGCGCCAAGGCGTCGGCGACCGGTGTGCGGGCAATCGTGCCGCCGTTGCACCCGAGCGAGTCGAAGCGCTGCTGGTCGGTCGTCACGAAGAGAATATTGCGAGCCACATGTCCTCCCTCGCCGGTGAGTCGATCACCTCGGAGCGCTACTGTCAATATCTTTTGACAGTCTGACTCCCAGTTCTTACGATCCGGTCATGGGGCTGCCCGACCACGTCCTCGACGACCCGGCGATCGACGCCGCCGTCATCGACGGTCGCCACCAGCGCTCGGCGCGCAGTCGCGACGCCGTGGTCGAGGCGCTGCTCTCCCTCTACGACGACGGGCACCTGCGCCCCGGCGTGGCCCTCATCGCGGACCGAGCCGGCGTGTCGCAGAGCTCGGTGTTCCGCCACTTCCAAGACGTCGACGAGTTGGTCCGCAGCGCGATCGACCATCAGTGGGACCGACTGCGCGAGCACTTCACGCGGCCGCTCGTCGGTGGGTCACTCGATGAACGGATCTCAGCGCTCGTTGCGCAGCGCATCCGTCTCTACGACATCGCCGGCCCCGCGCTCCGGGCGGCTCGCCTGCTCGCTCCCGACAGCGCCGCCGTGCGGTCGGCCTTCGCCCTCCGACGTGAACTCCTCCGCGGGCAGGTCGAGGACCTGTTCGCCGCCGAGCTGGCGGCGCTCCCCTCCGCCCGCCGGCGAACGACGCTCGACGCGCTCGACGTCGTCACCGGCTTCGAAGCGGTCGAGGCGCTGCGCATCGACCGCGGCGCCGGTATCAAGCGCACTACCGACGTACTCACACTCACCATCAAGGGGTTGTTGTCATGACCGAAGCTCCATCTCCCGACGACCGCCGCGTCGTCGTCCTCAACGACGCCCGGCGCTACGTCGGACCGGCCCTGTCCCGCCTGCTCGCGGCGAGGGGCCACGACCTCGTGGTCGGCGAGATCGAAGATTCCCTTGCCGAGGAGCTGGCCGCCCTCGGCGCGTCGGTCGAGATCGTTGCCGGTGGACGCGACCTGACCGACCCCGAGGCCGCCGGCCGACTGGTTGCTGCCGCACACGAGCGATTCGGCCGAATCGACGCGGCGGTGTCGTTCGGTGGGGTCATCGTCACCGGCTCGTTCCGGCGTTCGACTCCCGAGGATCTCGCCCACGCCGTGAGCGGGTGTCTCGAAGCGCCGTACCACTTCCTCAAGGCGGTGGTGGACCCGATGGTCGAACAAGGCGTCGGGCAGGTGCTCGTGATCACGAGCGCTGCGGGCGCTCGACCGACCGACGGCGCGCCGCTCTACTCGGCGGCCCGCGCCGCAGCCAACATGCTCGTCCGCAACGTCGCCGCCGAGGGTCGCGGGCAAGGGCGTGCAGGTCAACGCCGTCGGAACCAACTTCATGGACTTCCCCGACTTCCTCCGGGCCACCGGCGCCGACGATCCGTCGGTGCGCGCTGCGGTCGAGTCGATGGTGCCGATGCATCGCCTCGGCACCATGGAGGAGTTCGCCTCGATGTGTCTGCCGTTCATCGACGGCACGAGCCGGTTCGTCACCGGTCAGTTCGTGGCGTGCGCCGGCGGCTGGGCCTGAGCCCAACCGCCGGCCGTACGGCCCTACAGGCCGAGGTTGCACCCGATCTCGAGGAAGCCGGCCGAGATCGGCACGACGATGGCGCCCTGGCCCGGCTCCGCGATGAACAGCGTGCAGCCCGTCACGAGCGGGATGTTGAGCGGATTGCCCACCGGAATGGCGCAGGCGCTCGACGAGAACGCCAGCACGGCCGCGAGCGCGCCGAGGCGGATCTTCTTCTTGGTGGAACGAGTCACTGGATAACCCCCTGGTTGATGGTCGCGCCGAGTGCTCGACGCTGTTCTCCCCTGCAGTGCCCCAGGCACCGCAGGGGCCACCCTAAGGGAGTTCTCGGCCCGGGCCGATGACCTCCGGTCAATTACCCAGGCCCCCGAGCGGCGTCGAGTGAACCGTGTCACATTCCTGCCGGCAGGGCGGGATGCTTGACCGATCGGTCAACTGGGGCCGGTACGCTCGCCGCGATGGCCGTGATCACCTTCGACGTCACCGACGATCTCTCCGGCGAGGGTGGGCTCCGGATCGAGGCCGACGCCTACGGCGACGCGTCGGCTCGACCGGTCCTCCTGCTCCACGGTGGCGGCCAGACCCGCCACTCCTGGGGTTCGACGGCGGCGACCCTGGCGACAGCCGGCTGGTACGCCGTCGCGTACGACCAGCGTGGCCACGGCGCGAGCGGGCGTTCCCCCTCAGGGCACTACGAGCCCGGGCGCTTCGCCGAGGATCTCGTCGAGATCGCCACGACGTTCGAGCAGCCGCCCGTCGTCGTGGGTGCGTCGCTCGGTGGGCTCGCCGCGCTCCTTGCCGAGGGGGTCCTCGCCCCGGGCCTGTTCGCCGGGATCGTGCTGGTCGACATCACGCCCCGACAGGAGCGCGAGGGCGTCAACCGCATCGTGTCCTTCATGCTCGACCGCGCCGTCGAGGGCTTCGGGTCACTCGACGAGGCGGCCGACGCCGTCGCCGCGTACCAACCCCACCGCAACCGGCCCCGGGACCACTCCGGCCTCCAGAAGAACCTCCGGCTCGACGCCGACGGCCGCTGGCGCTGGCACTGGGACCCGGAGCTGTTCAACTCCGACAACGGTCTGCACGCCGCCCAGGAGCCTGGCCGTTTCGTCGCCGCAGCCGCCCAGCTGACCCTGCCGACGCTGCTCGTCCGGGGCAAGCTGAGCGACCTCGTGAGCGAGGAGACGGCGCAGGAGTTCCTCGAGCTCGTGCCCCACGCCCAGTTCGTCGACGTGTCCGGCGCCGGCCACATGGTGGCGGGCGACCGCAACGACCGATTCTGCGACGCGGTCGTCGAGTTCCTCGAAGCGCTTCCGACGACCTGACCCGGCCCCGTCGGCGGGCGGCGTCCCGCTCAGACGCGACGAGTGGTGCGCAACCGGATCGCCGCGGTCCAGACCAACGCCCCGGCGGCCGCGACCGGCACGAGCGCCAGGAAGTCGCCGAGGTGGATGCCGTGATCGTCGCCGAGGTCGACGAGCACCGGACCGGCCCACTGGTGATGACCGAGCAGCAGCCAGAACGCCGCGAGTCCGAGTGACACGGCGGCGAGGCCGAGGAGACCGAGGATCTCCCGGCGACGACCGACGAGCGTGACGACGAGCGCGACGAGGGCCAGCGCGGCCATCGCCGACGGTGCCGACAACCAGCGGGTCGGGGTCAAGCGGACGTGAGCGTGGAACTGACCGCGGAGCCCCAGCGAGGTGATGAGCACGACGCCGGCAGCGACGACTAACGCGTCCCAGACGCCGACGCCGAGGCGGCGGGGCCGCTCGGCGAGGGTCGTTGGGGCAGGTGGCGACGTGGTCACGCCCTCGACGGTACCGAGTCCGGCACGAGTGGATCCACCGCCGGCTGGGGGCGGTCTCAGCCGGCGGTCGGTGTCAGGGCCCGCCGGTAGTGTGCGGGACCGTGACCGATCAGCCTCCTCCCGCGCCCGAGCACGTCGACGATCCGTGGGACGGTGTCGACATCGACAACGCCGTCGCGTCGTTCTTCCGGGCGCTGGCCGACGGTCCGTTGCGCGACGACGTGCTCCTCGCAGCGCTCCGCGACGACGGTGCGTGGGGCGCCCTCGGTGAGCTCGCAGACGACGACTTCGCGGCGGAGATCTCCGACCTCGACGTGCCCGGGCTCTGGCGCACGCAGATGGCGATGTGGTTCGACGTGTTCCGCACCCTCGACGGTCGGGTGTTCACCCATCGGGTCACCGCCGACGAGTTGGCCGAGGGTGCGGTCGCCGCGCTCCCCGACCTCACGCTCGTCGACTGGGACGTCCCGGCTCGTCGGATCGTCGGCGGTTCGGGGGCCGTCGCCACCGACTTCGATCCTGCCTTCGACCGCTTCGAGGGCGGGCGCCTGATCGGTCCCGACGGGTGGCTCGACGGGTTCGCGCCCGGCGACGTGCTCGGTGTCCGCCTCGTCCGTGACGACACCGTGCGGATCGAACGCATCGACGCCGCCGACCTCCCCGGCCCCGACGATCCGGCCGTGGCGGAGCTGGCGACGGCGTTCCGTCCCTGCTTCGACCGCTGGAGCAACGGCAACGGCGACGAGCTCGCTCCGGCCGTCCTCGACGTGTTGGCCGACGTCCCCGATGCCTTCCGGACCCCAACGCTCCCCCTCGGCGAGCTGGCCGTCGCCGCCGGCCTCGAGCGCCGAGGCCTCGAGTTCGGTCCTGCCGACCGTCCGTGGCTGACGCACGCCCAGCAGGCGTTCCGTCGCCGTGGTGACGAGCTGGCCGCCGACCTCGTCGATTGGCTGGCTTCTCCGTTGCGCACGGTCGTCGGCGTGATGGTCGAATGGCTCGGTGACACCGACGCGCTCCCCGCTGCGTCGGTCGCCAAGGCCCGCGATGCGCTGGCCACCGAAGGGGTCGCCGGCATGGCCGGTGAGCTCTTCCGGGGCCACACAGCGCCCGGGCGACTCGCTCGGTTCGTCGATGCACTCGGCGGCCCGGGCAACGACGCCGCCACGCCCTCGATTCACGTGCTGGTCGGCATCGCCGCCGAGCTCGGCGGGCGGTTCGACGATGCCGAACAGGAGTTCCGCGCCGCCCTCGACGTCGACCCGGGCCAGTTGGACGCCGTGGTCGAGCTGGGCATCCTCACGTCGGACCGCGGCGACGCCGTCGAGGCCGAGCGCCGATTCCGGTCCGCTGCGGGGCCCGAGGCCTGGCTCCGGGCACTGTCGGGGTTGCTCCCGCCGCGGGCGACGGGCCGCAACGAACCCTGCCCCTGCGGGTCGGGTCGCAAGTTCAAGCAGTGCTGTTTGGTGAATCCCACGACGCCCGTCGAGCGCCGGGGCCCGTGGTACGAGCTCCGGCTCGCGCGTCATCTCGCCAATCGCGACGCCCTGGCGTTCGAGATCTTCTACGGAGTCCTCTCGGAGTACCTGCACGAGGAGGCCGAGATCAACGACGCGCTCGTCGACGACCTCGTCTCGCTCGCCACCGGCAACGTCGGGTCCTATCTCGACGCGCACGCCGATCGGCTGAGCGACGTCGACCGGGCCGGTCTCGAGGCCTGGCGAGACGCACCGGTCACCCTCCACCACGATCCCGAATCCGGTGTCACGGCGCGTCGCGTCGTCCCGTTGGGCACCGCCGAGTACGTGGTGTGGTCGCTGCCGCTCGATGCGACTGCCGCCGAGGAGCTCGAGGGGCTGCTCGGCGACGACGACGCCGTGACCTCGGTTGTCGACTGGGCCCTCTGGTACGTGTCGACCTTCGAGGAGGATTGACGGGCCGACGTCGCGCCCAGCGCGCCCCGAGCGCAGCCGACCGCCCGATCCCCTCCCCCGCTCCGCCGGGATCGGGCGGGTGGGTTCGTCGGCTGTGGCCATTCCTGATGGCACACCGCCGCAACGTGATCGTCGCGTTCGGCTCCGCCATCGTCGGCCAGGGTGTGGCTGCGCTCGTGCCCGTCATCCAGCGGGTCGTGATCGACGACGGCATCGTCGGACGGTCCCGGCCGGTGGGGCCATGGCTCGCAGCGTTGGCGGCGACCGCGATCTTCGTCTTCGGCTGCTCCTACCTCCGGCGGTGGGTCGGCGGCCGGGTCAGCCTCGACGTCCAGTACGACCTCCGCGTCGCCATCTTCGAACGGCTGCAACGGCTCGACTTCGCCGGCCACGACGAACTGCAGACCGGCCAGCTCGTGTCGCGCTCGTCGTCGGACGTCGGGCTCATCCAGGGGTTGCTCGCGTTCCTGCCGATCATCGTCGGCAACGTGGTGCTCCTCGTCGTGGCGCTGGTCGTGATGGTGGTGCTGTCGCCGCTGCTCACACTGGTGATGGCGGTGATGCTGCCGCTCCTGTTGGTCGTGACGCTTCGGATGCGACAGTGGATCTTCCCTGCCACCTGGGACGCGCAACAGCGCGCCGGTGTGGTTGCCGGGGTCGTCGACGAGGCCGTCAGCGGCGTGCGGGTGGTGAAGGGGTTCGGCCAGGAGCAGCGCGAGATCGACCGGCTGGCCGGAGCGGCCGAGTCACTGTTCGCGTCGAGGAGCCGGCTGATCCGCCTCAACGCCCGCTACACCCCGGCGCTGCAGGCCATCCCGAGCCTCGCCCAGGTCGCCGTCCTCGCGCTCGGCGGGTACCTGGCGATCCACGGTCACATCACGATCGGCACCTTCTTGGCGTTCTCGTCGTATCTGGTGCAGCTCGTCGCCCCGGTCCGGATGTTGGCCAGTCTGTTCGCCATCGGCCAGCAGGCCCGCGCCGGAGCCGAACGACTGCTCGACGTGCTCGACGCCACCGCCGCGGTCACCGACCGACCCGGTGCGGTCGACCTCCCCGCGGTCCGCGGCGCGATCTCCTTCGAGGACGTCACGTTCGGCTACGACCGGTCCGAGCCGGTGCTGTCGGGGTTCGATCTCCACATCGACCCCGGTGAGGTGGTGGCGCTCGTCGGTGTCAGCGGGTCGGGCAAGTCGACGGTGGCGGCGTTGGTCGCCCGCTTCTACGACGTGGGCAGTGGCCGGGTGACGATCGACGGCGTCGACGTGCGAGACGTCACGCTGGCGTCGCTCCGCGGCCAGATCGGGGTGGTGTTCGAGGACGCGTTCCTGTTCTCCGACAGCGTCCGCGACAACATCGCGTACGCCGTTCCCGGTGCGACCGAGGAGCAGATCATCGTTGCCGCCCGCGCCGCCGGCGCGCACGACTTCATCTCTGCGTTGCCCGACGGGTACAACACGCTCGTCGGCGAGCGCGGGCTCACGTTGTCGGGTGGACAACGACAACGGGTCGCCCTGGCCCGGGCGATCCTCGCCGACAGCCGCGTGCTCGTGCTCGACGACGCCACGTCGTCGGTCGACAGCATCACCGAGGAGTCGATCCACGACACGCTCCGCACGATCGCCGCCGACCGCACCACGATCCTGATCGCTCACCGGCGTTCGACGCTGCAGCTGGCCGACCGGGTGGTCGTGGTCGAGCGCGGCCGGGTGGTCGAGGAGGGCACCGACGCCGAGCTGACGGCGCGCAGCGAGCGCTACCGCCGACTGCTCGCCGGGCCCGACGCCGGCGACGACATCGGTGACGACATCGACGATTCCGACTCAGCGGGCGGCGAGGCGCCTGTCGGCGAGCGCACTGGCTGGCCGGACGAGCCAGCGGTGGTCGTCGGGCTCGCCGGGGTTGCCGCCGCGGCCCCGAAGCCGGCGATCGGTGGCCCGGGAGGAGGTGGCATGAACGTGGCGTTCACCGCGACCCCCGACCTCCTCGAGCGGCTCGAGCGGCTCCCGGCGGCGATCGACCGGACCGGTATGGACGTGGCCGCGGCGGCCGCTCCCCAACGTGGACGGTTCCGCTTCGTGGGGTTCATCCGTCCGTGGCGCCGCCCCCTCGCCGTCGGATTCGCTCTCGTCGCGCTCGACAGTGGGCTCACCCTGCTCGGTCCGTGGTTCGTGCGCCGTGGGCTCGACCAGGGTGTCGACGCTCGTGATACCGGGGCGTTGTGGTGGGCGTCGGCAGCGTTCGCCGTCACGGTCGCGCTCGACTGGGTGGTCACCCGGTCCTCGACACTCGTCACCGGTCGGACGGCGGAGCGGGCGCTGGCGTCGCTTCGCGTCAGGATCTTCGCCCACCTCCAGCGCATGTCCCTCGACTACTACGACGCCGAGATGGACGGCCGGATCATGACCCGCATGACGACCGACGTCGAGGCCCTGGCGCAGGTCATCCAGACCGGCATCGTCAGCGCGGTCGTCGCCGCGGTCACGTGCCTCGGCGTCGCCGTGTTCCTCGTCGTTCTCTCCCCGCCGCTCGCGCTGGCGGCGGCCGTGGTGCTTCCGCTCCTCGCGCTCGCCACGTGGTGGTACCGGCGCCGCTCGTCGGTGGCCTACGGGCGCGCCCGCGACGCCATCGCCGACGTCAACGCCGATCTCCAGGAGAACCTGTCCGGCGTTCGGGTGGCGCAGGCATCGGTCCGGGAGGAGCGCAACCTCGTCCGCTACCGACGGGTCAACCAGCGGTACCTCGAGCATCGGTTGGGGGCGCAACGGCTCATCGCCCTGTACTTCCCGCTCGTGTTGTTGCTCGGCGACCTCGCCGCGGTGTCGGTGCTGGCGACCGGCTCGGCCCTGGTGCATCGCGGCGCGATCACGACTGCCATCGTCATCGCGTTCCTGTTGTACCTCGACCAGTTCTTCTCGCCGATCCAGCAGCTCTCCCAGGTGCTCGACACCTGGCAGCAGGCCACGGCGTCCCTCGTGAAGATCGAGGAGCTCATGTCGACGCCGACGGGCACGCCGGAGTCGACGCACACCGTGGAGATCGGGCGGCTCACCGGCGCGATCGGCTTCGACGACGTGCACTTCCGGTACCCGACCGCGACGGGCGACGAGGCGGTTGCCGGAGTCAGCGTCCGGCTCGACGCCGGCTCGACGGTCGCCCTCGTCGGCTCCACCGGTGCGGGCAAGTCGACGATCCTCAAGCTCATCGGGCGGTTCTACGACCCGGTATCGGGCGCCGTACGCGTCGACGGCCGCTCCCCCGACGGATCGATCGCGGCCCGCGTCGACCTGCGTGACGTCGCACTCAGCTCCTTCCGGCGGCAACTCGGCATCGTCCCCCAGGAGGCGTTCCTGTTCGCGACGACCGTCCGCGACAACATCGCCTACGGGCGGCCCGACGCGACCGACGCCGAGGTCGAGGAGGCGGCGCGGGCGGTGGGAGCGCACGCGTTCGTGGCGTCGCTCCCCCACGGCTACCGCGAGCCGATCAGCGAACGGGGTCGGTCGCTGTCGTCGGGCCAGCGGCAGCTGTTGGCGCTGGCGCGGGCCCGGCTCGTCGATCCGCCCATCCTCCTCCTCGACGAGGCGACGTCCAACCTCGACCTGCACAGCGAGGCCCGGGTGCAGCGGGCGATGCGGTCCGCTGCCGCTGGCCGAACGACGGTGCTCGTGGCCCACCGGCTCCAGACCGCCCGGCTCGCCGATCGCATCCTCGTCGTCGAGGGCGGGAGGATCGTGCAGGACGGCACCCACGACGACCTCCTCGCCACGCCGGGTCGCTACCGCGACCTGTGGTCGAGCTACGACGGCGCGAGCAGCTGACTGACGCGTGGTTCGGTATGTGACCGCGTTTCCCCACCAGCGCTGCATCTTTCGAATGAACGCGACAGTCCGTTCGGATACGTTCGAGCGGGGCGGAAGGCGGTTGGTCGATGCCGG
>JBAOIR010000047.1:0-13603 GCA_037045585.1 Microthrixaceae bacterium
CGGTGCTCGTCCGCACCAACGCGCAGCTCACGGTGTTCGAGGAGGCCTTCAGCGCAGCGGGCATCCCGTTCCGCAGTCGGGGCGGCGGCCGGCTCCTCGACCAGCCCGAGATCAAGGACATCCTCACGCGCCTGCGTCGTGGCGGCGGGTCCCTCCAGGTGCACCTGTCCGACATCGAGTCGCAGTTGGCAGCGCAGTCGCCCTCCCAGTCGCCCGCGGCCGACGCTGCGACCGGTGACGACGAGCCGCTCCCGGTCCCGCCTGACGAGTCGGTCGCCCCGGTCGTCGGCGGGCTCTCCGACGAACGGAGCGCCAACGTCGCCGAGTTGCTGCGGCTCGGGCGGGAGTTCCTCGATCTCGAACCCGAAGGCACCAGCGCATCGTTCCTGTCGTGGCTCAACTCGGCGTTGCGAAACGACAACAGCGGCGGCGCCACCGATGCCGTCGACCTGGCCACGTTCCACGCGGCCAAGGGCCTCGAGTGGCCGATCGTCTACGTCGCCGGCCTCGAGGAGGGCCTCGTGCCCATCCACTACGCCAACACCGAGGAGGCGAGCAACGAGGAGACCCGGCTGCTGTACGTCGCGCTGACCCGCGCCGAGCGGCAACTGACCCTCACGTGGGCCGAGAAGCGCTCGTTCGGCACCCGGTCCCAGAACCGCAAGCGTTCGCCCCTCCTCGACACCGTCGGCATCGCGATCCAACTCCTCCGCGAGTCGACGTCGACCATCGACCTCACGGCGTCGGTGGCAGCGGTCGCTGCCGAGCGGGCCAAGCTCCGAGCGAGCGACGGCGGGTCCCGCCCCCGCCGCTTGCCCGGGGTCAAGGGCGATGCACCGGCGCTGTCGCCCGAGGAGCTGGTCCTGCTCGACCGCCTGAAGAAGTGGCGCATCGAACACGCCCGCGCCTCCGACGTGCCGGCGTTCGTGATCTTCAACGACGCCACGCTGCACGAGGTCGCCCGCCAGCAACCGTCGACCGCCCGCGAACTCACGGCGATCAGCGGCATCGGCACGGTCAAGGCACAACGCTTCGGCCCCGACCTCCTCCGCCTGGTCGCCGAGCACAACGACCGCTGACCCCAGCCACCGCCCAGAGGTTTGAACCGCAGCGCACGCAGGTCGTGCGCTCGGGTTCAATCCTTTCGCGGCACCAGCCACTGGCGAGGGCGTTCGGTCACGAGCAACCGGCCGAGTTGCAGCCCCCGGGAAGTGGGCCGCTCCGACCTCAGCGCCGTCCAGCTCCTGACACCACACGCTCACGGGTACGCCGTGCCATCACGGGATCGACGTCGACCCACACGACGGGATCGATACGAAGGTCGGACACGAACGCTCCCCCTGCGACGTCAGCCCTCGCGGACGCGGGCCTGCATCTCGGCCCGGGCCTCCATCAGCTTGACGAACTTGTCCGGGTCGAACGCGATGAAGAGGCCCTCGGCCTCGGCCGTGAGTCGTTCGCCGGCGTGCATCGTGCCCTGGACGAAGATCTTGCGGCCCTCGCGGCGGTCGACCCACGCCTCGATCCGCAGTGGCTGGTGCAACGGCGTCGGTGAGCGGTAGTTGGTGACGAGCCGGGCGGTCATGCCCTGTTCACCCGACAGCGACTGGGCGGCGCCCAACACCTCGTCGAACGCTGCGGCGACGTAGCCGCCGTGGACGCAGGCGGGTGGCCCCTCGAAGGCCGAGCCGAACGTCACGTGGCACACGACCCGGTCGCCCTCGTAGTCCATGTGCATCGGCGGTGACATGGGGTTGGCGAGGCCGATGAAGGGGCTGTAGTCGAACTGCGCCCACGCTTCGGGGTCGCCCTCCTCGACCATTCGGCGGCGTTCCGCCAGAAGGTCGCCGGCGTTCGCCATCTCGGCGACACCTTCGTAGTCGGCTCCGCCGGTGTGACCGCGCAGCATGGCGGCGACCGCCTCGAGCGACTCGGCCGCCGAGTCGAGATCATCAGCGGTCGCCGAGCTCGAGCTCATGAGTTCGATGACCTCGCGCCCGGCGCTGGCGAGGCGGCGCATGGCGACACGACGCTCCGTGGGCGGCAGTTGGTGGAGCTTGTCGACGCGGGGGCTCCGGAGCGGAGCACTGGCAGCGCTCCCGCCGGCGCCGGCCGACTCGGACCCGGTGCCGTCCGACTCGCCGGTCACGACCCAGCTCCGGGGAGCGGGACGTCGAACCACCCGAGGACCGGGGCGTGGTCGGAGGGCTTGGTGCCCTTGCGGGCGTTGCGGTCGACGAGGTCGCTGCGGTTGGTCTCGGCGAGCGCCCGGCTCGACAGCAGATAGTCGATGCGCATCCCCCGCTTCTGGTGGAAGTCTCCCCCGCGGTAGTCCCAGTAGCTGTAGAGGCCGGGATCGGGATACCGCTCACGGAACGTATCGACGAGCCCCCAGTCCTTGATGTGCTGGAGGGCGTCGCGCTCGGGTTGGGAGACGTGGGTGCTGTCGGCGAACTTCCTGATGTCCCACACGTCGATGTCAGCGGGAGCGATGTTCCAGTCGCCGAGGATGACGAGGAGCTCGTCGGGGGTGTGATGGCGGTCGAGGTGGGTCCGCAGGCGAGCGAGCCACGCAAGCTTGTACTGGTAGTGGTCGTCGTCGAGCGTTCGCCCGTTGGGGACGTAGACCGACACGACCCGGACGCCGCCGCACGTCGCCCAGATGATGCGGGAGTCGGGGTCGGGGTCGAGGTCGTCGTCGAACCCACAGACGACGTCATCGATGCCGACCTTGGAGAGGATGGCGACGCCGTTCCACTGCCCGTACCCGTGATGGGCGGTCTCGTACCCGAGGCCGGCGAAGGCCATCGCCGGGAACTGGGCGTCGCTCAGCTTGGTCTCCTGCAGGCACAGGACGTCGGGCTGCACCGTTTCGAGCCACTCCTCCACCCGCGGCATTCGGGCCTTGAGGGAGTTCACATTCCACGTCGCGATCAGCATCGGACCGAACACTATCGTCGGCCGGCGTGACCTCTCCCCGCCCGGCGCTCGACATCACCCCGGCGCCGCGTGGCTACCACTCCGAGGCCGACCTCGAGGCTGCCCTCGACGCCGCGGCCGCCGTCGGCGAGCGCGTGACGCGTCGGGTCATCGGACATTCGGTCGAGGGAAGGCCGCTGCACGCCCTGACGATCGCCGCTCCGGGCCGTGTGCCGGACCCCGCTCGGCCCCACGTGGTGATCCAGGGCGGCATGCACGGCAACGAGGTGATCGGCACCGAGGTCGCCCTCCACCTCCTGGGGCTCCTGACGGAGGACGGGGTGAGCGGGTCGGTCGCCACGCTCCTCGACCTCGCCGACGTCACGGTGCTGCCGTGCGTCAACCCCGACGGCAGGCAGGCGACGATGCGCAGCGTGGCGTCGACGCGCCGGCTCCCGACGCCGCGCCGCAATGCCAACGGCGTCGATCTCAACCGGAACTGGCCTCGCCCCGACGGCGTTGCCGACCACTGGCTGCCGATCTCGGGCACGCCGAACCCCCGATTGCCGTGGTACCGGGGGCCCGAACCGCTGAGCGAACCGGAGAGCCGAGCGATCCTGTCGGTGCTCGAGGACCGCCCGCCCGTGGCGATGCTCGACCTCCACTCGAGCGGCGAGATCCTCATCTACCCGTGGACGTCGAAGGTGGAGCCGCCGCCCGACGAGGCCGGCTACTGGCAGATGATCGACGCGTTCCGGGCGCGCCAGGAACGTCGGTTCACGGCGAAGCAGTCCCGGGAGTGGTATCCGATCGTCGGGTCCCTCGACGACTACGCGTACGACCGATTCGGGACGCTGCTGCTGACGGTCGAGCTGGGCCGGCCGGCCGAAGCGGTGCGGAGCGAGCCTCGCCGGTGGAAGGGCGGATTCTGGTGGGCCAACCCGCTCGAACCCGATGTCCACGCCCGCAACGTCGAGACCGGCTGCTTCGACGCACTCGTCGCCGGAGTTCGCTACCGGACCGAGCACCCAGGTGCCGAACGACCGGGCGTCGCACCCGCGAACAGCTGAGAAACCGCCGCGAGCGGGCTCCGATGCCGGGTTCGAGGACATTAGGCTTGACTCCTGATGGCTGACGAGCAGATTTCCTCGGGCACCTTGGGCCCCAACACGTGGCTGGTCGACGAGATGTACGAGCAGTACCTCGCGAACCCCCACTCGGTGAGTGTGACCTGGCAGGAGTTCTTCGCCGACTACCGCCCACCCGGCCCCGGGCCGAGCGGTGTCACGACCAACGGCGTCCCGCCCGCCAACGGCGCCGCCCCGGCGGCACCGCCCACTCCGGCGGCCGCCTCCGCTCCGGCGACCCCCGCCGCGCCCGCGGCGGTAGAGCCCCCCGCCGCGCCGCCGGCGGTGCCCGGCGACCCGATTCGTGGTGTTCGGCAAGAAGATCGTCGAGAACATGGAGAAGTCGCTCTCGGTCCCGACCGCGACGAGCTTCCGTGAGGTGCCGGCCCGTCTGCTCGAGGTCAACCGCTCGGTGATCAACGGCTACCTCGGCCGCACGCGCGGCGGCAAGGTCAGCTTCACCCACATCATCGGCTACGCGGTCGTCCGCGCCATCGCCGACCACCTGCCCCGCATGAACAATGCGTACGTCGAAGGCCCCGACGGCGAGCCCCGCATCCTGCAGGATCGTCCCGTCAACCTCGGTCTCGCCATCGATCAGGAGAAGAAGGACGGCACCCGCAGCCTCATCGTCGCCGCCATCAAGGGCGCCGACCAGATGGACTTCAAGAACTTCATCGCCACCTACGACGAGATCATCCGCAAGGCCAACAACAACAAGCTCACGCCCGACGACTTCGCCGGCGTGACCGTCAGTCTCACCAACCCGGGCACGATCGGCACCGAGCGCTCGGTGCCGCGCCTCATGCCGGGCCAGGGCCTCATCGTCGGCGTGGGTTCCCTCGCGTATCCGACGGGCTTCGCCGCGGCCGACCCGCGTACCATCGCCGACCTCGGCATCAGCAAGACCATGACGATCAGCTCCACCTACGACCACCGCATCATCCAGGGTGCCGAGTCGGGGCTGTTCCTCAAGAAGGTCCACGACATGCTGCTCGGTGGCGACCGGTTCTACGAGGACATCTTCGCCGCCATCGGAGTGCCCTACACGCCCGTGCAATGGCACACCGACGACAACCCCGTCGACCGCGAGGAATCGGCGGTCACCAAGCAGATGAAGGTCTCGAACCTCATCAACATGTACCGGGTGCGCGGCCACCTCATCGCCGACCTCGACCCGCTCGCCGCGAATCCGCCCCAGATGCACCCCGAGCTCGACCCGGCGTTCTACGGCCTCACGATCTGGGACAACGACCGTGAGTTCCTCACCGGCTTCGAAGCCGGCGTGTATGCGCCGGTCGGCGGCAAGGAGCGCATGAAGCTCGGCGACATCCTCGGGGTGTTGCGCGACGCGTACTGCCGCACGTCGGGCATCGAGTACACCCACATCTCCTCGATCGAGGAGAAGCGCTGGATCCAAGAGCAGGTCGAGGGCGCCTCGACCAAGCTCGACCCGACCGAACAGCGCCACATCCTCGATCGCATGAACGCGGCCGAAGCCATCGAGAAGTTCCTCGCCACCAAGTGGATGGGCCAGAAGCGCTTCGGTCTCGAAGGGGCCGAGTCGACCATCGCGATCCTCGACGCCATCCTCGACCGGTCGGCCGATCAGCAGATGGCCGGTGCCGTGCTCGGCATGGCCCACCGCGGCCGTCTCAACGTGCTCGTGAACATCGTGGGCAAGAGCTACGGCCAGCTGTTCAAGGAGTTCGAAGGCCACGTCGACCCCGATTCCATCCAGGGGTCCGGCGACGTCAAGTACCACCTCGGCCAGACGGGCACGTTCACGGCGCGGAGCGGCAACACCATCCCCGTCGAACTCGCCGCCAACCCGAGCCACCTCGAGGCGGTCAACCCCGTCGTCGAGGGCATGGTGCGGGCGAAGATGGACAACATCCCCGAGGGCGCCACGCAACGCTTCCCGGTGCTGCCGGTTCTCATCCACGGCGACGCAGCGTTCGCCGGACAGGGCGTGGTCGCCGAGACGCTCAACCTGTCGCTCATCAAGGGCTACCGCGTCGGTGGCACCATCCACCTCATCATCAACAACCAGCTGGGGTTCACGACCGCTCCCGCTGCCGCTCGGAGTTCCGAGTACTGCACCGACGTCGCCAAGACCGTGCAGGCGCCGATCTTCCACGTGAACGGCGACGACCCCGAAGCATGCGTCCGTGTGGCCCGTCTCGCGCTCGCCTACCGCCAGCGGTTCAACAAGGACGTTGTCATCGACATGGTCTGCTACCGGCGCCATGGCCACAACGAGGGCGATGACCCGAGCTACACGCAGCCGATCATGTACCGGCAGATCGACGCTCGTCGCAGCGTCCGCAAGCTCTACACCGAGGCCCTCGTACGCCGCGGCGACATCAGCCTCGACGAGGCCGAGCTGTTCCTCGCCGACTTCAACGCCCGCCTGCAGGCGGCGCTCGAGGAGACGCGCCAGTCGGCACCGACCGAAGAGGTCATCGCCAAGCCGCACCCGCCGGCGACCGGTGTGCTCCCGAAGGCGTCCACCAGCGTGACCAAGGAACGCCTCGACGAGGTGTATGCCGCGCTCAGCGCCGTCCCCGAGGGATTCACGGTGCACCCCAAGCTCGTGAAGCAGTTCGAAACGCGGACGAAGATGTATCACGACGGCGAGGTCGACTGGGCGCTCGCCGAGGCGTTCGCGTTCGGCACGACGCTGCTCGAGGGCACGTCGATCCGCCTGTCGGGTCAGGACTCGCGGCGTGGCACGTTCAGCCATCGCCACTCGACACTCGTCGACTACCAGAACGGCGACGAGTTCCAGCCGCTCTCCGCGCTCGCGACCGACAACACCCAGCTCTGGATCTACGACTCGCTGCTCAGCGAGTACGCGGTGCTCGGCTTCGAGTACGGCTACTCGGTGACCAACCCCGAGGCGCTCGTCATCTGGGAGGCGCAGTTCGGCGACTTCATGAACGGCGCGCAGATCGTCATCGACCAGTTCATCGTGTCGGGCGAGGACAAGTGGCACCAGACCTCCGGTCTCGTGATGCTCCTGCCGCACGGCTACGAAGGCCAGGGGCCCGAGCACAGCTCGGCGCGCATCGAGCGCTTCATGAACCTCGCCGCCGAGGACAACATCCAGATCTGCAACGCAACGACCGCAGCGCAGTACTTCCACCTGCTCCGCCGCCAGATGCACCGCTCGGTGCGCAAGCCGCTGATCGTCTTCACACCGAAGTCCGGGCTCCGGGCGAAGTCGTACCGCTCCCCCGTCGAGCAGCTCGTCTCGGGCACCTTCGAGGAGCTCCTCGTCGACAACTCGAACATCGACCCGAACTCGGTCACGCGACTCGTGCTCGCGTCCGGCAAGATCGGCGCCGAGGCCGCGCAGCACCGCGACGACATCGGCGCGACGGCCGCAGTGGCCCGCGTCGAGCAGTTGTTCCCGTGGCCGTACGAGGCGGTCGCCAAGGAGTTGGCGCGGTTCCCCAACTGCAAGGAGATCGTCTGGTTGCAGGAGGAGCCCGAGAACATGGGCCCCTGGAACGGCATCAAGGGTCGCCTGTTCGAGGCGCACGGATCCGAGTTCGAGATCCGTCGCATCAGCCGCTCCGACTCAGGCTCGCCGGCCACCGGCAAGGCGGCGATCCACGCGCAGGAGCAGCGCGAGATCCTCGATCGGGCCTTCGCTCCCCTCACCCGCCGCGACTGGCACGAGTTTCATTGATCTCCGGCGCTTTGCGCCGGAGATCAATGAAACTCGGCGGCTTCGCCGCCGGTAACGAACTGTCTTGACGGGCCACTTCGTCGACCCTCGCCGGGCCCGACTTCGTCGACCCTCGCCTGGCCCAACTTCCTTGCCCCTCGCCGCTCCCGACTTCGTCGACCCTCGCCTGGCCCAACTCCCTTGCCCCTCGCCGCTCCCGGCTTCGTCGACCCCTCCTGCCGGCACCGCGGGCGAGGTGTGAACCGTGGCGCACGTCCGGCGTGCGCTGCGGTTCATTCCTTCCGCCGAGCGACCGGGCAGTTCCACTAGAACGTCGCCATGAGACGTTCCCTCCTCGCGCTGGTCCTGCTCGCTTCGCTCACGGCGTGCTCCGACGACCCGGCTCGCACCTCGGTGACGACGACAGAAGCTCCGGCCGCCACGACGGCCGCCACGACGACGACCGCGGCCCCTGACGACCTGGTCGAGGGCGCGCCGGCCGACGAGGGGATGGATGCGACGAAGCTCGAAGGAGCGAAGACCTACGCGTTCGAGCCCGGCAAGAACACCCAGGGGGTGGTCGTCGTTCGCCACGGGACGATCGTCGCCGAGTGGTATGCACCGGGTGCCGACCAGGACTCGTGGGCCGCGAGCTGGTCGATGTCCAAGAGCGTTGCCAGCGCGCTCGTCGGCATCGCGATCGACGAAGGGAAGATCCCGAGTCTCGACGTACCGATGACCACCTACTACCCGGACTGGGCCGAGACCGGGCGCGGCGACATCACCCTCCGCGACGTGCTCGAGATGAGCCCAGGCCTCACGTGGGAGGAGAACTACTCGCCGAGCAGCCTCGACACGTCCGACGTCATCAACATGGTCGTCCGGGAGTCCGACCAGCTCGCCTACGCCGCGAGCCGACCGGCGGAGGTGCCTCCGGGCACCGCGTTCGTCTACTCGAGCGGCACGTCGATGCTGCTGTCGGGCGTGCTGCAACAGGCGACGGGTATGGAGGCACGCGACTACGCGCAGCAGAAGCTGTGGGACCGGATCGGCGTCGACCAGGTCGAGATGTGGACCGATGCCGAGGGCCACACACTCACGTACTGCTGCGTCGACACGACCAGTCGCGGTTTCGCCCGGTTCGGCCAGCTGTTCCTCGACGACGGCGCGTGGGGATCGGAACAGGTCGTGCCCGAGTCGTGGGTCGCGGCCTCGGTCGCCGGCTCACGCGCCGGCTCCCACGACGTACGGACTGCAGTGGTGGCTCGACGACGTCTCCGGTGTGCCCGCGGACATGTTCTCGGCGCAGGGCCACGACGGCCAGTTCATCTACGTGATCCCGAGCCTCGACCTCGTTGTCGTCCGCAACGGCACCTATGCCAAGGAGGACGGCCCGCCGGTGGCCGATCCCACGCTCTTCGCTCACTACCCGAGCGATGGCCTCATCCCCGGCAAGGGCACGATCGCACCGGACCGGTGGGACGACAGCGCATTCCTCACGCCGATCGTCGAGTCGATCAACGACTGACCCGCCCCGACGCCCCACCCCCAAACAACCCCACAACCCCACAACCCCACAACCCAAACGCGTCCGAGGCTGGCGCTTTCGCGATCGCCGTGCGACGCATTTCGGGCGGCGAGCTCAGAGATCGGGCCAACGAGCGTCGCTCCGTCGATCGATCGCCGCCTCGGTGAGTCGAGCCACGCTCCACGGGCGAGCCCACACGTCGTCGTCGGTGAGCTCGGCGACCTCGAAACCGTCGTCGCGGAGCTGCGTCAGAAGGCGAGCATCAGCGATCACGTCGACGAGGGCCGAATGGTACCGCTCGCTCTGTACCTCGAAGATGACCACTCGCTCCGACCACAGCCACTCGGTGAGCCGCTCGGCGCGCCCGTAGCTGCAGACATCGAAGAGCTGCAGCGCGAGGAGTTCAGGACGAACGGTCGGGATGCCCTCGAGCACCGTCGTCCACGTTGGTTCGAGACGCCGTACGCGACGGGTCACCGCGAGGTCGGTGCGGTGTGATGACGACGAGGTCGTGACGAGTGACCGGTGGTGCGCGGAGCTCCGACGCGACGTGCGACCTCCGGCGTCAGCGCCTCCCAGAGTGCCGAGCGGGTCCAGGCCCGCGACACCGCGCTGTTCGAATACCCCAGCTCGCGGATCTGACGGCGGGCGATGAGCGCGTGCTGTGATTCGCTCAGTTCGTCGAGTCTCGGGTCGTGCATCGCGCCAGCATCCGCCCGACGGACCGCCCCGACCATGGGGGACGTCCCACCTGGTGTACCTCACGCGCCGGCGTCACTCCCCAACGCGGCGCAATCGCGGAACCGCCAACCTCGCGACGCGTTTCGGACCGGGTCGGCCGACGGCGGCGCGGTTCAGCGCAGTGCGATGCCGAGGTGGTGCTCGAGCTCGACGATGGCGGCACCGAAGTCGGTGCCGACCTTGATGGTCGTCATGCCCATGGCGCGTGCCGGCTTGAGGTTGATCCCGAGGTCGTCGAGGAACACGACGCCGCGACGGCTCGACCTCTGCGAGCTCGCAGGCGAGTTCGTAGAACTCCGGCTGCGGTTTTCGCCGGCCGACGACCGACGACTCGACGATGACGTCGAAGACCGACAGCACATCGCCGAAGGCATGGTGGCCCGCGGAGTTCGCTCCGAGGTTCGCCGCATCCATCGTGACGACGTTGTTCGTGAGCAACGCCGTTGTGTAGTCGGCGCTACAACGACGCACCACATCGACCATTTCCGGTCGCAGCTCGCCGTCGAGGCACGCCAACACGTCGGCGCCGCTCAACTCGAAACCGAGTTCGAGTGCCTCGCGTTCGAAGGTCGCGACGAACTCCGCGACGTCGATCTCGCTCCGCTCGAATCGCGCCCACGCGTTGTCGTCGGGGTTCGTCGCATTGATCGTGCGGACAGCATCCGGTGGAAGGCCCACCCGTTGCTCATAGACTGCGAACGCCTCGAAAGGCGAAGAGAGAATCACACCACCGAAGTCGAAGAACACTGCGTCGAACATCGCCCGCACACTACGACGATCCGCCGTCTTCACTTCCCGACCTGCTTCACTGAGTCAACAACCCCATGACCGACACCACACTCGTCGTCGACGGATCGAACATCGCCACCGAAGGCCGAACCGTCCCGAACCTCCAACAACTCGACGAAGCCGTCACCGCCTTCATCGCCGAACGACCGCACGATCACGTGATCGTCGTTGTCGACGCGACGTTCGGTCATCGCATCGACCCGTCCGAGAGCGCCCGCTTCGAGCAGGCGATCCTCGACGGCGACCTCGTCACCCCGCCCGCAGGCGCAATCGGACGCGGCGACGCGTTCATTCTGCAGATCGCCGACAAGGCCGGCGCCAACGTCTTCTCGAACGATTCGTTCCAGGAGTTCCACGGCACCTTCGACTGGCTCTTCGACGAGGGCCGTCTCGTCGGGGGCAAGCCGGTGCCTCCGATCGGCTGGGTCTTCGTCAATCGCACGCCGGTGCGCGGGCCGGTCAGTCGACGCGCCGTCCGCGAGTCGAAGCAGAAGACCACCACGCCATCGGGCAACACGACGCGCACGCCGCGGTCGCGATCCGGTGACAAGGCGGCAGCCGACGACACGACGACATCGAGCCGGAAGTCCGGCGGCGATGCACCCGCGACCACGCGCGAAGCGCGGTGGCCGCGGCGGTGCCAAGTCCTCGCCCGCGGCATCGCAGCCGATGCCCGTGCCCACCTCTCCTCCTCCCGGCCCCCGGCCGAAGTTGAAGTCTGCGACCCGACCTCCGATCAACGACTCGCTGCCGTTCGTGCAGTTCGTCACGGAGTACCCCATCGGCGGCATCGTCGAGGGTGAGGTCGTCGAGTTCAGTTCTCATGGCGCGTATGTGATGGTGGGCGACGCCCGCTGCTACGTGCCGCTCAAAGCGATGGGAACGCCCCCACCCCGAAGCCCCCGCGAGGTGCTCAACATGGGTGATGTGCGTTCCTTCGTCGTGCAGTCCTTCGACACCTCACACCGAGGGATCGACCTGGCGCTGCACGGAGCTACCGAGGGGGTCGCAACGTCGACGCCCGTGGACGACGTTGCGACGACGTCCGAAGGTGGGACCCCCGGTAGGAGCCGACGACGGCCCTCGACACGGTCGAGGAATCCTCAGTCATCTTCAACCGGACTGCTAGACAAGCAATCAACTTCCCAGCCCGCCGAGGAGGCAACGTTGGCAACGAAGGCACCAGCCAAAAAGGCGCCCGCAAAGAAAGCGCCCGCAAAGAAAGCACCGGCCAAGAAGGCCCCGGCAAAGGCTCCGGCCAAGAAGGCCCCAGCCAAGAAGGCGCCCGCCAAGAAGGCCCCAGCCACGAAGGCACCGGCGAAGAAGGCTCCGGCAAAGGCCCCCGCGAAGAAGGCGCTCGCAAAGGCACCGGCCAAGGCCCCCGCCAAGAAGGCACCGGCCAAGAAGGCTCCGGCAAAGGCCCCGGCCAAGAAGGCGCCCGCAAAGGCACCGGCCAAGGCCCCCGCCAAGAAGGCACCGGCCAAGAAGGCTCCGGCAAAGGCCCCCGCGAAGAAGGCGCCCGCCAAGGCCAAGGCCCCCGCCAAGAAGGCACCGGCCAAGAAGGCGCCAGCGAAGAAGGCCGCCGCCAAGAAGTAGATCCATCTGGATCGTTGCGATCAGGACCCGGCGTCATCGCCGGGTCCTTCGCAGTTTTCCGGGACGACTGACGACGTCGGGGGGCGTCGCGCCGAGCGCCTCGGCAGGAGGTCCAGACCCCAGCGACTAGCCTCGCTCGCCATGAGTGCCCAGTACATCTACACCATGCACAAGGTCAGCCGGTTCTACCCGCCCGACCGCGACATCCTCAAAGAGGTGACGCTCTCGTTCTTCCCGGGAGCCAAGATCGGTGTCATCGGTGGCAACGGTGCGGGCAAGTCCTCGATCCTCAAGATCATGGCCGGCATCGACACCGAGTACACCGGCGAGGCCCGCCTCACGCCCGGCTTCACGGTCGGCATGCTCGAGCAGGAACCGCACCTCGACGACAGCAAGGACGTCATCGGCAACGTCATGGACGGCGTCGGTGCCGTGCGCGATCTGATCGTTCGCTACAACGAGGTCATGGCGATGTGGGGTGAGCCCGACGCCGACTACGAGAAGGTCGGCGCGATGCAGGCCGAGCTCGAGGACAAGATCACCGCCGCCGACGCGTGGAACCTCGAACGCAACGTCGAGATCGCGATGGACGCGCTGCGCTGTCCCCCCGCCGACGCCGAGGTGTCGAGCCTGTCGGGTGGAGAGAAGCGCCGGGTTGCCTTGTGCCGGTTGCTCCTGAGCGCACCCGATCTCCTGCTGCTCGACGAGCCCACCAACCACCTCGACGCCGAGTCGGTCGCATGGCTGGAGCGCTTCCTCGCCGACTACGCCGGCACCGTCATCGCCATCACCCACGATCGCTACTTCCTCGACAACGTGGCGCAGTGGATTCTCGAGGTCGAGCGCGGCCGCACCTACCCCTACGAGGGCAACTACTCGGGGTGGCTCGAGCAGAAGCAGAAGCGCATGGCCATCGAGGGCAAGAAGGACGAGGCCCGCAAGCGCATGCTCGAGAAGGAACTCGAGTGGGTCCGGAGCTCGCCCAAGGCACGACAGGCGAAGGGCAAGGCCCGTCTCGCCAAGTACGAGGAGCTGCAAGCCGAGGCCGAGGCGTCGCGGGTCGACGAGAACAAGCTCGAGATCATCATTCCGCCGGGCAAGCGACTCGGCGACGTCGTCATCGAGGCCGACCACGTCAGCAAGGGCTTCGGCGACCGCCTCCTGATCGACGATCTCAGCTTCAAGCTCCCCAAGGCCGGCATCGTCGGTGTGATCGGGGCCAACGGC
>JBAOIR010000014.1:0-35055 GCA_037045585.1 Microthrixaceae bacterium
CAAGTCGACCCTGTTCAAGATGATCACCGGCCAGGAGCAGCCCGACAGCGGCTCGATGCGCATCGGCGAGACGGTCGACCTCGCGTACGTCGACCAGTCCCGCGATGTACTGCAGGACGACTGGACGGTCTACGAGGCCATCACCGGCGGTCACGACGTGATCCGCCTCGGCAACCGTGAGGTGCACGGCCGTTCCTACTGTGCGTCGTTCAACTTCAAGGGCCCCGATCAACAGAAGACCGTCGGGGTGCTCTCGGGCGGCGAGCGCAACCGCGTCCACCTCGCCCGCATCCTGCGCACCGGCGGCAACGTGTTGCTGCTCGACGAGCCGACCAACGACCTCGACGTCGACACGCTGCGTGCCCTCGAGGAAGCGCTCGAGGCCTACCCGGGCTGTGCGGTGGTCATCAGCCACGATCGTTGGTTCATGGACCGTCTCGCGACCCACATGATCGCCTTCGAGGGCGACTCGGTGGTCCGCTGGTTCGAGGGCAACTTCAGCGACTACGAGGCGTTCCGGCGCAAGGAGTTCGGCGCCGACTCCACCACTCCGCATCGCATCAAGTACAAGCCACTTTCTCGTTAGCCCGCGACACTCGTTCTGTCCTGCAGATCGGCCCCTCCACGGGCGATTCTGCAGGACAGAACCGGTGAGGCACGCCCGTCGCTTGAGCTTTTGAGGAGAAATTGAGCCATTCGGGGGATTCTTCCCATGCCGGTGGGTTCGCCCGGACCCGATTTCTCAGGTCACTGTTCCATCATCCCGATCACCTTGGGCATGGCAACGAAGACCCCGGCAACCACCTCCTCCGCACCCAAGACCTCCCACGCAAGCAAGACCAGCGCCGCCACTCGCAAGAGTCGCGCCGTCGTCCGCGATGTCGAGGCCGGGAGCAGCGTGGATTGCTCGCACTGCGGTGAGCGGGTCAAGTTCCAGGCGAAGGTTCGCAACAAGCAGGTCATCTGCAACATCTACGTGTCGGGAAAGTGGAACCGCGTGGAGCACTTCCACCAGGCCTGTTACGAGGAAGCGGGCAACCCGTTCGGTGAGGCCGAGGTCGGCACCGACTACCGTCGCCAAGCCGCCAACGCCGCAGCGGCCGAGCGGGCGAAGAAGCTCGCCGCCGAGGCCGCCGAAGCCCAGAGCGCGTAACACGACCCGACCGGTCGGCCAGCCCCGCTGGCCGAGCCAGGGCCCGCTCAGACGAGCGTCGCCACCACCAGCGCCGCCTGTGAGGCGGGATCACCATCGGTGGGAACCAACGTCAGCTCGGGGCTGAGCGGCGCTTCGTACGGCGAGTCGATGCCGGTGAAGTTGCTGATCTCGCCGGCCCGCGCCTTGACGTAGAGCCCCTTCGGGTCGCGTTCCTCGCACACGTCGAGCGGCGTATCGACGAAGACCTCGACGAAGCGCAGGCCATTGCGCTCGACGAGATGACGCACGGCGTTGCGGCTCTTGCGGAACGGCGAGATGACCGGAACGAGGGCGACAGCGCCGGCCTCGGCGAACAGCAGCGAAACCTCCCCGACGCGTCGAATGTTCTCGTTGCGGTCGTCGTCGGAGAACCCGAGGTCGGCGTTGAGCCCGTGGCGGAGGTTGTCGCCGTCGAGCAGCACCGCCACCTGTTTCGCCGCGACGAGCTGCGCCTCGACCTCGACGGCCACGGTCGACTTCCCCGAACCCGACAGGCCCGTGAACCACACGACCGCGCCGCGTTGGCCGAGCGCCTCCCAGCGCTCCTCGCGGGTGCCGCTCGACGGGTGCCACGTGACGTTGGTGGCCCCGGTCGCCGGCTCGGTCACGATGCCGCTCCGATGATCATGCCGGCGGCGACGGTGTCGTTCGTCGCCTCGTCGATCAGGATGAACGAGCCCGTCTGTGCGGTTGCGCCGGTACTCGTCGAAGAACAACGGCGTCGTGGTGCGCAGCGTCACCCGGCCGATCTCGTTGAGCGCCAGCGACGTGGCGCTCTCGTACGGTGCAGGGTGTTGATGTCGAGCCGGTACTGCAGGCCCTTCACGAGCGCACGCCCGGAGCGGGTCGTGTGCTTGATCGCGAGCTTGGCGCCCGGCGAGCGGACTGCTCGGTCATCCAGCAGACCATCGCTTCGATGTCCTGGCCCGACGTCGGCTGGTTGTTCGGCCGGCAGATCATGTCGCCGCGACTGATGTCGATGTCGTCCTCGAGCAGGAGCGTGACCGACATCGGGGGCGAAGGCCTCGGCGAGCGCGCCGTCGATCGTGTCGATCCGGCGATCTTCGTGGGCAGGCCCGACGGCAGCACGACGACCTCGTCGCCCGGCTTGAACACGCCGCCGGCGACGCTGCCGGCGTAGCCGCGGAAGTCGTGGTGCTCGTCGTTCATGGGGGCGGATCACGTACTGCACCGGGAAGCGGGCGTCGATCAGGTTGCGGTCGGAGGCGATGTGCACCTCTTCGAGGTGGTGCAGCAGCGACGGGCCCTGGTACCAGGGCATGTTGCGCCGACCGGTCGACGACGTTGTCGCCGTGCAGCGCCGAGATCGGGGATGAACGTGAGGTCACCGACATCGAGCTTCGCGGCGAAGTCGCGGAACTCGGCCTTGATCTCGTCGAAGACGCTCCTCGCAGTAGTCGACGAGGTCCATCTTGTTGACGGCGACCACGAGGTGCGGGATGCCGAGCAGCGAGGCGATGAACGTGTGGCGGCGGGTCTGCTCGATCACGCCGTTGCGGGCGTCGATCAGGATGATCGCCACGTCGGCCGTCGACGCGCCGGTGACCATGTTGCGCGTGTACTGCACGTGCCCGGGCGTGTCGGCGATGATGAACTTGCGGCGCGGCGTGGCGAAGTAGCGGTAGGCGACGTCGATCGTGATGCCCTGCTCGCGCTCGGCGCGCAGGCCGTCGGTGAGCAGCGCGAGGTTCGTGTACTCGGCACCCGTCTGCTCGCTCGACGCCTCGACGCGGCTTCGAGCTGGTCCTCGAAGATCGGCTTCGAGTCGTAGAGCAGCCGCCCGATGAGCGTGGACTTGCCGTCGTCGACGCTTCCCGCACGTCGCGAGGCGCAGCAGCTCCATGTCGCCGAGCGGCTGGGTGCGGTCGTCGGTCGCCGAGCGGTCGATCCTGCCGTCGGCTGGTCGGGGATGTGTCACTCATCAGAAGTAGCCCTCCTGCTTTCGGTCCTCCATCGCGGCTTCCGACGCCCGGTCGTCGGCGCGGGTGGCCCCGCGCTCGGTGATGCGGGTGGCGGCGATCTCGTCGATGATCTCCTCGACGGTGGACGGCCGGGACTCGACGGCGCCGGTGCACGTCATGTCGCCGACGGTGCGGAAGCGGACACGGCGGATCTCGGGCACCTCGCCCTCGAGCAGCAGCGACCACGGGTTCGTGGCGAGCCACATGCCGTCGCGCACGAACACCTCGCGCTCGTGGGCGAAGTAGATCGACGGGAGCTCGATCTACTCGCGGTCGATGTACTGCCACACGTCGAGCTCGGTCCAGTTGCTCAGCGGGAAGACGCGGATGTGCTCGCCGGGGCGGTGGCGACCGTTGTAGAGGTTCCACAGCTCGGGCCGCTGGTTCTTCGGGTCCCACTGACCGAACTCGTCGCGGAAGCTGAACACGCGCTCCTTGGCGCGCGCCTTCTCCTCGTCGCGGCGGGCGCCGCCGAAGGCCGCGTCGAAGCGGTGCTCCTCGATCGCACGCAGCAGCGTCACCGTCTGCATCTGGTTGCGCGAGGCCCGGGCCCCGGTCTGGTCGACGGCCCGGCCGGCGTCGATGTCGTCCTGCACCGAGGCGATCACGAGGCGCGCGCCCAGTTCGGCGACAGCAGCGGTCGCGGAACTCGATCACCTCGGGGAAGTTGTGGCCGGTGTCGACGTGCATCACCGGGAACGGCAGCGCGCCGGCCAGAACGCCTTCTCGGCGAGCCGCAGCATGACGATGGAGTCCTTGCCGCCGGAGAACAGCAGCACCGGCCGCTCGAACTCGGCGGCGACCTCGCGGATGATGTGGATCGACTCGGCCTCGAGCGCATCGAGATGGGAAAGTCCGTAGGCCATAGAGCGGCGAGGCTACCGAATCCCGACCCAATGGGTCGACTTTGGAGCCCGGTCCACGCGCGTAACCGTGACCGAATCGTCGCGTCCACCTCGGCTGATGTTCACAACCTCGCCGCTAGGGTGAACCGCATCAAAGCGAACCACACTTTCACCGTCGTCCCCCGAGTGCCGGCCCAGTTGCAGTCGCTCGCCACCATCTCCCAGAACCTCGGCTGGTTGTTCGACCCCCGGGTTCGATCGTTGTTCCAGCACGTCGACCCACCCGGCGTCCTCGTCAGCGGCCTCGATCCCCTGGGCGTCCTCAACCGGTGCAGCGGCACACGTCTGGCCGAGCTGGCCGCCGACGCGGCGTTCGTTGCCCGCGCCGATGATCTCCTCGCCACCCTGACCGCCGAGTTGGCCGAGCCGGCGTGGGCCGACACCGTCGGTGGCGAAACCGGCCTGCCCACCGTCGCGTACTTCTCCCCCGAGTTCGGGCTCGCAGCATCCGTGCCGCAGTACTCCGGTGGCCTCGGCGTCCTCGCCGGCGACCACCTCAAGGCCGCCGCCGACCTCCACGTGCCGATCATCGGTGTTGGCCTCTTCTACCGGTCGGGCTACTTCCGCCAGATGATCGACAGGGAGGGCCAGCAGCACGAGCGCTTCCCCTGGCAGCATCCGACCGAGCTCGCGCTCACCAAGGTCGACGACCTGCAGGTGTCCTTGCGCATCGGCACCGACGACGTCGTCGCCGCGATCTGGAAGGCCCGAGTGGGCCCCAACGAGCTGTACCTGCTCGACACCCACGTGCCCGGAGAGGCCGGCCCCGATCAGCTCGTCAACGACCGGCTGTACGGCGGTGGTTCCGAGGAACGCATCCGTCAGGAGCTTCTGCTTGGGGTCGGCGGCCACCGAGCGCTGCGTGCGCTCGGGTTCGCGCCCGACGTCTTCCACCTGAACGAGGGCCACGCCGGCTTCCTCACACTCGAGCGCATCCGGGTCGCGATGACCGAGCACTCGATGAACTTCGCCGAAGCCGTCGAGGCCGTGCGTCCCTCCATGCTGTTCACCACGCATACGCCCGTGCCGGCCGGCATCGACCGCTTCACGCACGAACTCGTCGAGCGCTACTTCGGCTGGTGGTGCGACGCCACGGGAGTGCCGATGGCCACCCTGCTGGCCCTGGGCGACGAGCCCGGCGGCGACCCCGACGTGTTCAACCTGGCGCACATGAGCCTGCGGCTGTGCGGCGACGCCAACGGGGTCTCGATCCTTCACGGCGACGTCAGCCGCCGCATGTTCTCCCCGTTGTGGCCCGGCGTCGAGGTCGATGACGTGCCGATCGGTGCGGTGACCAACGGTGTCCACGCGCCCACGTTCATGGCCGACGACATCGACAAGATCCTCGTCGACACCGTCGGCGACGACTGGCAGCTGGCCGGCAAGGAGCGCTTCCGCGCCGTGCACTCGGCGTCGGACGCCTCGCTGTGGGCGGCCCGTTCCGCGGGACGCGCCGCACTCGTCGAGTTCCTCCGCAAGCGGGCCCGCTCGGCGACGAGCCGCACCGGTTCCGACGGTGGCGAGACCGACCTCGCCTGGATCGACCAGATGCTCGACCCGAACGTGCTCACGATCGGCTTCGCTCGGCGATTCGCGACCTACAAGCGAGCGACGCTGCTCCTGACCGACTACGAGCGCCTGCGACGGCTCCTCCTGTCGGCCGACCGCCCCCTCCAGCTCGTGTTCGCCGGCAAGGCGCACCCCGCCGACGACCCCGGCAAGCAGTTCCTCCGTGCCGTCGCCCACATGGGCAACGACCCCGAGCTGCGCCAGCGCGTGGTGTTCCTCGAGGACTACGACCTCGATGCGGGGCGCATGCTCACCCGCGGTGTCGACGTCTGGCTCAACACTCCCCTGCGTCCCATGGAGGCGTGCGGCACCAGCGGCATGAAGGCGGCGCTGAACGGTGTGCTGAACCTCTCCGTGCGCGACGGCTGGTGGGACGAGGCGTTCACCCCCGATGTCGGCTGGGCCATCCCGACGACCGATCACTCGGCTGCGGACGGGTTCGAGCGTGACCGCGTCGAGTCCACCTGGCTGTACGAGATCATCGAGAACGAGGTCATCCCGCTCTTCTACGACCGCGACGGCAACGGAGTGCCGACGGGATGGACGTCACGAATGGCGTCGTGCATCGAGGCGCTCGCCCCGCAGTTCCAGGCCGGGCGCATGGTCCGCGACTACACGCTCAACCACTACGTGCCGGCAGCGGCCCGAGCCGCCGACCTCACCGCCGACGACGCAAAGGCCGCCCGCGAGCTCGCCGCATGGAAGTCCTCCATGCGCGACTGCTGGCCGGGGGTGCATGTCGCCAACCTCGAACCGCCCGTCGACTCCCATGTCGACGAGGAGATCACGATCGAGGCCTCGGTCTTCCTCAACGGCATCGCGCCGTCGGACGTGTCGGTCGCCGTGGTCGTGGGCGAGGTCGACCACGAGGGCTCGATCACCGATGCGCCGTTCGTGGAGATGACCCACTCGGGCGACGATCCCCACGACGGGCGACGTGCCCTCTACCGGGGCACGCTCACGTGTGACCACCCCGGCTCGATGGGCTTCGCCGTTCGGGTCGTGCCCAACCACCCGAACCTCCATCGCTGGACCGACCTCGGCCTGGTCACGACCGCCACCTGAGCTCACCCCCGGGGGTTTCGTACTGCGAGGAGCACCGTTCATGGCGCGTTTCGCAGTACAGAACCCCGGTGGGTCAGGCGCTCCCTGCCGTTGCCGGAGCGACGAGGCCAGCGGTGCGGATCTGCTCGTCGAACCAGGTGAGCAGCTCCGTGTCGGTCAGCTGGCCGTACCGCTCGAGCGAGGCGCGGGCCTCGACCAACACCTGGACCGTCTCGATTCGGTCGGGTGAGTCGAAGAACCACGCACAGCTCGACCATGCCTCGAGGCGCAGCCGTTCGGCCTCCATCCACACCCAGGCCCGCTCCGCCGAACCACCGGGGGCAAGGTGCTTGCCGAGGAACTGGTCCCGCATGCCGGCGCGCCGCTCCGGCCGGGCGCCGAGCACCATGCCGTAGTCGTAACGGGCGGCCCAGGGATCGACCAGGTCTGCGCCGGCGTGGTCGTTGAACAGCCGCCCGGCGATGTCCGCGACGGCATCGAGGACGTCGCGGAGCGGACGACGCCACCGCTGGTCCTGGCCGTCGACCTCCTCGAACCGGCAGCCGCAATCGGATCGCCACCGCTCCACACCGTGCGCGCAGCTCCACGACGTGCGCTCCACGAGCCGGCCCGGCTCGGTCGCCGGGTGCCGTTGGAGGTACCGCTCCGCAGTGATCAGTTCGACATCGGACCTGCCGCGCCACGCCTCGACGGCGTGAGCGAGGGCCATCTCGCCGTGACGGTGGTGATGTCCGAACGTCTCCATGTCGGTCGAGAGCACGACCAACGGATTCGCATCGGTGTGTGCTGCGGCCGTGGCCCGGCCGGCCACCGTGTTGGCGAAGTTCAGCCCGTCGTCGAGCAAACCGCCGAACGCGACCCCGTGTGACAGCTCACCGTCGTAGGGCACGATCGTGATCGATCGTCCCGTCGGCAACGTCACCACCAGCGGGGTGTGTGCCGGTGGTGTGACACCGCCCTCGCCATGATCGGCGAGGACCTGGTGCGGAGCCAACATCGTCCAGGAGATGCCGACGTCGGCGAGCGCCTCGAGGCTCGCCGTATCGACCGCTGTCTCGGGCAACCACATGCCGAGCGGCGCCCGGCCGTAGCGCGCACGGAACTCGTCGACACCCCAACGCACGATGGTGGCGCGATCGCCGGGCGGGGTCAGCGGCAGGATCGCGTGGACCCACGGATGAGCCATCGCCCCGCCGCCGGTGCTGTCACCGACCGCGATGCTGGTCGCCACGCCGGGGACACGCCGGTCCATCCAGACTCCGAGGGTCGGTCCGAGGTCGAAGCTGAGGTGCTCCCACAGGTTGGTCACCGACAACGTCGAGCCATGCTCGTCGAGGCGCTTTGCCTGCGACAACGGCGCGTAGCACTCCGACGTGACGCGCTCGTTCCAGTCGTGGAACGGGTCGGCCGACGGTTGCCGTTCCACCTCGCCCGTGTCAGGCGATTCGCGGGGTGGCTGGTAGGCGTGGCCATGCACGCACACGTAGGCGGTCACTCGGGAACTCCTTGAGAGATCAGATCGGGGAATCAGTTGGGGAATCAGGTCGGGAACGTTCGGAGAACGGCAGATCGAGGTGGTGCGGGCGATGTCACGGGGCCGTGGCGAAGACGGAGATCGCCAGCGGAGGCAGCGTGACCACCAGAGAATGGTGCCAGGACTTCGCCGGAATCGGCGCGGAATCGTGGCGATCCGGAGTCGGGAATCCCGATCCTCCCCAGCGGACGTCGTCGCTGTTCGCGATCTCGTGCCAGGTGCCCGGAGCGGGCGCACCGATCCGGTATCCCTCGTGGGGCGTCGGGGTGAAGTTGGCGGTCACGAGCAACTGCTCGCCCGACGGCGAACGCCGTACCCACGACACCACGCTGTTGGCCCGGTCGTCGCAGTCGACCCACTCGAACGTTCCCGGGTCGGAACTCGTGACCGCGAGCGCCGGGTGGGCTCGAAGCAGACGGTTCAACTCGGCCACCCACGCCTGCACGCCGGAATGGGCGGGGTAGTCGAGCAGGTGCCACGGGAGCGAACGCTCGTGGCTCCACTCCTCGTTCATCGCCAGCTCCCCGCCCATGAACACCAGCGGAACGCCGGGCACGGTGAACTGGTGCCCGAACAGGAGGCGAAGGTTGGCGCGCCGCTGCCAATCGTCGCCGGCCATCTTCCCGACCAGGGAGGACTTGCCGTGCACGACCTCGTCGTGGCTGAGGGGCAGCACGAACCGCTCCGACGTCGAGTACATGGCCCGGAACGTGAGGTCGTCCTGGTGCCACGACCTGTGCACCGGATCGCGCCCCAGGTACTCCAACATGTCGTGCATCCAGCCGAGGTCCCACTTGAGGTCGAACTCGAGGCCGCCGCCCTCGGTCGGGGCGGTCACTCCCGGCCATGCGGTCGACTCCTCGGCGATGACGATCGCGCCCGGCGTCGAATGGTGGATCTCACTGGTCAGCTGGCGTACGAAGTCGACGGCCTCGAGGTTCTCACGGCCGCCGTGCACGTTCGGGACCCACTCGCCGTCGTTGCGGGCGTAGTTGCGATAGAGCATCGATGCCACGGCATCCACCCGGAGCCCGTCGACGTGGTACTTCTCGATCCACCAGCGCGCCGACGACACGAGGAAGGCCCGCACCTCCGGACGTCCGAAGTCGAACACCCGGCTCCCCCACTCCGGATGCCGACCTTCACGCGGATCGGCGTACTCGAACAGGGCCTGACCGTCGAAGTCGGCGAGGCCGTGCTCGTCGTCGGGGAAGTGCGCCGGTACCCAGTCGAGGATCACCCCGATGCCGGCGACGTGGAGGGCATCGACCATCGACGCGAAGTCCGCCGGCGTTCCGTAGCGGTCGGTCGGAGCGAAGTAGCCGGTCACGTGGTAGCCCCACGAGCCGCCGAACGGGTGCTCCATCACCGGCATCAGTTCGACATGGGTGAACCCCATCCGCTGCACGTACTCGACGAGCAGCGGGGTGATCTCGGCGTAGGAGAGGGTGCGACCGCCATCGCCCTGGCGCCAAGATCCGAGGTGGAGCTCGTAGATCGACATCGCCTGACCCGGGGCCTGAGCGTCGTGGCGCGCCGCCATCCAGGCCGCGTCGTTCCAGCCGTGCTCGGCGGGTTCGTCGGCCGTGATGATCGAGGCGTTGCCCGGCGGGAGTTCCGCGGCGCGGGCGAACGGATCGGACTTGTGGACCCAGCGGCCGTCGGCGCCGCAGATGTGGAGCTTGTAGCGGTCGCCGAGCACCGCCGACGGGATGAATCCGGACCACACTCCGCTGTCACCCCGGCGGTGCAGGAGGGCGCCGGACCAGCCGTCGAACTCTCCCGCCACGGCCACGGCCGACGCGTGGGGTGCCCACACGGCCGCCTCGCAGCCGATCACGCCGGCGGCCGTTCGCGGGTGGACGCCGAATCGGTCGGCGAGTCGCGCGTGGGTACCGGCGTGGAGGGACGACACGTCGCCGTCGTCCAGGTGGGGCTCGACACCGGCCGGCCACGCACCGCGCTGCGTCGAGCGCCAGGCATCGACGTTCGCCAACACCGCACGGGCGTCGCGTCCCCCGCGCACGCCGGCGCGGAGATCGGCGACCGACGTGAGGGAGCGGAGCCGCCAGAGCTCGCCGCCCACCTGACCGGGCACGTTGAAGCGCCGGTCGTCGAGGGTCAGGTCCTGGTCGGCCACCATGACGACGTCGGCGTTGCTCATGGCCAGCTCGCCGAGCAGGTGGTCGCGGACGGTGGTCGGGTCGGGTGCGGGCCCGTCGGTTCCGGCCCCGAACCGCTCGGTATGCCACGCCGCCAACGGCGGGAGGTCGTGGGTGTTGAGGGTGGCGACGGCCTCGGCCGGAACGGGCCGCCCGAGCCGGAAGGGTGATCGCACCTCGTCCTGTCCGATGAACAGGCCCCGTGCCCCCACGGCGTCCATCGCGTCGCGCGTCGACTGCGGGACCGTCCCGAGATCCTCGCCGACGACGCCGCACCCGAAGTGCTGGGACAACTCGGAGACGAGCCGCCAGCGCTCGCCGGCGTCGTAGGTGACGTAGGTACCCTCGCCGGCCTCGCCACCTTCGGGCACCCAGAAGAGTCGGTCGAGGCCCATCACATGGTCGATGCGCAGCAGGCCACACACGGCCATGTGCGTCTCGAGGCTGTGGCGGAGGTCGGCGAGCCCGGCCTCGGTTCCGGGCAGCGGTGGCCGCAGCCCCCACGACTGGCCGTCGGGGAAGAAGAGGTCGGGCGGCGCCCCGATCGACATGCGGGCGCCGAACGCATCGGGGGCGACCCACGCGTCGTAGCCGGCTGCATTCGTGCCGACCGGCAGGTCGAGGTAGAGCGACATGGAACGGGCACGAAGGTCGGAGCCCAGCTGGGTGAGCTGTGCGGTCACCGCCCACTGGGAGAACACCTCGAAGTCGACCATGGCCGACGAAACGCCGAGCGAAGCGAGCACCGCGTCGTCCGACGAGCGCACGGCGTGGTCGAGCTCGTCCGTCCACACCGTGGGATCCCACCCGGCGACGAGCGCTGCGGCCTTCCAACGGGCCCACTGCTCGACCTCGGGATGATGCGAGCGCCAGGTCGCCGTCTCCTCGGGAAGTCCGTCGAATCCGCCGAGCACCTCGGCAAGTGCAGCGCGTCGACGTCCAAGCCGCCTCGTGGTCAGCGAGATCGGACGCAACCACCGCACGCGGCGTCGGCGTCGCGGCGCCCAGGCGGGTGGCGACCCACTCGGGATCGACCCACCGTTCGTCCCAGAACCGTCGTGTCAGCGGCGAGTACGGGCTGGCCTCGTCGGGCCGGGTCGCCACGAGCGGAAGGGTCCCCACGACCGAGCCACCCGCTGCCTCGACGACCTGCGCGAGCTCGGCCAGGCCGGTGAGATCACCGGCACCGTGATCGGGTGCGTTGGTCGGGCGAAGTGCGGCGAGCGGCGCGAACACCCCCCATGTCCGGTCCGGTTGGGGGCCGTGGGCGCACCGTTCCGGCACCCGGTCCCCCGGCTGCGGTGCCTCCACAGTTGAACTGGGGAAGGGGTTGGAGCCGCCGGGCGCGTCGAGCGCGTCGAGGATGGCGCTGAGGGTCGCGTCGGACGGAACCCGCTCGACACCGGTGCCGTCGACGTACGACGTCGCGACACCATGGGCCCGCGCCCGCTCGTGCAATTCGGACGTGGCGGCCGTGGCGGGCGCGGCGGCCGTGGCCTCGGCGGCAGGTTCCTCGGGGCCCGTCATACGGGTTCGGGGAACTGGAACCCCTTTTCGACGACCGTCACCCCGCCGGCGGACACCACCAGACCGCGGGCGATGTCGGCCTCACGGTCGACACCGATCTGCGTGCCCGGCGGGATCACGACGTTCTTGTCGACCACACAACGCCGCAACACCGCGTCCTGGCCGACGTGCACACCCGGCAACAGGATCGTGCCGTCGAGCGACGCCTCGCCGACGAACGACCCCGGCCCGATGATCGACCCCGACGCCTCCGAGCCCGACAGGATCGTCGACGAGCACACCAGCGTGTCGGTCACCTCGGGCAGCCGACCGCTCGGGCCGCGAGCAGCTTGGCCGGCGGTCGCGGCGGCGAATAGGTGAACACCTGCCAGTCCTCGTTGTAGAGGCTGAACACGGGCACAGAGGCCACGAGGTCCATGTTGGCGTCGTAGTACGCGTCGACCGTTCCCACGTCACGCCAGTACCCACGCTCGCGCTCACCCTGACCTGGAACGTCGTTGGTGCTGAAGTCGTACACCCGGGCACTCGCCCGCTCGGCCAGCCGCGGCATGAGATCGCCGCCGATGTCGTGGGGCAGACCGGTGAGGCTGCCGGGGGTCACCGCCTCGACGAGCACGTCGGTGTCGAAGACGTAGTTACCCATCGACGCCAGGCACATGTCGGGGTTGTCGTGCATCGGCGGCGGATCCTCGGGCTTCTCGAGGAAGCGGGTGATCGTGCCTTCCGCGTTCGCCTCGATGATGCCGAACGCCGACGCCTGGTCGCGTGGCACCGGGATCGCCGCGACGGTGACGCCACCCCCGTGCTGCTGGTGGTAGTCGACCATCTGCCGGGGATCCATGCGGTAGATGTGGTCGGCACCGAACACGCAGACGATGTCGGGCTTCTCGTCGGTGATCAGGTTGAGGTTCTGGTAGATCGCGTCGGCCGAACCGCTGAACCAGTAGGGCCCGAGGCGCATCTGCGCCGGCACGGAGCTCACGTAGCTCCCGAGCAGTGTCGAGAACCGCCACGTCCGGCTGATGTGGAGGTCGAGGCTGTGACTCTTGTACTGCGTGAGCACCACGATGCGGGTGTACTGCGCGTTCGCGAAGTTCGACAGCACGAAGTCGATCAGGCGGTAGCTGCCGCCGAACGGGACGGCGGGCTTGGCTCGATCGTTGGTGAGGGGAAGGAGACGCTTGCCCTCACCGCCCGCGAGGACCATGACGAGGACGTTGGGTTGTGCCACGCCCGCGAGCCTATCGGCGCATCAGGGCCGTTCAGGCCGTTTCGGCCCCCGAAACCAAGCCTTCATACAGCGACCGGTACCGCGCCGCGGGAGCGTCCCAGGACCAGTCGATCTCCATGGCCCGGCGGCGCACCCGGGCCGCCTTCGCCTTGTTCGACCACAGCCGGTTGGCGCGGTGCACCCCGTCGACGATGCCGGCCGCCGACACCGAACGGAGGAGCACCCCGGTGCCGGTCCGGGGAGCAGCATCGATGTCGACGACGGTGTCGTGGAGCCCCCCGACGTCGCTCACGATCGGTACCGTGCCGTAGCGCATCGCCTGCATCTGGGTGAGCCCGCACGGCTCGAACCGGCTCGGGATGATCGCGAGGTCACCGGCGGCGAACATCCGGTGGGCCAGCGCGGCGTCGTAGCCCTGTCGGAACGCGATCCGACCGGGGTGCGCCTCGGCGAGCCGCGCCATCGCCGCTTCGGTCTCCCACTCCCCCGAACCCAAGAGCGCGAGGCGAACCGGGATTCCGGCGAGGATGCCGCCGGCCTCGCCCAACAGGTCGATGCCCTTCTGGTAGTCGAATCGGCTCACGCTCACCACGAGCGGGCCGGGACCGGCCGCCAGACCGAGCTCGTCGCACAGCGCGTCGTGGTTGGCCGCCTTGAGCTCGGGGCGGGCGGCATCGAACGGCGTGACGAGCGCCGGATCCGACGATGGGTCCCAGTCGTCGGTATCGATGCCGTTCAGGATGCCGACGAGGTCGTTGCCACGGGACGCCAGGAGGCGATCGAGCCCCATGCCACCCTCCTCGGTCGTGATCTCGACGGCGTAGCGGGGGCTGACCGTGACCACCCGGTCGGCCAAGGCGATGCCGCCGGCGAGGGCATTCACCGAGTTCTTCCACCGAAAGCGCTCGCCGCGGGTGCCGAGCGCACCCACCCAGCCCTCGTCGCACCAGCCCTGGTGGGCGAGGTTGTGGATCGACAACACCGTCGCCGGACCCGGGCGCAGGTGGGCGAGCGTGGTCGCCGCGTGCCAGTCGTTGACGTGGACCACGTCGGGGCGCAGCGCCATCGCCAGCGCCGCCACGGCGCTCGACCAGGCGAAGAACCGGTGGTCGTTGTCACGCCACCCGCTCCCCGTCTCGGGATCGACGTACGGGTGCGGCCGCGGCAGTGACGGAGCGTCGATGACGGCCACCTCGCCGAGGCCGGGCACGGTACCGATCCGCGCAACGGCCGGCCCCGCCCACGCCGGGACGGTCAGCTGGAGCACCCGTTCGTCGACGAGCTCCCAGGGCCGGTAGCCCGGAAGCACGGGCGTCACGCGCACACCGTCGCGACGCAGCGCCGCGACCAGACCCGCCGACGCCACGCCCAGGCCGCCGGTCGAGACCAGCGGTTCCATCTCGGCGGTGGCGAACAGAACGTGCACGGCCGACGACGGTAGCGGAGGGCCGTCGGCGCGGCGACCATGGCAGACTCCCCGACCATGTCCTCCAGCGACCTCGGCATCGCCGACGACCACGCCCTCGCTGCCCGCCTGGCCACCGAGGCCGGCCGGTTGCTCCTCGACATCCGCGCCGAACTCGCGGCAGCGGGGGCCGACGCCGCCGAACTCAAGGTCGAGGGCGACCGGCGCGCCAACGCGTGGCTGATGGAACAGCTCCGCGCCGAGCGACCTCACGACCCGATCCTGAGCGAGGAGGAACGTGAGCGCCCCGAGGCCGCTGCGGCACGGCTCGGCTCGGCCCGGGCGTGGATCGTTGACCCGCTCGACGGCACGCGGGAGTTCTCCGAGCCGCCCCGCTCCGACTGGGCGGTCCACGTCGCCTTGTCCGTCGACGGGGTGGCGACCCTCGGGGCGGTCGCCCTGCCGGCGCTCGGCGTGACGCTCGCCACCGGCCCCGGCGCGCCGACCCTGCCGCCCCGCGCCGACGGGCCGCCCCGCATCATCGTGAGCCGGAGCCGCCCGCCGGCGGAGGCGCTGCAGATCTGCGACCGACTCGGCGGTGTGCTCGTGGAGATGGGCTCGGCCGGCGCCAAGGCCATGGCCGTGGTGCGGGGCGAGGCCGACATCTACCCGCATTCGGGCGGCCAGTACGAGTGGGACTCGTGCGCCCCGGTGGCCGTCGCCCTCGCCGCCGGCCTGTGGTGCTCCCGGCTCGACGGGTCACCGCTCCGCTACAACAACGCCGACCCCTATCTGCCGGACCTGCTCATCTGCCGCCCGGAGATGGCCGCGGCGGCGCTCGAGGCAGCAGACTGGTCCAATGACTGACCGGGCCCATGGCTGACATCGAACCCACGCCACTCGACCTCACCTGGGGGTCGTTCACCGAGAACGGCCCGTGGAACGTCGACCGGGACCAGCTGGCGTGGATGCGCGGCATCCGGGTGCTCCGGCTCGCCACCCGCCGGCAGGTCCCGGAACTGACCCGGGCGCGCCGGCTCCCTCCCCTCGGGCGACTGGTCGTCGTCGGCGGGCGGCTCGGCGGTGCCGTCGGCATCTGGGCGGCCGGAGACCGGCGCCGTGGCGGGGCCACCTCCCGCGCCGGGGTGTCGCGCCGCATCCGCGAGGCCGCCGAGCGCCTCGGCCCCACGTACATCAAGCTCTGCCAGATCGTGAGCTCCGGCGAGGGCATCTTCCCCGCCGAGCTCGTCGACGAGATGAAGAAGTGCCGCGACAAGGTGCCGGCAGAATCGTTCGAGTCGGTGCGCGAGGTCGTCGAGTCCGAGCTCGGCGCCAGCATCGAGTCGATCTTCGCCACCTTCGACCGCACACCGATCGCCGCGGCATCGATCGCCCAGGTCCACGGCGCCACGCTGCACGACGGCACCCCCGTCGTCGTGAAGGTGCAGCGCCCGACCATCCGCAGCCAGGTCCATCGTGACCTCCAGGTCATGGCCGCGGATCGCGCCGCTGCTCGTGGGTCGAATCCCGATCGCAGCGCTCGCCAATCCACCGGCGCTGGTCGAACTGTTCGCCGAGACCATCTGCGAGGAGCTCGACTTCCGGCTCGAGGCCGAGAACATGATCGACATCGCGACGGTGTTCGCGTCGCTCAACCAGCGTGGGTACGTGGTACCCCGCCCGCACCCCACGCTCGTCACCCGCCGCATCCTCGTCATGGAACGCTTCGAGGGCTTCTCGTTCGACGACGTCGAGGGCATGCAGGCCGCCGGCATCAACACCGAAGAGGTCGTTCGGGTGGGCATGCGCGGGTTCACCGAGGGATGCATGATCCACGGGATCTTCCACGGGGACCTCCACGGCGGCAACCTCATGGTCCTCCCGAACGGCAACATCGGGCTGCTCGACCACGGCATCACCGCCCGAATGACGCCCTTGCAGCGCAACGCGTTCCTGCGTCTCATGCTCCTCGGCGCCGCCGGGGACATCCCCGGCCAGATCGCAGCGTTCCGAGATCTCGGTGCGCTCCCCGCCGACGTCGACATCGACGACGTGATGAAGGAGCTCGGTCTCGACCAGGCTCCGGTCGATCCGACGACGTTGACCCAGGACCAGCTCGTCGGCGAGATCCAGAAGATCACCAAGGCCCTGCTCGGCTACGGCGCCCGCCTCCCGAAGATCCTCATGCTGTACGTCAAGAACCTGGTCTTCCTCGACGGCGCCATCGCCCGTCTCGCCCCGAACCTCGACCTGCTCAACGAGTTCGCCGAGCTGTCGACGCACCTGGCCGTCAACTACGGGTCCCAGCTCGCCGCCGAGCTCGGCGTCGATCCACGAGAGCTGGCGGCCGACCGCGAGGCGATCAAGGCCAGCTTCGGCATCGTCGACCCCGAGATGGACACCGTGACCTACGCGGAGCTCCAACAACGCCGCGAGCTCATCCGAAAGCGGCTCGGCGGCGGCAACTAGGTCGCTTCACGGGGAATCCGGCCGTTTCGGGGGACCGGCCGATACGCTTCCCGAACGGTCGGTCTCCCGCCGGCCGTTCCCGTAGAGCAGAACCGGAGCCGCCATGAACGCTGTCCTTCTCGCAGACTCGGGGGGCGCGGTCGGCGCCCTCTTCGGTGTGGTGTTCTTCGTCGTCGGCCTCGGCTTCTTCGCCTTGATGCTGTTCTCCGCCTGGAAGGTGTCCGAGAAGATGGGCGACCCGGGCTGGATGGGCATCGTCCCGTTCCTCAACTACTACCGGATCTTCCAGCGCACGAAGCCCGAACAGGCGATCCTGTGGACGATCGGCTCCTACTTCTGCTGCATCGGTGCGGTCATCGGCATGATCGACCTCTCGAAGCTCTTCAACAAGGAAGTCGGCTTCGCCCTCGGCCTCATCTTCCTGCCGTTCATCTTCTACCCGCTCCTGGCCTTCGGGAACGCCACCTACGTCGGCCCGCCGCCGCCCCGCCTGGGCTGATCGGGGGCGCCCCGACCGGCGCCGCGACGAACTTCCTGGCCGAGAGTTCGCGGACGCGAGCGCTTCTGGGGCAGACTGGGGGACCCATACCTCCCGTATCGGTCCGCGGCACGCCCGCTGATCGACTGGGTGGTCCCCCTGGAATCCTTGGAGTTGCCATGAGCGCGTCCGCTCTCGCCGATCGCGTCACGAATCCCCTCATCCGCAACGTGGCGATCATCGCCCACGTCGACCATGGCAAGACGACGCTCGTCGACGCCATGCTCCGCCAGTCCGGCGCCTTCCGGGAAGGGGCCGAGGTCGTCGACCGCATCATGGACTCGATGGACCTCGAGCGCGAGAAGGGCATCACCATCTCGGCCAAGAACACCGCGGTGCGGTGGCCGAGCCCCGAAGGCCCCGAGATCAAGATCAACATCGTCGACACACCCGGCCACGCCGACTTCGGTGGCGAGGTCGAGCGGGCGCTCGCCATGGTCGACGGCGTCGTGCTCCTCGTCGACGCATCCGAAGGTCCGCTGCCCCAGACCCGTTTCGTGCTGCGCAAGGCGCTGGCGCTCGACCTGCCGGTGATCCTGGTCATCAACAAGATCGATCGCGCCGACGCCCGCATCTCCGACGTCGTCGACGAGGTCTACGAGCTGTTCTTGGATCTCGACGCCCACGATCACCAGATCGAGTTCCCCATCGTCTACTGCTCGGCCCGCGCCGGCACGGCCACCCTCGACCTCGCGGACGAGGGCACCGACCTCCAGCCGCTCTTCCAGACGCTGGTCAACAAGGTGCCCGCCCCTCAGGCCAACGCCGAGCAGCCGCTGCAGGCGCTCGTGACCAACCTGGCCGCCGACCCCTACGTCGGTCGTCTCGCCCGGTGCCGCATCGTCAACGGCACGATCCGCCGCAACCAGCAGATCGCCTGGTGCCGGGCCGACGGCACGATCGAACGGGCCAAGGTCGGGGTCATCTACATGACCGAGAGCCACGAGCGCGTCGAGGTCGAAGAGGCCAAGGCCGGCGAGATCATCGAGGTCTCCGGTCTCGACGTGACCATCGGCGAGACCCTCGCCGATCCCGAGAACCCCGTCGCCCTCCCCGTCATCACCGTCGACGAGCCGTCGCTGTCGATGACCATCGGCATCAACACCGCGCCGCTCAACGGCAAGGACGGCTCCAAGCTGACCGCCCGCCAGGTGAAGGCGCGCCTCGACCAGGAGCTCGTCGGCAACGTCTCCATCCGCGTGCTCGGCACCGAACGCCCCGACGCCTGGGAGGTTCAGGCCCGCGGCGAGCTGCAGCTGGCGATCCTCATCGAGATGATGCGCCGCGACGGCTTCGAGCTGACGGTCGGCAAGCCGCAGGTCGTGACCAAGGAGATCGACGGCCACCTGTCCGAGCCGGTCGAGCGCCTCACGATCGACGTCCCCGAGGAGCACCTCGGCGCCGTCACGTCGCTCGTCGCCCCCCGCAAGGGTCGCCTCGAGAACATGACCAACCACGGCACCGGCTGGGTCCGCATGGACTACCTGGTGCCCGCCCGCGGCCTCATCGGATTCCGCACCGAGTTCCTCACCGAGACGCGCGGCACCGGCATCATGCACCACGTGTTCGAGACCTACGAGCCGTGGGCCGGCGAGCTCCGCGCCCGTGAGCGCGGCTCGATCGTGTCCGATCGACGTGGTTCGACCACCGCGTACGCCATCACTGCGCTCCAGGAGCGTTGCACGCTCTTCGTGCCGCCGGGCACCGAGGTGTACGAAGGCATGATCGTGGGCGAGAACTCCCGGTCCGACGACATGGATGTCAACATCTGCCGCGAGAAGAAGTTGACGAACATGCGCACGTCGTCCTCGGACCACACCGTGCCCTTGGTCCCGCCCCGTCTGTTGTCGCTCGAGCAGGCGTTGGAGTTCATCGAATCCGACGAATGCGTCGAAGTGACGCCGAACTTCGTGCGGTTGCGCAAGGTCGAATTGGATGCAACCGACCGCGCGAAGTCGCTGAAACAGTTGAAGAACGCACGGTCCTAACTTAGGTTGGTTCACGACCAAACCAGTTCGTGAGCCGCCCATGCCACCACAACGATCCGACAGCCTGCGCACGCAGGCTGTCCTCATCTCGACCGCCGAGCGACTGTTCGCGGAACGTGGGCTCGAGGCGGTGTCGCTCAGCGAGATCAATCGCGACGCGGGCCAGCGCAACAAGTCGGCGCTGCACTACCACTTCGGGAGTCGTGACGGTCTCCTGAAGGCGCTGCTCGAGAAGCATCGCCTCCGCCTCGACCAGGAGCGGATGGCGATGCTCGAGGACTACGGCGCCGCCGACGAGCTGAGCCTGCACGACGCGGTGAGCATCATGGTGCGCCCGCTGGCGCGGCGATTGGGCGATCACGAGGACGGTGGCGTCCACTACATCCGGATCATGGCGCAGCTGTCCGCCACGCCGGGACACCCGCTCAACGACTGGCTCTTCAACCACCTCCCGCCGGCCTTCGCTGCCATTGCGCCGGTGCTCTATCGGCATATTCCCCGCGCCCCCACCTTGCTTCGCATGCGTCGCACACAACTCATGAACGGAACGATGTTCCATGCGTTGCTGCTCGAGACGTATTCCTCGCCCGACGATTTCCCCTCCCCCGAGGAACATCGGACGCAACAGGAGCTCTACATCAATGATCTGATCGATTCGATCTGCGGGATGCTGAGCGCACCGCTCTCCCCGCTCAGCAAGACCGTGCTTGCGCAACGCGCCGAGGAACGCGTGGCGTTGCCGGCGACCGACGACGAGCTGCCCGTCTTCGGCGAAGGCAACGAGCGCGGCCTCCTGACGTTCGAAGGCGACTGAGCCGACGCCTCGGTCCCGTAGGATCACGGCCCGTGCGTCTCGTGATTGCCCGCTGCTCCGTCGACTACGCCGGTCGCCTCACCGCCCACCTCCCGCTCGCCACGCGGCTCCTCATGGTGAAGGCCGACGGGTGCGTCGCCATCCACGCCGACGGCGGGGCCTACAAGCCACTGAACTGGATGAACGCCCCCAACCGGCTGATCGAGGGCGACGGGGTGTGGACGGTCACCAACCCGAAGGGCGAGACCCTCACGATCACGCTCGAGGAGGTCCTGCACGACAGCGCCCACGAGCTCGGCATCGACCCCGGCCTCCAGAAGGACGGCGTCGAGGCCCATCTCCAGGAGCTGCTCGCGGCCAACACCGAGGCGATCGCACAAGGCCTCGTGCTGGTCCGACGGGAGTTTCCGACCGACATCGGTCCGGTCGACCTCCTGTGCCGCGACGCCGACGGGACCGCCGTCGCCATCGAGGTGAAGCGGCGGGGAGAGATCGACGGGGTCGAGCAGCTGACGCGCTACCTCGAACGCCTCGAACGAGATCCGACACTCCGTGGAGTCCGCGGCGTGTTCGTCGCCCAGAGCATCAAGCCCCAGGCCAAGGTCCTCGCCGCCAGTCGCGACATCGCCTGCGTGGAGGTCGACTACGACGAGCTCCGCGGCATCGAATCGAACGTGCTCCGACTGTTCTGAGCCCACCCGAAACGTGTCGCGATCCAATCGCGAAACCGCCAACGTCGCGACCGTTCAGTGCGGCGGGTTGGTGAGGTGGTCCCCGATCCAGGTGTCCAGGGCCTGGGCGAACCCGCCGAGGCTCTTGTAGGCGAACGTCTCGGGCGGGAGGTTGGCGATCGCGGTGCGAAGGGTGGCCAGTTCGTCGGGTCGGGTGGCGAGCGCCGAGAGCGGTCGTTGGTGGATCCGGATGCCGAACACGATGGCGCCGGTCTCGGGGAGTCGACGAAGGGTCTGGCGCTCGATGCGGAGCCAGATGCGGTCGCCCACCTCGTCCGCCGGCACCGACGCCGCCGAACCCGCCACGGGCTGGAACAGCGTCGGGTCGTCCATCAGGTTCCAGTTGAGCCGCCACATCGGCCGGTCGACGGTGAGTCGCTCGAAGAACGAGTCGACCGGCAGCGACAGGTGCTCGTCGTAGTAGGCCACGTGCTCGTGCACCGCGGCCATCGGCTTACCGATCTTCGTTGCGAGAACCCAGCGCGTCGGGAAGCACACGCATGCCGCTGCCAACACCAGTCGGCCCCCGACCGGCGCCATCACCACCCAGTCCTCCTGGGTCGCCAACCCGGCCCGAACGATCGGGTGATGATCGTCGGGGTTTTGTGCTGCGAGGAGCGACGCTGGTGTCGTCCCTCGCAGCACAAAACCCCTGGCGGCAGGCTCGACCAGGCTCCAGAGTTCGTCGCAGGCAGCGTGGACGGTGGGTTCGTCGACGATCGCGACGACGTCGTCGTAGCGCTCGGCGACCAGCTGCTGCTTCAGCGCAAGGTCATCGGCGGCGTGCTCATCGGGTTCCAACCACTCGGCGAGATCGAGGGGCCGGAGTCCCATCCGGAGGCGGAACGGACGGTCGTCGAGGGGGAAGTACGACCCCGCCATCGGTCGGATCAGACGTCGAAGCGGGCGAGTCCGGAGTCGATGACGGTGCGGCCGTCACCACCTTCGGTCCGGAACACGGCCTCGCCGTCACCCGTGCGCCAGATGCGGATCGTGAGCGCCTCACCGGGAAAGACCGGGGAGCTGAACCGCCCCTCCATGTGCCGGAACCGGGCGGGATCGTTGTCGCACAGGGCGCCGAGCACGGCTCGACCGGTGAAGCCGTAGGTGCAGAGGCCGTGGAGGATCGGACGGTCGAAACCGGCAAACGCGGCGAACCCCGGATCGGAGTGCAGCGGGTTGCGGTCGCCCGAGAGGCGGTAGATCAGGGCCTGGTCACGGGTGGTCTGCAACGTGACCACCTCGTCGGCATCGCGATCGGGGGCGGCGTTCTGCGGACCAGACGGGCCACGGTCGCCGCCCCAGCCGCCCTCGCCGCGGATGAACGCCGACATCACCGAGTCGAAGAGCGGTTCCCCCGACGTTGCGTCGGAGGAGCGGGCCGTGATCTCGACGACGGCGCCCTTCACCTTGTCGTAGATGCCGGTGATCTCGGCAACCGTGCTGACGGTGCCCTCGACCGGCAACTCCCGGTGCAGCGTGATGCGCTGCTCGCCGTGCACGAGCATCGCCGGGTTGAACGACCCGATGTTTCCGAACACCCCGCTGACGTCGGCGATCGTCACGACCTGGGTCGGCAGGGCCCGCTGGGTCACGTTCATGGAGTTCTCGGTCGTGAACGCCAGGTCGTCGACACCGGCACCCACACCGAGGGCATACAGCAGCGAGTCCTTGGAACGCCAGGAGGTGGTGGACGGGTCGGACGTGACGCCGACGGCATCAGGATTGATCGGCATCGGCCAGTGACTCCTTGCTCTCGTCACCGGCGCCATGACGATCCGGTGACACCTTCGTGACGATGTGGGCAATCAGGAGGGGATGCCCCGACGAACCCGCGCTGAGCGGCCATCCTATTGGGAGTGTCCCGCTGGAAAGTAGTCCTCCTCCTCTGTCTGGCCGCGCCCCTGGTGGCGTTCGGCCTCCTCGCGGCGCTCTGGGCGGCGCTCGGCCCCGACGACCAGCCGGTGACCGTCGCGACCAATGTCACCCTGGCGGGCAACGACGTCGGGGGCGAGTCGGGAGAGCGACTCGACGAGAGCCTCCGAGAGCTCGACGAGTCGTTCGCCACGACGCCGGTCCGCATCGTCACCCCCGACTTCGCGATCGACACGACCGCCGGAGATCTCGGCCTCACCGTCGACGTGGGGGCGACGAAGGAGGCGGCGCTCGAGGTCGGCCGCACCGACCCCGGACCGCTCGCTCCCCTGCGCTGGGCCAAGTCGTTCGTCAGCGAACGCGTCGCCCCGGTCACGCTCCGCGTCGACCGCCAGACCGCGTCGGCGGCGATCGTGGCTGCCGAGGGCGACCGCCGGACGAAACCGGTCGAGCCGACGATGGACGTCAGCCCCGAGAAGATCGACATGACGCCGGGCAAGCCCGGCAAGGCCCTCGACGTCGACGACATCCTCGCCCAGGCGCCCAACGGGATCACCGAGGTCGGCGGCACCATCACGATCGAGACGACCCAGCAGGAGACCCGCCCGAAGGTGTCCGACGGCGAGGTCCTGACCGTCATCGCCCGCGCCAACGAGGTCGCCTCCCATCCCCTCACCCTCAAGTACGGCGAGACAACGAGCGAGATCAAGGGTGACGACCTCCGCGCCGGGTTCCGCCTCGACACCTCCGGCAGCACCGCCAAGCTCGGTCTCGACGACGACTACGTCGCCACGCTCCTCGCCGACCGCCTGAAGGTTCCGGCGAACCCGACGGGCGTGCGGTTCGACATCGTCAACGGCGTCCCCACGCCGGTGCCCGGCGCCGACGCCGTCGTGTGCTGCGACGCCGGGGCCCCGGCGACGATCGTGGCCGCGCTTCTCGACGGCAAGAGCGAGGTCACCTTGGGGACCCGCACGGTGACAGCGGCCGAGGGCGTCGAATGGGCGAACACCCTCGGCGTCAAGGAGGTCGTCGGCGAGTTCACGACCCAGCACCCGTGCTGCGCTGCCCGGGTCACGAACATCCACAAGATGTCCGACCTCACCAAGGGCATCATCATCGCCCCCGGCGAGACGTTCTCGGCCAACGACACCGTCGGCCGGCGCACCAAGGAGAAGGGGTTCGTCAGCGCGCCCGTCATCGAGCAGGGCAAGTTCGAGGAGGACTTCGGCGGTGGTGTCAGCCAATGGGCCACCACGACATTCAACGCCGCGTTCTTCGCCGGCCTCGACATTCCCGAGCACAAGGCCCACTCGATCTACATCAGCCGCTACCCGTTCGGGCGTGAGGCGACGCTCGCCTACCCCTCGGTCGACCTCAAGATCAAGAACAACACGCCCTACGGCGTCGTGATCTACCCGACGTACACCAACACCTCGATCACGGTGCAGCTGTGGTCGACGCGGTTCGCGGCCGGTGCGCAGACCGCAATCAGCAAGACGTCGGGATGCGGCGACGTCACGCTCACCCGCACGCGTGTGTTCGTCGACGGCCGCACCGACACCGACAAGTTCAAGGCGAACTACAACTGCAACCCACCGGCCCACTAGGCCGAGCCCGGCGCTGTCTCACCGCTTCTGTCCTGCAGTTCGGCCCCTCCAGGGGCGATTCTGCAGGACAGAACTGGCGTCGCCGTTCAGCTTCCGCAGACTTTCCGAACTTCCCGTCGTGCTGGCCTGACCAGCCCGCGTACGATCCGTAGATCCATCGTCCGGTGACGGACATCAGGGCGGGACACTCCAGGGGGCACTCGATGAACGACGACATGCTGTACGAGGATCGCATGAGCGATGCCGACGCACTCATGTGGAACATCGAGAAGGACCCGGCGCTCCGCTCCACGATCACGGCCGTGTTCACGTTCGACCGGGCCATCGACCGCGACATCCTCACCCACCGCTTCGAACGGCTCAGCCGGGTCATCCCCCGCCTGCGCCAGCGGGTGCGCTCCAACCCGCTGTCGGCGGCCCCGCCTCGCTGGGAGACCGACCCCTACTTCGACCTCGGGTTCCACCTGTGGTGGGTCAAGGCGCCCGGCCGCGCCACGATCCGCGACCTGTTGTCGATCGCCGAGCCGGTGGCGATGTCGGGCTTCGATCGGGCCCGTCCGCTGTGGCGCGCCGTCGTCGTGGAGGGCCTGCCCGGCAAGAAGTCGGCGCTCATCATGAAGGTGCACCACGCGATCACCGACGGCGTGGGTGGCATGCGGCTGCAGCTCGAACTGCTCGACATGGAACCCGATGCCCCCGAGCGGGAGATGCCGCCGGAGCCGACGATCCACGTGATGAGCCAGCCCGAGCGATTCGCCGACGCGCTCGACCACCAGACCCGACACCAGCTCGGTCTGGCCCGCCGGCTCGCCAATGGGGTGCTCGGGAGCGCCGCCTCGGCGCTCACCGATCCCATCGGCACGCTCGCCGCCGGCAGCGAACTGGCGTCGTCGGTGGGTCGGGTCCTGCGCCCCGCCAGCCATCCCATGAGCCCACTGATGGTCGGCCGGTCCCTGTCGTCGCGGTTCGACACGATCACCGTGCCCCTCGACGGCGCCAAGGCCGCCGCCAAGGTGGCCGGCGGCAAGCTGAACGACGCCTTCGTCGGCGGCGTGGCCCGGGGGTTGTACAAGTACCACCTGGCCCACGGGATCGACTGCGACGAGCTGCGCATGGCCATTCCGATCAATGTCCGCACTGCCGAGCTCGAGAACGTCGCCGGCAACGCCTTCGTCCCGGCCCGCCTCGAGCTACCCATCGACGCCGAGGATCCCCTCGATTCCATGCGCCAGGTCCACTCGATGGTCGACGGGGCCCGCATGGAGCCTGCCAACGACCTCGTCGAGCCCGTCGCCAGCATCCTCAACCGGCTGCCCACGACGGCCGTCACCGCACTGTTCGGTTCGATGGTCAAGGCGGTCGACTTCACGACATCGAACGTGCCGGGTGCCCCGTTTCCCGTCTACTTGGGCGGAGCGAAGATGGAGGCCCAGTTCCCCTTCGGACCGCTCGCCGGCGCCGCGCTCAACATCACGCTGCTCAGCTACCAGAACGACCTCAACATCGGCATCGCGTCCGACCCCGCCGCCGTCCCCGATCCCGACGTGCTCGTGAGGTCGTTGCAGGCCGGGTTCGACGAGATCCTGGCGGTCGCCGCCAAGAAGTAGCCTCCACGGGGTGAGCGACGTGGATGTGCTGATCGTGGGTGCCGGTCCGGCTGGCACCGCTGCGGCCATCACGCTCACCCGGTCGGGCCGGTCGGTGCTGGTCGTCGACAAGGCGTCGTTCCCCCGCGACAAGATCTGCGGCGACGGCCTCACCACCAGTGCGCTCCGCCACCTCGAGGGGCTCGGCGTCGAGCCACACCAGATCGATTCGTGGCTCCCGGTCCACGACGTGGTCGTCCGCGCTCCGTACGGGGTCGAACGCCGGTTCGCACTCCCCCGCGGCCAGGGGCTCTACGCCGTCGTGGCGACCCGCCGCGACCTCGACGCTGCGCTCGTCGATCGTGCTCGCAAGGACGGCGCCGAGATCGCGGAGGGCGCTGCCCTGACGTCCATCGCCAACACGGCCGACGGCGTCGTCGCCGAGGTCGAGGGACTGGGCGAGGTGCGGGCCCGGTTCGCCGTGGCGGCCGACGGCATGTGGTCGCCGACCCGCAAGCTGCTCGGTGCCGGGGTCGAGGGGTACCGCGGCGAGTGGCACGCGTTCCGCCAGTACGTGGGGGGCGTCAGCGGACGGGCAGCAACCGATCTCGTGGTGTTCTTCGAGCCGGATTTCCTGCCGGGCTACTTCTGGTCGTTCCCGCTCCCGGGCGGACGCGCCAACATCGGCTTCGGTATCCAACGAGGTGGCACGCACTCGATCCAGGACATGAAGGGGCTCTGGCAGGACCTCCTCCAGCGTCCGCACGTGCGCGAGCTCCTCGGGCCCGACGTCGAGCCCCTCGAACCGCACCGGGCCTGGCCGATCCCGTGCCGCCCCGGTGAGCTGTCGACATCGGCTGGCTCGGTCCTGTTCGTCGGAGACGCCGTCGGCGCCTGCGACGTCATGACCGGCGAGGGCATCGGACAGGCCCTCCAGACCGGCGAGATGGCGGCCCGCCACATCAACGCCTCCTGGCACGACCCCGCGCTCGTCGCGGCGGGTTACGAGGCCGAGTTCCTCACTGAACTCGGTAACGACGCCCGCATGAGCAGCCTGCTCGTGCGGGCGCTCCAGCATCGCAAGGGCGCTGCGGCGGCGCTGGCGGTAGCAGGCACGAACGACTGGACCCGTCGCAACTTCATCCGTTGGCTGTTCGAGGACTCACCCCGCGGCATCATGTACCGCCCGTCGTTGTGGCGCCGCGGGGCCCTCAGCGGCCCCGGCGCCTACCGCTCGTCCTGAGCCGGATCAGCCGAGGTCTCGGACAACCGAGGTACCGAAGCGCAGGTGGCCGAGGTCATGGAAACAGTGGCGGGCCGAAGATCTTCTTGTCGGGATCGGTGTGACGACCCTTGCGTGACATCGGGCCGAACCTCGGCATCTCGCTGAACGGGATCTTCCACTTGATGAACGGCCCGATCTGGAGGTAGTTCATCGTCTGCGCGATCTGGAACCCCACGGAGTGGTGCCAGAGGATCGAGGGAACGTTCTCGTAAGCGACGAACCCGTAGCCGTTGCCGCCGGCACGGGGGCTGGTCTCGGGAGGGTCGCGCCGGAAGAAGAAGTCGGCCATCGTGTTGGCCAAACCGCCCCGGCGGTACTCACGGTCGACCCACAGGTCGAACATCAAGAACTCGTCGGACGCGAGCTTCATGCGGGGCACGCCGTTGGCGAGCGCCGTCTCGGTTCGCACCGTCTCCCAGATGCGACCGACCGGTTCCATGTCCTCGTTGAGCGCCACGATCACGTTCCAACGACCGTCGCGCATCGCGTCCTGGGCGATCTTCAACTGCCGCTTGCTCGACGTGATCTTGGGGAGGATCGGGTCGTCGGGCGTGTTGACCTCGACGATCGTGAACTTGGGGTCGATGTCGTCGGGGTCGATCGGCGACGCCCGCGGTGTCACATAGACCACGAAGGCCGACACCACCGTCGGCTTGTACTCGTTGAGCTTCCGCTTCAGTCCCTCGATCGATGCCATTCGGGGAAGCGTACGTGCTCGATCGACGTTCTGCGCGCCCGAACCCGACGTTGGGCTCATGTTCTCAGCGGAACCGGGCGAGCACCTTCTGACCACCTTCGCCGAGCTCGACGAGCGTGGCCCGATCCCCGACCGCCAACCCGGCGAACCCGCCGAGGAGCCCGGCGAAGAACACCGCGAACAGCGAACCCCAGCCGGCATCGAGCGTGAGGCGGACCGGCCACGCGAACGCACCGATACCGATCACGAGCGCCGCTGCGGGGCGCAGGGCGATGAGCGAGTCCTTCCACGTCGTGCCGAGCAGACGGTTCGCGACCTGGATCCGGAACGCCGAGTACGGGATGATCACCGCGACGTGCACGGCGGCGATGGCGATCACACCCCGATCGACCACGAGCACGAACCCACCCATCAGGATCGGCACGAAGGTCAACGAGAAGTACAGGCCGAGGCGGGGTTTGCCCATCGCGTTGAACAGGTCGCCCGACGCATAGCCGACACCGACGAACCCGCCGGCCACGCAGAGGAGCTGCATGATCGGGATGGCCCCGAGGACCTCGGGATAGACGACGGTGATGAAGTCGCGGGCGATCAGCGACATTCCCACGCCAGCGGCGAAGCCGAACATGCACAGCAAGCGGAGCGACTTGAGGGAGGCGTTGCGCAGCGCCTCCGGCCCGGCCTCGCGGGCGGCGGCATAGGCCGGGAACGCCACGTTCGAGAAGAGGTTGTAGACGCTGCCGAGCACGAGCTCGGGCAGCCGGAACGCCGTGTAGTACTCGCCGAACTGTCGGGACTTGCTGTTGAAGTGGCGTGACAGCACCAGGTAGTCGCCCTGGAGCCACAGCATCCCCACCAGCTGCGCGCCGAACATCGCCGATCCGAACCTGAGCATCTGACCGGCGATCTTGAGGTCGAAGCGGAGGGTCGGCTTGAAGCGCACCAGCGCCCAGGTCACCACCGTGGCGGCGATCTCCACGCTGAGCACACCGATGACCATGGCGATCGGCCCGACACCTGCCTTCAACAGGCTGACCGAGATGACGAATCGGCCCAGCGAACGCGTGAAGTCGGCCTTGGCGCGGCGCTTGAAGTCGAGAATCGCGTTTGAGCATCGCATCGGGCACCTGTCCGAGGCCCTTGACGAGCACCAACGCAGCCACGACCCGGAACAGGTTGGGATTGCCCGCCCCGAGGAAGTCGTCGATGGCACCGGCTCCGAAGTAGATGGCAATCGACAACACGACCGCCACCATCATGTTGACGGTGAACGCCACGGCCACCCGCTCGGTCTGGCCCTTCTCCTGCTCGAAGATGAGCGAGGCGCCCATGCCGACGCCGAGGAGGATGTCGATCCAGAAGACCAACGTGAGGGCGATGCCGACCACGCCGATGCCGTCGGCTCCGAGGATCTTCGTGGCGATGGTGTAGGTGGCGAACGAGCCGACCTGCATGAGCGCGAAGCCGACCAGCGCCCAGACGAAGCCGCCGGCGGCCTTGCGACCGAGGCTGAGATCGTCGTCGCCCGACGTCCCGTCGACCGTCCCGTCGGCCCCACTCTCCGCTACGTCTGCCACCAGCGCCCCTGATCCTGTCCACCGGCAGGCGGGCCGGGATCGTCCATGGTACCGACCCGCTCATCCGCAGCGCGAACAGGCCTCCCCCGCTACTGTGCGCCACATGCGCACACGTCTCACCGAGATCCTCCAGATCGAACACCCCGTGATGCTCGCCGGCATGGGCGGCGTCTCCTACAGCGAGCTCGCCGCGGCGGTCTCCAACGGCGGCGGCTTCGGCTGCCTCGGGGCGTCCACCATGTCCAACGACCGGATGGAACAGGAGATCGCCGCCACCAAGGCGCTCACCGACCAGCCGTTCGGTGTCGACCTCCTCACCGCCGCGCCCGGCGACATGGAGGCCCAGGTCGAGCTCATCGTCGCCGGCGGGGCGACCGTCTTCGCTGCCGGCCTCGGCGTTCCCAGCAAGGTCATCGACCAGTGCCACGACAACAACATCATCGTGGTGAACATCTGTGGCAAGGTCCGCCACGCGATCGCAGCGGTCGAGGCGGGCTGTGACATCGTCGTCGCGCAGGGCACCGAGGCGGGTGGCCACACCGGTCAGGTCGCCACCATGGCGCTCGTGCCCCAGGTCGTCGACGCCGTCGGCGATCGGGTGCCCGTGGTCGCCGCCGGCGGTCTGTACGACGGCCGGGGGCTCGCCGCTGCGCGCTCGCGCTCGGCGCCGACGGCGTGTGGGTCGGCACCCGCTTCATCGCCACGCCCGAGGCGTACGGCGTCCGGGGCTACAAGGATCTCCTGCTCGGCGCGAAGGAGGACTCGACGGTCATCAGCCGGGGCTTCACCGGCAAGACGTGCCGTGTGCTGCGCAACGACTACACCCAGTACTGGGAGGAGCACCCCGACGAGCTGCAGCCGTTCCCCCAGCAGTTCATCCGTTCGATGAACGACGGGGCGAACCACCTCGGTCTGGGCCTCGACGACGACCGCGTCGACCCCAACAAGGAGTTCTTCCCGGCGGGGCAGGGCGTTGGCGGCATCAACGAGCTCGTGCCCGCGGCCGAACTGGTGCAGCGCTTCGTCACCGAGGCCGAGGAGATCCTCGACCGGGTGGCGTCACTCGCCCGGAACTGACCCACACACGTTTTGCCCTGCAGTTCGATCGGTTTGCCGATTGAACTGCAGGGCAAACGAGCCGGGGCGGCTGCCCGGTCGAAGGGCTAGAGCCAGCCCTTGACCTTCTCGATCAGGGCAGGCTGATCGGCGTCGAAGGGCGTCACGTTGAGGACGGTGACACCGGCCTCCTTGTACGCCGCGATGCGCTCCTTCACGTAGCCCTCGGGGCCGACCAGGTTGGTGTGCTCGAGCAGCTCGGTGGGGATGGCCGCTGCGGCCTCCTCCTTCTTGCCGGCGAGGTACAGCTCCTGGATCTGCTTGGCCTCCTCCTCGTACCCGTACCGGGTGATGAGGGCGTTGTAGAAGTTCTGACCGACCGCGCCCATGCCGCCGACGTACAGCGCCATGAGGGGACGGGCCATGTCGAGCACGCCCTTCACATCGTCGCCCACGGCGAGGAGACCACCGGCGACGACGTCCATGGGCCCGAGCTCAGGTGAACGCTTGGCGTAGCCCTTGTCGAGCGACGGCCCGAACGCATCCTTCGCCTTCTCCGGGTAGTAGAAGATCGGCAACCAGCCGTTGGCCAGCTCGGCGGTCAGCTCGAGGTTCTTGGGGCCGAGCGACGCGATGTGGATCGGGATGTCGGACCGCTTCGGATGGTTGATGATCTTGAGCGGCTTGCCCAGGCCCGTGCCCTGCTCGGGCGGGAGCGGCAACTGGTAGTACTTGCCGTCGTAGGTGAGCTTCTCTTCACGGGCCCAGACCTTGCGGCAGATCTCGATGATCTCCCGCGTACGGCCGAGCGGGGCGTCGTACTTCACACCATGGAAGCCCTCGATCACCTGGGGGCCGGACGCGCCGAGGCCCATGATGCAGCGACCGTCGGACACATGGTCGAGGCCCGCAGCGGTCATCGCGAGGAGCGTGGGGGTCCGGGTGTAGATCGGCAGGATGCCGGCAGCGATCTGCACCGTCTCGGTGCGGGCGGCCAGGAAGCCCATCGCGGACACGGCATCGAAGCTGTACGCCTCGGCGACGTAGACGATGTCGAGCCCGGCCTTCTCGAGCGCCACGGTCTGCTGGACCGACTGCTCGAACCCTCCGGCGTATGGCATCTGCATTGAAATGCGCATGACTAGTTGTTCTCCCCCTCGATGACCTTGCCGTGCTTGTCGATGCGCTGCAGCGTGCCACGGTTGAGCGACCCGACGTCGGTCCCGTTGGGGCCGCCGATCTCGAAGAGCACCCGGAACCGCTGCCAGTCGCGGCCGTCCTGGTGGTCCCACCCGCTGGTCAGGATGACCTTGCCGGGGGTACCGGCGGGCACGCGGGGCAGGTCGACCTTGCTGATCACCCGATCGTGGAGGAGCAGCTCGTTACCGGTTCGTTTCGCCATGGGCGCTTACCTTACCGATCGGCCGCGCCTGCGAGGGAAGTCGTGACGACCGTTCCGACGACAACGTCACGTCGCGGGGGCGAGGCTCCCCCATCGACGCCGCACTCGCCACGTCGATGAGCGACTCGTCGAGGCCGAAGCGACGACACAGGATGCGGCCGACATCGACGCGGCTGAGGCGCTCGGGGCCCACGAGGTGCCAGACACCGGCGCGCTCGCCCGCCGGCAGGCTGACGATGTCCCACAGCTGGGAGGCCAGGTCGTCGACGAGGATCGGGGCGCGGAATTCGTCGTCGAACAACGTGACCCGCTCCCCCGAACGAAGCCGTTCGACGACCCAGGCCGACGTGCTGTCGGTGCCGTCGGGGGCGAGGATCAACGACGTCCGGACGATGGCCGCATCGGGACACGCCTCGCACACCGCGGCCTCGGCGAGCGCCTTGGCCCGCCCATAGGCATGGATCGGCGCCGGTTCCGCCGACTCGGCGTACGGCGCGTGGTCACCGTCGAACAACGCGTCGGTCGACACGTGGACCAACGCGATGTCGAGCGCAGCGCATGCTGCGGCGACCTCGGTCGTGGAGTCGACGGTGAGGCGCTGGTCGGTCTTCGAGTACGCCGTGTGGATCACGACGTCGGGCCGGCGGCGCTCCACGAGTTCGAACGCCGCCAAGGGCTGGGCCAGGTCGATGCGATGCGCCTTCAACCCGGCAGATGCCGGCCGCTCACGGATCGTGACCTCGGTCGACCAGCCGGCAGGTGTGCACCGAGCCAGTTCCGATCCGAGGAGTCCGGCACCGCCGGTGATCAACGCTCTCATCGACGGCTCAGCGTCGGCTCTCGGTCCACGGCCGACCCTCGTGGGGATCGATGTCGTGTGGGAGCCCCAGCACCCGCTCGGCGAGGATGTTCCGCTGCACCTGCGTCGTGCCGCCACCGATCGTCAGCGCTCGGGCGAACAGGTAGCCGAAGTGCCACATGTCGACCGGCGCTCCCATCGGGCCCTCGCCGGTCAGCATGGCGCCGGTCCCGACCAGATCCTTCGCGAGCCCCATGATCTTCTGCCCGTGCTCGTCGGCGAGCAGCTTGCGGATCGACGCCTCGGGACCCGGGGCCTCACCCTTGATGGCTGCGCTCACGGTGCGGAGCCGGATGAGCCGCAGGATCTCCGCCTCGATGTACAGCGACGCCAACTCCTGACGACGCACCGGGTCGGTGACACCGCCGCGCTCACGGACGATGTCGAACAATGCGTACGCGTTCGGGGCCCATGCCCCACAACGCGCCGCCGCCCGACAGCGAGACAGCGCTCGTTGCCGAGCGTCACCTTCGCGAGGCCCCATCCCCGGTTCACGTCGCCGACGATCGCATCGGCGGGCAGCCGGACGTCGGTGAAGAACACCTCGTTGAAGAGGGCGACGCCCGTCATCTCGCGTACCGGCCGGACCTCGACGCCGGGCGTGTCCATCGGACACACGAAGTAGGAGATGCCCTGGTGCTTGGGGGCGTCGGGGTCGGTGCGGGCGATCAGAATGCCGAACTGGCTGTTCTGCGCACCCGAGTTCCAGATCTTCGAGCCGTTCACGACCCACTCGTCGCCATCGCGGACGGCCCGTGTGCCGAGGCTGGCCAGGTCGCTTCCGGCGTCGGGCTCGCTGAAGAGCTGGCACCAGATCTCCTCACCGGCCAGCAGCGGGAACAGGTAGCGATCCTTCTGCTCCGGGGTGCCGGCGTGCACCAGGGTCGGCCCCGCCCAGCCGATCCCGATCATGTTGTCGGGGCGACGGATCCGGGCGCGCTTGAGCTCGTCGTCGATGATCAGCTGATGGATCGGGTCGGCGTCGAGCCCCCACGGCCGCGGCCAGTGCGGCGCGACGAGGCCGGCCTCGGCCAGCTCCCGACCGGTCGGTGACGGATGATCGGCGATCCAGGCGCGCACCTCGATGCGGCGCGGATCGTCCTCGGACGGCATCTCGAGATCCACGGCGTCACCGTAGGCGCTGCAGCCGGTCCACGGCGGAGGCGACGACCTCGCTCCGCTTGCAGAACGCCCATCGGACGAACGTCCGACCCCGATCGGCGTCGTCGTAGAACACGCTGCTCGGGATGGCGACCAGCCCCGCCGTTGCGGGGAGCTCGAGGCAGAACGTCCGGGCGTCGGTGTGGCCGAGATCGGCGACGTCGGTCGTGAGGAAGTACCCGCCCTCGGCAGTGGGGACGTCGAACCCCGCTGCAGCCAGACCGACCGCCAGACGATCCCGCTCGGAGCGGACGTGTTCGCGAAGTGTGGCGAAATGGTCGTCGCCCAGTCGCAGCCCGACCGCGATGCCGTACTGCAGCGGACCTCCGCTCACGTACGTCAGGAACTGCTTCGACGTGCGAACGGCGGTGACGAGCGGCTCCGGTCCGACGATCCACCCGACCTTCCAGCCGGTGCACTGGAAGGTCTTGCCGCCCGACGAGATGGTCAGCGTCCGCTCGGCCATACCGGGCAGCGTCGCCAGCGGAATGTGCACACCGTCGTAGACAAGGTGCTCGTACACCTCGTCGGTCACGACGAGCAGGTTCTGCTCGATCGCGACGGCGGCGATCTGCTCCGACTCGGCCCGGGTCAGGACCTTGCCGGTCGGATTGTGCGGCGTGTTGATCAACAGCAGCTTGGTACGAGGGGTGATCGCCGCCCGCAGCACGTCGGGATCGAACCCCCACGCGCCGTCGACCAGCACCAACGGCACCACCCGGCGGACGCCGCCGGCCATCGCCACCGCCGCCGCGTACGAGTCGAAGTACGGCTCGAACATGACGACCTCGTCGCCGGGGTCGAGCAGCGAGATCATGGCGGCCGCGATCGC
>JBAOIR010000027.1:0-4643 GCA_037045585.1 Microthrixaceae bacterium
GCAGGCGAAGATGAGGTGATGGACGGCGCCACGCGTGAAACGGAATCGCGCTCTCGTGCGTCCGTATCTCCAATGACGGCGTCCACCCCCACTCCCCCTGCCCGTACCGCGGTTGCGGGTGCCGAGCTCAACGTGCGCTGTGCCGGTGAGCACGAGCCCGGCTCGGCCGACGTTCGCCGACGTGTACGCCGACCAGTACCGGCGCACCGTCGGCCTCGCCGCCCTGCTCGTCGACGATCTCGAGACCGCCGAGGAGATCACCCAGGACGCGTTCCTCGCGCTGCACCGCAACTGGATCCATGTCGCCGACCCGATCCCGTACCTGCGGCGCTCAGTGGTCAACGGCGGGCGCGATGTGCAACGGCGTCGAGCCGTGCGGCGCCGCACCGAGGAGCGCGACCTGCTCGGCGAGGACGCCGCCCTGGACGTGAACCACCTCGACGACGTGGTGCGCCGACTCCCCGATCGCCAACGCGCCGCCATCGTCCTGCGCTACTGCGAGGGCCTGGGTGATGCCGACATCGCCGAGGCACTCGGCGTCCGCCAACCCACCGTCCGCACCCTCGTCCGCCGAGGGCTCGCCCAACTCCGAACCCAGGTGGAACGATGACCGACACCTTCACCGACGAGCTCGCGACCCGGCTGCAGTCACAGCGAGACGACTACGGCGCTGCAGCCACGATGCCGACGATCGAGGCGCTGCTCGACCGCCCCGCCCCGCCGGCGGCTCGGGAGTACTCGTCCCCGCCGCCGCACCACCACGATCGCGCTCGCCGCCGCGGCCGCGATGCTGCTGGTCGTCGGGGTGCTCGCACTGACCCGCGACGACACCCAGCGGGTCTCGACGCTCCCGTCGAGCGAGGTCCGCCGCCTCGCCGGGCCCGGCACACCGTTCCTCCTCCCTCCCGGCGGCGACGCGGTGGCCGAGTTCGTGCCGGACCCATCCGACAACCTCGAAACGGCACAGATCCCGGGCATGGTCAACGGCACGATCGACACGTTGATCTCCGGGGACGTGGGCGACGAGGCGAAATTGCTCACCCTCGTGATCACCGGGCCACGGGACGACACGATGATGGACCCGTTCTCGTCGTTGCGGGGTTCGGACACGTTCGACCCCGGCGACTGGTTCGACCACCCGGACGATTACCCGACCGAAGGCATCAGCACCACCACGGAACTGCCGGTGACGTCGTACCCGGGCGCCGACCGCGCCGTCCTCGCGACCACCCCGGACCGACCGTCGGTGGTCGCCATCCGCCGCGGCACCCAACGGATCGCCGTGTTCGGTCGCGGGGTCACCGACCGGCAACTGTCCGATGTCGCTGCCGGCTTGCGTTTCGACGACGACCCCGCCCAGGTCGACTTCGGTGCGGTACCTCGTGGCTTCCAACCCCTGGTACCTCGCGCCACGAACCCGAAGAGGTTCGACGGGTACAGCGCACGGGCGTCGGGGATGTCCGTCACGGTCACGAACGCGAGCGGCGCAGCGTTCGATGCCGCGGCGTCCTTGCTGTCGGGTGTATCCACCCCCGGCTGGACCGCGCTGCGGGGTGGGCCCGACTGGGTGCTGCAACTCACCGACACTCCGCGCCGGCTCGCGGGAGTTGCGCGACGGCGCCTGGGTCTCGATGTTCCTCCCGAAGGACGGTGCCCACGACGGGCCGGTCGCCCTCGCCGCGTTCGATGCGATCCGCTCGGTCGACATCGACACCTTCGCCGCTGCCCTGGGGACGGGGACCGAGGAGCGAGCCCGCCAGGAACGCAAGGACATCGAGGACACGGTCGAACGAATCCAAAGGTGGGGCGGCTGGCTGCCGACGCTTCCCACCGGCTCCGAGCTCGCGGACTACAGCCTCATCGGCTTGTCGCCGGTGACGACGGGTGGTTTGTCGGGGCTGGTGCCCTTGTGGGACCCGGCGTCGGGAGCGACCTTGAGCGTCGGCGACGTGATCAACGACGTCATCGGCAGCCTGCCGAGCGACCCTGGCGACACGTTGCTCGAGACCGTCGTGCTCGGGGGCCGAACGACCGAGCTGCGGTCGTGGCCGACGATTCCCGGTGACGTCCACGCGGTGTTCGACGACGGCGACGGCCACCGGGTTCAGACGATCGCCTCCGGCATCACCGCCGAACAGGTGCGGGCCTACGTCGACGGCATCCGCCGCCGATCCGACGGCAGTTGGACGGCGACGCCGCCGCCGGGCCTCGAGCCCTTCCCGCTCGCCCGACCCGCCGATGCCGAGACGACCCGAAAGCTCATCGGGCGCGGAACCGGCATCAACGGGGCCGAGCTCAACTTCTCGCTTCCCGACAGCTTGGAGCGGGTCACCGTCGACGTGCACGAGCCCGGTCTCACCGTCGCCGCCGACATGATCGCCATGTTCGTGACCACGGGCCCGGTGGAGCGAATGACCACCGGGAACGTCACCTGGTACCGATTGCGCACGACCGATCTCGATCAGCACCGCGTCGCGATCGCCGGTACGGCGACACGGCCGACGGTCATCGTCGCGTCGTCGGCCCTGACCGACGACCAGCTCTTTGAGATCGCCGCATCGCTCCGGCGAGCGTCCGATGCCGAGGTCGAGGCGGTCTTCGCTCCGCTCCTCGACGAGTGACGCGGCGTTCGACCCGACTCGAACACCACCGGCCGCTTCAGTGTCAGTGGCACGTGCTTGAATGGACTGCATGACGAACACCAGTTCGCTCTTCACCACTCGTACCGCTTCCGGCCGCGCCGTCGAGACCGATCTTCGCCGGGCGTTGATCGCGCTCCAAGTGGTCATGGCCGAACTCGACCCCGCCGCGATCCCACTCCCCGACGCCACTGCGGTGTTCACCCTGTTCGCCGACGTTCGCCGCCTCGCCGGTAACGGTCAGACCCTCATGGCCGGCCGGGTGAAGGAGGCCCGGGAGTGGGCGCGTTCGGGCCACACGACCGTCGAGGACTGGATCGCCAACACCACCGGCTCCTCCGTCGGCGCCGCCAAGGACCAGGTACGCACCTCCGAGCGACTCGACCAGTTGCCCGACACCACCGAACAGATGCGCACCGGCGGCGTGTCCCCCGAACAGGCCGACATCGTCGCCGATGCCGCCGCGGTCAACCCCGCCTCCGAGCGCGACCTCCTCGACCGGGCACGCCGCGACTCCAACAAGGCACTCCGCGACGAAGCGGCCCGCCGCAAGGCTCAGGCGAGGGGCGAAACGGCCAACGAGAAGGCACAGCGGCACCACGCCGAACGGTCGGCACGGTTCTACAACGACCGCGACGGTCGCCGGTGCCTGTACGCGCAGGGCACCGCCGCCGACCTGGCGGCGCTCGAGGCTGCGATCGACCGCTCCGTCGACCGGCGCTACCGCTCCACCGGCCCGACCGGCCGGCGCGCAGGGGTCGGGATCGCTACGCGTTCGACGCGCTCACCGCCTTGGCCGACAGTGGCACCGGTGATCCAAGCGGGTGCAACCCAAGCACCTCGCCCTCATTCGGGTCGACCTGTCCCACGCTGGTGCGGGGCACGGTCGACGAGGGCGAGGTCTGCGAGATCGCCGGCGTCGGCCCCATTTCCGTCGACGAGGCCCGGCACCTGTTGGGCGATTCGATCCTGCACCTCGTCTCCGAGAACGGTGTCGATGTCCAGAACGTCACGCACCTCGGCCGGGGCCCCAACGCTGTGCAACAGGTCGCCCTCCTGTGGCGCACCCGACAGTGCACCGTGATGGGCTGCAACCGCACCCACACCGAGAACGACCACCGCGTCGACTTCGCCGACACCCGGCACACCCGCGTCGACGAGATCGATCCGATGTGCGATCACCATCACGACCTCAAGACCTACCGGGACTGGGTGCTCGTCCCCGGCACCGGCCGACGCGAGATGATCGGCCCCCACGATCCTCGGCACCCCCGTCACCAGCCCGGCTCCTCCACCATCGTCACGTTCGGTCCGGGCGACCAAGCGATACCCCGCACCGTGTCGACGGACCAGGGTGAGCTGTTCGACACGGGGTGACCCGATCGAGACGGGGTCACCCGATCGAGACGGGGTGACCCGATTCGCGACGGGGTGATTCGAGTGACGCATCCCCCGTTCGGGGCGGTTCGCCGCGCCGCGCCTCGGGTACGAGGAGCCATCCCCCGATCACAAGGAGCAACTGCGATGAGTGGTACCACTGACGACCTCAAGGGCCGAGTCCAGGAAGCGACCGGCGACCTCACCGGCGACAAGGACCTCCAGCGCGAGGGCAAGGTCGACCAGGCCGTCGGCGCCGTCAAGGACAAGGCCGAGGACGCCAAGGACTGGGTCGAGAACACGATCGACAAGGCCAAGGACAAGCTGCACAAGTAGCCGTCACCGACGACGGCTCGGCCCGGTTCGCCCGGCCGAGCCGTCGTCAGCTCGTGCAGTTCAAGTCGAGCGTCGCCACGGGTACGTTCCACGAGTTCGGGTCCTCCACGGGCGTCCGCTCGCAGGCAGGAGCGGCCTGTTCCCCTCCGCCGGTCGGAACGGCACCACGACCTCACCGTCATCAGCGGACCATCGCCCTCCACGTGGACCATCGTCGTGCCGACGCCCGGGGTCAGAACGGTGGTCTCAGGACGGTGGTCTCAGAACGGTGGTCTCAGGACGGTGGTCTCA
>JBAOIR010000024.1:0-135782 GCA_037045585.1 Microthrixaceae bacterium
TCAGCTCCTTCAGGTGGAACGACAGCGTCGAGGCCGGCACGTCGAGCATCGCCGACAGCACCGACGGGGTCAGGCCGCCGGGGGCCGCGCCGACCAGCGCGCGGAAGATCCGCAGGCGCGCCTCCTGGGCCAGTGCCGCGAGCGAGACGACCGCATCCTTCTCTTCATGATTCGATGATCATAATCATCGACCGGTGTCAAGGGCCGTGACGGACGCGGCGGCCCGGCGACCCGGGCCCCGAGCCGGGCGGCCCGATCCGGCGCCGGGGCGCGGCGTCGGGACGCGCCGACACGGTCGATCAGCCCGGCGCGCGGTCCGCGTAGTCCTCGCGCAGCGCACGCCAGTGCGCCCAGAACGACGGCGGCGTCGCGCCCCGCATCCGCGCGGCCAGGATGTCGAGGTGCGCGTGCCATCCCGCGCCCACCCCGATCGCCGTGTCGCGGTCGGGAAGTCCTGCCGGTGCACGACGGTCAGCAGCACGTCCGCCCTCTTTCGCCCTTCGGCTCGAGCTCGAACGCGACGTCGCCGACGCCGGGCCACTCGAAGCGCAGCCGGCGCGGCGCGTCGAACTCGACGAGGCGGCAGGTCGCGCGCGACTCGGGGCCGAAGCCCTCGGGCTGCTCGGCGGGCGTCGCCGAGAGCGTGTCGTTGCGCCACACCAGCTCGAACGACGTGCCCGCCTCGGGGTCATCGCGCCGTCCGCGAGCCACTGCCTGCGCAGCGTGGGATCGGTCAGGTGGCGCCAGACGCGCTCGGCCGGTCCGGGCAGGCGGCGGACGATGGTCAGGGTCGTCGGCTCGACGTATCGGCCGAACGGCGCGTCGGGTTCCTGCGTGCGCGTGCTGATCGGGGGGCGTCTCCGTGCGGGGCGGGGGGAAGGGCGGCGCGTCGCGTCGGCGGGCGGGTCGCGCAGCAGGCGCTCGAGCGCGTCGAGCCGCGTCGTCCAGAAGCGCTCGTAGAACCCGAGCCACGCGTGCGCGTCCGACAGCGGTCCGGGATCGAGCCGGCACAGGTGCGTGCGGCCGCGGATCTCGCGGCGCACGAGACCGGCGGCCTCCAGCGCCTTCACGTGCTTGGACGCGGCGGCGAGCGACATCTCGAAAGGCGCGGCGAGCTCGCCGACCGAGCGCTCGCCGGCCGCGAGCTCGCGCAGCATCCGCGGCGGGTCGCGTCGCCGAGCGCGTGGAAGACGGCGTCGAGGCGGGGGACTTGATGTTCAACCATGTGGTTGAACATAGACGGCGCACGGTCGGAATGTCAACCGAATGGTTGAACGTTCCCGCGGGAACGCCGGCGGCGCCGTCCGGACGCGTCGTGCAGTGCCCGCCCGGTCGCTCAGCCGCCCGCGCCGGTCAGGTAGCGGTGCAGCGCCGCGACCTCGACCTCGTCGAAGTTCGACAGCGCCTCGAACGGCATCACCTTCACGACGCTTCCGTCGGCGCGCCTGCCCGTGGCGAACAGCGTCGCGAGGCTGGCGGCGTCGGGGTAGCGCGCGAGGATCGAGCCCGCGCCCGGGACCAGGCTCGGCGCGGCCGGCCAGTCGGGCGGCGCGCCCGGGATCCGGCCGCCCTCGAGCTTCGGGCCGTGGCAGCCGAGGCAGGACATCGCGACGCGGCCGTATTGGTCGTGACGCCCGGCGCGACGGGTTGCGACGGCGGCTGCGCGTGATCGATCTTCGCGGCCGCGTCCTTCATCACGCCGAAGCCGTAGGCGAGGCGCACCGGCAGCGGCAGCTCGAGCACCGCCGGCCGGCCGTCGACCGGCGGCAGCGCGCGCACGTGCATGACCAGCGCCGCGAAGTCCTCGTCGGACAGGCCGACGTAGTCCTCGCTCGGCATCACCATCAGCGGGCGGCTGGAGGGCGCGACGCCGTGGCGGATCGCGCGGTCCCAGTCCTCGGGGCGGTACGCGGCCACGACCGTCTTCGCACCGGGCGCGATCTGCGGGCCGCCGAGCCGCAGCCCGCCGGGCTCGTCGACGAAGACGCGACCCGCGCCGTCGGCGCCGTGGCAATCCGCGCAGCCGCGCGACAGGAACAGGTGCCGGCCGCGCGCCAACGCCTCGGGGGCGGGCACGTCGGGCAGCGCGACCGCGCGCGCCGTCACCGCGACGGTCCGGGCGCGCGTGCGCTCGGACTGCCACAGGCCCCAGGCGACCGCGAGCGCGAGCAGCACCGCCAGCGCGCCGACGCCGATCGCCGCGCGCCGGCCCCAGCGTTTCGCCGCGGCGCTCATCGCGCGGCTCCCGCGGCGGCGGCGCGACGCCGACCGAGCCGGCTGCGCAGCAACCCACCGACCATCTTCAGCCGCAGCCGAAGTGCAGGACGGTGGCCCCAGGCGCTGGTGCGCTTCGCGTGGCGCACGGTCCAGCCGTCCGGCTCGATCTGCCGGGCGCCGGCGCCGATCTCGAAGTCGAAGCCCGAGGGCGTCGCGCCGTAGAACGAGAAGGTGTCGTCGGGCGACGGGTGCTGGCCGAGGCCGAGGCTCATCGGCACGCGCAGCCGGCGTGCACGCTCATGCGCGACGCCGATGTCGCGCAGCGTCGGCGCCTCGAGCATGAAGTGGTGCAGGCGCTTGGCGAGCGGCACGTCGAACAGCGCGAGCGTGTGGTGCCGGCGGTTGCAGTGCATGAAGACGCCGCGGACCTCGAGCGGGCCGACGCGCGTCTCGAGCCGTTCGGTGACCGCGAAGCCGAGGGCGTCGGCGTAGAAGCGCTCCATCCCCGGCAGGTCGTGCGTGACCAGCGCGACATGGCCGAAGCCGTCGTCGCCCGCCTGCAGGCCGTCCGGGAACGCGTCCGAAGCGAACGGGCGCTCGGCGGGCTCGAGTCCGACTGCGAGCTCGATCGCGTTGCCGTCGGGATCGGTGCCGCGGTGCAGCCGGCGCACGCGGCGGGCGGCGCGCAGCGCGTCGTCGGCCGCCTCGGCCGGGCGGCCGGCGGCGGCGAGCCGCCCGAGCAGGGCGTCGAGCGCCGCGTCGTCGGCGCAGGCGAAGCCGAGCGCCGCGAGGTCGTCGCGCGGGCCGGGCTCGACGACCAGGCGCTGCGCCCGATCGTCGAGCTGCCAGCCGAGGCGGCCCGCGGCGTCGCGGGAAGGCGCGGGCAGCCCGAGCATGTCGGCGCAGAAGCGTTCCCAGGCGGCGGGGCGGACGACCTCGGCGACGAGGTAGGCGAGCGACAGGCTCGGCGCGGGAGCGGACATCGGGGTTCTCCTGTAGGATGAGGTCGGGTTCGGAAACGAACGCCACATCCAAAATTGGATGCTTAGTTCAAAAATGAACGATACGACCATTTCTCGCGACCTGTCAACGTGCCCGTTGCCGCAGCCGCTCGCCGAGGCACTGATGCACCAGTCGCCCGGCCTGCGCAAGCGCGAGCGTACGAGGCACCACCTGCTCAGCGCGGCGCTGCGCGTCGTCTCGGTCCGCGGCGTCGCGGGCTGCACGCTGCAGGAGATCGCCGACGTGGCCGGGGTCGCGCCCGGCACGGTCTACAACCACTTCGACTCGCGCGACGACGTGGTCGCCGCGGTGGGCCTGTGGCTGGCCGAGACGCTGTCGGACCGCATCTCCGCCACGCAGGCGGGCGTCTCGGACGGAGCCGAGCGGATGTCGATCGGGCAGCGCCGCTACATCTGGCTCGCCGAGCAGAGCCCGGCGTGGGCGCTGCTGCTGCTCGACCTGACCGGCGCGGTGCCGAACCTGGCCGGCACGATCGCCGGGTACGTGCGCGGGCGGACCTGGACCTCGCGATCGCACAGCGCGCCTTCCGGGTCACCGATCGGGCCGCGGCGGTCGACCTGTGCATGGGGAGCGCCGCACGCGCGATGCTCACGGTGGCGCTCGGGCAGGCGAAGGCCGGGCACGGGACCGCGGTCACGACGATGCTGTTGCGCGGCCTCGGAATGGACTTCGAGCGCGCGGCGGAGGTCGCGGGCCGGCCGCTGCCCCCGTTCCCGCCGCTCGACGGCGGGCCGGCGCCGCGTCCACCGTCGCGCGGCAGGGCGCCGTCCGCGACGACGGCGCGGGCGGCGGCGCGGCCTGCGACCCGCCCGGCCGCGTCCCCGGCGGCGGCCGCGCCGGCCGGCGGGGCCGCGGGACGGCGCTCGCCGTCGAGGACCCAGGCGGCCGCGGCGCCGCGCGGCGCCAGGGCGTCGCGCGCGCGCGGGTGATCCGTCGCGGTACGCTCCGCGCGATGGACCGCCCCGACCCCGTCGACGCCCGGCTCACCGAGCTGGAGATCAAGGCCTCGCTGGCCGAGGACACCGTGGACCGGCTGAACGACTAGGGCGTCGCGCAGCAGGCGCGGATCGACGCGCTGGCGCACGAGGTGGCGCGGCTCGCGCGGCTGCTGCAGGAGGGCTCGGGCGACGCGCCGGGCTTGCGGAGCCTGCGCGACGAGATCCCGCCGACTACTGAGGGGATCGCGGGAGGCGGCGCGCGCGTGCGCTGCGGCGCGAGGCCCGTGTCAGGGCAGCCGCATCTCGAAGCGCGCGCCGCGCGATGCGCCCGCGGCGGCGAGGTCGACCAGCGCGACCTCGCCCGCGCGTCCGTCGACGCGGTGCAGCCGCGCGACCATCCGGGACAGCGCGTGGCCGAGCCCGGTCGAGGCCGACGCGTCGGCTCCGTCGGCGGGCGTCCCACCGGGTCCAGGGGCCGTCATTCCCCCTCGACCGCGAGGACACGTGTCGGCGCCGTCGACGCGCCGCGTCTCGGCGACGACGCGCACCGTCGACGCGGCGAAGCGCACCGCGTTGTCGACCGCCGGCCTCGAGGGCGAGGCCGACCAGGTACGCGTCGAGGAACCAGACGCCGGCGCTCGCGCGACGTCGACGTCGACGCGCAGGCCGCGTCCGGCCCCGAGGGCCGCCGCGACGCGCGCGAGCTGCCCCGCGAGCCGCGCCGGGTCCTCCTCCTGCTCGTCGGTCGACAGCCCGCCGGCGTCGGCGCGGTACAGCGTCAGGAACGCGATCAGCCGGCGCTGCAGCGCGTCGACGTCGTCGCGCAGCGGGCGCACGACGGCGTCGAGCGCGGGTGCGCGGCCTGCGCCTCGGCAAGGTGCTGCGCGTGCACCGCCAGCCGGTTCTTCAGGTCGTGGACGACCAGCGCGGACAGGCCGGGGTTCATCGCATTAGGCCCCGCGGGTCGCGGACTCGGCGGGCGCCGCGCCGTCCTTCGGGCCGCCCTTCGCCGGGCCGACCGCCGCGCCGCCGACCTCCAGCCGCTTCAGGTACGCCTCGAGCGTCGCCAGCCGCTTCTCGTCGACCGTGCCGCGCGCACGCAGCCGCGCGAGCGCGTCGCGGACCTGGTCGAGCAGCTCGGGCCGCACGCCCTTGACCCGCATCGTCATCAGGTAGACCTCGACCGCCACGCCCAGCACGCCGGTGTGTCCGGGCGCGAGTGGCAGCGCCTCGCCGACCATCGCGATCGCCTGGTCGAAGTCGCCGGCGCGAAGCGTCCTGACCGCCGCCTCGGCCTGGCGCGCGGCCTCGTCCCCGCGGTCGCCCGCGTAGGTCGCGGCGCGATCGGCCATGCCGGCGTCGTTCAGCACCTTCGCGGCGAGCGCGCGGGCCGACGCGCTCTCGGCGGACGACTGCTTCTCGGCCGCCTGCACCGCCTCGTCGAGCACGCGCAGCCCCGGCTCGGTCAGGCCCGCGGTGATCGCGGCCTTGCGCGACCAGCAGCCGCGAGCGCGGGTCGGCGGGCACGTAGAGCAGGCCCGCGAGCACCTTCGCGGCCTCGGCCGCCTGCGCCTGGGCGCCGAGCCCGGTATAGGCCTGGACCTGCACCGCGGTCGCGAGCGCCTGCACGCGCGCGTCGCCCGGATGCTCGTCGGCCTCCTTCTCGATCAGCGTCATCGCGCGCCGGGCGTCGCCGCGCGCAAGGCACGCCTGGCCAGCAGCGCGGTGTGGCCGACGTCGCGCGTCAGCGATCGCTGCGTCTGCCGGACGACCTTGGACAGCACCGCGTCCGCGGTCTCGAGGTCGTCGGCCAGGTACGCGAGATCGGCCTGCCGGCGGCTGCGGATCGCGCTCGGGATGTGCTCGGCCGCGCGCGTGGCGACGGCGAGCGCGTCCTCGATCGCGCCGGTCCGCTTGAGCAGCTCGATCATCGCGTCGTACGCGCCCGCGTGGTAGGGGCGCTCCTCGAGGATCGTGTGCAGCCGCTGGCGCGCCGCGTCGAGGTCGCCCATCGCGAGGCAGCAGCGCGCGATGCCGAGCCGCGGCCAGGTCAGCGTCTCGCGGACCGCATGCGCCTGCCGGTAGGTGACCAGCGCGTCGTCCCAGCGGCCGAGCGCGACCTGGCAGATCGCCCGGTGGCGCAGTACCTCCATCCGGTGCTTCGTGCCCGCCTGCTCGAAGCGCGCGCAGTGCGCGATCCCGTCGGCCCAGCGACCCGCGTGGACCGCCTCGTACATCGGCCGCAGCTCGGCCTGGCGTGCGATCGCGTCCTCGACGCGCGACAGCAGCTGGTCGGTGTTGACCGGCTTGATCAGGTCGCCGTCGGGCGGCATTCTCCGCGGCGCTCGCCACCGGGTCGATCGTCGAGTCGGCCGAGATGATGAAGTACAGCCCGCCCGGCGGCATCAGGCGCTCGCGGCGCAGGTACTCGAGCAGCTGCTGGCCGTCGGTGCCCGGGCCGAGGTCGTAGTCGGCGAGGATCAGGTTGAACGGCGCGGCGCGGATCGCGTCGACGGCGGCGCGCGCGTCGGGCACCAGCACGACGTCGCGGATCTGCGCCTCCGACAGCGTGTTGCGCAGCATCGCCCGCATCTCGCGCAGGTCGTCGACGACCAGCGCGCGCAGGCCGGTCAGCTGGCTCGCGGACAGCATCGGTCGACTCAGGGAGGCGGGGCTCGGCATGCGGTTGGAATCGGCCGCGCGCGGCCGCCCCGTAGCGCGTCCGACCGCTCGGATCGACGGGTCGACGCGGACGGACCGCCGGGCCCGACGGACGGCCCCGCGGCTGCGGCGGGTCCGGGGCCTGCGCGGGGGAGGTCCGTGGCCGGCGCGATCCGCGGGCGCCGAGCGACAGTTCACCGGCACGGCGGTCGACGGACCGCTCGCCGGTCGTGTAGGGTTCGCACCTCGACAGGAGGAGACCCCCGCATGGACGCGCGAGCGACCGCCCCCGCCCGACCCCGACCGTCCCCGACCGGCCGCGCCGCGGCCTGATCGCCGCCGCCGCGGGCGGCGCCGCGCTCGCCGCGCTGCCCCGGTTCGCGATCGGGCAGGGCGCGTGGCCGACGAGCCCGTGCGCGTGATCGTGACCAACCCGCCGGGCGGGCTCACCGACGCGTACGCGCGCCAGTACGGCGAGGCGCTGTCGCGCAAGTTCGGCCAGCCCTTCCTGGTCGACAACCGGCCGGGCGCCGGCGGCATCATCGCGGCCGACGCGCTGGCCAAGTCCGCGCCCGACGGCTACACGATCAAGCGATCCAGACGCCGATGTGGAACGGGCGGGTGCTCTACCCGCCCACGATCGCCCGGATGCTCACCAGCTCGTTCTCGCGCATGCTGTGGTCGTCGACCGTCATCGGGGCGGTCACGGGCTTCGTCGGGATGGTCGCCAGCTATCACCTCGACATCCAGTCCGGCCCGGCGATCGTCCTGGTCGGTGCGGCGCTGTTCGCTGCGACGTTCCTGGTGACCGGCCCTCGCGGCCGGCGTCACCTCACAGCGCTGGACGCCGGCTGACCCTCGCCCTGCTGCCACACGTTCGCAACTGCGATCCGATCCGGTGATCGGAATTCCCCGATCCGGTCCGATCGGCGGCCCCGAACCACCTGCATGCAGCGCCAGTGGACCAGGACCGTACTCACCGCCGGACTCGCCCTCACCCTCGGAGTGACCGCGTGCGGGGGAGGCGAACGGTCCGACGCCCCACGCCGGGAGCCGAGCAGAAACGCCACTCCGGTTCCCGCGGCCGATGGTGTCAACGATGCCGTGGTGGCGACGACTCCGATCGACCCCCAGCGTCCGGCCGTCTCCGCCGAGGCAGCGGTTCGGGCGTACCTGGACGCCGAGATCGGCGGTCGCTTCGAGGAGTCGTTCGCGCTCCTCTCGAGCGAGGACCGCACCGATATCGGCTCGGCCGAGACCTGGCGTGAGCAACACTCGGTGTCGCCCCGCGCCACGGCCTACTCCGTCGTGTCGACGGCGGGGCAGCCGGTCGTGACCGAGACGAAGTTCGAGCCCCGCGTCGACGAGACCGTCGGCGTGATCGCCGGGTCGGCCCGCATCAACTGGGCCACGACGGAGGAGGCCGGCGGTTTCGTCATCGATCGCATCGGGACCAAGATCGAGTCGCACTACCCCGGCGAGGAGACCGCCGGCGCTGGCGTCGCGACGTGGCTGCGGCAGTTGAGGAACGACGATCCGCCGGTGGGCTACGTCGGATCGCTGCTCGGCCAGCCGGAACTCGCTGACGAGTTGGCGAAGGAGGACGGAACGTTCATCCCGGGCACGGTCATCGAGCTCGATCGGTGGGCGACTCCCGAGATCGTCACCAACGCGTTCGGGCCCGAGGCCGCCAACTGGGCGCGGGTCGTCGGAGTGACCGGCCCCGTCGACTTCGACGCCGTCGTCGTGCCGTTCGGCGACGAGTGGGTCGTGGTGGGGGTGGTGGCCACGACGCCGTAGCCGCGAGGCGCGGCGTTGCGCTGGGGGGATCGGGGGTCCGGTCCGTCGAGCGGTGCGCCGTGCCGCGACAGACGTGGAGCACCAGTGAGCCCAGCGGTCGGAACCCCGATCCGGAAACCAAGGAGAACAGTCATGACGCCACAACGCAAGGTGCGGAGCAGCCTCGCTGCGGTCGCACTCGGAGGATTGGTCCTCGCCGGACCAGGGGGAGCGGTGGGGGCATCCAGCCACCGTGAGGCACCGCTCATCTCCCAGGACCCGGTCGCCGACCTCACCGACCTGTACGCCTTCGTCAGTCCCGACCGACCCGACAGCCTGACGTTCGTCATGAACGCCATCCCGTTCGAGGATCCGGCCGGCGGGCCGAACTTCTTCCGGTTCGGTGACGACGTGCTCTACAAGTTCAACCTGGACACCAACGGTGACTCCAACCGGGACTTCGAGTACCAGTTCCGCTTCACGACCAAGGTCGCCAACCCCAACACGTTCCTCTACAACACGAACCAGGTCACCTCCATCAACGACCCGGATCTGAACGTGAAGCAGGTGTACTCGGTGACCGAGGTCGACTTCCGCGGCGGGGGCTATCCCAAGACCCGCACGCTCGGACAGAACCTCCCCGTGACCCCGGCGAACGTCGGTGCACGATCGACGCCGGACTACGAGGCCAACCTCGGTTCCGCCGGCGTCCGCGACATCGGCAACGGCATCAAGACGTTCGCAGGCCCGAGGGACGATCCGTTCTTCGCCGACCTGGGCGCGATCTTCGATCTCGGTGGCCTCCGTCCGTTCAACAGCGCGCACCTCGTGCCGCTGCCGACGGCCCCCGGTCGTGACGATGTGGCAGGGAAGAACGTCCACACCATCGCGCTCCAGGTCCCGAAGGCCCGCGTCGTCGGCGCCGACCCCGTGGTCGGTGTGTATGCGACGACCGAACGGCGCTTCATCAAGGTGCTGAGCGATCAGGGTGCACCGTTCCAGATCGGCCCGTGGATCCAGGTGTCCCGCCTGGGCAACCCGCTGGTCAACGAGGTCGTGGTGCCGATCGGGACCAAGGACCGTTTCAACGGTTCGAGCCCCACGCAGGACGCTCAGTACCTGCCGGCGGTGCTCAAGCCGGAGCTCGGAGCGCTCATTCCCGTTCTGTACCCGGGGGTGAAGACGCCGACGGAGGTCAACGCCGGTCTCGGCACCGGTGGTCGTGAGGATCTCGCGACCATCTTCCTCACCGGCATCCCGGGCGTGAACAAGCCCATCAACGTCAAGCCGGCCGAGATGTTGCGCTTGAACACCACGACGGCCAGCGCCTTCCCCAACGGGCGGTTCCTGACCGACGACGTCATCGACACCGAGATCCGGGCCGTGGCCGGGGCCACCCCGTTCACGCCGGAGTTCAACGTCGCGCCCAACAACTTGCTGGGTGACGGCGTCGATGCCAATGACAAGCCGTTCAGCGGCTCCTTCCCCTACGTCGCCAGCCCCTGGTCGGGCTACGGCGAGTAGCGGTTCCCATCGGGCCTCGGCCCCCTTCCGTCGCGTTGTGTGAGGCGCGGCGGTGGGGGCCGGCGCCTTCCTGCCCTCCGCAGATCCGACCGAGCCTCCCGAGACGAGCAACCATGACGATCCTCCTCGATGACTCCCCGACGAAGCGTCGTCGCTTCGGCTGGGGCCGGCATCTCGAACGACTCCTGTGGGCGATGGTCGCGGTGGCGATCGTCGGCATCGGTGTCGACCGCTTCACCGCCTCCGACGAGTCGACTCCGTCGGGTGCTGCCACCGGCGGCGGTGCGGGCCCGGCCGCCCGGACGCTCGCCGAGACTGCGGGCGAACTCGAGCTGGCGACGCAACGCGATCCCGGTGACGCCACGGCCTGGCAGGAACTGGCCCAGGTCTATGTGCAGCGCGCGGCGCAGACGCTCGACCCCAGTTTCTACGGTCGGGCGACCGCGGCGGCCGACCGGGCCTCGGCGCTCGCGCCCGACGCCCCCGCCACGCTCGCGGCGAAGGCGGCTCTCGCGGCGTCGCTCCACCACTTCTCCGACGCCGCAGCGCTCGCACAGCGCGCCGTCGATGCGGACGGCTACCACTCGGGGGCCCTCGCGGTGCTCGTCGACGCCCAGGTCGAGCAGGGCCGCTACGACGACGCCGCCCGGACCTTGCAGACGTTCGCCAACCGCAAGCCCGGCGCGCCCGTGCTCTCACGCGTGTCCTACCTCCGCGAGCTCCACGGTGACATCACGGGCGCCCGGTCGGCGATGGCCGAGGCCCGCCAGGCCGTCGCTGGGGCCGGAGCATTCCAGCAAGCCACGCTCGCTGCGTACGACGGCGACCTCCTCTGGGGACAGGGAGACCGCGAGGCCGCCGCCGTCGCTTACCTGGACGCGCTTGCGCTGGAACCACGGCACCCGATCGCCACCGTCGGTCATGCGCGTGTCCTCGCTGCCGACGGCCGGCCCGACGAGGCGATCGAGTTCTTGGCGGAGTTCGTGGAGCGCACGCCCGTCCCGGCAGCGGCGACGTTGTTGGGCGAGCTCCAGGAATCGACCGGTGACAGCGCCGCCGCCGCCGGCTCGTTCGACCTCGTCCGGGCGTTGGCCCGACTGCAGGCCGACGCCGGAGTCGATGTCGATCTCGACCTCGCGCTCTTCGAGGCCGACCACTCGCCGTCAACGCCGGAGTTGGTCGCCCGGGCCCGGCAGGCCGTCGTCGACCGGCCGACGGTCTACGGTGCCGATGCTCTGGCCTGGACGCTCTACCGGGCCGGCGACATCGGCGGGGCACGGACGTCGTTGGACGCCGCGCTACGCCTCGGCACCGTCGACCCGCTGCTCCACTTCCATGCCGCCGCGATCCTCGATGCCGCCGGCGACCCGCTCGCGGCGCGGGACCATCTCGACCAGGTGGTCGCCCGGAACCCGTGGTTCTCGGTGGGGTTGCAACCCGAGGCGAGAGCGCTGGCATCGAGGTTGGGCGTGACGTGGCCGGTGGGGGCGGGCTCATGAGCGGGCGACGGTTCGGGTGCCTGAGCGGGTGCACGGTCGGGTGGCGGAGGAAGGCAGGCGTCGCCGGCGCGGGAATGATGGTCGCCGTCGTGGCGAGCGTGTTCCTTGCGCCGGCGGCGTCCGCTCACCCGCTCGGCAACTTCACGACCAACACGGCGGTGGCACTCCGACTGATGCCGGATCGTGTGGACCTCCACTACGCGATCGACGAGGCGGAGATCCCGACGGTTCGGGCCGCGGGCATCATCGAGTCCGACGGGCTGACGCGGTACGCGGCCAGCACCTGCGACGACGTCGCTGCCGGCGTCCGGGCGACGGTCGGTGGTGAACGGCTCACGTTCGCCGTCACGTCGAGCACCGCGGCGTACGCCGGGGGAGCGGCAGGCCTGCGGACGCTTCGGGTGGATTGTTCGTTGTCGGCGCCGGCCGACCTGAGCGCCGACGAGACGGACATCGCCGTCCGCAACGAGTGGATCGGTGATCGCATCGGTTGGCACGAGATCACGGCGACCGGCGACGGCGTCACGTTCTCGACGGGAGCGCCCCCGACCGCGAGCACCTCCGATCAGCTCCGCTCGTACCCGGCCGACCAGCTGGCGGCGCCACCCGACATGCGGAACGCGTCGTTCAGGTCGTCGCCCGGCGGGTCGACCGACGACGGTACGACTGCGGCCGGTGGCCGACACGTCGCGGCCGGCAGCGTGTCGGCCCTCCCGGGCGTCGATCGCGCCAGCGAGTCCTTCACCGACCTGGTCTCCAAGGAGCGGCTGACGCTCGGCGTTGCGCTGGCCGGGCTGGTGCTCGCCATCGTGCTGGGATCGCTGCACGCGCTGGCTCCCGGTCACGGCAAGACGGTGATGGCGGCCTACCTGCTCGGCGGCGAGGGGAGCGGACGCCAGGCGCTTGCGCTGTGCGCCACGGTGACGGCGACGCACACTGCCGGCGTGTTGGTGTTGGGCACGGTGCTGACCGTCACCACCGTCGTCGCGCCCGAGCGCCTCTATCCGATTCTCGGTGCCATCAGTGGGCTGCTGGTGGCGTCGATCGGACTGTCGATGCTGCGCCGGGCGCGGGCCGCCCGTACCACCGGGTACTTCGGCAACATCGGCCACTCCCATCCCCACGATCCGGAACATCGCCCGACCACGCTGGCGATGTCGCCGACGTCGGCACCTGCCGCGACGCCGGCGCGCCACCTCGTGGGGATCGGCGCGGGGATCGGCGTCGGCGTCGGGCCCGGGTCGCGGCCGACACGGCCCGCCCCCCGGGTTTCGCGGGAAGTTGTGCCCGCCCCCCGGGGACAACTTCCCGCAAAACCGGAGGAGTTCGACCACTCGCACCCGCACCCGCACCCGCACCCGCATTCGCACGGGCCGCACTCCCACACCCACCCCGACCCGGGCCAGCCGGTGAGCTGGAAGTCGCTGATCGGCATGGGGTTCGCGGGTGGCATGGTGCCGAGCCCGTCCGCACTGCTCGTCCTGCTCGGCGCGATCGCCCTCGGGCGGACGTGGTTCGGTGTGGCGCTCGTGATCGCCTACGGGGTGGGAATGGCGGTGTCGCTCGTCGCGGCCGGCCTGCTGCTGCTCCGCATCCGCAATCGCCTCGACCGCTATCTCAGCACCCGGCGCGGCGCCGACTGGTCGAAGCGGCTGGCGATCATGCCCGTCGTGACCGCCGCACTCGTCGTCGCCGGCGGCGTCTACATCGCGCTGCGAGCCGCCCTGCAGTACTGACTCGCGAGAACTCGATCGAGAACCGACAGGCCGTGGTCGACTGGCTCGACGCGCTCGAGGTGTGAACCGGAGCGCACGGCGCCCGTGGCGCTGGGGTTCGAACCTCAGTCGTGGCGCCCGGTGAGGGCGAGGCGGACGCCGAGGCCGATGGTGACGAGACCGCCGACGCCACCGACGGTCGCCAGGCGCTCGGGACGCTTGCCGAACCAGGCGCGGGCCGAGCCGGCAGCGAGCGCCCAGATCGAGTCGCTGAGCAGCGCGATGACGAGGCAGATTCCTCCGAGCACAACGAGCTGCAGTTGCGGCGCCGAGCCGTGCGGGTCGACGAACTGAGGGAGGATCGCCGTGAACAACACGATCGACTTCGGGTTGGTCACGCCGACGAGGAACCCCTCACGCAGGATGCGACCGAGCGGGACGGGTTCGACGCCCGCGGCAAACGCGTCGGCGAGCGATCGACGGTGCCGGATCGCCTGCACCCCGAGGTACACCAGGTACAGCGCGCCGCAGAACTTGATGACCGTGAACACGGTGATCGAACGTTCGACGATCGTGCCCAGGCCGGCGGCGACCGCCAGCACCTGCACGGCGAGGCCGCCGGCGTTGCCGAAGACCGTCGCCAAGCCGGCGCGACGCCCGAGTGTCACACCTCGGCTGATGACGAAGAGCACGCTCGGGCCGGGCACGGCGATGATCGCGAACGCGGTGAGCGCCAGGGCCAGGATGCGGGACACGTCGACCATGGTCGGCACGCTACCGCCGACCCGTCGCAGTCAGCGATGGGGTTCGATGGCGACGATGTAGTCGGTGAGGCGCGCCGCGATCTCCCAGGCGATGCCGTCGTCGGACAGGTCGGGATCGACCCAGATCTCCGACACCCGGCGCCACTGGTCGGGGCGGCCGATGAACCCGCCGACCTCGGCCTCGGGCCCGAGCTCGGCGCGCCAGTCGGCGGCGCGCTGGATGCGCGTGAGGCAGGCGTCGTTGTCGGCGGGATCGCGGTGCTCGGCGTGGAACCCGATCTCGAGGCCGAGCGCCGTCGCCCCGGGCACGTGCTGGCGGCCGAGCAGCTGCGCCTCGTAGTGCTCCTTGACCGGTTCGGCCGGACCGAACCACGCCTTCAACGCCCACCGGCGGGCCCGGAGGTGCAGCACGCCGAGGTCGTCGGGGACCATGCTGCGGGTCACCTCGGCGACCTGGTCGAAGAGCATCTCGTCCACCCCGATCTTCTACCAGGCGCTCCTGACAGCCACGGCGTGCCGACGGTGAAACGTGGCAGGCTCCATCAATGACTCCCGAAGCCACCGTGAACGAGTTCATCCGTCGAGTCGTCGCCAACGACCTGGAATCGGCCCTCGAGATGGTCACCGACGACATCGAGTACGACAACGTGCCGATCGGTAAGAACATCGGGCCCGACGCAATGCGCGCGTTCCTGGGTGTGATGGCCGGCAACGTCGACGAGGTGCAGTTCGTGATCCATCGTCAGACCGTCACCGGCAACGTGGTGATGAACGAACGCACCGACCGGTTCCGCGTCGGCGATGCATGGATGGACCTCAAGGTCGCCGGCATCTTCGAGGTGAACGACGCCGGTCAGGTCACGCTGTGGCGCGACTACTTCGACATGGGCGAGTTCAACGAGCAGATGCAGAAGCTCGCGGGTTAGGTCGCCGGTCGGCCCAGCACCTCGAGCACGCTCTCGGTGGCGAAGCGGTTCCACCAGGCCGATCGCCGCAGCAGCGTGTGGCCCTCGCCGGGGACGTCGACGAACCGGACGTGGGCACCGGCGCTGTTCGGCATCCTCGGCGTACCGGCGTGACGCCCGGGGATCGGTCGTGTGGTCGCGGGTGCCATGAGCGATGACCAGTCGCCGACCCGCGACCTCTCCCAACGGCTCCCCCGGCGGGAACCACGGAGCCAGTGCGACGACTCCCGCCACGTTCGCCTCGCCAGCGACGCGCATCGCCGTCCGCCCGCCCATCGAGTGGCCGAGCAGGGCGACGGGGACGTCGTCGGTCGCGGCGATCCGCGCGAGCGCCCACTGGGCGTCGGCGACGGGTGATGCCGTCGTCCCGTTCCACCCCTGCACCGCGTAGCGCAGCGACCAGATCACGACGCCTTCGGCGGCGAGGTCCTCGTGGGCGGCTCGGGCGATGGCGTGCAGCCGCAGCAATGGAAGGTCGAGGCGCCCGACGGCGCGCCGGCCCCTGACCCGGCCGCCGTGCAGGGTGAGCACTGCGCCCACCGGCGGGGAGCCGGCGCCCGACGGGGGGTCCCATCGTTCGAGTACCGGGGTTCGTCCGGGGTGCTGCTCTGGGGGGTCGACGGTGATCGCGGTCACGCCGGGGGTTCGGAGGAAGTCGGAGGGTCGGATTGGACCATCCTGCCCCCTCGTCGGGGAGTCCGCGGGAACAAACCCCGAAATGTTCCGGTTGGGTATAGTTGCAATCGCAACAAAATGCGCCACCGCAGATCGAGAGGGCATCATGCCAGCCGTCACCGCCGACACACTCACACTTCCGAAGCTCTCCACTCCGGCACCGACCGCCGTGGACCGCCCCGTTCGTTCCGTCACCACCGCACCGTCGGGCCTCGAAGGTGAGGGCTTTCCCGTGCGCCGCGCCTTCGCCGGGGTGAACCCTGCCGATCTCGACCCCTTCATCCACATGGACCAGATGGGCGAGGTCGAGTACGCGCCGTACGAACCGAAGGGCACCGACTGGCATCCGCACCGCGGCTTCGAGACCGTCACCTACATCATCGACGGGACGTTCGCCCACCAGGACTCCCACGGCGGCGGTGGGCTCATCACGAACGGTGCGACCCAATGGATGACCGCCGGTGGCGGCATCCTCCACATCGAGACGCCGCCCGAGGAGCTGGTCGTCAGCGGCGGCTTGTTCCACGGCGTGCAGCTGTGGGTGAACCTCCCGGCCAAGGACAAGATGATCGACCCGGCGTACCAGAACCTCGAGGCCGACCTCGTCACACTGGTCAGCTCGCCCGACGGTGGGGCGCTCGTCCGCCTGATCGCCGGCGACGTCGACGGTCACACCGGTCCGGGCGGCACCCACACGCCGATCGTCATGGCCCACGTCACCGTGGCGCCCGGTGCACAGGTCGTCGTCCCGTGGAATCCGCAGTTCAACGCGCTCGCCTACGTCCTCGGTGGTGGCGGCACCGTCGGCGCCGAGCGTCGCCCGGCCGTGACGGGCCAGTTGGCGGTGTTCGGGGCCGGTGACACGATCACGCTCGGTGGCGGCGCCGGCGAGCGTGCCGGTGAGCCGATGGAGGTGCTGCTGCTCGGTGGTCAGCCGATCCGTGAGCCGATCGCCCAGTACGGTCCGTTCGTGATGAACACCCGCGCCGAGCTCGCCCAGGCGATCGACGACTTCAACAACGGCCTGCTCGGACTCGTGCCGACCGACGGGCTCCACCCCTACCGCGGGCCGCTGGGCTGATGGAACTGCTCGACAGCCGCGCCGCCACGGTCGGCGGGACGCCGGTCACCCGGCTGCTGCCCAAGCGCGCCCATCGCACCGTTGGTCCGTGGTGCTTTGCCGATCACTTCGGTCCCGTCGACCTCGGCCCCGCTCCCACCCGGGACGGGGCCATGGCCGTCGGGCCCCACCCCCACATCGGCCTCCAGACGGTCACGTGGCTGTTCGCCGGCGAGGTCCTCCACACCGACAGCGTCGGGAGCGAACAGCTCATCCGGCCCGGTCAGCTCAACCTGATGTCCGCCGGTCGCGGCATCTCCCACGCCGAGGAGAGCCCGGACGATGCCGCGGGTGAGATGCACGGCCTCCAGCTGTGGGTTGCGCAGCCCGATGCCACCCGGTGGTCCGAGCCCGAGTTCCAGCACCTGGCCGAGTTGCCGGTCGTCGAGCTCGGCGAGGCCACCGCCACCGTGCTCGTGGGTGAGCTCGCCGAGGCGCGTTCGAGCGCCCGAGCCGACTGGCCGATGATCGGCACCGACGTCGTCGTGCGCGGCGAGGCGGAGGTTCCACTCGACCCGACGTTCGAACACGCCGTGCTCGTCATGTCGGGGTCGCCGGCCGTCGACGGGCAGCACGTCCCGGTCGGCACGACCGCGTACCTTGCTCCGGGCCGCCCGTCGGTCACACTCGGCGGGCCGGCACGCGTCGTCATCCTCGGTGGCGCCCCGTTCGAGAGCACCATCGCGATGTCGTGGAACTTCGTGGCTCGAACGACCGAGGAGATCGACTCGGCCTACGCCGATTGGGCCGCTGCCGGTGCCCGGTTCGGCGAGGTGCGCTCAGAGCTCGCTCGGATCCCCGCCCCCGCTCACTGACGCTCTGGTTCTGTCCCGCGATCCGATCGGCGAACCGCACGATTTGCAGGGCAGAACGTCTGTAGGCGGGAACGACCTGCAGGTCAGATCCATGCGTCAGGGCCTACGCTCGGGCAACCGAGCGCACGCACCCGAGGGGGGACCTCATGGCCGCGACGACCACACCGTCAGCTTCGAGCCTGGCGGACATCGACCTGTTGAGTCGCGACGTGTTCGCAGATCGTGTCCCTCACGAATGGTTCGAGCGCCTCCGCGCCCAGGCTCCGATCCACCACCACCCCGAGCCCGATGGCCCGGGCTTCTGGGCGTTCACGTCGCACCGCGACGTCGGGGCGCTCAACCGCGACTGGCACACGTTCTCCTCGGAGCACGCACTCGGCGGGGTGGTGCAACTGGAGGAGCTGACGCCCGAGCAGGCCGTCCGCCGCGCCGAGATCGGCGACGCCGGCCGGCTCATGTTGGAGATGGACCCGCCGGACCACACCCGGTTCCGCAAGCTCCTGAACCGGGGCTTCACGCCCAAGGTCATCCGTTCGCTCGAGGACCACCTTCGCCTGATGAGCGAGCGCATCGTCGATCGAGCCATGGCGGCCGACGACGGCCGGTGTGACTTCGTCGTCGATATCGCGGCCGAGTTGCCGCTCGAGGCGATCGCCGAGTTCCTGGGTGTGCCGTTCGAGGACCGCCACAAGATCTTCGACTGGTCGAATCGCCTCATCGGCACCGACGATCCGGAGTACGCGGTGAGCGAGGACCTCCTCAACGAAGCGCTGGTCAGCATGTTCATGTACGCCAACGACCTCGGCACCGATCGGCGCACCGACCCTCGCGACGACATCGTGTCGAAGCTGATCCACGAAGTCGTCGATGGTGACCAGCTCACCGAGATGGACTTCAACCAGTTCTTCCTCCTGTTGTCGGTCGCCGGCAACGAAACCACCCGCAACGCCTTGTCGCACGGGATGACCGCGTTCCTGGCGAACCCCGACCAGTACCGTCTGCTCCTCGACGACCCGTCGCTGATCGACAGCGCGGTGGAGGAGATCCTGCGCTGGGCGTCGCCGGTCATGTTCTTCCGCCGGAACGTCACGACCGATACCGAGTACGACGGGCACCACCTGAAGGCGGGCGACAAGGTCAGCCTCTGGTACATCTCGGCCAACCGCGACGAGTCGGTGTTCGACGACCCCTACCGGTTCGACATCACCCGGGACCCGAACCCCCACATCGCGTTCGGCGGCGGTGGCCCCCATTTCTGCCTGGGCGCGAACCTGGCCCGTATGGAGATCCGGCTCCTGTTCCAGGCGCTCGTCGATCGGGCGCCGAACATCGAGCAGCTCGGCGAGCCCGAACGACTGCGCTCGAACTTCATCAACGGCATCAAACACCTGCCGGTGCGACTCAGTTCCTGACCGACCCGACCGGGGCCGGAGCCGAACGCTGCCTTCAAGACGGCAGCGCTGGTCAGGCCAGGAGCGCGGGGACCTCGCGCACGAGGAACCACACCGCGAACCCGACGAGCAGGAACCCGAAGGCGCCGCGCAGCTTGTCGGTCGCGAATCGCTTCGACGCGAGGGCGCCGACCCAGGCGCCGGGGATGAGGCCGAGGGCGAACACCAGTGACACGGCCCAGTCGATGTCACCGATGGCCGCGTGGGTGATGAGCGTCGGGATGGTGAGCGCCGACGCGACCACGAGGCTGGTGCCCGTGGCCCGGTTCATGTCGAGGCCGACGGCGAGGAGGAACAGCGGCACGAGGAGGAAGCCGCCACCGTTGGCGAGCAGGCCCGACGAGAAGCCGATGACGATCGCCGAGGCGCCGAGCAGGCCGGCGTGGTCGTGGGCCCAGACGGGTCGGGTGGCGTCGGGGTCGACGGGGCGGAGCACCCGCAGCCCGATGAGAAGGAGGACGGCGCCGGAGATCGCGACGAGCACGGGGCCCGACACCCACTGGCTGGCGATCGCGCCGACGATGGCGGCGGGGAATGCCCCGGCCACCGTGCGCTTGGCGACCCACCAGTCGACCTTGCCGTCGCGGGAGTAGGACCACGCACCGGTCATCGACCCGGGAAGGAGCGCCGGGAGAGGGCCAGCGACTGCGGCCATACCGGGCACACCGAGGAGGGCGAGGAGCGGCGTGGCGAATGCCGAGCCGACGCCGAAGAGGCCGTAGAGCACACCGACGGCCAGTCCGGCGGTGCAGATGAGGGGAACCGAGGCCATGGGTGCATGGTCGACGACGCCGATCGATTCGTCCAAGATGAGATGTGGATTGAAACGATAGGATCTACCTATGGATCTCCGGCAGCTCTCCTATGTCGTCGCCGTGGTCGACCACGGCGGCTTCACGAGGGCGGCCGAAGCGCTGCACGTTGCGCAACCCTCGCTGTCCCAGGCCATCAAGGCCCTCGAGACCGAGGTGGGCGTCGCCCTGTTCGACCGGGTGGGTCGACAGGTCCGACTCACCGCGGCCGGGAGAGCCCTCCTCCCCGCGGCCCGCCAAGCGTTGCACGACGTCGAGATCGCCCGTGAGGCCGTCGACGCCGTCCGCGGACTCGGGCGCGGCCGTCTCGACCTGGTGTCGCTCCCGACGCTCGGCGTGTCGCCGGTTGCGGACTTCATCGGGTCGTTCCGGACCCGGAACCCCGACGTCACCGTGCGGCTGGTCGAGCCCGACGAGGTGGGCGCCGTCGCCGCGAACGTCGCGGGCGGTGAGTCCGAGATCGGCTTCACCGAGCTGCCGATCGCGGACGAGCGGCTGGTGACGATCGAGCTGTCGGGTCAGGAGTACGTCGCCGTGCACCACCGGTCGGTCGAACGGGGTTCGCTCGTGTCGGTCCCCCAGCTCGCCGAACTCCCGCTCGTGACGACCACCCCGGGTACGTCGACGCGGCGCCTGATCGACGAGGCCTTCCGCCAGTCCGGCGTCGCCCCACGCATCGCCATCGAGACCGACCTGCGAGAGGTGATCACGGCGATCGTCGAGGCGGGAGGTGGCTACTCGATCCTGCCGAGGACCGTGGCCGAGCGGATGGCGGCGCGGGGGTCGGGCGATGTGCGGGTCGCCGAGATCATCCCGACGATCTCGCGGCGTATCGGCGTCGTCCACCGGCAGGGCACCTTGTCGCCGGCCGGTCGGGCGTTCCTCGACCTGGTCCTTCGTTCGCTGCCCCCGGACTGAATCCCAGGCGCGGGCGCCGGCGCGTCAGCGCCGACCTGCGGGGAGCGGGCTCCGGTCGGTCGCGCCGGGGCCGGCGACGGCCCGGACGTCGCGGACCGAGAGGCGCTCGCCACAGTGGCTGCAGCTGGGTACCACCGTCACGACGTGGTCGCAGGTCGTGTGGAGGAGCTCGATCGGCGGGCCGTCGGGCGCGGCCCACGTGTCGCCCCACTGCTTCATCGCCTGAATGACGAACCAGAGGTCGCGGCCCTTGCGGGTGAGGACGTAGTCGAAGCGTGGCGGGTTGTCCTGGTACGGCTGGCGCTCGACGACGCCGTTCTCGACGAGCAGTTCGAGCCGCTGCGTGAGGACGTTGCGGCTGATGCCGAGCCGCTCCTGGATCTCGTCGAAGCGGCCGACCCCGAAGAGGAGGTCGCGCACGATGAGCGGTGTCCACCAGTCGCCGATGACCTCGAGGCACTGCGCCACCGAGCAGTTCATGTCCTTCACGCTGGTTCGCTTCATGACGTTCCTCTCATGTTCGGGGCCATCGTAGCAGTGGGTTGTTTCAAAGGACTAGCCCTCCTATAGTTAGTTCTGTCAAACAACTCACTGGGTTGAGAACGGAGAAACGTCATGGCAGATGCAGTGATCATCGATGCGGTGCGGACACCCCTCGGGCGCGGCAAGGCAGGAGGGATCCTGTCGAGTACCCACCCCGTCGAACTCCTCGCCCACACCCTGCGCGCCGTCGTCGAGCGCAACGGCCTCGATCCGGAGGTGATCGACGACGTCATCGCCGGCAACGTCACCCAGGTCTCCGAACAGGCGTTCAACATCGGGCGACGCGCCGTGCTCGCCGCCGGCTACCCCGAGCGGGTCCCGGCCACGACCATCGACCGCCAGTGCGGTTCGAGCCAGCAGGCGATCCACTTCGCCGCGCAGGCGATCATGTCCGGCACCCAGGACGTGGTCGTCGCCGCAGGGGTCGAGTCGATGAGCCGGGTCCCGATGGGCTCGTCCGCGGTCGGGGCGCCAGGCGGCACGCCTGATCATGACAGCTCCCTGATCTCAGCCGGCCCCGGTTCCACTGGGCGCGGGACGCTTGATCTCGACGGTCCCTCCTTTCACGAGCGCTACCCCGACGGCCTCGTGTCCCAGGGCATCGCCTCGGAACTCATCGCCGCCAAGTGGGGGCTCAGTCGCGCCGAGGTCGACGAGTTCGCCCTCCGGTCGCAGGTCAACGCCGCAGCGGCACGCGACCGCGGCCGGTTCGACCACGAGATCGTGCCCCTCGAGGTGGTCGGTCCCGACGGTGACCTCCAGCTCGTCACGAGCGACGAGGGCATCCGCGAGTCGACGATCGACGGCCTCGCCAAGCTGCGCCCTGCCTTCGGGGCCGATTGGGCGTCGGAGCGCTTCCCGCAGATCCAGTGGGTGACGACGGCGGCCAACTCGTCCCAGCTCACCGACGGCGCCGCCGCCGTGCTCGTCACCAGTGACGCCAAGGCGAAGGAGCTCGGGCTCACGCCCCGTGCCCGCATCCACTCGCTCGCTGTCGAGGGCGACGACCCGCTCTACATGCTGACCGCCGTCATCCCGGCCACGAAGAAGCTGCTGGCACGGGCCGGGCTCACCATCGACGACATCGACCTGTTCGAGGTCAACGAGGCATTCGCGTCCGTCGTGCTCGCCTGGCAGAAGGAGCTCGGCGCCGACCCCGACAAGGTCAATGTCAACGGTGGCGCCATCGCGCTCGGCCACCCGCTCGGTGCGTCGGGTGCCCGCCTCGCCGGCACCCTGCTCAACGCGCTGGAACAACGTGACGGCCGGTTCGGCCTGCAGGTCATGTGCGAGGCCGGTGGCCTCAGCAACGCGATGATCATCGAGCGGCTGGGCTGAGGCGTGGCACGCGCGAGGTTCCCAGAGGTCGGGTCGGCGTTCGTCGACCCGACCTCGTGGACGCCGCCACGCCTCGTCGGGTCCCCGGCGCCGTCGCGTCGCATCGCCCGTGTGGGCGCAAGGTTCGGACCGGCCCGCCGGCTGCTCGGTCCGAGGAGGGCCGGACACCGGTAGCGTTCACCCCATGCGAGGGACCCGGTGATCGTCGACTGCGCGGTGTACGAACGCGGAAAGCGCCGGGCGGAGTCGTGCTCGTTGCGTCAGGCCGTGGCACAGATGCGCGACGAGCACGCGTTCGCGTGGATCGGTCTGGTCGAGCCGACCGCCGACGAACTCGAAGCGGTTGCCATGACGTTCGATCTCCACCCGCTCGCGGTCGAGGACGCATTGCACGCCCATCAGCGCCCGAAGCTGGAGCGCTACGACGATCACTCGTTCCTCGTGTTCAAGACGGCCCGGTACGTCGACCACGACGAGGTCATCGCGCTGGGCGAGGTGCTCTTGTTCGTCGGTGAGGGGTTCATCATCAGCGTCCGTCACGGCGACGCCGGCAACATGGGTGACATCCGCCGTCGGCTCGAGGCCGAGCCCGAACGGCTGGCGCTCGGGCCCGGCGTGGTGGTCTACGAGCTGGCCGACCGGATCGCCGACGAGTTCATCGGCGCGCTCGGGTCGGTCGAGAGCGACATCGACTCGATCCAGTCCGACGTGTTCGCCGGGCCGAAGGCGTCCCACGCCAGCCGCATCTTCAACCTCAAGCGCGAGGTGCTGGAGTTCCGCCAGGCCGCCAACCCGCTGATCGATCCGCTCGACGAACTCATGCGCATCCTCCCGCCCGGGTTCGTCGAGGAGCTGCAGCCGTACTTCCGCGACGTGCACGACCACGTCCTCCGGGCCACGCAGCGCCTCGCCGCCATCGACGACCTCCTGTCGAGCGCGCTCGACGCCAACGTCGCCCAGGTGTCGATGCGCCAGAACGAGGACATGCGCAAGATCTCGGCGTGGGCCGCGATCGTGTCGGTGCCCACCGCGATCGCCGGTGTGTACGGCATGAACTTCCGCCACATGCCCGAGCTCGAGTGGCGCTACGGCTACCTCATCGTGATCGCGGCGATCGGGCTCATCTGCTTCGGGTTGTACCGCAACTTCAAGCGCCGCGAGTGGCTCTGAGGCCCCAGGCGAAATGAGGGGGGAGCCCCTACGGCCACCACGAACCCGGGGAGCGATGCTGGATCCATGCCAACGCCGAACCCGTCCCGTCAACCCGATCCGGCCGTGCCTCGGTGGTCGTGGATCGCTGCGGTGGGACTGGTCGCGGCCAGCCCCGGCGCCACGTGGTTCTGGGCCGGCCGACTGTCCGAACCGGAGCTGAACCCCGCCGTCGCCGACTACGCCTGGCGACCCTGGCGCTCGCTGGTCGCACACGAGTTCCTCGTCGGCGCCGTCTCGACGGGGGTGGCTCTTGCCGCCGCCCTCGCCCTGATCGTGATGCGGCGGCGCGTCGGCGGATGGGCAATGGCGCCGGTGCTGGCGACGACGCTGGCGCTCGCCGTGCTCGGGGCCTGGGCCGGACTGGGGTACCGAGTCATCACGGCGGCGGTCGTCGGTGCCAACATCGGCGCGGGGCTGGTGATCCTCGCCACGCCGGCACTGGTCGTCGTGGAACTGGTGGCCGTCGTCGTCTGGCGGTCTCGTCGCCGACAACGCCAACGGGTCGGTTAGTCGGCCAACCGGACCCGCGACGTGCCCGAGCCGGAAGGGGTGTCGTCGCACAGGTTGGTGGCGGTGTTGATGATCGCCACGTGGGAGAAGGCCTGCGGGCAGTTGCCCAGCTGCGTGGCGAACGTGGTGCCGTACTCCTCGGCGAGCAGGCCGACGTCGTTGCGGAGGGCGAGGAGCCGTTCGTAGAGCGCGACCGCGTCGTCGCGGCGCCCGACCAGGTCGAGGCAGTCGGCCAGCCAGAACGAGCAGAGCAGGAACGCTCCCTCGTCTCCCTCGAGGCCGTCGTCGGTGTCGTCGGTGTTGTACCGCTGCAGCAGGCCGTCGACCGCGAGATCGCGTTCGATCGCCTCGACAGTAGCGAGCACGCGGGGATCCGACGGGGGCAGGAACCCGACGAGAGGGATGCGCAGCACTGATGCGTCGAGTGCCGTCGAGCCGTAGGCCTGACGGAAGACGCCGGTCGCGTCGACGGCCCGCTCGCACACCTCACGACGCACCTCGTCGGCGAGCTGACGCCAGCGGCCTTCGTCGCCGCCCCACCGCCGCGCCGACTTCGCGGCCCGGTCGAACGCGACCCACGACATCACCTTCGAGTGGGTGAAGTGCTGACGGTCGCCGTGGACCTCCCAGATGCCTTCGTCCGCCTGCTGCCAGATCGTCTCGAGGTGTTCGAGAAGCGCTGCGAGGAGCGCGTCGCTGAAATCGTCGGCCGGGATGCCGGCGACGCGGGACTGGTACATCGAGTCCATGACCTCGCCGAACACGTCGAGCTGCAGCTGGTCGGCGGCCCCGTTGCCGACGCGCACCGGACGCGCCCCACCGAACCCCTCGAGCCAGTCGAGCTCGAACTCGGGCAGCCACCGCTCACCGCCGAGGCCGTACATGATCTGCAGCTTGTCGGGGTCCCCGGCGCAGGCTCGCAGCAACCAGTCGCGCCAGTGTGTGGCCTCGGCGCGGAGCCCGGCCTGGACGAACGCATACAACGTGAACGTCGCATCTCGCAGCCAGCAGTAGCGGTAGTCCCAGTTCCGGGCCCCGCCCGGGGTCTCGGGCAGCGAGGTGGTCGGCGCCGCGACGATCGCGCCGGTCGGGGAGTAGGTGAGGCCCTTGAGTACGACGGCCGACGCCGTGACTTCCTCGGACCAGGCCCGGTCGTAGGTGATCCCGTCGGACCAGTCGCGCCAACGAGTGATCGTGTCGTCGAACGCAGCGTCGATGGAATCGTTGACGGCGATCGGATGCGGCGTCGCGTTCTGCGACTCGAACCACGCGAGGTCGAACCAGGCACCGGTGCCCTCACCGACCTCGAAGTCGGCGACGGTCGCCAGCCCTTCACCGTGGACGTCGACGCTGGTACGCAACACCAGCGCGTCGGGTCCCCCGATGGCAAGCAGGTGGTGGTCGGGCCGGCGCACCCACGGCACGATTCGGCCGTAACCGAACCGGATGCGGAGCTCCATCCGCATCGCCACTCGGCCGCTGGTGACCTCGACCTTCCGGAGCAGGCGTGGGGTCGACCGGTGATGGTGGGGCATGGCCAGCGCGTCGGTCACCACGGCGGTCCCGTTCGGCGTCGTGTGCGTCGTCTCCAGGACGAGCGTGCCGGGAAGGTACCGCCGTTCGGTGCGGAACTCGCCGACGGGGCTGATCGAGAAGTGACCGTTCTCCTGGGTGCCGACGAGTGCTGCCATCGCGGCCGGGGAGTCGAAGCGGGGGAAGGTCAGCCAGTCGACGCTGCCCGATCGCGACACCATCGCCGCCGAACGCGTGTCGGAGAGGAACGCGTAGTCCTCGATCCTCGGCGATGGCATATGCGGCTCACGGTACCCGCGCCGTGTCACGACGGACCGTCGCTCTAGGTTGAGGCGATGAGCAGACTGATGCAGCATCCGTGGCGGTCCGCCGTCGTCACCGGGGCATCGAGCGGGATCGGCGAGGCGTTCGCCCGGTCGTTGGCCGACGCCGGCGTCGACGTCGTACTCGTGGCGTGGCGCGTGGATCGGCTCGACGCCCTGGCCGACGGCCTGCGGGCGAAGGACGTCATCGTGGAGGTCCTCGCGGCGGACCTTGCGTCGGTCGACGGCCGGGCCCTCGTCGTGGACCGGCTGTCCGACGGCGACCGGCCGATCGACCTCCTCGTCAACTGTGCGGGCCTCGGCGCGGCGACCAAGTTCCACGAGGGCGACCCGGACCGGTACCGCCAGATCATCGACGTGAACGTCGACGCGGTGGTCGAGCTCAGCCACGCGGTCCTGCCGTCCATGGTGCGGACCGGCCGTGGCTGGATTCTCAACGTGTCATCGCTCGGCGGGCTCGCGCCGGGCCCGGGGTTCGCCGTCTACTCGGCGACGAAGGCGTTCGTCTGCAGCTTCAGTGAATCGCTGCACGAGGAGTACCGCGGCACCGGCGTCGTCGTGACAGCGGTGTGCCCCGGCGCGACGCGAACCGAGTTCGGTGAGGGCTCCGGCGCCGACAGCGATGACCTGCCGTCGTTGCTCTGGCAGGAGCCCGAGGAGGTCGTCGCCGAGGGGCTCGCGGCGGTCGCCGCCGGGCACGCGCTCCGGGTCACGGGTTGGCCCAACCGGCTCGCGGCCGGGGCGACCGCGCTGCTGCCCCGGATCGCCCGGCGTCGCATCGCCGGCAAGGTCACCGACACACTCTGATCGGAGACGCCGCGTGGGTCGGCGCCAACCGTCGGCTGACGAACGCCACCACGGTCGCGCCGAGCGCCCAGCCGGCGACGACGTCGGTGGTCCAGTGGACGCCGAGGTAGACGCGACTCAGGCCCACGGCGACGGCCACGAGACCTGCCAGCACGAGGGCGACACGGCGTCGGCGAGGGTCGGGTTGATGGACGGCCCACAGCACCGCAATGGCGCCGTACATGGCGGCCGACTGCGTCGAGTGACCCGACGGGAACGCCGACCCGGTGGCGTCGACGAGGCGGAGTCCGAGCGGTGGCCGGTCACGATCGACGATCCACTTGATCAGGTTCGACGATGCCCACGCCGTCCCCGCGGTGATCGCCAGGACACGGGCGGCGAGCCAGTCGCCGAAGCGCCGCCACCACACGATCGTGACGGCGATGCCGATCAGCCAGAGCACCCAGAACGAGCCGAACTCGGTGACGACGCGCATCGCGGTGTCGAGCCCGGTCGAACGGTGGTCGACCACGACGTCGAGGATGCGCTGGTCGGGACCCACCGCCCGGAACGTACCGGGCGGCGGGTGGTCGCGGACGTCGGGCGGGTGCGCCCGACCTCGGCTCGGCTCGGCCCTACCCGACCACGATCAGCCGCCGCTCGTGCGGAGCCGCTCGACGATGGTCTTGGCGGTATCGATCGGGATGGCGAAACCGATGTTCGACGCCGTGGTCCCGTTGCTGCTTCCGGCGACGGCGGTGTTGATGCCGATGACCTCACCCTTGGAGTTCACGAGTGGCCCCCCGGAGTTGCCGGAGCTGATCGCTGCGTCGGTCTGGATGAGGCCCGACAGTGACTCGCTGCCCGACTCCGAGCCGGCCTCGATGCTGCGGTGCAGCGCCGACACGATGCCCCGGGTGACCGACATACCACCTTCGAGGGCAAGTGCGTTGCCGACGGCGACCACGTCGTCACCGACGATGGTGGCGTCGGAGTCGCCGAGCGTCGCTGGCGTGAGGTCCGACACGCCGGTGACCTGCAGCAGGGCCAGGTCGTTCGCCGTGTCCTTGGCGACGAGGGTCGCCGGCAACTGCTGGTCGGATCCCTCGACCGAGACGGTGATCGCGGTCGCCCCGTCGATCACGTGGGCGTTGGTCAGGATCTGGCCGTCCGCCGTCAGGACGACGCCGGTGCCGGCGCCCTGCCCTTGGGCGATGTAGGGCCCTCGGCGCTGGGTGACCTGCGTGTTCACCGCGACGACCGACGGCCCGACCTTGGCGAGGATCGCCGCCACGTCGAGGTCGTCGCCACTGAGCTCGGCGCTCACGGTGCGGGTGCTGGGCACCGTGGCACCCGACGCCGTCGTGTTCGACGAGTCCGCCGACTCCCGGCCGGCGAACCAGCCGCCGGCCGCGCCGGCGACGAGCGACGCGACGACGGTCATGCCGACCACGGCCGCCTTGCGACCGGTCCGGGACGGACCGGTCGCATCGGCGGGGGAGGCGGGCGGTCCCGCGGGGGGACCAACCGGGGGGATGATCGGGGGCATCGGGGGCGTGCCGGCCGCCGCCCCGCCCGGGGGCAGGTACGGAGGGGGCGCGGCCGGCGGACTGCTCGCGTGCTGCGGCGGCGAGATGGGCGTCGCGTACGGCGGCGAGGCCGGAGGGGGGCCGGAGGGGTAGGCGCCGACCGGCGCGGGAGGCGTTTGCGGAAGGTTCGGGGGGAGAAGATCGTCCATGGAACGAACATGCCCCCGAAGCCTCAGAGAATCCTCAGAGCACCCTCCGAACGGCGTGAGGTGCTGAATCGGCGCTCAGGTTTCGGGTCTCAGCGCTTCGGTGGGCGCGGCACGAACGGGCTCGTGCGCTCGACGTACTCGGCGTATCCCTCCCGCCGTTTGTGGAGCGACTTCTCGAGCAGCGTCACGCCGGAGACGTTCCGCAGGAACACGGTCATCACGACCGCACCGATCAGTCCCCACGCCCCGAGCCGGCTCTCCGCGGCAACCAGCGCGATCCCCCACCATACGCACGCGTCCCCGAAGTAGTTGGGGTGGCGGGTGTAGCGCCACAGGCCCTGGTCCATGACCTTGCCCCGGTTCGACGGGTCCCGTTTGAACGCCGCCAGCTGCGTGTCGCCGATCGACTCGAACGCGAGCCCGACGAGCCACACGACGACGCCAATGATCGCCAGCACGCCCACGCCCGGCGTGGAGCGCACCTGCCCGAGTTGGAGGGGCAACGACACCGTCCACATGATCACGCCCTGCAGGAGGAACACGGTGACGAGGCTGATCACACCGAATCGCTCGCCGTACTTGCGGCGCATGGCCTGGTAGCGGAAGTCCTCGCCGTTGCCGTGGTTGCGGACGAACAGGTAGATGCTGAGTCGCAGTCCCCAGATCGTGGCCATCGCCGTGAGCAGCCACTGCCGAGCGTCGTTGCCGTCGACCGTGAGGCGCACCACCCAGGCGGTGATCACGAACCCGAGGCCCCAGACGATGTCGACGATCGACGCGTTGCGGAGCACCAGGCTCACGACCCACGTGACGAGCATGAGCGCGACGATGGCCGCCGCGGCTGCGACCATGACGCGAGGTGCGCCGTTCAGCGCGAGGACGGTGGCGGAGACGACGGCGTTCATCCCGTCTGCTTACCCCGTGCGCCGCTCCCTCACCGGATTTGTTGTGGGACAGCCGCTGCGGACAGCGGCTGTCGCGCAACGGAACCGGTCACGAGCTGGCGTTGGTGGTGGGGAGGTATCGGCGGCACGGCTGGCCGCGCAACGTGTTGCACGCGGGCAGCGGGCCGCCGGCTCGGGTGCCCTCCACGACGGGGAGGACGAGCGACGAGGGGGTCGCGACCGTGCTGTGCACGGTGACCTCGGTCGTGCCGTCGTCGATCGTCTTCCACATCCACAGCGGGCGGTCGCCGCCCGGAGCGGTCAGCGTCACCCGGATGCGCGAACCCTTCCGGAAGGCGTGCACCACCGGACTGATCGAGATCCGGTTCAGCGCCGGCTCGGTGGCCGAGAGCGGTTCGGCGTCGGCCTCCTGGTGGGTGGGCCGAGGGTCGAGCTCGGTCGACGTGGCTGAGTCGAGCTTGCGGTGGGTGGCCCGGAGCCACCCGGTCTCGATGTAGGTCTCGTCGCCGTCGGGCCGGATCTCCGACAGCGTCGCCTGCAGGTCGGTGTTGTCCGCCGACGCCGTGAGCCACACGTCGAGGCTCGACGGGCCTGCGATCACGACGTCGGCCGTGAGTGGCGGGCTCTCCCAGCCGAGACCGGCACCGTCGGCGACGGGTGTCCAGTTGTTGGGCTGGTCGGCGAACGGTCGTGGCGCTGTCCGGATCGACCGACGTCGCCGGTCGGGCTGCGGGATCGGCCGTGTAGGTCGCATCGGCCTGGTCGGTCGTCGGCGCATCGGTGCTGAGGGACGCGCTGTCGCCGAGGTAGTACCGCGACGCCGACGTCCCCTCGGGTGGCCACGTGGTCGCGGTCATCTCCCACCCGGGCTGCAGGGCCCCGGGGCCGAGGTCGCCGCCGCCGACGTCCTGGAGGATCCGGATGCGCGGGTCCTTGCGGAAGCGTTCCCGCGCCGCCTCGACATCGGTCGTGCCGGCGAAGCGCGTCTGCGCCAGCGGGATGGTCGGGACGTGGGAGATCTGCTCGAACAGGAGGCCGGAGAAGCCGAGCACCGCATCGGGCACCACGGGCACGCGGTCGGCGACGAAGAGGTTCAGGAACTCCACCCACCGCGTGAGCACCGCCGGCTGCAACGCGTCGTTGTGGTTGCCGTTGAACATCGTCACCCACGTGTCGGGGTTGTCCGCGAGGTCGGGGATCACCTTCGCCCAGTGGCTGCCGAGCTGCTCGTCCTGCAGGCCACCCACGAGGAAGGTCGGGACGTCGATGTTCTTCGCCCACGTGCCCGGGGTCCGGTCGTCGAACAGCTCCGGCTCGCGGAACTCGATCTTCGAGAGGATGTCCAGCCCGTCGCGGGCCTGACCGTGCAGGAGCTGGTTGGCGATGCAGTGCTCGTCCCCCTGGGCGACGAGTTCCTTCGCCCAACGCTGGCCGCCCTCGGGCGCCGGCTTCGAGTCCTCCTGGCGTTCTGTCAGCCAGCCCTTCGCGAACCCGTTGTTGAAGATGCCGCCGGGGAAGCCGATGCCGTCGTACAGATCGGCAGTGACCGACATCGGGGCGAGCGCCGCGAGGTGCGGGGGTCGCGTCCCGCCGACGAACAGCTGGCTGTACCCCGAGTAGGAGATGCCGACCATGCCGACCTTGCCACCCTTGACCCACGGCTGCGCGGCAACGGTCTCGATGGTGTCGTACCCGTCGTAGATGGTGGGGAGCCCGAAGAGGTCGAACGCTCCACCCGAACAGCCGCTGCCACGGATCTGCACACTCACGACTGCGAAGTCGAGCAGCGGTGCGATGAGGCCGCCGACGGCGGTGGAGGTCGCCGGGGCGAGCGGATCCGACGGCGCGTCGGGGTCGGTGAGCTGCGCCGTGATCGACGTGAGCAGATCGTGGGGCGCCGCGGCCTCGTAACCCGAGTACTCGACGAGGGTGGGGAACGGACCGTCGTCGAGGGCCTTGCCGGCCGGGAGCCGCACCGTCATCGCGAGCGTGACGCCGTCGCGCATGCGGACGTAGTTGAGGCCGACCTGCAGCGGCTGGCCGGTGTACAGCGTCTCGGGCGGCACGACATCACGGTCGGGCACCTTGACGGCGTCGGTGCCGCGCACCGCGTCGTCGTCGCTGCTCGGGGAGTCGTCGCCCGACGACGCGCTGCCGTCGTGGATCACGCGGTATCCCTCGGCGGGCGGGACGTCGTAGAAGATCAGCGAGCCCGTGTCGTCGGCGGTGCCTCGTGCCACGACGCGCTCGTCCGCGTCGACGAGCTGCAGCTCGTCGCCGGGCTCGGCGCGGGTGACCGTCACCTGGCCGATGCTCGGGGTGGCGGTGAACGTGGCGGGAGCCGTCACCCGCGGTGCCGTGGTCGCGGGCGACGCCGCGGCGCGTTCGAGCGTGTCGTTGGCGCACCCCGCAGCGAGGATCGTGACGGTGAGGAGGGCGATGGCCCCCACCGCGGTGGTTCGACGGCGCGTCGGCCCGGTTGTGATCGGCGTCATCAATGCGCTCCCCGGGTCAGCCGACCCGCTCGTTCCGTCCGGTGTGTCAGACGTCATGGCGGCGAGGGCTACCGGCGGTAGCCTACCGGTGGTAGACACTAGTCAACGACCGGGTCGACGGGGAGCCACGAGCTCGCACCACCGCCCGGGTGCCGCTCACATCAAGGGGGAACCATGACCGATGTAGTCGACCTCGAGGCCGTCCTCTCGGTGTCCAACACCGACGTCGACGAAGTGATCCACACCGTGGCCGACCACGCCGACGCCATCTTCACCTGGGACTACGAGAAGGGGGCCCGCCCCCAGCTCAACAAGCTCTACGAGAAGGCCAAGCACTCGCAGTGGAACGGGGAGACCGACCTGCCGTGGGACACCGAGGTCGACCTCGAGGCGCAGGCGCAGCTGCAGGTGGACACGTTCCGCGCCTTCACCGAGAGCTACGACCTGAAGGGCTCGCCGTTCGAACGGTGGGGCGACAAGGAATGGGCGACACTCAACATCGAGTCGGCCAACTGGACGCTCAGCCAGTTCATGCACGGTGAGCAGGGTGCGCTGATTTGCACGGCGAAGATCGTGGAGACGGTGCCGTGGATCGACGCCAAGTACTACGCGGCGACCCAGGTGATGGACGAGGCCCGCCACGTCGAGGTGTTCGCCAAGTACCTCGACACCAAGCTGTCGGGCTACTACCCCGTCAACGCCCACCTGAAGTTGCTCCTCGACGACATCGTCGAGGACAGCCGGTGGGACATCACCTACCTCGGTATGCAGATCATGGTGGAGGGGCTGGCGCTCGCAGCGTTCGGCTTCCTGCACACGCTGACGACCGAGCCGCTGCTCAAGCAGCTGCTCCGCTACGTGATGAGCGACGAGGCCCGCCACGTCGCCTTCGGTGTGCTCTCGCTGAAGGAGTACTACGAGGGACTCAGCGACGCCGAGATGTTCGAGCGCCAGCAGTTCGCCTACGAGGCCTCGCTGCGCATGCGCGACCGCTTCCTCCAACAGGAGGTCTGGGACCGCATGGGAGTGAACCCCAAGGAAGCGCTGCAGCTCGTGGTGCAGGACCCGGGCCGGGTCATGTTCCAGCAGATCCTGTTCGCCAAGATCGTGCCCAACTGCAAGAAGCTCGGCCTGCTCGACCGCAACGACCAGTGGCTCCGGCGCCGGTTCGAGGAGATGGGCGTCATCCAGTTCGAGGACTGGATCGACACGTCCGACGAGTACGAGACGCTGCAGATCGAAGGCCTCGAGCAGCTCCGCAGCGGCGAACTCCACGCCGACGCGTCGTGAACGGGTGACCACCTCCGCCCGCCCGAAACGCGCTGTGAAAGCCGCTCCGACGCGGCGGACCGATCCCGAGGTCCGTCGCCGCGAGCTCCTCGACGCGGCGATCCGTGCGATCCGAGCCGGGGGCGCCGACGCGTCCATGACCGACATCGCGGCGGCAGCCGGGGTGTCCAAGCCGGTGCTCTACAGCACCTTCCGCGACAAGTCCGAGCTCGCGGCGGCCCTCGCCGACCGGTTCCTCGGCGAGCTCGACATGACCCTGCTCGACACGGTGACCACCGAGGCGTCGCCCCGTGCGACCCTCCGCCGCACCATCGGCGCTTTCGTGGCGTTCGCCGAACGTGAGCCCGAGCTCTACCGCTTCCTCGTCGAGGGCTCGGCCGGCACCGGCCGGGAAGCGGTCGAACTCCCGATGCTGACCAACCTGGCTTCACGAATCGCCGAGTACCTCACGAGCCCGACCGCCCGCATCGACCGATCGGAACGCTCCGAATCGTGGGCGTTCGCGATCATGGGCGCGGTGTTCGCCACGGTCGGCTGGTGGCTCGACGGCCGCACCCGGACCCGTGACGACCTCGTCGACGATCTGACCGACCTGATCTGCGGCGGCCTCGCCGGCGGGGGAGTCGACGTCAGCACCTGATCGTCCGCACGCGGAGCCCGGTCGGGCGCCGGCCGCTACGGTGCGGGCGATGCGTCCGACCGAGCTCGCCATCGTCGTCAACCCGTCAGCGGGCAAGGACGGCGACGACTCCGTGCGGGCCGAACTGGCGGAACTCCTGCCGGACGCGACACTGCTCGACGTCGACGACGGCGACCTGATCCGGCAGCTCGAACGAGCGGCTGACGGCGAGATCATGGGCATCGTCGGCGGCGACGGGTCGATCAACGCCGCGGCCGGGATCGCGATCGATCGAGGTCGGGCGCTCGCCGTCTTCCCCGGGGGCACGCTCAACCACTTCGCCCGTGACGCCGGCCTCGAGTCGGCGGCCGACACCGCCAGGGCGCTCGAGGCGGGAACGTCACGCCGTATCGACGTCGGTCGCATCGACGGTCAACCGTTCCTCAACACGGCGAGTCTCGGTAGCTACCCCGAGCTCGTCGACGAGCGCGAGCAGCGCGAGGACCGACTGGGCAAGTGGGCAGCGATGGCCATCGCTGCGCTCGTCGTCATGCGGCGGGGCCGGCCCACCGAACTCACGATCAACGGGCGGCGGGTGCGGACCTGGGCGATCTTCATCGGCAACTGCGAGTACGACCCTCCGGGCCTCGCCCCGCTGCAACGGAGGCGGCTCGACGACGGTGTGTTCGACGTGCGATGGATCGACGCCCGGATGCGGTTCAGCCGGACCCGGGTCACCGCAGCGTTGCTGCTCGGGCGCTACGGACGGTCCGTCGCCGTGGGTCGGCTGGTCGCCGACCGGATCGAGATCCGCTCCCACGACGGCCCGCTGCGGTTGGCCCGTGACGGCGAGACGTTCGACGGCGACGGCGCGACGGTCCTCATCGAGAAGGACCCCGCCGGCCTCGAGGTGGTGGCGCCGGCATCGGAAGGAGCGGGGTGACCCCCGAGGAGGTCACCCCGATGTTCGCCACCACCGGGCCGATGCCCCGGCGCGTCGACGCGTGGGCGTACGAGGTGAAGTGGGACGGGGTACGCGCCCTGGCGACGGTCCGCGACGGCGCGGTCCGGCTCCGGGGTCGACCCCGCGGCCCGGCGGTGATCGGCTCCGACATCACAGCGCGCTACCCCGAACTCGCCGAGTTGGCCGACGTACGACGGGGCGGTTCGGGATCGGATCCCGCCGGGCCGTTCGTGATCGACGGCGAGGTCGTGATGTTCGACGACGACGGCCGCCCCAGCTTCCAGGCGCTCCAGCACCGGATGCACATCGCCGATCCCGCCGAGTCCCGCCGGATGGCGGCCGAGCGCTCGGTCGTGTTCGTCGCGTTCGACGTGGTGTGGACGCCCGACGGCCCGTGCTTCGACCGGACCTACGACGAGCGGCGCTCGGTGCTCGAAGAGCTCGAGTTCTCCGGCCAACGGGTGCTGGTGCCGTCGGCTCAGCTCGGCGACCCCGACGACTTCGTCGATTTCGTGCGCTCCCGTCGGCTCGAGGGCATCGTCGCCAAACGCCGCGACAGCGTCTATCGGCCAGGTCGGCGCAGCGACCATTGGGTGAAGACGAAGTTCAACCTGAGCCAGGAGTTCGTGGTGGTCGGCTGGACCGAAGGAACGGGGGCGCGGTCGGTGCACCTCGGCGCGCTGCTCCTCGGGTACCACCACCACGGCGTGCTCACGTACTGCGGCAAGGTCGGGACGGGCTTCGCCGACCGCGAACTCCGTGCGCTGGCGCCCGAACTGGCTGCCCGAGCGCTCGACGTGGAGCTCGTCGACCCCGCGCTGGTCGCGGCGGTGCCGAGGCAGAAGACGGCAGTGCACTGGGTGGAACCGACGATGGTCGTGCAGGTGACCTTCGGCGAGTGGAGCCCGTCGGGACACCTCCGGCATCCGAGCTACCAGGGGCGACGCGACGACATCGATCCTCGCACCGTGATCCGCGAGCCGGACTGACCCGATCAGGCCGACTTGGTGGAGCGTTCCCGGCGCGGCTTCTTGGCCGACTTCACGCTCGCTTCGAGCGCCGCCATGAGGTCGGTGACGTTGGACGGTGTCGCCGGCTCGTGGTCCTCGACCGAGATCGTGCCGTGCTTGGCCTTCTCGTCGATCATCTTGCGGAGTTCGTCGGCGTAGGTGTCGCGGTACTGGGACGGATCCCATTCGGTGGTCAGCGAATCGATGATCTGCGTGGCCATCGCGATCTCCTTGGCCGACGGCTCGTCGGCACCGGCAACCGGGTCCATCACGTCGTCCGCTGCCACCAGTTCCTCGGCGAACCGCATGGTGGACATTGCCAGGTGGCCGTCGATGGGACGGATGGCCGTGAGGTACTCCTTGTTGCGCATCACGACCGTGCCGATGCCGACCTTGTTCTGCTCGGCCATCGCCGCTGCCAGCAGTCGGTAGGGCCGCCCGGCCGCCTCGCTCGACGGCGCGAGCCAGTAGGTGCGGTTGAAGTACACCGGGTCGATCTCGTCGAGATCGACGAAGTCCTCGACCTCGATCGTGCGGGTCATGGTGGGACGCAGCTCGTTGAGCTCGCCCTTGGCGAACGTGACGTACTCGCCCTTGGACGTCTCGAACCCCATCTGGATGTCGTCCTTGTCGACCTCCTCGCCGGTGACCTCGGACACCTTCCGGTAACGGATGCGCGCCCCGTCGGGGTCGAGCTGGTGGAACTTGACGTCGTTGTCGGCGACGGCGCTGTGCGCCCGGACCCCGATACTCACCAGACCAAAGGAGATCGAACCGTTCCAGATAGCTCTCGGCATGGGGACGAACCTACTCCCGACCCCTGACGGTGACCCCACGACGTGGGGGTTTTGTACTGCGAGGAGCGCCAGATCTGTCGCTCCTCGCAGTACAAAACCCCGAGGGAGGGGGAGGGGTCAGAGGTCGGGGAGTCGTTGCGCCCCCGTCAGCACCGGGGCGAACAGGTCGCCGACCTCGGCGATGCGCTGCGGCGCCGTCGCGATCGACCAGCCGTCGGGGCGGAGGTCGGGGTCGTCGAGCTCGTCCCACGAGATCGGCATCGACACGGGCGCGCCGATCGCGGCGCGCACGCTGTAGGGCGCGACCAGCGTCTTGTTGACCGCGTTCTGGGTGTAGTCGAGTCGGGCGAGGCCCTTGCGTTCCTTGGTGTTCCACGCCCAGCTCACGAGATCGGGGACCATGGCGCCCACCGCACGCGACACCTTCTCCACCCAGACGCGGGTGTCCTCGAACGTCGGCCCGGGCTCGACGGGCACCCAGATCTGGATGCCGCGCTGTCCGGTGACCTTCGGTTGCGCCGTGACCCCGAGATGTTCCAGCGCGGTGCGGTGAAGGAGCGCGAGCGTCACGAGATCGTCGAACGTGGTCGTCGTGCCGGGATCGAGGTCGATCAGCGCGTAGCTCGGCCGGTCGGGTGCCGTGATCGGTGAGGTCCACGCGTGCATCTCCACCACCCCGAAGTTCGCCATCCAGGCGAGCGCAGGCACCGAGTCGACCACGAAGTACCACCGCGTCGTGCCCTCCGACGCCCGTTCGTACTGCCACTGCTGCATCCACTCCGGTGCGTGGCTCGGCACGGCCTTGTGCCAGAACCCCGGTTGGTCGACCCCGTTGGGGAACCGGTTCATGTTGAGCGCTCGGCCGCGGAGGTACGGCACCATCACCGGGCCCACCCTCGCGTAGTGCGCCACGAGATCGCGCTTGGTGAACGCCGGCTGATCGATCCCGCTCCGGTCACGTCCCGCGGGAAACAGCACCTTGTCGAGGTTGGTCAGCTTGAGCGTACGACCCTGCAGCTCCCACTCGCCGTTGCGGCCCAGCGCGGCGAGCGCCGCCATTTCGTCATCGGTGGGGGCGGGAACGGCGTCAGGGCGCGGACGGTTGCGGGGCACCGGCCCATTCTTGCGCCGGTCGCCGGCCGAACCGGGGCGGAACGTCGGCCCGACGATCGTCAGCCGGTGGACCCAGTCCGAACGTCAGGTCGCCGAGCGCCTCGACCTCAGCCGCTGATCGCCTCGTCGTCGAGTGGTTTCGGCTCGGCGAAGCTCGGCTCCCGAAAGGCAACCGCGATGGCTTCACCACGGCTGGACACACCCAACTTGCGATAGATGCTCTTGAGGTGGCTCTTCACCGTCTCTTCTCCGACGTACAACGCCTTCGCGATCGCACGGTTGCGGAGCCCCTGGCTCAAGAGCGCCAGGACCTCCGACTCCCGGTAGCTCAGCTTCAGGTTGGGCGACGAGAAGTCGGACGGACCCCCACTGCTCCGCATGGCGATCGTCACCTCGCCGCGGTGCACGCGTTCGAGTGAGCGAACGAGGTCGATGGCGCTCAACGACTTCGACAGGCACCCCGACACACCCAACTCGAGGAGCTGTCGGGTCGCGTCCGCCGGCATCGACGTCGTGTAGATCACGACGTGGCCGATCCGCGGGTTGGCGACCAGTGCCGAGATGCGGTCGACGCCGACGTCGGCGCGACCGAACGTGTCGTACAGCGCGATGTCGACCTCGTGATCGACATCGGCCGATCCGACGACCGTCTCGACCACCTTCACGCGCCCTGCGTGCGGTTCGAGCATCCGGCGGATGCCCGCGACCACCAGCTCATAGTCGTTGAGGATGGCGATCTTGATCGGCTCGGTCATGGCGGGGCCTCCGAAGTGCTCGTGTCGGCGGGACGACCGGGGCTCACTGCCCGATCGAGGGATTGGCTACCCCCTTCCCGAAATCACCGATGAACACACCTCCCCCGTTCGGACGCGCTCGACGTGGCGCCTCGATTCGACCCCGAGGGGCGACGAACCCCATTTCGGCGGGCCTTCGACGACCTGATGCCCCGTTCGGGGGTTTGATGCGCCGGCCGGTCGCCGAACGCTCAGCGAGGGTCCGCGACCCGATCGAACCCGCCGGTGCGGACGGCAGTCGAGATGGCTTCCGCCCTCGATGCGACCTTCATCTTCCGGAAGATCGACGCGAGGTGGCTCTTGACCGTCTCACCGCCGACGTACAGCGTCGCGGCGATCTCCTTGTTGCGCATGCCGAGGCACAACAGCGCGAGCACCTCGCTCTCCCGGTAGGTGAGCCCCCACCGGGCACCCGGAGCGTTGGCGACGACCACGGGGTTCGCAAGGTCTTCGAACGAACTGATGCGCTGCTCGCCGGTGGCGATGAGCTCGAGTTCGTCGACGAGCCGCTCCGCCGACAACGACTTCGACAGGCACCCCGACACCCCGATCGCGAAGGAGCCGGTTGATCTCCGCGGGAGGGATGGAGTTCGTGAACACGACGACGCAGCCGACGCGATCGTCGGCGACCAGTTCGCTGATCTCGACCTCCGCGAAGTCGGGTCGACCGTACGTGTCGAACAAGGCGAGGTCGACCTGCCGATCGAGGGTGGGATCGCCGACGCTCAGCTCGACCACCACCACCCGGTCGGCGAACGTGGCGAGCATCGCCGCGACCCCGGCAACGGTGATCTCGTAGTCGTTCAGGACTGCGATTCGCACCGGTCGTCTCGTCATCGGCCCGTCATCTTCCACCTCTCGGCCGTTCGCGACCAGGTCGGACCCTACCGGCCCGCCCCTCGACCGGTAGCGGATCGACTGTTCGGTCGAAGGGCGGCGGATCGCTACGCCGCGCCCGGGCGCCCGGGCGGTCGGGATCAGCGGGCCGAGGCCCAGCTGGTCGCCTGGGTGGCGACGAGGTCGACCACATTGCCCATGACCAGGTTGAAGTCGATGAGGTGAAGGCCCCACTCCGGCGTGAGGTCGCCGCCGATGTCGTCGGCGCGGGGATCCGCCGGATCGCCCTGCACCGTCACCTTCAGGTAGCTGAACCCGTCGGTGCTCGCGCACTCCGTGCTCACCAGGCCCGGCACCGACACGAACGGTGTCGTCACCTTGCCGAGCGCCGGGTCGACCCAGACGCCGGCGCCGGGAGCGTCGGCGGCCACCGATGCCAGGATCGACGCGCTGGCGTTGGCCGGGAACACGCTGTCGGGCTCCGCCGAGCCGCCGGCGAGCGCCGCCGGGTTGGTGCACGCGGCGGGGTCGTCGCCGGTGCGGGGCTTGCCGAAGAATGCGCCGGGCACCGGCGGAGCGCTCGACCGGAACGACGACCACGTGACGACGCAGCCGGACTGGTCGTCGGACCGACAGAGGGGGACGTTCGCGAAGTCGCCGCCGACGTCCTCACCCTCCGGCACCGCCACCGCCCACCCGGCGAGGTAGGCCGACACGAGCAACGAACGTACGTCGTCGTTCGGGTCGATCTCCTCCTGGATCAGTTGGTTCAGCAAGGCCGCGCCCTGGGAGTGGCCGACGAGCACCACACCCCGGCCCCGGTTCTCGGTCGCCATGTAGGTCTTCCACGCGTCGAGCACATCGCCGAACGGATCGACCACCTCGCCGGGGGAGTCGCCGGAACCGAGATTGCTCGCGAGGGCGCCGAGGGTGCGCTGGCGGTAGATCGGGGCGAACACCCGGCAGCCGGCTCGCAGCCGCGCCACCTGGTTGATCGCGGCGTAGCCCTCCTCGGCGTCGGACGCGTCCCAGTCGCTGTTGGGAGTCGGGTCCCGGGAGATCGTCGGGTACACGTAGAAGCAGTCGATGGCGGGGTCGGCCGCCGGCTCGAACGGCACGACCGTGAGCGTTCCGTCGGCGGCGATCGTGGTGGTGTCGAGGTTGCCCGAGCAGATGTCGGTGCGGTCGGGCCGGCACAACCAGCGGGTGTCGTCGGCGTAGTTGACGCTCTGGTAGCCGGCGTACCGATCGAGTGGGCCGGGCGTCGGCGTGGTGGTGGACGAGACCGCCGGCGGCGCCGTGGTCGTCGTCGTTGTCTCCGGCCCGTTTCCGGAGTCGGTCGAATCGTCGTCGGAACACGCTCCCAACACCACCGTCGCCGCCAACACTCCGATTCCGAGCGCGCCCCGCCAACCTGTCCCGTGGTGTCCCCGTGTCATGGCGGCGACGGTAGTCGCCGCCATCAACCCCCGGCGCCGTGGGCCGCCGGCACCACCTCGGCAGGGATCGGTGGGCCGGGTGGTGTGCCGTCGCCGAAGGGTCGCCCCCCGAGGGACTCGCGGCCGTGCGGCGTCAGCCAGCCCGACAGGTCGGGCCCGGCGGGCACGATGCCGGTCGGGTTGATGTCGCGGTGGACGATGTAATAGTGCTGCTTGATCTGGACGAAGTCGGTGGTGTCACCGAACCCCGGCGTCTGGAAGAGGTCTCGGGCGTACGCCCACAGCACGGGCATCTCCGACAGTTTCGAGCGATTGCACTTGAAGTGCCCGTGGTAGACCGCGTCGAACCGGGCAAGCGTGGTGAACAGGCGGACGTCGGCCTCGGTGATCGTGTCGCCCACGAGGTACCGGCGGTCGGCGAGACGGTCCGTGAGCCAGTCGAGCCGCTCGAACAGCCGCCGGTACGCGGCGTCGTACGCCGACTGCCCGCCGGCGAAGCCGCATCGGTACACGCCGTTGTTGACGTCGCGGAAGACGAGGTCTGCCACGTCGTCGATCTCGTCGCGATGCGACACCGGGTAGAGGTCGGGTGCGCCCTCACGATGGAATGCGGTCCACTCGGTCGACAGGTCGAGGGTGATCTGCGGGTAGTCGTTCGTCACGACGGCTCCCGTCGGGATGTCGACGATGGCCGGCACGGTGATCCCCTTCGCGTACTCGGGGTCGCGGGCGAAGAACGCCTCCTGCAACCGCTCGTAGCCCAGCACCGGGTCGCGACCGTCGGGGTCGAGGTCGAACGTCCAGCTGCGGGCGTCGTGGGTCGGGCCGCACATGCCCATCGACAGCACCGGTTCGAGCCCCAGCAGGCGACGCACGATCACGGCGCGGTTGGCCCAGGGGCACGCCCGGGCGACGATCAGTCGGTAGCGGCCCGGCTCGACCGGGAAGCCGTCGCTGCCGTCGGCGGTGATGCGGGTCTCGATGTAAGCGGAGTCCCGCTGGAACTCACCGGGCTCGACGTACGTCGCTGGTTCGGACATGTTCAAGTTTGTACGACTTCATTCGCCGGGAGAGGTCGCCCCGGAACGTGGTCCGTCCCCCGACCCCCGCAGGTGGTCGGGAGCCTCCGCTGCGATGCGCTGCGATTCGGCGAGCAGGCGGCTGCCACGGTCGTAGGTCAGGTAGTTCCAACACCAGTTCACGAACACGTTGATGCGGTTGCGGAAGCCCATGAGATAGAGGAGGTGCAGCCCCAGCCACGCCACCCAGCCGATCGGACCAGTGAGGTGGATCCCGCCCGGGAGATCGGCGACCGTGTCCAGTCGGCCGATCGTCGCCATCGAACCCTTGTCGACGTAGCGGAACGGCTCGGTCGCCTGACCACTCAACCGTCGGCGGATCTGCGCCGCCACGTGGTGACCGCCCTGGATGGCGGGCTGTGCCACCTGGGGGAGCGGCGTCGACGTCGCGGCGATGTCGCCGATCGCGAACACCTCGGGATGTCCCGGGATCGACAGGTCGTCGCCGACGACGAGTCGACCTCCGTGTCGTCTCGGTGCCGACGAGCTTCGCCAACGGGCTGGCCGCCACGCCGGCGGCCCAGATGACGGTGTGCGCCGGCACCACCGTGCCGTCGGCGAGATGGACCCGCGTGGGCTCGACCCGTTCCACACCCACCCCGACGTGTACCTCGACCCGCCGGCGCGTCAACGTTCGCAATGCGCGCCGCGACGACTGCTCACTGAACGGCGGGAGCAGCCGATCGGCTGCTTCGACCAGCACCACTCGGGCCCACCGCACCGGGAGATCGGGGAAGTCGTGCTGCAGGACCTTGTTGAAGAGCTCCATGATCCCGCCCGCCATCTCGACGCCGGTCGGCCCGCCGCCGCACACGACCACGTTGAGCGCGCCGTCATCGACGAGCGACGGGTCGGCGGCGGCCCGCTCGAACTGATCGAGGATGCGCCGGCGGATCGCGATGGCGTCGTCGAGCGACTTCAGGGGAAGGCCGTGCTCGTCGACCCCGGGTACTCCGAAGCTGGTGGACACGGCACCCGCGGCGATCACGAGCGTGTCGTAGGGGACCGTTGCGCCCGAGTCGAGGGTGATCGCGTTCGCGTCGAGATCGATGTCGGTGACCCGCGCCATCCGTACCTCGACGTTGTGCTGTCGGCGGAAGATGCCACGAACGGCGTAGGCGACGTTGGGGCTGTCGAGGCCGGCGGTGGCGACCTGGTAGAGCAGCGGCTGGAACGTGTGGAAGTTGTTGGCCTCGATCAACGTGACGTCGACGGGAGCGTCGCCGAGGGACCGTGCCACGGCCAGCCCGCCGAACCCGGCGCCGATCACCACGACGTGGTGTCGCCGGTTGCTGCGGACCTCTCGATCGGGAACCTGTCGGGGAGCCACCGGATCATCGTCCCACCTTGTGAATGTGCTCACAAGGCAGTTTCGAGGTCGGGGCGCTTGCATCGATCAACCTCCTGTGCTCAGTTGTGGCATCGGCGCCGCCTCGACTCCCTCGGTCACCCCGGTGACGCGCACTCCCCGGCGACACCTCGGTTGGCGCGCCTTCGCCGCGTCGCTCGTGCTCATCAGCCTGCTCACGGGATTCGGTTACGCGGCGCTCCGCGCCAACTACGAGCAGAACCAGCGCGAGGCCATCGCCAACGTCGAGAAGACGGCCCGGCTCGCCGGCGCGTTGGGCGGCAGCCTCATCCAGCTCGTCCAACAGGAGATCGCGGTGCTCGGTACGTCCGCGCCCTTCGCGGATCTCGACGCAGCCGGCATCCAGCGCGCCATCGACCTCGCCGTTCCGCGGAACATGGGCTTCGCCGGCGGCATGGTGTGGATCGACGCGCTCGGACAGGTCCGGGCGAGCTCGGTCGACACGGCCGAGGGAGCGCCCGCGCCGATCGACTTCACGTCCACCAACGCCGTGAAGGAGGCCTTGGCCGGGCGGCGCGCCGTCGAGACGTTGCGGGAGGAGGGCGACCAGTCGTACCGGCCGATCGTGTTCGCGATCCCCACCTATCAGGGCTTCGCGGTGTCCGGCGTCCTCGCCGGGGCGGTCACGTTCCCGTCGTCGAGCGACGACGTCGTGCGCTCGCTGTTCGGAACCGACGCCATCTTGGCGATCGACAGTGAGGGGCGGCAGGTCCTCGGGAGCGAGGAGGTCGACGAGCAGAGCATCGCGACAGCGGCGGCGACCCTGCGGATGGTCGACGCCGCTGCAGCCGAGGCCGAGGCCGATGCCGATGCCAGCCCCGACGATGCGGCCGCCGGGAGCACGTTCCTCGACACCGACAACGGTGTGTTCGCCGATGTCGACGGATCGGTCGTCGGCTACGCCAAGGTGCCGACCCCTGGCTGGCTCATCGTCGTCGACCGCCCCCGCGACGAGCTCTTCGCACCGCTGCGGTGGCAGTTCGAACGATCCCTCGTCGCGCTCGGCCTCCTGTTCCTGATGTCGCTGCTCGGCGCGGCGCTGGCATCGTGGCGGCTCGATCGGGTGCACCGACGCGAGACCGAGAGCCGACAGCTCTTCCAGACGGTGCTCGAGCAGCTTCCCGTGGGCGTCGCCGCCGTCGACAAGGCCGGCCGGGTCGTTGTCACCAACGAACGCGCCGACCTCGCCCTCGGGGGGCGCCCCACGCCCGGCGACGCCGCGCCCGACACGCTGCGGGCAGCGGTCGACGCGGTGAAACGCCGAGCGGCGGTGCGTGATCTCGACGTGAAAGCCGGGGAGTGGTCCCCGACCGGCGACTCGCGGACCCTCGTCGTGCGCGCCGCTCCGGTCGAGTCCGGCGGCCAGGTCACCGGTGCCGCCGCGATCGTCGAGGACGTGACCGACCAGCGCGAGCGCGAAGCGTGCGCCCAGCAGCTCGCGACGGCCACGGCCGGACTCGCGCTCGCGTCGAACCGACAAGAAGTGGCAGCGGTCGTCGCCGACGCGGTCCGGGCCTTCGGAGCGCAGTCGGCGATGGTGGTGCTGCGCGACGAACTCAAACCGAACCGCCTGGTGCTCACCTCGACCTCCGGCTTCACCGACGAAGCGACCGCAGGATGGGAGTCCGTCGACGTCGACTCGGCGACGCCCGTGGCCGAGGCGGTCCGCACGGGCCGGGAGATCTTCGTGACACTCGAGGACGCCCCGGCCCGGTTCCCCGACATGGGCTCGCTGTTCGAGGACTCCGGCAACGAGGCCTGGGCAGCGCTGCCGCTGCGGTCGGCCGGCCGGATCGACGGCGCGCTGGGGCTCAGCTTCCGCCGAGCCGACGACGTCAATGTCGGTGCCCGCACCCAGCTCGTCGGATTCGCGGCGCAGGTGTCCCAGGCCCTGGACCGGGCCGTGCGTCAGAGCATCGAGCACGACGTCGCCCTGGTACTCCAACGCGGTCTGCTCCAACCGGCCGGGGGTGACGTGGTCGGCGTCGAGGTCGCCAGCCGCTACGTCCCCGCCGAGGACCATCTGGAGGTGGGCGGCGACTTCTTCGACGTGCTGCCCGTCGACGACGGCTCGGTCATGTTGGTGATCGGCGACGTGGTCGGCCATGGGCTGGAGGCCGCCAGCGCGATGGGCCAGCTCCGTAGCGCCGTCCGGGCGCTGTCGGCGACGACGACCTCACCGGCCCGGGTGCTCGAGCTGCTCGACGACTTCGCTGCACTCGTTCCTGCGTGCCGCTTCGCGACCTCTGCCATCGTCGTCGTCGACGCCGACCACCGGTCGTTGCGGTACTCCGTTGCCGGTCATCCGCCACCGGCCTGGCACGATCCCTCCGGCGGGGGCGGGCTGTTCGATCAGGCGCTGTCACGACCGTTGGGCGTGTACCCCGCGGCCCGGCCCGAGGCCACCGTGGCGATCGACGATGCCGGGCTCACCGTGTGCCTCTATACCGACGGCCTGATCGAGAAGCGCTCCGAGATCATCGACGCCGGCCTCGAGTTGCTCGTCGACACGATGCGACGGCACCACGCGGTCCCGTGCGAGGACCTGGCCGATGTGTTGCTGAGCGAGGTCGGCGGGTCGGGTCGGCAGCGTGACGACATCGCCGTCCTCTGCGCCCGCTTCGACCGGGCATCCGCGGCGACCTGACGCAGTGCATCGTCGTGACGTGTGCCGGGCTCAGCCGGCCGACCACCGCCGCCAGGCCTGGTAGCCACCGTCGAGGTCGGTCGCGTTGACGAGACCGAGCCGGCGCAGCGTGTCGGCCGCGAGCGACGACGCGTACCCCTCGTCGCAGACGACGACGATCGTCTGGTCCGGACCGGTCACATCGGGGAGGCGATGAGGGCTCGTCGGGTCGAGGCGCCATTCGAGCTTGTTGCGATCGACGACGACCGCGCCTGTCATCGCGCCGTCGGCCTCACGGAGTTCGACCGGGCGGGTGTCCACCACGAGCCCTCCGGCAGCGACGATCGCCGGCAGGTCGGCCGGGGTCGGGCGATGCCCCGATTGCGACCGTACCTCGGCCAGGAGGAGGTCGATGGCGGGGAGCGCGTCGAAGTCGGTGGACGGTGCCGCGTCGGTCACGGTCCGACGGTATCGCTCGCCGCCGACACGTCGGCGACGCGGCGAGTATCGACCCGGTCGGACCGGGCGGCGCGACCGGTGCCGCCGGGATTCGTCCAGACGGCGCGCTCGTCCTCGACGGGCTCGACGCGGAGCGTCGTGCGTCCGTCGACGTCGTAGTAGGCCATCGACGACAGCGGCGGCGAGTAGACGTGCACGCTGATCGCCGGCTGCTCGCGTTCGTTGACGACGTCGTGCACCGCGTCGACCGGGACCCCGCGGGCTTGCCCGGCGGTGAGGCGGTTGCGGTGCTCGACCCCGTCGTCGAAGACGACCTCGGTGAGCTCACCGGCCACGACCGCGAACGTGCCGACCGAGCCGCCGTGGTCGTGGGGCGTCACGGCTCCGCCCGTCGGCCAGCCGATGAGCCAGGCGTCGAACGAGTCGGTCGCGAGGAGTCGCCACCAGTGACGGATCTCGGGGTCGATCTCGGGAAGCGGGCTGAAACGGGCGGCCGTGGCCAGCCCGGTGGCGATCTCGGCCAGCTCGTCGGGGCCGAGCCGGGGTGCGATTGGGGCGGCGACCTCGCCGATCGCCGGAAGTTCGTCGGGGCTGGACGACAATGTGTCGAGCGGACCCTCGGGGCCGATGCGGAGGTACCACTCGTAGCCGTAGACGTCGGCGAAGTCGTTGGGCACACCGAGCCAGGGGTCGGAGCCGACCTGGCTCTCGTGCGCCGCGATGGCGCGCTGCTTGACGTCGAGCAGGTCGTGGATCGCGACCGTGGTCGTGATCTCGACGGTGGCCGAGCCGATGGGGCGGATCGACGGGACGGCGTCGCCGGCGTGGTCGACGAGGTGGGACTCGACGAAGTGCAGGTATTCGCGGTCGACCGTGGCGAGGTACCGCGTGGGGATGCCGGCGAGATCGGCGGCGAGCATCGCGGCGTCGTGCACCTGCACGTGGTCGGGGTGGCCGTACACCCCGTGGTCGTCGTAGGTCACGATGGCGACGGCGCGTTCTTCGGTGGCGATCGCCGCAATCTGCTCGGCGGCGATGGTGAGCTCGACGTCGACGTAGGCCCCCCACGGGCGCTGCGTCGCGCTGGTCGTCGATGCCGGAGTCGACATGGTCGAGGAAGACCAGGCGGTCGACGCCCAGGACGGTGCAGGAGCGTTCGGCTTCGGCGCGGCGCCGCGCCGCGACATCGGTCGTCGAGCGGTCGCCGCCGACACGGGTCCCGAGTTCGCCCGACGTCGCCATCAGCACGACGGTGCGGTAACCGGCGCGGGCGAGCGCGGCGATCGTTCCGCCCGTGAAGATGGCTTCGTCGTCGGGGTGCGCGTGCACGAACACCACGCTGCCCCGATCCGTTCCACCCTTGTCGTTAATCCCGATCATGTTGGTCGGAATTGTAACCACGGCCCGGTCGATCCGACAACCTCGATTCGCGGACCTCGATTCGACGACCTCGATCCGGCGGGGTCTCGGCCGTCGGTTCGATCACGATCACGGCCCGAGTCCGACGGCGTGCTGGGCGATCAGCACGAGGATCGCGGCGAGGAATCCGGGGAGCGCGATCGGGACGACGGCGACCACGTAGCGCGACCAGGTCACCGGTGCGCCCTCGGCGCCCATGATGCGGAGCCAGAGCAGGTTCGCGAGCGCTCCGGTCGGCACCAGTACCGCCCCGGCGTTGACGCCCAGCAGCCACGCCCAACCGGCCCATCCGATGTGCGTCGACGTCCCCAACGATGCGAGCAGGGCCGGAAGGTTGTTGACAGCACCCGCTGCCGCTGCGGCCGCGAGGGAGGTCGCCCCGATCGCTGCGCCGTCTCCGTGCTCGGCCAACCAGTCGGCCGCCCCGATGGGCACGGTCGCGGCGACGACAGCGGCCACTGCGGCGACCATGACGGCCGTGGCCAGCGGTACCTCCCGCCACGGAACCCCTCGGGTGAGGGCGATCAGCACGACGTCGGCGGCGAGTGTGACCATCCACGCGTCGATGCCCACGGCCGGGCCGAGCACGAACCCGACGAGCAGCCCGGCGACCACTGCCCCGCCCCAGCGCAGGGCCCGCCGATCGACCGGGCCAGGAGCGACCACCGGCAGGCGCGCCGGGTGGTGGCGTCGATAGGCCAACCATCCGACCGTGACGGCAGCGATGCTCGGCACTCCCAAGGTGAGCCATCACGTTCCAGGTGCCCAGGTCGTAGTGCTCGGCCGCGATGAGCGTGGTGAGGTTCGACACCGGGAGCACCGACGACGCCAACCCGGCCAGCACGAGTGGGATGACGGCAGCGGCGACCTCGTCGGTACCGGTACGCCGCGCGAGTCGGAGGTAGAGCGGCGTGAGGAGCACGATCGTGGTGTCGAGGTTGAGGACCACCGTCGTCGCCGCCGCCAGCGCCCACAATGCGGCGACCGGGGTGCCGCGTGTCGACCGGCCGACCACGAGGTCGGCGACCGACTCGAAGAAGCCGAGGCGGTCGAGCAGGGCCGCCAGTGGGACCCCCGCCAACAGGAACGCGAGCGCCGGGACGAGCTCACGGAGTTGCTCGGCCACCCGGTCCACGGCGGGCGAACCTACCGTGCGGGCTGACCGTCCGACTCACCCGGTTTCGAACAGTCGCCCCGGTCTCGTGTGTTGCGTGGGCGTGCGGGCAGCACGGCGCGCTGCGGCGTGGCGGGCGCGGAGGTCGGGCGGCGCCGGTGTCCTTGCCGTGGTGGGTGGTGACGGCGAGGCCGCAGTCGCGGCGAGGCGGTCGGTGGTGGTGCCGCTCGTGTCGGGGCCTCGGGTGGGTCGGTCGGGTTGCCGGGGGGGTTGCCACCGGTGTGGTCGGGGTGGCGGGGGTCGGTGGGGTCGACGAAGGGGCGGCGGCCGGTTCCGTCGACGAGTTGCCAGTTCTCGAACGTTTTGAGTTGGTGGTGGAACGTGCACATGTGTTCGGACTCGACCAGCACGGTGTGCTGGGTCCTCGCGTAGTCCTCACGATGCTCGTACTCGAGGTCGACGGTCCGGTTGCACCCGGCGACGCAGCATTTCGGGTCGGTCCAGAGCTTCGCGATGCGTTGTGCTTCGGTGGGTTTACGGGCCGGGTTCACGACATCGACCACGGCGGTGCCGTCGGTGGTGACGAGGCGCAGGATCGAGTCGCCGAACATCGAGCGGGCTTGTTCGACCGAGATCGGGCCGATGCCGGGGATCTCACACACCTCACCGTCACCCACCGCGCCGTTGATGAGGGCGGCGAGATCAACCCGGACCAGCATGAGGCGGCGGACGGGTTCGCGGCGGGGTCGGTCGGGGGCGGGTGTGGCGTCGCTCGTGGTTGGGGTGCGTCCGCACACGAGGTCGACGAGGGCGTCGTAGGCGTACTGTTCGCGGCCTTCGCGTTGGCCGTTGCGACGTTCGCGATGGATTTCCCCGATTCGGTTCTCCAAGGCTTGCTGCAACTCGGCACCCTCGGCCAACGGCCCTTCGGCGTACATGCACCAGCGTCCGCCCTTGGACCACCAGTACGCCTTCCGCCCCGCCCGCACTTTGCGTTCGCGTTCGACTTTCGAGTCCTCCCCTTCGACCTCGGCCTTCCGCCGCGCCGCTTCTTCCTTCGTGTGACGGAGCGAATCCGACTTCGCCGTCTCGAGCAGGTCGTCCTCTGCGGCGGGGTTGGCTGACGCCCCCGCGGCGACGGCGCCGGCTTGTTGGGGTGACAGTTCGCCGTTGCGGACCGCGTCGGCGGTCCCCGCCAACCCACCGAGTTGTTGGGATGTTTCCAGATCAGCGCGGGCCCGGCCGGTGTCAGTGCCTTGCCGCAACGCCAACCACGCGGCTGCAGATGGGCTGCCGGCGCGTCGCCATGCTTCGGATTCCGCAGCCCGCGCCGCGATGAGGACCTTGCCGGAGGCGGCGAGGCGTTCGAGTTCGATGAACGCGTCCAAGATGTCGACGGCGTACGGCAACGGCACATCGGCCGGCGACAAATCGCTCAGCAGGGTGCGTAGAGGCACCGCGGCGTCTCGGAGTTGGCCGGCGAGTTGTGATCGATACGAACTGGTGTTCGTCATGAGTTCAGTATGACAGAGGGCCCTGACAACGAGATCCCCGCAAGCCGGCTCTGAGCCTGATCGGGCAGATTCACCCAACAGTCGCCGAAAGCCGGCCGGGACCCGCGGCCTCCGGCGAGAACTTCGGCGCGCACCCGTCGGACATCGGGTCGGCGCGACGATGGAGTGATCGTGAACACCGAAGCCGTCGTCGAGGAGCCGGGCCCCGCCCTCCTCGCGCTGTACGACCGTGCGCTGCCGGAGGTGTACGGCTACGTCCTGGGCCGATGTCGCGACCGGACCACCGCCGAGGACCTCACCGCCGAGGTGTTCATGGCTGCCGTGACGTCGATCGGCCGGGGCCAGGTCGAGGAGGTCACCGTCGCCTGGCTCGTCGGGATCGCCCGCCACAAGGTCGTGGACCACTGGCGACGCCTCGAACGTGAGCAGCGCCGCCTCGAAGCGGTCGCCGACGACGCTGCGGTCGACCACGCCGTCGACTCGTGGGACGCCCGCCTCGACGCCATGGTGGCCAACCAGGTGCTCGACGGGCTCGGCGCCCATCACCGCATCGCGTTGACGCTCCGCTACGTCGACGGGCTGCCCGTGACCGAGGTGGCCTCGGTCATCGACCGCTCCGTCCACGCGACCGAGGCGCTCCTCGTGCGAGCCCGCCGCGCCTTCCGTCGCGCCTACGAGGAGGTCGGAGCATGACCCCGTTCGAGCAGTTGCGCCGCGACGACCGGCCCGAGTCGCCGTCGCCCCGCTTCGCCGCCCTCCTGCGCACCCGCATCGAGGAGGCGCTGGCGCTCGGCGCCCCCGTCCCCACCCTTCACCTTCCCGAACGGAGCCTCACCGTGACCGCTGCCGAGACGAACGCCGAACCGAACACCGAGCCCGCGCCTGGGGCGACCGCCGCACCGCCGGTCGCCGCGATCACCCCGTACCTCTGCGTGGCCGACGCGGCGGCCGCCCTCGACTGGTACGCCATGGCGTTCGAAGCGGTCGAGACGGTGCGGTACGCCGGCGACGACGGTCGGATCGGGCATGCCGAGATGCTGATCGGCGGCGCCAGGTTGATGCTGTCGGATCCGTATCCGGAGATGGCGGTCGTTCCGCCGGACCCGTCGGGTTCCTCGGTCACGCTCCACCTCAACCTGCCCGACGTCGACGCGGTGTACGCCCGCGCTGTCGCCGGGGGTGCCGCCGGGTTGCGCGAGCCGGAGGACCAGCCCTACGGAGAGCGCAGCTCGGCGGTCATCGACCCGTTCGGTCATCGGTGGATGATCCAGACGACGATCGCCGAGCCGTCCGTCGACGAGATCAATCAGAACCTCGAGGGGTTCACGGTGGTGGAGACGCCGGTCGCGGCGCCGGTTGCGACCCCGCCCGTGACGCCGGTCGAGGCCGACCGGCCGATCGAGCTCGGGTACCTCACCATCGGGTTCGACGACACGGCGAAGGCCCGGGCGTTCTACGGGTCGCTCTTCGGGTGGCGGACCGAGACCGGCAACATGGGCGACCCGTATGCCCACATCGACAACACCGAGCTCCCGATGGGCATGACCCCCGAGGGCGTCGACAGTGCGCCGGTGCTCTACTTCCGGGTCCCGGACACGTCGGTGTTCGCGGCAAAGGTGATCGAGCTGGGCGGCTCGGTCGTCTCCGAGTCGGACTACGAGTCGGGCGGCGACGTGGTCTGCCGTGACGACCAGGGACGGGAGTTCCACCTCTGGCAACCGGCTCCCGGCTACTGATGTCGGCCTCGTTCCGTAGGTGTTAGGCACACCTATTGCACAAGCAAAGCGTGCCCTACTACCGTTCGTCCGTCAGCGAACACACTGGAGCGCACCACATGACCACCGCCACGACCCCCCGCACCGATCGACCGCGACGAGGGCTCCGAGCTGTCGTCGGAGCGACCGTCCTCGCCGTCGGCCTCACCGGATGTTTCCCTGATCCGGGCCTGCCGCCGACCGTCGGCGCCGCCATCACCGTGTCGAAGACGGTCGGGATCCAGTCGGGCGATGTCATCACCGTGTCCGGAACCGGCTTCACGCCCACCGGCAACATCGGGACCCGACCCCCGCTCGGCGGCGCCCCGGCCGGCGTGTACGTGGTGTTCGGCCGGTTCGCCGAGGTGTGGAAGCCGTCGGCCGGCGCCGGCGGGCGCACCGTCCTGCTCCAGAAGTGGGCGCTCCCGCAGTCGTCGATCGACACGCTGGTGGCCTTCCCGTGGAATCAGGACCCCGCCGAGTTCGTCACCATCGGCGCCGATGGGTCGTGGACGGCGCAGATCACCGTCCCCGCTTTCGATCCGGCGGGCGGCGGATACGGCTTCGCGGTGTACCCCGGCAGCGGTGCGTCCAACGCCGGCGAGGAGCTCCTCGAGCGGGTCACGGTCGCGGCGCCCGTCCCGACCTGATTCTCCGCCCACCCCGACTCGAAACGACCCCCACGGGACACCGTGGGGGTCGTTCGCGTCGGGTGCCCGGCGGGGCGCCCAGTCGTGGTGGTCAGTGGGGTCGGGGTTCGACGCCGAGCTGTGCGCACGCCGCCTCGTACATGCGAACCACCTCGACGCGGATCTCGCCCCGTTCGGTGAGCGGGCGGCTCCACGGGATCCGGATCGTCTCGTCGCCGTCGGGGAGCGTGACGAGGTAGTCGCCGCCGTCGCCGTCGAGTCCGGTCATGGTGGCGGCGGTCGCGTCAGGTCGGTCGCCGAGGCTGCGACAGATGAGCAGCGTGTCGGCACCGTGGTCGGCGTTCATGTGGGCGGTCACCCCGGCGATGGTGGCCTCGTCGAACTGGTGGGGTGCGTCGGTCATGTGGTGCAGCTTCCCATTTCCGGGTTCTGTCCGAACCCCTCTTTTGTACGGAGACGAGATCGTATAGTGTTTGGCACCCCTTACAACTTCTGGTGGCCCGACTGTGCCCCGACTCTGGAGACGCTCCGTGACGCAGACCGACGAGACCGTGATCGCCCCCGAGGGGTTCGCCCAACAGATCCGCCAGGCGACCTGGGTCGACCACGGCAAGGCCGAGCACGCCGGCTACATGGATGAGCTGACGGCGGGCAGCCTCACCCAGTACGAGTACGCCGAGATGATCGTGCAGATGTGGTTCGTCTACGGAGCGCTCGAGGGCGCGGGTGAGCGTCTCGCCGGCGACCCGACCGTGGCGCCCTTCCTCGACCCCGCCCTGATCCGGATGCCCCGCATCGAGGCCGACCTCGAGGTCCTCCTCGGTGAGGACTGGCGCGCCGACGCCACAGCGACTCCCGAGACCGAGGCCTACGTCGCCCGGCTCGGCGAGGTCGCCGACTGGCCGGGCGGGTTCATCGCCCACCACTACACCCGCTACATGGGCGACCTGTCGGGCGGTCAGTACATCGGCCGCCTGGTGCGCCGGCTGTACGAGGTGACTTCCGAGGCAGGCGCAGCGTTCTACGACTTCGCCGGTATCGACGACGTCACGGCCTTCAAGGACGCGTACCGCTCCCACCTCGACGCGGTCCCGTTCGACGAGGCCGAGCGGCTGCGGGTCATCGACGAGATCCACGCCGCTTACGCGTTCAACACCACGCTGCTGCAGGGCTTGGGCGACCGACTCGCCGCCAACCGCTCCGCGTAGCGCCGCGGCGAGCTCCGCGGCCACTCCGGGCCACTCCGGACGGCGTCGGGCGGCTCAGCGCACCGGGCGCGTTCCGATGATCGACGCTCGTTCCATCACCCGGACGTGGGGCCAGTAGTCGCTCGACGCGTAGTGCTGGACGGCCCGGTTGTCCCAGAACGCAACGGAGTCGTCCTCCCAGCGGAAGCGGCACTGGTATTCGGGGTAGTCGGCCTGACGGCACAGCCGGTCGAGCAGCGCCGTGCTCTCATCGGGCGTGACGCCGGCGACGTGGTCGACGAAGTTGCGGTTCACGTACAGGTGCCGCCGCCCGGTGACCGGATGCGTGCACACCACCGGGTGGGTGACCTGCGGGTACTTCGCCCGGGTCTCGGCCTTCTTGTCGTCGGGGATGAAGTGGCCGAAGGTGCGCATGTAGTCGTGCACGGCGTCGAGGTGATCGATCTCGGCCTTGGTCGCCGCGTCGAGGCCCTCGTACGCGGCGTACATGTCGCAGAACAGGGTGTCGCCGCCGACGTCGGGCACCTGCACGGCGTGGAGCACTGCGCCCATCGACGGGGCCTCGCGCCACGTGACGTCGTGGTGCCACGCGTTCTCGTAGCCGCCGATCTCCGCCGACTTCGCCAGCCGGACGAGTTCGGGCTGGCCGGTGTTCGCCGGGATGAACGGGTGGATCTCGAGGTCGCCGAACCGGCGGGCGAACGCGACGTGCTGTTCGGCGGTGAGCGGTTGGTCCCGGAAGAAGATCACCTTGAACTCGGCGAGCGCGGTGGCGATCTCGTCGATGGCTCCCTGCGGCAGATCGTCGGTCAGGTCGATGCCGTGCAACTCGGCGCCGATGGTGGCGCCCATGCGCCGGACATCGAAGTGCTCGAACGTGAGGCCGGCGAGTCGTTCGCTCTCGGCCGCGAGGTGGGTGGTCGGCCCGACCTGGACCGTGAACGGTTCCATGCGAAACCGCATCGCCGCGAGCCCCGAACCGGGTACCCGGTCGGTGGCGTCGGCCAGCGTGCCGACGGTGGTCGTCGTGTCGGTCATGATCGTCCCCCTTGCGTCTGCGCTCACGGTACCCGCGAGCGTGGCCCCACGGCTCAGTGGCGGCGGACGCCGCCGTACTTCATGCGCGTGTCGCTCATCGATGCCGGGCGGGCCTCGTCGTTCGGGATCGCGGCAGCGACGACCTCGCCGACGAACAGCGTGTGGCTGCCGAGGTCGAGGGTGTGGCGGACCTCGCAGTCCATCCACGCGATCGCCTCCTCGAAGATCGGCGCGCCGGTTGTCGCCGTGGTCACGGCGCGGCCGTTGAGCGTGCCGTCCTCGTCGACGGCGGGCTTGGAGAACTTCACGAACACCTTGGTGTTCTCGGCGTCCCAGAGGTTGATCGAGAACGAACCGCCGTCGCGGATCAGGCCGACGGTCACCGAGTCGTTGTCGACGCCGACACCGATCAACACCGGCTCCTGGGCGAGCTGGGTGATCCAGCTCGTGGTCATCGCGTTGCGTCGACCGCCCGCGGCGGATCCGACCAGCGCGAGGGCGTTGGGGATCTTCCAGGTGACGCGGTTGAGGAGTTCGTCGTCGAGTGCCATGAGGGCAGCCTGGCTCAAGGGCGGGCGAAGTTCCGGTCGGGTTGGGCCGGGGGCGCGATGAAGCCCTTCCCGGGGCGCCAGCCGCTCGCGGCGAGATCCTCGAGCACGTGGGTCATGTTGAGGAGGTCCTCCTCGTAGGAGAACTTTCCGTCGCCCGCGTAGACGAGGGTGGAGATACCGGACTGCTGGTAGCGGGTGCCGTCGGGCCGGGTGCCGGGGAGCTGTTGCCACCACTTGATCACGACGGTGTCGCCGGTGATCGCCGTGTACTCGATGGGGAAGTCCCAGTCCTCGAGGCCGCGCATGGACTCGTCGAAGAAGCGGCGCAGTTCATCGTTGCCCTGGAGTCGACCCCAGGCCGGGTCGATGTACACGGCGTCGTCGGTGAAGAGGTCGCCGAGGTCGGTCCAGTCGGCTTCGCGCCGACCGATGCGTTCGCGGAGCTCGACGTAGGTGGCGAGGGCGGCCTCCACCTCGTCGGCGGGGAAGTTGCTGGAGGGTGACGTGGTCATGGCGCCGATCATGCCGCGGATCGCCGCGCCGATGTCGGGCGGACGGACTCCTGTGCCCGACAGCGGCCGTCGCCGCCTGTGACCGTTGTCCCAAGGTAGTTAGTTTCCCTGGCTAACTAATGCGGGTATCGTGGGATACATGCCCAGGACGACCCCCACGATCTCGAACCCCGGTGCCTCCGAGCGCAACGCTCCCGACATCGACGAAGTCGCGGCGTCCCTGCGCATGTCCATCGCTCGGCTGGCCCGACTCCTGCGCCAGCAGGACCAGAGCGGGATGTCGCCAGCGCTGAACACCGCCATGGTGTCGGTGTGGAAGCACGGGCCCCTCACGCTCGGCCATCTCGCACAGCACGAGCAGGTCACCCCGCCGACGGTCAGCAAGCTCGTCGACAAGCTCGAGCAGCGGGGGTTCATCGAGCGGATCTCCGACCCCGCCGACCGCCGCGTCACCCGCGTTGCCATCACCCCGGCCGGCATCGAGCAGATCGAGGAGATCCGGGGCCGCCGCACCGAGTGGTTGTCGGCCCGCCTCCGCGAGCTCCCCGCCGACGACGTCGCTCGTCTCCACGACGTCACCCTGGTGCTCGAGCACCTGGTGACACCTCCGCAACCACCCACGACGAACCACGAACGAACGAACCCATGACACGCCTCCGACTCCTGTCCTCCGAAACCTTCTCGTCCCTCTCCATCCGCAACTTCCGCCTCTTCTTCGCCGGCCAGTCCATCTCGCAGGTGGGCAACTGGCTCACGCTGGTCGCCCAGGCGCTGCTCGTGCTCAAGATCACCGGCAACGGCGTCGCGGTCGGACTGCTCACCGCCTTCCAGTTCGCGCCCGTGCTGCTCCTCGGTCCGTGGGCGGGCCTGGTCGCGGACCGTTCCGACAAGCGCAAGCTCCTCATGCGGGTGCAGATGTTCGCCATGGCGCAGTCGTTCGCACTCGGGGCGCTCGCGTTCATGGACCGCCCGCCGGTCGGAGCGATCTACGCCATCGCGTTCTTCGGTGGCGTGGCGACGGCGTTCGACAATCCGGCTCGTCGGTCGTTCGTCGTCGAGATGGTCGACGGTGAGCACGTGAACAACGCCGTCAGCCTCAACAGCGCGCTGATGACCGGTTCCCGCGTCGTCGGCCCGGCCCTCGCCGGCCTGCTCATCTCGACGGTGGGCTACGGCTGGTGCTTCATCGTGGACGCGGTCTCCTACGTCGCCGTGATCATCGGCTACCGGATGATGGACCCGACCAAGATCCACGCCGGTCCGGTCACACCACGCGGAAAAGGGCAGGTGCGAGCCGGTCTCCGTTATGCGATGGGCAAGGACGAGTTGCGCATCCCGCTGCTGATGATGGCGATCATCGGCACGTTGGCCTTCAACTTCACGGTCGTCATGCCGCTGCTCATCAAGGACGTGTTCCACGGTTCGGACGCGACCTTCACCATCTTCTTCTCGGTGATCTCGCTCGGGTCGTTGTTCGGTGCGCTCTACACGGCGCGGCGTCGCGCCGTGTCGATCCACGACGTGGTCGTGTCGGCGGCGGTGTTCGGCGTCGCGATGCTGGTGCTCGCCGTCGCCCCGAACCTCTGGTTCGCCTTCCCCGTCGGGGTGGTGTTCGGCGCCGCCAGCATCGGCTTCATGACGGCATCGACATCGATCGTGCAGGTCGAGGCCGACCCGGCGATGCGGGGTCGTGTGCTGGCGCTGCAGGCGATGGTGTTCCTCGGGAGCACACCGATCGGCGGGCCGATCGTGGGGCTGGTGTGCGACTGGTTCGGCGCTCGGGCCGGTGTGGCGCTCGGCGGAGTCGCGACGGTGGCCGCCGCCGGCTACGGGTTCTGGGCGTTGCGCCACCTGCCCGGCCGCGGGGGCGTCACGACCTACGTCGGGATCGACACGCCGATGCCGCCGAGGGTCTCGGCGCCGTAACGCTCGATCTCCTTCGCCAGGTCGAGCGGGCGTCCCATCACCTCCGACGCCTCGGCGCGGAGTTCGTCGTCGATGCGGTCGAGGGGGACGAGCCAGCTCAGCTCGAACTCGAGGCCGTCGGGGTCGTGGGCGTAGAGGGCCTTGGTGGTGATGTGGTCGGTCGCGCCGACGAGCGAGCCGCGTTCGGCCAGGACGTCCCGGAGCCGGGCCAGTTCGGCGAGCGTGTCGACTTCCCACGCCAGGTGGTACAGGCCGACCGATGTCCGTCCGGCGGTGGTGGGCCCGGCGTCGGACCCGATCTGGAACGTGCCGAGGTCGTGGTCGTTGGTGGATCCGTCGGCACGGAAGAACGCGGCTCGGCCGGGCATCCACATCAGGGTCTCGAACCCCAGCACGTTCTCGTAGAACTCGCGGGTGACGGCGACGTCCCGGACGTAGAGGACAGCGTGGTTCAGTCGGGTGATGGCCATGGCCGGTGCAACGTCGGTGGGGGAGCGGCTATTTCGACGGGCGCCGGCCGAGCAGGTCCTGCAGGCGGCCGAGCCGGCGGTCCCACGCGGCGCCGGTGTCGGTGATCCACTCGGTCGCGACGTCGAGCGGTCGCGGGTCGGCCTGGTAGCGGACCTCGCGTCCGTCGCGGTGGCCCGACACGAGGCCCGCTTGGCCGAGGACGGCCAGGTGCTTCGAGATCGCCTGGCGGGTGATGTCCCGGTCGGACGCGAGTTCCGTGGCGGTACAGGGACCCTGGGCCACGATGGCGCGCAGGAGTTCGCGCCGGGTGCCGTCGGCGAGCGCCGCGAAGACGGCGTCGGTGCCGGCGGGGTCGGGCACCGGCGTCAGACCGCGACGAGCGACCCGACGGCCAGGACCGCGCCGAGGGCCATGAGGCTGCCGAGCCACGAGACGGCGGGGGCGGTCGCCGAGGCCGATGCAGGCACGGTTCGGGTGGCGGCGGTCTCGACGACGGTGAGCCGGGTGCGTTGGCCCTCGGTCGTCACCGTGAACCGGACGTCGCTCCACTGCGACGGGTCATCGGCGGGACTCCATCGCCACCTGACCTCGTCGGCCCGGTCCGCTGCGACGCGTTCGACGTTGCGGCGGACGCCGTCGTCGGTGATCACCGATGCGCTGTGGTCGTCGGTCTGGGTCCACTCGCCGAGCCAGGCGGCGAGGAGGTCGGGCGATGACAGCGCTTCGAGGACCCGGTCGACGTCGGCGTCGAGCAGCACGGTCCGTTCGATGGTGGGTTCGGTGTCGGGGTCACTGGCGGAACGCATATGTGCAACGTAGCGGTTGCGTGTTCGGATCACCACCCCTACCATGCGAGACGCAACCAAATGGTTGCACGTGACCGGTTCGGCCGACGACGTCGGCCCGACCGACAAAGGAGCACCCGCGTGATCATCCCCACCGTGTTGATGCAGAGCCCCCAGGGAGAACGGGCCTACGACCTCTACTCCCGTCTGTTGTCGGACCGGATCGTGTTCCTCGGCTCGGCGATCGACGAGCAGGTCGCCAACCTGGTCGTCGGCCAGCTCTTGCATCTCGAGGCCGAGAACCCGAGCCAGCGCATCAACCTCTACATCAACAGCCCCGGTGGGGAGATGACCGGGTTCTTCGCGATCGTCGACACGATGCAGTTCATCCAGGCGCCGGTGGCGACGATCTGCGTCGGGCAGGCCGCCTCGGCGGCCGCCGTCCTGCTCGCCGCCGGCGAGCCCGGCCACCGCTACATCCTCCCGAACGCCAGGGTGCTGTTCCATCAACCCCACGGCGGCGCCCAGGGGCAGTCGGTCGACATCGAGATCCAGGTGCGCGAGATGGTCGAGATGCGCGAGCGCATGGTCGACATCCTCGTGGCGGCGACGGGGCAGGAGCGCGAACGGATCGTCGCCGACCTCGACCGCGACTACATCATCCGTGGAGAGCAGGCCGTCGAGTACGGCGCCGTCGACCACATCCTGTCCCGCCGGCCGCTCGAGGTGGTCGGGGCGCTCCAGGCCGACGGTGTCGCGGTCGGCTGAGCGCCACTCACCAGGCCGGGGCGCCCGGCGGTCGTTCGAGGGTCGGCCGCACGGCCACGATCGTCGGCCAACTCGGCGCCTCGGAGAAGCCGAAGCCGCACGCGGGGACGAGCGGTCGGCGGGCACCGAGGTCGCGGCCGTCGATCGACGCGGTGGCCGTGCGGACGAACCGCATCGACCGCGCCTGGTACCACTCCTGCACCCCCGTCGGACTGACACCCCAGGTGTGCACACCCAGGAGGGCGGCGGCGATCGGTGCCTCGACGCGGCGTGTGAACCAGCGCGGTCGCGGGGGCAGGAGGAGCCACGGCCGCCCGCCCACGAACCGCAGTGCCACGGGCCCGGCGACCACGTGCAGCTCGTTCGGTTCGCGACCCGACGGCTCCTCGAACGACACGACCCGCACGTCATCGAATCCGTAGACGGCCGTCACGAAGTCGGCGGTCCGTTGGTCGGGGGCGAGCAGGACCCTCCGGCCGTCGGGTTGCGCCCACATGACGTCGATCGTGCGGCCGACCGGCGAACGGTCCCAACGCCCGACGACGAACCGGTCCCCGGACTCGAACCCGCACGAGGAGATCGTGCCGACCAACTGGGTCCTGACCGCTGAGTTCGATCCCGGTGACCTCGACACAGGACGCGAGCATGGCACCGCGTGCTGAGATGACGTTCATGCCGCTGATCCCCGTCGACCCGACCGACCGCGCCCTCGCCACGGAGCTCCTTGCCCGGTACGCCGAGGCCGTCGACGCCGGCGACTTCGATGCCGTCGGCGCGCTGCTGGCCGATGCCACCATCGAGGACGCCGACGGCAACGAGATCACGTCCGGTGCCGTCGGTGTCGCGGCCCTGTTCGCCGCGACGACGCGCCGTCACGAGGACGGGACGCCGCTCACCGGGCACGTGATCACCAACGTGATCGTCGAGGCCGTCGGCTCCGACGAACTGGAGCTTCGATCACGCTTCACCGTGTTCCAGGCGGCACCGGGACTTCCGCTGCAACCGATCGTGATCGGCCGCTACGTCGACCGGGTGGTCCGGGGCGCCGACGGCTGGAGGTTCGCGCGGCGCCGGATGATCCCCGAGCGGTGGGGAGACGTCTCCCGACACCTCACCTTCGACCCGACCGCCTGAGCGTCGCCGGCGGGCGCCGATCCCGCCCCCGCCACACGTCACGCCCGTGAGATCTCAAGCGCCTCCTGCGGGCGGTCGATATCGAACGAGATGAGCATCCTCACGAGCCGCGAGACGACGACGCCGGGAACCGGCGCCGATCCTGTCGGCACCGACGCGCTCGTGCGGCTGGCGACGGCGGTGTCGCGTTCGTACGGGCACTTCACGTTGCTCCTCGACGACGAGTTCCGGGTGATCTGGGGCTCCGAGACCCTCTCCCGTATCTTCGGCTGGACCGACGTGGTCGGCCGCAACGTCGTCGACCTGGTGCACCCCGAGGACCTCGAGCTCGTGCTCGCCGGCATCGACTATCACTCCGAGCACGCTGCGGAGTACCAGCGCTACGAGGGAACGTGGCGTCCTGACGTGACGACGATGCGTGTCGCCCACGCCAACGGTGGGTGGGTCCGCTGCGAGGTGTCGGTGTTCAACCACCTCGGCGATCCGGCGATCGGTGCGCTGCTCGCCAGCGGTCGTCTCGCCGACGATCGCAGTGACATGGCGCTGGCGATCGACCTCCTCGGCAGCGGTGCCGTACTCGGCGAGGTCCTGCCGGTCGTCGCTCGCCTCGTCGACCGCACCATCGACGGCGTCCGGGCGCAGGTCGTCTGGTGGGACGAGACGTCGGACTGGGTGCTCTCTGCGCCCGACGCCGCCGAGCTCCCGAGCCCGCCGGCCGATCTCGTCGCTGCGGTCCTCCGCACCGGCGAGATGGAGGTGTCGACCGACATCGAACTGGTCGCGCACCCCGGCATCGACACCGACTTCGCCGCGGTGTGGGTCCTCCCGATCGGAGCGCCGGGCCGCGACCTGGTCGTCGGCTGCCTCGTGGTCTGGTGCCGCCTCCCGCTCTCGCTCGTCACTGGCCCGCAACAGCCGATCCACCAGGCGGTTCGGCTCGCGTCCCTGGCGATCGTGGAGAACCATGCGAAGTCGGCGTTGCGCTGGGAGGCGAGCCACGATGCGTTGACGGCGCTGCGGAACCGTGCCGGGTTCAACGCCGAGGTCAGTGCGTCGTCGGGTTCGTGTGCGCTGTTGTACATCGATCTCGACGACTTCAAGGACATCAACGACCGTCTCGGCCACCAGGCGGGCGACGCCGTGCTGGTCGAGGTCGCGCGACGCATTCGCGCCGTCGTGCGGGACCAGGACATCGTCGGGCGTCTGGGCGGCGACGAGTTCGCGGTGCTGTGCCCCGATCTCGCCGACGCCGACGTCGCCGATGACATCGCCCGTCGTCTGGTCGAGTCGGTGAGCCGGCCAGTGAGTGTGGGCGGTCAACCCGTCACGGTCGGTGCCAGCGTCGGGATCGCCTTCGGGTCGCACCCATCGGAGCGGTCGAGCCTGATCCGACGCGCCGACGAGGCGCTGTACCGGGCCAAGGCGGGCGGCAAGGGCCGCGTGATCGTCGCTCCGAACTCGATCTGATCACCGGCTCCGGCCCGCCAGCGCCGATCGTCGGGACCGATCCGTCGCATCTGGACGTGACGCTCGGCACATCCTCATGTGTATGCTGACCTGAGGCTGCGTCTCGCGGGTGGCACCGCGCGACCGAAATTGGTGGGGGCTACATGCATCACACGTCCAAACGGCGGACCGCAACGGGTCGGCTGTCAACCCTCGCGTTGGCATTCGCACTGGTCGCCGGCATGGCGACCTCGTGCGCACCCGACAGCTCGTCGGGCGGCGGCACGAACACGACCCAGCAGTTCTGCGAGTTCTGGGACAAGGTCGAGTCCGCCCCGCCGACCGAGAACAACGCGGTGCTGGTCAAGGACGACGTGGTCGCCCTCGCCGACGCAGCGACCGTCACCGGCGCCAGCTGCACGGCGTCCAACGCCAAGGTGGCGCTGAGCGGAGCCACCCTCGCCGAGGGCGAAGAGGTCCCCTCCGAGCAGGGCAACACCACCTCCGACCCGGTCGCCGCCGTCACCGGCGACACCATCGCTGCGGGCGAGCCCGTCCTCGACAACCTGTCGGTCCAGACGCTCTCCGCCGAGATCGGCCTCAACGGCATCACGGTCCGCGGCAACGTCGCCGTTCGCCTCTCGGGGGTGACGTCGACCATCGGCTTCGTCGGCACGCTGGCCAACCTCGACAACTGGTCGATCAACCTGTCGTCGGCCGGCCTGACGATTCCCGGCATCACCACCTCCCCGGTCACGTTCAACGGCACGCTCGCGGTCGTCAACGGCGTTCCGTCGTTGTCGATGACCGCGCTCGCCAGCTCCGTGAAGATCGGCGACGTCAGCGTCACCGGCGCCACGCTCAAGCTCAACGCGTCACCCGTCACCGGGGTGTCGGCCACGGTCGCCGGCAGCCTGAAGATCGGCCCGAGCACGGCCAGCGGCACCGTCAACGTCGCCTTCGACAAGGCCGGTGCGCTCGTCTCGGCGAAGGCCCAGATCGACGCCCACCTCGTCGGATCGATGGCCGGGGGCAAGAAGGTCGACCTCATCGGCTCGGTCAAGCTCGACGGCAACGGCAAGGAGACGGTCGCCTCGTTCAAGGCCAGCGGCGTCGTCGGTGACCTCAACGTCAACGAGGCCAACGGCTCGCTCACGTTGCAGCCCAACAAGGCCACCTTCGTCGGCAAGCTCGACGTCAACCAGGGCGGCAACTTCGTCCGCTTCGACGGCACGATCGTGTGGGACGGCATCACCGCCTACACGCCGTTCCTGCAGCTCGAGGGTGGCGGCGACATCTCCGGCACGCTCGACGACGGCACCACGTTCGCTGCCAGTGGCACGTTGAGCGTCATCTCGGTCGGCGGCCAGGTCCGCACCGAGCTGAACGGCGACTTCAAGCTGGGTGCGCTCAAGCTGCACGGCTCGGCCGGCGTGACGATTGCCGGGCCGACCACCAGCCTCGACATCAACGCCGACCTCGTCGGGGCCGGCTTCTCGGCCTCGCTCTCGGGTGCGGTCACGATCACCGACGGTCGGGCCGAGCTGATCAGTCTCGACGCCGTTGTCAACGGCTCCATCCAGATGGGCGATCTCACGCTCACCGGGGCCAGCCTCAAGATTCGGAGCACATACGGCAGCCCGCTCGACGTCTCGTTCAACGGCGGCTTGCAGGTCGGGTCCAAGGCCAGCGTCACCGGCGCCCTGAAGGCCACGTTCGGCCCGAACGGCACGCTGCTCAGCCTCGTCGGCGATGTGTACGGCACGCTCGGCCTCGACGGCTGGACCGTCAACTTCAACGGCCAGGTACTGGCGAGCTCCGAGCAGGTCACGCTGTCGGGCAGCGGCGCCGTCCTGGCGTCGAACTTCCCGCTCGGTATCACCATCAACGGTTCGTTCACGTCCAAGCTGACGAACCCGAGTTGGTCGCTCAACGGCTACGGCCGGGTCCGCCTGGCCTCCATCGACGTTGCCAGCGCCCGGGTCTCCCTGTCGCAGGGCGTCGGTATGAAGGCGACCCGCATGGGCTTCTACTTCAACATCATCGGCATCAACTTCTACTTCGAGGGCGACTTCTACCTGACGCCCGCCGGCGGTTGTGACCACGTCGACATCACCGGTGGCAGCTTCCTCATGAAGCCGGCGCTGAAGCTGGTGCTCCCGGGCGTCATCAACTGCCCCGTCTACTGACAGTGGTCCGGGCGGTGGCCTCGAGCCACCGCCCGGTCCCTCGTCCGGGGAGTTCTTCCCGGGACGATCTACACCGTTGTGGCATGAGTCACAGCGATATAAGCTCACATTCGAGGGACGGTTCGATGGTTGCGAACCAAACACATGGCTGGAGAAAATCGATGACGATGCGCCGCGCGCTCGTACCCCTGCTCGGTCTGCTGGCGCTGGTCGCCACGGCATGTCCGGTTTCGACCCCGGGCGGTGGTGGCACCACGACCACCACGATCGACCCTGGCCCGCCCGTTGCGGTCGCCGGTGCCTCGCCGTCGATCGGCGACGCACCGCTCACGGTGACGTTCGACTCGTCGGGCTCGACGGCCGGATCGGGAACCGGGTTGACCTTCGCCTGGGACTTCGGCGACGGCTCGCCGGTCGACAACTCGATCGCTCCGACACACATCTACAACACGCCGGGCTCGTACAACGCCAAGCTCACGCTCACGAACTCGGCCGGCACCTCGACGTCGCCCAACATCCCGATCCAGGTCAACGTCGACCCCAACCCCAAGTACTACGTGCGCACCACCGGCGGCACCGGGTCGACCTGCGGCCCGCTCGCCAACCCGTGCTCGACGATCACGCAGGCCGTCACCAACGCATCGGCCAACGGCATCCACGCCATCCGTGTCGCCGGCGGCTCGTTCACCGGCACCGTGAACGTCCCCTCGAACCTCGAGATCGTCGGCGGCTACAAGCAGAACTTCACCGACACCGACCCGGCCGAGGTCACGACGATCTTCGGTACCGCGACGTCGCCGGCCGCAGTGTTCAGTGGTGTCACCGGCTCGAAGATCAGTGCCGTGAGCCTCCAGGGCGTGACCCGCACGAGCGGTGACGCCGTCGGCGTGCTGATCACCGGCGGTTCGAGTGGTGTGTCGGTGGGCGACGCAGCGAACGCCCAGACCATCGTGAGTGGCGGTACCGGGCCGAACGCGACCGGCATCCTCGTCACGGGCGGCTCGCTCGCCAGCGTGGTCTACGCCAAGGTCAACAGCGGCTCCACCGTCGGCGCCGGCAAGAGCGCCTACGGCGTGCGGGCCCTCGGGCTCTCGGTGGTCAACGTCACCCTGTCCGACGTCACGGCGCAGCCGGGCGTCGCCGGTACCAGCGCCCCGGGCACCGTTCCCGGCCAGGCGACCTCCGGTGGAACCGGCGGCAGGGGTCAGGACAGCGGCGGCTCCGGTGGCGGTGGCGGCGGTGGCACGACCCACGCCGGCGGCAGCGGTGGCGGCGGCGGTGGCTTCTACGCAGCAGGCGGCAACGGCAACGGCGGTGGTGGCCCGGCCGGCGGTGGCGGTGGCGCCGGCGGTTGCGGCAGCGCATTCGGCTGTGGCGACGAGGCCGACGGCGGCGGCGCCGGTGGCTCCGGTGCGGCCGGGTCTCCGGGCGCAGCGGGCAACAACAACCCGGCGGTCGTCGCCGGTGATCTCTACACCCCGACCAACGGCACGGCGGGCACGGCCGGTTCGGCCGGCAGCGGTGGTGGCGGCGGTGGCGGCGGCAAGTCCGCCAGTGCCTACGGTGGCGGTGGTGGCGGCGGTGGCGCCGGCGGCAACGGCGGCGCTGCGGGCTCGGTGGCCGGCACGTCGGGTGGCGGCTCCTTCGGGATCTACGCCGCCAACGCCAGCATCAACGTCTCGTCGTCGGTCGTGACCTCCTCGGCCGGTGGCAACGGCGGTGCCGGCGCGGCCGGTGGCCGCGGTGGCAACGGTGGCACCGGTGGCAACGGCGGCAACAAGTCGTGCTGCGAGGCCGGTGGCGGCGGCGGTGGCGGCGGCGGTGGCGCCGGCGGTGGCGGTGGCGGTGCCGGCGGCGGTGCCGGCGGCCCGTCGATCGCGATCTTCCACGTCGGTGTCGGTTCGTACACTCCGACGGCCAACACGCTGTTCCGCCCGGTCACGCCCGCCCAGGGCGGCACCGGTGGTGCGTTCTCGGCGGCGGCCAGCGGCGGCGTCGGTGGTGTCCGGGGCAACTGTGCGCTCATCGGTGGCTGCGGTGGCGGCGCCGACGGCGGCAACGCCAACCCCGGGAACAACGGCCCTGCCGGTGCGACCGGTCCCAACGGTGGGTTGTTCCGTTCCTGGGACAACGGCACCACGATCAGCTGACGCTGCTGCGTCGTTCGGGTTCTCACGACATGGGGCCGCCCTCCGGGGCGGCCCCGTTCGCTGCTCTCCGACCGGGGACAACCCCACCGTCGGTCCGGTGGTCGACGCCATGGTGGTCGGCGCCGCCACTGCCTACGGTGAGTCCCGTGATCGGTTCGCTCGTCGACGTCGTCTTCCGCCCCTGGCGGCGCTCGGCCACCTGGCGAGAGCTGTCGCACCTCGCCCTCGACGTCGTCGTCGGCGGCGTGATGTTCGCGATCTCGTTCCCGTTGGCCGTCGTGTCGGTGAGCCTCATCGTGGTGCTGCCCGGCGCGATCGTCGCGTCGTGGCTGTTGTTCCTCGCGGCGCACGCGCTCGCGGGGGTCGAGCGGACGCGCTTCTCGGCCCTGCTCGACGTCGAGCTGATCGACGCGCAGCCGGTGTTGGTCGGAGCGACGGCGTGGCAGCGGTACAAGGAACGCCTCGGCTCGGCGAGCCGGTGGAAGGAGGTCGCGTACGTTCTCGTCCACTACCCGTTGGGGGCGATCACGACGAGCTTGGCCGTCGGCGCGTGGTGCGTGTCGGCGACACTCCTCGCGATGCCCGCGATCGTCGCCGGACTCACCGACGGGACGGTCCGAATCGCCGGCATCACCATCGGTTCGGGCGGTGCGTGGCTGCTCGCCCTCGTCGGACTCCTGGGGCTGCTCGTCGCCGCCCCCTGGACGACGGTGGCCCTGGCCGAGCTCGACCGGATCATCGGGCGGGCGCTTCTCGGCCGGAGTGAGCGGAAGGAGTTCGAGGAACGGGTGAGCGACCTCCAGTCGAGCCGGACCCGCGCGGTGGACAGCGCCGAGGCGGAGCGGCGACGTATCGAACGGGACCTGCACGACGGCGCCCAGCAGCGCCTGATCGCGGTGGCCATGAGCCTGGGCATCGCCCGTCAGCGGCTCGACGACGATCCCGAGTCCGCCCGTCTGCTCGTCGGCGAGGCCCACGACGAGGTGAAGTCGGCGCTCAAGGAACTGCGGGACCTGGTCCGGGGGATCCATCCGGTGATCCTCGAGGACCGGGGCCTCGACGCCGCGTTGAGCGCGGTGATCGCCCGGTGTTCGGTGCCCGTCGACCTGCGGGTCGACGTCGTCGAACGTCCCGTCGCGGCGGTCGAGAGTGCGGCGTACTTCATCGTCTCCGAGGCGTTGGTCAACGTCGTGCGCCATGCTCAGGCGACGGCGGCCACCGTCGAGATCGCGGCGGCGCGGCGACCGGCTCACGATCGCCGTCGCCGACAACGGCATCGGTGGTGCTGATCCGTCCAGGGGCACTGGGTTGCAGGGCTTGTCGGATCGGGTCGCGGCGATCGATGGCTGGATGCAGGTCGTCAGTCCGGTCGGCGGTCCGACGACGCTGATGGTGGAGGTGCCATGCGGATCGTGATCGCCGAGGACAGCGTGTTGTTGCGCGCCGGCCTGACTCGGTTCCTCACCGAGGGCGGCGAGGAGATCGTCGCGGCAGTGGGCGACGCCGTCGCCCTGGTCGAAGCCGTCGAGCGGCATCGTCCCGACCTCGCCGTCGTGGATGTCCGGATGCCCCCGACTCATACCGACGACGGGTTGCGTGCAGCCCTCGAGATCCGCCGGCGCTGGCCCGCCGTCGGGATCCTCGTGCTCTCCCAGTACGTCGAGGAGCGGTACGCGTCCGAGCTGCTGGCCGGCGACACGGGCGGCATCGGGTATCTGCTCAAGGACCGGATCGCGGATGTGGGCGACTTCCTCGACGCCGTGCGCCGGGTCGGTTCCGGGGGCGCGGTGCTGGATCCCGAGGTCGTGGCGCAGATCCTCGCCCGGTCGCGGCGGCACGACCCGATCGCGACGCTCACGCCCCGCGAGCGAGGTGCTCTCGCTGATGGCGGAGGGTCGCAGCAACGGTGCGATCGCCGCGGCGTTGGTCGTCGGCGACGGCGCGGTCGAGAAGCACGTGAGCAACATCTTCCAGAAGCTCGAGCTGACACCGGCGGAGGGCGACCACCGTCGGGTGCTCGCCGTGCTGCGCTGGCTCGAGGCGTGAGGGGATGCCGATGAATGCGACCAAGGTCCGGAGCGTGTGGGTGATCGTCGGGAGCATCGCCGCGGTGGTCACGCTCGGGTTCGGCATGGTCCAGGCGATCGGGTTCGTCGCCCGTGAGCAGTCGACCGTTCGGCAGTCGTTCCCCGGCGCCGGACTGTCGCTCGTCGAGGTGACGTCCGACAGTGGCAGCATCCGGGTCGTCGGCGACGACGAGGAGTCGGTGCGGGTCGTGATCCGTCTGGAGGAAGGATGGTCGCGCATCGAGCGGGTTGCCCGCGTCGACGGTGACCGGCTGGTTCTGTCGGCCGCGTGTCCGGTGTTCAGCGGGCCGTTCTGCTCGGCGACCTACGAGGTGCACGTGCCCCGGCGCCTGGACGTCGTCGCTCGGAGCGAGAACGCGGACGTCGGCGCGAGCGACGTCGACGGTGCGGTGACGGCAGGGTCGAGCAACGGTGACGTCACCGGCACCCGATTGGGAGGGGAGGCGCAGCTGACCACCGACAATGGCAGCGTCGAGGGCGTCGACCTGACGAGCGACGATGTCGTCGGATCCTCGAGCAACGGTGATGTGGAGCTGGAGATGGCCCGGGCGCCGCGCTCGGTGCGAGCCGAGAGCGACAACGGCGACGTTGTGGTGATCGTGCCCCGTGGCTCGGAGCTGTACGCGGTCGACGCGACCACCGACAACGGCGACGCTGCGACGCCGATCCGGACTGATCCGTCGGCGCGGCGGCGCATCGTCGCCCGGTCCGACAACGGCGACGTCACGGTTCGGTACCCCTGACCGATTGCGGCGCCTCAGCAGTCGTCGAGCGCCTGGCGGTAGGCGTCGGCCATGAGCACGACGCCCTTCTCGCTCAGGTGCACCGTGTCGTAGGTGATTGCCGGGTTGCCCCCGTTGTCGGCGATCGTGCGGTTCCAGTCGAGGACCTCGACGCCGTCGTTGAGCTCGGCGAGTTGGGCCAGCTGGTCGTTGACGGCCGCCGCTTCGGCCTGGCGCGCCGCGCCGGTGGCCGTGTCGGTGATACCCGTGTTGATCTGCACCAGGTAGCGACAGCCGACATCGCCGAGCAGGTCGAGGATCTGCTGGATGTTCGCAGCCGTCTGTGCGGCGGGTACCTGCTGCAACGCGTCGTTGGTGCCGATGTTGATGATCGCCGCTGCGGGCTCGGACGCCGCGATCACCTTGACGTCCTCGATGACCTGGTCGGAACGCGCTCCGAACTTTCCGACGATCTCGACAACACGATCCTCACCGAGCGCCTGGGTGAGCGGCTCGCGGGACAAGTCGGTGATCGAGTCGCCGATCAGGCCCACCTTGTCCTCGTCGGCGGTCCCGCATCCCACAGCGACGATGACGAGGAGGAGGGACAGGAGCGTGGACGCGGTTCGGTTCGGCACACCACATCGTGCCCGACCATGGGGTCCCCCAAACCGGGAATCCCCGAACCGGGGGACCGAGGTTGAACCGGTCATGTCTTGGCCGGTTTGTCGTGCGAACATGGCCTCATGCGCGCAGATCGGCTCGTCGCCATCCTCATGCTCCTGCAGACCCGCACGCAGGTGACGGCGGCTGAGGTCGCGGCCGAGCTGGAGATCTCCGAGCGCACTGCACGTCGCGACCTCGAGGCGCTCGGGACGGCCGGTCTGCCGGTGTACTCGCGCCAGGGGCGCAACGGAGGGTGGCAACTCCTCGGGGGTGCCCGGACCGATCTCAGCGGGCTGACCGCGGCCGAGGCGCGAGCGCTCTTCTTGGTGGCGGGGCCGTCGTCGTCGGCGACCCCCGAGATCAAGGCGGCGTTGCGGAAGCTCATGCGGGCGCTGCCCGAGTCGTTCCGGACCGATGCCGAGGCGGCGGCCTCGGCGCTCGTCATCGACCCGTCGGCGTGGGGGAAGCGGACCCGTGACCGTTGGACGCCGCCGCTGCTCGACGACCTGCAACAGGCGGTCATCGACGGCGTGCAGGTGCACCTCGGGTACGCCACCCCGAGGCGCGACCCGAGCACCCGGCTCGTCCATCCACTCGGTCTCGTGGCCAAGGGCACGAACTGGTACCTCGTCGCGGATACCGACGCCGGGCTCCGGACGTTCCGCGTCGACCGGGTGACGGCGGTCGAGCGCACCGTGGATCCGGTGGTGCGGCCGGCCGGGTTCGATCTCGCGTCCACGTGGAAGGACTTGGTCGACGGGGCGACCGAGCGGTGGGCGACGCTGCGGGCCACCGGGTTCGCGGCGCCGTCGATCGTGGGCCGGCTCGGGGGCCTGCTCGGGGACCGGCTCCGGATCGGGCCGGCCCGCGAGTGACGGGTGGGTCGAGGTCGAGGTCTCGGGATTCGAACTGCGGGCGTTGGCGGGTGAGCTGGCGGGATGGGGTGGCTCGCTCGAGCTCACGGGCCCGTCGGAGCTGACCGAGCTGCTGGCCGCCATCGGCGCCGAGCTCGTCGCTGCCTATGCGGGCTCCGGCGAGCGCAGCGGTTGAGGTGGGCTCGAGGGTGCCCGGCGGTCAGGTCTGTTCGCGGAACCACTCCTGCAGCACGGCGCGGTACGCGCGGTCGTAGCGGTCGTACTCCGATCGCAACGCGACGCCGGGCCAGTCGGGGGGCAGCAGTGTGTCGGGCAGGAGGGGATCGGATTGGAACTGGCGGAGTACGGCCGCGCTGAGCACGAACCCGTCAGCGAGTGCGGAGCGGTCGCCTGCCTCCAGTGGACCGACGAGTCGACTCATCCGATGCCGGAGGTCCGCCGCCCCCTTCGACCAGTCGACGAGGTCCCAGAGACGGGTCGCGAGTTCGCTCGGGTCGTCGGCGGGTGTCGCTGTGAACCAACGCACGTGATCGAGTTCGGGTTGCGGCCCGAGGTTGGCGGGCCGCAACCAGAGCCCCTCCCGTAGCTCGGCGTGGCGGGACGTGACGAGCGCTTGGCGAAGCGTGGCCCGATCGGGCGCCGGCCGGGCACCGTCGGCGCCGATCACCGCCTGGCTCCACGTCCCGTCCCATCGGGCGGTCCGGCCGGCGCGGCTCGTCGACTGGCGGGCTTGTCGCTGCAGCAGCGCCGGCCCCGTCAGCTCGTAGGACGCCCCGTGTGCCGTGACCTCCCGCGCTGCCGCCATGCGGGACAGCGCTGTGCGCGTCGTGCCCTCGGCGATGCCGAACAGCTCGGTCGTCCGCACCAGGAGCTGGGTCGGCAGGCGAGGCGGGTCGCTGCCGAGGAGGACGCTCAACAACACCGATCGAGCCGTCAGCGCGCGTTGGCCGTTACGACTTGTTGACACGTGTTTGAGTTTCGTATTGCATGGGGTGCATGGCAAGTCCGATCTCGTCGACGGTGATGGGAGCGCCGCGTCTCGGCGGCGGCAACATGGTGCCGCACCCCGACCTCCTTCCCGACGTGTTGCCCACCGATCGCCTCACGGTGTCGGCAATGCCGATTCCCGAACTCCGAGTCGAGCTCCGCCGGATCGACGACGTCCGCAACGTGGGCAGCGTCGTGCTGTGCTGGGCACACGCCGCCCTCACGATCGGCCTCGCCGTCCGGCTCGCCAACCCGTTCGCGTACGCCGCCGCCGTGGTGTTGATGGGGCCGGTGTTCGCCCGGTTCGCGATCCTCGGTCACGAGGCGGCCCACAAACTCCTCTTCACGAACAAGCGCGCGAACGACATCGTCGGCAAGTGGTTGCTCGCCTCGCCGGCGTTCGTGCCGTTCAAGCTGTACCGGCGCAGCCACTTCGCCCACCACAAGGAGGAGTTCGGGCCGAACGAACCCGACCTCTCGTTCTACGTGGGCTACCCGGTCAGTCGGCGGAGCCTGCGTCGCAAGCTCGTGCGCGACACCGTCGGCATCTCCGGCTGGAAGAACCTGAAGGTGCTGCTCAAGGCGTTGGGCAAGTCGTCGTCGCGCCCGTTCGCCGCGCCGATCGCGTACGCCCAGGTCGCCGTGTTCGCCGTGTTCCTGCTCATCGGTCGGCCCGAGTTGTATCTGCTCCTCTGGTTGCTGCCGTGGATGACGTCGTGGCGGGTCGTCAACCGGCTCCGGGCCATCGCCGAGCACGGCGGCATGGAAGCGAGCCGCGACCGTCGGCGGACCACCCACCACGTGCACCAGTCGCTCCCGGCCAAGTTCTGGATCGTCCCGTTCAACACCGGGTGGCACCTGGCGCATCATGTCGACATGGGGGTGCCGTGGCGCAACCTCCCGAAGCTGCACGCCGAGCTCGTGGCCGCGGGCTGGGTCGTCCCCGAGCTCGAGTACCGCAACTACCGCACGCTGTGGCGCGCTGCCCGGTCCGGCGAGGAACGGGTCCGCGCATGAGCGAGGTCCGAGTCGAGACCGATGGTCCGATCATGATCGTCACGATCGACCGCCCCGACGTGCGCAACGCGGTCAACCGCCCGGCGGCCGACCGGCTCGTGGACGCCTTCGGTTCGTTCGACGCCGACGACTCGTTGTCGGTGGCGATCCTGACCGGTGCCGGCGGCACGTTCTGCTCCGGCGCCGATCTCAAGGCCGTCGCGTCGGGCACCGGCAACCGCATCGAGGCCGACATCGACCTCGACGGTCCGATGGGACCGACCCGGATGGACCTCTCCAAACCGGTGATTGCCGCCATCGAGGGCCATGCCGTCGCCGGAGGACTCGAGTTGGCAGTCTGGTGCGATCTCCGGGTCGCCGCATCCGACGCCACGCTCGGCGTCTACTGCCGGCGTTGGGGCGTGCCGCTCGTCGACGGCGGTACGGTTCGGCTTCCCCGCCTGGTGGGCCACGGCCGGGCGATGGACCTGATCCTGACCGGTCGAGGCGTCGGTGCCGACGAGGCGCACCGCATCGGCCTCGTCGACCGCGTCGTCGCTCCGGGCACCGCGCTCGCCGCGGCGGTCGATCTTGCGCACCAACTGGCAGCGCTCCCACAGACGTGTCTGCGCAGCGATCGCCGATCCGCCATCGACCAGTGGTCGCTCGACTCCCGCGACGCGTTGGCCCACGAGACCGACCTCGGCCTCGCCACGGTCCGCTCCGGCGAGACGCGTGAGGGTGCCGCGAGGTTCGCCGCAGGCGAAGGTCGACACGGCGCCGCAGGCGAAGGTCGACACGGCGCGGGTGCCTGACTGACAACATGTCGGCGTGACCGACACGGTGCCCGACCCCGAACCCGAACCGGCGTGGCGGCGGGCGACTGCGGGTGAGTCACGCTGGGCGGCGTCGATCGCACTGCTGATCGCGATCGCGTGCCAGATGGTCCTGCCGGTGGAGTTCACCACGCACCGTTGGCTGGTGCCGGCCATCGAGCTCGGCATGCTCGTCTGGTCGCTGCTCATGAACCCGAACCGCATCGATCGGCACTCGGGCGCGTTGCGGCGGGTGAACCTGGCGCTGATCGGCGTGTTGACGGTCGCGAACGCCCGCGCCGCGTGGGGGCTCGTCGACCACATCGTCGGGGGCCAGGCGACCAACGCCGGGCGTCTGTTGGTGTCGGGTGCCGCGATCTGGGTGACCAACATGATCGCGTTCGCGCTGTGGTATTGGGAGTTCGACCGGGGCGGGCCCGGGCGCCGCAGCGAGGGCATCCGGGAGTACCCGGACTTCCTCTTCCCCCAGATGCAGAACCCCGACCTCGCCCCGAAGGACTGGGAGCCGTCGTTCGTCGACTACCTGTACCTGTCGTTCACGAACGCGACGGCCTTCAGCCCGACCGACGTGCTGCCCATGACCCAGTGGGCGAAGCTCACGATGTTGGCGCAGTCGTCGGTGTCGTTCGTGACGGTGCTCCTCGTCATTGCCCGAGCCGTCAACACCCTGTCGTGATCCACCGGCGCCGGTGCTGGCGCCGGTGTTACTCGGCCTCGGCGGCCTCGAAGTCGAGTGCGAGCGAGTTCATGCAGAAGCGCTGACCGGTCGGTCGCGGGCCGTCGTCGAAGAGGTGGCCGAGGTGGGAGTGGCAGTTGGAGCAGCGGACCTCGACGCGGCGCATCCCGTGGCTGCGGTCCTCGACCAGTTCGACGGCGTTGTCGTCGGCCGCCTGGTAGAAGCTCGGCCACCCCGAACCGGATTCGAACTTGGTGTCCGACGAGAAGAGGTGCTGGCCGCAGGCGCCGCACACGAACGTGCCGTCGCGCTTCTCCTTCAGCAGGTCGCCGGTCCATGCCGGCTCGGTGCCCGCCTGGCGCAGGACGTGGTACTGCTCGGGGGTCAGCTTCTGCTTCCAGTCGTCCTCGGTCAGTTCGGAGGGGTCCACGGTGTCGCTCATGGCGTCAGTCTGCCCCGTCGGATCGCAACGGGAGCGCGAGCGGGACCCGCCCCGAAGGTTCTCGTCCGACGCCCGCTCAGCGGGAGCTTCCGCGACCGAAACCCGTGGGTCCCGGCGTCGTTACAGGCCGTCGAACTTCCAGTGCCACGACTCGCGAGGGGTGTCCTCGACGAAGCCGAATCGGCCGGCGTTGGCCCGCATCCACGACAGCGCCTTGGTGTCGAGGTCGAGGTCGAGCGCGAGGCCCAGTCCGTGGTCGCTGGTGCCGGGCTTCGCCGCGAGCCCGCCCTGGCTGTAGAGGCCCTTGCGGTTCGCGACGTCGACCTGGGCGTCGTAGCTGCGGTACGAGTCGGTCACGCCGATCGTCACCCCGTCGGCCTCGGCGGCGGCGCTCAGCTTCGTGAACGCCGAGGCGGCCGGCGCGGCGAGGCGGTGCGACCCGACCCCGATGGGTGTCAGGGCCTCGTCGGGGAGACGACCGTTCTCGTACAGGCCTTCAAGGTTCGCGACGGCCCGCTTCGTCGCGATCGGCGCGACGGTGGCGACTCCACCCGATGAGCCGTAGGCCGATTGGGCCGCGCTCAGCGAGGTGGTCCGGCCGGTCGAGGACTGGAGGCGCGAGGCGTTGGCGGTCGACAGCAGGTCGGTCAGGGTCGACAGGTTGTTGGTGTCGCCGAGCCCCGTGATGCCGTTGGTCGTGTCGCTGGCGGCGAGGGTCTCGGCGAGCACGGAGGCGAACTCGGCCGAGGTTCCCGTCGACGTGGTCGAGCTGGTCGAGGTCGCACCGAGCGCGCCGGGGTCGAAGCGCGAGCGGATGTCGTTGATCCGCGCTTGGACGTTGGTGGGGATCTCCACGGAGTCCTATCGGCGGGTCGGGGCCACTGTTGAGCGCGCTGTGAGGCGTTCGACCTACGAGCCGCAGTTGCTCGCGGCCAGGTCGCCGGTGAACGGGCCGAGGTTCGGCGCGTTCTTGGAGACGGCCCAGAAGCGGAACCCGCCGTTCGACAGGCCGGCGCCCGTTGCCGCCGCCGACCAGGGGGCCTGGTGGCGGTCTGCCATCAGCGAGTAGGTGAGGAAGTTGCCGCTGTCACCGGTGGCGTGCCACCACAGCATCCCGACTCCGAAGGCGGGCGCCTCGCTCATCACGGCGCGGGCCCCGATGCGGTTCCAGATCGGCAGCCCGGCGGTGCCCTCGTCGAGGGTCAGGGGGTCGCCCAGCTCACCGATGACGACGGGGATGTTGTGATCCTTCAGGTACTGCAGCGCCTCGCGATGGTTGTCGCGGCTGGCTGCCTCGTTGTCGAAGTCGGCGAACTCGCCGAAGACCCCGTCCTTGCCGAGCGCGCCGTAGGCGTGCCAGGAGTAGAGGACGTTGCACTGGCCGGCGCCGAGCCGGAGGATCGAGTTCGACCCCGTGAACGTCTCGACCGCCTGCCCGTAGCCGGGGATGTCAGCGACGAAGATGTTGTTCGGAGCGATGGCCCGGAGGCGGCGGAGCGCGTCCTGCTGCAGCGTCAGCCAGTTGGCGACGTCGCCATCGGAGCTGCCGCCCTGCGGCTCGTTGAACATGTTGAACCACACGTAGGGGTTGTTCTTGTACTTGTTCGCCAGGCGCTCCCAGAACGGGTACAGCGACTGGATCTTCGCCGACGAGGCAGGGAGGTTCGCCCCGGTGACGTCGTGGCAGTCGACCATGACGACGATGCCCTGCGCCGTGTACTCGTCGATGAAGGAGTCGATGCCGGCATTGAGCTGGGCGACGGTCGGCGAGGGCGGCGGGACGCAGATGAGGTTGGCTCGCACGATGTTCCAGCCCCAGGCCTTGGCGTCGGCCGCATGCCCCGTGGCGGTCCCGTTCCAGTTGAACGTGTACCCGTTCTCGTAGGGCCCTTGGCGGACCGACACGTTCGCGCCGATCGGGTAGAACCGGTTGCCGGCGGGATCGACGATGTCACGTCCGACGATGGTGAACCGTCCGGTCGGGCCGACGGGAACCCCACCTCCCGGTGCCGAGGAGCAGGCGGTCAGGGCGACGCCGATGAGGGCGACCATGACGAGGGGCACGGCGAGACGACGATGCATCCCCAGAGCTTCGACATCTCCGGCGACGAGCTGGAGTGACGCGGGTGAATTTCGGCGGAATCCCTCGTCGAGGGGACGTCGCGTCGGGGAGGAGCGAGCCTCAGGTGAGGGCGACGCGTTCGAGGAGCGCTCGGTACTCGCGGAGTCGCGGCACCGGCAGGCCGTCGACCTTGCCGCCGTCGTCCCATCCTCGGAGGGCCACGGCGGCACCGAACGCGGGGTTGCGCTCGAAGGTCGCGACCTCGTCGGGCGACATGGGCCCACCCTGGATCTGGAGGCTCCGGGTCGACCCATCCGACAACGTCGCGGCGTACGCCGGGTCGGTCGCCGCCCGGTAGCGCTTGGCGCGAACGTGCAGCGCGATCGGACCGGTGACCGACGGCGGGAACAGCGAGGCCAGGTGTCGGGCACCCACCGACTCGTGGTCGAGGTCGATGTCGGACGGCACCCAGTTGTCCTCGGCGGCAGCGAGGTCGAGCAGGTGCCCGATGTCGTGGAGGAGCGCGGCGGCAACCTGTTCGTCGGGTGCGCCGTCGGCGACCGCGAGCGCTGCAGTCTGCAGTGCGTGTTCGAGCTGGCTCAGACCCTCGTCGTAGTTCTCGGGGCCCCAGCGCTCGTAGAGGTCCAGGATCTCGCCGACGCTGGTCGCCGTCACGGGAGCGCCGGTCATACGGCCGCGGTTCCCGTGTCGACAGCTCTGCCCTGGAAGTCGCCGATCAGGGAGACCTTGGTGTGCGCGCCGCTGCCGTCGTCGGCGGCGAACGCAGCGAGCTTCTCCCGGTAGTAGTCCTCACGCAGATCGCCCTCGGAGCGGGCGTTGTAGGTCGGGTACAGGGCGCGGCGTGCCGTCGTCGACGTGTTGGCGCCGCTGCGGTGCGGGGTACGGGAGTGGAACCAGAGGGTCTGGCCGGCGGCGACCTCGACGGCGGCCCACTCGAGTTCGGCCACGACGTCGGGGTGCACACACCCCACCTCGTCCATCGGGAGGACGTCGTGGTGCATGCCGGACACGACGTCGAGGCAACCGTTGTCGACCGTCGCGTCGTCGATGGCGACCATGCACGACACGTGCGACGCGACGAACGGGTAGGCCGGCGCGTCCTGGTGCGGCGCGTACCCGGCGCCGCCCGGCAGCTTGTAGTTGATCTTCTCCTTGTAGAGCACGGCCTGCTCGCCGAGGAGGGCCGACGCGGTGTCGAGGAGGGGACCGGTCGTGAGCAGCTCGCGGAAGCCCGGGTGGAACGGGATGAGGTTCTCGCTCCGGCACAGCTTCGGGCCGTCGTCGGTCATCTCGCGGTGGTGCAGCCACCCGTCGCCGTCGTCGGGCCACGCCGAGATCTCGTCGACCCACGACCGCAGTGCGGCGAGGCCGTCGGCGTCGAGGGTCTGCGTGAGGAGCCAACCGTTGGTGTTGAAGTGCTCGACGGCCTCGGCATCTGCCGTGTCGAACACACGGGCGACGAGGACCTGGGCACGAGGGAGTGCAGTCACGTTGCACGATCGTAGCTGCCGGTCCCTCTCCGGTCATCCGGAGCACTACCGTGCGGACATGCGCGACGGGTTCGACGGGATCACCGACGATCTGGGCAACGCGGCGGGCGACCCGATGGCCGATTCGTGGACCGACGACGAGCTGTCCGAGCTGGCGCTCGGCGCCGATCCCCGTGAGCGGCTGACCGCCGACGCCACGCCGCTCGACGGCAGCGTCCCGGCGAGCGACGGCCCGCTGCCGGGGTGGTACATGCCGGCCGTGGCCCGGGTCGTGACGTCGCCGACCCGGCGGGTCGCAGCGCTCTCGGTCGTCGGCGCGTTCCTGGTGATCAATGCGCTGGGACTGTGCGCCACCTACGGCGTGATCTCGATCTGAGCTCGAGATCCGTGCGGAAGGTGCCGGCCCGTGTCACATCTGGCACCGATTGCAGCAGCGGCGCCGCTCAGCAGGATCCGCTGGCCCCGAAGTCCTGAGTCCAGAATTGGGTCCCACCCGACGAGCTCGCCCGACCGAACCCGACGTGGCTGTAGGCCGGGTCGAGGATGTTCTCCCGGTGACCCGGTGAGCTCATCCACGACCACATCGCGAGGTCGACAGTGGTCTGGCCGCTCGCGATGTTCTCGGCGAGGGCGGACCAGCCGCCGTACCCGGAGCGGCCGGCCCGATCGCCGATCCTCGACCCGTCGGCGCCGCTGTGGCTCATTGTCGAGCGCCCGGCCTGATCCTCGGAATGCTGCTGCGCTGCGGCGCCGAGCGTCCCGCAGAGGGACACCGGGCCGACACCGGCTCCGGCGCGGATCGTATTGATGCTGCGGAGCATCTGCGCCTGCCAGTCGCCGCCCCCCGGTGCGGGGCACCCTGAGAGCACCGGGACGAGACCGACGATCAGGAGCACAGCACAACGACGGAGCATCCCGTAGTGATCGGGTCATCCGGAGGCGCGCTTGACGTTTGTGGGCCGTTCGACCCACGCGGCGGGAAGGTGTGCCCAGCCGGGCACGCGCCTACCCGTGCTGCCAGAAACGGTTCGAGAAGGAGACGATGCCGCCCAGCGCCACACGGTCGAGCGCCGCGATGTCGTCGGGCGCAAGCTCCCAACCGAGAGCGCCGGCGTTCTGGGTGGCCTGGTCGCCGTTCTTGGCGCCGGGGATCGGGACGGCACCTTTCTCGATGATCCATCGCAGCGCGACCTGGCTGGGCGTCCGCCCGTCGTTGGCATCCCCGATGCGGCGCAGCTCCGCGACGACTCGGTCCACCTGCTCCATCGGATGCGCCGAGAACCCACGCTTCCCGGGCGGTGGATTCTGCGCCGAGTACTTGCCGGTGAGGCGGCCCTGGCCGATCGGGGAGTACGCCAGGGGCACCACCCCGAGGCGGCGGCACTCGGCGAGGAGGCCCGAGGTCTCGGGGCCGCGGCGCAGGAGCGAGAACTCGATCTGGTTGGACGCGAGCGCGACGCCGCGTTTGCGGAGCTCGTCCGCGATCGTCCCCATCTCCTTGATCGAGTAGTTGGAGACCCCGACGGCGTCCACCAGCCCGGCACGGTGCAGCTCGGCCAGGCCCTCGGCGAGGGCCGCCTTGCCGCGCAGGCTGACCGGACCGTGGATCTGGTAGAGGTCGACGCGGTCGATGCCGAGCCGTTCGAGTGATGCCTCCAACGCGGTGCGCATGGCAGCCCCGACGTTGAGCTTCCACGGCAACGGCATGAACTTGGTGGCGAGCACCAACGACGCGCGCCGCCCGGGGTCACCGGCGAGCAGGCGACCGATGATGCGTTCGCTCTCGCCGTTGCCGTACACCTCGGCCGTGTCGAACAGCGTGACCCCGGCACCGATCGAGGCCTCCCACGCCTCGGCGATGGTGGCCTCGTTGAGCGAGGTGTCGTAGCTGCCCATGCCCCACGTGGAGGAGTCGCCCCACGCCCAGGTACCCACGCCCAGAGGCGCGGTTCGGGTGGCAGAGCCGGGGAAGGTCACATGGTCGGTGGTCACCGACCCGAAGCTACCGGCTGCGACGGCTCCCGCCGCTGCGCTGCCCACCGCCGGCACCACTGCCGGCGCCACTGCCGGCGCCGGAGCGACGCTGGCCGCCGGAGCGTTGACCGCCGCCACCACCGCGTCGTGCGTTGCCGGCCGGCGCTGCACCGGCTGCCGCGGGACGACGACGCTTGCCCGTGCCGGGCGCGTTGCCCTGCTGGGGAGCGCTCGGGAGCGCGGCGTCGATCTCGGCGGGGGTGAGCAGGTTGCGATCGCCCGGGGCCAACTTCGCCAGCAGCGGGTCGCCGAGGCGGAGCGCCGTGACGGTCGGGTTGACGCCGGCCTTGCGGGTGAGCTGCTTGACCTCGCTGCGCTGGTCCTCGGTCGCGAGCGTGACGACGGTGCCGTCGTTGCCGGCGCGGGCCGTGCGGCCGGAGCGGTGGAGGTAGGCCTTGTGCTCGACGGGCGGGTCGGCGTGGATCACGAGGGTGACGTCGTCGACGTGGATGCCGCGGGCGGCGATGTCGGTCGCCACGAGGGCCGTGGCGCGACCGTCGGAGAACGCCGCGAGGTTGCGGGTGCGGGTGTTCTGGGCGAGGTTGCCGTGCATCTCGACCGCCGGGACGCCCGACTTGATGAGCTGCTTGGTGAGGGTCTTCGCCCGGTGCTTCGTGCGGGTGAAGATCATGGTGCGACCGGGGGCAGAGGCGAGGTCGACGAGGACGGGGAGCCGGTCGTCGGAGCGCACGTGCAGCACGTGGTGGACCATGGCGGTCACCGGCGACTGCTCGGAGTCGACGCTGTGGGTGATCGGGTTGGTGAGGTACCGCTTGACCAGCACGTCGATGCCGTTGTCGAGCGTGGCCGAGAAGAGGAGGCGCTGACCGTCCTCGGGCGTGCGGTCCATGATGCGCTTGACGCCGGGCAGGAACCCGAGGTCGGCCATGTGATCGGCCTCGTCGAGGACGGTGACCGCGATGTCGTCGAGGCTGACGTTGCGCTGGCCGAGGTGGTCCTCGAGGCGTCCGGGGCAGGCGATGACGACGTCGACGCCCTTGCGGAAGGCGGCGATCTGGGGGCCGGCCGAGACACCACCGAACACCGTGATGGTGCGGAGGCCGAACGGCTTCGTCATCGGCATGATGGCTTCGTTGATCTGGGCGACGAGTTCACGGGTCGGCGCCAAGATGAGGGCGCGCGGCTTGCGGCCTGCCTTGCGGTCGGCGGCGCGCACACCGTCGGCGGCGAGACGGGTGACCAGGGGAAGGGCGAACGCGAGCGTCTTGCCCGATCCGGTGCGGCCCCGGCCGAGCACGTCGCGACCGGCGAGCGAGTCGGGCAGCGTGGCCGCCTGGATGGGGAACGGGTTGTGGATGCCGGCGTCGGCGAGCACCTGGGCGAGGGCGGCGGGGACGCCGAGCTCTTCGAAGGACGGCCCGTCGTAGAGGGGGGCGTCGTCGGTCTCGTTGTCGAGATCGGACGCGTCGGATGACGCGGTTGCAGGGGTGGTGGTGGGGCGGTGATCCGCCATGGGGGTACTCCAGTAGCTGAGGTCCGCCGACAGGTGCGCCGACCTGGTCGATTCGGGACGGTGGCCCCGGAGACGGTCTGGCGAGCGGTTCAGCGGTGGTGGCCCAGAGGCGGGCACACGATGGTCAGTGTAGCCGACGCCCTGGTGATCCCGGTCATGGTGAGTAGCTTGAGCCGCATGTCACTGGGTCCCTCCTCCCGTCGCGTTGCCCTTGCACTCGCCGGCCTCGTCCTCGTCGGCGCTACCGGAGCGTGCGCCGAAGGCGGCAAGATCACCATCGGCGAGGCTGGCGAACCGCCGACGACGACCTCGCCGGGCGGCGATGCAACGACGGTGCCGGACGTGACGTCCGATGCGACGACGACCACGACCACGACCGTCGGTGACGGCGGCTCGGCCACGACGACGGTTCCGGGCGGTGCTCCGGGTGCCGACGGCGCGGGTGCGCCGGCGGCCGACGAGGACGCGATCGACAACAGCTGGGTGGCCAGCCCCGGTGAGTACCGCGGTCAGGACGGACTGCGCGTGGCGTACAACTGCCCGGCCGGCGGCACGCTCGCGTCGCTGTGGGGCACGGGCCCCTTCACCGACGATTCCTCCGTGTGCACCGCCGGTGTCTTCCTGGGCCTCATCACCACCGAGGGCGGTGGGCGCATCGTCATCGAGATCGCACCCGGCGCGGACGCCTACGAGGCCGGCGAGGGCCACGGTGTCGCCGCAGCGTCGTACGGCACCTGGGCGGGCAGCTTCGACATCGTGCGGTAACGCGGGATCTGCCTCGGGATACCGCCCCGGGAGTGTGGTGACGAGCCGGGTCACGGTCGGTGTCAGTGCCCGTCGGTAGGTTGGGGTTCATGGCATTCGGACAGTCCTCGGGCCCACCCGCGTCGATGAAGCAGATCGAGTTCCTCGAGTCGTTGCTGCAGGAGCACGACTACGGCACGTTCCGCGAGGCCCGTCACCGGCTCGGGCTCACACAGCGGCAGGCCCAGGGCAAGTTCTCCATCGGCGAGGCGAGCGCGCTCATCGAGCGGTTGCAGTCCGGAGACCTGGGCGAGGGTGGTGCCGATGGCCAACTGGTGCTCGAATCGACGATCGTCGCCGATCGTGCCGAGCAGAAGCTCCAGCGCCAGCGCGAAGAACTCATCGCCGGTGTGCCGGCCGAGATGCTGGCCCACGAACTCGAGCGTCGGGGCTGGTGCTGCATCGCCCCGACCGAATGACGAGGCGTCCATGCACCACCAGGTGACACGCTCCACCGACGCGGCGGGCGCGACCTCGCTCGTCATCGAGGTCGACGGTCGGCTCCTGCCCATCGGCAACAACATCGTGGCGGTCGGTCGCAACTACCACGACCACGCGAGCGAGCAGAACGTCGCCCCACCCGAGACACCGCTGCTGTTCGCGAAGCTCGCGTCCTCGCGCATCGCGTGTGGCGACGAGATCATGTGGAACCCTGCGGTCGCCACCCTGGTCGACTACGAGGCCGAGCTGGGCGTCGTCATCGGCCGGGTCACCAGCAGGGTGTCGGTCGACGAGGCGATGGAGTCGGTCCTCGGCTACTGCAACGTCAACGACGTCACGGCCCGCGACCTCCAGCGCTCCGACAGCCAGTGGTTGCGCGGCAAGTCCCACACCACGTTCTGTCCGGTCGGTCCGGTCGTCGTCACCGCCGACGAGATCCCCGACCCGCAGGCGCTCCGCATCAGCTGCACGGTCAACGGCGAGGTCCGCCAGGATGCGACCACCGCCGACATGATCTTCCCCATCGCCGAGGTCATCGCGTACGTCAGCGAGGTCGTCACACTGCTACCCGGCGACCTGATCTGCACCGGCACGCCCGGGGGCGTCGGCATGCACCGCACACCGCCACAACTGTTGGCCGATGGCGACGAGGTGGTCGTCGAGGTCGAGGGCCTCGGCCGGCTCGTGAATCGGTGTAGACATCTGCCCTGAGCTTCGACTCCGGGGGGAGTGCCGAGGCCGAAAGGGGAACGCCATGGCAGTCGACGGCCAGCGGTACGGACTCGAGACGGGCACCGTGTTCGCCGAGATCATGGACGAGCTGCGCGTGCTCGAGCAGAAGATGGTCACGCATCCCGAGATGGGGTCGAGCGACCAGAACGTGTGCGAGGCCTACCGGTGGTTGTTCTCGATCACCCAGGTGGCGCTCGACTGCTTCGTGTGGGGTGACACGGCGGCGCCCCGGTTCGTCGACATCGTCGGCACCACCAAGAAGTGGGGCGGCGACAACGCCGACGCCTACTACCAGCACGCACCGATCGACCCCCAACGGCGCTATCGCGTCAGCGGCTACCGCGGTGATGCCGTCTACCTGTCGCTCACGGTCTACGGCGGGCCCGACGACGGGCACTACTCGACCCGCATCGTCGGGTCGGTCAGCGACGCCGATCTGACCTTCGACGACGAGGGCCGGTTCTCCTTCTGGATCGCGCCGGAGGCGGTCGACGCCGGTCCGGGCATCGTGACCGGCGGCGACTCGGTCGTCGCCATCACCCGTGACTACCTCGCCGACCCGTTCACCGAGCGGCGCACCACCTGGCACATCGAGTCGCTCGACGAGGCGCCGCCGTACGAACTGACCGACGCCGATCTCGCGCATCGCATGACCTGCGCACTCACGTGGATCCGCGACCAGGCGGCCATCGTGCCGCTGGGCGAGTTCGGCGAACCCAACTCCGTCGAGCCGCCGTATCCCGTCCCGTCGGCGACGTTCGGGTGGGCCGCCGGTGACGCCGCGTACGCCATGGGCGGGTTCGAGCTGGCCGACGGGCAGGCGATGGTCGTCCGCGGCCGCTCGCCCGAGTGCTCCTTCTGGAACCTGTGCCTGTGGAACCCCCTCCTGCACACCTACAACTACGACCGCGACCGCGTCACCATCAACGGCATGCAGGTCGCCTATGAGCCCGACGGCTCGTGGGTCGTGGTCATCGCCGGCTCCGATCCCGGCCATCCGAACTGGGTGTCGACGCAGGGGCACCCCAAGGGCCGCATCTGGCTGCGCTGGTTCAACCCGGCATCGACCCCCGAACCGCTCGCCTGCGAGGTGGTTCCGGTCTCGGAGGTGGTGTCGTGACGACCCCGGCCGAAGTCGGGGCGGACCGCCGCTCGCGACAGCGCATCGCCCCGGTTCACATCACCGACTACGCGGACCCGCAGTTCAGCCCTGAGGTCGCGGCGATGATCGAGGCCGCCAAGCCGCTCGCCGACCTGTTGCCGCTCGAGGTCGACGCCATCTGCGACCAGGCGGCCGCGGAGCTCTCGGCGAGTGGCCGGCAGTTCTCCGATTTCGGCGAGGTCGATGGCGTCGAGAGCTTCCGGGTCCGTATGGCCGCGCTGCTCGACGCCTACGCGGCAGTGCCCGAGCTGTCGCACATGGGTCGCATCACCGTGCACACCCTGTTCACGCAGCTGGTCCGCAACCGGATGTTGATCGCCGACCTGCTGGCGCGGCACCCGGAGATCCACGAGATCGAGATCACGGCGCCGATCATCATCGCCGGGCTGCCTCGCACGGGTACGACGCACCTGCACAACCTGCTGTCGGCCGACCCCGGCCTGCGGTCGTTGCCCTACTGGGAGAGCACCGAGCCCGTGCCGCTGCCCACCGACTCGATCGGCCCCGACGGTGTCGACCCTCGCTGGACACGCACGGCCGCGGCGTGCGACTTCATGGAGGCGGCGATGCCGTACTTCAAGCGCATGCACGAGATGACACCCGACCACGTGCACGAGGAGATCCAGCTCCTGGCGATCGACTTCTCGTCGATGTTCTTCGAGACCTTGGCGCCCGTACCGGCGTGGCGCGACCGCTTCCTCGCCACCGACCAGGTGCCGCACTACGAGTACCTGAAGACGGTGCTGAAGGTGTTGACGTTCCTGCGGGGTGGTCAGCGGTGGGTCCTGAAGTCGCCGCAGCACCTCGAGCAGTACCCGGCGATCCGGCAGGTGTTCCCCGACGCGACGGTGGTGGTGACGCACCGCGATCCGGTCGCTGTCACGGCCTCGATGGTCACGATGATCGCCTATACCCAGCGCATGCAGCACGAGCGCGTCGACCCCCGTGCGGTGGGCGGCGCTGTGGTCGGATCGCCTGCAACGGATGCTCGGTTCCACGGTCGCGGAGCGGGACCTGTTGCCGGAGGCGCAGAGCATGGACGTTCGCTTCGACGAGTTCATGGCCGACGACCTCGCGACCGTCGCGGCGATCTACGAGTTGGCCGACCAGCCGCTCGACGACCGGGCCCGCGCCGCACACGCCGGCTACCTGGCGTCGCACCGGCGGGAGCGCCACGGGGGCCTGGCCTACGACCTCGCCGACTTCGGCCTCGACGCCACCGAGCTGGCCCGCGGCTTCGCCGACTACACGACCCGCTTCCTGAGCTAGGGGTTTCGTCGTGCGAGGAGCGACGCGAGTGTCGCTCCTCGCACTACGAAGACTGCGCCGGCGTGCCGGCTCCGTCACGGGCGGCGTGGGCGGGTAGAACCCCGAGGGACCGGCGGTAGTCGCCCGGGGGTTGGCCCACGACCTTGCCGAAGTCGCGGGTGAAGTGGGCCTGGTCGGCGTAGCCGAGATCGGCGGCCAGCTCGGCGAGCGCGACCTCGGGTTCCTCTCGGATGCGGAACGCGGCCTCCTGCAGCCGGCGGCGCTGGATGAGCCACCTCGGTGAGAACCCGACGCGCCGTTTGAGGAGGCGCTGCATCGAGCGTTCGGAGAGGTCGAATCGCTCGTACAGCTCGCGGGGCGTCGTGATCGTGGTGTCGTGTTCTGCAGCGTCGCAGACGGCGTTCACCAACTCGGTCTCGTCGTCGACGCGGTCGAGCAGGGGAGTCAGCCACGTTTCGTACGCGGCGACGACGGCGTCGAGATCGAGGCCGCCCGCCATGGCGGCGGCGATGGAGGAGACGAGCGCGTCGTCGGCGATCGGCAGTTCGGCACCGAGGAGCTCGGCGTGGTCGCCGGGCACGACGAGCGCACCGGCGCCGGGACGGAGCAGCACGCCGGCCGCCCACCCGCTGCCCGTGAGCGTTCGGACGCCCACACCGTCGACCGGGAGGTAGGCGACGGCCGCGCCCGCTTCGACCGCCACGTTGACCGCGGGGTACTGGAGGACCGGCTGGTCGAGGGTGACCCCATCGGGGAGGCGCCATTGTGGAACCCACACCTGCCGGGCGAGGTCGGCGAAGCGGGCATCGAGCTCGCGTCGGGCGACCGTCGCCAACGACTCGTCGGGGCGCAGCATCCCCTTCCTCGCCAGCGTCATCCTGCGGAGGATACGCCGAGGCGCTCCGGGCTGTCGGGAACGTTCAAGAACTCGACCGGTGGGTGTTCGTACCGTGATCGCCATGACCGACACGACCCCCACCACTGGCATCACCGGCGAGCACACGACCGACGGGCGCCCGCACGGCTTCAGCAGCGTCACTCCGTTCCTCGTCGTGCCGGGTGCCGCCGCTGCGCTCGACTTCTACCGTGACGTGTTCGGGGCCACGATCGGTGGTGTCACCGAGATGCCCGGCCCCGACGGCGACGCGATCGTGGTCCACTCCGAGGTGCGGTTCTCCGACGGGCGCATCCAGATCGGCGACCCGAACCCGACCTACGGCCTGGTGCCGCCCGTCGGTGACGGCCACACGGTCAGCTACTCGATGGGCCTGTACGTCACCGACGTCGACGCCGTGCTCGAACGTGCCGCTGCGGCCGGAGCGACCGTCCGTGAAGCGGCGCAGAACTTCGTGTCCGGCGACCGGTTCGCGTCGATCATCGATCCCTTCGGAATCCGCTGGTCGCTCATGACCCGCGTCGAGGATCTCTCCGAGGAGGAGAGCAACGCCCGCGTCGCCGAGTGGGCCGCCAGCCAGACCGCCTGACCGGCTCGTCTTGTCCCACCCCGGACCGGTCAGAACCGGTCAGGCGCCGGGGCCGTCGATCACGTAGGCGGCCAGGCGCCGAACCTGCAGGTCGAAGAACCCGTCGTAGTCGGTGATGCCGTTGTGCAGGTGGCCGAACAGCTCGTAGCTGATGTGGCCGAAGAGCTGTGTCAGCAGGATCAGGCCCCGTGAGAGGACCCCATCGGGAACTCCCGGCGCGACCGACCGGATGTTCGCGAAGTCCTTGCGGACGCCGCGTGTCGTCTCGATGCGATCCTCGGCGGCCACGTCACCGGCGGCCACGCCGTCGACGAGGACGGACGTGAAGACCAGCGTGACCCGCAGGGCCGGGTCGATGGTGTCCTGTGGTGCCGCGTACCCCGGCACCGGGGTGCCGTAGACGAGCGCGTATTCGTGCGGGTTGGCCACCGCCCACCGGCGGATCGCGGTTGCGGCGCCGACGATTCGACCGACGAGATCCCCCCGGTCCACGGCCGCGTCGGCGGCCTCCGCCGCGTCCGCTACCGCGGTGTAGGCATCGACGATGAGACGTGTCAGCAGCTCGTCGCGGCTGGGGAAGTACCGGTAGACCGCAGAGGACACCATGCCCACCTCGCGGGCGACGGCGCGCAACGAGAGCGACGCGGCACCCCCCTCGGCGAGGTGGCGCCGCGCCACCGTCAGGATCTCGGCGGTGATCTCGGCGCGGGCGCGCTCGCGGGCCGTAGGTGCCTTGGTCGTCATGGCGGTCAGTCTGCACGTCATGCGAGAGCGGCGCAACAAAACGAGAGCAGTGCTCTTGACATGTGCAAACGGTCGGCGCATGATGGCCACATCGAAACGAGAGCAGTGCTCTCTCTTCTCGGAGGACACCCGCATGACCCACATGACCGACATGACCGCAGGAACCGTCACCACGACCGACACGCAGCACGCACCGCGCTACCTCGAGCCGGGCTGGTTCACCCGCAACGTGTTCAACCGCCTGATGGGGCGCCTTGCGAAGTGGGGTGTGAGCGTGTGGGGCTCGCGTCAGCTCGCCGTGCGGGGCCGCACGAGTGGCGAGTGGAGGACCACGCCGGTCAACCCGCTCGACTTCGACGGCGGGCGCTACCTCGTCGCACCCCGTGGCACGACCCACTGGGTCCGCAACATCCGTGTCGCCGGCACGGCCGAGCTGCGCCTCGGCCGGAAGGTCGAGCCCATCGCTGTGGTCGAGCTGGCCGACGCCGACAAGCCGGCGGTCATCCGTGAGTACCTCCGCCGCTGGAAGGCTGAGGTCGGTCAGTTCTTCGACGGCATCAACGAGCGCTCCACTGACGACGAGCTGCTCGCCGTCGCCGCCGGCTTCCCGGTCTTCCGCATCCTCCCGGCGCCCTGAGCCTTGGGGTTTTGTACTGCGACGAACGCCATCAGCGGCCCTTGTCGCAGTACAAAACCCCTTGAGGGGGCTGGGACGAGCGCCTAGCGTGTCGGCGATGTCACTGAGCGTGGTGCTGCTGTCAGCAATGATGGGATCGCTGTCGGCGCTCCGATGGGGACGGGCGATGCTCGTCGACGAGGATCGCTACCTGCGAGCTGTGTCGCACCTGCCGCAGTCCCGACGGGTCGCTCGGGTCGCGGGCCGGTCGGTGGCGCTCGCCGCCCGGCATCATGCCGGCTGGCGGCAGGGCGTCACGCCGAGGGCGGCCCGCCTCCTCACACTGGCCACCCGCCGCGCGATGCCGACGCGATCGTTCGGCCGGGCGTGGACCGTGGGCCAGCGTTGGCTGCACCGCGGTCGCGGGCCCGATCGTCGCCTCGCCGCGATGATGCTGGCGCTCGCCGCGACCGGCGAGCTGGTCGGGATCGCCAACCGGCTCACGCCGCGGCGCGGGTCTTCCTGAGCAGGGGATCGGCGATGCCGAGCAGCTTGTCGGCGGCCCGCATCGTGACGCCGCCGGCGCCCGGCGTCGAGGAGTCGACGAGGTTGCCCATCACCTGCAACGTGACGTTGGCGATGCCCTCGGTGCCGACGGCAAAGCGCAGGCCGGTGCGCAGGATGAACGGGTGGCCGATCAGGAACGAGAACCGCCGGCCGGTGCGCAGGAACGAATCGAACCGTTCGCCGATCTCGATGTCGTAGCGCTCCGCAGCCGACGAGGGATCGGCCACGAACAGGTCGGCGGCCAACATGCCCGACTCGAGCCCGTAGTCGATGCCCTCGCCGTTCATCGGGTTCACGAGTCCGGCGGCGTCACCGACGACGACCCACCCCGGCCCATGGCGCCGGGTCACGCTCATCGGCAGGCGCCACGCCCGCGGTCGTTCGAGATCGGGGCCGAGCTCCCATTCGTCCTGCACCAGCGCCCGGTAGCTGTCCTGCAGCTTGTTCAGGTTGAGCTTCTTGAAGCCCTTCATGGTCGACAGCGCGCCGACGCCGATGTTCACCGTGCCGTCGCCCGCCGGGAACATCCAGCCGTAGCCGGGGACCGGGGTGCCGTTCTCGTCGCGGAGCGTGAGGCACGCCTCGAGGAAGCGTTCGGCATGGCGAGGCGTCTCGGCATAGGTGCGGATGGCGAGGCCGAACGGTTCGTTGGGGTCGCGGTCGGCACCGAGGAGGCGCGTCACCGGACCGGGGGCACCGGTGGCGACGACGGTGAACGGTGCGGTCCAGCGGCGATCGCCCACCTCGACGCCCACGACCCGGTCGCCCTCGAGGGTCGGCATCGCCTCGTGGTCCCACAGGATCTCGGCGCCGGCTTCCTCGGCCAACCTCACCAGCGCCTCGTCGAGCCGGCGGCGTGGCCACACGGCGCCGTACGCCGGGAACGGCGCGATCCCCGGCCAGTTGAGCTGGCGGCGTGTGTTGTTGGCGATCATGCGCAGGCCGTCGATGCGATGGGCGTCGCCGAGATCGACGCCGAGCTCGTTGAGCGCCTTGACGGCTCGGGGAGTGAGGCCGTCGCCGCAGATCTTGTCGCGACCGGGCGAACCCTTTTCGAAGAGTGTGACGCGAGCGCCGGCCCGGGCCGCACGGATCGCCGTCGCCGCGCCGGCAGGACCGCCGCCGATGACGAGCAGATCGCGCTGTTCGGGGATGCCGGTCACGCCGATCACCCTTGCAGCCACCGGTCGAAGCGCGCCAGATCGGAATGGCACCCAATACGAACAAGCCCGTCTGGCCCCACTCCGGAGGTGGTAGGAGTGATGGTCCGCCCGTCCGGGTCGGTCACCATCAGGGGGTTGTGCCCGTGCGTCGCAGGTTTGCTGTTCCAGCCGTCATCGGCAGTGTCCTCTCGCTGGCCGCCGTCACGGGCTGCCCCGTCGAGCCGGTCACGCCCGACCCCGGCGCCCCCACGTTCACCGTGTCCACGGTGATCAGTGGACAGGTCAACCCGTGGGACATCGCCTGGACCCCTGACGGGACGATGCTCTTCACCGAACGTCCGGGCCGGATCAACGCGATGGTGGGTGGCGCCAAACGAGTGCTCGCCGATCCGGTCGACGCCGTCAACACCTCCGAGGGCGGAACGCTCGGCCTGGCGGTCGACCCCGACTTCGCGACCAACCGTCGCATCTTCGTGTGCTTCGAGTCGAACATCAGCGGTGCGCTCGACGAGCGGGTCGCGTCCTACGTCGTCGACGCCGGCTTCACCACCCTCACCGGTCGTTCCGACATCGTCACCGGCATCCCGCTCAACACCAGCGGACAGGCCGGCCGACACTCGGGCTGCCGGCTTGCCTTCGGCCCTGACGGGTATCTGTACGTCACCACCGGCGATGCCGTGCGGAGCGACACCGCCCAGAACCCCACCTCGCTCGGCGGCAAGGTGCTGCGAGTCTCGACGACCGGCGCCGGCGCTCCGGGCAACCCCGGCGGAGCACTCGACGCCCGCATCTACACGCTCGGCCACCGCAATCCGCAGGGCATCACGTTCCGACCGGGCGACGGCGCCGGCTTCTCGATCGAGCAGGGAACCGGGTGCGACGACGAGGTCAACCTCCTCGCCGCCGGAGCCAACTACGGATGGAACCCCGGTGCGGCCGGCTTCTACAACGAGAACGCGCCGATGACCGACACGGGCAGTGTGCCCGGTGCGGTCGCTGCGAAGTGGTCTTCGGGGTGCCCCACGATCGCGACGTCGGGCGGCGGGTTCGTGACCGGCGTCCAGTGGGGATCGTGGAACGGTGCGTTGATCGCAGCCGCCCTCGCCGGCAATCAGCTCCGCGTGCTGCACTTCGACGGGGCGGGCAATCTCACGTCGCAGTCGACAGCGCTCACCGACCGGGGCCGGCTGCGCACGATCAAGCAGGGTCCCAACGGCCATCTGTACGTCCTGACCGATTCGAGTTCCGGGTCGATCCTCGAACTCACGCCGACCCCGTAGGTCGAGAGCCGGTGCGGCTCGATCAGCGCCAGACGACGTTGTCGGGCGGGCGCCTCACTTCGTCGAGCCGCGAGAAGAGCAGTGCTTCGAGCGCCGGCTCCAAGGTGATGTACTCGGTGCCGTAGAGCGCCAACGGGCCGTTGGTCACGGGCACGATCCGCTTCACCCGTACGACGCCGATGGCGCCGCCCGCAACGATGGTGACCTTCTGGCCCACGATGATGCTCAGGTTGTCGGGGGCGAGGAACTGCGCTCCGGAGACCGACACGTCGATGACGTCGGCCTCGTCGAACTGCCGGCGCTTCCAACGGGGGCTGCGTCGTCCCCGGGTGTTCCAGTCGAGGACGAGACCGTGGACGGCGAGTCGCTCGCCCATGCGGCGTGATCGGTGCACGAAGCTCATGGCCGATCTATCGGCCGGTCACGTCCGGAGTTGATGGGCCCGAGGTCGTCGGGTCGCGACGAGATGGGTCACCACCGGGGGACCGTGGGTGAGGAACGCGTGCGCGGCGGCCTCCGCCTCGACGTCGGCGGCGATGGCTCGTCCGTGCTGGCGTTCGTGCTCCGCCCACGACGCGACGGTGAACGACTCGAGCATCCGGTCGGGTCGTTCGATGTCGCGGAACAGTCCCCACGACATTGCGCCGTCACGTCGACGGCGCCGGCGGATCGGAGCCATCGCCTCGGTGAACGCCTCGGTGTCGGACGGGTCGATCCGCCACTCGACGGTGACGAGCACGGGACCGTCGAGCGGGGCGGGCGGGCAGGCCAGCAGGGGCATCGTGGGTGGGACGGGAGTGATGTCGACGTCGGTGAACCCGCCGATCCGCAATGGGCGGGCAGCGACGAGCGCCGCTGCGGCGCACGCCGCGGCGGCAACCGTCAGTGCCGTCCGGACCCCCGCCGCCTGCGCGAGCGCACCCCAGCCGTAGGCCGCGGGGGACGTGATCAGCCAGACGACGAGCATCGCGACGGCCAGGCCACGACCGCGCACCCAGGCAGGGAGGATTCCCTGCAGTGTGGCGAACACCATGGTCATGACCGAGATCGTCGCGGCGCCCACGATCAGGAGGCCGAGCACCGCCGGACCGAGGCTCGTGGCCTGGGCGACCAGCGCGAGCCCGGCGCCGTAGACGATCGAGCCGAACAGGATGACGCCGTCGGGTCCGAGGCGCTTGCGGACCTTCGGCAGCACCGACGCCATCGCCACGGCCCCGACCCCGAGCGACGCCTCGAGCAGGCCGAACCCGCCGGCGGTCACCTGGAGTCGGGTGCGGGCGAGGAGCGGCAACAACGCCGACAGCGAGCTGGAGAACAGCACGAACAGCGCGAGCCGTCCGAGCAGTACGAGCAGCGAGGGGGAGTGGCGGGTGAACCGGAGGCCCGTTCGGATCGCCGACCAGATGTGCTCCGCCGGCATCGTGGTCACCGGAGTCTCGCGTCGCCAGCTCGACACGACCACCACCACGCCGACGAACGACGCCGCGTTCACGAGGAACACCGCGCCGGACCCCGACGCGGCGATCAGCAGGCCGGCAACCGCGGGGCCGACCGACTGCGCGAGGTTCGACGAGATCGAATTGAGCGCGACGGCCTGGGGGAGCTCGTCGCGGGGCACGACCTCGGGCGTGATCGACGTCCACACCGGCATGTTGACCGTGCCGCCGACCGAGAGGAGGAACGTGAGCAGGAGCAACCACGTCGTCGTGATGCGATCGGTCAGCGTCAGGACGCCCATCGTCGTCGCGACGGCCAACATGAACGACTGCGATGCGACGAGCAGCTTCTTGCGGTCGACGACATCGGCCAGGGCGCCGGCCGGGAGGGCGAGCAGGAAGCCCGGCGCCGCGTACACCGTCTGCAGTAGGGAGATGAGGGTGGGCGACCGGGTGAGGTCGGTCATCAGCCACGACGCGCCGACGTTGTGCATGAACGTGCCGACGTTCGACGCGAGGCTCGCGATCCACAGCCAACGGAAGATGGTGATGCGCAGCGGCGCCCAGGCGGATTCGGTGGTCGGATCCGATGCCGGAGCCGTCACGTTGCGGTCACGCGGCGGTCGCACCGGTGGGTCGGGCGAGCACCCCGGGGCCTTCGGTCTGGATGACCTCGTCGGTCGCCGTCTTGATCGCAGTGCGCACGAGGCCGAGCCCCGCCAGGCCCGGGAGTGCATCGATGCGGGCCTCGACCCGGTCGATGAGCGCGTTGCCCTCGTCGCCGCCGAAGAGATACGCGCCGGCGAACGCCGTTTCGCTGCGGGGGACGTCGCCGTTGCCGACGATGTCCCACTGGCGGAGGAGGAACTGCTTGGTGATCCAGCGCGAGCGGGCATCGTCCTCGAGCAGCTCACGGGCCCAGGCCGAGTAGAAGCCCGCGTGCCGGCCCTCCTGCCGCATGATCCGACCGAGCAGCGTACTGAGCGTGGGGTGGTCGGCGATCTGGCCGAGCCGGTTGTACGCGGCGTTCGCCGTCCATTCGTTGATGGCGCCCCACGTCATGTGCACGGCGGGGAACCGCCGGATGCCGTGACCGAGCAGCCAGAAGATGGCGGGCGACCAGAACAGGTACCGCTTGCCGAAGGTGCGCATGGCGACGAGTCGCTCGTCGTGCGCCGGCCTCCCGTGCATCTCGAGCACGCGCCCCAGCGCCTGTCCGTGCCAGTACTCCTCGTAGTTCCACAGCGTGATGAACGCCGTGAACTGGGGGTCCTTCCACTGCGGCAGCATCAACAGCTCTCGGGAGTACAGCACCGTCTGGTACTCGATGTCGTGCATGTACGCGATGCACCGCAGGACGTTGTCGTCGAGTGGCTGGTCTCGGAACGAATCGAAGTCGAGGTCGTCGGTCTGGACTCGACCCCCCTGGTCCTGGAACTTCTCGATGGGGATCTTCATTGCGGGCTCCGTAGGTGTCGCCGTGAATTCGAGACTACCCCTCGGGGGATTTCGTCAGCCGGGGGTGTTTCGTGAACCCGGCGACCTGAATCCAGTCGATCCTGGCGCCGGTTCCTGTGGGAGGCTGGCGGCCATGGGGTTCTACGAGGATCAGGTCCTGCCGCGGGTCATCGACAAGTTGCTCGGCAATCGCGAGATGGGCAAGCTCCGTGCCCGGGCACTCGAGGGCGTGTCGGGCACGGTGCTCGAGATCGGGTTCGGTTCGGGCACCAACCTCGAGCACTATCCCCGTGAGGTCGATCGCGTGCTCGCCGTCGACCCGGCGACCGTCGGCCGCAAGCTGGCCCGCAAGCGCCTCGCCACTGCCCGCGTGCCGGTCGAGTTCATCGGGCTGGACGGACAGTCGCTGCCGCTCGACGACGAGTCGGTCGACAACGCCGTGAGCACCTGGACGCTGTGCACGATCCCCGATGTCGCGGCAGCGCTCGCCGAGGTGCGTCGGGTGCTCAAGCCGGGCGGTCGCCTCTACTTCCTCGAGCACGGATTGTCCGACGATCCCAAGGTCGCCCGCCGCCAGCACCGCTTCGATCCGTGGCAACAACGCGTCGCCGGCGGGTGCCACCTCGATCGTCGCCACGACGACCTCATCCGGGCCGCCGGGTTCGAGCTCGACCGCTTCTCCACGTTCGCCATCGCCGGTCCGAAGTCGATGAGCTTCATGTACGCGGGGACCGCCGCCCGGTAGTTCTCGCGCCGCAGTGCCGGTCGCGAGCATCGAGTTCGCCACCGGCTTCAGTGTCAGACCTGACCCGTACAATAGAACGCATGTTCGATACAACGGTGCTGACCGAGCTGACGGCGAAGATCGCCGGCCTCGACGAGCACCTGTACGCGGATGACGACCTGTTGGCCGGCGTGAAAGCGATCGAGGAAGCCCGCCGCTACCTCGACGCCGCGGAAAGCGCCCTGCTGGGCGAACTCGACGCCCGCGGCACCACCGACGTGGTGTCAGGTCATCGCACCGCGAACTGGTTGGCACACGAAACCGGTATCGCCCCCGCTGCTGCGAAAGCACGGGTGCGGTTGGCGGTGGCGTTGCGGTTGGATCTTCCCGAGACCGATCGGGCCGTACGTGACGGGCGGTTGTGTTCGGATCGGGCGAAGGTGATGGCGAACGCGATCAACGATCGGATCGCCACCGAGTTCCGGGAGATGGAAGCGTCACTGATCGCCGAGTCAGCGTCGATGACGTTCGCCGAGTGGGCCCAACGTGTCGCGTTGGTGGCCGCCCTGTTGGATCAGGACGGCCCCGAACCGGCGGATGATCCCAACAACAACCGGCTCCGATTGAAGGGCGGTCGCGATGGGATGAAAGTCGCCGGCATCCTCGTCGGCGACCTTGCGACCACGACCAAGGCCGCTGTCGAGCAGATCGCCGACGAACTGTGGCGCCGCTACCGCGATGACTGCGAGCGCACCAACGGTGAGATCGCCGTCCCCTCCCGGGAAACGTTGTTGGCGATGGCCCTCGCCGAAGCCGTCCGCCGCGGCCTCATGGTCAACGGCGACGGCAAGGCCACCCGCCCCAAGGTGGAGGCGACCCTGGTGATCAACGCCGACACCCCCGACCTCGTCCACATCGACGGCAAACCGTTGATCCGAGGATCCGCCACGGCGTTGGCGTGTGACATGTCGGTGTGGACCATCATCCTCAACTCGCTCGGCCTCCCCCTCGACATGGGCCGCGAACTCCGCAACGCCACGGTCGAACAACGCAAGGCGCTGAAAGTCCGCGATGGCGGCTGTGTGTTCCCCGGCTGCGGGATACGCCCCGAGCACTGTGATGCCCACCATGTGGCGCAGTGGTGGCGAGATCTCGGAACGACCGACATCAAGCTCATGGCGTTCCTGTGTCGCCATCACCACGGGGTGATCCATCGAAAGGGTTGGGACCTCCGGATCGGCGACGACGGATGGTGCTGGATCACCACACCGTCCGGTATCAGCCTCTGGTGTCAACGCCACGGCACCATCAGATCCGGCGCACCACCCGGCCCATGAACGACACGACGATCGCACCCGATCCTCGGCAGATCGACCCGAACCCCGACGATCGACCCACCCGGTGGGTCCTTCGCCGCGCCCCCGAACATCCAGACAAGATCACCGCCGCCGGGGCGGCGGTGGGCTCTCGATCGCTGAGGTGCAGTCGGACTCCATCTGAGCGATCGAGAGTGCCAGCGTCGATTCGGCCTCGGATCGGATGACATCACCACCCCGTCCGGCATCAACCTCCGGTGCCAACGCCACGGCACCATCAGATCCGGCGCACCACCCGGCCCGTGACCCGCGGCCGACCGTCGGGCGAGCCTCGCTGCCTGAGGTGAATTCACCCAGCGGACACCTGCGCGCCAACCGGCGGTCGCCCGCACCGGGCAGGCTCCGCGTGTGCACATCGAGGGGAGCCTGCTCACGGAGCGGGACGCGATCCAGGAGCGGCGGCGGCGGACCAAGGAGTACGGCTACCGCGTGTGCGGCTTGTGGGACGGCGGCGTGCTCGAAGGTCGTCCGCGCATCTGCGTCATGCCTCGCGGTCACGAGTCCAGCCCGCACCGCGACGCCGATGGCGAGGACCTCGTCGACCCCTCCTGACCGAGCTCCGTGAGCGTCGTAGGCTCCGGCGATGGACGCGATGGACACCTCAATCTCGCCGGGTCGACGCACCGCGATCGTCACGGGAGCCGGTCGCGGCATCGGCGCGGCCATCGCACGAGCCCTCGATTCCGCCGACCATCGGGTCGCGCTCGTTGCCCGCAGCCGTGACGAGCTCGACGCCGTTGCATCGACGCTGACCAACGACCCGGTCGTCGTCGTCGCTGATCTCGGTGATGCCGACGCACCCACGGCTGCCGTTGCCGAGGCGATCGACGCGTTCGTTGGTCGCCTCGACGTGCTGGTGAACAACGCCGGTATGGCACTGCGCACGCCGTCCGACCAGATCACCGCGGCCGAGATCGACGAGCTGTTCGCCGTCAACGTCCGGTCGGCGTTGCTCACGAGCGCTGCCGCGATCCCGACGATGGTGGCGGCGGGCTCGGGCTCGATCGTGAACATCAGCTCGATCAGCGGCCTCCGGGGCGCGCCCCGCCGGAGCGTCTACGCGGCGACGAAGGCTGCACTCGACGGCATGACCCGGGCGCTCGCGATGGAATTCGGTCCGGCCGGGCTGCGGGTCAACGCCGTGGCACCCGGCGTCGTCGAGACCGAGATGTGGCGCGAGAACCTCGCCAAGCCCGGCGTCGCCGACGAGGTCATGGCGGTCATCCCGACCCGCCGACTGAGCACCCCCGAGGAGGTCGCCGCGGTCGTGGCGTTCCTCTCGAGCGACGCCGCCAGCGCGATCACCGGCGAGACGATCTCCGCCGACGGCGGCATCCACGCCACCGTCAACCTCTGGCCGACGGTCTGACCCGGCTCAGGAGCTCGGCGTCGCCCAGATGCGTGCCATCGAGCTGGGCTCGGTCGGCAGGCCGGCCCGCTCGTAGTACCCGGACTCGAGCAGGTCGGCGAAGTCGACGCCGGGGCCGCCCTCGGTCTGCTCCTCGCCAGGGACAGGGCCCACGACACCGGGCAGGATCGTCGGAGCGACGTTCGTCGCCGTCGGGTGGGCCTCGGGTCGGCCCGGCGCCGGGAGCTGCGCGGTGCCGTCGCACCACGCCGTGGGCCAGCGGAGCGGCAGGTCGCCGATGTCGAAGATCGTCGGATCCGGCTGCTCGAACGCCAGCGAGTTGCCGATGTTGTTGGCGAAGCGGTCGCGCACCTTGAGCGCCCACGGCGAACCGTCATCGCCGGGACCCTCGGCGGGAGCACCGAGGAAGCGCCACTGCAGGAACCGCATGATCGACGTGTGGTCGTAGGTGCGGTGGTCGACGAAGCCGGGCATCGCGTACGGCGACGCCATGATCGTCGGCACCCGGAATCCGGCCTGCCCGTAGTTGGTGGCGTCGTCGTTCGTGGCTCGATCATCGGGCAGCACCGGCGGCGCGACGTGGTCGAAGAAGCCACCCCACTCGTCGTAGGTGAGGAGGAACAGGCCGTTCTCCCAGCAGGGCGATTCGGCGAACGCCTGGAACACGTCGCGGAGGAACCGCTGGCCGGCACCGGGATCGGCGTGCGGATGATCGTCGGCCTGCCACGGCCCGGCATAGGGCGGGTCGAGGAACGAGACGGCGGGGAGGTTGCCGGCGTGGCACGACTCGAAGTACTGGTCGATCGGCGACAGCAAGGGGCCGAGGCGCGGGCCCCAGAACGCCAGGCTCGGCAGGTCGCTGAAGTACGACCGGACCGGGACGCCGGCGCGCCACAGCCGATCCCAGATCGTGTCGAACTGGAAGCCGAGCTCGGCGATCGGGATGTAGTTGTAGTTGTACCCACCCGACTGGGCGCTGTGCAGGTAGCGGCGGTTCGTCTGCGTCGAGGTGAGCATCGACGCGTGGTAGTGGTCGAACGTCGTGAACCGGCGAGCCATGCGGGAGTGGAACGGCAGGTCGTCGGCCTCGTGGTAGCCGAGGGCGTAGCGGTCGTTGCCGCTGTTGGGCGCCGAGGAACCCGCCGTCGCGCTGCGCGTGACCGGCGGTCCAGCCGTGGCCCGGGTCGTTGAAGCCGCAGCCCCGCCAGGGGTTCGCCATCGACTGGGGGTCGAGGTGGAACGTGTCGACCATCTGACCACTCGTCGCATCGAGGTAGCTCTGCATCGACTTGGCGTCGATGGCGAACGTGTTGCCGTAGCGAGAGAGCCCCCGCTCGAGGTAGCCCTCGTCGCGGCTGAGCCATCCGAGGTAGTGATCGAAGGAGCGGTTCTCCATCATCAGCACGACGACGTGTTCGATGGGCGACTCCGACGCCGGGAAGTCGAGCATGCGGCCGGTCGGCAGCACGTCGGGGTGGTACTCCGCTCCGACCCCCGAGATGTCGCGACCGATGTCGGGCGCGCAACCTGCCAACACCGATTCACCCAAGAACGCGGCGCCCCCGAACATTCCCGAGCGCCGTAGGAACTGCCGCCGATCGATCCCCATATCGCTGTCTCCCCGCTGTCTCCCCGGCCGGTGGCCGGCTCGTGTCCCGCCGTCAGCCGAACACCAGAACGTCGTGACGGTACCGGTCCCTGCGCCATCCCACCAGCCCTTCGGGCGGGATCGCCACCCTCGGTCGCCGCCGAACGCTCGGGGGCGCTCAGATGCCCGGAATGGGGAACACCTCGTAGTCGTGCCCGCCGGGGCCGTCGGCGGCGTCGGCGGTTCGTGCCAACGAGCTGTAGGTACGGGCGCCAATGACCCAACGCCCGTCGTGGCGTACGTAGGTGTCGCAGTACAGGCCGTACACGTTGGTCCACCGGCCGGTGGAGAGCTGGCGCAGCTCCCACATGTAGAGGCGTCCGGTCGCGGTCCGGCTCTCGCCCTGATCGGGGTCGATCACGTCGATCACCGAGTTGAGCAGCGCGAACTCGAAGAACTCGAACCGTTCGATCGCTCCGGCCACCATCTCCGCAAGCGCCGTCGCACCGACGAGCTGCATCGGTTCGCCGCGTCGGAGGTCGAGGCTGATCGGGCAGTCGGGGAGGAAGATGTCGTCGAGTTCGCCCCAGGCCTGCCGGGAGACGATGTCGCCGTAGCGTGCCTGCAGTCGCCCGATCGCGATCACGTCGAGGGCATCGGCAAGTTCGGCGGCGTCGATCGAATGGCTCATGGGGACATCCTTGCCCATCAACGCCGACGTTGTTGTGGCCCGACCCGGGAGCTGTCGCCGAAGTTGCGCGCTGCGCCGTACCCTTCGGAGCTGTCGGGTTGACCCGTGCGTGAGGTCCACCGCCAGGTGAACGACACCCGTTGGGTCGCGCTCGGAACCTTCGGCACCGCGTGCATCCAGTCGGCTTGGCAGCGGCCGCCCATCACGATGAGGTCGCCGTGACCGGGACGGACGTCAAGGTCGCGGGAGCTGTCCTCGTAGCCGACCGTGTACGGCCGCAACAGGAACGGCCGTGGTTCACCCAGCACCGCGATCGCGATCCTGGTGTCGTCGAGGTAGCGCATCGACCGGTCACGATGGAACCCGACGGAGTCGTTGCCGTGTCGGTAGCGCTGGGGCGCCGGACCGTCGAACGGCACGTGGTACTTCGAGCGGAGGTGCAACCCGGCCTGTCGGATCCCGGCGGGCAGGTCGGCGGCGCGGACCCGTGCCGACATCCGGGGCTCGGTGACGTACACCTCGTAGCGCCAGTTCCGGTTCTCCGACCAGTCCCAGGCCCCGAGCACGTGGTCGAGCATCGCGTCGGCATCGAGGACGAATCCGCGGGCGACGTCGACCCACGAGTGCTCGTCGAGGTGCACACGCTCGACGACCGCCCCGCGCGGTCGATGGCGAGATCGGGTCGTGCCGTGGTCATCGAACGAATCGTGCCAGAGATCCGAGCGCGAGAATGTTCGCGGTGTCGACCCCGCTGTTCGCCTTCGACGATGTCGGTCTCGAGGTCGACGGCGCCGTGATCCTCGACGCCATCACGGTCGAGCTGCCTGCCGACGGCGTCGTGGTCGTTGCCGGCGCGTCGGGCTCGGGCAAGTCGTCGTTGCTGCGTCTCTGCAACCGGCTCGTAGCTCCAACCACCGGCACGGTGCGATTCCGCGGCGACGACGTCGCGGCCCTCGACGTGCGACGTCTCCGCCGTCGCGTCGGCATGGTGTTCCAACGCCCCACGCCGTTTCCCGGCACGGTGCACGAGAACCTCCGTGTCGCCGAGCCGTCGCTCGACGAGGACGGCACGATCGCGCTCCTCGCGTCGGTCGGGCTCCCGGCGGAGTTCGTCGAACGCGATGCGCTCACTCTGTCGGGAGGTGAGGCCCAACGCATGTGTACGGCCAGGACGTTGGCGACGGGCCCCGAGGCCGTGCTCATGGACGAACCGACCTCGGCACTCGACGAGGACAACGCTCGGGGCGTGGAGGAACTCGCGCGGTCGCTCGTCGGCGCCGGTGTCTCGATCGTGTGGGTCACCCACGACCGCGCCCAGATCGATCGCATCGCCGACGTCGTGATCCGACTGGACGGCGGTCGGATCGTGAGCGGCGAATCATGAGGGGCGGATCGTGAACGGCGATGTCGGGTTCGTCGGCCTCGCGGTGTCGACCGTCATGGTCGGTGTCGCGGTCGCGGTGTCGCTCGTTCGTCGGCTCGGCCTGGAACGGTCGATTCTGTGGGCGTGCGCCCACGCCCTCGTCCAACTCCTGTTGGTGGGCGCCGCCCTCGGCCTCGTGATCGACCCGAGCCGACCGGCGATCTGGTCGTGGCTCTGGGTTGCGATGATGATCCTGTTCGCAGCGTGGACCACCGCTCGGCGGGCGCGTGAGGTCCCGGGAGCGTTCCGGTTGTCGCTGACCGCCTATGCGCTGGCGACCGGTGCGTCGCTCGCCGTGGTGCTCGGCTTGGGTGTGTTCCCGACGAACGGCCGCACGATCGTTCCCATCGCCGGGATGATCGTCGGCAACTCGCTGTCGGCGACCGTCCTCGTCGGTCGGCGGATCGTGGCCGAGTTCGCCGACAAGGTGCTCGAGATCGAGGCACGGCTGGCGTTGGGCTTGACCAACGCCGCGGCGGCGTCGCCCTACCTGCGGGAGGCGGCGCGAACGGCGCTCGTCCCGCAGATCGAGACGACCAAGGCGACCGGCATCGTGTTCCTGCCGGGCGCGATGGTGGGTCTGATCCTCGCCGGGGTCGATCCGATCGATGCCGTGAGGGTGCAGGCGGCGGTCATGTTCCTCATCTTGGGATCCGTCGCCACGACCACGTCGGTCGTGGCCGTCGGACTGGCCCGCCGTTTGATCACGCCGGATGGTCGCGTCGTGAGACTGACCCGGTCCGGTGGGTGAGGCTCAGGCCAAGGGGGCGATCACCGGGTCGAGCAGCCGGTGCAGGGCGGCCCGGGTCGCCGCGTCGTCGTCGAGGGGGATGATCGTCTGCGGCGTGAGCACCAGCGAGATGGCGAGCCGCACGAGCACCTCGGCGAACATGGCGACCTGCTGCAGGTCGCCGTCGCTGGTCGTCACTCCCTCGGGGTGGGTGGCCCGGTAGGCCGACACGAGGAACTCGCGGGCGGCGGCGACGACCGGGCCGGCGTCGATCGTGAGGAGTTGGAGCAGCTCCGGCTCGGCCCGCACGAGGGTTGCGAGCAGCGATGCCTCGGTGGCGCGCAGGCCGGTGAGGAACGACTCGATCACCACGTCCTCGAACCGCTCGATGTCCGCGGTCGAGCGGAGGATCGAACCGAAGAACCGGTGGATCTCCGCGCCAGCACCGCTTCGACGATCTGCTGGCGCCCGTCGAAGCGCCGGTACACGGTGGTTCGGCCGAGGCCGCTCCGCTCCGCGATGTCGTCCATGCCCGTGCGCCGCACTCCGAGCGTCGCGAACAGCTCGGCCGCAGCGTCGAGAATCCGGTCGGCCGTCTCGTCGCCCGCGCCGCCGACGATGTCGAGCGGCCGGGTGATCGATGCGAGCAGGGCGTCGACGTCGACGCCGACGCTACGACGCACGGGCGACCTGGCCCTTGCGCAGCGCCGCCTCGCGCTTCCACCCGTCGGCGGCGCGGGGTGCCCACCGCAGCGGTCGGGGCACGAACCGCCAGTTCTGTCGGACCCACAACTCCAACGCCTTGAGCTGGAGCGTGTCGCTCAGCCCGAACGGGATGCCGAACTTGGCGCGGACCGACACCGGCAGGCCCCCGATGGCGGTGAGGCGGAGGAGCGGGGTCAGGATCTCGCGTTGGATGGGCAGGCTCCACCACGGGAGGCCGGGCATGTGCTCGACCTTCTCGTGGAGCGCCATGTCGATGGCCCGTTCGGCTGCCGGGGTCATCTCGAGCACGTCGGTGCAGTACCGGTTCCACTCGGTGACGAAGGACCGGTAGTCGGGTGGAACCGGACGCATGCTGACGCCGTAACGGCGGTACCACTCGACTCCCTCGCGGTAGAGCTGCTCGCGTTCGTCGGGGGTCAGGCGGTGGTTGTCGAAGCGGTCGGCGAGCTGCTCGACGGAGTACTGGAACGTGGCGTGCGCCCACCAGAACGTCTCGGGCTTGAGGGCGCTGTAGCGGCGACCCTGGGCATCGGTGCCCTTGATGCGCTTGTGGTAGTCGCGGACCCGGTGGCCGGTGGCGTCGCCGTCCTCGTCGTAGATGACCCCGATGATCTCGGGCACCGATCGCTGGATGCGGTCCCACGGTTCGGTGAAGAAGGCCGAGTGCTCGACGACCCCGGCGCCGAGGCCCGGGTGCATGAGCTGGAGGATGCCGGTGGCGAGGCCCGTGAACCCCAACCGTTGGTCGCCGGCCCACCGCCACAGGAGCGAGCCGGGTGCGAGATCGATCGGTTCCGCCTGGTACATAAACACGAGTTTCGTACCACTGTCCCGTCACGTCAATGGCCCGCCCGAGCCCCTTCCGGTTTTGTCCTGCATTTCGATCGGTTTGCCGATTGAAATGCAGGACAAAACCGGTGTCTGGCGAGGCGATCTACGCTCCCGGCTGTGTTCCTCCGCTCCGACGACGAGTCCCACGCCGCCCTGACCGGGGCCGTCGCCGCCGTCACGGCCGAGGTCAACCGCTGGGCCCGCGAGGGTGCATGGTCGGGCATCGACGGCGACGAGCTGGCCGCCGCCGTCGAGGCGCTCGATCCGCTGCCCGCCTCCGGCGTCGCCTTCGCCGATGTCGTCGACGAGGTGGGTCGCGTCGTGCTCGCCAACGGCGTGCGTCCATCGGATCCCGCGACGGTCGCGCACCTGCACAGCCCCACGCTCATCACCGCCGCGGCCACCGAGGTCGCCATCGGGATGACCAACCAGTCGATGGACTCCTACGACCAGGCGCCAGCGGCCACCCTCGTGGAGGACCGCCTGGTGCGCCGGCTGGCCGAGGTGTGCGGTCTGCCCACGACCGCGTCGGGTGTCATGACAGCGGGAGGGACGGCGTCGAACGTGCTCGGGCTGGTGCTCGCCCGCGAAGCGGCTGCCCGACGGCGGGGCCTCGACGTGGCCACCGACGGGCTCCCGGGCGAGGCTCGGCGCTGGCGGATCGTGGCGTCGGACGCGGCGCACTTCAGCGTCGCCCGGGCCGCCATGCTCATGGGGCTCGGGCGGGCCGCGGTCGTGAGTGCACCCACCGACGCGAGCGGTGCCATCGACCCGGTGAGGTTCGACGAGGTCGTCGCAGCGACCACTGCCGCCGGCGACGAGGTCATCGCCGTCGTCGGCACGGCGGGCACCACCGACCTGGGGGCGATCGACCCGCTCGGGCATCTCGCTGATCGCGCCGCCGCACTCGGAGCGTGGTTCCACGTCGACGCCGCCGTCGGCGGGGCCTTCGTCCTGAGCACCGCGTTGCGCCCCCGGCTCGCCGGCATCGAACGGGCCGACTCGGTCACCGTCGACCTCCACAAGTTGTGGTGGCAACCGATCAGCGCCAGCGCCCTGCTGGTCGCTGACGAGGCCTCGTTCGGATTGATCCGTCGACACAGCGAGTACCTCGATCGCGAGGAGGACGCCGAGACCGGCGTGCTCAACCTCGTCGGACGCTCACTCGACACGTCGCGCCGCTTCGATGCGCTCAAAGCACTGGTGTCGCTCCGCACCGTCGGCCGGGCCGGCCTGGCTTCGATGCTCGAGCACCTCGTCGACACGGCATCGACCGTCGCTGCATCGATCGACGCGCACCGGGAGTTCGAACTGCTGGCCCCGACCACGACGGTCATGGTCGTGTTCCGCTGGGTCGGCGACGGCACGCTGACCGACGCCGAACTCGATCGAGCCAACACCGACGTCCAGCGCCGGCTGTTCGACGACGGTCGCGCCGTCATCGGCCGCACGACGATCGGCGGACGGGTCGCCCTCAAGTTCACCGTGGTGAACCCGGACCTGACCGTCGACGATCTCGTGGCCCTGCTCGACGCGATCGCAGACGAGGCCTTCAGGGAAGGCTGAGCCGGAGCACCTTCCGCACGACGCTGCCGAACTGACGGGCGAACGAGCCGGTGTTGTACGCAACCCCGTGTCGCTCGCAGACCTCGCGCACCTTCGGGGCGACCTCGACGTACCGGTTCGACGGAAGGTCGGGGAAGAGATGGTGCTCGATCTGGTGGTCGAGGTTGCCGGTCATGAGGTGCATGAGGGGGCCGCCCTCGAAGTTGGCCGATCCGAGGACCTGCCGGCGGTACCAGTGCCCGCGGGTCTCGTTCTCGGCGCTGCCGCGGGGAAAGATCTCGACCCCGTCGGGGAAGTGTCCACAGAAGATCACGGCGAACGACCACAGGTTCCGCACGACGTTGGCGGCGAGGTTGCCGGTCGCGACCGACACCGCGGAGGGCACGCCGAGGGGGAGTGCGAGCGCGGGGAATGCCACGTAGTCCTTGGCGACCTGTCGACGGATCTTGCGGCCGATCTCGAACAGCTTCGGCTTGATGCGCTCGAAGGTGACCTTCTCGCCGTCGCTCACGTCGGCCTCGAGGTCGTGGAATCCGACGCCGTACTCGAACAGCGTCGCGAGCGTCACGAAGATCAGCGGCTGGGCGAGGTTCCACCGTTCCCACGGCTTGTTGGGATCGATGCGGAGGATGCCGTAGCCGATGTCGTTGTCCATGCCCACGACGTTCGTCCACTGGTGGTGCATGTAGTTGTGGGAGTGCTTCCACTGGGGCGAGGGGCAGACGTTGTCCCACTCCCACGTCGTCGAGTGGATGTCGGGATCGCGCATCCAGTCCCACTGGCCGTGCATCACGTTGTGCCCGATCTCCATGTTCTCGAGGATCTTGGAGAGGCTGAGCATCGCGACACCGGCGAGCCACGCCGGCGGCAGCACGCCGGCCATGAGGGCGGCGCGCCCGCCGATCTCGAGCCGGCGTTGGAGGCGGATGACCCGGCGGATGTAGTCGGCGTCGGCCTGGCCGCGACTGGCGAGGATCTCGTCGCGGATGGCGTCGAGCTCGGCGGCGAACGCGTCGAGGTCCATCCCGGCGGGGTCGATGGGGTCGAGCGGGGCGTCGTGGGTGAGTGGACGGTCGATGAGTGCGGTCATGAGGGGTCCTTGTCGGGGTGGGGGAGGGCGCGGGTGGGGTCGGGGGAAGGCGGGGCTAGAGGTCGAGTGCGACGTCGGTGAGCGGGGTCGACACGCAGAGCTGCACGTGGGTGCCGGCCTCGCTGATGCGACCGTCTCGGACGTCGGTGGTGCAGCCCGACACGAGGCGGGTCGAGCACGTGTGGCACACGCCGGTGCGGCACCCGTAGGGGGCGTCGATGCCGGCGGCCTCGGCCGTGGCCAGCAGCGTTGCGCCGACCGGAGCTGTGGCGATGCTGCCGGTGGTCGCGAACGTCGCGGTGACCGTGTCGCCGGTGGCGGGATCGGCGGGCGCCGGAAGGTCGAGGCGTGAATCGCTCGAGATGGAGGCGTTCGAGCGCGCCGGCGGCATCCCAGTGGTCCGTGACGAACTCGATGAGTGGCGTCGGGCCGCACACGAACGTCTCGCGGTCCGCCCAGTCGGGACAGAGGTCGTCGAGCCGGGCCGGATCGAGTCGGGCGCCGCCGTCGCGGGTGTGCACCAGGTGCACCGTCAGCCAGTCGTGGCGCGCTGCGAGGCGGGTGAGTTCGGCGGAGAACATCGTCCGTTCGGCGGTCGGCGCGTGGTGCACGACGACGACGTCGCTGTGGGGCGGCCGTGAGGCGAGTGTGCGGACGATGCCGACGAGGGGTGTGACGCCGCTGCCGCCGGAGATGAGGAGGAGGCGGTCGGGGACGAACGAGGGGAGTGTGAAATCGCCGTCGGGCCCCGACAGGTGGACGAGGTCGCCGATGCGGGCGGCGCTCGTCAGGTGGGTCGACACCAGTCCGCCGGGCACTCGCTGCACAGCGATCTCGATGAGCTGCGAGCCGGACCGGTCGCCGACCGATGTGAGGGAGTAGCAGCGGTGGTGGCGCACGCCGTCGATCTCGACGCCGATCGTGACGAACTGGCCGGCGTCGTGCCGGGGCCAGGCGCGGTTGGTGCGGATGGTGATGGCGCAGGCGTCGGGGGTGATCGGGGTGACGGCTTCGATCACCCCGCGCCGGTCGCGGGCCCAGAGCGGGTTGACGAGGGTGCGGTAGGCGTCGATCGGGAGCGGTTGGCTCAACCGGTCGAGCAGCGAACCGAGTGGGGAGCGACGGCCTGCATGCGGCGGTACCGCAGCGTAAGAAGCTCCCGACGGAGTCGGGAGTGAGCCTGAGCGAAGGTGGCCGGCGCCATGGCGGTTCATGACAGTAGATACTGATCGTAACAGTGGAAACTGTCAATAGATCCTGCCAGTGGATTGTGTCACCATCTTGTCCATGGCCAAGCGCACTGCCCCACACCCCGACGACGATCCTGTGGCCGAGGCCGTGCTCGACGACGAGCTGATGACCATCGAGGAACTCGCTGATCGCAGCGGCATCGCACCCCGCACGATCCGCTTCTATCAAGGCGAGAAACTCCTCCAGAAGCCCGAACGCGACCGCACCGACGGGCGGGTCGCCCGCTACGGGCCCGCCCACCTCGAGCGCCTGCGCCTCGTCGGCGAGCTGCGCGATCGGGGGCTCAAGCTGCCCGCCATCAGGAACCTCCTCGCCGAGGGCGATGCCACCACCCGCGTTGCCGACTGGCTCGGCCTCGACGAGTCGCTGCGCGGCTCGTGGGGCATCGTCGAACCGCGCATCGTCACCCGTGAGGAGTTGGCCAAGCTCCTCGTCGACGCTCCGGCTGGCACGCAGGGCGAGCTCGAGGACGGTCGACTCCTGCTCCGTCAGGGTGCGGCGTGGCTCATCCCGAACCCGGGCCTGTTCGACCTCACGCTCGGACTGATCGCCGACGGCGTGCCGGGCGACCTCGTGCTCGAGGCGGGTGCGATCCTCGGCAAGTCGCTCGGCACTGCTGCCCGTGAATTGATCGACCTGTTCGTCACGATGGTCGGGCAGGGCTACGGCCGAGGCATCGACACCGGCACCCTCGTCAATGCCTTCCGCCCCGCCGCGGGTGACGCCGCCCGGATGATCTTCGAGCAGCAACTCGAGCGTGCGATCGAAGACCTGCTGAACGACACCAAGCGCCTCGGCCGACAACGCCAGTCCGGCACGAGCTGACGGCGCGGCAATCCGTGCTGGATGTGACGCGTCGCGTCACATCCAGCACGGATTCCGACGGGTTTCCCCGTCACGGCCGGCCGGCTGGCGGAGTTCGCTGCACCACCGCTCCCTCCCCCAACTGGGGAGGGATACTGTGGCCCCACCTGCACCAACGGTGTCGAACGAGGAGCGCGAAATGAGTGAATGGGGTCCACTGGACGCATTGATCGGCGAATGGGAAGGCACGGGCGGGCTCGACTCCGCGTACTCCCACTCGAGGGGCGCGGTGTTCTCGACGCCGTACCGCGAGAAGGTCGAGATGAAGCCGTTCGGGCCGGTCGACAACGGATCGCAGTCGCTCTACGGCCTCGACTACCACACGGCCATGTGGCGCGACGACGAGGCCGCTCCGTTCCACACCGAGGTCGGGTACTGGCTCTACGACAACGCGACCGGCGAGATCCTTCGTGGGTTCGTCGTGCCTCGCGGTATCACGGTGCTCGCCGGTGGCATCGCTGCCCCCGACGCGAAGCAGTTCTCGATGAGCGCCAAGATCGGCGACCCCAACTACGCGATCGGCGAGAACAAGTACCTCACGGCCAACGCCAGCAGCGTGAGCTACGAGGTCACGATCACGCTCAACGACGACGACACCTGGTCGTACTCCGAGCTGACGACGTTGCACATGAAGGAGTTCGGCGACCCGTTCCCCCACACCGACTCCAACACGTTGATTCGCATCAAGTAGCCGTTGGCTGAACGGCGGCGGGATCGACCTCGAACCTTTCGCGAACCGGGATGAGGTTGTCGCTTTCCTGAACGATCGTTTGGTACCTTGTGCCCCGGCTCACAAGTGTGCAGACAACGTGGAAACACGTCAGAACAAGGGGAGAGACCATGAAGAAGCTCAAGCGCAACGCACCGATGATCGCCGTCATCGGCACCGTGATCGTCACCAGCGCCGGCTGCACGTTGGACGACGTGCTCACGATCGCCAAGATCGTCGGCCTGTTCATCTGATCTCACGATCTGCCGTCACCGAGTCCCGCCTTCGGGCGGGGCTCGTTTCGGTTTTGAACGACCTGCGCGGCCGACGGGGCGGTTGCCTACGATCCCCCAATGACCGATCCCGCCGACGCTGAGCTGGAGCTCGAACTCGAGGAGGAGGAGGCCGGCCGGCACGCCACCAACCTCGAGCTGTTCTTCGACCTCGTCTTCGTGTTCGCCGTCAGCCAGCTGTCGGTGCTGATCGCCGGCGACATCAGCGGGGCCGGGGTCGCCAAGTCCGCCCTCGTCGCATGGATCGTGTGGCAGCTCTGGTCGCAGTTCAGCTGGCTGGGCACGGCGATCGACCTCGATCGCGACACCCCGACCCGCCTGGCCTTCGTGTCGTCGATCTTTCCCTGTCTCTTCCTCGCGATCTCCATTCCCGGGGCCTACGGCGCAAGCAGTGAGCAGTTCGGGCTCGCGTTGTTGGCGGGTACGGTCTGGGTGCTGGCGCTCCAGGGCATCGGGCTGTGGAGCGACGACCTCACCCGCCCGGCCTTCCTCCGGTACGCGTCGCTCGCCGGTGTGGGTCCGGTCCTCGTCGCTGTGGGCGGATTCGTGCACGGCGGCGGGCGGGTCGGCCTGTGGGTGGCCGGCATGCTCGTCAGCGCCGGTGGCACCGTGCTCGTCAACCGTCAGCGCGACGAGGACGACAACTCGGCGTGGCGCGTCAACCCGGTCCACTTCGCCGAGCGACACGGCCTGTTCATCATCATCGTGCTCGGCGAGGTCCTGGTCGCGATCGGCGTCGCGGCGCGCGAACACGAGGTGACCCTGCTCGTCGCCGGCGCAGTCGTCGCGTCGGCATTCCTGGCCGGTGTGATCTTCTGGTCGTACTTCGGGTTCGTCTCACGCTTCGGCGAGGAGGGCCTCAAGGTCGGCCACGGGCTGGAACGGGCCCGCCTGGCACGCGACTTCTTCACCTACGGGCACTTCCCCCTCGTCCTCGGGGTGGCGTTCCTCGCCAGTGTGATCGAGCACGTGGTCGCCGAGCCCGAAGGGCACCTCCACGACGAGCAGCTGTGGCTCCTGGGCACCGCCGTCGCGCTCATCGGCGGTGGATTCATGTGGCTGCAGTGGCGGCTGCGCCGCAGGGTGGCGCCAGAGCGTCCGGTCGCCATCGCCGTCGTGTTGGGTTTCCTCGCCCTCGGCGCGCCGCACATCGGCGGGGTCGCCGTGATCGCGATCGTGGGCGCCGTGATGGCGGCGTCGCAGACGATCACGGCCAGTCGCGTGGCACGCCTCACCGATGGGGCAGCGCTCGCCCCCGAGGTCGCCGGAACCTGAGGTCCGTGAGGTCCGTCGTCGGGACCGTGAGTCGGTCAGCTCCGCGCCAGCCGTGAGGCTGCCATCGCCGGGATGATCGTCTCGCCGTAGGACTCGAGCGTCGCCGACTTGGCGTCGTGCTGGAGGTAGATCGCGAACTGGTCGACGCCGAGGTCTCGCAACTCCTCGAGGCGGGCGATGTGCTGGCTCGCCGTGCCGAGGAGGCAGAAGCGGTCGACGATCTCGTCGGGCACGAACTCGGCATGGGTGTTGCCGGCCCGACCGTGCTCGTTGTAGTCGTAGCCCTCGCGGCCCTTGATGTAGTCGGTCAGCGCCGTCGGAATGGAGGCACTCGACCCGTACCGCGCCACGATGTCGGCCACGTGGTTGCCGACCATTCCGCCGAACCAGCGGCACTGGTCGCGCATGTGGTCGATGTCGTCGCCGACGTACGCGGGGGCGGCGACGCAGAAGGTGATGGCGTCGGGGTCGCGCCCGGCGTCGGAGGCGGCCGTGCGGACGGCGTCGATCGTCCACGCGGCGATGTCGGGATCGGCGAGCTGGAGGATGAACCCGTCCCCGACCTCGCCGGTGAGTGCCAGCGCCTTCGGCCCGTACGCCGCGACCCAGACGTCGAGTTCGCTGGCCTCGGCCCACGGGAAGCACAGGTTGGCGCCCTGGTGCTCGACGGTCCGGCCGTTGCCGAGCTCGCGGATCACGTGGATGGACTCGCGGAGCGTCGCGAGCGTCGTCGGCTTGCCGTTGAGGACCCGCACGGCGGAGTCGCCGCGGCCGATTCCGCACACGGTCCGATTCCCGTACATGTCGTTGAGGGTGGCGAACAGGCTGGCCGTGACGGTCCAGTCGCGGCGTCGCCGGGTTGGTCACCATCGGCCCGACGATCACCTTGCGGGTCTCGGCGAGGATCTGGCTGTAGATGACGAAGGGCTCCTGCCAGAGGATGTGGCTGTCGAACGTCCAGACGTAGTCGAACCCGAGGTTCTCGGCTCGCACCGCGAGCTCGACCACCCGCGAGGCGGGCGGGTTCGTCTGCAACACCACTCCGAAGTCCATGTCGCTCCCTAGACGAGATACTGCGAGAGCCCCCGCTTGATGAACTGTCCGTGGCCCTTGCGGCCGACGTACTCGTCGTTCTCGACCAGGACGGTACCCCGGGAAAGGACGGTGTCCACCTTGCCGTCGATCTCGTAGCCCTCCCATGAGGAGTGGTCGATGTTCATGTGGTGCTTCGCGTTGACACCGATGCTCGTGTGCCCGTTGGGGTCCCAGATGACCACGTCGCCGTCGGCACCCGGGGCGATGATGCCCTTCTTCGGGTACATGCCGAACATGCGCGCCGGGGTCGTGCAGCAGGTCTCGACCCAGCGTTCGAGGGTGATCTCGCCGGCGACGACGCCCTGGAAGAGCAGCTCCATGCGGTGCTCCACCGACCCCATGCCGTTGGGGATCTTCGAGAAGTTGCCGCGGCCCAGTTCCTTCTGGTCCTTGAAGCAGAACGGGCAGTGGTCGGTGCTCACGATCGCCAAGTCGTTGCTGCGGAGCCCCTTCCACATGTCGGCGTGGTGGGGATGAGTGTCGTGCGCGGAACGGATGGGCGGTGAGCACACCCACTTGGCGCCCTCGAAGTCGGGCTTCGCGAGTGTGTCCTCGACGGTGAGGTAGAGGTACTGCGGGCACGTCTCCGCGAACACGTTGCGAGACTGGTCGCGGGCCTCGGCGACCGCGGCCAACGCCTCCGAGGCCGACAGGTGCACGATGTAGAGCGGCACGTTGCCGGCGACGGCGGCCAACACGATGGCTCGGTGCGTGGCCTCGCCCTCGAGCGCGCTCGGTCGCGTCCACGAGTGGTACACGGGGTCGGTCTCGCCCCGGCCGAGCGCCTGCTGCACCAGCACGTCGATGGCGATGCCGTTCTCGGCGTGCATCATGATCGTTGCGCCGATGTCGCCCGCGGTCTGCATGGCCCGGAGGATCTGTCCGTCGTCGCTGTAGAACACACCGGGGTACGCCATGAACAGCTTGAAGCTGGTGATCCCCTCGTGCTCGGTGAGGTACCGCATCGCCTTCAGCGACTCCTCGTCGATACCGCCGACGATCTGGTGGAACGCGTAGTCGACCGCGCATTCGCCGGCCGCCTTCTCGTGCCACGCCGCGAGACCGTCCATGACGTTGCCGCCCGCGCTCTGGACGGCGAAGTCGACGATGGTGGTGACGCCGCCCCACGCCGCGGCGCGGGTGCCGGTCTCGAACGTGTCGGACGCATTGGTGCCACCGAACGGCAGCTCCATGTGCGTGTGCACGTCGATGCCGCCCGGGATGACGTACTTGCCGGTGGCGTCGAGGGTGCGGTCGGCCGTGACGCCCTGCGCCTCGACCTGGCCGGGGGCGTAGAGCGCGGCGATCGTCTCCCCGTCGATCAGCACGTCCATGGGCGAGGAGCCCGACGGCGAGACGACGAGTCCGTTCGTGATGAGTGTGCGTGCCATCGGGGAGCTCCTATCGGGCGGTCAGGTCGTCGTAGGCGTCGGGGCGGCGGTCGCGGTAGAAGGCCCAGCGGTGGCGCACCTCGGTGATCTTGTCCATGTCGAGGTCACGCACGATCAGCTCGGGCTTGAACGCGTCGCCGACGTCGCCGACGAACTTCCCCTCGGGATCGACGAAGTAGCTCTGTCCGTAGAAGTCGTTGTCGCCGATGTCCTCGATGCCGACCCGGTTGATCGCACCCACGTAGTACATGTTCGCGACGGCCGCGGCCGGCTGCTCGATGCGCCAGATGTACTCGCTCAGCCCCCGGTGGGTGGCCGACGGGTTGAACACGATCTCGGCGCCCCCGAGCCCGAGCGCTCGCCACCCCTCGGGAAAGTGGCGGTCGTAGCAGATGTACACCCCGACCTTGCCGACGGCGGTGTCGAAGATCGGGTACCCGCCCGTGCCGGGGGCGAAGTAGAACTTCTCCCAGAACCCCTTCACCTGCGGGATGTGCTGCTTGCGGTACTTGCCGAGGTAGGTGCCGTCGGCGTCGATGACCGCCGCGGTGTTGTAGTACAGGCCCTTGGCGGCGACCGACTCGTACATCGGGACCACCAGCACCATGCCCGTCTCCTTGGCCAGGGCGCACATGCGTTGTGTGGTCGGTCCGCTTGGGATCGGCTCGGTGTAGTCGTAGTACTTCGTGTCCTGGACCTGGCAGAAGTACGGCCCGTAGAAGAGCTCTTGGAAGCACATCACCTCGGCACCCTGGGCCTTGGCCTCGTGGACCGCTGCCTCGTGCTTCTGGATCATCGATTCCTTGTCGCCGGTCCAGTCGGTCTGGAGCAGCGCTGCTCGGACGACTCTGGCCATGGGGGTGCCTCCGGCTCTCTCGGGAACGTGAGGCCGACTGTACCCACGCGTTCGTTTCGGCGCGGTGTCAGCGACGTTCGTCTAGACATCTGCCGTGGCGCGGCCGGTTCTCCATCGTCTGACGACCGTGTGGGTCGCATCGTTGTTGCTGCTCGCGCCCGCCTGTTCGGACGACGAGGTGGTCGACCGCACCCCCGCCTCGACCGCGACGTCGTCGGACGACGCGGCGTTCGACCAGCCCGGTTCCCACGACGCGTCGGTCTCGGTCCACTTCACGATCATCGGGGACGGGTCGGGGCCGGACCCGTCGGTGGACACGCTGGCCGAGCTCGAGGACCGCATCGTCGACGCCATCGAACCCACCGGCATCGGGGTCCTCGAGGGCGACGAGTTCGCCGAGGGCAAGGTGACGCTCTCGATCTACGGGCCCGACCTCGACCGCCTCTGGGCGAAGGTCCGACCGATCCTCGAGACCTACGACGCCCGCCCGGCCTACGCGGAGCTTCGCGACGGCGGGCCCGACCAGCCGGCGAAGCGCGTCGACCTCGGCCCCGTGCCGACGAGCACGACCTCGCCCTGATCCCTTCGAAGTGGTGCGCTGGCGCGACGTTTCCATCGCGCTCACGCACTACTTCAACTGGCCACGAACGTCGGTGTGTCGGTGGGCCGCCGGACGTAGCCCGTCGCCGAGTCGACGGCGATGCGGAGCGCATCGCCGGGGGAATCGCCGCGGGCAAGTGACACGAACGCAGCGGCGGCGAACACGTCGCCTGCGCCGATCGTGCGGCGGGGCGGGACGGTCCGTTCGTCGGGGGCGAGTTCGTGCCGGGCGATCTCGTCGCCCCGCCGCAGCAGCGCCGCTCCTGCCGGTCCGAGGGTCCGGAAGACCAGGCCGTCGAATCGGTCGAGCAGGCCGATTCCGTGGAGATGCTCGTATTCCTCGTCGTTGAGCACGATGGCGTCGGCGAAGTCGTGTCGCTCCGGCCAGTTGTCCGCGAGGAACACGAGGCCGCCGTCCGCGTCGGTACCGCGCAACAGGCCTTGTGGCGTGGCGCCCACGAACCGAGCCCGCTCCCGCGCCGTTGCGACCAGGTTCGGGGTGAGCTCGTTGAAGACCGGGGCGAGGTGCAGGATGTCGGGCCGGCCCTCGGTCGCGAACGAGTCGATCGGTGCAGCGACCGACAGCAGGCGTTGCGGTCCGTCGGCGGCGTCGGGTCCGAAGCCGAACCGCGTGTCCCGCCCGGTGTCGTGGACTTGCAGCGCGGTGCCCGCCGGGAGCGCTGCCGCCGCGTCGGTCGCGACGTCGGGCGTGCACGACGTGACGACGGTGACCCGGCACCCCATCGTCGCCGCCTGCGCGGAGGAGAAGAAGACGGTGCCGCCGAGACGCGGCGGCGCGTCGACCAGTTCGTCCACACAGACGTGTCCGATCGCGACGTACTGCGGAGCGCCCGGCTCGGGAGGTTCGGTCTGCACGGTGGGCGACAGTACCGGTCGATAGGGTCGACGCTCATGATCAACTGGATCACCGCCTCCCCTCGCCGCGACCGCGACGGCCTGCTGATGGTCGTCGACGGGGGAGCGACCCACTCCCGTGTGGTCATCGCCGACACCACCGGCGAGCTCCTCGGGTTCGCGACGGGCCAGCCGACCAACGCGCGATCGGTCGGTGTCGAGCAGGCGGCAGCGAACCTCTCCGACACCCTGCGCCGGGCCATCGCCGAGGGCTCCGGCGATCCCGACGACGTCGTCTACGGCCTCGTCACGAGCGCGGCGGTCGATACCGACGAGCAGTCCGAGAACCTGTCGGAGGCCGCTCGGTCGCTTCTTCCGAACGCGACCGTGTTCTCCGTGCCCGACACGATGGGGTGCTGGGCTGCGACCAACCGGCTCGGGCCGGCCGTCGCCGTCATCTCCGGTACCGGCAGCGTCGTCGTGGCCGCCGACCGGGCGCGGGGCCTGTGGCGGCGGTTCGGTGGCTGGGACTTCCTCCTCGGTGACGAGGGCTCGGGCTACTCGCTCGGTCGGGCGGCGTTGCAGGAGACCCTGCTCGTGAGCGAGGGCCGGTCGGGCGCCGAAGCGTTGAGCGCGGCCGTGCTCGCCAGCAAGCCTGCCGCAGCGAAGCACGTGACCGACGCCGAAGACCTACCCGACGCGGTCCACACTCCTGCGATCGACAAGGCGTGGATCGCCTCGTTCGCTCCGTTGGTGTTGGGCCTCGCCGACTCCGGCGACGAGCACTGCCTGGCGATCGTCCGTCGTGAGATCCGCATCCTGGCCGGCGCCGCCGCGGCGGGAATCGACGCGCTCGGGGTCGAGGGCGGTGCCTCGACCCCTGTCGGTCTCTTCGGCGGAACGTTCAACTCGCCGTCGCTGCACGCTGCCTTCGTCGACGCGGTGTGCGAGCTCACCGCCCGTCCGTTCGACGCGGCCGTGCCGGCCCACACGGCGCTCGTCGGTGCGTACGCCATGGCGTTGGGTGCCGATCCGTCGGTCAGCGCGGCGGAGATCGACGCCGCGTCCGATCGCCTTGCATCGTCGCTGTCGTCACGTCCCGGGACGTGAACGCGCCCACAGCAGCGCGGCGAGCGCCAGCGATCCGTACACCACGTATCCCACGGCCATCGGGGTCACCGACCGGTCGATCATCGAGTCGAACACCTGAGCGAGGAGCGCTCCGCCGGCGAGCGTGACGAACCCGAGGATCGCCGACGCCGTTCCCGCCAGGCGGCCCATCGGCTCGAGCGCGAGCGAGTTGCACATCGGCGACATGAGCGTCGGCAGCGAATTGGACAGCGCGAGCCAGACGAACCAGGCCGCGAACGGCGGGCGGCCGTCGGTGAGCAACATCATCACGAGCCCTCCGGTAGCGAGGGTCACGAACGAGATGGCGGCGACCAGGGCCATGGTGCGGGCGCCATGCATACGAATCAGCCGGTTGTTGCCCACGAGCGCCAACGACATCACGGTGCCGGCGATTCCGAAGAACAGGGCGAACTGCGATCCCCGACCGTAGATCCGGTCGATGATCGGTTGACCGCTCCCGAGGAAGATCACGAACGCTCCGGTCGCGAACGTCTGGGCGAGGATGTAGCCGGCCGTCGGCCGGGTGCGAACGACGGCACCCAGCGCCTCGAGCAGCGGGCCGGCGGCGAGGGGCCGACGGTCCTCGGGCCGGAGGGTCTCGCCGAACGCGAGGGTCCACACGAACCCGACGGCGGCGATGACGAGCGCGGCAACGAACACGGCACGCCACGAGCCGGACGCGAGGATCAACTGGCCGAACGACGGGACGAAGATCGGGCCGATGAGGAACACCGCCATGATGACGGTCACGACCCGGGCCATCTCGTCGCCGTCGAAGAGATCGCGGGCGATCGCCGTCCGCAGCACCGCCGGCGCCGCCGCCCCGAGGCCCCACACACCTCGGGCCACCAGCAGCAACGTGAACGACGGTGCGATCGCGGCGCCGAGTGCGCCGATCGCTGCGAGCACGATCCCGATCTGCAGGCATCGACGCCGACCGAAGCGGTCCGATGCCGGGCCGAACACGAGCTGACCGGTCGCCATGCCGAGGAAGTACGTCGTTCCGACCAACGACACCTGTCCGTCCCCGTCCGACAGCGAGAACGTGTCGCTGATCCGGGCGAACGCCGGAAGTGCGATGTCGACGCCGACCGCCATGACGATGCCGAGGAAGGCCAGGTAGGCGACGGTGGCCCGCTGTGAGCGATCGTCGGTGGCCCGCTGCGCATGATCGGCAGGGGGATGTCGTGTGGCCATGGCGGGGCCAACCTACCCAAGGTCGCACACCTGCCCGCCCGTTCGATCTAATGTCTGGGGGAGGCGGATATGACATGAAACTGAACCTGGGGAACAGTCATACGGTGAGGCGTCGACTCGATGACCTCCGATACCTTCCGGCGGACGTGGCCAAGCGGGCGCGCTCGGCGAGAGAACGCGGCCTCGCCGCGTGGGCCGGCTACGGCCTGGGCCAGCGATTGAGCAGCCTCGGTCTGGCGTTGGCGGTGGTCGTGGCACTGGTTGTCGTCGTCACGGGCGGCGGCGAGGGTGGCCTCAACCTCGTCGTCACCGACGAACAGCTCGCCGCGTCCGACGGTTCGGGCGTGACCGCAGCTCCTCGTCGTGACGGCGACATCGGAGCGTCGTCGGTCGACGACACGGCAGCACCCGCGACGGCGGCGGCCGCCACGGCGGCCGATCCGACGTTCGTCGACGACACCGCGACGGTCGGCCAAGCCGAGGCCGGCGGGCCGCAGGTCCTCGGCATCACCACGGTGCCGGGCCGATCCAACCGTGCGGCCAAGTCCGCTGCGGCGGCGAAATCGGCCAAGGCGACCGCCGACAAGGCGGCGACGAACAAGCCGAACAGCTCCGCACTGGCAGCGTTCTTCGGCGCCGCGATACGAGGCTCCAAGACGGAGTCGCCGGCCTCGTCGCCGTCGGCCCCGTCGGCTCCGAGCTCGCCGTCGGCCCCGAGCTCGCCGTCCGCGCCGGCGCCCGCTGCGACGAACCCGCCGACCACTCGTCCTCCCGCGACGACGCCGCCGACCACGCGTCCTCCGGCGACGACGCCCCCCACGACGCGGCCGCCCGTCACCGCGCCTCCGACGACGCGTCCCCCGGTCACGGCGCCTCCGACGACGCGTCCCCCGGTCACGGTTCCTCCCACCACGGAGCCCCCGGTCACCCTTCCTCCCACCACGGAGCCGCCGGTGACATCGCCGCCGACGACCGCGCCGGACCCGACCCCCGATCCTCCTCGCCCGACGCCCCCTCAGAACTGACCGGCGTCTGCCGGCCCGCTCCGCACCGTTCCGTGATCCTGTTCGCCCATCGTGGCGCGAGCGCGAGCGCTCCGGAGAACACGCTCGCTGCGTTCGAGTTGGCGCTCGGGCTCGGGGCGACCGGCCTCGAGAGCGACGTCTGGTTGACCGCTGACGGGGTGGCCGTCCTCGATCACGACGGCTTCGCCGACGACGGCCACCTCGTGCACATCAACACGGTCGCGGCCTCCGATCTGCCACCGCACATCCCGACCCTGGCCGAGCTCTACGACATCGAGGGTGCCGGCGGGGTCGAGCTGTCACTCGACGTCAAGGACCTCGCCGCCGTCGACGAGGTCGTGCGCGTGGCTCGGGCGGCCGGATCGGCGGAGCGGCTCTGGCTCTGTCACCACCGGTGGCGGGAGGTGGCGCAGTGGCGCGAGCGTGCGCCCGAGGTCCGGCTCGTCGACTCGACGTACGTGGGCTTCATGTCGGGCGGGCCACAGCAGCGGTTGGAGCAACTCGTCGATGCCGGCATCGACGCGTTGAATCTCCACCACAGTGAATGGACCCAGGAGTTCCGCGACCTCGTGGCTCGGCACGGACTGTTCGCCCTCGCATGGGACGCGCAGGATCCCGGGTCACTGCGGCGCCTGGCCGACCTCGCGGTCGACGGCGTGTTCAGCGACCACGTCGACCGGATGGTCGCCGCGGTCGGGCACTGAGCGGCTCACTGACCGGCTCCTGGGCGGGTCCTGAGGAACGACGAGGGATTCACAGCGACCTCCCAGGCCGCTCCCAGGCCGGGCGGCGGCCGTGCCCCGATCCTGAGGTCACCCACCAGCGCCCGAGAGCGGGCCGACCCAGAGGAGCCGCCATGTTGCGTTCACGCACCACCACCCCCGACCATGCCCACGACGACCACGGCGACGACGACCACGACCGTGGCCTGCAGTTCGACCTGTCGACCCTCGTCAACCGCCGCCGGAGCCTGGCGTTGCTCGGCGGCGCCGGTCTGGTGTCGCTGGCTGCCTGTCTCCCCGAGGGGTCCTCCGACTCGACCACGACCACCACGTCGGCGTCCGGTGGCGCGACGAGCACCACGACAGCGAGCGGTACCAGCTGCTCGGTCATCCCCGAGGAGACGGCCGGCCCCTACCCGGGTGACGGTTCCAACGGTGTGAACGTCCTCTCGCAGAGCGGTGTGGTCCGCAGCGACATCCGTTCGAGCTTCGGGTCGTCCACCACGACGGCCACCGGCAGCCCGCTCGAGATCGTGCTGAAGGTGCTCGACACCTCGAACAGCTGCAACCCCCTCGTCGGTGCCGCCGTGTACCTCTGGCACGCGAACATCGACGGGAAGTACTCCATGTACTCCCAGGGCGTGACCAACGAGAACTACCTCCGCGGCGTGCAGGAGACCGACTCGAACGGCGAGGTTCACTTCACCAGCATCTTCCCCGGCTGCTACGACGGGCGCTGGCCCCACCTCCACTTCGAGGTCTACCCGAGCGTCGCCAAGGCGGTCGCCGCCGGTCACAAGCTGCGCACCTCCCAGATGGCGATGCCCCAGGACGTCTGCCAGCAGGTCTACGCGACCTCGGGCTACAGCCAGAGCATCACCAACCTCTCGCGGGTGTCGCTCAAGACCGACAACGTGTTCTCCGACGGTTACTCCCTGCAGCTGGGCACGATGACCGGCAGCGTGGGCGACGACCTGAGGGCGACTCTCGCCGTCCCGGTCTGATCGACCGACGGTTGGACTCAGACCCGAACGAAGAAGTAGTCGTTCTCGTGTTGCATCCGTAGTTCGAGGCCCGCGGCGCTCGCCGCGGCCGTGACGGCCGCTGTGGCACCGGCGCGGTAGCGATCGTGGGTCTCGACGATGAAGCAGCGGGCGTGCGCGAGCAGCTCGGCGAGGCCGTGATCGGCGAGCTCGCGCTCGCCGCCTTCGACATCGAGCTTTACGACAGCGATCTGCTCAGGGCTGCCGATCTCGCGATACACCTCGTCGAGAGTCATCGCCGGCACGGCATGCCCATCGACGACCTCGGCGTCCTCGATGGCTTCGCCGTCGAAGCGGAGCCCGCAGAAGTCATTGGATGCGGCGGCCTCGGGATTGAGCTGGAACGCGACCCCGCCGTTGGCTGTGACTGCAGCCCCCATCACCTTGATGCGGGCCCCATAGCGGGCGGCGTTGCGGGTGAGCACGGCCCGGCTGCGGTCGAACGGCTCGAAGGCGGTGATCGTCGACCGGGCGTACAGGCTGGCGAACAGGGTGGCCGTGGTTCCGATGTTGGCGCCGATGTCGAGGATCGGGTCGGTCGTGGACCGCTCGACGATCTTCGGGAGCTCGAGGTAGATCGGGCTGAGGCGGGCTTCGGCCAGCATCTCCAGGTCGCTCAGCTCGCCCGAGATCGTGATCGGGTGTTCCAAGCCGGGGATCTTGAGGTCGCGCTCGCGGGCCTTCTGCCCGGTGAACCGGTCGCCGATCAGCTTGGCCGTCGTCACGGTGCCGACGGCGGCGTGCATGATCCGGAAGTTGTCGATCTTTGTCACTGGATCCTCGTTCGTCCTGGTTCGTTTCGCGTTGGAGCTGGAGCGAGCTTCGTGAAGAACAGTACCCGTAGAGGCTGTGCCATGCCTTTGGACTGGATCAGCGCTGTGGTTGGGGAGATCCCGACGGTGTGATCGGGACCGGAATCGGGAAGATGTCGACGTCCTTCCGCTCGAGGGAGGCGACGAGGTCGGCGAGTCCACGGTCGTTGCTGTCCCACACCACGACGGCGGCGTCGGCCGTACCGACCATCCAGCGGTCACGGTCGCCCGCGGCCTTGCCGGCGGCCTGCCGGGTCGCAGGTGCGCTGCGGCCGAGGGTGATGGTGGACCGCGCACCGTCGAGCAGCGAGCGATAACGGCGCCGGCTCGAATCGGGCCAGACCTTGTCGGGGTCGGGATAGGGCAGCACGGCCACGAACGGGATTGCCTCGTCGATGCAGGCCTGGGCGGCGATCTGCTCAGCGCCCAGGCCCAGTCCGGTGAGCACCACGAGATCGGGATGGATCTGGCGCCATGCCCGCAGCACGTCGCGGAGGCGACTCCGGACGTCGGCTGCCGTCGGGTTGTCGACGTCGTAGCCGCCGAGCTGCGGAGGGCGGTGACCGAAGGCCGCGACCTTCCAACCGGCGATGCCCGATGATGCTGTCGAGGGCGCCGGGCCCGTGTCGACAACGTCGGCCTCACCCAGGTCCGTGGGCGGTTCGCTGCCCGACCGGGCGCCCTGGGTCCGGGCCGCCTCGACGGCGAGGCGGTCGACCACGTCGTTCATCTCGTCGCCGCTGTGGCCCTTGACCCACTCGAACGTGATCTCGTCGCGTCGGGCGAGATACAGGCCGATCAGTGGCTTCCACAGGTCCTGGTTCTTGACCGGTTCCTTCTTCGCGTTCTTCCAGTCGCGCCGCTCCCAGCCGTCGTACCAGCGCTGGTTGAAGCAGTCGACGACGTACTTGGAATCGCTGACGATGCGGAGGGGTCCCTCGATGGCGCGGATCGCCTCGAGCGCCGCCTGCACCTCCATCCGCTGGTTCGTGGTGGCAGCAGCGGAACCGCTCGCGAACGCCCCGCCCGGCACGGCCCATGCCCATCCGCCCGGGCCGGGGTTCCCGATGCAGGCGCCGTCGGTGTAGGCGGTCGTGGCGTCGGGGGAGGGGGTCGTGGTCGTCATCGGCGTCGACGTTACCGACCTCGGTATGACGCGTTCGGCCTCTGACCTGCCCCGATGGGTCGGTCGACAGTGCGGTTCGGTGACGTCTGGCCGCCGGCGATGGGCCGGGTCGACGATCGGGAGGAGCCGCCTCGATGACGCTTCTGGTGAGCCTCCACTTCGTGGTGGGACTCGCCCTCGTCGCTCTGGGGAGTCGCGTCGATCGGCGGGCTCTGCTCGTCGGTGCCCTCGCTCCGGCGGCGGTCGTCGTCTGGTTGGTGACACGAATCGGCGACCTCGGGTCGGGTCGGGTCGTGGCGGAGTCGACGTCGTGGGCCCCCGGGCTCGGGCTCTCGGTCGATCTACGGCTCGACGGGTTCGCCGCGCTCATGGTGTGCCTCGTGTCGGGCTTGGGCGTGGTCGTGCTGGTGTACGGCTACGGGTACTTCCCCCAGCGGCGGGCGGGCCTCGGACGATTGACCGGCCTCATGCTGTGCTTCAGCGGTTCGATGCTCGGGCTGGTACTCGCCGACAACCTTCTCGTCCTCGCGACGTTCTGGGAGCTCACCGCCGTCACGTCGTTCCTGCTGATCGGCAACGACCACACGAGTCAGGCCGCCCGCGCCGCCGCGCTGCAGGCGATCCTGACGACCGGGCTCGGCGGCCTCGCGATGCTCGGTGGATTCATCGTGATCGGCAACGAGGCGGGCACCTACCGGCTGAGCTCGATCCTCGCCTCGCCGCCGACGGGCACGGCCGTCACCGTCGGGCTGATGCTGGTGCTGCTCGGCGCCGTCACCAAGTCGGCGCAGTACCCGTTCCACTCGTGGTTGCCGGGAGCGATGGTCGCGCCGACACCGGTGAGCGCGTACCTGCACTCGGCGACGATGGTGAAGGCCGGGGTGTACCTGGTGGCCCGCCTGGCGCTGCCGTTCGCCTCCGCTCCCGGCTGGCGCCCGACGGTGGTCACCATCGGGCTCGTCACGATGCTGGCCGGTGGGCTCCGGGCGATGCGTCAGACCGACCTCAAGCTCCTCCTTGCGTTCGGCACCGTGAGCCAGCTGGGGTTCATGTTCGTGCTCTTCGGCGCCGGCACACCCGGAACCGTCGAAGCAGGGTGTGTCCTGCTGGTCGCCCACGGCCTGTTCAAGGCCGGCCTGTTCATGGGGGTGGGGGTGCTCGACCACCAGCTCGGCACCCGCGACGTGTCCCAGCTGCCGGCGTTGGGCCCGGGCTGGAGGACAGCGCGGGCGGTCATGGTCGCGTCCGCCGCGTCGATGGCGGGGCTGCCGCTCGTCCTCGGTTTCATCGCCAAGGAGGCCGCGTACGAGTCGTTGCTCCACGACGAGACCTTCGGCGGTCGGGTCACGCTCGTGGGCGTGGTGCTGGGCTCGGTGCTCACCCTCGCGTACAGCGCCCGGTTCGTCTGGGGTGCGTTCCTGGCGCCCCGACGCCGGGGAGTTCACGAGGCGGCGGCGTCGACCGGCCCGTCGGCCCCGTTCCTCGCTCCCGTGGTCGTGGTCACAGCGCTGACCGTCGTGTTCGGGCTGGTGCCCGCCCTGCTCGACGGCCTCGCCGGTCGGGCCGCCGGCTCGCTCCGTCCGGGCGAGGGGACGACCGGTGTCCACCTGGCGATCTGGCACGGCGTCGGTGCCGCACTGTTGTTGACGGTCATCACGTACGCGCTCGGCGCCGCGTTGCACCGTGGGTCGGTTCCCGTCGCGCGAATCCTCGGCCGGGGGAGCGCGCTCCCGAGCGGAACGGTCGTGTACCGCTCGGTCCTGCGGTCGATGAACCGCCTCGCCGACCTGGTCACGGGCACCGTGCAGAACGGGTCGCTCCCCGTGTACGCGGGGGTGGTGCTGCTCACGGCAGCAGCGTTCCCCGTCGTGGCGTTGGTGCGAGGTGCCCCCGCGCCCGACCGCCCGCCGTGGATCGACGGCCCGGGTCAGGCGGCCCTCGTCGCGCTCGTGCTGGGGGCTGCGCTCGGCGCGGCGTCGGCACGCCGTCGTTTCGCCGCGGCCTTGTTCCTCGGCCTGGCCGGCTACTCGATGGCGGGCCTGTTCGTCCTCCAGGGGGCGCCCGACCTCGCCCTCACACAGGTGGCGATCGAGACCCTGACCACGGTGCTCTTCGTCCTCGTGCTGCGACGCCTGCCCGACCGGTTCGAGCGCGTCGGCGCGATCGCCGGGCGTCCCGCCCGCGTCGCCATCGCCGCATCGGTCGGCCTGATGGTGTTCGTGTTCGCGCTCGTCGCGGCCAGCGAGCGGGTCGGCCCACCGGTCTCGGAGGAGATGACGGCGCGTGCGCTTCCCGACGGCGGGGGGCGCAACGTCGTCAACGTGATCCTCGTCGACTTCCGGGGGTTCGACACCCTGGGGGAGATCACGGTGCTGGCCGCCGCAGCGATCGGCGCGGTGGCGCTCGCCCGTGCCGGCCGGCGCCCCGGCGCTCCTGCGACCGAGTCGCCGGCCGAGGTGCGGAGGGTGTTCCACCTCGACCAGTCGGTGTCGGTGATCTTCTACGTGATGCTCGCCGCCTCGATCTACCTGTTGTTCGCCGGTCACAACCAACCCGGTGGCGGATTCGTCGGCGGTCTCGTCGCCGGGGCTGCCGTCGCGCTCCGGTACGTGGCCGGCGGCATCGATGAGGTCCGGCGGGTCAGCCCGGTCAAGCCGTGGACGATTCTCGGTTCGGGCGTCGTGGCCTCGGCGGCATGTGCGCTGGTCCCGGTCCTGTTCGGCAACCCGGTGCTCGACAACGGGTACGTGAGCGCCGATCTGCCGGGCATCGGGAAGATGAAACTGTCGTCGGCGATCGTGTTCGACTTCGGTGTCTACCTGGTGGTGATCGGGCTGGTGCTCATGGTCGTGGAGGCCTTCGGCGAGCGCTTCGCCCCCGCCCCGGCCCCGGCCCAGGTCGCCGAGGGAGAAGCGACATGACCGTGGCGTTGGCTGCAGCGGCCGCCCTCCTCTTCGCCATCGGCACGTACCTGGTGCTGCAGCGACGGCTCAGTCGGATCATCATCGGGATCGGCCTCATGGGACACGGCGCCAACGTGCTGTTTCTCGTGTCGGGCCGACGCGGCGATCCGCCGCTCGTGGGGTCGGCGCCGGCCTCGGACTTCAGCGACCCGCTCCCGCAGGCGATGGTGCTGACGGCGATCGTCATCACGTTCGGCGTGACCGCACTCCTCTTGGCGCTGGCGTACCGCAGCTGGCTGCTCACCGACGACGACGAGGTCGAGGACGACGTCTCCGACCGGGTGATCGCCGGTGGCGGTTTCATCGACCGGGAGGTCACCGATGCCGACGCCGCTCTCGCCGACGTGATCGATCCCGCCGGTGGGCACCGGGCGACGAACCGGAGGCGGCGCCGATGACAGCGCTCCTCACGCTCCCCATCCTGCTGCCGCTCATCGGTTCCGGGTGTTCGATGATCGTCGGGCGCAGTCGGGTACTGCAGCGGATCGTGTCGTTGACCGTGCTGTCGGCGATGGCGGCCGTGTCGATCGGCCTGCTCGTGGTCGTCGACCGTGATGGCCCGATCGCGGTGCAGGCCGGTGGCTGGGCCGCGCCGATGGGCATCACGCTCGTCGCCGACCGTCTGTCGGCCCTCATGTTGGCCGTGGCGTCGGTGATGCTGTTGGCGGTCCTCGTGTACGCGATCGGCCAGCCGGGCGCCGAACGCAACCACGTCGGGTTCCAGTCGGTGTACCTCGTGCTGTCCGCCGGGGTCGCCGGGGCCTTCCTCACCGGTGACCTGTTCAACCTCTTCGTCTCGTTCGAGATGATGTTGGCCGCGAGCTACGTGCTGATCACCCTCGGGGCCCGACGCGACCAGGTGCGCGCCGGCATGACCTACGTGGTGATCAGTCTGATCGCGTCGACCCTGTTCGTGACGGCGCTCGCGCTCGTCTACTCGGCGACGGGCACCGTCAACCTCGCCGACCTGTCACAGCGCATGGAGCAGCTCTCGCCAGGCCTGCGCACCGCCTTCTCGGTGTTGCTGCTCGTCGTGTTCGGCATCAAGGCGGGTCTGTTCCCGTTGTTCTTCTGGTTGCCCGACAGCTACCCGACGGCGCCGTCCGCGGTGACGGCGGTATTCGCCGGCCTCCTCACGAAGGTTGGGGTCTACGCGATCATCCGCACCCAGACACTCCTGTTCCCTCCCGAATCGCGGCCCTCGACGCTGATCCTGGTGTTGGCGGGAGCGACGATGGTGGTCGGCGTGTTGGGCGCGATCGCGCAGGACGACGTGAAGCGGATCCTGTCGTTCCACATCGTCAGCCACGTGGGGTTCATGGTGATGGGCCTCGGCTTCTTCACCGTCGCCGGTCTCGGCGGCGCCGTCTTCTACATCGTCCACCACATCGTGGTGATGACGACCCTGTTCCTGACCGGCGGACTCATCGAGCACGTGGGCGGGTCCAGCCGACTGAGCCGCGTCGGTGGGCTGGTCACCGGCGCTCCCGTGGTCGCAGTGCTCTTCCTGGTGCCCGCCCTGAGCCTCGCCGGCGTGCCGCCCTTCTCGGGGTTCGTCGCGAAACTCGGTCTCCTGCAGGCCGGTGTCTCCGCGTCCCACGGCGTGATCGTCGGCGTCGCCCTCGTCGTCAGCCTGCTCACCCTGTTCTCGATGATGAAGATCTGGTCGGCGGTGTTCTGGGGCGAGAAGCCGTCGGAGCCCGCTGTGTCACTGGGGACCGCACCGCCGCTGATGGTCGCGCCCACGCTGGTGCTGGCGGTCGTGAGCCTCGTCATCGCCGTGTCGGCCGGTCCACTGCACGATCTCGGGGTTCGCGCCGCGACCGGTCTTCTCGATCCGCACGAGTATCTCGAAGCGGTCCGCCAACCTGAGGGGCTGGCCCGGTGAGCCGGCTCACGCTCGGGGTGTGCATCGTCATCGGCTGGATGTTCCTGTGGGGCGACGTCGGTGTCGGTCCGGTCATCGGCGGGACGCTCGTCGTCGTGGCCCTGTATGTCGTGTTTCCCAGTTCGCGGGCCTCGTTCCCGCGTGTCGTGGTGCACCCGTTCGCCGTGGCCCGGCTGTTCGCGTACTTCGTTCGTCAGCTCGTCGTGTCGAATGCGTTGCTGACCCGTGAGTTGCTGCGCCGCCGGAACTCCATCTGCACCCGGGTGGTCGAGATCCCGATGCGAACCTCGGTCCCGTCGCTCCTCACCATGGTCACCAACCTCGCGTCACTGAGTCCCGGCACGATTGTGGTCGACGCCGACGAGTTGGCTCCCGGGACACCGCCGACCCTCGTCGTGCACGTGCTCATGTTCGGCGACCTCGACGATCCCGAAGCGGCCGTCCGTTCGGTCCACGCCCTCGAGGAACGCTGTGTGCTCACGTTCGGGACGAACGACGCGATCCGAGAGCTGGAGCTGGCGCGATGACCGTCGTGACCATGCTCGTGTTGGCCGCGGCCGCGGCGGCGTACCTCGTTCGCCTGGTCCGAGGGCCGGGGCTGTCCGAGCGCGTCATCGCGCTCGACGGGCTGATCGTGGTGGGCATCAGCGCCGTCGCTGTCCACGCGATGTCGACCGGACAGGGGGCGTTCCTCCCGGTGCTCGTGGTCATCACGCTCGTTGGGTTCGTCGCGACGGCCGCGGCTGCTCGCTTCATCGAGCGCACCGACGGCGTCGATCAGCGACCGGGGGACGCGCGGTGATCGGGCAACTGCTCGCGTTGGGCGGCGCCGTGCTCATCTTGTTCTCGGCGCTCGGCATCGTGCGGTTCGACGACGTGTTCGCCCAGATGCATTTCCTCACCAAGGCGTCGACGTTGGGGGTCGTGCTCGTTCTCGGGGGTGCCGCCCTGGTGATGGAGCGGGCGAACGACTGGTCGTCGCTCCTCTTGGCCGCGTTCCTGCAGCTGTTGACGTCGCCGGTCGCGGCCAACCTGATCGGCCGTTCGACGTATCTGACGCGGGTCCGACCGATTCAAGGTTCAACGACCACGCCGGTAGAATGAGCGCTGGGATCGACGAGCCGGGCGGACAGGTGTTGCAAGCGGGTCAAGACATCGAGACGGTGCCGGGCTGGACCAGCCTGATCGCCGGCGAGCCGTGGACGGCGTCGGAGTTGTGGCTGTCCGCGGCGTCGATCGACATTCGGCGCGTCGCGCCCCGCTGGTCGGGTGCGGCGGAACCATCGGCCGGGCTGGAGCTGTCGGGACCACCGGAGCTGACGTCGATCGGGTTGGCCGATGTGGTCGGCGTCGACCACCTCGGCGACGATCCCGACGGTCTGGCGATCCTCGAGTTCGCGCTCGCCGCCGGCAACGTGGTCCACGCCCGCCTGCCCGAGTCGTTCGTGGACGAGGTCGTCGCGGCCTTGCAGCGGAGTCGAGCCGGGGTCCCGCCGACCTTCGAGCCGGCATCGGCACCGGCACCGGCACCCGAGCCCGAGCCCGAGCCGATGGTCGAGATCGAGGATCCGCCTCCTCCGCCGAAGGGCAAGTCGGGCTCGAAGTCGGCGCTGGCGGCGGAGGTGCGCGAGCTGCGTGACTACCTCGACCGACTCGGGTTCCCGGAGCGGCGGGCGCTGCGAGCCGACATCGACTCCCTCGTCGCCCACCGCACCGAAGTGCTCGCCGAGGTCCGGGCGGCGACGCTTGCCCGCCGTGAGCAGGAGGTCGCACTGGTCCGGGTCCGGCGTGAGGCCGTGCTCCAGGACGTCGGGATCTACCGGCCGCGCCATCCGGCGGAGGACAGCGTGGCGCTCCGCTCGCGTCTCGAGACGACACAGGCAGCGATCGAGGAGTTGGTGAAGGCGGGCGACGCGGTGTCGGCCACCGACGACTGGACGGTCAACGGGTCGAAGGCCGAAGGGCTCAAGATCGTGGGAGAGCTCGCGCAGCTGTTGTTGCGCACCTACAACGCCGAGGCCGATCTGCTGGTCGCGACGCTGCGGCCCTGCGAGCTCGACGCGGCGGTCGACCGCCTCGCCGTGACCCTGGCGACGGTGCATCGGCTCGGGGCGTCGATGGAGATCGAGATCTCCGACGAGCTGCACCGATTGCGGGTCGAGGAGCTGTCGTTGGCAGCCGATGAGCTGGCGCTCCGTGACGAGGCCCGGCGCCGGGCGCTCGACGCCGATCGCTTGCCCGACGGTGCCGCCGGGAATCTGTACGTGGTGTCCAACCGGGGCGCGTTCGGGCCCGACGTGGTGCGCATCGGGGTGACCGAGCTCGACCAACCGGCCGAGGTGGTCGACCACGTCGACGCCGGCCGGCTCCCGTTCCGCTCCGACCTGCACACGCTCGTGCCCAGTCCCGACGCCGCCGAGTTGCTGGCCGGCGTGCGGTCGGCGCTCGACGACCGCCGCGTGAACCTGACCGATCCGCAGTGCCCGTTCTTCTCGGTGTCGCCCGATGTGGTGCGCGACGTGCTCGTCGACCTCGCCGTGACCGTTCCGTGGTTCGTGGCGACGGGAACGGCGGAGGAGTGGCACCAGTCGCGCAACGCCCGCGACGAGAACGACTGAACCGACCAGCTCGTTCGGGCGGCCGGGTCCGGTAGCGTCGTGCGGGATGGAGACCCTCGTCGTTCCCCAGGGCGAGTTCGAGCTCGCCCGATTCCCGGTGCGGAAGAACGACCGGCTGCGCGCCTGGGACGCGGCCGACGAGTACCTGCTCCAACACGTCGCTGATTCCCGTCCCCACGGCGATCAGCCCGCAGAGCCCGCAGTGCTCGTGGTGAACGGCGGCCCGGGCACGCTGGCGGTCGGTCTCGTCGCCGGCGGTGCCACCGATGTGCGGGTGATGTCGGACTCCTACCTCGACCACGTCGGCACCGAGGAGAATCTGCGCCGAAACGGGTTCGATCCGGCGGCGGTGACCTTGATGGGCCCGTTCGGACTCGATGCGCCCGAGGCCCCGCCCGTCGACCTCGTGCTCATGAAGATCCCGAAGAGCTCCGCGCTCCTCGAGGACCAGCTGTGCCGGATTTCCCCGCACCTGTCTCCGGGGGCGGTGGTGGTGGCCGCCGCGATGTCGAAACACATCCACACGTCCACGCTGCAGCTGTTCGAGCGGATCCTCGGTCCGACGACCACGTCGCTCGCCCGCAAGAAGGCGCCTGCCTCGTCGAGTGCTCGCCCGCGGCCGACCGGCAACCGGCGACGAGCCCGTGGCCGGCGCGCGTACCCGACTGGCGGGGGCGGGCTCGTGCTCGTCAACCACGCCAACGTCTTCTCCCGCGAGAAGCTGGACATCGGCACCCGATTCCTCCTCGACCACCTCCCGGCGGTCGAGGGCCCGGCCCACGTCGTCGATCTCGGGTGTGGCAACGGCGTCGTCGGCCTGGCGATCGCCGCAACCGCACCCGAGGCCCACGTGACGTTCGTCGACGAGTCGTTCATGGCGGTGGCGTCGGCGGCCGCGACCTACGCCGAGAACCTCGGCGAGGATCGTGCCGCCACCTCTGCCCGGTTCGCCGTCGGCGACACCCTGTTCCATCTGCAGAGCGGCGACCCGATCGAGCGGGGCAGCATCGACCTCGTGGTCAACAACCCGCCGTTCCACGACGACCACGCCGTCGGCGATGCGATTGCCTGGCAGATGTTCACCGAGGCCCACGGTGCCCTCGCGATCGGTGGCGAGCTTCGAGTCGTCGGCAACCGCCACCTCGCCTACCACGCGAAGCTCAAGCGGATCTTCGGCAACTGCCGCGTCGTCGCCTCGAACTCCAGGTTCGTCGTGTACTCCGCCCTCCGCACCTGACGACGGCCCGCCCCCCCAGTCCCTCCCGCCCCCTCCGGTTTTCGGGTAGCCGTCCCCAGGGGGTGACGACAACTTCCCGCGAAAGGTGAGCGGTCGGGGGTCGGAGCGGGTTCGGTACAGTTCAGCTCCCGCCCTTCGTCGGGCGCGGCACGCCACAGGGGGACTCCGTGACCGGATCCGTACACCTCGAGATCGACGGCGCCATCGCCACGCTGATCAACGACAATCCGACCAAGCACAACGCGTTCGACGACGAGATGGACGCTCAGCTGTTCGCGGCCCTCGCCGAACTGAAGGCGCGGAAGGACGTTCGAGCGGTGATCTGGCGCGGCGTCGGCCCGTCATGGTCGTCGGGCCGTGACGTCGGATCGATCGGCACCAACAAGACCGAGCTGACCCACCACGAGTTGATGACTCGCGGCCACGCCGGCATCCAGCAGATCTGGGACATCGAGGCGCCGATCATCGTCGCCATCCAGGGGTGGGCGTTGGGTGGTTCGTTCCAGCGGGCCCTCCTGTGCGACATCCGCATCTGTTCGACGGATGCGAAGTTCATGCTGCCCGAGGTCGGCCACGGGGTGATCCCCGACACCGGTGGGGTCGCGGTGCTGCAGCAGATGTGCGGGCCCGGCCTCGTGAGCGACATGGTGCTCACCGGTCGGCGCCTCGTGGCCGAGGAGGCGCTGTACCACGGCATCGTGTCGCGGGTCGTCGATCCCGACGTCCTGGTGGACACGGCCAACGAGATGGCGGCGCGGATCGCGTCGTCGCCCGCCGTGGCCGTGAAGCTGGCCCGCCGGGTCATCAGCCACCTCGGGCGTCCCGCCGTGCGGACGTCGATGGACGACGAGCTGATCTACCAGACGTTCCTCAACCGGAGCGACGACTTCGCCGAGTTCCGGGCCGCCAAGGCCGAGGGACGCGAGCCCAACTACCGGGGGAGCTGAGCCCGATGACCGAGCAGATCTACCGGGGCCCCCCGTCCGCCCGCTGCCGGTGCCACGGCACTGCACCCGGGCGCGTTCGACGGCGAGACCGTGTTCGTCACCGGTGGCGGCACCGGCCTCGGTAAGGCGATCGCGTCGGAGTTCGCCCGGCTCGGTGCGAACCTCGTCATCGCGTCGCGCAAGCCCGAGCACCTCGAGGCCGGCATCGACGCGATCTCGTCGCTCGGCGGCGAGGTGCTGACCGTCGCCTGCGACATCCGCGAACCCGATTCCATCGCCGCAGCGTTCGACGCCGCCGAGGAGCGCTTCGGCCGCCCCGGCGTGTTCATCAACAACGCGGCCGCCAACTTCCCGGTACCGGCCGAGGACATGTCGCCCAACGCGTGGCGCACCGTCGTCGACATCACGCTCAACGGCACGTTCTTCTGCTGCCGCGAGTTCGGGCGACGTCACATCGAGGCGGGCACCTCGGCGTCGATCGTGAACATCGGAGCGTCCTACGCGTGGACCGGCGGCCCCGGGTTCGCCCATTCGTCGGCGGCGAAGGCCGGGGTGAAGAATCTCTCGGAGACCCTCGCCGTCGAATGGGGTCCGTTCGGCATCCAGGTCAACTGCCTGGTGCCCGGCCTGTTCCCCCACGAGGACATGACCGCCGACATCAAGGGCAACCTCACCGGAACCTCCGACAAGGACGTCTGCCAGCCGGTGCTCCGGACCGGCGAGCGTCAGGAGTTGGGGTGGGCGGCGACGTTCCTCGCCTCGCCGTACGCTCGCTACATCAGCGGTCACACCCTGGTCGTCGACGGCGCCAACTGGCAGCGCCGCGCTGGTGCACCCTCCGGTCATCCCGATCCGCGCCCAGATGGGCCGCGGCCCCTTCGACCCGAACCCGCCCAAGCCGGGGTTCGCGCCTGCGAGGAGCGACGCCAGCGTCGCTCCTCGCACTACAAAACCCCGGCGCTTCTAGCGCATCAAGCTCGCCGCCGTTGACCATGAGCGACTGGCCCGTGATCATGCGGGCGTGGTCGGACAGGAAGAACGTGACGGCGTCGGCGACGTCCTCGTCGGCGACGATCTCGCCGAGCGGGATGCCGGCTTCGATCTCGGCCTTCACCTCGTCGCCGGGGATGCCGCGTTCCGACGCCTGCCAGTCGACGTACATCTGCACCGGCGGACCCCACATCCAGCTGGGCACCACCGTGTTGACGCGGATCTTGTCGGGCCCGAACTCCTTGGCCAGGTGGAACATCGCCGTCAGCAGTGCGCCCTTGGAGGCGGCGTAGCCGATCTGCGCGATGAGGAACAGCCAGATCGACCGCGAGCCGATCCCCGTAGCACGACCGAACCGCCGCCGGCTTCCTTGAGCGCCGGGGCCGCGGCCTTCACCATCTGGAGCGAACCGATCAGGTTGATGTCCATCGACTTGCGGATGCGGTTCATGCTCGACGCCGAGAGGTTGCCCATCGTGCTCTTCGTAGGCAGCGATCTGGGCGATGCCGTCGAGGCGGCCGAACTTCTCAACTGGCGTGGGCGACGATGGCCTCGCACGCTGCTTCGTCGGCGATGTCGGTCGGCACATAGGCGACGCGTTCGCCGGTCGGGTCGAGCTCTTCGGCCACGGCCTGCAGCTGCGACTCGGTGCGGGCACCGATCACGAGGTTGGCCCCGTCGTTGAAGATGGCCGTGGCTACTTCCTTGCCGAGACCGGTGCCGACGCCGGTGACGATGATGGCCTTGCTGGCCAGGAGCCCCGACGCGCTGTCGTTCGCCATGGATTGTTCCCCCGATTGGTGAGTGGCGGTTGGTGGTGCCGCCCGAATTGGCCGTCACCGTAGCCTGGCGTGGTGAACGACTTCGAACCTCCTGCCTCCCAAGGCCCTGACCGTCATCCGGCTCCGACTCCTCGCCCCGGCCGGATTCGTGATCGTGGTGCTCCTGGTCGGGGCCGTCGCCGCGTCGGTG
>JBAOIR010000051.1:0-132264 GCA_037045585.1 Microthrixaceae bacterium
CCCTGCTGCGCCAGCTCGTCGTCGCCGATGTAGCCGTCGTTGCCGCGGATGCGCTGGTCGCCACCGGAGCAGAAGGCGTAGTCGCCCTGACCACACAGGATGATGACGCCGACACGGGGATCGTTTTCACGGGCGATGTCGAAGAGCCCGCGTGAGCTCCTGCCCAGGGTCTGCGGGCGGAACGCGTTGCGCACCTCGGGGCGGTTGATCGTGATCTTGGCGATGCCGCCGTTGGTGCCCCTCGGGGAAGCCGATCTCGTAGCGGATGTCGCGCCCATTCGCCGACGTGGCCGGGGTGCGACGTGTCGGGCAGGGACTCCCACTCCAGCGCCGGCCGGATGCTGTTCCGCGTGGGGTCGTCGATCTTGCCGACGGGGCGGGCCGGGGTGACCGAACCCCCCAGGACAGCGGGTCGGGCGTGGTGGCGGAGTCGTGCTCATACGGACCGCGACCCTACTGCCCGAATTCTGGCTCGGATCAATCGGTCGGCCGCACGGTTCGCTCCGGATTTCGAGACGGGGAAGTACCCTCGCGCCGTGGCCGGACTCGTGGCGATCGACATCGAAGGCGGACCGGCCTTCGTCACAGCGTTGCAGGCGGTGTGGGACGCCGGCGACGCAGTACTTCCTGCCCCTCGACCCCCGCCTCCCCCGCTCCTGGCGGGCCTCGATCATCGAGGCGCTCGAACCGGACGCGATCATCGAGTCCGACGGTGAGCGCCGTCGGCTCGACGGTCGCCCCGACCGAAGCCGGCAACGCCGTCGTGATGCCGACGAGCGGCACGACCGGCACCCCGAAGGGGGTGGTGCTGACCCACGACGCCCTGCTCTTCGCCGCCTGCACGTTGCCCACGACGTATCTCGGCGTCGACGCCGACAGCACCTGGCTGGCCTGCCTCCCCCTGCACCACATCGGCGGGTTCTCGGTGATCACCCGGGCGCTCCTGTGAAGCACCGGCCTCGTCGTCCACCCGTCGTTCGATGCCGCCGACGTCGAGCTGGCGGCCCTGGCGGGAGCGACGCACGTCTCGCTCGTACCCACCACACTGCGCCGCATGGAGATGCACCACGCTGTTCCGACGCATCCTGCTCGGCGGCTCGGCCATTCCCGCCGATCGGCCCGCCAACACGGTCGCCACCTATGGGATGACCGAGTCGGGTGCCGGGGTCCTCTACGACGGCTTGGCGCTCAACGGTGTCGGGCTCATGGTCGGCAACGACGGCGCCATCTCCCTGTCGGGCCCGTCGATGCTGCGCTGTTACCGCGTACGGCTCGATCCCAAGGACGCGGCGGGGTGGTACCGGACGGGTGACGTCGGGTCGGTCGAGCCGACGACGGGCAGGCTCACCGTCGCCGGACGCGCCGACGACCTGATCATCAGCGGCGGCGAGAACGTGTGGCCCGATCCCGTCGAGCGACTGGTGGCGGCCGACCCCCACGTCGCCGAGGTTGCCGTCATCGGGCGACCCGACCCCGAGTGGGGCCAGCGCGTCACCGCGGTCGTGGTGCCGGTCGACGTCGCCGAACCGCCGTCGCTCGAAGCGCTGCGCGAGCTCGTGAAGGCCGAGTTGCCGGCGTGGTGCGCCCCTCGTGCGTTGGAGCTGGCGACCTCGCTGCCCCGTACCGCGCTCGGCAAGGTCCGGCGCCGCCAGCTGTAGGCCGATCAGCGCTCGAAGCCGATCAGCACTCGAGCCGGATCAGCGCTCGAGTCGGAGCCGTTCGCTCGCCACGACCGCCGAGCCCACCGGCAGCTCGATTCCGTAGGAGACGCGGTCGACGACCGCGTAGCGATCGGTGGGGGTCGACTCGTGCACGGCACCGGCGACGATGACGTCGCGGAAGGCGCCGGCAACACGCTCCGACACCTGCGTGGGGTCGGTCGCCGCTGCGCCCACGGCATCCACGAGTTCTCGGGCGGCCGACCTCACGGCCGGGGCGGTGAGGTCGATCACCCCGTGCTGCTGCTCCACCCATCGGTCATCAGCCATGGTCACCACCGTCGACAACGACAGCGGTGTGCCCGATCGGTCGACCACGAGCGTTGTCGTTCCCGTCCAGTCGATGTCGGAGCCGGTGCGACCCGCCGTCGCCGAGGCCACCAGGCCGGTCGACATGCGCATCGAGACCGACCCGTCCACCGAGGAACGACTGACGCCCAGCACCACTCCCGTCGCTGCCGACGCAGTCACCGCCACGTCGGGGTGCTCGGTCCGGGCATCGGCGTCGACCGATCCCGAGGCGCCCGCCACGACCCCGACTCGCTCGGGCTCGGGTCGTTCGTAGATGACGGCGCGGTAGCCGTCACCGAGACCCAGCACCGAGGCGGCCAGCCCGGCCCCGGGGACCGCAGCGAGGGCCGAACCGACCACGTTTCGCCCGCTGTTGCCGTTCGGATCGACGAGGCGGCTGAGGATGAACTCGTCGACATCGCCGGTCGGAACGAGCCACGAGCGCTCGACGCCTGCCGACGCACCGAGCGCCGCCGCCGCGCCGCTCCCCGGTCGACACGTCCGTCGCCGAACGACACCCCCACGCACATCGGCCTGGGCCGTGGCGCCGGCGGCGAGCTCGTCGAGTTCGACGATGCGGGAACGGCCGTCGCCGAGGTCCTCGACCCGCAGGCGGACCGAGGCACCGACCTCGACGACGGCACCCGATGCCGTCAGCTCCGCCGTCACGAGCCGGATCGAGACCGGAGCCGAGGGAACGCCCGCGCTCGACGGTGTCGTGCCCGACGGTGCCGAACCGGCCGTGGCGCCCGATCCGGCACCAACCATGGCGAGCGCTGCAACCGAGGCGGCGTCCGACGTTCGGCACTGCTCGGCCGCCTGCCGACGGGCATCGGTCGCACCCGACCGGACGGCGGCGGCTGCCCCGACCACGGCCGGTCGCAACTCCGCCCGCCATCGATGGCGGAACCGGTCGGCGTCGGGTCCGTGCCAGGCGAGGTCGCGACCGGCGGCGTCGAGCGCCCGCGCCACCGCGTCGAGCGTCGCCCCGCCGCGATCCATCGCTGCGGCGACGGCGTCGAGTTGTTGGGGGTCGACCCCGAGCCTCACGCCCGGGTCCGGCGATCTCGGTCATCGGCGGCCATGCCGTCCACGATGACGGCGACGAACGCCACGAGCCACGGGGGACGTCCCCCATGGCGGCGGGCGAACCCTTCAGGCGGGTTCGGCCTCGTGACTGCCCGCGGCGACCTTCCAGGCATCGGTCCGTTCGATCGGCGACGCCGCGTCCCAGACGTCACCCACGTACTTGAACTCGCAACGCAGCTCGTCGGGCGTGACCGTGACGGCGCCGTAGCCGTGGTGGGTGCCGTCGAAGTAGCGGACGTGAGTATTCGCGGCCCGGTAGTCCTGGGAGAAGTTGACCGTCGTCATGGACGTCGCCAGGAACTCCGGCATGATCGTGGCCGACTCGGGGGTCTTCTTGACGTCGAGCACGAAGCTCGCGTGCCAGTCGCCGGTGACGACCACGGGGTTCGACACGTCGGCCGTGACGATGCCGTCGAGGAGGCGATCCCGCGCCGCGGGGTACCCGTCCCACGTGTCGCGGGTGTACGCCGGCGCCTCGGCGGTGCCGACGTTGAGGCCGGCGAGCATCAACGGGTTGGCGATGATGTTCCACGTCGTCGTCGAGTCGGCGAGGCCGGTGCCGAGCCACGCCTCCTGGTCGGTGCCGAGGTTCGAGCGGGCCGGGTCGTTGCGTTCGGCGCAATCGGGACCGTCGTCGGTGAGGGCGAGGATCGGCGTGTCCTCGGGCTGGTCGGAGCGGCACGGCGGCGGATCGGCGTGCTGGCGGGTCTCGATGGCGAAGATCGACGCGAGATTGCCGAACTGCAGCGACCGGTGCACGCGCAGGTCGTCGAAGGCCGTCGGCTCCGGTTCGATCCGGATCGGCGTGTGCTCGTACCAGGCCTGGTAGGCGGCGAGCCGGCGGTCGCGGCTGTTGGGTCGGTCCCGGTCGGGCTGGCTGACGTCGCCGGCGTAGTTGTTGGACACCTCGTGGTCGTCGAAGATCGTCAGCCACGGGGCGGCGTGGTGGGCGGCCTGGAGGTCGGCGTCGCCCTTGGTCTGGGCGTAGCGCTGGCGGTACTCGGCCAGCGTGAACGCCGCGCCGTTGGCCCACACCCGATCGCCCGACGCGTCGGGCGAGAGGTCACCCAGGTTGGTCTCGTAGATGTAGTCGCCGAGGAACAGGACGGCGTCGAGGTCGGCCTCGGCGGCGGCGTGCCGCCAGGCGCCGTAGCGACCCCACTGGAAGTCCTGGCACGAGGCGAACACGAAGCGGAACGAGTTCGGCGACGCGTCCGCTGCCGGGAAGGTGCGGGTCCGGCCCGTCGGGCTCGTCTGGTCGCCGGCCCGGAAGCGGTAGAAGTACCACGTGTCGGGCCGCAGGCCGGTTACGTCGACGTGGACGGAGTGGGCCAGCGCCGCGGTCGCAGTCGCGATGCCGGAGGCCACCAGGTCGGTGAAGGCCTCGTCGGTCGCCACGTCGTAGGCGACCTCGACGTCGGTGGAGGGCGACCCACCGTCGACGGCGACCGGCGCCGAGGCGAGGCGGGTCCAGATGACCACGCGGTCGTGGAGCGGGTCACCGCTCGCGACCCCGAGGGCGAAGCTCCCGGCGGCGAGCGCCGTAGCCGGCGCTGGCGTCGCAGCGGTCACCGGCTCGGGCGACGTGGTCGGCGGCGATGCCGACGACCTCGTCGAGGCGTCGTCGTCGGTGGTGCACGCCACCGCGACGGTGGCCGCGGCCAACGAGGTCAAGAACGTTCTGCGGTCCACACCCACCCCCTCGGGAAGGGCATCAGAGTAACGCTGTGTTCACCTCGTGTTCACCTTCGGGACCAGAGCCCGTCTACAGCAGCATCCCGCCGTCGACGACGAGGGTGTGGCCGCAGATCCACGAGGCGGCGTCGGAGGCGAGGAACAGCGCGGCGTTGGCGATGTCGTCGGGTTCGCCGAGACGCTGCATCGTGACGAACTTCCCCACCGATTCCTCGTTGCCCTCCCAGAGGGCCCGGGCCATGTCGGTCTTCACGAGGCCCGGCGCCAGCGCGTTGACCCGGACGGTGGGAGCGAGTTCCTTCGCGAGCGTCTTCGTCAGGTGGATCAGGGCCGCCTTGGTGACGTTGTAGTTGCCGAGCGAGGGCTCCACGGTGAGGCCGCCGATCGACGCGACGTTGATGATCGACCCGCCGGGACGGTCCTTCATCGAGGCGTGCCAGGCGTACTGCGACCAGAACAGGGGCGCCTTCAGGTTGACCTCGGTCGTCTTGTCCCACCGCCCGGGGTCGATGTCGAGGGTGGGGCCCATGTACGGGTTGGTCGCAGCGTTGTTGACGAGGATGTCGATGCCGCCGAAGCGCTCGACGGTCGCCGCCACGCACGCCTGCGCGGCGTCGAGGTTGCCGGCGTTGGCCTCGAACACCTCGATGTCGGCGTCCGGGGTGGCTGCGAGGATCTCGGAGCGCGCCGCCTCGAGGGCCTCGAGCTTGCGCGACGAGATCATGACCTGGGCGCCGGCAGCGGCGTACGCCGCGGCGATCGCCTTGCCGATCCCCTTCGACGCGCCGGTGATCAGTGCGACTTTTCCATCGAGACGATGTTCCATCGGCCGGAGACTATCGATGCGGCGCGGCCGGTAGCGTGCCGCCCGTGAACCGCCTCGCCACCGAGACCAGCCCCTATCTTCGCCAGCACGCGGACAATCCGGTCGACTGGTACCCGTGGGGCCCCGAGGCCTTCGCCGTCGCCCGTGAGACCGACCGCCCCGTCCTCCTGTCGGTGGGGTACTCGGCGTGCCACTGGTGCCACGTCATGGCGCACGAGTCGTTCGAGGACCCCGAGACGGCGGCGTTGATGAACCGCCTCTTCGTCAACGTCAAGGTCGACCGCGAGGAACGCCCCGACGTCGACGCCATCTACATGGAGGCCACGCAGGCCATGACGGGCAGCGGCGGGTGGCCGATGACCGTCTTCATGGACGCCGACGGTGCCCCGTTCTATTGCGGCACGTACTTTCCGAGGACGGGCCGGGGCGGCATGCCGTCGTTCACCCAGCTGTGCGCAGCGATCGACGACGCGTGGCGACACAAGCGCGAGGGCCTCGCCGAGCAGGCGCAACACCTCACCGAGTACCTACGCCGGCAGCCGAAGTTCAACACCGACGCCGAGCCGGTGGGCGTCGAGGCGCTCGGCCAGGGTGAGGAGCAGCTGCTGCGACAACACGACACCCGGTGGGGTGGCTTCGGCGGCGCACCGAAGTTCCCGCAATCGATGTCGGTCGATCTCCTGCTGCACCAGGCGCTCCGCACCGGCTCGACCGAGGCATTGGCGGCCGCGACCCGCTCGCTCGACGCGATGTGCGCGGGCGGCATGTACGACCACCTGGGCGGCGGGTTCGCCCGCTACTCCGTCGACGAGCAGTGGCTGGTGCCGCATTTCGAGAAGATGCTCTATGACAACGCCCTGCTGCTGCGGCCGTACCTGCACGCCTGGCAGATGACCGGCAACGCGGCGTACCGCCGGGTCGTCGACGAGACGATCACGTACCTGCTCCGCGACCTCCGCCATCCCGACGGCGGGTTCTTCTCGGCCGAGGACGCCGACTCGCTCGACGCCCACGGCCACAGCGAGGAGGGCGCGTTCTACGTGTGGTCCCTCGACGAGCTGCACGACGTCGTGGCCGCCGCCACCGACGACGCGACGGCGACGTTGTTCGAGGAGACCTACGGGGTGACCCGCAGCGGCAACTTCGAGACCGGCTCGATCCTGTTCCGGTCCGTCGGGGCCTTCGGTGACGACGGCGACCACGAGCAGGCCGGGCGCCTCGCCGCCGCCCGTCACGCGCTGTTCGAGCACCGCGGTCGCCGGTCGCGCCCCGGCCTCGACGACAAGGTACTCACCGAGTGGAACGGGCTCCTGCTCGCATCGCTCGCCGAGGCGGCCGCGGCGTGCGGCGAACCGGCGTGGCTCGAGGCAGCCGTGGCCCAGGCGGAGTTCCTCTGCCGCGAGCTCCGCGGAGCCGACGGCCGCTGGCACCGCAGCTGGCAGGCCGACGGCGGCGCCCGTCACGCGGGCTACGCGCACGACTACGCCGCGCTCGTCGACGGGTTCACCCGCCTCTACGAGGCGACGGGGTCGCTGCGCTGGCTCGACGAGGCACGGGCGACGGCCACGGCGATGCTCGACCTCTTCGAGGACACCGAAGCCGGCGGCCTGTTCACCACCGGCCACGACGCCGAGGCGCTCATCTCCCGCCCCAAGGATCTGATGGACAACGCAACACCGTCGGCGTTGTCCACGGCGGCGATCGGGTTGCAGCGCCTCGCGGCGCTGGGTTCGGCGGACGATCCCGAGACCGCCCGCTACTCGTCGTCGGCCCGAACGATGATGGCGATCCTCGGCCACGTCGCTGGGGAAACGCCCCTGGCCTTCGCCAATCTCCTGTTGGCGATCGAACTCGACGCCGTGGGGATCACCGAGGTGGTCATCGTCGGCGATCGTCCCGACCTGGTGGCCGAGGCCCGCGCGACCTGGCGTCCCCTCACCGTGCTGGCGTGGGGCGAGACCGGGAGCGGATCGTTGTGGGAGGCGCGAGAGAACGGGCTCGCCTACGTGTGCGAGGGCCAGGTGTGCCACCAACCGGTCGGCACCGCGGCCGAGCTGGCTGCGCAGCTGGGCCGCGGCTCGCAGCGGTCGTGACCGGAGCGTCGGGCCGGTGAGGACCAAGGTCAAAGTCGGGCTCGGTGTGGCCGGGGCGATGGTGCTGCTCGCCGTCGCCGCGGGCGTGGTCGCTCAGCACCAGAGCGGCACCGCCGACGGCCCGCCCGCCACCCTCCCGCCGGGGACCGACCCGATGGTCGTCGTGCGGCCCTTCGCTCCCGAGGTCGCCTGGAACCGCCCGGTCGCCGAATTCGGCCGCTCCGAGACCTACGCCGCGTACGCCGAGAAGTTCTGGAAGTACGGGAGCTACGGCGGTTGGGACGACCCCGACCAGCGCGGCGACGTGTACCTGGAGCTGCGCAACTACTCGACACCGATCTACGACGCCCGGCTCGCCACGAGCACCAAGCGCGCCTACTTCGCCAACTTCGGGTTTCCGCCGTCGGCGGGCTACTCGATGGTGATCCCCTGGAACGACAACTGGGAGGCCGCGAGCGGCAACGACGCGTTCATCCTGATGGTGAACCCCGATACCGGGGAGAACTGGGTCGTGTGGTCGTACCAGAAGAACAACCCGACGACCTGTCTGAACGCCGCCAACCTGGCCAACGGGTTCACGCCGTTCCGCGACCTCTGCACCGGTGGTGTGGGCAAGCTCACGAACGAGGACGGCAGCGACGGCGACTACCGCACGTGGAACAGCTACCAGAACGGCCGTGGCATGGGGATCCCCAAACTGGCGCTGATCACCACGCCCTACGAGGTGCAGGCCGGTTCGATCGACCACGCCCTCGAGATGACGGTGTTCAACTCGATGTTCGGACCGCCGTGTACCGAGGCCGAGGTCGGGACGGCGGCGGCCGGCTCGACGTGCGGGTTCTACGTCCCGCCGGCGACGCGGGTGGAGTGGAACGACGGCCCGCCGAACAACTGCGGAGAGAACACTCAACCGAACACCGTCGCGACCCGGGAGAAGACGATTCCGGAGGGGATGCGGTTCGCCCTCGACATCTCCGACGCCGACATCGAGGCCTGGCTCGATGCCCGCGGGTACACGGACCCACTCCGCTCGACGGCCCGCATCTTCGCCGTCGCCCTCCGCGACTACGGATGGATCATCGCCGAGACCGGCTGCTTCGGCCTGTCGATCGAGATCGACGGCATGGTGAACCCCGACGCCAAGGCGATCTGGAACACGCTCGGGTTCGAGGACACCCCCGATGCCGGGCACATGCTCGACGGGCTCTTCACCGAGGACCGCATCTACGTCGTGAACCCGCCGGCCCCGTTCGAGGGAACGACGCAGCCGTCGCCCGGTCGCGCCAGGTAAAACGGCTCCCATGACCTCCGACCCGACAACGGCGCCACCCTCCCCGTCCCCGAGCCGACGGTTGTGGGAGCTGATCGAACCGATCCACGCCGTCACCTACTTCTCGGCCGCGTGCCAGGACGCGATGACCGAGGTCGGGATGAAGGGCTTCTGGATGGGCTACTTCGCAGCGCGGAGTGCCCCCTTCGGCGCCGCTGCGCCCGCCCTCGTGGAGGCGACGTTCTACAACTTCGCCCCCACGCTCGTCCGCCGCGCCCTGCCCGATGCCTGGGCCCGCGCCACCCCCGCAGACGTGCTCACGGCGCGCTCGGCGGCCGCGGCAATCGCCCTGCGCCAACTCGCTCCGGAGGCGGACGAGTACGCCCGGCGGGCCCTGCCCCTACTGGAATCGGCGGCGGGCGCCGCCCGGTGCGACGGCCGTCCCCTCGCTGCGGCGAACCAGGCCCTCGCTGCGGCGGCCGATCCGGTGGAGCGGCTGTGGCAGGCGACCACCACCCTGCGCGAGCACCGTGGCGACGGGCACGTCGCCGCGCTCGTCGCCGCCGACCTCAGCGGGCTCGAGGCCCACGTACTCCTGTCCGCGACGGTGGTCGGCGCCGCGACGCCGGAGCGCCTCCAACAGGCGCGGGGGTGGACGCCCGACCAGTGGGACGTCGCGGTCGACGCCCTCCGCTCCCGAGGCCTCCTCGACGATGGTGGGGCGGCTACCGCTGAGGGGCACCTCCTGCGGGTCGGGGTCGAGGCGAGCACCGACGACATCGCCTGGCAGCCGTACCGGGACGGTCTCACCGACACCGGTCTCGACCTCCTCCGAACGGTGCTGCGCCCGCTCGCGACGGTGGTGCGACAGTCGGGGCTCATCCCGTTCCCCAACCCCATCGGTCTCCCGGACCCCCACGGGGACGGGAGTCGATGAGCGGCGGCCGCCGCCGTTCCCTCATCGCCGCACTCCTGTTGTCGTCGGGCCTGACGTCGTGCAGCGGCACCGACGGCGCGACCACCGTCGCCCCCGATCGCCGGGATAGCGACGCCTCGATCTCGATCTCGACCTCGACCTCGACCTCGCCCTCGATCTCGCCGGCCGCGGCCGCGGCCGCGCCCACCACAACACCGCCGACCGAACCGCCCACGGCCGCGCCCCCGACAACGGCCGCGCCGGCGGCCGCCACCGAGCTCCCCGCGGACGCCGACCTCCTCGCCGACCCACCCGACCCTGCCGGCACCGCGCCGGGTGACCTGCTCCGCTACCAACGGATCACGACCCCACTCGGGGGGCTGCTCGTCCCCAACGACCTGTGGCGGGTCGTGTACACGTCGACCGACACCAACGGCTCACCGATCCTCGTCACCGGGCTCGTCCGCGTCCCGATGGACCGACCTGCACCGCCGAACGGCCGCCCCGTCGTGACCTGGGCCCACGGCACCACCGGCACCGCCGACACGTGCAGTCCGTCGAGACGGCTCGACGCTCCTCCGGTGCCCGATCCCTTCGTCAACGACGGCTTCGTCGTCGCCGCGACCGACTACGCGGGCCTCGGCACTCCCGGGCCCCACCCGTACTTCGACGGCGCCAGCGCCGGTCGGGCGGTGCTCGACATCGTGACGGCTGCCGGCCACCTCCCGGGCGTCACGATCGCCCCGCAGTTCGCCATCTGGGGCCACTCCCAGGGCGGGCACGCGGCACTGTTCGCCCGCGAGCTCGCCGCCCAGCGCCTGCCGGCACACCAGCTCATCGGGACCGTGGCGCTCGCACCGCCGAGCCTCGTCAAGGACACCATGACGGCGATCCTCGTCGCCCTCCAACCGAAGGGGTTCGCGGCGATGACCGTCGCCGGCATCGCAGCAACCCACCCCGACGCCGAGCTCACCGACATCCTCATTCCGGCCGCTGCCGAAGCGATCGGGACGCTCGTCGAGACGGAGTGCGCCGCCGGGATCGACCGGGCGCTCGGCCTCTTCGGCAACACCGACATCGTCGTCGCCAACCCGAACCAGATCGAACCGTGGGCGACCTACCTGCAGGCCGCTGAGCCGGCGATGGCGGCGGGCGCCGGCCCACTCCTCCTGATCCACTCCATCGACGACCGGACGGTGCCGGCCTTCATGTCTGCCGTCGTCGAGATGCGCACGTGCTCGCGCGGCGAGCCGACCGTCCGGTGGGTGCTCGGCAGCGGCGGGCACAACGGCATCATCGGCCTCACATTCGACCTCGACCGCCAGTGGACGCTCGACCGATTCGCCGGCGTCCCCGCACCGTCCAACTCCGCGTCCGGAGGCTGACGGTCCGCCGACGAGGCGCCCGTGTCGACGTCAGTCGGTGACGAGCAGCGATCGGTACACCTGGTCGGTGAGGGCGAACCAACTCTCGGCATCCATCGGAGTCACGAGGTTGATGTCGTTCAGGACCAGACCCAGCGAGACGCCCTGCAGGAGGGTCGCCACCGCTCGAGCATCGAGGTCGCGACGCACCAGCCCCTTGCGTTGGCCCTCGACGATGATCTCGGTGAACGCCGTGGTGCAGGCGTCCTGGGCCCGGGCCAGGCCGGCGCTCAGATCCGGGTGATGGAGGGCCACGCCCGCTACCTCGGCGCGGAGCCGGCGCGATCGCGCCCGCGCGTCGCTGTGGGCAGCCCGCGTCAGGAACTGCATGCCGCTCCAGAGTTCGTCGACCGTCTCCGAGCGCTCGACCAGGTCACGCACCGCGTCGACGTCGCCGGTGATCACCGCCTCGAACTGGGCGATGCGGGCGGCGACGATGAGGTCGCGGCGGCTCTCGAAGTGGTGGTAGACCGCGCCGACCGACACGTCGAGCGCGTTGGCGATCTCGCGCACCTTGATGGCCTGCTCGCCGCCGCGTTCGAGCGCTGCGACCGCCACCTCGACCAATCGACCGCGAGTCGCCTCGCCCTGCTGTTCACGTGCTGCAGCAGCACGTACCTGGGTACGCGGCATATCGACCTCGAATCGTGACCGCTGGCCGCAAGGGAACGACCGCCGGGTCAGGGTAACGCCCGCGATCCCGACGCGCCGCGATGCCCACCCGAAACGGGTGGCCTGCGGTTCGACGATCAGGCGGGAGCCGGTGCCCCGCCGGAACCGTCGGTCTCGCCGTCGAACTCGATCAACGGTTCGTGGTGGTCGTGGATCATGCCCTTCGACACCCACCCCCACTTGTCCGCCCACACCAGCATCGGCGGGAGCACCACGAGGGCGCTCAGGAGGGCGACCGCGACGTTCATACCGACCACCCGACCGAAGTCACGCAGGAGCGGCATCGACGAGAACGAGATGACGGCGACACCGGCGATGGCGGTACACGCCGACACGATGAACGCCCGCCCCGTCCGCTCCGCCGTCACGTCGACCGCTTCCTTCGGGTCGAGGCCCCGGCCCCGTTCCTCGACGAACCGCAGGAGGATGAGCGACGTGAACTCGGTGCAGGCCGCGACCACGAGCGGACCACCGACCGCGGTCATCGGCGACAGTTCGAGATTGGCCCAGTAGGCGACGAGCGACGACACGCCAACGGCGATCAGCACGGGCACGAGCGACAGCAGCGAGCGGATCAGGCTCCGCATCCGGATCGTGAGGAAGATGCCCACGAACGCGATCGACAGGTAGGTGAGCAGGATGCGGTTCTTCTCGAGATTGTCGAGGAGCCCCACCCCCACGACGACGAGGCCCGACGGCGTCACCGTCGTGCCGGCCGGCGGCTTGTCGGCGCCCGAGGTCGGGTTCTCCTCGTTGCGGATCTCCTCGACGATCGTCTTGCGGTCCTCGAGCGAGCCGGGGCCGGTCAGGAACGCGATGTTGTACGCCTGGTCGGTCGAACCGCTGTCATCGAACACCGTCGACTTGATGTCGGCGGGTGCGACAGCGAGGGCCTCCTTCACGAGTTCGGCGTCGGGATGGACCCGCTCGGTGCCCGGCACCACGAGCAGGTCGCCGACGATCGCCACGATGCTCGACGCCACGACGATGTCGCCCGTCGGCTGGTACTTGCCGAGATACCGGTTGGTGAACTCGTCGACGTGATCGACGACCTCCTGGGAGAACGGGTCCTTCGTCTCGATGAACACACCGAGCTCGCTCGAACCTCCGACCTCCTTCTCGGCGTAGCGCAGGTTCTTGATGACCTGGCTCTCGGGGTTGACCCACTTGACCGGATCGGTCTGGATGTACAGCTTCTCCTCGACGCTGATGCCCCCGATGAAGATGGCGATCGAGGCGACGGCGAGCGGGATCGCCGCCACTGCCGGGAGCCCGCCCAGCTTCACGACCAGGGTGCCCAGCCACCCGGCGTTGAACTCACCCTTGGGGGTCGGCTTGCGGTACTCGCGGATGCCGAGCGTGGCGAGCGGAACGATGATCGAGGCGATGCAGATCACCGCGACGCCCACGGCCAGGAGCAGGCCGAAATCGCGGAGCATCGGGACCGCCGCCCAGTGCAGGGCGGCGAAGGCGAAGACGGCGTCGAACGTGACGACGAGGAGGGCCGGACCGAGGTTCCGGGCCGTCTCCTGAATGGGGTGCGCCGAGCGCCCGATCACCGCTTCCTCCTCGACGCGGGCGTGCATCTGGATCGCGTAGTCGATACCGATGCCCAACATGACGGGCAGGCCGGCGACGGTGACGAGCGTGAGAGGCACCCCGAGGTAGCCGGCGGTGCCGAACGCCCAGATGACACCGACGACGATCACGCCGAGCGGCAGCAGGCGCCAACGCACGTTGAACAGCACGAGCAGGATCAGCACCATGATGCCCACGCGCGATCGCGCCGAGCTGCAACATGCCGCCGCGGAGGTAGTCGTTGATCTCGACGAGGAGCTTGGGGGACCCGGTCGTCCGCACCTCGGCGTGCTCCAGCTCGAGGTTCTCGACGATCTCGTAGGTCGTGTTGGTGGCCGTTGTGGCCGGGTCGACCTTCAGGTTGCCGTCGAACCGGGTGAGGATCATGGCGTGGGTGTCGTCGGGGAACACCGCACGTTGGGACAGGCGAATCTCGCCCTGGTTGTCGTGGAGCAGGAAATCGGTCCAGGCCGGTTTCGGGAGGAACCGGTCCTCCTCGGGGATCGCGAGCACCTTCTGCGTGGTCACCGCGTTGTCGGCCTCGCCCGCGGCCTTGTCGGCCTCGGGAGCCTGCTCGATCGCCTTGGCCAGCGATCGCGCCGCGACCGAACCGAGCAGGTTCTGCAGCGTCGGGGCCGCCGGGTCGGCCGAGATGAGGTTGGCGGAGAGATCGAGCGCCACGATCGGATCGATGACGCCGCGCACGCCGGGCACCTTGCGAAGCTCGGCGCTCGTCGCCTCGATCGCCTCGCGGTTCTTGGGGTTGGTGATGAGCTCGGCGACCGTGTGGCCCTCGTCCATCGTGATGACCGTCAGGTTCGCTTCGCCGCCGAAGCGCTTCTGGTAGTCGACGCTCGCGGCGTAGGCCGCGTCGTCCTGGTTCAGGTAGCTCTCGGTGCCCGTCGCGAAGCTCAGCTTCGTGATCCCGTACCCCATGGTGAGGGTGATCAGGAGGCCGATGATGGCCACGAGACCCGCCCGCCTCCCGAGCTCGACGGCCAGTCGCGACCAGAACTTCTGCATCACATCAATCTCCAACTCGGGTGAACGGCGGTTGAACTGTAGTCGTTCACCAGCCCCCGCGACGGATGAACTCCCGTGGTGTCGGGCGGCGTCTGCCGGCCGACGCCGAGGGCCGGTCGTCGCCGTCGGGCCACCCGAGTGCGACGGCGCCGAGGATGCGTCGATCTCCGGGGATGCCGAAGGTGGTGGCGACGTCGGACTCGTTACCGAAGACACCGAACAGCAACGATCCCAGCCCCGCCGACGTCGCCGCGAGCAGCATCGCCATCACTGCAGCGCCACCGTCGACCCACCAGTACGGGACCGACCAGGCGTCGGCCCCGGCACCGAGACCGGTGCGCGCCTTGTCGTCCTCCGCGTAGCGCCGGACGTACGCCTCGGTGTCGACGACGGGGAGCACGATCACCGGCGCACGGAGCAGCCCCGGCCACCCGAACCGGTCGCGGCGGGGTCCGGCGGGCAGCGTGGTGTCCCAGTAGCGGTCCACGTCGGCGCGCCGCTCGAGGACCACGAGGTCGAGCGCCCAGGTGTTGCCCACGCTCGGGGCCCGCCGACACGCGGCCAGGACCGGGTCGAGCACGTCAGGGGCGACCGGATCGGTCAAGTACGAGCGACACGACCGCCGTCCGGCCAGCGCCTCGGAAAGGTCCATCAGGTGAGCGTCTCCTCCCGGGAGCCACCGCCGATGCAAGGTCTACCCGTCGAGGTACCGGAGCGTTGAAGGCCCGACGAAGGAGGGCCGAGCCGAGCGAAGGTGGCCTCGACTATGAGTTGTACTTCAGCAGCTCTTCGGCCATGATCCAGCCGAACGCCACCAGGCAGTCGCCCTGCTTGGGCTTGAGCGGCTTGAAGAATGCGGCGACAGCGGGGTCGAGGCGCTCGGGCTTGAGCGACTCGTGGTCGAACACCAGCGGGAACGACCCGTTGCCCTTGGCGACGAAGGCCTTGTCGTCGTAGCCGGCTTCCATCCCGAACCGCTTGGCGAGGCGCCGACCCCAGGCACGCTCCTCACCCGACGACTTGTGGTCGGGGCGGGGGTTGATGTCGGTGAGGACCTTGAACGCCTCGAACCCGTCGACGGTAGCGAAGCGGGTGCCGACGAGGACGTCCTCGTCGGGGAACGCCATGAGGGCTCGACGGTAGTTGTCGTTCATGACGGCCTTGAGCACCTGGTCGCGCTTGGCGTTGCGCCGCACGTGGGCGAGGCCCAAGATGATGGCGGGCGTGCCGCCGATGCGTTCGAGCGTCGAGAACGAGAAGCCTCGCAGCAGTTCCCCCTCGCGAACCTGCGTCACGAGCACCCAGGCCTCGGCCTGCTTCGACAGATCACCGATCTCGTAGTGGCTCGGTGTCTCCGCACACAGATCTGCCATCTCAGCCAGTTCGGAGTCGGTGAGCTGTGAGCAGTCTTTCGTGCTGACATCGAACGGCATTGCTCTCCCTACTGACCTGGAACCCAGGAACGGGCCTGGAATAGAAAACTGGCCCTATTAGTTCAGCGTCCCAAGGCCCCATCGGTCAAACCGGATCGAGTTTCCGTGTCGTCGACCGGCGCGACACCAACAGGTTCCCTGCGGCCGGAGGCCGATGAACGTTACGATTGCCCAGTCGCCACGCGGCGCCACGGGGGAGGACATCGTCATGAGCAGAACACGTCGGGCAGTCGCTGCCATCGCCGTCGTTGCCACGCTGGGAACCGGCACGGTCACCGCGTGCACCGGTCCGCCGCCGACCGAGGAGGCCTGGACCAGCCTGTGGAACAGCATCGGGGTGGTCCTGTGGATCAACATCGCCAACGCGCTCGGCATCTGCTTCGCGCCGTGCCTGCCCGTGCAGGGTCCAATCCCGGCAACGCCACCGGCGCTCCCCTGATCGCAGGGGCGCTGAGGCGCCCGCTCAGACGACGATGGACTCGTGGCCGAGCAGCACCCTCAGCTCGCCGACGAGACCGGCCTCCACGTCGACGGTGAACTCCGGCGGGAGCTGCAGGATCTGCTGGCCCAGGTGCAGGTAGACCTCGCTCTCGCCGGGGAACTCGACGAGGAGTGACTTGAGGCGACCGATCACCTCGTCGGACAACCGGTTGGGCGACACCTGGATGCGCAACGGTGGTGCACCCTCGGCCATCGGCTCGAAGAGGTCGATGTCCTTCGGGATCATCTTCGGCATGTCGTCTCGCCGGTCGACGCGACCGGTGATGATCACCACGGCGTCATCGACGAGCTTGTGCCCGTGGTCGGCCATCGACTTCGGGAACACCATCACTTCGACCGACGTCTGGAGGTCTTCCAGTTGGAAGACGGCCATGAGGTCGCCCTTCTTGGTCCACTTGCGTTGGAGGTTGGTGATGACGCCGCCGACGGTGCGCATCGAGCCGTCCTCGAGCTCGCTGAGGTCCATGAGGGTGCAGTCGACCTTCTTCGCCAGGGCACGCTCGGCGCCCATGAGGGGATGGTCGGACACGTAGAGCCCGAGCATCTCCTTCTCGAAGGCCAGGCGCTGCTTCTTGTCGAACTCGATGTCGGGGATCTGTGCCTTCTCGTTGAAGCCCGAGTCGGTGTCCTCGACGTCGCCGAACAGCGACATGACTCCCATGTCGCGCTCACGGCGGCGGGCGACGGTCGTGTCGACGATCTGCTCGAACACCGTCAGGAGGCCCTGGCGGGGGTGGCCACACGAGTCGAACCCGCCGGCCTTGATGAGCGACTCGATGGTGCGCTTGTTGAGGACGTTGGTGTGCACCCGCTCGCAGAAGTCGTAGAAGTCGGCGAACGGCCCGCCCTCGTCGCGAGCGGCCACGATGAGATCGACGAGGCCCTCCCCCACGTTCCGCACGGCGGACAGGCCGAAGCTGATCTGCTGGGTCTGAGTGCCCGTTTCGAGGTCGACGCTGATGACCGGCGTGAAGTCGGATTCGGACCGGTTGACATCGGGCACCGTCACGTCGATACCCATCACCCGGCACTCGGCGAGGTAGATGGCGGCCTTCTCGAGTGAGCTCTTGACGCTCGTGAGCAGAGCGGAGAAGTAGTCGGCGGGATAGTTCGCCTTGAGATACGCGGTCTGATACGAGATGAACCCGTAGCCGTAGGAATGGCTCTTGTTGAACGCGTAGTCGGCGAACTTCTCGATGATGTCGAACAGCTCGGTGCCCAGCTTCTCGCCGTAGCCCGTGTTCTCGACGCCCTCGACGAAACCTTTCCGCTCCTTCGCCATCATCTCGCGGATCTTCTTGCCGCAGTTGTGGACCAGGAAGTCCTCGACGACCGCGTACGGGCGGTCCGGGTTGCTCATCTGGAAGTCGAAGCACTCCTTCTCGCCGACGTAGTCGATCGACACCACGCGGTCCCAGAGCAGATCGCCGGTGCGAAGGTCCTCGAGTCGTTCGGAGTACAACAACCCGTCGAGGGTCTCGCGATGGAGGAGACGAACGGAGGTGTAGCCCCCGGAGTCGACGCCGAGGTCTCGGCGAGACCGACCCGTGACCGCGGCTCGGCGCTCGAGCTCCGACGCAAGGATCGAGGAGGGGATCCCGATGTTCGTCGCGCTCGCGGCGTCACCCCATGTCGCCGCCCACCGGTCCGCCTTGGAACGCTTCGACGTCGTGAGATGTGGCCCGACGGCAAGCAGGAATCGCCGCGCCATGCCCTTGTCCGCGATCGAGACCGTCCAATGGGTGCCGTGTCCAGGGATCTCGCGGCGATGCAGGTTGCCGACGACCCCGAGCCGAAGCAGCATCCGCTTGAGCGATCGGCAGATGTCGAGGCTCGCCGAGGCGTAGTGCACCCCCGAGGCGTCGGTCCACCCGTCCGCACAGAAGTAGAGGCCGAGGAACCGCTCCACCTTGCGCAATGGCGCGTTGACGAGACGTGGTGAGACGACCTTGTCCCGAGACAGCCCGAGACGGCCGAGGATCGGTTCGAGGTCGAGCAGCTCCTGACGGCTGAGGCGCAGGCGGGTCACTCCCTCGATCGTGCACTCGCTCGAATGCTCGCGACCGAAGAAGGTCCGGTATGCAGCTCGGAAGGCATCGAGGAGTTCGGGATCGGTGTTGCAGAAGAATGGACCTCCCGCCTGTCGGCGCACGTCGGGGGTATAGCCCTCCGAGACCAACAGCGCGGCAAGGTCGACTTCGGCCCCGGTCACACGGGACCCGCCGTGGGTTCTCGTTCTCCCGGCGACGCCGACGAGATCCCCGGCCTGGATCTTGCCGAGCTCGAGCCAACCGTCCTCGACGAGGAACGGGTGGTTGGACGTTGCCTCAACGGTGTACCCCGTCGAAGTCGTCAGACGGAACACCGGCTTGCGACCCACCGACCAGACGTCGTCAACAGTCTCGAACCTCGACGTCGCTGACGTGGTATCGATCGTCTGCACTCGCCGATCCGCCAGGGACATCACCGACTCGATGGGCACGTAGCCCCGCGACCTGCTCAGGATCCGCGTGCCGACAGGCAGGCAGGCCTTACGGAGGTTGTCCGCTTCGGCGAGCGAGTAGCCGGCGAACTTCTGCGCCACCCGCATGACCGACTCCTGGTAGATCATCAGGCCGTACGTATCGGCCAGGACCTCCTCGGCGTCGGGGTGGAAGTACTGCACCGGCTTCCGGCCGTTCTTGATGTCGGCGTAGTCGTTGTGCATGTTCACCGACATGGGGCCCGGCCGGTAGAGCGCCACGAGGGCGGCAACGTCCTCGAACTTGTCGGGGGCGAGCGAACGAACGAGCGCCCGCATGGCGCCACCCTCCAACTGGAACACGCCGATCGTGTCGCCCCGACCCAGCAACTCGTAGGTCTTGGCGTCCTCGAGTGACACGTTGTCGATGTCGAGGTCGACGTCGCGGTGCTTCTTGATGAGCGCCAACGTGTCACTGATGACGTCGAGGTTGCGGAGGCCCAAGAAATCCATCTTGAGCAGGCCGAGCGACTCGACCCCGTTCATCTCGTATTGCGTCACCACCGGCGACATCTCGATGGGCTTGCCGGCCTCCGGCTTGCGCTGGATCGGCAGGTATTCGGTGAGCGCGTCCTTCGTGATCACCACCGCGGCAGCGTGGATGCCGTCCTGTCGGCGGAGGCCCTCGAGGCCCTTGGCGACGTCGATGACCTTCTTGACGTCGGGGTCGGCCTCGTACATCGACCGGAGGTCGGCCGCCATGGCGTAGCCCTCGGCGAACTTCTCCTGCTTCTCGAGGCACGCCCCGAGCGGGGTGTCCCGGCCCATGATGAGCGGCGGCATCGCCTTGGCCACCTTGTCGCCGACGGCGTAGGGGTAGCCGAGCACCCGAGCGGCGTCGCGCACCGCGGCCCGGGCCTTGATCTGGGAGAACGTCACGATCTGGGCAACGTGGTCGCGCCCGTACATCTCGGCCGCATAGCGGATCATCTCGTCACGGAACCGTGTGTCGAAGTCCATGTCGATGTCGGGCATGGAGATGCGTGACGGGTTGAGGAATCGTTCGAACAGCAGGTCGTACTTGATCGGATCGAGGTCGGTGATCCACAGCGTGTACGCCACGGCACATCCGGCGGCGCTGCCACGGCCGGGGCCCACCCGGATGCCGTTGTCGCGGGCGTGCTTGATGAGATCCCAGACGATCAGGAAGTAGGAGCTGAATCCCATGTCGGCGATGACGCGCAGCTCGAAGGCCAAGCGCTCGACGACCTCGTCGGGCAGCGGATCGCCCCAGCGCAGCCGCGCCCCCTCGAAGGTCAGGTGTCGCAGGTAGGCCGAGTCGTCCTCGAACCCTTCGGGCAACGGAAAGTTGGGCAGGAGCGCATCGCCGAACGCGATCTCGACGTTGGCCCGCTCGGCGATCCACAAGGAGTTGTCGCAGGCGACCTCGACCTCGCGGAACAGGTAGCGCATCTCCTCGGCGGTCTTGAGGTAGTGCTCGTCGCCGTGGAACTTGAAGCGATCGGTGTCGCTCACGAGCGAGCCGGTCTGCACACACAGCAGCGCGTCGTGTGCGAGCGTGTCCTCGCGGTGCACGTAGTGGCTGTCGTTGGTGGCGAGCAGCGGTGCCTTGAGCTTCTTGGCGATACGCAGCAGGTCCGGGTTGGTGTCGATCTGGGCCTGGATGCCGTGATCCTGGATCTCGACGAAGAGGTTGTCGCGCCCGAAGATGTCCTGCAGGCGCGCCGCCTTGTCGAGCGCGGCGTCGAACCCCTCGTTCATGAGCGACTGCAGCACGTGGCCACCGAGGCAGCCGGTCGTGGCGATCACCCCCTCGGCGTGTTCGGCGAGCAGGTCCCAGTCGAGCCGGGGCTTGTAGTAGTAGCCCTCCATGAAGGCCCGACTGGAGAGCTGGATGAGGTTCTTGTAGCCGGCGTTGTTCTCGGCCAGGAGGGTGAGGTGGTAGTAGAGCTTCTTGCCGCCCTCGACCTCGCCACCGGAGTCGTCCTGCTTGCCCCGCCGGGGTGGGCGCTCGAGGCGGGAGTCGTGCGCCATGTAGGCCTCGAACCCGATGATGGGTTTGACGTCGACCTTGCGGCACGCCTTGTAGAAGTCCAAGACGCCGTACATGTTGCCGTGGTCGGTGATGCCGATCGCCGGCTGACCGTCGGTGGCGGCAGCATTGACGACCTCGCCGACGTGGGCGGCGCCGTCGAGCATCGAGAACTCGGTGTGTTGGTGGAGGTGGACGAAGGAGTCACCCACGACACGGCTCCATCGGCTCGGGCTCCCCAGCGGTACGGCGCACGATCAGATGTAGCCGGGCCCGCCGGGGGTCGGCAGGTCGGGACCACCGGGACCGGGACCACCCGGACCACCCATCGGACCGCCGGGACCGAGCTGGCCCCGCATCGTCTCGAGCTGGTTGCGGGCGGCCATCTGCTGGGCCATCAACGTGGCCTGGATGCCGTGGAACAGACCCTCGAGCCAGCCGACGAGCTGGGCCTTGGCGATGCGGAGCTGCGCCTCGCTCGGGATCGTGTCGTCGTCGAAGTCGAGCGTGAGCCGCTCGAGCTCGGCATCGAGGTCGGGCGAGAGCGCCGACCGGAGTTCGGTGAGCGAGTTCTCGTAGATGTCGCGGAGCGAATCGCGGGCTGCCTCGTCGAGGGTGGTGTTGCGCACCTCTTCGAGCAACTGCTTGACCATGCCACCAATGCGGATGATCTTGGCCGGCTCGACCTCGGGCGCCTCCTGATCGGTGGACTCGGCCTGCTCGGGCGAGACCAGGTCGGGACTCACGACCTCGGGTTCGGTCGTGCCTCCGGAGGGGGATTCGGGCGCTGCTTGCGAAGGATCCGACATGGGGACCGACTCTACATCGGACCCCTGACACCGAGATCCGGACTGCGGAATCGCCCGGCCCGATCCGCTATTTCCGAGCGACGAGGAGCGGCACCAACATCTCGGGCGCCGTGAGCGATCCGTGACGACCCACCAACTCGTACGGGCCCGTGTCGGTCGGCTCCTCGAAGGCGACCGGCTCGAACGGCACGATGGCGACGTCGCCCAGGCGGCTCGCAGCGGCCGGCGTGACGATGGGCCCGAACCAACCGTCGTCGATGCACTGCTGGCGCGAGACCACCCATGCCATGTCGCTGTGGTGCTCCTGCGTTGCGCCCAACAGCTCGTTGGCGGCGCCGGGCAGGGCATGCAGCCACCGGAACCGGGCCTCGCCGGACTGGAAATCGACGGCGCTCATGACCTCGGGATGCGGTCGCACGGTGGTCGGCACCTCGATGTGGCCGTGGTCGGCGGTGATGACGAGGGCCGAACGCGGTGGCAGCACCTCGACGAGGTACTTGATCATCCACTCGACCGCGACCAGCTCGGCCTCGTAGTGCTCGCCGAGGCCGTACTCGTGGGCCACCTTGTCGATGCCGTCGTAGTACACGTAGATGAACGGCTCACCGGCGCGGGCCAACCGGGCGACCTCGATCACCATCGTCGACGGCATGCGGTAGCCGACGAGCCGAGCGTTGTGCAGGTGAGCGGCTGTGAACCCCGAGTGCTCGAACTCGGCGCGGACCACGATCGGCGGGCGCTGGGAACCGAAGGGATCGTTGGCGTTGATCGAGCGCGGCGGGATCGACTGCCGGGCGTCGCCGCGGTAGGTCGTCCAGCGCAACACGTTGAGCACGTCGCGGTCGACCGCCATGCGGTAGCCCATGACCCCGTGCTGGCCGGGAGGCAGGCCCGTCGTGATCGACGTGAGCGCCGTCGCCGTGGTGGACGGTGCGACCGTCGTGATCGACCGCCCGTCCATGGCTGCGAGGGTCGGGACGAGGTGCTGGCGGGCCCGGAACTGCTCCCAGCCCAGGCCGTCGAGCACCAGCACCACGGTCTGATCGGCGCCGACCGCGCTCGCCTGCATCCAGTCCGGGGCGTCGTCGGGGTCGCCGACGAGGGCAGGGATGATGCCGCTGGTGCAGGCTCCCCCGTATTCGGGAAGCACCGGCTCGGGAACGGGGTGGCTGCTCACTGGACGCCACGGTAGTGCGCCCGCGATGCATTGGTGTGCCGTGGTCCGGTCGCCCGTCGGCCTACGATGCGGGGGTGAAGGTTTCGACACGGGGTGACTACGCGAGCAGAGCACTGCTCTCTCTCGCGCTCCACGAGAACGACGGTCCCACGTCGGTCCGTGACATCGCCGAGCGAACCGGCCTCCCCCAGCCGTACCTCGAGCAGATCCTGCTGGCGCTCAAGGGCGCCGGTCTCGTGCGGTCCAAGCGTGGCGTCGGTGGTGGGTACGTGCTGGCGCGACCGCCCGCCGAGATCACCCTCGCCGAGGTCGTCAGCGCGGTCGACGGCCCGATCCAGGCCGGCGACTTCGGCAAGCCGCACACCAACGGGGCGTGCGACCACGAGGGCCAGTGTGTCCTCCTCGCCATCTGGGGCGACGTCGGCGACCAGATGCAGCGCGCCCTCGGCGCGTACACACTCGCCGAGCTCTCGGGCATCACCACGGGTGACCGCCCGTGGCCCGGCTCCTGACTGGCCTCAGGCGCTCTCCAGCCGCCATTTCACGACGTGGAACCCCGACCACGCGGGTTCCACGTCGGAACTTGCAGAGACGTGGTCAGGCGAGCTTCGACATCGTCGCCAAGAGGGCGGCGAGATCGGGGGCGAGCTCACTGTGGAACTCGACGAGCCGGCCCGTGCCCGGGTGCAGGAACCGCAGGCGACGAGCGTGCAGGAACGGACGCCCGAGATCGAGGAGCGGACGCTGGCCCCCGTAGGTGTCGTCACCGGCGACGGGATGGTTGATGCTGCGCAGGTGCACGCGAATCTGGTGGGTGCGGCCGGTCTCGAGTCGCAGCTGCACGTGGGTCATGGGCTGGGGATCGTCGAACAGCTCGAGCACCTCGTAATGGGTGCGGGCCGGGCGGCCCTCGGCGCTCACCGTCATGAGGAGTGGGTTGCGGCGTGACCGGCCGATGGGGGCGTCGATCGTGCCAGTTGCCGTGCCCATCGCTCCCCACACCAGCGACTCGTACTCACGCTCCACCGAGTGGTCCGACAGCTGGTCGACGAGCTCGTGGTACGCGTCCTCGGTGCGGGCCACGACCATCAGACCCGACGTGCCCTTGTCGAGCCGGTGCACGATGCCGGGCCGGTGGGCCTCGCCGACGCCGGAGACGTCGGGGAACCGGGCCAGGAGACCGTTGACGAGCGTGGTGCCCTTGTGACCGGCACCGGGGTGCACGATGAGGCCGGCGGGCTTGTCGATGACGATCACGTCGTCATCCTCGTGGAGCACCGTGAACTCGACCGAGGGGTCGGGCTCGGGCAGGGGCTCCTCGACATGGGGGTCTCCCACGAGCTCGACGACCTGGTCGGTGCGAACACGGGTGGACGGCTTGGTGACGACCTTGCCGGAGATGCTGACGGTGCCGTCGGCGACGGCGGTGGCCGCCTCGGCGCGTGTGCACCCGCTCAGCATGGCGACCACACGGTCGATCCGTTCACCGTCGAGCGTGGTGGGGATGGTCTCGGAGATCACGAGGTTGCTGTCGCAGTGCTGCCGGGCTCGTCGCCGGCGGCCACCCGGTCGCGGGTGGCGTCATCGCCCACCGCGGTGCGGCCATCGCCGGGCGCGGTGCCGTCGGGCACCTCACCGGGTTCGGGGAGTCGCCACAACACGATGGACAACAGGATGCCGCCGACGACCACCGCCGAGTCGGCGATGTTGAAGGTGGCCCAGAAGCTGCTGTAGAGGAAGTCGACCACGGCCCCGCCCATGAACCCGCGGTGCTGCGTGCTGGCAGCGGCGGCCCGAAAGGCACGATCGATGACGTTGCCGGTGGCGCCACCGGCGATCGCGCCCATGAGGAGCCGGGCATGCAGCGGCATCTTGCGGGCGACCACGAAGAGCACCACCACGATCGTGACGGCGACCGCGGAGATGATCGCACCGGAGCCCCAGCCCACACTGAAGGCCATCCCCTCGTTGTGAGCCAGGCAGAGGCCGACGGTCTCGGGCGTTCAAGGCCGCGTTTGGCAGCTCGCCGAGCCGGGTGGCGAAGTGCTTGGTGATCTGGTCGGCGGCGATGACCGCCAGGGCCACGCCGACCATGGGCGCGTAGAGCTTGCGGTAGTCCGGGGGTTCGCTCATCGGTGCAGGCTACCGCCTCGGCCGGACTCGGTCAGAGTCGCCCGAAGCCCCCGACCTTGTACTCGACCCGCTCGGTCGCCCACGGGATCGCCTTCAGGCGCTCCTTGGGGATCGCCTGGCCGGAGCCGGCGCAGATGCCGTACACGCCGTTGTCGATGCGCTCGAGCGCGAGATCGATGTCCTCGACGGTCGCCCGCGCCCGGGCGCTGAGCTCGAGGTCCTGGTCGCGCTCGACGGCAAGCGTGTCGCCCTCGCCGGACTCCTCGTCGAACTGCACGTCGCCCGGCTCACGATTGGCGGTGAGCGCCTGGGCCTCGGCGAACAGGGCCTCGGCCTGACGGCTGTACACCTCGCGCTCCTTCAGGAGGAGGGCACGCTGGGACTCGAGGAACTTGGCGTCGTAGGGCGACTTGGTGAGACGCGGCGGCGGGTTCTTGCCGAGCCGGGGCAGGCTGCCGAGCACCGAGGTGACCGGAGCGACCGACGTGACCGGCTTGGCGGCGGGGGCCTTCTTGGCCGGAGCCGGCGCCTCCTCGGCGACCGGAGCCTTCTTGGCCGGCGCCTTCTTGGCGGGGGCCTTCTTGGCCGGGGCGGAGGTGGAGGGTGACTTCTTCGTAGGCACTGCGGATTCCTTGGCGGGAGAGCGGGTCGCGGCGGTCTGCTTGCCAGCAGGGGCTGTCTTGGTCGCCTTGGTGGTTGCGGGGGCGGCGGACTTTCTAGCAGGGGCGGCCTTGCCCGCGGGCGCACCGCGTTTCGCCGCGGTCGCCGGCGCCTTCTTCGGCGCTGTGCTGGCGGGAGCCGTTGCCTTCTTGGCCTGTGCCTTCTTGGCCGCCGATGCCGGAGCCTTCTTGGCGGGCGCAGGGGCCGACTTGGCCGGCGCCTTCTTCGCCGTCGACGGTGCCTTCTTCTTGGACGTCGCCGGGGCTGCGCTGGCAGCAGGCTTCTTGGTGGCTGGCATGTTCCCCCTCGCCCGACGGTGCAGCGCTGGCGCCGGGCTGTTCGTCACCGGGCCGGCCAGGGACCGCCACCGGTGTGGTTGAGGCGCTCAGTGTCGACGCAAGCTCGATGTCGAGATTGAACCGGCGCAGCCTAGACGCAGGCCCGTGCGCAGGGCGAGGACCTTGTGCAGCACGCCGGATCGGGAGCAAACGGCGTCGGGACGCGCAACGACCCCGGTCCGGGCCAACGGGGGCACGAACCGGGGTCGTCGACGGCGAACGGACGCGCCGTGGGTCAGCGACGGCGACCGAAACGGCGGGTCTGGTGCTCGTCGTCACCCTCGAAGAACGCGGTCATGGCGTCGTCGTGGGATTCGTCGGGCTGGTTGACCGCCTGGTCGAGGTCGCGGGTGTAGCGGTCGCCACCGATGACGGGCAGCCCCTCGGAGGGGAACTCGGTGAAGGCGTGCGTGGCGGTCGTGGCCGTCGTGGCGGTGGCCTCTCGCTCGAAGACCTCGCCCTCGGGAGCGAACGCCGCGGACGGGTCGGGGAACGAGGCGACCTCGCCCCAGCTGCCCGGACCCCACGGATCCCCGACGGGCGCCTCGTCGGCACGGTCGTCGAGGCGATCGTCGGACCACGGAAGGTCGGCGCCGCCGGCCAGTTCCGTCTCCTCGGAGTACGGCACGGCCAGGTCGTTGGGGTCGAGGAGTGTGGCCTCGCCGAAGTGAGAGCCACTCGAGCCGTTGCGGAACGCCGGGTCGTCGTCGGAGAACGCGACCTCGGCGAAACCAGCGTCGGAGAACGCGGGCTCCGAGAACGCGGGCTCGGAGAATGCGGCATCGGCAAAGGCCGGCTCGGACCCGACCGGCTCGCCGAACCGGGGCGTCGGTGAAGGCCGGTTCGCCGATCGGCTCGGCGTAGGACGGCTCGGAATCGAAGGACCGAGCGTCGAAGGACCGCGCGTCGGGGGCCACGTCGGCGACGGGGGCGAACACGGCCGGCTCGTAGGGGGCGGCGTCGAACTGGGTGTCGTCGTAGGACGCCACGTCGGCAGGGGCGACGTCGGGTTCGGGCGCCGGCTCGGCGACCGGGCGGGCGATGCCGGCCAGGTCGATGCCGGGCAGCGGCGAGCGCAGCGCCGTCTCGGGATCGTCGAGCACCGCACCGATCGCGCCGTGGACGCTGGAGAGCGCCGAGCGGTACTCCTCGAGACGACCCTCGATCGCGACCAGCTGGGACGCCATACCGACCTTGCGGTTCTCGAGTTCGCCGATCTCGGCGAGGATCTGGTCGCGGCGGGCCCCGTACTCACGGTTGGCCTCGGCCGTTGCCTTCTGGGTCATCTGGTCGGCGTTGACGCGCGCCTCGCCGACGATGCGGTCGGCCTCGGTGCGGGCCTCGCGAGCCTGCTGCTCGGCGGCGGTGCGAGCATCGGCCACGAGCTTCTGGGCTTCCTGGCGGGCGTCGGCGATGGCGGCGTCGGCGGTGCGCTTCGCCATCATCAGCGTGCGCGTCGACTGCATCGCCTCTTCTTCGTCCGACATCGCTGCCGCTGCCGCCGCCGGGGCACGACTGGCCTCGGGTGCGTTGCGCAGCTCGGCCTCGGCGCGCTCGGCGCGGGCGATGGCGTCACGTGACGTCTTGGTCAGCTCGGCCAGGGTGGCCCCGACCCGCTCGAGGAAGTCGTCGACCTGATCGGGGTCATAGCCTCGGAACTTCTCCGCGAAGTCGATTTGCTCGATGAGCTGAGGTGTCACGTCCATGACGTGCATGCTAGCGACGAGTTTTTCAAACGCGGCGGAACCAGCTACCAAAACTTCTGCCCGAGGGCAAGAAGATCTTCGGCCGGTCCGAGGGGGCCGGGTGGACCCCCCACCGCGACCGCAACGAACTGCCGGGGACTACTCCTCGACGAGGCCGCGTTCGCGGAGGCGACGGCGGTCGTCGGGCGAGATCTCGACGTCGATCGGCGACAGGAGGTACACGTGGGATGCCACGCGCTCGACGCTGCCACCGAGGCCGTAGGCCACACCGCTCGAGAAGTCGAGCAGGCGCCGGGCCAGATCGCGATCGAGGTCCTGCAGGTTGACGATGACGGGCTGGCGCTTGCGGAACCAGTCGCCGACTTCCTGGGCGTCGTTGAACGTCTTCGGCGTGACGACGTGGGGGCGGGCCGAGGCCGAGGTGGCGGCGGGCACCGGGCGGACCACGCTGCTGCGGGGGCGGACCGGCTCGGGAGCGGTCACCACACCACCACGGGGGCGACCACCGGCGGACGGAAGCACCCGGACGGAAGCCGACTCGACCGGCTCCTCCCAGTCGGGCATGGGCTCGACCCGCGACGGGGCCGGCACGGCGCGCACGACCGGGCTCGGGTTGACGGTGCCGGTACTGACCGCACGGTGAGGACCCGTGAGGTCGACGACGGGATCTTCTTCGTAGTCGTCGTAATCGTCGTACTCATCATCGGGACCCAGTCCCAACCACGACATACCTTTGCGCAACATCCCAGCCATCAACTCCTCCTCATGACCTCGACCAGTGTCGCGCACGAGGAACTGCCCGACGGGGACCAGAGTGCCATGAATCATCGCCGCGTGACAGTTCGCGGTGGTTCAAGGTCTCGAACCGAAGATGTCGGTACCCACGCGGACCATGGTCGAACCCTCGGCGATCGCGATCTCGAGGTCGCCGGACATGCCGATCGAGCACTCCGGAAGGGCCTCGGCGTCGCACAGTGACCGCAACCGACCGAACGCGGCGGCGACCGTCGCGTCGTCGGCGAGGGGCGCGACACCCATCGCGCCCACGACCGACAGCCCGGCGGCGCGGGCCGACTCGATGAGCCCCGGAGCGTCCTGCCACGACACTCCCCCGCGACCCTCGACGTCGGCGAGGTTCACCTGCACCATCACGGTTGCGCCCGACACTCGCTTGGCGAGCTCGGCGACGAGGGACGGCCGGTCGACCGATTGGTACACGTCGGTCCAGGGCGCGACGACGCGCACCTTGTTCGTCTGCAGCTGTCCGATGAAGTGCCACCGGACGGCCGCGCCGACCTCGGGCGCCTTCGCCGCGAACTCCACGGCGTAGCTCTCGCCGAACTCGGCGAACCCTGCAGCGGCAGCGGCGACGATCGTCTCGGCCGGATGCGTCTTGGACACGGCGATGAGCCGGACCCCCGACTCGGCGAACGACGGCGCGCCGGAGGCCACGCGGATCCGTTCCTCGATCGCCGCCCGCCTCGCGGCCAGCCGATCGACGAGGTCCGGGTCGGGAACGATGCTCACGAGCGGGGCCCCGTCACGGCTCGATCCAGATGACCGAGGCCTGGCGACCGGTGTCGGCCCGTGCCCGGTGGGAGAAGAAGCGCGGCGTTCCGTCGGCGCCGATCGTGGTCGCGGTGCACGCCGCGGCGGCCACGTCGACGTCGTCGACCCCGGCCGAACGGAGCGCGCTGCGAACCGCCGCGGTCATGTCGAGGGCGGCGTCGCCGTCCGCGGTCGCTCCGACCACCTCGGGGCCGAAACGGAGGGCCATCGTCGTCAGGTCCCGCTCGGAGAACTGGTAGGCCGCCGGCGAGATGCAGGGGCCGAGGCGTGCGGAGATGTCACGGGCACCCAGGTCGATCAGCGCGCCGACCGTCGCCTCGAGGACGCCCTCGTAGAGGCCCTTCCACCCGGCGTGCGCCGCACCGATCACCGGCCCCGCCGACGGGCCCGGTCCGACGGCGGTGAACAGGACCGGTGCGCAGTCGGCCGTCTGCACGGCCAGCACGGCGCCGGGAGTGCTGGTCACCGCCGCGTCGGCCCGGGCGCCGGCCCACTGGCCGGGCCGCGACACCACGACGACTCCCGCACCGTGCACCTGCTCGAGCCACGTCCACGGGTGCGGCGCCAGCGCCGAGCGCGCCGCGGCGAGCGCACGCGGCTCGGCGGTGATCGCGAAATCGCCGTCGGCCCGTTCGCTGAAGCGGTGCTGGACCGCCACGACCGGCCCCTACTTCAGGAAGCTGGGGACGTCGAAGTCGTCGGCGTCGGAATCGCCGGAGTCGTCATCGTCGTCGTCGGCGAACACGTCGGCGAGGGGGATGTCGTCGTCGGAACGGGGGCGACGCTCGTCGCGCCCACCCGACGACCCACTCGAGCTGCGCCGCGACGAGGCAGCCGCGGCTGCGGCCTTGGGATCTTCCCACCGCTCGAAGCCGGCGGCGATGACCGTGACACGGACCTCGTCGCCCATCTCGTCGTCGATGGTCGTGCCGAAGATGATGTTGGCCTCGGCGTGCGCCACCTCGTGGATGACCGTCGCCGCCTCGTTGACCTCGAACAGCGTGAGGTCGGAGCCGCCACAGATGTTGAGGAGGATGCCGCGGGCGCCGTCGATCGCCGACTCGAGCAGCGGCGAGCTGATCGCCTGACGGGCGGCCGACATGGCCCGGCCCTCGCCCGAGGCGTAACCGACACCCAGGAGCGCGGTGCCGGCGTCGTGCATGATCATCTTGACGTCGGCGAAGTCGGTGTTGATCAGGCCCGGCGTCGTGATGAGGTCGGTGATGCCCTGCACACCCTGGAGCAGGACCTCGTCGGCCATCTTGAACGCGTTGAGCACCGACGTCTTGTCGTTGGCGACCGACAGCAGCCGGTCGTTGGGGATGACGATCTGGGTGTCGACCTTCTCCTTGAGCTTGCCGATGCCCTGCTCGGCCTGCACCGAGCGCCGACGGCCCTCGAAGAGGAAGGGACGGGTGACGACGGCGATGGTGAGCGCGCCGATCGCCTTGGCGACCTCGGCCACGACCGGTGCGCCACCGGTACCGGTGCCACCGCCTTCGCCTGCGGTGATGAACACCATGTCGGCGCCGCGGAGCACCTCTTCGATCTCGGCCTTGTGGTCCTCCGCCGCCTGGCGACCGACCTCGGGATCGGAGCCCGCACCGAGGCCACGGGTGACCTCACGACCGATGTCGAGCTTCACATCCGCGTCGCTCATCAGCAACGCCTGGGCGTCGGTGTTGATGGCGATGAACTCCACACCCTTCAACCCGGCGTCGATCATCCGGTTCACGGCGTTGCAGCCGCCCCCACCGATGCCGACCACCTTGATGACTGCGAGGTAGTTCTGCGGATTGTGAGCCATTGGGAGGGGACCTCCGATGCGAACCGGCGACGGCTGCTTCGTGCAAATTGTGGGGAGACGGAATGATGGTGCGAACCGAAGATCGCAGGCAATCGGGCAGTGCGATCCGACCGAGAATCGGGACGGACCGACCCACTCTAGGTGAACTCTCCACGGGGGGTCGAGTGTCACACTCCCGTGGACCTTGACCGTCGAGGTCCGGTTCAGGCCGGCGGGACCGTGGTGGCCGGGTCGGGTGGGGCCGTGGTCGCCGTCGCCTCCGGCGCAACGGTGGTCTCGGGCGGTGCAACGGGCTGACCCGTGGCGGGATCGATCGTCGCACCGGTGGCCGGATCGACGACGGGCGCCGGTGGCGGCAGATCGCAGTCGGGGTTGCGCCGCATCGTCGGCGCCGTGGGTACCCGGACGTCGAGCTGGCACACACCGCGCAGGTCGATCTGGGGGCCGAGCATCGTCTTGGTGGCGAGCAGCTTGCGGTCCGCGTCCTCAACGGTGCCGAACAGGACGGTCCGCTTCTCGCCGAGGTCGAAGACGAGCTCGCCCTCGGCGGTGATGCTCATCTTCTGGATCTGGACGGCGATCTCGAACGACATGGACCCCATCACGTCGACCGCTGCGGCCAGCGGGGGTGAGAGGCGGGAGCCGACCTTCACCGGCGGGTCCTCGGTGACCTCGACGTGCTGGAGGAACTCGTCGCCCGTCGCGACGGCGATGATCACGCCGCCCTCCCCCACGACCACACCGCGGGTCGGGCCGACCACCACCGCAATGGCCCGACGGTCGGTGAGCCGCACCGAGATCGAGTCGGGAAAGCGGCGTTGCACGACGACGCGGACGAACCGAGGGTCGTCCCGCAGCTCGGCGGCGACCGACGCCGGGTCCACGAAGAGGATCGGATCGCCGATGCGGACGCCGGTGCGGGCGGCAAGACCGTCGAGGTCGAGCTGGTCGGACCCGACGATCGAGATGTCGTCGACGTCGAGCAACGGCGAATACGCGGCGCCGACGACGCCGGCTCCCACCAGCACCAGTCCGACGAGGGTGCCGACGCGGCGACGGCGACGGCGACGGTTGTCCGAGACGACGTCCTCGCGCCGGCGTTCCAGTCGTTCGTCGACGACGATGCCCGGACCTGCCGACGTCGGCTCGTCACCGACGAGCTCGGATGCGAACGGATCGGTGACGCCAGGACTGGCCGTGGGGTCGTCGTCCGCGTAACGGGGCGGGTCGAGCGCAATGTCGATCGCTGCCCGCTGGGGCACGACGTCGTGGGGATCGGCATCGGGGCGGGCGGTCACCTCGAGCGCGAGTTCGGCCAGATCCATCGCCCGGGTCGCGACGACCCGGGGGTCGGCCACGTAGTCCTCGAAACTGGTGTCCTCGGGCTCGTCGCTCCACCCCGTCGCCGACGGCGCGTACGGATCGGGGTACAGCTCGTCGGGGCCGTACGCGAGCACCTGCGGACGGTCGTCGGCGGCGTCGCCGCGACGGCCGGCCCGAACCGCGTCGACCTGACCGGTGTCGCCGGGGCGCATCGTGTCGCTCACGACCGTCCTCCGGCCGCCTCGACGGTCGCCGCGTCGTACCCGACCATGGCGGTCTCGGCGTGCAGGTCGACACCGAACGTCTCGGCGACGGTGGACCGAACGTGGACCATGAGCGCCACGATGTCGTCGGCGCGGCCACCGGGGTCGGCCTGGATGAAGTTGGCGTGCTTCGTCGACACTTCTGCGGTCCCGATCCGGTGGCCCTTGCACCCGGCCACGTCGATGAGCCGACCGGCCGAGTCGCCGGTGGGGTTGGTGAAGACCGACCCGGCGTTCTGCCCGCCGGGCTGGTGGTGGCGACGCCACCGCACGATCTCGCCCAACTCGGCCTCACCGGCCTCACCGTTGCCGTCGGCCAGGTCGAGGGTCGCCTCGACGACGATCTGGTGGGCACCGATCGACGACCGCCGGTACCCGAGGTCGCACTCCACCACGGACATCACGACATCTTGACCGGCGCGCAGATCGACCACGCGGACCTCCCGCAGTGACGCTGCCATGTCCGACCCGTGGCCGCCCGCGTTCATGCGCACGGCGCCACCGATGCTCCCGGGCACGCCCACGGCCCACTCGAACCCGGTGAGGCCCGCGGCCACCGTGCGCCGGGCGACGACCGGCAGGCTCGCCGCACCCCCGGCCACGACGGTGGTCCCGTCGACGTCGATCTCGGCGAACGCCTCACCCAGCTGCACTGCAACGCCGGGGAACCCGGCGTCGGCGACGAGGAGATTGGAGCCGTTGCCGACCACCAGCGTCGGCACGCCGGTCGAACTCGTGACCTCGGCGAGCCGGACGAGTTCCTCCGCCGACCGGACCTCGGCGAACCACGATGCCCGCCCTCCCACCCGGTAGGTGGTGAGCGGACCCAGGGGGCGTTGTGCCTCGACGTCGAGACCGGCGTCGAACAGCGCCGCGCCCACATCGTCGAGCGACGCGGCGAACGCCACGTCGGGCTCGCCCATCACTCCGCCTCCAGCGCCGCGATGAGCTGGTCGGGCAGCGTCGTCAGGTCGCCGGCACCCATGGTGAGGCAGAGGTCGCCGGTGCCGAGCAGTGCCGGTAGCCCGGCGAGGAGGTCGGCCCGGGTCGGGAGCCACAGCACCTCGGCGTGCGGATGCGCCGCGGCGACGGCGTCCACCACGAGGCGGCCGGTGACGCCGTCGACGGGGGTCTCCCCCGCCGCATAGATGTCGGTGATCACCACGACGTCGGCCGCGGCGAACGCATCGGCGTACTCCCGCCACACCGAACCGGTTCGGCTGTAGCGGTGGGGTTGGAAGACGGCGACGATGCGATCCCACCCGCCGGCGGCGGCACCACTCGTGGCAGCGTCGAGGACGGCGCGGACCTCGGTCGGCATGTGGGCGTAGTCGTCGATGAACGTGATGCCGGCGGTGGCACCGCGGTGCTCGAAGCGGCGACCGACACCCCGGTAGCGGGCGATGCCCGCCGCGGCGCCGACGGGATCGGCGCCGATCGACACCGCGAGTGCAAACGCCGCGGTGGCGTTGAGGACGAGGTGCCGACCGGGCAGGGGCAGCGAGAGGTGGTGCTCCACACCGTCGGGATCGGTGAGCGTCCACCGCATGCCGTCGGTGGCGTCGACGTCGGAGATCACGAAGTCGGCCAGCCCGGACTCGCCGTAGGAGTGCGCCTGGGGGAACTGGTCGATGAGCGGCGCAGCGCCGACGTCGTCGGCGCAGATGATCACGGGACCCTCGGTGCCGTCGGCGAAGCGTTCGAATGCAGCGACGAGCTCCTCGAACGATCCGTGGTGGTCGAGGTGGTCCGGCTCGATGTTGGTGATCACGGCGCCGGCGCGGGGCGGCGCGAGGAAGGTCGAGTCGCTCTCGTCCGCCTCGAGCACGAACCACTCCGATGCGGTCCATCGTGCGCCCGCGCCGGACCCGGCGCCGAGGCCGGGAACGGTGCCGCCGATGATGAACGAGGGGTCGAGGCCGGCACCGTCGAGCGCCAGGGCGGTGAGGGCCGACGTGGTCGTCTTGCCGTGGGTGCCCGAGATCGAGAGGGTCCGGCGGGTCGCCCCGATTGCAGCGAGGAGGTCGTAGCGGTGGGCGACGGGAACACCCGCCTGCTCGGCGGCGACGACGTCGACGTCGTCGTGGGGCACGGCGGTCGACACCCCGACGACGTCGGCGTCGGCAGCGAGGTCGGGGGCCGAGCCGACCCGGGCGTCGATGCCGCTGAGGCGAAGCCGCTGCAGCGTCGCCGAATCGTTGCGGTCACTGCCGGTCACCCGATGGCCGAGCGCAGCGAGCACCTCGGCGATCGCCGACATGCCGGCTCCGCCGATGCCGACGAGGTGCACGCGCAGCGGGGCTCCGCCGACGTCGAGGTCGACGCGGTCGTACGGCACGGTCCCCGCCATCAGCGGGCCCCGGCCATCTGCGCGAGCAACAGGTCGGCAGCGTCGGCTGCAGCGTGGGGCCGACCGATCGTCCATGCGTCGCGAGCCATCGCGTCGAGCCGCGCCGGCTCGTCGACGAGCGGCCCGAGGACCGCGGCCAGGCCGTCGGTCGTGCAGTCGGCGTCGTCGAGCAGCACGGCGGAGCCGACGTCGACCAGCGCCCGGGCGTTGTGCCGCTGGTGGTCACCGGGGGCGATCGGGAGGGGCACGAGGATCGACGGGAGGCCGACGACCGCGAGCTCGGCAACGGTCGTGCCCCCGGAACGGCAGACGGCGACGTCCGCTGCGGCGAGAAGTTGGTCCATGTGTTCTTCGTACTCGACCGGCTGGTAGCCGATGGCCGTGTCGTCCACCTCGGGGCGACGGAACGAGGCCCAGTCGCGGCGGCCGACCACGTGGTACACGTGCAGATCGCCACGGTCGCGCCACGCCTCGGTCAGACCGGCGACCGCTTCGTTGATGCGGCGGGAGCCCAATGAGCCGGCGAATGCCGCCACGACGATGCGGTCCTCGGGGATGCCGAGCGCTGTGCCGCGCCGCTGCCTGGCGATCGCCGATGCCCGAGGGATCGGCGGGCCGGAGAGCGAGGATCTCGTCGCGGACCGGGTTGCCCGTGACCGTCGCCCGAGGCAGGCCCGTGCCGTCGAACGGCACCGCCGCGGCCCGAGCGAAACGGCCGAGCCATCGGTTGGCGGCCCCGGCCACGGCGTTCTGCTCGGCGAGCACCAGGGGCACACGCCACACGACGGCGGCGGCCGCCGCAGCGACGCTCGCGTAACCGCCGAGGCTCAGGACGACCGCTGGCCGACGACGCCCGACGATCCAGAACGCCCGGACCGCGGCGACGACGAGACCGAACACGGCGCCGACGTTCGCCGGGGTGAGCCGACGCTGGATCCCGCGACCGGGCAGCACGATGAGTTCGATGCCCGACGGGGGCACGAGCGTCGACTCCTGGCCGCGTTCCGAACCGATCCACAACAGCCGATCGAGGGGCTCGCCACGGTCGACGAGGGCCGAGGCGATCGAGAGGCCGGGGAGGATGTGGCCGGCGGTGCCGCCCCCGGCGATGACGATCGGGCGGACGCCGCTCATCGGCCGGCGGGCCGGGTGCGTTGACGCGCCACCGGCGCAGCGCTGCGGCTCGGCGACTTCGACGCCGTGCGCGCTGTCGCCTTGGACGCCGAGCGGCCTGGCGACTTCGACGCCGTGCGCCCTGGCGACTTGGCCGCGGTGCGGCCTGGCGACTTGGACGCCGTGCGGGCGGGCGCCTTGGCGGCGGTGCGGCTCGGGGATTTCGACGCGGCGCGCGCCGGCGACTTGGCGGCGGTGCGGCCCGGGGACGTCGCAGACCTGCGCACCGGCGCCTTCGCAACGCCGCGGGCCGGTGCGGCGGCACGCCCCCGGGTCGGCGACACCAGCACCAGCCTGCCCCGCGACGGTGCCCCACCCGCCTGCTGGCGGGCGAGTGACTCACGGCGCCGGATGCGAGCCTTCTCGGTCGATCCCTCGCGGGCGATGCTCAACAGCAGCCCGACGGCGAACATCATCACGAGCAGCGACGAACCGCCGTAGCTCACGAACGGCAGCGTGAACCCCTTGTTGGGCAGCACCCCGAGGGCGACGCCGATGTTGACGAACGCCTGCACGGCCAAGAGCGTCGAGATGCCCATCGCCAGCAGCCGCCCGAACTCCGTCGCCGCCTCACGAGCGACGCGGAGGCCGGCGCCGAGCAGCACCACGTACAGCCCGATCACCGAGAGGGCACCGATGACCCCCATCTCCTCGGCGACGACCGCGAAGATCGCGTCGGTGTGCGCCTCGGGCAGGAACCCCCACTTGGCGATCGACGCGCCGGGACCGACACCGAACCAGCCACCGTTCGAGATGCTCGAGAGCGAACCGATCAACTGGTAGTTCGTGGTGTCGCCGTGCATCGTCGGGTTGAGGAACCCCCAACGGTCGGCGTGGTACCCGGTCAGCGCGACGAACGCCAGGATCGCTCCGACGGGGATCGTGGCCGCCCCCAACACATCGAGGCGGGCGCCGGCCACCACCAGCATCACGAACACGACGAAGCAGAGCACCACCACGGTGCCCAGGTCGGGTTCGAGCATGATCAGGCTGACGGTCGCTCCCACACCCAGCCCGACCGGCAGGATCGTACGGCGCCAGTCGTCCATCTCCCGGCTGCGGCTCGCCAACAACCGGGACGCCCACAGGATGACGGCGAGCTTCGCGATCTCCGACGGCTGCACGTTGAAGAAGGAGATGTCGAACCAACGCCGCGAGCCGTTGACCTTGTCGCCGAGGAACAGCACTGCGACGAGCAGCACGAGCGACACCGCCATCGCCGCCGGCGCGAACACCGCGATGCGGCGGTAGCCGAACTTGAACCCGACGAACATCAGCACACTGCCGATGCCGAGATAGACCGCCTGTTTGTTGAAGAAGTATCCAGCCGTGTCGTGCTCGTAGGTGGACTTCACCGTCGTCACCGACAGGACCATGATCAGGCCGAGGAGGCAGAGGATGCCGACGGTGGCGAGGATCACCCAGAACGCCATGGGGATCTGGGCGCGGGCCACCTGCTTGCGGGTGCGCCGGACCGAGGTCCGCTTCGCCCGGAGCTGCGACTTCTCGGAGTCGGGACGACGCCGGGTCAGCGTCGCGCCCTTCACGGTGCACTCCCGATGAGCTCGCGCACCCGTGCCGCGAAGTCGTCGCCGCGCTGGCCGTAGTTCTCGTACCAGTCGAACGACGCACACCCCGGGGAAAGCAGCACGGCATCACCCGCCGTGGCCATCGCGGCCGCAGCGGCGACAGCCTCGGCCATCGAGGACGCGAGCGTTGTCGGCACGGCCGGCGTGACACCGTCGAACGCCGCCACCACCTCAGGGCCCGCCTCGCCGATGCCCACGACCCCGACCAAGCGGGAGGCGACACCGGCCAGCGCACCCAGGTCGAGGCCCTTGTTGCGGCCACCGGCAATCAGCACCACGCGGTCGAACCCCTCGACGGCCGCGATCACGGCGTGGGGGGCGGTCGCCTTCGAGTCGTCGTACCAGGTCACACCGTCGGCCTCGGCCACCAGTTCGACCCGGTGGGACAACCCCGTGAACTCCCGCAATGCCGCCCGCACGCCCGACAGGCTCGCACCTCCGGCGAGCGCGGTGGCTGATGCTGCGAGGGCGTTGGCGATGTCGTGCGGCATCGAACGGAACATCTCGGTCGCGGCGACGATGGTCTCGCCCGACGGGGTCACCAGCTCGCCGCCCTGACCGCCGGCGCCACCGCCCCGGACGGTGTAGTGGTCGACGCCCACCCTCGCCGACTCCGGCGACAGGCCGAACGTGACGAAGCGTGCACCGCCGAGACCGATGTGGCGCGCGACGACCGGATCCTCGGCGTTGGCGACGGCCGTGCTCGTGGCGTCGAGGTCGGCCCACTGGCGGGCCTTCGCCGCCTCGTAGGCGCCCAGGTCGGTGTGCACGTCGAGATGGTCCTCGGCGAAGTTCAACCAGGTCGCGACGAGCGGACGGAATCGGCGGGTGCGAGCCAGGCGGAACGACGACGACTCGACGACGAACACCTCGATCGTCGGATCGGCCAATGCCGCGACCAGCGGGACGTCGGTGTTGCCGACGGCCTCGGCGCGGCACCCGGACCGCTCCATCATGAGCGTCACGAGCGTGGTCACCGTCGTCTTGCCGTTCGTGCCCGTGATCGACAACAACGGACGGTCGTCCCACTGGGCGGCCAGGTCGAACTCGCTCAGCACCGGCACCGACGCCCCCGCTGCGGCGGAGAAGATCCGGTGGCCCTCGGGCAGGCCCGGAGCCGGGATCACCGCGTCGGCCTCGGCCACGAGCAGGGCGATGTCGTCAGCACTGTCGGGTCGCACGACCTCGAGGCCGAGTCGGGCGGCCTCGGCGCGCTTGGCGTCGGTCAGGCGGTCCTCGGCCACCACAACGGTCGCGCCCCGATCGAGCAGGGCGGCGGCGACGGCGACGTTGGTGACGCCGAGCCCGTAGAGGAGGTAGGAGCGCTCGGCACTCACGCCGCGTCCGGTCCCGTCACGACAACGTCCCGGTCAGCACCAGGAAGTCGCGGTAGAAGAGGCCGATGCCGGCCGCCGTGCAGGCGGCGGACAGCATCCAGAACCGAATGATGACCGTCGTCTCGGGCCACCCCTTCTTCTCGAAGTGGTGGTGGATCGGCGCCATCAGGAACACCCGTCGACCGAACCCGCGGAAGCTGATCACCTGGATGATGACCGACAGGGTCTCGACGACGAACAGCGCCCCGATGATCGGCAGCAGCAACGCGGTGTTGGTCGTGAGGGCGAGGCACGCGAGCCCCACCCCGATCGCCAACGCCCCAGTGTCACCCATGAAGATCTGTGCAGGCGCGGCGTTGAACCACAAGAAGCCGGCGCAGGCGCCCATCATCGCCGCCGCGATCACGGCGAGGTCGAGGCCGAACGTGAGCTCGGCCTGCGACGCCAGGTTGTAGACCTCGGGATGGCGGAAGGTCCAGAACCCGATGACGACGAAGGCGCCGAACGCGAAGATCGAGCTGCCCGCGGCCAAGCCGTCGAGACCGTCGGTGAGGTTCACGGCGTTGGACGATCCGACGATCAAGAGCACCGCCCAGATGACCCAGCCGACCTTGCCCAGCTCGGCCCACGAGCCGAAGTTGTTGAACGGGTGAAGCTCAGCTCGGTGTGCTGCTTCGTCTGGGTGACCACGAGGATCGGGAACGCGATGGCGACCGCCAGCAGGCCGAACATCTTGGCCCGCTTGCTCAGCCCGGCGTTGCGTTCGTTGCGGATCTTGATGAAGTCGTCGAGGAACCCGACGATCCCGGCGCCGGTGATCGCCAGGATGACGAACAGGCCCCGCTGCGTGTAGATGCCCCGGTAGAACCCCGACACGGCGTAGCTCACGACTGCGGCGAACACGATCGCGATACCGCCCATCGTCGGGGTACCGGCCTTGACCGTGTGGCCCTCCGGCGCGTCCTCGTGGATGGGCTGTCCGAGGTTCAGTCGGGTGAGCAGGTCGATCAGGTACTTCGTTCCGATGAGCGCGACGACGAGCGCGACGCCACCGGCGAGGAAGATGCGGATCATGCCGTCGGCTCCGCCCAGCCGTGCGCGGCCAACCAGTCCCCCGCGACCTGACGGTCGTCGAACGCCGACACGTTGGCGCCGATGGTCTGGGTGGTCTCGTGGCCCTTGCCGGCGATGACGACCACGTCGCCCGCTGTCGACGCCGCCAGCACGGCCTCGATGGCGCGCTCACGATCGATCTCGACGCCCACAGGCGTGGTGGTCCCGGATTTCACGGCAGCAATGATGGCCGCTGGATCCTCCGAGCGGGGGTTATCGGAAGTCAGCATCACATCGTCGGCCAGCTCGGACGCGACGGCGCCCATCTGCGGCCGCTTGGTCCGGTCACGGTCACCGCCGCAGCCGAAGACCACTCGCAGCTCACCGCCGGCGACCAGCTCGCGGGCGGTCGTCAGCAGATTGGCCAATGCGTCGGGGGTGTGGGCGTAGTCCACGATGACGGCGAACGGTTGGCCGTGGTCGACGACCTCGAACCGCCCCGGAGGCGCGGCGACCGTGGCGAGGGCAGCTGCGACCTCGGCCGGCCCGTGACCCAGCGCCACCACCGCCTCGGCGGCCGCGAGCGCGTTCGACACGTTGAAACGGCCGGCCAGGGGCAGCCGCACGGACTGCCCGCGCCACACGAACGTCGAGCTGTTGGCCTCGAGCCGGAGATCGACGAGGTCGGCGAGGGAGTAGGTGGCGATGTCGATGGTGCCGGCGTCGCGGAACAGGCGCCCGTGCACGTCGTCGACGTTGACGAGGCCCCGTGACGTGAACCGCTCGTCGAACAGCCGCGCCTTGGCCTCGAAGTAGCGCTCCTGGGTCTCGTGGAAGTCGAGGTGGTCGACACCGATGTTGGTGAACACGGCGACCGCGAAGCGGGTGCCGTCGACCCGGTGCAGCGCCAACGCGTGGGATGACACCTCCATCGCCACCACCTGCGCGCCCGCGTCGTCGAACGCCCGCAGCTGCGCCTGCAGCTCGGGTGCCTCGGGCGTCGTGCGGGCGCCCGTGAGCGTGCCGATGATCCCGCAGCGGACACCGAGTCGGTCGAGGAGGTGCCCGATGATCGTGACCGTCGTCGTCTTGCCGTTCGTGCCGGTGACCCCGACGACCTGGAGCCCACCCTCCGACGGGTTGCCCCAGAACGCGGCAGCGACCGGACCCATGGCGGCCCGGACGTTCGGAACGATCAGTTGGACGACGTCGAGGGGAAGTTGTCGTTCGACGAGGAGGGCGGCGGCACCGGCCGCCACCGCGGATGCCGCGAACTCGTGGCCGTCGAAGCGCTCCCCCACCACGCAACAGAAGAGGCTGCCGGGCAACACCCGGACGGAGTCGTGCGTGAGCCCGGTGACGACCACGTTCGGGTCGCCCACGACGTCGGCGCCGACCGACGTGGCCAGTTCGGCGGCGGTCGACTCAGCCATCGGGTGCGGCTCCGGGTTGGGCGGTGGGGGGCGGGCCACCCGCAGCGGAGTCCGGCCCGCCGGCCGGGTCGACAGCCACGGGCTGGCCGGTGACCGGATCGACGGCAGCGGGATCGACCGGCACCGTCGTGGTGGTCGTCGTCGTCGGCATCGTCGCGGGCTGGGAGCGGATCAACTTGCCGGTCTCGACGGGCGCGTCGGAGTCGCGGGCGATGCTGAAGCGGCGCATCGACTCCTTGGCCAGGGTGTCGAACACCGGCCCGGCGGCGGTGGCGCCGAAGTGCAGGCCGTAGGCCGGCTCGTCGAGCATCACCATGATCGAGATCTGGGGGTTCGACGCCGGGAAGAACCCGACGAAACTCGAGGAGTACTTGCGGTTCGCCGCCGTGCCGTAGGTGCCGTCGCCCTGGACCTTGTACGCCGTGCCGGTCTTGGCCGCGATGTTGAAGCCCGGGATCTTGAACTTGCTGCCCGTGCCCTGCTCGGTGTCGATCACGTCCTCGAGCGACTTGGTCACCATCTTGGCCGCCGCCGTGGACACGACACGATGAGCCGTCGGGGCGTGCTCCGGGACCTTCGGCTCGATGTGGCGACCCTGGGCGTCGACGACGTCACGGACGAGCTTCGGCGGCACGTACCGCCCGCCGTTGGCGATCGCGTTGTACGACGACCACATCTGGACCGGCGACACGGTGATCGACTGGCCGATCGGGATCGAGCCGATGTCGGAGCCGTTCCAGTCCGACGGCTTCTTGAGCACACCTTCTTGTTCCTTCGGAAGGCCGAGGGCGGTGTACTCGCCGAACCCGAACGCCTTGAAGGAGTCGACGAGCGCATCGAGCCCACCCGCCGCCTTGATCAGCTGGGCGATCTTGATGATGCCGACGTTCGACGACTCCGAGAGGATCTGGTTCACCGACATCATCTCGGTGGGGTGCGAGTGCGAGTCGTGGATCGTCTTGTCGTAGAGCGTGATCTCGTAGGGGACCTCGATGAGGGAGTCCGGGGTGACGAGACCCATGTCGTACGCCGTCGCGACCGTCACGAGCTTCATGATCGAACCGGGCTCGTAGAGGCGGATGGCCTGGTTGAGCGAGCCCTGCACGATCTGCCCCTCGGCCGTACGCGACACCGATGCCATGGCCAGGATCTCGCCGGTCTGGGGGCGGCCCAACACGACGGTGCCGCCCTTGGCCTGCACCGCCTCGACCTGCCGGGCGAGCTCGCCTTCGGCGAGGAACTGCAGCGCCCGGTCGAGGGTGAGGGTGATGTTGGAACCGGCCTCGGCCGCCCGGACGACACGTTCGGACCCGGGAATGGTGGAGCCGCGGACACCCTGCTGCACCAGCTCCTTGCCCTCGGTGGCGCGGAGCTCCTCGTCGTAGAGCAGTTCGATGCCCGATCGGGCCGTCGTTGCGTACCGGTCCATCGAACCGGTCACCGACCGGGCGAGGTCACCGTTGACGGCGACCCGCTGGGGGTCCTCCGACAGCGTGAGGCCGGGGATGCCCGCCGCCTTCAGCTGCTCGGCGACGTCGGCGTCGACCTGACGGGCGACGACGGAGTAGCGGGAGTCGGGCTTCTCGAGGGCGTCGAGCACCGCGAGCCGTTCGACCCCGAGGATGCCGGCGATCTGGGTCGCGGTCGTCTCGGGATCCACGACGAGCGTCGGGTCGACGGCCACCAGCTTGGTCGGCACCGACATGACGAGGGCCTCGCCGTTGCGGTCGAAGATCGTGCCCCGGAGTTCGTGCAGGGGGATGGTGCGCTCACGCTTGCTGAGCCCGAGCGCCTCGTAGGTGTCGGCGTCGAAGATGCCGACCCAGAGGACCCGCGCCGCGAGGAGCAGGGCGAGCGCCACGACGATGAAATACGGGATGGCGAGCCGGACACGAAGACCGACCTGGGGGCCGCGGCGACGGGCCACCCTGCGCGCCGGGCGAGGCGCCGTCCGACGAGTCGGGCGGGTCCGACGGGTGGGGCGGGTCGGACCGGAGGAACGAGGGCCGGTGGAGCGGGACGTGCCCGCCCCACCGGCCCCCCGCGGACCGGCGCCGGGGATCGAGGAGCGCGACCGGGTGGTCGCGGCTCGGGAGGTCGCGGCTCGGGAGGTCGCGGCTCGGGAGGTCGTGGTCGAGCGCGTGCCGGTCGAACGGGTGCCCGTCGAACGGGTGCCGGTCGACCGAGTGCCAGCGGTGCGCGCCGACGCCGTCCGGGAACCGGCACGGGAGCGGGACGATGTCGAGGTCGCGACCGGAGCCATGGAGTGTCCTGCGATCAGCCGTCGGCGGCCCGGCCGGCTCGTCGGTCGACTCGGAGGTGGACGACGACCCGGGGGCCGCCGCAGGATCGACCGCGCCGACGGTCTCGACCGCCGGGGTCACGAGCTCGGGCGGCTTGGACTCGACCATGCCGAGTTCGTCACGGGCGATGCGCAGGATCTCCGACGGCGCCTGCAGTCGGCTCTCCTTCTGCCGGAGCTCCTTGTTGGACTGCTGCAGCTCGGTGATCTCGGTCCGCACGGCGTCGAGTCGCTGCTGACGGTGGATCAGCGAGATCTGCACCGACAGCGCACCGAACGCCACGGCGGCGGCCAGCAACATCGCCACGACCATCGTGGGCGTGATGCGTCGCCGGTGGGCGACGACCGCCAGCTCGGGACGTGCCGGCTTCGCTGCCGGCGCGCTCCGGGGCGCGCGCTTCGCAGCTGTGGCCGACGACGTCCCTCGTGCCATCAGGCGACCTCTTGGGGCCGTGGCTTGAACGTGACCGACTCGACGGCGCGACGACGGACGGAGCTGGCGCGGGGGGTTGACCTCGATCTCCTCGGCGGTGGCCTTCTGGGCACCACGGCGGAGCAGCCGGACCTTCGGTTCGGCACCGCACACGCAGTCGAGCCCGGGCGGGCACACGCAGCCGCCGGTCTCGGCGCGGCGGAAGCGGTCCTTGACGATGCGGTCCTCGCCGGAGTGGTAGCTGAGGACGACGCACCGACCGCCGGGGAGCAGCAGATCGATCGCCTGGTCGAGGGCGCTGGTCAGCGTCTCGAGTTCCTCGTTCACCTCGATGCGGAGGGCCTGGAACGTGCGCTTCGCCGGATGACCACCAGTGCGGCGGGCCGGGGCGGGGATGGCGTCTCGGACGATGTCGGCGAGCTGGGTGGTCGTCTCGACGGGGCGGTTGGCGACGACCGCGTTGGCGATGCGGCGGCTGAACCGCTCGTCGCCGTAGCGATCGAGCACATCGGCGAGCGCCGCGGCCGAGTACTCGTTGACGACGTCGTGGGCGGTCCGCGCCTGCGTGTGGTCCATCCGCATGTCGAGCGGAGCGTCGTGACGGTAGGAGAACCCCCGATCGGCGCGGTCGAGTTGCGGCGAGCTCACTCCCAGGTCGAACAGCACTCCGGTCACCCCTTCTTCACCAAGCGAACGAACCACATCGGTCATCTCGTCGAACCTCCCGTGATGGAGGTGGACCCGGTCCCCGAAGCGGGCGAGGCGCCGACGGGCGACCGCCAGGGCGTCGCCATCGCGGTCGAGACCGAGGAGCCGCACATCCGGTCGTGCGTCCAAGATCGCCGCCGCGTGACCGGCACCGCCGAGGGTGGCGTCGACCACGAGTCCCGCAGGGATCGGCTCGAGGAGCGCGACGACCTCGGCGAGCATGACCGGGACGTGCCGGAACTCGTCAGCGCTCGTGACATCGTCAGGGCTCGTCGCATCGTGCTCGTCTCCATCGCTCACAGGGGCAATCCGTCGAACGCGTCCATGAGGGCATCGAACTCGTCGCCCGCGGGGATCGGTGCCGTCTCCGGCGAGTGGATGGCGAGGTAGTCGTCGACGCCGACGAACACGGCGTTGCCCGTGATCCCGGCGGTGTCACGCAGGCGCTGTGGGAGGCCGAAGCGCCCCTGGGAGTCCGGCGTGATGGGCGACGAGAGCGCCATCAGCTGGTTGAACTGGGGCCGGGAGACCTCGCCGGCGTCGCGGAGCTCGCGGAGCTTCGTCATGAAGCGCTCCCACCCGGCGGGGTCGTAGAGCGCGATGTGGTCACGTCGCAGGGCGAGATGGCCGCCGTTGCGGAACTCGTCGCGGAACAGCGCCGGAACGACAACACGACCCTTGGGGTCGACGGTGTGGTCGTACGATCCGTAGTAGCTCATCGCCGGCTCCGGTCGGCCCACATGTCACCAACGGAAACGAGGAACATCGGGGAATGAACGGCATCCGACGCCGGAACAAACAGCTGCCAACGTCGGTTGGTCCACTTTGCCCCACTCTGCTCCACGAGGACCCACCATAAACCACCACCTCCTTCCCCCGTCAGACTCTGGACCCCGATTTCTCGGGAACTTTCAAGATTTTTCGGTCTCGAAATCACCTGACATGGCGCGATACATCACCCCAGTTTTGTAATTTCGAACACTCGTTCGTCACGGAGCGCGGTCGGCGCACCACTCCACTCCCCTCCACCCGTCCCACCCGCGAGATCGTGTCCCGGGGTGGTCCCTGAGAGCGTCGGCGGGTGAACCGACCGGCGTCAGCGGGTGGCGAGGCGGGCCACGAGGTCGTCGACCAGCCCGTCGAGCGCGACCACTCCGACGCCGCTGGCAAGGCGGGCGCGGAGACGATCACCGAACACACCGGTGGTCAGATGCGGTGCCAGGACCGACATCGAGTCCTCGGCATCGAAGCGACCGTGCACGAGGCACTGGAAGCGGGCCCAGTCACGGGTGCGACGCTGGGACAGGCCGACCACCTTGCGGTCACCCACCACCACCTCGCCGCTCCCGATGCCGGCGAAGCAGACGGCCCGGCCCAGGTCGGCGTGGCGGGGCGCGCCGCGGTGGACCACCGGCGGCGGATCGACCGGCGCGAGCCGTCCGGCCACGACCTCCGCCCACACGCGGCCCAGCCAGACGAAGGCCTCCCCCACGTCCACCCGCCACAGCGGATCTGCGGCGGGGATGACCACGTCGACCCACACGACCTCGCCGGGGTTCATCACGACGAGTCCACCGCCGGAATGGCGCCGTGTGACCGCTCGGGGATCGCGACCGGGACCGTGTGACCGGAGGGCGGCCGGGTCGAGCACCGCTTCGGACTGGGTGCTCCCGAGGGCGACGGCCGCGTGGTCGAGTTCCATCACGAGCACGGTGCGTCCGGGCGCCTCGAGGCCGAGGTGATGCAATTCGTCGGCGCCACCACGGTGGTGCTCGACCGTCCACGACATCTGGCGATGCTACGTCGGGGACGGCGCGTGCCGCGCTCCGGCTCACGCCCTAGGGTTCGGCGCCATGGGTTTTGTCATCCGCCGGATCGCCGCACGAGTGGTGTGCTTCGATCCCGACGGGCGCATCCTGCTCATTCGTTCGAGCGATCCTGCCGACCGCTCGAAGCCGGCGTGGTGGGAGCTGCCCGGTGGCGGCATCGACGGCGGCGAGACCGCCGAGCACGCGATCGCGCGTGAGTTGGCCGAGGAGGCCGGCGTGCGGGATCCGGTCATCGGACCGTGTGTGTGGACCCAACACGCCCAGTTCACGTTCGCCGGCTGGGACTTCGACCAGCACGAGCGCATCCACGTGGCCACCTGCGACGGTGACACGACCGGCACGCTGCACCTCGAGGCCTTCGAGGCGTTGGCGTTCGAGGAGTCGCGGTGGTGGGATCCCGAGGAGTTCCTCGCCGAGACCGGCCCGACCGTCCCGCCCCGGCTCCGTGAGTTCCTGCCCGCGATCATCGCCGGCGATCGCCCAGACCCTCCCATCGACATCACCCCGCCGTAGCGGGCCGGCCTGCCACGCCCATCAGTCGGCGGCGGGCCTCGACTCGCGCCGCGACCCGGGAGAGGACCGAGGACGGTGACCGAACGGAGCAGTAGCCGAGGTACATCACGTCCCACCCGAGCACGCTGGCCTCGTGATCGCGGTGCTCATCGCTGGCGACGTCCTCGTCGGAGAAGTGATGCTCGCGGCTGTGGGCCTCGATCCCGAGTCTCACCTCCGGGATCGCGAGATCGAACCGCGCCACGTGCCGACCGTCGTCGTCATGGAGCGCGTACTGCCGCACCACCGCGCCGATGCGCGGATCGTCGAGGCACAGCTCGACGAGCTTCTCGAACCAGGAGTCGGGAACCCGACCCATGCGCTCGAGGTCGGCGAGCGCACCGGCGAGCACCCGAGTGCCCGACCGACCGGGGACGTGGAGGCGCTCGACGGTGTCGGCGATCCAGCGGAGGCTCGTGCCGCGGCGTACCGCATCGTGCAGCGCCCGCTCGACCATGAGCGGCTCGACCGTCGCGCCGAGATCACACAACGTCCGCGCCCGGTTGGTGCTCGGAACCCCCTCGACGGTGACGACGTCGCACCGGTCGAGGTGGCCGGTGCGATGCACGGTGACCCCGGGCACCCGGAGCGCCCTCGGGAGGAGCACCGTCAGCTCGATCTCGTCGAACACCTGGAACCCGTCAACGTCGTCGAGACGCGCCGCGGTCGTGTGCGACGCGACGGTACCGGGATGACTCAACACGGCGCCGGTGACGCGTTGGAGCCACGTCGGTCCGGCCGGACCGGGCAGCAGCACCAGGCCGCCGCTCGCCATCTCGACGACGAGCCCGTTGTCGATCAGGCGACGGATCTGATTGCGATGGACGTGCTGGGCAGCAGCCTGGGAACGAGTGAAGACGTTGTGTTGAGAGGCTGCGAGCTCGGACACAACGCGCAAGGCGTTGACCGGCATGGTGAGCATCCTGCCCGAGGCCACTGACACCGGGGCCCGGGATCCGTCCGACCATGAGGTGTGAACCCGGGCGCACGAGGTGCGTGCGCCGCGGTTCAGACCTCGGACGGCACGACGACCAACCGGACTAGTGGGCGATGACCTGGGGGTAGGCCCGGCACCAGCGGAGGTACGCGACGAGATCGGACGGGTCGGGGGCCGCGGTGCCGTCGCCGCCGTAGGCGGTGAGGAGGCGGAACCGGAGATAGTCCGGATCGGGAACCGGCAGGAACGGCGGGCGTCGCCACCACCCCGGTCGGGCCAGCAACCGGGCCTGACGAAGGGCCGTGCCCCACAGGTCGGGGTGCCGCAGCACGACGGCCACCGCGCCCAGGAGCGCAGTCATCGACGCTCCGACCGAGCAGTCATCGACGCCCCGACGGAGCGGTCATCGACCTGACGGCTCTTTGGGCAGCCCGAGGATGCGCTCGCCGATGATGTTGCGCTGGATCTGCGACGTGCCGGCGTAGATCGTGCCGCCCATCGCCGTGTACATGGTGCCGACCCACGAGGCGCTGTCGTTGGGCGAGCCCGGGTCGTCGCACGAGATCGAGTTGGACGGCCAACGACCCGACGGCACCATGGCGGCCGGGCCCAAGATGTCGACCGCGAGCTGGTTCACGACCTTGTGGTACTCGGACCAGAAGAGCTTGGTGATCGCGGCGTCGGGCCCCGGCTCCTTGCCGGCCAGGAACAGCGTGAGGGTGCGCATGCCGAGGTACCGCATGATCTCGACCTTGCTGTAGCACCAGGCGATGCGCTGACGAATGAGCGGGTCGGTGTTGCGACCGGTCTCCTTGGCCATCGCCACGAGGCGGTCGAGCTCCTCGCGGAAGCGGATCGGCAGCACGGCGCCGGCCTCGCCCCGCTCGAACCCGAGCAGGGTCATCGCGACGGCCCAGCCCTTGTTGGGCTCGCCCAGGATGTTCTCCTTGGGGCAACGGACGTCGGTGAAGAACACCTCGTTGAACTCGCTGTCGCCCGACATCATCTTGATGGGACGGACCTCGACGCCGGGCTGGTCCATGTCGACCAGCAGGAACGTGATGCCGTCGTGGGGGCGGGCACCGGTGGTGTCGGTGCGACCGACCACGAAGATGTGGTTGGCGAGGTGGCCGTAGGTCGTCCAGATCTTCTGGCCGTTGATGACGTACTCGTCGCCGTCGAGCACGACCTTGCAGCCGACCCCGGCGAGGTCGGAGCCGGCGTTCGGCTCGCTGTAGCCCTGGCACCAGATGTGCTCGTTGCTGAGCAGCTTGGGGATGTAGTGCGCCTTCTGCTCGGGGGTGCCCCAGTGCAGGATCGTGTTGCCGATCATGCCGATGTTGAACACGTCGTTCGGGCCGCCGGTGGGGGCGCCCACCTTGGCGAACTCCTCGAACTGGATCACGGTCTCGAGGTTGGACAGACCGCCACCGCCGTACTCGGCGGGCCACTGCGGTGCGAGGAGACGGGACTCGTGCAGCACCTTGCGCCACTGCTCGAGGAACGGCAGCACGTCGTCGGTGGGGATGCCACCCAGGCCGGTCCAGCCCTCGGGCAGGTTGGCGGCCAGGAAGGCCTGGATTCCCTTGCGGAACTCGGCGGTCTCAGCGGGATATTCGGGGGTCACGCCGCCAAGACTACTTCGCCGCCGGTGGGGTGATTCCAGATGGAAGCGACGCCAATCCGACCGCAGCCGCACCGAGGATCGGCCCGTCGCCGCCGAGACCTGCGGGACCGATGACAACACCGCGGGCAAACGAGATGCGGGCCGACTCGTCGAGCTCGGCCTGGGCCGCGTCGAAGAACTCGGCGCCGAACCCGAGCGCTACCGAACCGGCGACGAGCGCCAGGCGCAGATCGAGGAGCGCCGCCACCGAGGCGACGGCGCGCCCGACGAGGCGGCCGGTCCGGCGGCGGACCTCGACGGACGCCTCGGCGGGGGGCCGCCCCGTCATGGCTTCGATCGCCGGGCCCGACGTCTCGGCCTCGAGACAACCGCGGCCACCGCACGCGCACCGACGGCCGTCGGGCTCGACGATCACGTGGCCGATGTGGCCCGCGTTGCCCGCAGCACCGTCGAGGAGCCGACCGTCGAGCACGATGCCACCGCCGACGCCGGTCGACACGACCATGGCGAGGTAGTCGTCCACACCCACCGCGGCGCCCCACCGGCCCTCGCCGAGTGCGAGCGCCTTGGCGTCGTTGTCGATCGCGACCGGCACACCGCACCGGTCGCCGAGGCGTTCGAGGAGGGGGAACTCCCGCCACGCCGGGATGTTGAGCGGCGATACCGTCGAACCGCCGCGTTCCATCGGGCCGCCGCACCCGACGCCGACGACGGCGGGCGACGCGTCGAGCAGCGGATCGACGAGGCCGCACACCGCGTCCCAGAGTTGACCGGCGGTCCCCGTCGCCGGGGTGGGCACGGTGGCCCGTCGATCGATGCTGCCGTCGGCGCCCACCAGCGCGGCGGCGAGCTTCGTGCCGCCGACGTCGAGGGCGAGCACGACCGGAGGAGGGACCATCGCCGAACGATATCGACCCCGATCGACTGCTGAGCGCCTCAGCGGTCGTCAACATGACAGGATTCCTGTCCGATGAGCGCGAACCTGAGAGCCGACGACGTGGGTGCGTCACCGTCACAGCCGTCCTTCCAGCAGCTGTTCGGGGTGATCTGCGACAACATTCGCCGGGTCATCCGGGGCAAGGACTCGGTGGTCGAGCTGGCGGTGCTGTGCATGATCGCCGAGGGGCACCTGCTCATCGAGGACGTTCCCGGCGTCGGCAAGACCTCGCTGGCCAAGGCCCTCGCTGCCACCGTCGGCGGCTCGTTCGGACGCATCCAGTTCACCCCCGACCTGCTGCCGACCGACGTGTTGGGCACGTCGGTCTGGAACCAGCAGATGGGGCACTTCGAGTTCCGCGCCGGCCCGGTGTTCAACAACGTGGTCCTGGCCGACGAGGTCAACCGCTCGTCGCCGAAGACCCAGTCGGCGCTGCTCGAGGCGATGGCCGAATCGCAGGTCACGAGCGACGGCGTGACCCGCGGGTTGACCCGCCCGTTCATGGTGATCGCCACGCAGAACCCCCTCGAGTACCACGGCACCTACCCGTTGCCGGAGAGCCAGCTCGACCGGTTCCTGCTCAAGCTGTCGATCGGTTACCCGGCCCGTGCCGACGAGGCCCTCATCCTGAACTCCGAGGGCGCGGATCCGGGCCTCGCCGCGTTGGCGCCGGTCGTGTCGGTCGGCCACATCACGGCAATGGCCGACCACTGCCGCCAGATCCACGTGTCGCCGACGCTGACGGGCTATCTGATCGACCTGGCGATGGCCACCCGCACCCACCGGGCGCTCGCGCTCGGCATGTCGCCCCGGGCGACGTTGGGGCTCAAGCGGGCCGTGCAGGTGCGGGCCGCGGCGCAGGGCCGCGACCACGGCACCGCCGACGACGTCAAAGCGCTGGCGGTGCCGGCGCTCGCCCACCGCCTGGTCGTAGCGCCCGAGGCCCAGATCCAGGGTGTCGACCCGACGGCGGTCCTCAACGAGATCCTCGGAACGGTCGCCGTTCCCGCGCGATGCCGGTTGAGTCGAGGGCCCGGTTCGGCCTGACCCGTTCGGGCAAGGCCGCCGCAGTCGGCGGTGCCGTCACGCTCGTCGCGGGGCGCGTCGCCGGTATCGAGGAGCTGTCGGTCGCCGGCGTCTGCCTGCTCGTCTTGGTCGCGGCGTCGCTCCTGGTCGTCCAGCGCCGCCGGATCCGACCTCGCGGTCCGCCGCACGGTTCGGCCCCGTCGCGTCGAGGTCGGGGACCAGTTCACCGTGTCCCTGCAGATCCACAACGGGCGCTCGGGCCTGCGGTTGCCGCTCGTCGTCGGTGACTCGCTCGACGGCCGCCGGGTCGTGCAGCTCTCGTTGCCCCAACGCCGCAAGGACCCGGCGTGCGTCGCGGAGTACACCGTCGGGGCGAGTCGCCGTGGTCTGGCCACGTTCGGTCCGGTGACGATCCGATCGCTCGACCCGTTCGCGTTCGCCCGAACCGACCTCGTCGTCCCTGCGCTGATCGACGTCATCGTCCTGCCACAGATCCATCGCCTCGGGTTGAGCGGGGCGCTGGCGGCTGACGACCCCAGCGGCGGCCTCCGTCACCGCCGCCAGATCGCGACCGTGAGCGAGGAGTTCGACACGCTGCGCGAGTACGTGCCCGGCGACGACGTCCGTCGGGTGCACTGGGCATCGACCGCACGGCTCGGGCGGCCGATGGTGCGGACCCACCAGCAGCCGTCCCAACGGCGGACCACGGTGGTCCTCGACGACCGGGCCGACGCCTACCCGCCCAGCCGGGGCACCGCCCCCTTCGAGCGAGCGATCAGCGCCGCGGCGTCGGCGCTCGTCGCCTGCCGCGAGCAGGGCGATCTCGTTCGCCTCGTCTGCGCCGGAGGGTCCGACTCCGACTATTTCGACGACCCGCAGCGTATGGACACCGTGCTCGACCAGCTCGCGGCGGCGTCGACGTCCGCCGTCGGAAGCCTGCGGGGAGGGCTGGCCACCGCCACCGCAGTCGGCTCGGGCGACCGCGTGGTCGTGTGCACCGGCACGATCGGCGCCGACGACCGCGCTGCGATCTCGGGGTCGGCCTCGCGTGGCGGTGAACACGTGGCCATCACCACCGGCGAGGGGTCTCCGGCGACGTCGGAGGCCAAGGTCTTGAACGTGACCTTCGGCGAGGGCGACGATCTGGACCGCCGCTGGCAGGCCGCGGTCCGGGCCCGTGCCGCCGGTCCGGTGAGGGTCGGGGCATGACCACCCTGGCGCCTCCTCCCCCACCACCGCCGGCGGCACCCGCACCGGCGGAGCCGACCACGGCATCGCAGGTCGGCGCGGTACCCCGAACCTGGGGCTCGGCGCCGGGGTCGACCTCGCGCTCTTCGCGGTGACGGCGGCCGTCGCCGTTGCCCTCGTCCGCGCCTTCCGGAGCTGGGATCAGCTCTGGCCACTTCTGCTGGTCGTGGCCATCGCCCACGGACTGTCGGTCCTCGGGCGCGCCCTCCGCCTCGGCGCCACGCTCGCGACGGCGCTGCTGCTCATCTCCGGGATCGTGGTCATCACGCTCGTCTACTACCGGGCGCAGAGTTGGTACGGGCTCCCGAGCGCGGAGGTGTTCCGCCAGGCGTTCCACGACGCCCACGTTGCGTTCGGGCCGTTCCAGAAGCTCGTGGCGCCGGTCGACGACCTCCCCGGCTTCACCGTCACGTTCGCCGCCGGGTTGTGGTTGATGGCCGTGTTCGCCGACCTCGCCGCCGGCCGCTCCGACGCGCCGCTCCAGGCCGTCGCACCGCACGTCGCCACGTTCGTCTTCTCGTCGGTGCTGCTGTTGGGTCGCCACGCACTCCTGTCGACGGTCGTCTTCGTGACAGCCCTCGCCCTCTACCGCCTCGCCGTGCGGGCGGCACGACTTCGGGTCGCCGCCGGCACACGCCCGGGCCAGCGGGTCGTCTGGTTCGTGGGCGTCCCCCTCCTCGCCGCGGTACTGCTGGCATCAGGCCTGTTCGCCCGGGCCTCGCCGACCGACTCGGGTGGCATGGTCGACCTCCGCTCGATCGGTCGGGGTCCCAAGGCCCGGGTCGTCGAGAGCCCACTCGTGAGCCTCGATTCGCTGCTCCGCGGCGAGTCGAACGACGTGCTCTTCACCGTGACGTCGCCGACCCCGCACTACTGGCGGCTCACCGCACTCGACGATTTCGACGGGCGGAGCTGGTCGGCGAGTGCGAAGTACCGCAACCTCGATTCGGGCGAACGCATCCCGTCCCCGTGGGACGAGGACGTCGCGGTCGAGCGGGAGCGGATCGACGTGGAGATCCGCGACCTCGAGAGCGACTGGTTGCCGTCCCTCTACGCCCCCACCGGCGTCGACGCTCCGGTGGACCTCCGCTTCGACGACAGCTCCGGTTCGGTCTTCGTCGCCGACGGCGAGTCGACCGCGTCCATCGACTACTCCATGGACGCTGCGGTCGCCGACCTCGACCGCTCCGTGCTCCAGGCCGCCGGCTCACCCGCGAACCCCGCGCTCGACGACTTCCTCGCCCTGCCCGCCGACTTCCCCGACGCCGCCGTGAGCCGGGCCCGGAGCATCACCGCTGGCCTCGGCGCCTACGACTCGGCGATCGCGCTCGAGGACTACTTCCGGGGCGACGGCTTCCGGTACGACCGCTCGGCCGACTACCGCGGCGAGGAGGATCCGCTCACGGCGTTCCTCGACAACGGCAGCGGGTTCTGCCAGCAGTTCGCCACCGCGTTCGCAGCGATGGCCCGGTCGATCGGCCTGCCGTCGCGGGTCGCGGTCGGGTTCACCTACGGCGACGGCGCCGAGACCGTCGACCCGGCGACGGGCGAGGCCACGACGACCTGGACGGTGCGGGGCCGGTTCGCCCACGCCTGGCCCGAGGTCTACGTGAACGGCGTCGGCTGGGTCGCGTTCGAACCGACACCGGGCCGCGGCAACCCCGACGCCCGGAGCTACTCCGACGTTCCGCCCGCCCAGTCCGACGAGCTCGGCAACTCCATCGAGCTCGGTGCCACGACCACCACCACGACCACCACGATCGCCCCGGCCCAGAACGGTGCCGTGCCGACGACGGCGCCCGACCAGCTTCCGCCCCGGCCCGGCGATGCCGCCGACGACACGTCGGGTGAGCCAACGTCCAACACACCGACCGTGGTACTCCTGGTCATCGTCGGGCTGGCGGCCCTTTCGGCGCTGCTGGTGCGGCTCCGGGTCGTGGCGGTCCGTCGGCGTCGGGTACGCCACCGCCGCACCGACGTGTCGACCGCCGATCGGGTGTCGTCGAGCTGGGCGCAGACATGTCGCGATCTGGCCCGCGTCGACGTGCATGCCACCCCATCGGAGACCCCCGTCGAGTTCGCCACGCGTGCCGCCAAGCTCGTCGAGGTGGAGGACCTGGTGGTCCTCGGCCGGCGGGAGTCGGACCGGCGGTTCCGGGCGACGCCGCCCGACGAACAGGAGGCCGCGTCGGCCGAGCGGATCAGCGACGAGGTGCGCGACGTCGTGTGGTCACGACTCGACCGCCAGCAGCGGCTTCGAGCCGATCTCGACGTCGGCTGAACCGAGGCGCCGGAGGCCGTTCAGGAATCGGGGTCGGCGGTCTCGTCGCGGCCGGCGTTGGTGCCGAACATGTCGCGGACGCCGGTGGACCGCACCGTGGTGGCGAGCTGGTTGAGCCCGACGCGACCGAGGTGACGGATGTTTCGTTCGAGGTAGAAGGCCGACGCGAACATCAGCCCGAACCCGACGACGAACGCCACGTAGGCGTTGACGTAGATCAGCAGGAGGATGGTGACCGCCAACCCGACGACGACCCCGGCCACGGCGAGGCGCGTGCGCCGCAGCGGCGCCGAGTACACCGTCGTCTCGCTCACCTGGCGGGCGAGATCGGGATCCGACACGCGGAGCTGGTGCTCGATCTCGGTGAGGATTCGTTGTTCGTCCTCGGACAGCGGCACCGCGGGTCCCCCGGCTGATCACTCGATTGCTGGGGTCATGATCGCACAGTGATTCGTGAACGACAACGCGCGACAGCGCATTTGGCTCGACCGGATCAGTGGGGTGGGGTCGGACCGCCGTTCACCGGCGGTCCGACCCGGCCGCATCCCGGTCGTCGGGCCCGGTCGGTCCCCACTGCTGTTGCCCCTCGACGAACGCACCGACGTCGGGCCGAGCCAGGGTGGCCGGGCCGATCGATGCCCGACCGAAGCGGTCACGGATCTCGTCCACGGCCTCGTTGAGGCGACGTCGGTCGACCGTCGGCGATGCCGCCCCATCGGGCGGGGCCGCGCCGGCATCGTCGAGCAACGAGAGCTGCTCGGCTCGATGCTCCGCCTCGGCGAGACCGCTCACCCCGACGCCGAGCAAGCGCACGCCGCCGGACACGTCGATGCCGTCGAGCATGGTGCGGGCGATCCGGGCGATCTCGATCCCGTCGTCGGTGCCGGCCGGCAGGGTCGACGAACGGGTCAACGTCTGGAAGGTCCCGTGCCGCAGCTTGAGCTGCACGGTGCGCGCGTAGCTCCCGGCCCGTCGGAGCCGGTCGGCCACCGCGTCGGCCAGGCGCACCACCTCGCGCTCGAGACGGGCCCGATCGGTGACGTCGGTCGGGAACGTCTCTTCGTGGCTGATCGACTTCGCGACCTGGCCGGGTTCGACGGGTCGGTCGTCGAGGCCGTGGGACAACCGGTGGAGCTGGGTCCCCGAGGCGTTGCCCACGGCGCGGCACAACGCGTCGAGCGGAAGGCGGGCGATGTCGCCGACGGTCGCGACGCCGAGTCGTTCCAGCTTGGCGAGCGTCGCAGGGCCGACGCCCCACAGGTCGGACGCTGCGAGCGGCCAGAGGAACGCCTCGACGTCGTCGGGATCGACGACGGCGACACCGCTGCCGAACACCGGCCCGGTCGGAGTCGCCCGAGGCTTGGCGGTCTCGGTGGCCAACTTGGCGAGGAACTTGTTGTGCGCCACGCCGACCGAGCAGGTGAGCCCGACCTCGTCGAGGACTCGCCGTCGGATCGTGGCCGCGATACCGGGCGCCGGACCGAGGGCACGCACCCGGCCACTCACGTCGAGGAACGCCTCATCGAGGGACAACGGCTCGACCAACGGTGTGATCGACCCGAAGATGTCCATCACCACGGCGCTGACCTCCCGGTAGCGCTCGTGACGTCCATCGAGGAACAGGGCTTGGGGGCACAGGCGTCGGGCGACCGCACTCGGCATCGCCGAATGCACACCGAACGCCCGGGCCTCGTAGGACGCCGCCGCCACCACCCCGCGTGGACCGGTGCCGCCGACGACGACGGGGCGACCGCGCAGCTCGGGGCGTTCGAGGAGTTCGACCGACACGAAGAACGCGTCCATGTCGACATGGAGGATGTGCCGGCGGGCGGCGCTCACAGTCGGACGATTCGGCCTCGCCCGGCGACAGCGTCCTCGAGCCGGTACCGGTAGGTCGGCTGGTGGTCGAACCGACCGTCGAGCCAATCGGTCAGCGGCTCACGGACCCAGTCGTGGGTGCTCTCCAGGTGTTCGCCGCACCGATGGAGCGGCACGTAGGCGGCGTCGGTGACGATGCCGTCGGGGTCGTTGCCGACGGCGAGTGCCCCGTCGGTGGCGTCGACCCGCCACACCTGCGCCCGCATGACCCACCCGAGGTCGGGCGCCTCGGCGACCACCTCGTACAGGAGTGGCCCCCACTCGGTGACTCGGAGGCCGGTCTCCTCGAGGACCTCGCGGGCGAGGCCCTCTCGGATGTCGGCGCGCTCGGTCGCCTCGATCACGCCGCCCGGCGGTGTCCAGTCCGAGGCACCGTTGCGGCGCAGGTTCCGCACGAGGAGGACACCCTCGTCCGTCTCGATCACGGCTCCGGCGACGAGCCACTCCCTCACGCTTGCGCTGTCCACGGGCACAGTCTCTCCCAACCGGGCACGGTCGTGCGGCTCAGGCGCCGAGCCACAGCTCGCGGAGGTCGTCCTGGTGCGCCTCGATCACCGCTGCGTCGACGTCGAGCCGCACCTGGGCACGGCGGTCGGGCTCATACGCGGGCCATGCCTGATCGGTGCCGGGCACCGTCCACCCGGGCGAACCGGCCGTGAGGTCGTCGGCCGTGGCGAACGTGGCCCACCGATCGGCCACGTCAGCGGCGAATCGTTGCCGTTCGGGCGTGACGTCGCCGAGCATCATCTCGGTGCCGGGCTGACCCAGGTTGTCGAACACGAACGGGATCTCCACGGCGTGCGCCGCGCCGAGCGCGCCGCCGAACCCCGACGAGGGATGCGTGAAGTGGTACGACCACGCCGACCCGCCCCCGGTGACGTGCGCGTCGAGCATGGCGAGCATCGGCATGCGGAAGACCGTGTCGGTGGACACCGCGGCCCACAGGTCGGCGTTGCCGGCGTCGGGGTGGTGGGCCCGATACGCCGCGAGGGCGGTCTCGGCACCGGCGTGGCGTCCGAGTCGCGCCAACGCCCGGTCGAGGCGGCGGAGCAGCCGGGTGTCCTCGAGATCGGGCGCGGCGCCGTCGAGGAGCGCCATGAGGCGGAACAGGTTCATCTCGTCGCGGTTCGTGCCCGCCAGCAGGTCGATGTGCGACGCGGCGCCCGAGGCGAGGGCGTCGAGCGGGGCGACCGGGAGCACAGAGCCGTCGACGGTCGGCCGGAACGGCAGCGGGACGTCGCGGTCGGGGTCCTCGTTCTGCATGGTGTTGGTGACGTCGCGGAACGCCGCGGCCGGCAGATCGGCCAGCCGGGCGAGCGTCGACGGGCCGACGCCGAGCAGGTCGAGGGCCCGCGTCGCGGCGCGGCGACCCGACTCGGTGTCCTGCACGTGACCGGCGGCGCCGGACTGGGCGATGACCCGCCGGAACAGACCCGACGAGGCCGGGACCGCCAGGTGGGTCGACACGCTCATGGCCCCGGCGCTCTCGCCGAAGATCGTCACCCGGGAAGGATCACCGCCGAATGCGGCGATGTGATCGCGCACCCACGTCAAGGCCAAGGTCTGGTCCTGGAGCCCGACGTTGGCGCACCCGGCCCATTCGTCACCGCCGAGCGGGGCGAGGTCGAGGAACCCGAGGGCCCCCAACCGGTAGTTGATGGTGACGACCACCACCCCACGTCGAGCCAGGCGGGCACCCTGGTACCAGGCGATCGAGCCGGACCCCGACGTGAAGCTTCCCCCGTGCATCCACACCATCACGGGCAGCTGATCCGGTGGGGTCGGGCGTCCAGACATTGAGCGCGAGGCAGTCCTCGTCCTCGGGATCGCCGGCGGGAGCGAGCATCGTCGCCGGTTGGATGCTCCGTGGCGGCGTCGACGTCGCGTCGACCACACCGGTCCACGGCGGCACCGCCACCGGCGGGCGCAACCGGAGCGGCCCGACCGGCGGCAGGCCGTACCGGATGCCCGTGAACTCGTGCACGGTGGACGTGTCGTCGTCGACGACGCGTCCGGCGACGCGGCCCGACGGGGTCTCGATCTCGGTCAACGTCGAGGACCCCGGTCGCGGCCCGAGTGCTCCCCCGTCGTCACGCCGTCGGCGTGGTGATGGCGTCGAGGTCGACCTTGGCCGGCACGTCGGTCGCCGGCTTGGCCTTGGCGTTCTTCGCGTCGGGCATGTTCTCCTGCGCCGACGGCGCCTCGACGGCCTTCCAGTCGACGTCGGGCGGGGTCGGGGGCACGCTGGCGATCACGCTGCTGAGATCGCCGAGGTCGACCTCGGGGCCGCCGCACGCCGCCTTGTCCTGGAGCCCGTCGGGGAACTGCGTCGTGAACGTGTTGCCCTCGAAGCAGTTGCCGAAGAGGTTCGACGGGAAGTTCACCGTGAGGTAGGCAAGGTCGAACTTGTTGCCCGACAGCGTGTTGTTGCGCACCTTGTTGCCCTCGGGCTTGTACCCGTCGGGGAGATCGGTGACGAGCACACCCGAGAGGATGTGCCCGGTGATGAGGTTGCGCTCGACCACGTTGTTCGACACGCCACCGAGCACGATGCCGTTGCCGTAGGCCTCCTGGAAGCCTTCGTTGTTGGGGGCCTCCACGTTGTTGTTGTCGATGACCCGGTTGCCGATCATGATCGTCCCGGAGTTGGGCGCGAGCTTCTCGCTGTCGAGCGAGTTGGGGTCGATGCCGCTGCGGTTGTCGTGGAAGTACGAGTTGACGATCGTGACGCCCGTGGAGTTCGTGCCCGAGTAGCCGAGCATGTTGAGTTCGGACTCGTTGTCGGTCAGGAGCGCATCGCAGGGGTTGCACTGGCCGATGTAGAACGCCGAGTCGGGGTGGCCCGAACCGTAGGAGTGGTCGAACTGCCCCTTGGTGGCGTTGAAGGCGTAGACGCCGTACAGGCCGTTGTTGTAGGCCGTGATGTAGCTGGCCCGGTAGCCCGTGAGGATCTTGTTCTTCGACGTGTCGTCGTTGTACTCGCCCGTGAAGAAGATGCCGTTGCCGTTGTTGTTGCGCACCGTCAGGTTCTCGATGGCCACGCCGTTGGAGAACACCTTGATGCCGTTGTCGCGCTTGAACTCGCCGTCGATGATGACCTTGTTGCGGTCCTCGCCTCGAATGACGATGTTCTCGGTCTCCACGGTCACGCCGACCGTGCCCTCGGTGTAGGTGCCGTTCTTGATGTACACGAGGTCGCCGGGCTCGGTCGCGTCGACGGCGGCCTGGATGGTGTCGTAGTCGTCGGGGACGACGAGTGTGCGCTGGCCCTCGGCGGCCGCCTCGGTGGTCGCGGTGGAGTCGCCGTCGTCGGCCGACTTCGAGTCGTCGCCGCAGCCGACGGCGAGGCTGGACAGGATCAGCAGTGCAACCAGTGTGCGTTTCATCTGCGGCACCCTAGTGACCGCTGTCACGTCCTGACGGCAATCTCGGGGGATGCCGAGGGGCCGCCCGGCCCGGTCGAACCTAGGAGGCGGCGACGACCCGGATCGCGCCGTTCATGCCGTTCTTCATCGTGCCGTGCGTCGAGCAGTAGTACGGGAAGTCGCCGGCGGTGTCGAACGTGACGGTGTGGGTCGAACCGGGCGGCATCTCCGACGCCACGGCACCGGCGAACGCACCGTCGACGGCGGGGAGGATGTCGTGGGGGTTGCGCCCCTCGTTCTTCCACACCACGCGGGTCCCGACGGTGATCTCGACGTACCGCGGCTCGAGGCTGTTGTCGATCGCGCTGATCTCCACCACCGCCTTGCCGGTCTCGTCCACGAGTTCGTCCTGGGGGAACGCGAAGGTGGTCGTCGGGGCCGACGGTCGTGCGTCGGCAGCGTCGTCGGAGCCGCCACACCCCGCGGTCAGCAATGTGGCAACGGCGAGAACGGCAACGGCGGGGGTTCGGAGGGGGCGGCGGCGAAGCATCGGGCGATTGTAGGCAGCCGTCCGCCACGACGTTCAGCCGACGGCGACGTCCTGCGCTGCCGCTTCGGGGGTCCGCTCGACCGACACGGCACCGCTGTCGTCGCCGACACTCGTCTCGGCGACGGTCGTCTCCGGTGCGATGAGCCCGACCTCGGAGCTCGTCGACGAGACCGGGGCATCGACGCCGTTGCGCACGACGACCGGGCCGGGGGTTCCGTCGGCGTTGCGCTCCTGCACGACGGCGGAGCCGATGTCGACGGGGACCGGCGCCGTGGCCGTGGCGGCAGGGACGGCCACGGACGGGTTGGTGCCCGCCTCGGCGGACTGCGGGCCCTGCACGAGGACGAGGGCGCCGACGCCGAGGAGCGCGACCATCACACCGGCGGCGGGGATCAGCACGCGACGCTTGAGCAGACGCGAGCGCCATCCGAGGAGCTGCTCGGGGTGGGCCATGAGCGACTCGAGATCGGTTTCGAGTGTCCGGCTGCCGACGCGGAGCGCTCGACCCAGGACGTCGAGGTCGTCGACGCGGAGGGTGAGCGGAGCGCCCGGCTCGAGCCGGCGCATGGAGTAGACGAGTGTGAGGTAGCGGGCGAGCACCTCGTCACGTGACGGCGAGGAGCGGCCGACGCGCAGGCTGCGGTCGTCGACGGTGAGGAGCCCCTCGCTCAGGTCGACGACCAGCTTCGAACGCGGCGGGACGAGCGATGTCGACTCGAGTCCGTAGATCGTGGCGAGCTTCTGGGCGTCCTCGTCGGACACGTCGCGCGAACCCCGCTCGATCGAGCTGAGGGCGGCAAGGGAGAATCGCCCGTTGGAGCGCTCGGCCAGGTCTTCGAGCGTGTTGCCCTGCTTGGCGCGAGCGTCGCTCAGCAGCGCGCCGAGGCGACGGGGCGGGATCATGCTGCCCCGCTCCCAGTCGTTCAGTCCCTGCGAACTCATGGTCTGGTCTCCGACTACCTCGTGCATGGCCTGTCTCCTCGTCGATCGCCGTGGGCGGTCGGTCACCATCTTCGGTGCGGCAGTCACCTTCTGCGGCGACGCTGCCACTCACAGTAAAGATCTGGCGCTCGAACACCAGAGGGCGTTGGACCTATCCCACTGGGTAGATCGGCCCGCTCTCCCACCCCCTTGAGCAATTCGCGGCGGCGACGGCGGGTACGCTCACGACGATGTCGGAACCCCAGAGCGCCCTCCCGTCGGTGCGAGCCCGCGTGATCGCGTTCGCGGCGATCCTCGTCTGCGGCGCGCTCGGCGGAGCAATCGGCTACTGGTTCGCCGACCTGTCCGACGAGAGCACCCTGCTCTCGGGGTTCCTCATGTTGGGAGGCACGGTCGTGTTCTCCCTCGGCTCCGCCGTCGTCTCGGTGCTGAGCCTGCGGGCGCTCGCCGAATGGACATCGAGCGACGCCGCCCGGGGCGACGAGCTCACCCCCGTCGAGCAGTTGCTGGGCAAGGGCCGGTAACACCAACCGGTAGGTTGGCCACGTGCCACCCGATGTTCAGCCCCTCACGGCCGGCGATCTGCCCGCCGACCCTGCCGAGCTCGCCGACCTCGCCCTTCGGACCGCCGTCGCCGCGGCCGACATGGTGCGCGCCGAACGCCGCGCCGGGTTCGGCGTCGAGACCAAGTCGACCGACACCGACATGGTCACCTCGCTCGACAAGGCGTCCGATGTCCTCATCCGTCGCCTGCTGCTCGACGCCCGTCCCGACGACGGCCTGCTGACCGAAGAGGACGCCGAGCACGCCGGGTCGACCGGCATCGTGTGGATCGTCGACCCGATCGACGGCACCACCAACTTCGTCTACGGCCACCCGCCCTACGCCGTCAGCATCGGTGCCGCGGTCGGCGGACGGCCGATCGCCGGCGCGATCGTCGAGATCAGCGCCGACGACCGCTACCACGCCTGGCTCGGCGGCGGCTCCCACCGCAACGGTGCCCAGCTCGGCCTCGGCGAACCGCCAGCGTTGGCACAGGCCCTCATCTCGACCGGCTTCGCCTACGACCCACGCCGACGAGAAGCGCAGGCGGCAGTCCTCGCCCGCATCGTCGGCCAGGTGCGGGACATCCGTCGCCTCGGCGCCGCCGCGTACGACCTGTGCTCGGTCGCCGTCGGCCGCATCGACGGCTACTACGAGCACGGCCTCAACGCCTGGGATCTGGCTGCCGGCGAGATCATCGCTGCCGAGGCCGGCGCCGCCGTGGAGCACCTGCGCGGCGGTCCGGCACTCCCCCTCGACGGCATCATCGCCGCGCACCCCGCCCTCATGGGCCCGCTGCGCGACCTGTTGCTGGCGCACGGCGCCGGCGACCTCTGACCAACCGTCAGAGACCACCCTCGACGGCAGCGCGGACCGCGGCGAGGTGCACCACGCCGTGCTCACGCATCGACTCGTGGGTCGAGGCCCAACACCAGGTCGCGACCCGGGCGCTGTTGAGCGCCCGCATCACGGCCAGACGCCGCCGGTCGATCGGCGGGTCGCCGGCCGACGCCGCCAGGTCGACATACGCCTCGGTGACCTCGGGGGTGACGTTGGCGAGATCCCATTCGACCGGTCCGACGCACGCACTCTCGAAGTCGATCATCACCAGGCCGTGCGACGTCGACAGGACGTTGCCGGCATGAGGTTCCCCGTGAAGGGGCTGGTGGCGCTCGTCGGGAATGCCGGTCAGGAGCGCGACCCATCGGTCGAACGCCGTCTGCAACATCGACAGGTCGTCGGGGTCGAGCGTGCCCAGCCACTCCCCCGACACGGCCGCGTCGCGGGCCCGAACCACGTCGGACAGAAAGGACGGCAACGGTTCGTGCAGGTGTGGCGCGACCCGGGCGAGGTCCTGATGCACCCGGTGCAGCAACGCCGCCGTGCCGGTGGCGGTCGGCGGCTCGCCGCGGACATCGAGCTGTCGCCACAGCGATACCGGGGCGTGGGCCTCACCGAACCGTCCCGCTCCGCGCCGGAGCCCGTGCTCGCTCCGCAGCCCGCTGTCGCGCAGCGGCACCGCCACCGGAGCGCCGACGGCCGCCAGCTCGGCGCACAGCTCCGACTCGCGTTGGAGCCGGTCGCGGCTGTACGACCACACGCCCACCTTGGCGACGACAGGGTGCGGCGCGAGCCACACCACGACGTTGTTGGTGTGTTGGAGGACCTCGGGGCGGACGTTGCCGTATCCGGCCATGGCGCCGGCGGCGACCGCCGCGTCGATCGCCAGGCGGAGCTGGTCGTCGGCGTCCATCGACACCATCGTGGCCCGGTCAGGGCTCGAGCGCGGGAGCCCGGCCAGCCCGTGGTCGTTGTTGCCGGGGAGCCCCACGACATCGCACCTGACCCAAGAGGGGGAACAACAGGGTCGCCCGCACCGAGAGACCCGATCCAGCGGCTGCGGCGTGCGAGACTCACGGGCGTGGGCACACGAATCTTGACGGTCGAGGACGACGAACGAATCCGCACATCCGTGAAGTTGGCGCTCGAGGACGAGGGCTGGGAGGTCGCGGAGGCGACCAACGGTGAGGAGGCCATCGCGTACTTCGCCCGGCAGCCCACCGACGTCGTCCTCATCGACATCATGCTGCCCGGCCTCGACGGATTCGACGTGTGCCGCGCCATCCGCCGGCTGAGTGACGTGCCGATCGTCATGGTCACCGCCCGGGCCGACACCCACGACGTGGTCGCCGGGCTCGAGGCGGGCGCCGACGACTACCTCACCAAACCGTTCGTCCCGAAGGAGCTGTCGGCACGGATCCGGGCGCTGCTCCGACGGGCCCGGTCGGCCGACACCGGGGTGACCCGCATGCGGTTCGCCGACCTCGAGATCGTCCCCCAGGAGGGCACGGTCACCCGCAACGGCGAGGAGATCCACCTCACCAAGACCGAGTTCCGCCTGCTCGTGGAACTCGCAGCGAACGCCGGTCGTGTGTTCAGCCGCGAAGCGCTCCTGGAGAAGGTGTGGGGCCACGACTACTTCGGCGACGGTCGACTCGTCGACGTCCACATCCGGCGCCTCCGCACCAAGGTCGAGGCCGACCCCGCCGAGCCGCGTTACGTCGTCACCGTGCGAGGGCTCGGCTACAAACTTCAACCATGATCCCCTCTGGTCAGGCTCGCCCATGAACGGTGAGAACGTACGGTTCCGACCGTTCGGGCAGCTGGGCCTCCGGGCGCGCATCGTCGCCAGCTTCACGCTGGGCGCGACCCTCATCGCCGGCCTCCTCTCGATCACCTCGGTCACGCTCAGCCGGTCCAACCTGCTCGACCAGCGCGAGCGACTCGTCCAGGAACGCACCCTCATCAACGGTGCGACGCTCGCCGACAAGTTGACCTCGCCCGACATCGACGCCCAGACGCTCTTCGGCTCGCTCTCGACCGCAGGCAAGCCGTCGGCGCTCGTCCCCGTGACCGAGGGGTCCGACGGCGACCTCCGCTCGATCAGCCTCGACGCCCGCTACGGCACGAGCGCCCTCCCCCGCGCCCTGCGTGTCCAGGTCATCGTCGATCACCAGGCCGGCATCATGCGCTACGAGCGCGACGGCGAGACGTTGCTCGCCGTTGGCGTGCCGATCGCCGGCGGCCAGGGCGGCTACTTCGAGATCAACCAGATCGACGACATCGGTCGGGCGATCGACAGCCTCGGCTACCGCCTCGTCGGCGCGTGCCTGGTCGCCGCGCTGCTCGGCGGAGTGCTCGGGTTCTGGGCGAGCCGGCGGGTGCTCCGCCCGCTCGCCGATGTCTCCCAGGTCGCCGAGGCGATCTCTCTCGGCAAGTTCGACGCCCGGCTCGTCGATACCGAATGGGCCGACGACCCCGACCTCGGCCAACTCGTGTCGTCGTTCAACGCCATGGTGTCGTCGATGCAGATGCGCATCGACCGCGACGCCCAGTTCGCCTCCGACGTCAGCCACGAGCTGCGTTCCCCCCTCACCACGTTCAACGCCTCGCTCGAGGTGCTGCGCAACGCCCGCGAGGAGATGCCGGACCGGGCCCAGATCGCGCTGGATCTGCTGTCGAGCGACATGGAGCGGTTCACGCAGCTGGTCGAGGACCTCCTCGAGATCAGTCGCTTCGACGCCGGAGCGGTGCGTCTCGAGCTCGACGAGGTGCTGCTGGTCGAGACGATCAAACAGGCGGTTCGGTCGCTCTCACGCGAGCCGATCCCCGTCGAGGGGTCCGGCCTCGACGATCTCCTCATCTCGTGCGACAAGCGCCGTCTGATGCGCATCCTCGCCAACTTCATCGACAACGCCAAGAAGTACGCCAACGGCGCAACCGGCATCACCGTCGAGCGGGTGTCGGCGTCGACCGACGACTCGACCTCCGGCGACGAGGAGCCCCGCCTCGACACGGTGCAGATCGCGGTGGAGGACGCCGGACCGGGTGTGCCCGAGGCGGAGCGGGCGAAGATCTTCGACCGGTTCAACCGAGGTGGTCAGGGCGGGAGCCGTGGCACCGACCTCGGGGTCGGCCTCGGCCTCGCGCTGGCCGCCGAGCACGCCCGCCTCCACGGTGGATCGGTGTGGGTCGAAGGTCGGTCCGACGGCCTTCCCGGCTCCCGCTTCGTCGTCGAACTGCCGCTGGTGGAACCGGCCGACGATCCGGCGGAACGATCCCTCGACGAGGCGGAGGCGATGGTATGACCGTCCGGCTGCGCCGAACAGCTGCCCTCCTGGTGGTGGCCGGAACGCTGGTGATCGGTGCCTGCGGTGTGCCCCTCGACAGCTCACCCCGGGCGGTGATCGCCTCCTCCAGCACCACCGAAGCGACGAACGACCAGGCCAACACCGAAGAGGGCGACACCGCAGCGTTCCTGTTCTTCATCGCCAACAACCAGCTGATCAACGTCGCCCAGGAGGTGCCGAGCCGCTCGGTCGACGACGCTCTCGGCGCGCTGTTCGCCGGCGTTCCTCCCAGCGCCGCCGACGACGTCGTCTCGCAGATCCCGACAGGCACCCGCCTGTTGGGCGTCACCCGGATCGGAACGCTCCTCGACGTCGACGTGTCGAAGGAGTTCGACAACCTCGTCGGCACCGGCCGCTCACAGGCCACGGCCCAGATCGTCATGACCGCGACCGACATCGCCGGCATCGACCAGGTGTCGCTGCGCATCGAAGGGCAGCCGACCCAAGTGTTCTCCCAGATCCGCGGCGACACCGACCAGGTCGGGGCCTGCGACTACCTGGGCCTCATGCCGCCCGACGACCTGGTGCAGTCGTGGGCACTCGACCGCCGGTCGAAGCAGCATCTGACGACACGGCACAGCATGCTCTCGACGCAGTGCACCGCGCCCCCGGCCGCTGACAACTGACCGCTGAGTCGGCCCTGAACACTCGAACAAGACCACCGTCGCATCGGCTTCGGTGATCTGAACCTCGGGCTCAGAGCGTCGGCTTCCGAGCCGTTCGGCCCGGGGTTTGCCAGTCGACCACGCTGCGGCGCCACCGTGCGTGCGCAATCCGTGCCCGGTGTGACGTCAGATGTCGTGTTCGACACGGATTGGCGAATCGGCCCGGACCCCTGGCCGGTCGCGACGACCGCGCCGTGACTACCTGGGACTCATGCCGCCCGACGACCTGGTGCAGTCGTGGGCACTGGATCGCCGGTCGAAGCAACATCTGACGACACGCCACAGCATGCTCTCGACGCAGTGCACCGCACCCCCGGCCGCTGACCACTGGGTGGCACCGACGGAGCCGACGGTTCGTGGGTTGCGTCCAGCCCCGACCGAACTCGAACACCACCCGCCTCGTTTCGATGTCAGACCCCTCCCGTACAATAGAACACATGTTCGATACAACGGTGCTGACCGAGATGACGGCGAAGATCGCCGGCCTCGACGAACACCTCTACGTGGACGACGACCTGTTGGCCGGCGTGAAGGCCATCGAGACCGCGGTCCAGTCCCTCCACGCAGCGCAAGGCGCGCTGCTGGGTGAGCTCGACGCCCGCGGCACCACCGACGTGGTGTCAGGTCATCGCACCGCGAACTGGTTGGCCCACGAAACCGGGATCGCCCCAGCGGCTGCGAAAGCCCGGGTGCGGTTGGCGACAGCGTTGCGGTTGGATCTCCCCGAGACCGATCGGGCCGTACGTGACGGGCGGTTGTGTGCGGACCGGGCGAAGGTGATGGCGAACACGATCAACGACCGGATCGCCACCGAGTTCCGGGAGATGGAAGCGTCGCTGATCGCCGAGTCAGCGTCACATGACGTTCGCCGAGTGGGCCCAACGTGTCGCGTTGGTAGCCGCGTTGTTGGATCAGGACGGCCCCGAACCGGCAGATGATCCCAACAACAACCGGCTCCGATTGAAGGGCGGTCGCGATGGGATGAAACTCGCCGGCGTCCTCGTCGGCGACCTTGCGACCACCACCAAGGCCGCTGTCGAGCAGATCGCCGACGAACTCTGGCGCCAGTACCGCGACGACTCCGAACGCACCAACGGTGAGATCTCGGTCCCCTCCCGGGAAACGCTGTTGGCCATGGCCCTCGCCGAAGCCGTCCGCCGCGGCCTCATGGTCAACGGTGATGGCAAGGGCACCCGCCCCAAGGTGGAGGCGACTCTGGTGGTCAACGCCGACACCCCCGACCTCGTCTACATCGACGGCAAGCCGTTGATCCGAGGATCCGCCACGGCGTTGGCGTGTGACATGTCGGTCTGGACCGTCATCCTCAACTCGCTCGGCCTCCCCCTCGACATGGGCCGCGAGCTCCGCAACGCCACGGTCGAGCAACGCAAGGCGTTGAAGGTTCGTGATGGCGGGTGTGTGTTCCCCGGCTGCGGGATACGCCCCGAGCACTGTGATGCCCACCATGTGGCGCAGTGGTGGCGAGATATGGGAACGACCGACATCAAGCTCATGGCGTTCCTGTGCCGGCATCACCACGGTGTCATCCACCGCAAGGGTTGGGACCTCCGGATCGGCGACGACGGATGGTGCTGGATCACCACACCGTCCGGCATCAGCCTCTGGTGCCAACGCCACGGCACCATCAGATCCGGCGCACCACCCGGCACATGAACGCGATCACGATCGCGCCCGATCCCCGGCCGATCGAACCGAACCCCGACGAACGACCCACCCGGTGGGTCCTTCGCCGCGCCCCCGAACACTCGAACAAGATCACCGAGGCCTGGCGAGGGCGGCCCACGCCGGATGCGCCTTCGCTCCACGCGGACCGACGGGACTGCCTTGGCCTCGTCCAGCGGCCGGGGGCGAACAACCATCGTGTCCGGTCGGGCGTGACTCTGGCTGCGTAGGGGGTCGAAAACGGCTCACTGCTGATGCGACGCACTCAACTCGTCGTCATTCGGGGCGCCAGCGCTCGCACGAGCGAAGCCACCAGGAACGAATCGGAGACTGCACGGGTATCTCCAGGCGCGCCCGGTCCAAGCCCGCCGCACCCCGACCAAGGAGGTGATCAGTATCCAGCAGAAGGCGGCAGCCATTCCGCCCAGGAAGATCCACGGACTCAGTCCGCCATAGATTCCCGGGAGGCCGAACACGTTCCACACGAGTCCAAACGTGATCTGGGCGTTCAGCGCTTCTGTTGCATGCCGACGCACGAACGGGTCGGACTTGCCTGCCGTTTGGCGAATCACCAGCGGACCCACGAAGTACAACATGAAGAGGCCCCCGTGTGAGAGTGACGCGAGCACGTGACCATCGGCAGCGCCGGGCCGCGGGGTAGGCGCGATCGGGCCCCAGTCGGATCCGGTCCACCATCTGACAACGCCTGCTGGGTCGATGTACCAACCTGCCGTTGCCTGCGTCGCCGGCTCCTCCACCGGCCCAGTATGGACCAAGCCCTGAATCGACAAGCCTGCTGGGACGGCTCCGACCCGCCAGACGACATCCGCACCAACGCCGCAGCGCCACCGTGCGTGCGCACTCCGTGCCCGATGTGACGCCCGACGTCGTGTTCGACACGGATTGGCGAAACCGGCCCGGACCGCTGGCCGTTCGCTACGACCGCGCCGTCAGCGGGTCGATAGTCCGGGTCACCGGTAGATTCGGACTCCATGTCACTCGTGTTGTCCATCGACGCCGGAACCACCGGTGTCCGAGCGTTCGCCGTCGACGAGACCGGGGCGACCCGGGGCTGGTCGTACCGCGAGTTCACCCAGCACTTCCCGCAGCCGGGCTGGGTCGAGCACGACGCCACCGAGATCTGGGAGGCCGTGCAGACCACGACCGCCGAGCTGGTGGCCGCCCTCGACGAGCCGATCGCCGCAATCGGCATCACCGACCAGCGGGAGACCATCGTGGCGTGGAGCCGCTCCACCGGGATGCCGCTGCACCGCGCCATCGTGTGGCAGGACCGGCGCACCGCCGCCCGCTGCGACGAGCTGGCCGACGCCGGCCACCTCCCGCTGGTCCGGTCGACGACGGGGCTCGTGCTCGATCCGTACTTCTCGGGCTCGAAGGTCGAGTGGCTCCGACGACACGGCGGCGTCGAGCTCGGGCCGGACACCGCGATCGGGACGATCGACTCGTGGATCCTCTGGAACCTGACCGGCGGCACGGCTGCGGCGGGAGCGGTGCACGCGACCGACCCGTCGAACGCCAGCCGCACCATGTTGTTCGACATCGGCGCCGGCGCGTGGTCTGACGAGTTGTGCGAGTTGTTCGGTGTGCCCCGCTCGGTCCTGCCCGAGGTTCGGCCGTCGGCGGGCCGGTTCGGTGTCACGACCGACGGGTTCGCCGGAGGCGCCGGCATCCCGGTGTCGGGCATCGCCGGCGACCAGCAGTCGGCCCTCTTCGGCCAGGCGTGCTTCGAGGTCGGCATGACCAAGAACACGTACGGCACCGGCTCGTTCGTCCTGATGAACATCGGCGACACCCTGCCCGTCCCCACCGACGGCCTGCTCACGACCGTGGCGTGGACGTTGCCGGGCTCGATGCTCTCCCCCGGCGGGAGCCCCGACCTCGTGACCCACTACGCGCTCGAGGGGGCGATCTTCGCAACCGGCGCCGCAATCCAGTGGCTCCGTGACGGCCTCGGCATCATCGCCGACGCTGCGGAGACCGGCCCGCTCGCCGAGTCGGTCGAGAGCAGCGGCGGGGTGTTCCTGGTCCCAGCGTTCGCCGGCCTCGGCTCGCCGTATTGGGACCCGTATGCCCGCGGCACCATCGTCGGGCTGACCCGCGGCTCGGGACGGGCCGAGCTGGTGCGGGCGACCGTTGAATCGATGGCGTACCAGACCCGCGACGTCATCGACTCCATGTCGGCAGCGAGCGGCACGCCCGTCAAGGAGTTGCGGGTCGACGGCGGGGCCTCGGTGATGCCGATCCTCCTCCGGCTCGTGGCCGAGCAGCTCGGGGTGCCCGTCGTGCGACCCCGCCTGCAGGAGACGACCGCTCTCGGCGCGGCCTACCTGGCCGGACTGGCCGAGGGTGTGTGGACGACGGTCGAGGAGGTGTCCGCGAGCTGGGCCGTCGACGAGCGGGTCGCGCCGCCGGCGAGCCAGGCCAACGGCGACCGAGCGGCCGTCGATGCCGGCTACGCGATGTGGCAGCGCGCCGTCGAACGTTCGCGCTCCTGGGCCACCGACGAGGCCTGACGCCCGCCCCTCACCGGTTCGGCTCAGGAGACGTCGGCGGCAGCCTCTCGGCGACGGTCGGTGATGCGGGCGAGGGTGGCCATGATGCGCCGCTCGCCCTCGCGCAGCGGCAGGTGCTGTCGGGACACCACGAGCTCGGCACCGTGGTCGGGCAGCGACGTGCGGGCCAGCTCGTCGACAGCGGCGTAGGCGCCTTCACCGACGCCGGTGCCGATGATGAACGCCGACAGCCATTCCGCCGAGGGCATCTCGGCGCCACCGGCGACGGCGACGGAGCGGCCGGCGGACGGATCGATGACCGCGGCCCAGTCGGCGTCGAACAGATCACGCACTCCGACGACCAGCACGTCGAGGGCAGCCTCCGTCGAGGCAGCCTCCATGATCGAGGCGGCCAGCTCGAGCGACTCGCCGGCGCGATCCGAGAAGGAGGAGCGAGCCGGACGGACGTGCTCGACGTCGACGCCGTCGACCTGGGCGATCTCCTGCACCAGCAGGTCGACGTGTCGCGGATCGGCGATGTCGATCGTCAGCTCGTCGACAGCACGACCGGCGCCGCGTTCGAGGATGTCGATGCCGACGACGTCGGCGTGGACGGCACCGATCCGCGAACGCGACTGCTCCGAGCGCCCCCGGGCGATCCGGCAGCCAGACTCGAACGACGAACAAAGCCATCGACACACCGTAGTTGGGGTCTGTGACTGCAATGAAGGTGCGATGTCAACGGACGATGAACCACGAGCGTGTGGCCGCACTCTCTTGACCGCGCGGTCAAGGGTCCGTAGCTTCGGCGCATGCCCAGCGACGACACGCCGCGCCCCGAGAAGCGTCGGCTGACGCCGCGGGGAACGCAGCGCCGCCTCCAGCTCATCGAGCTGGCGACCGCCAAGTTCGCCGCCGACGGGTACCACCCGACGTCGGTGGCCGACATCGTCGACGGCCTCGGCGTGGGCAAGGGCGTCTTCTACTGGTACTTCGACTCGAAGGAGATGCTCTTCGAGGAGATCCTGCGCGACGCGCAGAAGGACCTTCGGCGACGCCAGCAACGCGCTGTGTCCGATCTCCCCGACCCGATCGAGCGGATGGAGCAGGGCATTCGGGCCGCGGTGCACTGGTCGTTCGAACATCGTGACCTCGCCAAACTCGTCGACTTCGCCCAGACCGACGAACGGTTCGCGCATCTGATCCGCCACGGCCGCTCCCGACTCGTCGGCGACGCCATGCCCCTCATCAAGGAGGCCATGGTCGAGGGCCTCATCCCCGAGGGCGATCCCGAACAGCTGGCGTACGCGATCCTCGGTGTGAGCACCAACCTCACCGCGGTGTACATCAACGAACAGGGCCAGGATCCCGACGCCGTCGCCCAGGTGGCCGTCGACTTCTGTCTCCGCGGCATCGGCGCCCGCTGAGCGGGACCGATCAGGGGTGCCGCTGAGCGCTGCCGATCAGAGCGGCGAGTCGTCGCCGGCGCCGACGATTGCCCCGCCTGCGGCCTTGGGGAACAGCGCTGCATCCACCGGTCGCGCATCGGCGATGGTGTCCCACGGCGACGGCGGCGCCATGAACGCCACAGCGGCCTGCTCGATGATCGTGTCGTAGTTGACCCGCCAGCCGGCGAACGCGATCCACGCCGCATCGCGGTCGGCGACGATCGGCACGCCCGACTCCTCCATCATCCGACAGGCCACGTCGAAGTGCTCACGGGTGAGCGAGATCGGATGGTGGGGCTGAGGGTCGGGATCGTGCTCGATGCGGAAGTGGCGGGCCAGGACGCGCAGGGCGATCGTGCCGTTGCGGATCGCGATCTGCGGCCCGACCGTGGTCGGCCGGTCGACCGCGGCAATACGCAGCGCCGCCATGTCGAGCACCGTGCGTGCCGCCGAGATCCAGTGGTTCGACGGGTCCGGCGACCGGTAGAAGTTGAGGATCGTCAGCGACGTGTGCGACTCCGCGATGTCGATGAACCAGTCCTCCCACTCCTGCCAGAACGAGGAGTCCATCCAATCGAGCGAACCGGTGATGTGCGCCACCGAGAGTGCCCGCCACGGCGCCCCGGAGCTACCGGTGCGAACGGCCAGCTTGGCGACCATGAACTCGCGCTTCTGGAAGGCCGCGTAGATCGTCGGCAGATACGAGATGAGCAGCGTGGTGAGCGTCAGGCCGATGACGGCCTCGGCGAAGACCACGAAGAACGGCACCCCGCTCTCGGGCGTGGCGAACCCGAGGGTGAACAGGGCCGAGCCGCTCTCGTTCATCGCCGTCCGCCAGCTCACCTCCTCGGCCGCGCCCCAGAAGATCAGCACGAAACCCACGAACACGATGAACAGCCATACCGCCTGGAACGCCAGCAGTGTGATGGGCGGCCGCATGGCCAGGACCTTGTCGCGCCGCTCGTAGGGCTGCGATGGACGGGCGAACAGGTTGAACACCCGCGCCACGACCCGACTGATCCACTGCGTCAGCCGTACCCGGCTCGCCCGTGGGAGCAGGAAGTTGCGGATGGCGGCGTCGAGCACCCAACCCACCAGCAGGATGCCGACGACGATGGCGACGATGCGTTCGACGACGTGCGCCATCGGCCGACGGTGCCGATCAGCCCAGTTTCACGAGGGCACGACGCAGGTTGCGGATGGCCTGGGCCGTGCGCTGCTCGTTCTCGATCATGGCGAACCGGACGTGGCCGTCGCCGTCGGGGCCGAACCCCACGCCGGGCGAGACCGCGACCTCGGCCTCGGTCACGAGCAGCTTCGCGAACTCGATCGAGCCGAGATCGCGGTAGGGCTCGGGAATCGGCGCCCACGCGAACATCGTGCCCTTCGGGGGCTCGATCTCCCATCCGATGCGGTTGAGGCCCTCGCACAGGGTGTCGCGCCGGACCTGGTAGATGGCGTTCTGCTCGGCCGGGAAGTCGGGTGCCTCGTTGATGGCGACGGTCGCTGCGATCTGGATCGGCTGGAAGGTGCCGTAGTCGAGGTAGCTCTTGAGCTTGGCGAGCGCTGCGATGACCTCGGGGTTGCCCAACATGAACGCGACACGCCAACCGGCCATCGAGAACGACTTGGTCATCGAGTACAGCTCGACGGCGCACTCCTTCGCGCCCTCGGCCTGCAGGATCGACGGCGGCTGGTAGCCGTCGAAGCCCAGGTCGGCGTAGGCGTTGTCGTGGACGACCACGACCTCCTTCTCGCGGCGAAGTCGACGACCCGCTGGAAGAAGTCGAGGTCGACGCACGTGGTCGTGGGGTTGTGCGGGAACGACAACACGATCACCCGCGGCTTGGGGAGGCTGTACTTCCACGTGTCGACCATGGCGTCGAAGAACTGCTCGGCGCCGTTGATCATCGGCAACTCGCGCAGCTCGGCCCCGGCCAGCAGCGGCCCGTAGATGTGGATCGGGTAACTCGGGGACGGCACGAGCGCGGCGTCGCCGGGCTGCAGGAGCGTCCACATGAGGTGGCTGAACCCCTCCTTGGCGCCGATCGTGTTGATGACCTCGGTCTCGGGATCGAGCGTGACGCCGAAACGACGCTGGTAGTACCCGGCGATCGCCTCGCGGAGCTTGGGGATGCCACGGCTCGACGAGTAGCGGTGGTTGCGGCTGTTCTGCGCCGCCTCGATCAGCTTGTCCACCGCGATGTCGGGGGACGCCAGGTCGGGGTTGCCGAACCCCAGATCGATGATGTCTTTGCCAGCGCGTCGCTGCTCGATCTTGAGCGAGTCGATGATGGTGAAGACATACGGCGGTAGGGACGTGATGCGCCGGAACTCCATGCCGTCGACACTACCGGTCCCCCGCGCAGGGCCCGGATCAATTGCGTGTGACACCCGTACTGTCCTGCGAATCCGCCCCTGGAGGGGCGGTTCTGCAGGACAGAACCGGTGAGGCGGGCGACTTAGGACGCCACTCGCATGTCGAGCACCAGGGCCCGGTCGGAGCCGAGGCTGCGGGCCCACGCCCCGACGTCGGGGTCGTCGGTGAGGTACACGATCTGGATGACCTCGCCCATGCGCTCGAGGCGGGTGAACACGTCGCCGAGCGCCTCGACGGGCCAGTTGGCGAAGGCGTCGTCGATCACGAGCGGCACCGAGCCGACGAAGGACACCGACCGCTGCTGCGCCAGGCGGGCCAGCACGTACCACTCGACTGCCTCGGCGCCGGCCGACCCTCCGAGGAACCGGGACGATTCGTCCGACGTCTGGTGGCGGTTGTCCCACCGGGCCGACTCGACCGCGCTGCGGTTGTTCTCGGCACGACGGAGCCGGTTGCGGGCGGCGACACGCTGCTCGAGCAGCGATGCAACCCGGGGCTCGCGTTCGGCGAGGGACTTCTGGAGCTCACGGGACCGCTGGAGGAGACGCTCGTACTCGGCTTCGACCTCAGCGATGCGGGCCACCGCCTCCTCGTGGGCACGAACCCGCGCTTCGCCCTCGGCAACCCGGGCACGGGCCTCGATCAGTTCGAGGGTCTCCTCGGGCTCGCCGAGTTCCGGCTCGGGTTCGAGGTCGGGTTCGACCGGCTGGGGCGCCTCGACGACGGCGGCCTCGTCGGGGAGGGCGTCGAGTTCGACGGCCAGCTCGCTGATCTCCTCCTCGATCCCGTCGCGCTGCTGGGTGGCGGCCGAGATGCGCTGCGGCAGCTGCTCCATGGTCTCCAGCCAGCCGGCGGCGAGCGACGTGAGTTCGATCAGCGAGAGCTCGCGATCGGGCAGGTTCGCTCCGGTGCCGACGAGGGCCTCCTGGAGTGCCCGACCGAGCTCGCCGGCGTCGCCGTCGACGTCTCCGAGCGGGGCAACGGGGGCGGCTGGCTGCGAACGAGGGAGGGCGGCGGGAGGGGCGACCGCAGCGACCTCGACCCGGACGGCGCGCAGCGCCGGCACGGGATCGGCCCCGACGTCGGTGCCGAGGAACGCCTCGATGAGGTGGACCAGGTCGGCGCGGGCACGCTGCAGGTCGTTGTACTCCGGATCGACCTCGACGGTGATCGGATCGTTGGCGGCGTGCTCCAGCTCCGCCTCGGCCTGTTCGTAGGCACGCACGGCGTTCTCGTAGTCACGGCGACGGGCGGGATCGGACCCCGCCGACGTGATGCCCATGATGTAGGAGCTCCACGTGTCGAAGCCGAGCTCCTCGAGGAGCTTCGTCTCTTCGGCCCGCAGGTGCTCGAGACGTCGACGTTGCTTTCCGGCACCGAAGCGTGACGTCCGGCCGCTGAGCTCGAAGATCTCGTCGTGGATCGTCTCGAGGCGGTCGACCGTCGCCGGGTCGAGCTCGGGCTGGCGGAGGTTGCGCTCGGCCAACTTCATGGCGTCGTAGGTTGCGTCGCGATGCGACGTCAACGCGTCGAGGCGCTCCCGGCCCTGGTCGCGGGGCGGGTCGATGGTGGCGAGGCGGGCGTCGATGGCCTCCCACTCGTCGGCGAGCGCCTGGGCCTCGGGCGACGGCTCCCAGGTCGACTCGACGGGCTCGATGTTCTCGACAGCCTCGACGGGCTCGACGGTCTCGGGTGCCTCGACGGCACCCCGGGCGCGTTGCGGCCGGCGAGCGGTGTACGCCTCACGGACCGGCGTCGGATCGATGGCGCGCCACTGCTTGATGGTGCGGCGGAGGTGGTCGGACTGCTCGATGAGGACCGACAGCCGGCCCTCGATGCGATCCCGCTCGGCGCGGAGCGTCACGGCGTCGCGGATCGAACTCGCCGGACCCGGTTCAGCCGTCGCGCTGCGGACCTGGTTGGACGGCGCCGAGGCGCGAGCCGATGCTCCGACCAGGGTCGTCAACTCGGCGAGTTCCTCGCGAGCGACCTTGAGGCCGGCCGCAGCGAAGGAGTCCAGGCCGACACGGGCGTCGCCCAGCTGCCGGTTGAGCACCGCCTGTTCCGACTCGATCTCGACGAGCTGATGCCGGAGCATCTCGACCGCACGCACGGCCGATTCGTAGGCCTCGTCGTGGTCCTCGGCGAGCCGGCGGGCCTCACGGATCTCGTCGTCCTCCACGGCGGCGGCGCCGAAGGGGTCGGCTGCGCTGTCATCGTGGAGCGACTCGTCCATGGCGTGTTCGGACCCCGGGAGGTCGCTCGCTCGCAGGATGACATCGAGGTCCTGATTGAGCTCGAGCAACTCGAGGCTGTCGCGATTCAGGTCGAGATACACGCCGTGGACCTCGATCGAGCCACGGCCGCCGGGATCGGTGCCCCTCGGGAGCGCCGCCAGGCCGTGCACGAGGCGATCGCGCACGTGCGCAGGAAGGCCACTGATCACCGTGATCAGCGGGTGCAGGTCGACAGCGAAGCCGCCTGATTCGTCTTCGAAGCGTACCAACCTCATACCAAGTGTCCTATCGGCGGCGGACCGCGCAACGTGAGGAGAACCTGCACGAACTTGGGGAGGTGAACTCGCCCACGACCGTCGCCAAGAGGATCAGTCCACGTCGATGCGGCGAACCCGGGGCCGCGGCGCCCCACCGTCGACGTCGTTCGCCGGGTTCGACGCACCGCCGGCCGAGCCGGCGACACGTTCGGCCATGCGAGCCAGCGAACCGCCGGCACTGCCCAACAGCTCGGTGACCGAGGCGGTCACCTCGCTGAGCTTCTCGCGGTCCGACACCACATCTTCCACCACGTCGAGGAAGCTCCGCGCCGCTGCGAGCATCTCGTGGGCGGCGACCTGGAGGTGTTCGACGCCATCCTCGAGTCGGGGGGTGGGCCCCGCGCTGTCGTCGCCGTTCGTCATGCCGCCATTGTGCCAGCCGGCGCGGTCGCTCGACGCCGTGGGCTCACTGGAAGGTGACGTCGAGGACGCCGTCGAGGAGGCTCGCGCCGGCAACCTCGCGGCGACGGAGCGAATCGGGCAGCAGCACCGCCCGACGGTACGGGCCGACCCGAACGAACAGCTCGTCGGGGCTCCGAGTCACTTCGAGTTCCTGCTTCGTCGCGAAGGGCAGATCGAGCGACATGACCATGTGATCACCGTGCCGTTCGATCCGCAGCGGATCGCGGTCGACGAGGACGTCGTCGGCGCGGCGGTCGCCGTACAGGGACGCCCCGAACTCGTCGAGGCGGTCGATGCCCACCACCTCGGCGTCGGCCAACTCGGCGCGCAACACGGGCAACGGAGCGAAGCCCTCGTCGATCGACTCGAGGTGGCGCACCTGCGATGCCTTCCACTGGCTGAACCACGGGTCGCCGATGTGGTCGGGAAGGAGCCGGTTCGCGACGACCGCGTCGACGCGGTAGCCGAACAGCGAGAGGTAGGTGTAGGTGCGGCGGGCCTCGGCGATGACCATCTTCTCGGGGTTGACCACGAGCCGAACCGTTGACCGCTCGCCGTCGCGCAACAGCTCCCGGACCCCGTCGAGCTGCTGGTACATCCGCTCCGCCGCGCCGAAGACCTGGTCGCCGGCGACGGGAACGTGGGCCAGCCGCTGCACCACCGGACCGAGCGACTGGGTCAACCGCCGCCCGACCGGGAACACCCGGTCCATGTACCAGCTGAGGACGTCGGGCAACGACAGGAAGCGGATCGTCTCGGCGGTGGGCGCACAGTCGACGATCAGCACGTCATGGTCGCCGGAGCGGGCGAATGTCGTGATGTCGGTCAGCGCGAAGATCTCCTCGAGCCCAGGAACGATCGAGAGCTCCTCGGCCTCCACCTCGTCGAGGCCGGCCCAGTCGAAGACGTCGCGGAGGTAGCCCCGGATCTCCCCCCAGTTGGTCTCCATACGCTCGGTGGCGTCGAGCTGGGTCGCCCAGCACTTGGGGGCCACCTCGGTGAGCTCGCCGTCGAGATCGACGTCGAAGCTGTCGGCGAGCGAGTGCGCCGGATCGGTGGACATGATCGCCGTGCGCAGACCCGCCTGGGCGCATTGGAGCGCGGTCGCCGCCGCGACCGTCGTCTTGCCGACACCGCCCTTGCCGGTGAACAGGATCGTCCTCATCGTGCGGGCCTCACCGCTTGCGCCGTTTCGGGATCGCGACCTGCTCCTGGGCGAACCTCCGGAGTGGGAACAACCCGTGGCGGGCGCCCCACAGGCCGCAGAACGCGAGGCCGAGCGTGGGGACGAGGATGCCGAACGCCAGGGTCGTCTCGATGCGGATCGCCGCCGTGACCAGGCCGACGATCGTCTGGACGGCCACCGCGCCGAGCAGTGTGGCCCGCACCGACGGCGGAGCCGACCCGCTCAGGAACCACCATCCCGACATCGTCAGGTCGGCCTCGCGGCTGCGCTGCGCGCCGTCGTACAGGGCCAGGAGGAAGAGGCCGCACCCGACGAGGAACAGTGCCGAGTCGAACAGGGCAAGGGCGATTCGCAGCCCTCGCGTGTCGACGATCGTCACGACCACTGTGAACACCACGAACAGGGCGGTCGTGACCTTCGTCGCCGACAGGATGCCAGCGCCGGGCACTCCCTCGCCGAACCGCTCCGCGATGGCAGCGTCGCGCGCCGCTCTGCCCGCTGCGGCCGCGGCTTGGGCCTCGGCGCGCGCCTCCGCAGCGGTCTGGCGGGGAGCCTTCGCCCTCGGGTCGGACGCCTTGCCGCTCACGCTGCCACCTCGGGAACCACCGACGCGCACCCGAGCGCGTCGCCCAGGCGGGCGGCGAGCAGGTCGTAGGCGAACTCGGTCTCGGCGCGGGTCCGGGCCGCTCGCCCCATGGCAGCGCGATCGGGACGGGCGAGGAGGCCTTCGAGGGCCTCGGCGACCGCGACCACGTCGCCGGGCCGGTCCACGATCGTGCCCGTCACGCCGTCGGCGACGGCCTCGTGGGATCCGCCACTGCGACCGGCGAGCTGAGGCACGCCGCACGACGCCGCCTCGAGGAACACGATGCCGAATCCCTCCTGTTCGAGCCCGAACCAACGGTCGCGGCACAACATGGCGAAGACGTCACCGCACGCGTGGAACGTCGCGAGGTCGGCTTCGGGGAGCCGACCCATGAACGCGACCGGCGCCCCCAACTCGACGGCGAGCCGGCGCAACCGGGCGTCGTCGCGACCGGAGCCGGCGATGGCGACGAACAGATCGGGACGCGAGGGTGCCACACGGGCCGCAGCCCGGATCAGGACGTCCATGCCCTTGCGGGGCACCAGTCGACTGATGCTCGTGACGATCGTGGCGTCGGCGGGCAGTCCGAGGCGGGTGCGCGCCGCCGCGCGGTCCGCTGGGGCGAGCGGAACGAACCGGTCGACGTCGACCCCGGGCGGGACGACGACCGACGGCAGTGCGCTCCCGGCGGCGTGCTCCGCCTCGGCGAGCGGGTACCCACCGGCAGCGATCACGAGCTCGGCCCGGCGCAGCACCGCACCGAGGGCCCCGGAGCTGAGTGGGAGGCGACCCGGCAGGGTGATCTCGGCGCCGTGCAGCACGAGGCCGTAGGGCCGGTCGAGGGCCGGGCCGATGGCGCCGAGCGGGAGTGCCGGGTCGAGCACGACCAGATCGGCATCGACCTCCGCGCGCCAGCCGGTTCACCTGCCGGATCAGGGCTGGGTGGGGCAACAGGACCGGGTCTCGGGTGCGTCGGATCTCGAACGGCGCGGCGGCGTCGAAGTCCGCCGCCCCGGCGTGGGGCGTCGCCAGCACGGTGACGGCGTTGGGGTCGAGTCGGCGCCACAGCTCCCACAGGTAGGTCTGGATGCCACCCACCTTCGGCGGGAAGTCGTTGGTGACCAGCAGGTGCCTCACAGTTGGCGGATCCTAGATCGGTGCGCTTCGCCGGCTCCCCTCAGCCGCTCCGCCGCCCACGCGGCGTGCTCCGCGACGTTCGGGTCATCATCCCGACGGTGCCGTTCGACGCACGCGACCACGTCGGGATCGGCGCCGCGACCGCTGTTGCCCAGGACCACGAGGAGGTTGCGCCGGATCACCCGAGCGTCGCGACCGGGGACGTACCAGCGGGCGCAGCGTTCGAGCAGCGCGGCGTCGTCGAGCGCGAGCAGCTCCAGGACGTCGACGTGGGGACCGGGGTCGGTCTCGACGGGCCAGGGGTCGGTGCGGCGCGACCGCAGCTCGACGGTGCGGTTCGGCGGGCAGACCTCCTGGCAGTCGTCGCAGCCGTAGATTCGGTCGCCGAGCGCGACGCGGTACTCGACGGGGAAGGTGCCGGGCGCCTGGAGGAGCCACGCCAGGCAGCGACGGGCGTCGACGACGCCGGGCGCGACGATGGCCCCGGTCGGGCACCCGTCGAGGCATCGGGTGCAGCCGCCGCACCCGTCGGCGACGGGGGCCGCCGGCGCCGCGATGACGGCGTCGGTCACGACCGAGCCGAGCACGAACCAGCTGCCCTGCCCCGGCACCAGCAGCAACGAGTTCTTGCCGTACCACCCGATGCCGGCGCGCCAGGCGGCCTCGCGGTCGACGATGGCGTTGTCGTCGGCGACGACGACGGCGCGATGGCCCATCGAGCGCAGCTCCGCGGCGACGGCGCCGAGGCCCTCACGCAGGCGACCGTAGTGGTCGGCGGTGGCGTACCGGGCGACCCGGGCCTGCGGTCGACCGGCAGGATCATCGTCGACGGTGCGGAGGGTGTCGTCGACGGACTGCGCGTAGCCGCGGGCCGCGACCACGAGCGACGCGGCGTTGCGCAGCACCCGGCGGGGATCGGACGAGCGGGCCGGGTTGCGGAACGTGAACTCCATGGTGGCGGCCGTGCCCGTCCGGCGTCCGGCCTCGAGTCGGCTGCGGACGCTCGTCCACTCCCGCGCCGGGCACGAGCCGATGTGGTCGAGGCCGTGGGCGCGGCCCACCTCGAACAACGCGTCTCGTTCGGGGCCCGTCAGCGGGGTTCGGACGGTCACCGACGGCGGCGGGGGGCTCGGTCGTCGTGCCCCAACGTGGACGCCAGGAGGTCGGTGCCGACGAGCGGTCGGCCGTGCCCCGGCAGGAGGACGTCGACACGAAGGCTGCGGAGCCGGTCCTCGGTCGCCGCCGAGGCCGGCCCGTCGACGTACTCGGGGTTGAACCACGCCCGCCCGTCGACGGTGAGCACCGCATCGCCCGAGGCGAGCGTCCGCGATGCCTCGTGGTAATAGACGGTCGAGTCGTCGGTGTGGCCCGGGGCGACGATCGCCACCCAGTCGGGTGCGCCCTCCAGGCGGTCGCCGTCGGCCACCCAGGTGGGCTCGTCGACCGGGAGCGCGAACGCCCCGACGCCGTACCCGACGCGAGGACCGCGGGCCGCTTCTGCGAGCGCTCCGATCGAGAACGGCTGGCTCCGCATGACCGGCAGGATCTTCGCGACGGCGCGGGGGCCGGGGGTGCGCGGCACCTCGCCCCCGGCATAGGCACGACCGCGCTCGGGAAGCAGCACTGCGCCGCCGGCGCCGCCCGACGCGAGGGCCGGGAGACCGGCGACATGGTCGGCGTGCAGGTGCGTTGCCGTGATCGTGGGGCCGATGTCGTCGCGGGCCCACGACGGGCCCCGCTCCTGGGTCAACCAGCCACTCACCGCACGGGCGTGGCTCGGGAGCCCGACATCGACCACCAACGGCCTGCCCGCTCCACCGTCGGGAACGACGTAGCAGTTGTAGATCCACCGGGAACGGACGACCGCTCCCCCGTCGCCCACGGCCTGCCACTCGGTCACCGTCGGCAGTCTACGGGTACTGCGTCGGGCGATCCCCGCCTGCGGTGCGGTGGCGGACCTCGGGCACGAGTCCGGAGGCGGCGAGGCGGCGCAACGCCCGGTGCTCGTCGAGATCGAGGACGACCGCGTCACCGGCGTCACGCGAACAGATGAAGGTGACGACGCAGTCTTCGCACGCAGCGCTGTGGCGCATCGAGCAGTCGTCGCAGCTGATCCGAAGTGATTCCATGCCGCCATCCTGACGACGACCGCTGACAGTCAGATCAGGGTGGGCGGTTGGGAGGGCGACGGCGCTCAGCGCACCAGGGCGACGAAGTCGGTCGAGCGGACGACGTTGGCTCCCCGCTCCCGGGCGCCGTCGAGTACCCGGCGATCGTTGGAGACCACCACGACCACGGGGGCACTGACCGCCTCGATCATGTCGAGGATCTCGTCGTCGGCCTCGACGTCGTGGTGGGTGAATCGCACCCGCACGGGCGAGCCGACTGCCGCACGAACCGCGGTGCCACCGTCGGAGTCGCCGTCGAACACCAACACCATCTGTGCGCCGAGCTGCACCTGGAGCTGCGCGGCCGCCCGCTCGAGGGCGAGCCGCTGGTCGGTCACCGAGAGGTCGGGCCACGCCAGCATCGTCACGTTGTACCCGTCGACGAGCGCCACCGCTCCGGGGCGGGCGAGCAGCCAGCGGGCCGCTGCCGGTGTGCCCTCGACGAGGCCCTGTCCCAGCCCGACGGCGCGCCGAGGGCGCTCCGGGCGATGCCGACCGCGGCGGGCATGGCCGCCCGGCTTGCCGGCGGCCACGCCGTCGCCGCGCTCGTCGTGACCCGTCAGCGCCTCCAGTGCGTCGAGCGTCGAACCGACGTGGCGCCAGCCGACACGGAGCTCCGCCAGCAGCTGCTCGGCCTCTGCCCACCTCGCGTCGACGGGAACCTCGGGCTCGGGGGCGGCGTCGCCGGCGTGCTCGGCGAGGCGTCGCAACTCGGCCGTTCGCTCGCCCAAGCGCCGCTCCATGTCCTTGAGCTCTCGAACCGCACGGGCCCGTTCGGCGAGCGCCGCATCGGTCACCTCCTGCGCCTGGGCGAGCGCGTCACGGTGCCGGTCGTCGACGACGGCCCGGGCCTCGAGCTGCTGGTGCAGCCGCCGCAACTCCCGCGCCTGGGCGTCGATCTCACGCTGTTGTGAACGAATCGTCTCGGCGGCCCGGAGGAGGCCTCGTCGCGCCGTCCCCTCCTCGGACGCCTCGGCGGCGGCGACGCGGTCCTGCACCAACGCGTCGAGTTCCTCGTCCCAGTGCTCCGGGCGCGTCAGCAGAAGCCACCCCGCACGCCCGACCTCCTCCTCGTCGCAACGTTCGGCCACCCGGGCCCGGAACTCGCCGTCCTCGAGCGCCACCCTCGCCGCGGCAAGCGCGGGGCGGCAACTTGGCAAACCGCAGGAACGGCCGCAGGGACCGGGGCGCCTCGACGCGTACCGGCGCGGTCTCACCCTGCCGCGCCACGATCATCGCCATCTCCAGAGCTGGTCTCAGCAGATCCAGCTCGGGGGTCACGAGGCGGCGTCGCTCCCCGCCACGGCGCCCAGCTCGACGACGTTGGCGCTCGTGCCGCACCAGCGACACGAGACGTCCTCGATGTCCTCGGCGAGCACCTCGACGTCCTCGACCTCGAGCTCCCCGCCGACGCTGTAGTGGTGGAACGACCGGGTCGTCCGGGTGACCTTCACGTCGAAGCGGGTCAGGTTGCCGCAGGCGGAGCAGCGGTAGCGGACACCGATCGGAGGAAGCCGGGGGGCAGTGGAACTGCCGGCGCCGGAGTGGTCGGTGTCGGAGAGGTCGGACGGCACGCCGGAGAATCTACCAACCCCCGGGCGCACTCCCCGACCCGGGGGCCGCCGGCATCCCGGAGGCGGGATCCGCGCGCGACGAACATCCGTTCGCTAGAACAGGCGTTCGTGACCCGGCGCTCCCCCCGGCCCGCCTCGATGCAGGCGAGCTTCGACGATCTCGGCACCCCGTTGAGCGACGTCACGTTCTGCGTCATCGACTTCGAGACCACCGGCTCGAACACCGCCGACAGCAGCATCACCGAGATCGGCGCGGTGAAGCTGCGCGGCGGCGAATGCCTCGGCACGCTGCAGACGCTCGTGAACCCGGGCCGCGCCATCCCACCCACCATCACCGTGCTCACGGGCATCACCGAGGCGATGGTGGTGCGGGCACCCCGCATCGAGACCGTGCTCGGCACCCTCGTCGACTTCATCGGCGACGCGGTCATCGTGGCCCACAACGCGCGGTTCGACATGGCGTTCCTGCAGGACGCGCTGCGACGCGACGGTCGCCCGCCGGCCACCAACACCGTCGTCGACACGGTGCCGCTCGCCCGGCGGCTGCTGCGCGACGAGGTCCCCAACTGCAAGCTCGGCACGCTCGCCCGCCACTTCCGGTTCCAGCACACACCGACGCACCGGGCGCTCGACGACGCCCTCGCCACCGGCGACCTCCTCCACGTCCTGCTGGATCGCGCCCGGGCCCTCGGCGTGACCGGCCTCGACGACCTGCGGACCCTCCCGAAGATGGCGAACCACGCCCAGGCCGCCAAGCTCCGACTGACCGACCGGCTTCCCCGCGAGCCCGGCGTGTACCTGTTCCGCGAACCGTCGGGCAAGGTGCTGTACGTCGGCAAGGCCACCAACCTCCGCAGTCGGGTGCGGTCGTACTTCTCGACCGACGATCGACGAAAGATCGGTCCGATGCTGCGCGAGATGGGTCGCATCGACTTCAAGCGCACGTCGAGCCCGCTCGAGGCCGCCGTGCTCGAGATCCGGCTCATCCACCACCTCGAACCGCACTACAACCGGGAGGGCACGCGCTGGCGGAAGTCGGTGTACGTGAAACTCTCCGCCGAGCGGTTCCCCCGTCTCACGGTCGTGAAGCAAGCTCGGGACGACGGGGGCACCTACCTCGGGCCGATCGGCTCACGGGCCAACGCCGCGCTCGTGGTGGAGGCGATCGAGACCGTGGTGCCGCTGCGCCGCTGCACCGCCACCAAACCGACGTCGCGGGGGCCCTGCATCCCGGCGCAGCTCGGCGTGGCGCTCTGCTTGTGCGACCGGTCCATGACCCCGGAGGACTACGCCCCCACCGCGGCGCTCGCCCGGCGTTGCCTCACGACCGATCCCGGTGTCGTGATCGACGCGCTCACCGACCGCATGCGCGATCTCGCCGCCGAGGAGCGCTTCGAGGAAGCGGCCGCGACCCCGCGACCGTCTCACGGCGTACACCGACGCCCTCCAACGCCAACGGCTCCTCGACCGCCAGCGGAGCACGACGCTGCTCGAGATCGAGGACGCCGTCGGCAACCGCTTCGAGTTCCGGCGCGGCCAGCTGGTGCGCCACTGGGCGCCCGTTGCCGACGGCGACGCGACGCGGCTCGACGGCATGGATCCCGGCCGGGCGATCGAAGCGCAACCGACCGACCCCGGGCCGCCCGAGGCCGGCCCGCTCGACGCCGAGCTCACCGACGAGCTGTTGCTGATGGCCCGCTGGCTCGACCGCAATGCCGGCCGGATCCGGGTCAACCACGTCGAGGGCGAACTGTCCTCCCCGGTGCGCCCGGTCCCCGTCCCGGGCGGGTCGCGGTGCCGGCGGCTCGGCGCCTCGCCAGCTGAGCCGAGGCCCCGATCAGCTCGGGCCTCAGCGACCGCCGAAGATCGTGGTCGGATCGAAGGCCGTGGCGTTCTCGGGCACGTCGATCGTGATGTCGGCGTCGACGTCCCACAACTCGAACGTCGACACCATCGAGGTCGCACCGCCCCCGGGGAGCCCGAGCGCCGTGGGGTTGATCTCGAAGCGCATCCGGTGCACCAGGCCGTCGTCGCCCAACCAGACGTCGACGGGGACGGTGCCCTCTCCCAGCTCGTCGGTCAGCCCGCCGAGATCTCCCAGGACCTTGCCCAGGTCGACATCGACGCTGGAGTGCGTCGTCGCGAGGCCGCGCACCTCCTCCGGGCCGATCGTGGTGACCTCGCCGTAGGCGCCCGACAGCAACGACGCCGTCTCCCGGCCGAGGTCCTGTCCGACGGCGCTGCCGAAGAGGTCGCCGCCGTCGAACGGGGTGTCGCCCTCGGGCACATCGAAGCGGTACCACTCGACCTGCCCGGCTCCCGGCTCGTCGCCCTCCGCACCGTCGGAGAACAGATCGGTGAACTCGGCGAGCAGCGACCCGCCGACGTAGAGGGTCGAGCCGTCGGTGATCATCTCGGTGGTCACGCCGTCGGCGGGTGCGTCGTCGCCGAGGAGTTCCCCGGTCGAGAGGCGGGTCGACTGGCGGGTCCGGTCGCCGGAGAACTCGCCGGTGAGCGTCATGAACACGTTGCCGTCACCGTCGGCGATCGTGCTCTCGTAGCGCCCCGACGAGACCGAGCTGGTGGCTTCGCCGGCCGAACGCAACGCCGCGAGCGTCGCTCCAGCCGGCGCTCTGCCCGACATGCTGCCCGAACCCGATGCCGTCGCGGCCACCGGTGCCGACGGGGGCTTCGAGCTGATCGTGATCGTGCCCGGCTGGCTGCAACCGGCGAGGAGCGCGAGGCCGAGCGTCGCCGCGCCGACGACGGAGATGGTGCGATGAAAGCGGCTCATGGAGCGGAGGGTACCGGCGCGCCTCACCGAACGGTCCGCAGCCCGTGTGAAGGTTTCGTGGGCCGTTCAGTCGTTGCTGGCGTTGCTGGCGGCCACGAGGCGATCGAGCGTCGCAGCGGCGCGACCGTCGTCGATGGCAGCCGCGGCCAGGATCACACCATCGGCGAGATCGCCGGCGATGTCGGCCACCACGAGGCCCGCGGCGGCGTTGAGCACCACGATGTCACGATGGGCGCTGAGCTCGCCGCCGAGCACCCGGCGGGCGACCTCGGCGTTGGCCGCAGGATCGCCGACGGCGATGTCGTCGACGGTGCGGCGCTCCAGACCGACATCGGCCGGGTCGATCTCCCGCCGCGAGACCTCACCGTCGACGATGTCGATGACGAGCGTGCGATCGGTGGTGGTGAGCTCGTCGAGCCCGTCGTGACCGTGCACGACCATGGCCCGCTTCATGCCCCGCTGGCGGAGCACCTCGGCGATGACGTCGACCCGCGCCGGGTCGGCCACGCCGAGCACCTGACGCGTCACGCCACCGGGATGCGACAGCGGCCCCAAGATGTTGAACACCGTCGGGATACCGAGCTCGGAGCGCGTGGGCCCGACATGACGCATGGCGGGATGGAACATGCGGGCAAAGCAGAAGCCGACCCCGGCCGCTTCGATGCACCGTTCCACGCCGGCCCCGTCGAGGTCGACGGCCACCCCGAGCTGCTCGAGGACGTCGGTCGAGCCCGACGTCGACGACGCCATCCGGTTGCCGTGCTTGCACACCGTCGCGCCCGCGGCCGCGGCCACGATGCTGGCGACGGTCGACACGTTGAAGGCACGGTCGCGCAGCGTGGGCGACCCACCGGTGCCGACGATGTCGATCGCTCCGGCCGGCAGGCGCAGCGGTGCGGCCACGGCCACCATCGCCTCGACCAGGCCGGTGATCTCCTCGGCGGTCTCGCCCTTGAGTCGCAATGCGACGATGAACGCTGCGAGCTGGGCGGACGTGGCGCCCCCGGCGAGCACCTCCGCCAAGGCCCCGCGCGATTCGGCCGACGTGAGATCGGCGCCCGCGGCGAGCCGTCCGAGCACCTTCGTCCAGCCCTCGAACCCGTCAGTCTCCAACGTCAGTCCTCACCCCAGCCCACGGCGGTTCCGCCGGTCAGCTGGCGATGTTACCGACCTGGGCGTGGACCCGGCGGCGACGGCGGATGATGCGGAGCCGTTCCCGCTCGGTCGCCCCACCCCAGACACCGTTCTTCTCCCGGTTGTCGATGGCATGCTCGAGGCATGCCTCCATCACCGGGCACTCGCCGCAGATCGCCTTGGCGGCGTCGGCCTCTTCGTCGGTTGGGGGGTAAAAGATGGCGGGATCCAAACCGCTGCACGCGGCACGCCCGACCCAGTTCCTGTCCATTGACTTTCGATCCTTGCGGGCCGTTCGGTGCCCTGTCCAATCAGTTGTGGCGGGCAGTTCCCACCGTGCGGTTGCAACGCTTTCACCCCATGTTTTCGGTCGTGAATTACGTCACATCGGCTGCTGTGCCAGGCGGCACGGGCCCGACTTCGGACCGCGTTGTTACCCCGCGGTAACATCGGAGCGTGACTCTCGCAGCATTCGAACGCGCCACGTCCCTCGATCGCCTCCGCCACGAGACCTTCGACCTCGTTGTCATCGGCGGTGGCGTCACCGGGGCCGGTGTCGCTGCTCGATGCCGCTGTCGCGTGGTTCTCAAGGTTGCGCTCGTCGAGCGCGACGACTTCTCCTCGGGCACGTCGTCCAAGTCGTCCAAGCTCATTCACGGCGGGCTCCGCTACCTACAGCAAGGTGACGTCAAGCTCGTCTACGAAGCCCTCGCCGAGCGTCAGCGCCTCCTCACCAATGCGCCGCACCTCGTGAAGCTCCTCCCCTTCCTCCTGCCCATGTTCGGCAAGGGCGGCGTGATCCCCGCCAAGATCGCCCGCCTGCTCGGCACCGCCATGTGGGGCTACGACCTCACCGGCGGGTTCAAGGTCGGCAAGCTCCACAAGCGGGTCACCAAGTCCGAGGCGCTCGAGTACATGCCGACGCTGCCCGCCAAGAACCTGGTCAGCGGGTACCTCTACTTCGACGCCGCAGCCGACGACTCCCGTCTCGTCGTCGCCATCTGCCGCACCGCAGCGCTGCACCACGGCGCGGTGATGGCCAACCGGGTCACCGTCACCGGCCTCACCCAGGGCGCCGCCGGCAACGTCAACGGGGTCACCGTCGCCGCCGACGGCGATGAGTTCACCATCGCCACCAATGCCGTCGTCAACGCCGCCGGCGTCTGGGCCGACCGGGTCCGCACCCTCGACGAAGGCACCGACCCCGATTCGATGCGGCCGGCCAAGGGGGTGCACCTCACGGTCCCCCACCACCTCGTGCGCAACTCCATCGCCGCGGTGATTCCCGTCCCCAAGGACCGCCGCTCGGTGTTCGTCGTGCCCCACGGCGAGTTCACCTACATCGGCACCACCGACACCGACTACGACGGCAGCATCGACGATCCGCAGTGCACCGAGGACGACATCGATTACCTCCTGTCCGCGATCAACGCCAACAACGTCAACACGATCACCCGTGACGACATCGTCGGCACCTGGGCTGGCCTGCGTCCGCTCGTGAAGTCGGCGTCGTCGGGCCGGACCGCCGATCTCTCCCGTGGCCACAACATCCACCGCTCCCCGAGCGGCGTCGTCACGATCACGGGCGGCAAGCTCACGACCTACCGCCACATGGCCGCCGACACCGTCGACGAGGTCGTCTCCGAGGTCCTCGGGGCCCGTGCCCCGCACGGCGCAAAGCGTTCGGTCACGAAGAAGCTCCGGCTCCGCGGCGCCGACGGCTACCAGTCGGTCACGGCCGCCGCCCGCGGCTACGGGGTCACCAGCGCTGTCGCCGACCACCTCGCCAACCGCTTCGGCGGCGAGGCCCGCGCCGTCATGGCGATGATCAAGGACGACCCGACGCTGGCCGAGCCCCTCGTTCCGGGCCTTCCCTACGTGCGGGCCGAGGCGATCTTCGTGGTGCGCCACGAGATGGCTCGCTCCGTCGACGACGTGCTCAGCCGTCGCACCCGCGCCCGCCTCTACGGCCGCGCCGACTCGGCCGCCGCCGCAGACGCCGTCGCCGAGCTGATCGCTCCCGAGTTGGGGTGGAGCGCTGCCGAGGCCGCCGCCTCCGCCGCCGAGTTCCGGGCGCTGTGCGACCACGAGCGCGACGCCGCCGGTCTCGAGGACGTCCTCCTCGGTACGGCACTCGCCACCGTCTGACTGAGCGATCCGACCGCCCCGTCGGGTTCTGGTCGTGGAATCGCCCGCTGAGCGGGCGATTGCGCGACCGAAAGCCGGTGGGCGCCGCGGAAGAGGGCAAGCTGTCGGGGGTCCGCCCTAACATCGGCACCGATGACTGCAGCTCCTGAGACCGGCCCCGCCCAACCGACCCCGCCGATCGCCCTCGCCGGTGGCACCACGACCGGCCGTCTGGGCGCCGCCCGCGTCGACGTGAGCGCGGCCACGCTCGCCCGCCTCCAGTCGGCATGCGCCGGGGTCACGACCGACGCCGTCACACTTGCGGAGAGCAGCCGCGACTGGTGGCCGCTCGCCATGACGTGGGCGCTCGACGGTCAGGTCGGCGAGCTGGCGTCGGTCGTGTGCCGCCCGAGCACCAACGACGAGGTCGCCGCGGTCGCGGCGATCTGCAACGAGGAGCGCATCCCCCTGACGGTGGCCGCCGGCCGATCCGGCGTCGGCGGCGGATCCATCCCGGTCCACGGCGGCGTGGTGCTCGACCTGTGCGGCCTGAGCGGCATCATCGACGTCGACGACCACTCCCTCGTCGCCCGGGTCCGCGCCGGCACGTTCGGCGACCACTTCGAGCACGAGCTCCGCACCACCTACGGCCTCACCGCCGGCCACTGGCCGCAGTCGATGACACTCGCCACCGTCGGCGGATGGATCGCCTGCCGAGGCGCCGGCCAGCTCTCGACGCGCTACGGCAAGATCGAGGACATCGTGACGGGGCTCGAGGTCGTCCTCGCCGACGGCACCACCATCCACACGGGCGGCTACCCCCGTCAGGCCGCCGGTCCCGACCTCAACCAGGTGTTCATCGGGAGTGAGGGCACGCTGGGCATCGTCGTCGAGGCCCAGCTTCGGCTCCACCCGGCGCCGACCCACGAGCGTCGTGGGGCGTGGGGCTTCGCGAGCTTCGCCGACGGGCTCGAGGCCTGCCGCCGCATCCTCCGTCGAGGGGCGACGCCCGCCGTGCTCCGGCTGTACGACACCATCGAATCCGACCGGAACTACCACACGGGCGCGCCCGGAACCGACGGAGCGCTCAACGTGGTGGTCGCGCTCGACGAGGGCGACGAACCGATCGTGGAGGGCAGCTGGGCGGTTGTCGAGGCGGAGTGCGCCGAAGCGGTTCGGCTCGGCGACGACCTGGTCGAGCACTGGCTCGGGAAGCGCAACGACGTCTCTCAGCTCGAGGCGCTCATCAGTGGCGGGCTGGTCGTCGACACCATGGAGATCTCGGCGCCGTGGGCCCACCTCGAACGCATCTACCACGAGGCGACGACCGCCATCGGGGGCGTCGAGGGCGTCCTGGCCGTATCAGCGCACCAGTCCCACGCCTACACCGACGGCGCCTGCCTCTACTTCACGTTCGCCGGCAAGCCGGGGGCGACGGCCAAGGACGAGTTCTACCGGGCGATCTGGGACGCCGGCACCCGCGCCGTCCTCGCTGCCGGCGGCTCGCTCAGCCATCACCACGGAGTGGGGCTCAACCGTTCGCGGTACATGGCCGAGGCGCTCGGGGGCGGCCTCGGCGTCATCGCCGCCATCAAGGCCGGCCTCGATCCCAACGGCATCCTCAACCCCGGCAAGCTCGGCCTGCCCGATCCGTTCGGCAGCGTCGTCGTTCCGTGATCGACCCCGAGCCGACTCCGGCGCGCATCACGCTCTACTGGTCTGCGATCTGGCGGGCCGCGATCACGACGGTGACGTTCGCCGTGCCGTTGTCGCTCCTGCAGAAGTGGCTGGTCGAGAGCGACCGCGTCGCCGGCGACGAGGCCGTGAACTTCCTCCTGAACCTGGCGATCATGTTCTGCGGCGCACTCGGTGGGTACGCCGCCGCCAAGCTGGCGCCGACGTCGCGACTGCAGAACGGCGCGGCCGCGGCGGCCCTCGGCGCCATCGTCATCCAGGTGGCCGGAGCGATCCGCCACACCATCATCGGCCGGGACATCTCGAGCCCGATCAGCTGGATCTTCCTGGCGCTGCTGCTGTCGATCTTCGGCATGTTCGGCGCGTGGGTGTTCGGCAAGACCAACGGGAGCACGACATGACCATCCTCGTCCTCGACATCGGCACGAGCGGCGTACGCGCCGCGATCGTCGGCCCCGACGCCACGATCCTGCACGAGCGGTCCCACGAGTTCCTGCCCGACACGCCGTTCGACGGCCTCGTCGAGTTCGACGCCGTCGCGTACGCGGACCTCGCGATCGAACTCGCCCGCGACGTGCTCACCTGGGATGGCCTCGCCACCCACGGCGAGGTCGAGGCGATCGGCATCTCCAACCAGCGGGCATCGACCGTCGTGTGGGATCGGGAGACCGGTCAGCCGGTCGCCCCGGCGCAGAGCTGGCAGGACCTCCGCACCATCGGCGACTGCCTGGCGCTCCAGGCCGAGGGCCTCTTCATCGCCCCGAACCAGCCGGCCACCAAGGCGGCCAACATCTGGAACGGCGTCGACCCCGATCGCACCCGCGACCTCTGCATCGGCACCCCCGACTCCTGGATGGTGTGGCGTCTGACCGAGGGGGCGAGCCACATCACCGACGCCTCGAACGCCGCGATCAGCGGCATGACCACCTCGGGCGGTCGGGAGTGGGACGAACGCATCCTCGGGCTCTTGAACCTGCCGCCAGCGTCGCTCCCGACGATCGTCGACTCGTCCGGCCGGCTCGCGACCGCCACCGTGTTCGACAGCGAGCTCCCGATCTGCGGTCTCGCCGGCGACCAGCAGGCGTCGCTCATCGGGCAAGGCGCCGTGCAGCCCGGCCTCGCGAAGATCACGTTCGGCACCGGCGGCATGCTCGACGTCTGCCTCGGCCCCGACCGTCCACTCGAGGCGTCGCGGTCCGACGGCGGCACGTTCCCGATCGTGTGCTGGCAGCGCGACGGTGAGCAGATGTGGGGTCTCGAGGCGATCATGCTGTCGTGCGGCACGAACGTGCAGTGGTTGCGCGATGACCTGGGCATCATCGAGACGGCGGCCGACAGCGAGGCGGTCGCCGCCGGCTGCGAATCGACCGATGGCGTCATGTACGTGCCGGCCCAACTCGGCCTCGGCACGCCCCACTGGGACTACGGCGCCCGCGGCACACTCCTCGGGCTGACCCGCGGCAGCGGGCGCAGCCACATCACCCGAGCGGTCCTCGAAGGCATCGCCCACCGCGGGGTCGACCTCGTGGAAGCGGCTGAGGCGGACGCCGGGATCCGCATCGAACGGCTCCGGGTCGACGGAGGCATGACCGACAACACGGTCTTCGTGCAGGCGCTGGCCGACATCAGCGGGCGCCACGTCGAGGTCTCGCCGGTCCGAGACGCCACGGCGGTGGGCGCAGCGCTCCTCGCCGGCCTCGAGATCGGGATGTGGTCGTCGTGGGACGACATCGCCGCGACGTGGCGCCCGACCAAGGTCGTCGAGCCGACCGAGGGCTACGACCGCGACACCCAGCGCGCCCAATGGCACTCGGCCATCGACCGCGCCAAGGGTTGGTACGGCGATCTCTCCGCCCTGAACTTCTGATGGCCCCGGACGCGTACACTCGATCCGCTGGTGAGTCCGTTGGGTGACCGCGGGCCGGGCGCCGTACGGCTCCCGACCTGAGGAAAGTCGGGGCTCCACAGGGCAGGAAGCTGGCGAGAGCCAGGTGGGGGCGACCTCACGGACAGTGCAACAGAGAGCAGACCGCCGATGGCTCCCCCGGTTCTCCGGGAGAGCACAGGTGAGGGTGAAACGGTGCGGTAAGAGCGCACCAGCGTCACGAGTGATCGTGGCGGCTCGGTAAACCCCTTCCGGAGCAAGGCCAAGTCGTGGGATGGGCTGCCCGTCCGACACCTCCGGGTGTCACCCACAGGTGGGCTGCACAGATGGATGGTCACCGAACCGGACCGCCGCGAGGCACCGGGGAACAGGACCCCGCTTACAGGCGGGCTCACCAGCACCCATCGACCACGCCGCCTACCGTGGTCGTCGTGACAACGATCGTGCGATGGGCGAAGGTCGACGCCCTCGACCCCGACCTCGTGCCGGAGTGGCTCACTCCGGCAGAGCGGGAGCGTCACCGGTCGCTGCGCCAACCGGTCGATCGGCGTCAGTTCGTCGGCGCCCGACAACTGCTCCGCGACACCGTGGTCGAGTTGCGGGGTGGCGCCGCTGACGACGTCGAACTCCACCAGCAGTGCGATCGCTGTGGCGGCCCCCACGGGCGACCGACGATCCGCATCGCCGGTCGGCCCGGTCCGCACGTCAGCACCACCCACGCCGGCGGCCTCGTCGCCGTCGCGATCGCGTCGAACCCCGTCGGCGTCGACCTCGAACCCGTCGGCGAGGCCGGCGTCACGAACGCTGGCGACACCGCCACGGACACCGGCGACCTCGTCACCTGGGTCCGCACCGAGGCCGTGCTCAAGGCCACGGGGCACGGGCTCGACGTCGACCCTCGGCTCGTGGGCATCAGTGGCCCCGACGCCGCGCCGCGGCTGGAGACGTGGCACGGCCCCGGCCGGCGACCGGCGGTCACCCTGACCGATCTCGACCTCGGCGGCGGATTCGTCGGCTGCGTTGCCCGTCTCGGGCGGGGCCGGGCCGGCGTCGACGGGGCCGAGCGCACGCTCGACTTCCTGCGCTCCCCGAGCTCGACGTCAGAACCGGCTCGTTGACGCCGGTAGCGCCGCTTCGCGGAGCCACGCGTCGAACAACCGCTCGAGCGAACGGCCCGCAGTCGCAGCTGCGAGGTCCTCGAAGTCGCGGGACGTGACGATCCCGTGGCGGTGGATTCGGGTCCAGCGGCGCAGCAGGTCGAAGAACGCGTCGTCGCCGACAACACCACGCACCCCGTGCACCGCCAACGCACCCCGCTTGTAGACCCGGTCGTCGAACATGTCGACCGCGCCGGGATCGCCCACGACGAGGTCCTCGGGCAGCGTGCGGAGCCGTCGGAGGTGCGTCGAGGCCATCTCGTCGGCGGACGGACCGCCCGAGGCCTCCGACCAGATCCACTCGGCGTAGCAGGCGAACCCTTCGTGCAACCACACGTCACGCCAGTTGGCCGCGGTCACGCTGTTGCCGAACCACTGGTGGGCGAGCTCGTGGGGGATCAATCGGTGGTGCCGCGGTGACAGGTGGTTCGTGCCGAACATCGCCTGTCCCTGTGCCTCGATGGGGATCTCGAGCGGTTCGGCGCAGAGGACGACCGTGAACGGGGCTTCGAACGGGTACGGCCCGAAGCGGTCCTCGAACAGGCGCATCATCTCCGGGAGCCGGGCGAAGGCGACGTCGAAGTCGGCACGGTGCTCCGGGGCGAACACGGCGTCGATCGGAGGGTCCGAGCCCTCGAACTCGAACTCGCCGTACCGCCCGATGTTCACCGCCATGAGGTAGGGCGACGTGGGCTCCGGCTGCTCGTACACCCACGTGGTGGTACTCCCGCTCGACCGCCGGGATCGCAACGATCCGTTGACCACGACGCGGTACGCCGACGACGTCGTCACCGCCACCCGGAACGACGCCTTCTGGCGGGCGAGATCGTTGCAGGGGAACCACGTCGGACCGCGCCGCTCGGTTGGGACGCGACGAGCACACCGTCGGTGAGCTCCTCCCAACCGACCGGCCCCCACACCGAGGACGTCGGACCGGGCGTTCCCTGATACCGGAACTCGACGTCGACGGTCCGGCCTGCCGGGAGCGACGCCGCCGGCTCCACGCGTACCTTCTCGGCGCGCTGCTGCCAGCGGGCCGCACGGCCGCCGACCGTCGCCTTCGCCACCCGGAGCCCGGCCAGATCGAACGAGACGCGAGCCAACGTGTCGGTCGGGCGGATCGTGATCCGCGCACGGCCGTCGAGCCGGTTGGAGTTGATCGAGTACTTCAGGTCGAGGTCGTAGTGGAGGACGTCGTAGCCGAGCTCACCGCGCTCGGGAACGTAGGGGTCGAGACCGTTGGACGACGCCGGCATCGCCGAGGTCACTCCTCACCCCCGGCGGTGCCGAGCCACGGGGCGATCGGGTTGCCGGCCCAGCGGGTGCGGTCGGGGACGTGCTCGCCTCGCATGACCAGCGACGCCGGCCCGATCGTGGCGTCGGTCCCGACCGATGCAGCGGGGAGGATCACACCGTGGGGGCCCATCGTCGCGCCATGGTCGAGCAGCACGGTGCCCGTGCTCATCACACGATCGTGGAAGAGGTGGGTCTGCAGGACGCAGCCCCGGTTGACGCTCACGCCGTCGCCGAGCTTCACGAGATCGGCTTCGGGGAGCCAGTACGACTCGCACCACACTCCTCGGCCGACGCTCGCCCCGAGGCTTCGCAACCACATCGAGAGGGCCGGCGTTCCCATGGCGGCATTGGCGAACCACGGCGCCGCCACCATCTCGACGAACGTGTCGACCACCTCGTTGCGCCAGACGAACGAGCTCCACAGCGGGTGCTCGTCCTCGGTGATGCGACCGACGATCGCCCACTTCGCGAGGGTCGTCACCGCCGCTGCGACGAACCCGGCCGCCAGCATCACCGCGCCCGACACGAGGGCCGTCGCGACCACGCCGACTCGGTCGGTGAGCTGCACGAGCGTCGCGACGACGCCGACGGCGATCGCCACCGAGACCATGACCGGGACGAGCCGACACAGCTCGACGGCGCCACGGGCGACCCGTAGACGCGTCGGCGGGGCGAACGTGCGCTCGTCGTCACCGTCGACCACGGTCCGCCGGAGCTTGACCGGCGGGCTCCCGAGCCACGACGTGCCGGCCTTGGACTTCTTGGGTGCTGCGGACAGGACGGCCACCAGCCCATTCTTGGGCACGGAACGGCCGCCCGCGGCCATCCCCGAATTACCGAGGAACGCCCGCTTGCCGACCTTGGCGTGGTCGATGCGCAGCCAGCCGCCACCGAGCTCGTAGCTGGCGATCATCGTGTCGTCCGCCAGGAACGCGCCGTCGCCGACCGTGGTCATCTTCGGGAGGAGGAGCACCGTCGAGGCCTCGACGCCCGAACCGATCTTCGCTCCGAGCGCCCGGAGCCACCACGGCGTGATCAAGCTGGCGTACATCGGGAAGAGCTGGGTCCGCGCCGCGTCGAGGAGACGCTCGGTTGCCCACACCTGCCAACCGATGCGGCTCCGCACCGCGAAGGTGCCCTCGCGCACACCGATCCCGAGCAGCCGCACGCCCGCCAACGTCAGGAGCGCGAGCGTCACGAGCCCCGCAACCGTGGCGACGGGCACCACGACGAGCGCCCGGACGAGCGCGGAGCCGAGATCGTCGGCGTCGCGGACGGCCCAGCCGAGCACGGCGCCGCCGACCGCCGCAGCGATCAGCGGGAGGAGCGCCATCGCCCCCGACGCCGCTCCGTAGGCGAGGACCCAGATCGGACGCCGCGGTGGGCGCTCCTCGGGCCACGGCGGTTTCGCCTTGCTGACCCGCCGCGCCGGGGAGCCCGACCAGCGCTCCCGAGCCGGGACCCGACCGCTGACGGCCGAGCCGGCGAGCACCTCGGCGTCGCGGCCGATCTGGGTGCCGGGGAGCAGGGTCGTGCGGGACCCGATCGTCGCTCCCTCTCCGATGGTGACGCGCCCGACGCGGAGTTCGTCGCCGTCGAGCCAGTACCCGGCGAGATCGACCTCGGGTTCGACCGACGCTCCGTCGCCGAGCGTCAACAGGCCGGTGACGGGCGGCAGGGTGTGCAGGTCGACGCCCTTGCCCACCGTCGCGCCGAGGGCCCGCGCGTAGTAGCTGATCCACGGTGCGCCGGCGAGGTTGGCGGCGCCGGCGGCCTCGGCCAGCTGCTCGACGGCCCAGATGCGGACGTGAACGCTGCCGCCACGCGGGTAGGTGCCGGGCCCGACGCCGCGGAGGAGCAGCCGCGCCCCGGTCGCAGCGAGCGCCATCCGGCCGAAGGGCGAGATCAGGACGAGCCATCCGACGACCACCCACCACCACGACACGGTCGGCACCCACGCGACGTCGGCGAACCGGGCGAGCGCTCCGGTGAGCGTGAGGGTCCAGACCAGCCAGCGGAGTCCGACGACCGTCTGCAGCGCCAACGTCAACACGAGCTGCAGCCCCTGCGTCGGGCGGGGGGTCCGCCGAACCCACGCCCGGCCCTCGGGTTGGCCGATGGCGCGCAACTCCTCCATTCGGTCCGCCATCGCTGCGAGCCGCGGGAAGCCGTAGATGTCCGCCACGGTCGCCTGGGGGTACTCCTCGCGCAGGACCGACACGAGCTGGGCAGCAGCGAGGCTCCCGCCGCCGAGCTCGAAGAAGTCCTCGTCGAGGCTCCCCACGCGCACCCCGAGCACATCGGCCCACCGCTCGGCGAGCCAACCGACCGAGCCGTGCAACGCCGCGTCGGCTTCGTCGTCGCGCCCCACCAGGGGCCACGGCAACGCAGCGCGGTCGACCTTGCCGGACGTGCGAACGGGGATCTCGTCGCACACCGTGAGGAGCGGTACCAGCGCGGCGGGGAGCGAACGGCGCAACGACTCCGTCGCCGCCCGCAGGTCGAGGTCGTCGCCCACGAGGTAACCGACCAGCACCTGGTGCCCGACACCGGTGCGCTGCACGACCGCAGCGGCGCTCGTCACGCCCGGAAGCTCCAGCAGCGCGGCGTCGACCTCGCCGAGCTCGATGCGACGACCGCCGAGCTTCACCTGGTCGTCGGCCCGCCCGACGAACAGCAGCCCCTCGGGGTCGCGCACCACCAGATCGCCACTGCGGTAGGCGCGGTCCCACCCCAGTGATTCCATGGGGGCGAACCGCTCGGCGTCCCGCTCGGCGTCGAGGTAGCGGGCCAGGCCCACTCCCCCGATGACCAGCTCGCCGGTGGCCCCGGGCTCCACCTCGTTGCCGGCCTCGTCGACGACCGCGAGGTCCCAGCCGGCGAGCGGCAACCCGATCCGGACCGGACCGTCGGCCGTCAACGGGGCAGCGCACGCCACGACCGTCGCCTCGGTCGGGCCGTAGGTGTTCCACACCTCGCGCCCGCCCACCGCGACTCGTTCCGCCAGCGCCGGCGGGCACGCCTCGCCGCCGAAGATCAGCAGTCGAACGTGGTCGAGTGCGTCGGCGGGCCACAGCCCCACCAGCGTCGGGACGGTGGAGACGACGGTGATGCCGTGATTGACGAGCCACGGACCGAGGTCCATTCCCGAACGGACCAGCGACCGGGGTGCGGGAACGAGGCAGCCGCCGTAGCGCCACGCCAACCACATCTCCTCACACGATGCGTCGAACGCGACCGACAATCCCGCCAGCACCCGGTCGCCCGGACCGAGGGGATCGTCGAGTTCGCCGGCCAGGAACAGGTGCGCCTCGGCGTCGACGAAGGCTGCGGCCGAGCGATGGGTGACGGCCACCCCCTTGGGCACGCCGGTGGAGCCCGACGTGAAGATGATCCAGGCGTCGTCGTCGGGAGCCACGGGGCGCCGTTCGGACCCGACGGCCGGATCGGTGCCGGTCCCGGTCGGAGTGATCGTGGGCCCGTCGGTCACCACCACGGTCACTGCCGCTTCGCCCAACACGAGCGAGATCCGCTCCTCGGGATCGTCGGCGTCGACCGGGACGTAGGCGGCGCCCGCCCACAACGTCGCGAGGACCGCGATGTAGAGGTCGTTCGTGCCCGACGACATCCGGATCCCGACCCGCGACCCGTGCCCGACGCCGTGGCCCACGAGTTGTTCCGCCAGCGCGTCGACGTGCGCGAGGAGGTCGCGGTACGACAGGACACCGATGCCGTCGTCGAGCGCCGGCTCCTCGGGGAACCGTTGCGCCGTGGCGATCAGGATGTCCACCAACGTCCGTTCGGGCGGAGCGAGTGGTCCGCCGCGCAACGGGTCGACCAGCACCTCGGTCATGGGGCGCAGCTGAGCCCGACGGTCACCGGGCCGTCGGCCTCGCTCGACGTCGTCGTCTCGGACACCTGCAACGGGCTACCAGAACTCGGGCCGTCCGTGCCCCTCGAACGTCGTGATCGCACTCCGCCACCTCCGGGCCCGGAACCTATGGTCGCCGGGTGAACGGCGAACGGCGCGCAGATGACGTCAGGATGACGTTCCCCCCGGTCGCGGCGACGGATTCACCCCGCGTTCACCTGAGGGTGCTTACCTCACGTCAGTCCGACTCAGGAGACCCCCATGACCGACCTCCCGCAACCCGACTACGACGAGGCGATCGACGTCGTCGTCGAGAACCTCGCCGTGCACTTTCCGACCATCGACCAGGCCGAGATCCGTGGCCTCGTCGCCGAAGCGGTCGCTCGGATCGCCAGCGACACGAAAGCACCGTCGTTCGTCGCCGTGCTCGCCGAGAAGGAGGCCCGCGACGTCCTCGAGGCCCGGACGGCAACCCCAGAGATCTGATCTCGCGGGGCGTCGATGATCTGGGTCGAGGCGATCAGCGGCCGAACAGCCCCTGGCGGGTTGCCGCAGGTTCCGTGGACGGCGTCGCGGTGGCCGCAGGGCTGAGGAACAGCGAGGTGCGCTGCGCACCGACATCGGAGGTGGTGTCGGCGTGATCACGGGCGTGGGCGGGAACGTGGGCGTGGGGCCCGTCACGTTCCTCGGCCGGCGCTGTCGGATCTGCGGGTGTCGGGGCGGCGGGTGTCGACGCGGCAGGAAGCGGGGTCGCGACGACGCGTCCCTCGACCTCGGCGGGCGCCGGCAGGTCGGCGGGCGCCGCCGTCTCGGGCACCGGCTCGGCGTCGAGGTCGTGACCCACGGTCGCCGTCGCCCGGGCCGCGCCGGCGTCGATGTCGACCGCCGCGAGACCGGCGAGGGCCTCGGTGATCGCTGCCAGCGTCGCTTCGGCGTCGGCCTGGTAGGTGGCGAGCGACGTCCGCAACGTGTCGAGGCGGACGGCGATCTCCCGCTGCTGCGCGTTCCAGGTCGCCACGGCCCCGGCCACGCGGGTCCGCTCGGCGTGGAGCTCACGATCGGCGAGTTCCTGCGCGACCGTCAGCAGCTCGGCGGTGCGGGCCTTGGCGTTGTCGACCAGCGCCATCGCCTCGGCCCGAGCGTCCGACAGGAGCTGTTCGGCGGCGGTGTTGGCTGCGACCAGGATGCGCGATGCCGCCTGGGAATCGTCGGAGGGCCGAAGCGTCCGCTCGGCGAGCGACTCGACCAGCTCGTGGAGGTCGGCGCGCCCGTTCTGTTCGCCATGTCCGTGCTGTCGGGCCCGCGCCTCGGGGCCGGGCACGACCGGGGCCAGCGGCATGGTCGAATGGGAGCCGTGCGTCGGCCCGCTCGTCACTGTCATCTCAGCTCCTCGTTCGGGACACCACCGATCCGGTCACGGTACCGACGAATCAGCGAAATCCGACCCGAGGCGGCAGGAGTTCACCCGACCGTCATCTGCTGATCGGTACGACCCGGCGCCCGGTGATCTCGTTGGCGACGATCCGGACCCACGCCTTGGGGATCTCGGGTCGGCTCCACGACTTCACCGACAGGCGGTCGAGACTGTCGATCTCACGGCCGTCATCGACGATCATCGCCATGCCCTTCACCAACACGCTCCACCCGACGTGTCGCTCCGCATCCCAGTCGTCGACCTCGATCGCGACGGGCCGATTCATGATCGCCGCCTCGAGCTTGGAGCCCGGCGCCGTCGTGAAGACCACGGCGCCCTCCCACAGCCCGATCGTCACGGGCAGGATCACCGGGTCACCCCGGTCGATGAACGCAATGCGCCCGACCGCAGTCGAGGCGAGCAACTCGCGGCATTCGGCCGGGTTCAAGATCTCGAGCCCAGCATGGTCCAGTTGCGGTTCGGTCATCGGATGCTCCTTCCGGAGACGAGTTCGACGGACAGTTCGACGAAGCGACTCGACTGCTGCGGCGCCCACGGCACGACCGGGAGCCGGTCGTACGCTGCCGCTCGATCGGTCGGGGCGATGGACAGACGGCCCGTGGCGAGGACACTCCAGCCGCTGTGCTCGAACATGTCGAAGTGGTCGATCTCGAGGCAGGCGACCGAACCGAGCTCGGCGGCGCGTGTCTTGTCGCCGTCCTCGGACCGGAACACGATCGTGTGGTCATGGAGCAGGTAGTTCACGGGGAGCACGACCGGCAGGCTGCCCACGCTGAGGCCGAGGCGGCCGATGTGTCCGTGGGAGAGCAGACGGACACAGGTGGCCTCGTCGATCAGGCCGAGGCCGTGCTCGTCGGTGCCGTCGGTCGGCAACGGACGGGAGGACCACGTTCCGTGCTGGGCCGCGCCGTTCACAGGTAGCCCCGTCCGTCGAGCGGGATCTGCTGGAGCTCGATGCGGCGACCGCTCAGGTACTCCACCCTCACCCGCACCAGGACCGGCTGGTCGCCGGGTGCCCAGGTGTCGAGGGTGTCGTCTCCCTCCTCGATGAGGGCACCGGCGAGGTCGGGGTCGACCAGCTCGGCGACGCCGTGCACGAGCACACTCCAGCCCGTGCGGTGGAACCAGTCGAACCGGTCGACCTGCAGGCTGACGGGCGAGCTGAGCACCCGGTCGAGGAGGACACCGGGGTGGGAACGGAAGACCGGGTCACCGTCGCGGACCACGAAGTTGACCGGCACCACGTCGGGAGCCGCGGTGGCGTCGCCGACCGCGAGGCGACCGACCGACTCGAGCACCAGCAAGGTGGCGCATTCGTCCTCGTCCAGTTCGACCAGATCTCGATCTTCGGTGTTGGGGTCCATATCTGTTCGGTCCGATCGGGGGTGAGTCATTTCATCCTCGGTCCAAGGACGCCCGCCCGTCAGAGGCGAAGGTCCTTCTCCCGGCGTTGGGCCGCCTTGGCGGCGAACACCGCCGCCTCGGTCCGCCGGTGCATGCCCAACGTCCGCAGCACGTTCGACATGTAGTTCTTGACGGTCTTCTCCGACAGGTACAGGCGCTCGCCGATCTCGCGGTTGGTGTGCCCGTCGGCCAGGAGCGCCAGGATCGCCCGCTCGCGGGGGCCCAGCTCGGCGATTCGGTCCTCCACGTCCTGGATGGCGCGCACATGAGCGCGGACCTTCTCGACCACGTCGGCGGGGATCAGGTTGTGCCCGGCCGCCACGGCGCGGATGCTCTCGATGAGGTCCGACCCGACGACCTGCTTCAACACGTACCCCTGGGCACCGGCGATCACACTCTCGACGACCGCCTCGTCGTCCGCGAAGGACGTGAGCATGAGGCACCCGACCTCCGGCATCATCGACCGGATGTCGCGGCACACCTCGACGCCGCTTCCCTCACCCAGCTGGACGTCCAGCACCGCAACGTCGGGGCGGGTCGAGGGCAGCCGCGCGATCGCCTCGGCACCGGTGCCGGCCTCCCCCACCACAACGAGGTCGTCCTCGCCGTCGATCAGCTCCCGTACACCCCGACGCACGATCTCGTGGTCGTCGAGGAGAAAGACACGGATCACAGCCCCATTCGGCCAGAGTGCACCCCGTGGCGACAGGGCCGAACGTCCCGACGTCGACAACGACCCCCGAACCGGCCGACCGATCAGCTCGTACCGCGACGCTCCGCCAACCGTGCCGCGTACACGGCGGCCTCGGTGCGGCGGCTCATCCCCATCTTCGACAGCAGGTTCGACACGTAGTTCTTGACCGTCTTCTCGGCGAGGAACATCTCATCCGCGATCTGGCGGTTGGTGCGGCCCTCCGCGAGCAGCGACAGGATGCGCTTCTCCTGCGGGGTCAGGCCCTTGAGGCGCTCGTCCTCCTCGGGAGCGCGGCGGATGCGCTCGAGCACCCGCTGGGTGGTCCTCGGATCGAGGAGCGACTCGCCCCCAGCCACCTTGCGGACCGAGTCGACGAGGTCGCTCCCCTTCACCTGCTTCAGCACGAAGCCGGCAGCGCCCGCCATGATCGCCTCGAAGAGCGCTTCGTCCTCGGCGAACGAGGTCAGCATGAGGCACACCAGTTCGGGACGAACCGAGCGGACTTCGCGGCACACCTCGACGCCGCTGCCGTCGGGAAGCTGCACGTCGAGGATCGCGACGTCGGGTGCCGTGGCGAGGATCCGGCTGACCGCCTGCTCCGCCGTGCCCGCCTCTCCGACGACCTCGATGTCGTCCTCCATACCCAGGAGATCGGCGACCCCGCGCCGTACGACCTCGTGGTCATCGAGCAGGAACACGCGGATCGTCATGGGCCAAGTATGCCCGCCCGCTCTTCTGCAAGGAGTTCGTAAGAACTGCGGCGCGTTCCGTGACCGCGGTTCGCGACGGTCCTACGGTTCGGTTCATGCAACCCGACACCGCCCGCCACCGGCTCCGTTCGCTCGCCGTCGTCGCCCTTGCCCTCCCCGTCCTCACGGTGGGGTGCGGCGACGACACCGGCACCGCCGCGATCGCCACGACGGCCGCCGCTGCGGCCAGCACCACCGTCGGCGGGTCCGACACGACCTCTCCCGACACGACCTCTCCCGACACGGCGGCCGACACGACCGACGCGTCCGGTGCGACGACCAAGGTGAACGCCAACGACGCGTCGGTCGAGGAACTCGCGGCGGCCTTCGAGGCCGCCGGCATCCCCAACGCCGCCCGGTGGGCCCACGAGGTCGAGGAGTACCGCCCCTACAGCGACGACGGATGGGCGCACCTCCGCCAGGAGCTCTCCAAGTACAACATCGACGACGCGACGTTCGAGCAGATCGTCGCGACCCTCGAGCTGTGAACCAGGTAGCGCCCGTTGCGGCGCCCGAGCGTGACCGGCTCCGTTCCGGGGTGCTCGTCGTGGTGGTCGTCGCGACGGTGGGCATCGTCGTCGAGCTCGCCACCAGTCGCCACTGGCATGGGGGCATCCAGCTCATCCCGTGGTTCGCTGCCGGCCTCCTGCTGGTCGCGACCGCGCTGATCGGCCGGGGCGCGCCCGGCGGTGTGCGCGTCGGGCGCGTCCTGGCTGCGGTTGTCTCGCTGGCCAGCCTGTTCGGCGTGTGGGAGCACGTCGAAGGCAACTACGACAGCGGGCCGCTCGACTTCCGTTACGCCACGAGTTGGGCGTCGATGTCGGAGGCGACGCGTTGGTGGAAGGCAGTGAGCGGCGGCGTCGGGGCTGCCCCGCCGATCGTCCCGGGCGCGCTCGCGCTGGTGGCCGGGCTCCTGGTGGTCGCCACGTTCGGCCCCGGCGGAAGGTCCGGCGACCGGACCGGTTGACCGGGTCAGTGGCCCAGGGTCGCGACCATCACCGCTTTGATCGTGTGCATCCGGTTCTCGGCCTGGTCGAACACGATCGACGCCGCCGACTCGAACACGTCCTCGGTCACCTCGAGCGCCGAATGCCCAGTCCGCGCTGCCAGTTCCGTGCCGATCATCGTGTCGCGGTTGTGCATCGCCGGGAGGCAGTGCATGAAGAGCACCCGAGGGTTGCCCGTGAGCCGGACGACCGCCTCGTTCACCTGGTAGGGCAACAGCTCGGCGATCCGCTCGTCCCACGTCTCGACGGGTTCGCCCATCGAGACCCAGACGTCGGTGTAGAGGTAGTCGACGCCGGCGACCGCCGCAGCGAGGTCTTCGGTGACGAGCACGCGGGCGCCGGTATCCGCCGCGATCTTGTCGACGGTGGCGCGGAGGTCGGCGTCGGGCCACAGGTGGGCCGGGGCGGCGATTCGGACGTCCATACCGAGCAGGGCGCCGGTCACGAGGAGCGAGCGGGCCGTGTTGTTCCGGGCGTCGCCGAGGTAGCAGTACGCGATCTCGTCGAGATGCTTGTTGGAGTGCTCCACCATCGTGAGCACGTCGGCGAGCATCTGGGTCGGGTGCCACTCGTCGGTGAGACCGTTCCACACCGGCACGCCGGCGTACTGGGCGAGCGTCTCGACGGTGTCCTGGGAGAACCCGCGGTACTCGATGCCGTCGAACATCCGCCCGAGCACACGAGCGGTGTCCTTCGTCGACTCCTTCCGGCCCATCTGGGAGCCCGACGGGTCGAGGTACGTGACGTGCGCCCCCTGGTCGTGCGCCGCCACCTCGAACGCGCACCGGGTCCGCGTCGAGGTCTTCTCGAAGATGAGGGCGATGTTGCGGCCGGTGAGGGTGGGGCGCTCGTAACCGGCGCGCTTGGCGGCCTTGAGCTGGGCGGCGAGGTCGATGAGGAATCGCAACTCGTCGGGGGTGTGGTCGAGCTCCTTCACGAAGCTCCGGTGGCGCAGGTTGATCGCCACGTCAGGCCTCGCCGTCGACCGCGTCGCGTTCGACCGGGCAGGTCATGCACCGGGGGCCGCCACGGCCGCGTCCGAGTTCGCTGCCCTCGATGGAGATCACCTCGATGCCGTTGCGCCGGAGCATCGTGTTCGTCGTGACGTTGCGGTTGTAGCCGACCACGACCCCGGGTTCGACGGCGAGGAAGTTCGTTCCGTCGTCCCACTGCTCGCGCTCGGCGGCCCGGACGTCCTCGTCGGCTCGGAGGACCGTCACCTTGTCGACGCCGAGCGCCGCGGCGACGGCGGCCCACATGTCGCTGTTGGCTTCGACCGCGAGCGCACCGTCGCCGTCACCGGGACGGATCGTCCACGACCGGAGGTTCGTGTCGAGGTACGGGTAGGCGACGAACGTCGATCGGTCGAGCATCGTGAGCACGGTGTCGAGGTGCATGAACGCGTGCGAGCGCGGCAACTCCGCAGCGATGACCTGGGTCGCCTGACCGGCGGCGAAGAGCGCCGCGGCGAGCTGCTCGACGGCCATCGGCGTCGTTCGCTCGCCCATGCCGACGATCACCGCTCCGTTGCCGAGCACGTGCACGTCGCCGCCCTCGATCGACGCCGGCTGGTGGTCGACGTCATCGCCGCCCAGCCAGGTGTGGAACGACGCCGAGGAGAACATCGGGTGGAACCGGTAGATCGCCCGCATGTGGAGGGTCTCGCGCTGGCGCGCCGTCTTGGCCATCGTGTTGATGGACACCCCGCCGTACACCCACGCCGAGTTGTCCCGCGGGAAGAGATGGTTGGGCAGCGGCGTGAGCAGGAAGTCGTCGTCGGTGAGCGCACTCCACTTCAGGCTCGGGACCCCGCGGAGATCGATGTCGTGCTTGGTGATGCCGCCGACCAGGAAGCGGGCCAGCTCCGCCGGGTCGGCGATCTCGCCGAGGGCCCGGAGAGGATCGACGAGCGCGGGACCGACTCCGTCGGGGGTGCACAGGTGGTCGAGCACATAGGCACGACCCTCCGGCACGGCGAGCGTCTCGGCGAGCAACTCGTCGAAGTGGTGGACGACGATGCCGCGGTCGCGGAGCGCACCGGCGAACGCGTCGTGCTCCTCGCGGGCCCGCTTCACCCACAAGATGTCGTCGAACAGCAGCTGTTCGGCGTTGCCCGGGGTCAGCCGAGTCAGTTCGAGGTCCGGGCGGTGCACGATCACCTGCCGCAGCCTGCCGACCTCCGAGTGGACTCCGAACTGTGCCATGGGCGTCTCCTGTCGTCGGTACCGCCTCCACACTCCACGACGCACACCACCCCACCAAGGGCCGAAGGTCACCAGGCGGCCCGAGCGAGATCGGGACCTTTCGGGACCTCCGGCCCTGCCCCCTGTCGCGATCACCGGCGCATGGTGGACGAGACCCGCTGCGAGAGCAGCGACCTCGAAGGGGAGGACACCATGACCAGCACCGTGCAACGGCCGCCGATCCCACCGCTTGATCAACAGCGCCCGACACCACCGCCGGGCCCTCCCACCGGCGGCTCGTCCTCGGGCGAGGCCCGTGGCGACGAGCTCGGCCTGGGCTCGTCGACCGCCCTCGTCGTCGGCAGCATCATCGGCACCGGCGTCTTCACGATGCCCGCCGTCATGGCCGGCGCCGGCACCAGCTCCATCATCACCCTGGGCGTGATCGCCCTCGGGGCCGTCCTGCTCGGCCAGCTGTTCGGTCAGCTCACCAAGCGGGTACCCAACGTCGACGGCGGGCTCTACGCCTACTCGCGACACGAGTTCGGCGACTTCGCCGGCTTCCTGACGGCGTGGTGCTACTGGATCACGTGTTGGGCCGGCAACGCCGCGATCGTCAGCTCGTGGGTCCTCTACGTCGAGTCGCTCTTCGGCATCGAGAACCCCTCGGCCTGGACGAACCTCGGCATCGCCCTCGCCGGGCTGTGGATCCCCGCAGCCGTGAACCTGGCGGGCGTGAAGCAGATGGCCTGGCTCCAGAACGTCACCGTGGTGCTCAAGTTCGTGCCGCTCGTGTTCGTCGGCATCGTCGGCTGGTTCTTCGTGACGGCCGACAACTTCGGGCCGTTCAACGCCTCGGGCGGCAGCCTCTACGACGGCATCGGCATCGCCGCCGGGGTGGCGCTGTTCTCGTTCATCGGCGTGGAGTGCGCGTCGATCGCCGCCGGACGGGTGAAGAACCCCCGCCGCAACGTCGGTCGGGCCTCGGTGTTCGGCACCGCTGCGAGCGGGCTCCTCTACATCGCCGTCACCGCCGTCATCATGGGCCTGGTGCCCCACGACGAGTTGGTCAACGACGGTGCGCCGTTCGTCGCCGGGTTCAAGGCGATGTTCGACGGCGCCGGCTGGGCCGGCAAGGCCGTCGCGCTGATCGCCGTCGTCTCCGGTCTCGGAGCCCTGAACGGCTGGACGCTGGTCACCGCCGAGATGCCCTTCGCCGCCGCCCGCGACGGCATGTTCCCCCGGGCGTTCGCCAAGGTCGACGCCAAGGGCACCCCCTGGTTCGGCGTGATCGTCTCGACGATCGTTGCGTCGGTCCTGATGGCGTGGAGCTACAGCGGTGAGACCGGGCTCAAGGTGTTCACGTACCTCGTGTACCTCTCGGTCGTGACCGTCGCGATCCCCTACTTCTTCAGCGCCTGCGCCCAGCTGTCGTATCTCGTCTCCCGCCGCCGCAAGGTGGAGGGCTGGCGGCTCGCACGCGACATCGCGATCTCGGTGGCCAGCATGTTGTTCGCCCTGTGGGTGACGATGGCGTCCGGCTACCAGTCGGTGTACCAGACCATGCTCCTGGTCCTCGTGGGCGTGCCCATCTACGCCTTCCTGAAGGCCCGCCGTGAGCGTGACGGCCTCGTTCCGGAGCCCGTCGACCAGGACGACGCCCCGACGGCGATCGACCTCGCGACCGTGGGCGCCCTCGTTCCGGAAGCAGACTGAGACATGGCTCCCCGCGCACTCATCCGCCGTCCCGGTCCCTTGCTGGCCGGCGGCATCGTCACCCATCTCGAGCGAGTTCCCGTCGACGTCGACGTCGCCCTCGAGCAGTGGGAGGCGTACACGAAGGCGCTGGCGTCGAACGGGTGGGACCTCATCTCGGTCCCACCCGCCGACGACTGCCCCGACGCCGTGTTCATCGAGGACGCCGTCGTGGTGTTCCACATGCTCGACTCGTTCCGAGACCTGGCGGTGATCACCCGGCCCGGCGCCGACTCCCGCAAGCCCGAGACGATCGGCATCGAGCCGATCGTCGTCGACCAGCGCTACTCGGTCGAGCGCATCGAGGCACCGGGCACCCTCGACGGCGGAGACGTCCTCAAGGTGGGCGAAACGGTGTACGTCGGCCGGGGTGGTCGCACCAACGGCGATGGCATCCGCCAGCTCCGAGCCATCCTGGCGCCACACGGCATGAACGTCATCGCCGTGCCCATCACCAAGGTCCTCCACCTCAAGTCGGCGGTCACCGCCCTTCCGGACGGCACCGTCATCGGGTACGAGCCGCTCGTCGACGACACCCGGGTCTTCGACCGGTTCCGTCCGGTCCCCGAGGAGTCCGGTGCCCACGTGGTCGACCTCGGTGACGGGCGCCTGCTGATGGCCGCCGACGCGCCCCGCAGCGCCGAACTCTTCCGTGATCTCGGCTACGACCCCGTCCTCGTCGACATCGGCGAGTTCCAGAAGCTCGAGGGCTGCGTCACGTGCCTCTCGGTGCGCCTGCGGCGGCCGTGAACAGGTCGACACGGTTTCGCCGGCGAGGGACGGCGGAACCGTGTGCCACTCCGTGCTGGGGACCGACGGCAGGTCAGGCGTCGGCGCAGGCTCCGGCAGGTACGGCCCAACGCAGCTCGGTGCCACATCGCTCACCCGGTAACAGGTCGACGCTGCCGCCCAGACCTGCGGCGGCTCACGCAGGTTGACGAGGCCGTGCCCTCCGACGACCTCGCCGGCGATGCCCTTGCCGTCGTCCGCGACCGTCACCACGACCTCGTCGCCGACGGTCAGCGAGACGCGAACGTTGCGGGCGCCCGCGTGCTTCGCTGCGTTCGCCATGGCCTCCATGACGACCGGAACGAGGTGATCCGCAATGGCGGGGTCGAGGGTCTCGATCGGGCCGTCGAACTGGACGCGGGTCTCGATCGCGGCGTTGCTGCCGATCTCGGTGATCGCGTCCATGATCCGGCCGCGGAGACCACCCATCGTCGGGGTCGACGCCCCCAGCGAGAAGATCGCTGAGCGAAGCTCCCGGATCGTCGTGTCGAGTTCCTCGATCGTCCGTTCCAACCGCGGCCGCACGACGTCGTCGGCGACGCGGAGCACCGACTGCAGGCCCAGCCCGGCGGCGAACAACCGTTGGATGACCGTGTCGTGCAGATCGTGGGCGATGCGTTCACGATCGTCGACGAGCATCACGATCCGCTCGGCCTCGAGGAGCGCCGCCTGGTTGTCGCGGATGACCTGCTCGGCAGCGAGCCGATCGGTGATGTCGCGCCCCATCGCCACCACCCACTGGGTGCCGTCGAACCCGATGGGGCCGGCGCGGTACGTCTTCTCGACCGGGATCTCGACACCGTCACTGCGCATGAAGACCGACTCGAGGCGGATGGTCCGATCGGGGTCCGCCAGGAGCTCCGCGATCATCGCGTGGTAGTCCTCGACCGCCGTGGTGGGGTTGAAGTGCAACGGCGTCATGTTGAGCAGCTCGGACCGGGTGTAGCCGACCATCCGCTCGGTGCCGGCGTTCACGTACAGCAACTGCAGCGTCGTGGCGTCGAAGATGAGGATCGCGTCGTCGCTCAGGTCGAGGGAGTGGAGCACCCGGTGGAGGTGGTCCTCGGAGGCGACCCGCTCGGTGATGTCGCGGACGGCGGCCACCACGAAGCGCCCTGCGGGCGACGTGAACGGGCTCAGGCTGATTTCGGCGTGGAACTCGGTGTCGTCGGCGCGTCGCGCCCGGAGCAGCAGGCCGGCACCCATCGATCGCACCTCGGGGCGGGCACGGAACCGGGTCCGGTGCGCCCGGTGCGCCCCGCGGAGATCGGTCGGCAACAGGTCGTCGACCGACGACCCGACGAGGCCGTCGTCGCCGGTTCGGAACATCTCCCTCGCCTGACGGTTCGCGAACACGATCTCGCCCGATTCGGCGGCGACCACGATGCCGTCCGGAGCGAAGTCGAGCATCGCCCACGAGGTCGGCCCGCCGATTTCACCGACATTGGGAGCGCTGGTGTCCACGAGACCTCCGGGCGGGCGAACGTTCCACCCGCAGGTAGTCTTACCCACATCACCCGGTGATGCACGTTGGCGACGGGTCAGCGAACGGGCTCGGAACCGACGACCAGGGCATGGCGACCGCGACGTGCCGCCCGGTGGACACGGTGGAACCACCCCACCGGTTCGAGGAACATGAGCGGGCACGCTCCCGGCACCACGTCGACGCCGGCCTCGGCGCAGGTGCGCACCGCCTCGTCGGAGGCCGCGCCGGGTCCGCCCAGCCCCTGGAACAACCAGATCTTGTCGATGCCGCAGTCGATGCACTCGCGGACCACGCCGACGGCATGGTCCGCGCTCACGACGATGATGACGCCGTCGAGCGCTCCGGGCACCGATGCCACGTCGTGGTGAACGACGTCGCCGTCGACCGACACCGCGCTCGGGTGTACCGGCACGGGCTCGTAGCCGTGTGCCTTCAGCTCGGTGTAGATGGTGCGGGCGAAGTTCTTGGGGTCGTCGGACGCTCCGACGACGGCGATGCGGTGGCCGGCGAGGAACTGCTCGACCACGGACTCCTGGACGGGATGCTGTTGGTTCGATGCCATGTGGTGATCGTCCGCCCGTACCCGGGCCCCGCACAGAGCCGAAGGTCCCTCGGGGCCCGTCCGCGGAGCGACCCGATCAGGCCGTGACGCGGGTGCCGGCGACGCCCTCGAGGATCTGCGGCAGGTCGTCGAGCGCTCCGATCACGGCCGGACCCCGCCCGAACCGCGCGAACCGGCTCGCCGCCGCGACCTTCGGCCCCATCGACCCGGCGGGGAAGCTCAGGGAATCGATCTCCTCCGCCGTCACGAGGCCGAGGGGGCGGGCGTCGTCGGTCCCGAAGCCCTCGACCACGTTGGGCACGTCGGTCAGGAGCACCAGCAGGTCGGAGTGGAGCTGCAGCGCGAGCAGCGCCGCCACGCTGTCCTTGTCGATCACGGCCTCGACGCCGACGAGCCCCGTCGTCGGAGTGAGCGACCGGCACGCCGCCACCGCCGGCGCAGACCACCGTCGTGCCGCGTTCGAGCAGCTGCTCGACGAGCGGGCGTTCGACGACGTCGACCGGGTCGGGGCTGGCAACCACCCGCCGCCAGCGATCCCCGTCGGGGGCGACAGTCCAACCCCGCTCGGCGGCGAGCCGGTGGGCGTCGCCCTCGGAATAGGTCGCGCCGACGAACTTGGTCGGCGTGTCGAACGCCGGATCGGTGGGATCGACCAGCGTCTGGGTCACGAGGCTCACGATCGGACGCCGGAGACCGGCGGCCGCGATCGAGCGTTGCAGCCAGTACCCGATCAACCCCTGTGTCTCCGCGACCAGGGCATCGAGGGGATACGGCCGCGTCAGCGAGTGGTCGTCGGCGCTCTCGAGCGCCAGCAGGCCCACCTGGGGTCCGTTGCCGTGGGTGATCACCAACTGATGGTGGGCGGCGACGGCGGCAAGGGCCGGGGCAACGGCTGCGACGTGTTCGACCTGGACCGAGGCGTCCGGGACCGCTCCGCGGGGCAACAGCGCGTTGCCCCCCAGGGCGATCAGGATGCGCACTCGAGCACCGGCCCATCGACCTCCGGGATGGCCGCTGCGGGCACGACCACCACCGGGCAGTTCGCCGTTCGCACGCAGTGGCGACCGGTCGAACCCACCATCCGCTCCACGAGGCCGTGGGGGCGAGGCGTGCCGACGACCAGCATCGACGCGTCGGCGGACGCCTCGACCAGCCGGTGAGTGGCGTCACCGACGACGACGCGCCACGCCACCGAACGCGGCCGGCCACCGATCACGGCCACCTCCGTCAGCAAATGGTCGAGGAACCGTCGCACGTTCTTGGACGTCACCTCGTCGACGTCGGGAGGCAACTCGGCGAGGTCGGGGCGCAGGACCGAATCGACCTCGTGGGCGTGGACCACGACCAGCCGACGACCGAGGCGACCGGCCTCGAGGACCGCCCACCGCAGCGCGTCGCGTGCCGCAGGGGTGTCCTCCACACCGACGACCACCGGGCCGTCGGCAGGAGCGGACGCCTGTTCACCGACAACGACGACCGGAACCGACGAGAGCGCCAGGCACCGTTCGGCCACCGACCCGAGCACCGCCCGGGCGAGCGTGCCCCGCCCGTGAGTCCCCACGACCAGCATCCCGGCGTGCCGCGAACTCTCGCTGAGTACCGTTGCAGGCTCACCGGCGACCGCGATCGTCTCGACGGCGGGAGCGCCCGCGCCGAGTCGCGTCCGGACCGTCTCGGCGGCCTCGGTCACGATCTCCTCGGCCGCCGCCTCGAAGATCGTCGGATCGACGAAGGTCGGCGGCACGACCGGGGTCGTGAACGCGAGCGCAGGAACGACCCACGCCGCAACGATCCGGAGTGGCACACCCCGTTGCGCCGCCTCGACGGCAGCCCACAGGAGCGCCTGGGTCGAGTCGGACGACCCGTCGACGCCGACAACGACCGGGCGGGAACCCGCGGGAAGGTGGTGAAGGTAGGAGTCCATGGCTCCCATCGTCGACATGGCCGCAGGACCGGGACAGGGCCAAAGGTCACCACGGCCGTGACCTTCGACCCTGCCGAAGCGCCGCAGTTCCGACGACCATGCACGAATGAATCTCTCCGACCGGTCCGGACCGGTCCGACCGAACGGCGGCCTCGGAGCGCTCCAGGCCGTGTGGACCGACGGCTTCGACGAGATGCGCCCCCTCCTGCGGACGATTCGGGACCGCGACGCCCAGCGCCGGATCGAGATCCTGGTGCTCCGTTACCTCGGTGGACGAGCCGAGCTCTTCGACCGGTTCGCCGACGGCTGGGCGGGACCGCCGTCCCTCGCCCACCACGACGCTGCGCTGCACCTGCATCGGCTCGCCCGCGACGAGCTCCGCCGGACGGCGCGGAGCGGCGTGCTCAGCAGCGAGTTCAGAGATCTCCAGGCCCGGTGCTGCCGCCACCTCGAACTCGGCCGGGTCCGGTCCGTGCTGGTCGGCGGCGCCCCCTCCGAACGGTCGAGCCGGATCGCCGACGCGCTCGGCAACCGACATGGGGCCGTTGTGCTCCGCCATGGCGACGAGGGTCCCGACGAGGCGGGCCACCGCCACCTCCTGCAACGCGCCGAGCGGTTGCTGCACCTCGGCGAACACGTGGTGCTCGACGCCCCCTGGGCGAACGACCCCGTCCGTGAGGCGGCGCGGGATTCGGCACTCCGCTCGTCGTCCGACGTCGTCGAGCTGTGGTGCCACCCGCCGGTCCCCGACGGAGACCCCCACAGCTACGACCCCTGGCCGGAGGCGACCGTCCTCGCCCCCGACCTCGGGCTGGATCACTCGGTCGACGTGGCGTCCGCAGCGTGCGGATGGCCGACACCGTGACCCTCACGACCGGCGACGGTACGGCGGCCACGCCGGCACCCGCCACGACGGGCCTGACCGACGCCGAGGCGGATCGCCGCCACCGCGCCGACGGGCCCAACCGTGTGCCCCCACCCCCGCCGCGACCGGCGTGGCGACGGCTCCTCGGCGAACTCACCCACTTCTTTGCGCTCATGCTCTGGGTCGCCGGCGCCCTGGCCGTGGTCGCAGGGATGCCACAGCTCGGGGTCGCCATCTTCGTCGTCATCGTCGTCAACGGACTGTTCGCCTTCGCCCAGGAGGGTCGGGCCGAGCAGGCGGCACAACGCCTTCGGGAGCTCCTCCCGGCGAGCGTCATCGTGGTTCGAGACGGTGCGCCGCGATCGATCGACGCCGCCGACGTCGTCGTGGGCGACCTCGTGGTGCTCGCCCCGGGCGACCGGGTCCCCGCCGACATCGAGCTCGTCGACGCCGACGGGGTGTCGTTCGACACCTCGACCCTCACCGGTGAGAGCGTGCCGGTGGCCGCCGGCCCCGGTGACGCTGCGTTCGCCGGCACCTACCTCGTCACCGGGTCGGGAACCGGCGTCGTGACCGGGATCGCCGGGAGCACACGGCTGGCCGGGATCGCCCACCTGGCCGCCACGGTCCAGCACCCGCGGAGCCCGCTCGCCCACGAGATCGATCGGGTGGTCAGGGTCGTCGCCGTGATCGCCGTCGCGGTCGGCGTCGTCTTCTTCGGGTTGTCCCTCCTCCTCGGCTCACCGGCCCGCGACGGCCTGCTGTTCGCCATCGGGGTCACGGTGGCGTTGGTGCCCGAGGGGCTCCTGCCCACCATGACGTTGTCGTTGGCGATGGGCGCACAGCGGATGGCGCAGCGCAACGCCCTGGTCCGACACCTCGAAGCCGTCGAAACGCTCGGCTCGACGACCTTCATCTGCACCGACAAGACGGGCACGCTGACCCGCAACCAGATGACCGTCGTGAGGGTGTGGACCCCCGCCGGTGACGTCGCGATCGACGGGCCAGGCTACGAACCGACGGGTTCGGTCACGGGCGGGGTCGACGCGACCTCGGCCGCGGCGCGTGTGGCCGAGGTCGCGCTCGCCGCGTCCCAGGGCCGGGTACGCGACCACGACGGGGCGTGGGTCGCAGTGGGCGACCCGATGGAGGCGGCCATCGACGCGCTGGCGCGGCGGCTCGCCGGATCGACCGATGCCGTCGCCACGCCGACGATCCTGCGCCGCAACGCGTTCGACCCAACCCGGCGCCGGGAGTCCGTGCTCGTCGACGGGGCCCTGTACGTGAAAGGAGCGCCAGATGCGGTGCTCGGTCGGTGCCGCGACCGGGCAGCGGTTGACACGGCGACCCGGGCCCTCGACGAGATGACCGCCGCCGGTCTCCGGGTGCTGGCCATCGCGTCGCGCCCAGCGCAGGGAGCGACCGACTGGACCTCGATCGACGAGGCCGAGTCCGATCTCGACCTCGTGGGCCTGATCGCACTCCACGACCCGCCTCGGACCAACGTCGCCGCAGCGATCGCCGCCGCCCGCTCAGCCGGCGTGAAGTTGGCGATGGTGACCGGTGACCACCCTGCGACGGCGCGGGCGATCGCCGCCCAGGTGGGGTTCTTCGTCGGCGACGAACTCGTGATCGTGGGCAAGGACCTGCCGACCGACGACGACCTGCTCGGCGCGTTGATCGACCACGACGGAGTGGTCATCGGGCGCGTCACACCCGAGGACAAGCTGCGCATCGCGACGGCGTTGCAGGCCCGCGGCCACGTCGTCGCCATGACGGGCGACGGCGCCAACGACGGGCCCGCCCTGCAGCGGGCCGACGTGGGCGTGGCCATGGGGCGTAGCGGCACCGACGTCGCCCGCGAGGCGGCCGACCTGGTGCTCCTCGACGACGACTTCGCGACGATCGTCGCGGCGATCGAGCAGGGTCGGGCCACGTTCTCCAACATCCGCCGGTTCCTCACCTATCACCTGACCGACAACGTGGCAGAGCTCACGCCGTTCGCCGTCTGGGCGCTGTCGGGCGGCCGGTTCCCGCTCGCCCTCGGGGTGCTGCAGATCCTCTGTCTCGACATCGGCACCGATCTCCTTCCGGCGTTGGGCCTCGGCAACGAACCTCCCTCGGAGGGCACCCTCAGCCGGCCGCCCGAGGGCCGCCACCTGATCGACCGTTCGCTGATCGTCCGGGTGTTCGGGGTGCTCGGGCCCGTCGAAGCGTTGATGGAGATGACGGCGTTCGTCGTCGCGCTCGTCGCCGCCGGGTGGCGACCGGGCGACGCCTTCCCCACCGGTCACGCGCTCCTGGCAGCGTCGGGCGCAGCCTTCGCCGCGGTGGTGTTCGGGCAGATGGCCAACGCGTTCGCCTGCCGCAGCGCCACCCGGCCGGTGGGCCTGCGGTCGTGGCGAGGCAACCGGTACGTGACCGGCGCTGTCGTCGTCGAGCTGGCGGTCCTGGTCGGGTTCCTGTGCATCCCCGCCGTCGCCGACCTGCTCGAGCATGCCGCTCCCCCGCTCGCCGGCCTCGTCGCAGCCGGCGCCGCCATCCCGGCGGTACTGTTCGCGGATCGTGCCCACAAGTCGATTCGCGGCCGCCGGCGCCCGACCCCGGCCTGACGTGGACCCGCGGGTCCACCGGTTGACCGACCTCCTCGGCGCCGTCGTCGTCGACGGGACGGGCCGACGCATCGGCCGGGTGGCCGACCTGACGCTCCGTCTCGGACACGGCGACGCGACCGTCGACCGGTTGCTCGTCCGCCGAAGCGGGGCCACGACGACGCTCCCGTGGACGGCAGTGCGACGTGTCGACGTCCGACGTATCAGCGTCGGGACCCCGGGCGAGCCGGCTGTGGAGGCGCTGCGCCGAACCGACGAACCGCTCAGGCCCGACGAGGCACTCGCGTCCGACGAACTCCTGCTCGGCCGCGACGTGCTCGACACCCAGATCGTCGACCTCGACGGCCGCCGACTGGTCCGGGTCGTGGACGTCCTGCTCGCCGAAGGTCCCGACGGATCGCTCGTCGCCGTCGCCGCCCACATCGGGTTCGGAGCCGTGCTCCGGCGCCTCGGTCTGCGGCGACTGGGCCGCCGGCTCCACGACGACGCGGTGGCGTGGGAAGCGCTGCACCTCACGTCGGCGAGGGGCCACACCGTCCAGCTCGCCACCCCGGCCGCCGTGGTGCACCACCTGACACCCGATGACCTCGGTGTCCTGCTCGATGCCGTGACGACCCAGGCGGGTGTGGAGATCGTCCGCGCCGTCCACCCCGACCTGGCGACCGCCGCTCTGGCGACCTCGCACCCCCACACGCTCCGGCGGCTCAACCGGGCGCTCCATCACCCGGACTCCGTGCCCGTCCGGCGTACCCGCCGCCACGACGGGTGGCGACGTCGCATCTCCCCCCATCGGATGCCGCGGTGACCGACGTCGGCGTCACCGGTTCGGAGAACGGCCGCCGCGCCCGGGTCCTCGCCGTGCTGGCCGTGTTCGGCCCCGGCCTGCTCGCCGGGCTGTCCGACGACGACCCGGCCGGAATCACGACCTACTCGGTACTCGGCGCCGAGCACGGCTACCGGCTCCTGTGGGTGCTCACGGCCTCGACGGTCGCCCTCATCATGTTCCACCAGCTCGCCGCCCGCATGGGCGTCGCAACCGGCCAGGGCCTCGTCGGACTGGTCCGGCAACGCTCCGGAGTCCGCCGCGCCGCGCTCGTGACCGGCCTTCTGCTCGTCGCCAACATCGGCACCACCTGCGCCGAGTACGCCGGGATCGCCGCCGGGTTCGAGCTGTTCGGGGTGAGCCGTTACGTGAGCGTGCCGCTCGCCGCCGTGACCGTCGCAGCGTTCGTGATGCGCGCGAACTTCCACCGGGTCGAGCACGTGCTGATGGCGGTCAGCGCCGTGTTCCTGACCTACATCGCCTCCGCGGTGCTGGCCCACCCCGACTGGAGCGCTGCCGCCGCCGGCCTGGTCGTCCCCCGGCTCCCCACGACTCGCGATGCCGTCCTGATCGCGACGGCAACGGTCGGCACCACCCTGGCGCCCTGGGGCCTGAGCTTCATCCAGTCGTACGCCGTCGACAAACGCCTCACCCCGCGTGATCTTCGCTACGAGAACCTCGACGTGATCGTCGGGTCGGTGCTCACGGGGGTGATCGGCTTCTTCGTCGTCGTCGCGTGCGCAGCGACGCTGCATCGCACCGGCACGCCGATCGACGAGGCAGCCGACGCCGCCCGCGCGCTCGAGCCCGTCGCCGGCTCGATGGCATCGACCCTGTTCGCCGTGGGGCTCATCGGGTGTGCGCTGCTCGCCGCGGCGATCCTGCCGCTGTCGACGGCGTACTCGGTGTGCGAGTTCGTGGGGACCGAGGCGGCACTCGACGACGACGTCCGCCAGGCGCCCCTCTTCTACGGATCGATGGGCGCCGTCGTGGCGATCTCGGCGGTGATCGTGCTGCTGCCGGGCATCTCGCTGATCCCGGTGATGGTGCTCACCCAGGTGCTCAACGCCGTGCTGCTGCTCCCGCTCCTCGTGTTCATGGTGTCGGCCGGCCGCGACGTCGACCTGATGGGCGACCTCGCCACCGGCCGTCGCGGTGCCATCGCCCAGGGTGCCGTGATCGCCGTGGTCACTGTGTGCGTGGGTGCGCTCGGGGTACTCGCCGTGACCTGAGGCCGGGCGCCACGGTCAGTCGGCCGGCGCGTCGAGCTCCATGGCGAAGTGCAGGACCCCCTGGTCGATCGTGTGGTGCTCGGGAAGGCCGGACTGCTCGAACACCGACACCATCGCCCGGTTCTCCCACAACGTGTCGGCCACGAGTTTCTGGTAGCCGCGCCCAGCCGCCAGCTCGGCGAGCCGGTGCAACAGCTCGGTGGCGATGCCCTTCCCCTGCCACGCCTCGGCCACGACGAACGCCACCTCGGCCGCGACGTCGTCGGGCAACCCCTCGTACCGGGCAACCGCCACGACCTCGGGGCCGTCCAACACCAGCACCGCCTCGCGACGGTCGTGGTCGACATGGGTGAACCGCTCGACCTCCTCCGCCGTCAGCGTGGGATGCGGACTGAAGAACCGGAGGCGTGTCGACTCGATCGACAAGCGCTCGTGGAACTCGACGAGGGCCGCGGCATCGTCGGGCCCGATCGCCCGGACGTCGAGCGTCGTGCCGTCACGGAGGACGATCGGGGTCACGGCCGCCGGATCGACGGACCGTGCACGACCGCACCGGGAGACAACCGGGTCCGGACGTAGGCGAAGTCGCCGTCGGGCAGCTCCCACACCGCGGTGCCGCTCGTGTAGCGGCGGTGTTCGCCGTCGGTCGTCCATCCACGGACCGGCGTCGTCCAGCGGGCGCGCTCCAGGCCGTGACCGAGGTCGACGTAGCGGTCGAACGTCTCGAAGGCCTGCGGTCGTCCGTCGGCGTCGACCACCACACGGGCCGTCGCCGCGACGCCGTGGTCGGTGACGGTGACCCCGAAGCTCCGGTCGTCGACCGCCGCCCATTCGACCCCGGGTCGCAGGAGCATCGACGGCGCCAGGAGCACGGCATCGTTCAACCACGTCACGAGCTCGCCCACGTCGAGCTCCGGTCCGGAACTGTCCACCACCGGGACCAACCCGAACACGCTGCCGCGCATGGCGCCTCGACCTCGCAGCAGGGTGTCGACAGCGATCAGCGGGACCGGCCCGGCGTCGATGCGGATGCGGTAGATGCGGGCGATCGGGTCGGCGGTGTTGATCTGCCAGGCCTCGTAGGGAAACCAGGGCAGGTGACGCCGCATTCGGAACCGGCCCCGGGAGTGAACCGTGATGACCGTGTCCCTGGGTGCGCCCTCGACGCCCATGAACCGGAGGTACCGCTGGGCGACGCCGGGAAGGTGCTCGAGGTCTCCGGCGTCGACGACCTCGCCGAGCCGATCGGTGACCAGTCCTGCGTCCTCGGCGGCCGACAGCGTCGCCGCCTCGAGATCGCGCCCGAACCCGGCACGGAGCGCCGAGACGACGCCGCCGAGCGCGGGGCGAGGATCAATGAGCGGCATCGGCGGCAGGCAGGACGACGAGCGGGCAGGTCGCGTGGTGGGCCAGGTGGTGGGCGACCGATCCGACCACCATGCCGGCGAAGCCACCGATGCCCCGGGAGCCGACGACGAGGAGCTCGGCGTCCTCGGAGCGGGCGGCGAGCAGCCCCGACGTCGACGTGCCGCCGACGATGACCTTCGAGATCGGCCGTGACATGCCCGAGGTGTCGGCGTGGTCGAGGAGTTCGGCGACGACCGCCTCGGCGGCCTCCTCGTAGATCGACAGGTCGGGGACGACCAGGGTCGGGTAGCCGTAGGAGGCCGGGAGCATCCAGCTGTGGACGACCTCGACCCATCCGCCGCGAGCGCGGGCCTCGTCGAGCGCCCAGTCGAGGGCACGGCGCGACGTGTCGGAACCGTCGACACCGACGACGACCTTGCCCGCCTTCACCTCGATGGGGTCGCCGTCGCGGGCGCTGCGCTTCTCGGCACCCCGGATGATGGCGAGCGGCACCGTTGTGTGGTGCAGACACTCCTGGCTCACCGACCCCATGAAGAGCCCGGCGAAACCGCCATAGCCGTGCGAGCCGACGACCAGGAGCGACGAGTCGGCCGCCGCCTCGACGAGCACCACGGCCGCACGCTCGGCCTCGACCTCCATCACGATCGAGGCCGCAGCGTCGGCACCGACGGCGTCGGTCACGTACTCCTGCAACGCGAGCATTGCGTCGGTCTCGGAGTACTCCGGGTCGTGCGTCTGGGTCCGGTCGACGTGGTGCTGCCGGAGGAACGTCCACGCCATGACGGCTCGGACGGGCCAGCCTCTCGCTTGACCTTCTGCGACCGCCCAGCGCAGCGCCTCCGCGGCGCAGTCCGATTCGTCCATTCCCACGGTGATCGTTGCCATGACTGCATCGTCATCGAGATCACCCCGCCACGACAGAGTCCAAGGACCCGACCACGCTCATCCGCGTGATGCCGGCGAACGAGCAGGTGTAGACGTCGCGGTCCCACCCCACGGTGGGGAAGAGCACCGACTGCACGATGCTGCCCGAATCGACTCGGGCCACCTCGTCGCCCGTCGCGATGTCGCGCACCACGAGCTGGTCGGCCATCCGCTCGGCGTCGTGATCGTTGGTGAGCAACTCCCCGGTATCGGCGAAGAGCAACGGGTGGCAGGCATGGTTCTGCCGATGCCGCCACCGCAACGCCGTCGAACCGTCCTCGGCGATGTCGAACGCCGCGAGCACGCCGTTGCCACTGTCGTAGGCGACCGCGATGCGACGGCCGACGTCGATGAGCGGCGGGTTGGCGATGACCCCGTCGGGGAGCCCACACACCTCGGTCAAGGTCGCCGCCCCGGTGTCGAGGTCGACCCGGACGAGATGGAGCGGGGCCGTATTGACGCCTTGACCGCGGAAGGTGCCGGCATACCGTTCGCTGCCGAACCCGTTGTCGAGGAACCACGCCGCGCCGAGCGCGATGACGGGATCCCAGCCATATGTCTGGCCGTCGACCTGCAGGTAGCGCCCGTCGAACGCCTCGTCGGGGGTGAGCCGCTCGCCGTCCCACGCCGCCCGCACGAGCCGTGACACACCGACCACGACGACCGTGTCGCCGTCGGAGGAGAGTCGGGCGATCGACGGCTCGGCCAACTCCACGGTCTCCACGATGTCGAGACGATCCGGCTCGAGCACGACCAGCTCGCACGGTTGGGCGACTCGATCGGGGTCCTCCCCCGGGAGCACCCCGCCGAAGTCCTTCGTCACGAGGTGACCGTCGGCGAGGACGACGAAGCTGTTATGGGGCCGATCGCGCGGGAGTCGGCACGACGCCAGCACCGCAAGATCGGCGTCGAGCCGGTGGGCGTACCGACCGAACACGACGTAGAGCGAGCCGTTGGCGTGCGCCGCGAGACCGCCCGGCCACACCGGCCCGGCCGGGAGGTCGATGGAACGGGCGACGGGTTCGAGCGTGACCGGGTCGATGCGCTCGACCCAACCGACCGCGTCGGGGCCGACCGAGTGGCAGAGCACGTACACCTCGCCGGGGTCACGGAGCACGACCATCGTGGACGCGATCGCCTCCCGGAAGACGACGGCGGGCGGCGCCGACCCGAACGACGGTCCGCCGACATCGGGGTTGCAGCCCGGGCGCGTCGGCCCGGCGTCCTCGGCGGGCCAGGGCGACGGCCAGTAGCCCTGCAGCGATCGGTCGCGGGTGAGGTCGGTCGAGTCGGTCGAGTCGGTCGTGTCGCTGGTCTCGTCGGTCACGGCGCCATCCTGCCCCTCGTTCGACCGCCCGACGGGGATCACGGGCACCGTGTGGTGGGTGGATGTGCCCAATCAGCGTGAAACACCCTGATCTGCAGTTGACTGTCAGTGCCTCCGACTATGCTCGAACACATGTTCGACGTGACAGTGCTGACCGAGATGACGGCGAAGATCGCCGGCCTCGACGAGCACCTCTACGCGGACGACGACCTGTTGGCCGGCGTGAAGGCCATCGAGACCGCGGTCCAGTATCTCCACGCAGCGCAAGGCGCCGTGCTTGGTGAGCTCGAACGCCCGGGGCACCACCGACGTGGTGTCGGGGCATCGCACTGCGAGCTGGTTGGCCCACGAAACCGGCATCGCCCCCGCGGCTGCCAAAGCCCGGGTGCGGTTGGCGGCGGCGTTGCGGTTGGATCTGCCCGAGACCGACCGGGCCGTACGTGGCGGGCGGTTGTGTTCGGATCGGGCGAAGGTGATGGCCAACGCGATCAACGACCGGATCGCCACCGAGTTCCGGGCGATGGAAGGCGTCACTGATCGCCGAGTCAGCTCACATGACGTTCGGCGAGTGGGCCCAACGCGTCGCGTTGGTCGCCGCCTTGTTGGATCAGGACGGCCTCGAACCGGCAGATGATCCCAACAACAACAAGCTCCGCTTCGAAGGGCGGTCGCGATGGGATGAAACTCGCCGGCATCCTCGTCGGCGACCTTGCGACCACCACCAAAGCCGCGGTCGAGCAGATCGCCGCGAACTGTGGCGCCAGTACCGCGACGACTCCGAACGCACCAACGGTGAGATCGCCGTCCCGTCCCGGGCGACGCTGTTGGCGATGGCGCTCGCCGAAGCAGTCCGTCGGGGCCTGATGGTCAAAGCAGACGGTACGGCGGTGAAGAAACCGAAGGTCGAAGCGACGCTGGTGCTCCACGCCGAGGCCCCTGACCTCGTCTACATCGACGGCAAACCGTTGATCCGAGGATCCGCCACGGCGTTGGCGTGTGACATGTCGGTGTGGACCATCATCCTCAACTCCCTCGGCCTCCCCCTCGACATGGGTCGCGAGCTCCGCAACGCCACGGTCGAGCAACGCAAGGCGCTGAAGGTTCGTGATGGCGGGTGTGTGTTCCCCGGCTGCGGGATACGCCCCGAGCACTGCGACGCCCACCATGTGGCGCAGTGGTGGCGTGACCTGGGAACGACCGACATCAAGCTCATGGCGTTCCTGTGCCGCCACCACCACGGTGTCATCCACCGCAAGGGTTGGGACCTCCAGATCGGCGACGACGGATGGTGCTGGATCACCACCCCGTCCGGTATCAGCCTCTGGTGCCAACGCCACGGCACCATCAGATCCGGCGCCCCACCCGGCACATGAGCGCGATCCACGATCGCTCCCGACCCCCGGCCGATCGCACCCGAACCCGACGAACGACCCACCCCGTGGGTCCATCGCCGCCGCCCCCGAACACTCAAACACGACCACCGACGCCTGGGCCTCCGCTCTGAAGAGCGACGGGCAATCCCACCGGTCGATCGTGGCCTGGAAGGCGCTCAGCGCATCCGGACCCAGCCGCTCACCAGTGATCGGGTGATCCTGGAAAGTACCCCATGCGTGCTTCCGAGCAATCCGTGTTCGAAGTGACGTCCGGCGTCGCATCCAGCACGGATTGCCGATGGCTGGTCAGCGTGGACGGAAGCGCACCACCGGGCGCGTGACCTTCGGCCCTTCCGAACCGTCCCGCCGAGGCGAAGGGTGGACTCGACGGGGTTCGTCAGCGAACGCCGTCGACCCGACACACAAGGAGCACCCTCATGAGCACCAGCTGGCCAACCTCTCGGCGGGCGGCGATCGTCGCCGCGCTCACCGGCATCCTCGGCTACGGAACGATCCAGTACCGGCGCAACAACCGTCGGGCCGCGATCGCCGCGCTCGACGACGCCGTCGAGCCGCCGCAGTTCGACGATCCGCTCGACGTGACCGAGATCGACCTGCCCACCGACGTCGCACACGTGCCCGGGCACCGCCATCTCCCGCCGCCGCCGACGGTGAACATCCCGACGTCGGCTCCCCGGTCGTGACCCCGAGCCGACAAGGTCGGGCACCCCGGTCGCTTGAGCTGACCGACGACGGGACCTACGTCCCTGGCAGCACGGCGGCCCGGGCCCGATCATCGAGATGGGGCACACGCGGGGAGCTGACCGACCGGACACCATCCGCGGACCCGACCGACACGACGAAGGAGCAGGCCATGGCCGACCCGGTGCACATCGATCTCGACGCACTCGTTCCCGACGACTCGGGCTCGCTGGCCGTCGACCGACGCGACCCTCGGCCAGCAGATCACCGCAGTGAGCGCCGGGACCGTCGACCTGCCCGAGATCGGACCTTGGATCTCCGCGGCGTTCGGTCGTGTCGCCGCCGCACTCGGCGCCCAGGGAGTCGTTCCGGTCGGCCCGCCGTTCGCCCGATACTTCCCCGTCGGCAACCACCGGTTCCACGTCGAGGCGGGTTTCCCGACGGACCGGCCCGTCGAGCCGGACGAAGACGGCGTCGCCCCGTCGACGCTGCCGGCGGGGCCGGTCGCCGTGACCGTGCACGTCGGCCCCTACGACGGGGTGTCCGAGGCCTACGCACGGATCGCCACCTGGGCCGAGCAACACGGCACGACGACCAGCACCGATCCGTGGGAGATCTACCTCACCGATCCGACCGAACAACCCGACCCCTCCACCTGGCGCACCGAGGTCTTCGTACCGCTGGACGCCGAACCGGCAAGGAGTTCCGCATGAGCCGCACGACCGATCACACCGTCCCGACGGTCCCGACGGTCCCGACGGTCCCGACCGTCCCGGCCGCCCCGGCCGCACGTCGGCCCGACGAGATCGGAACGATCGCCGACGCCGTCATTCGGGCGCACCAGGAGTTGACCGACGCCGCGGAACGGCTCCGGCGCCTGGGCACCGGAACGGAGGGCGACGCCCGTCTCCTCCAGAAGGCAGCGGACCACGAACGAGGCCGTCGTCGAGCTGGAGGCCGAGATCATCGCCGCCGCCTCACGACGTCTCCGCATCGCGAGCTCGCCCCGAGAACTCGGCGAGACGCTCGATGAGGTCGCCGCCTCATGGCGGGCCCGGGCCCAGGACCTGGTCGTCCAGGCGCGCCTCGGCAAGATGGAGGTCGACGACGCGGTCACCGGTGCGCTCACGGAGTTCGAGGAGGCCGGCGACCACCTCTCCGAGCTGATCTCGACCCTTCGGACACACGACACCGCGTGGTCCGACGAGCTCCGCGACCATGCCCGGGTGGTCGTCGACGACGTTCGCTCGGCCGTCTCGGCACTCCTCAGAGCGGTCGAGAGATCAACGCGTTCATCGATCTGACGACGGTGACCCTCGACGATTCGCTCGGCGAGGTCCTGGCAGCGCTCGACGCCGCGTGTGCCGCGGTCGACGCCGACGCCTCCCCCACGTCGGGACTGCAGTCGGGCGACGAGGACCTCGCCGAGCTGCTCGTCACGATCCGGCTGGAGATGACCGTGGCCCGAGCGCGGCTGTCCGTCGACGCCGCAACCGACCTCCCGGGCCTCGTCGCCGCGATCGAACTGGTCGCCACATCCGCCGAGGTGTGGCTCGACGACGAGGTCATCCGTGCCCGCCTCGGGGCGATGCGTCCTCGCGACCGGGCCACCAGCGTCACCTGTCGAATCGCCGGAACGGCAACCGAGATGCGTCGGATCGCCGCCGAGATCCGCGACACCGATGATCTCGCGGGTGCACGCTCCCGTGCCCGCCGCTCCGTGCAACTGGCGCGGGTTGCGCTCGAGCACGCGGCACTCTCGGTCCGTCACGCCGGCTGAGCCGACGGGACCATCGGCCCTTCCATCACACCGCAAACGGGACGATCCTGCAGTGAGAGTCCGTCGAACGGAGAAGTCACCATGAGGTTCACCGATCGAATCGAGGCCGGCCGGTTGCTGGCGCGACATCTCGACTACCTCGCCGAGGACCGGCCCGTCGTGCTCGGGTTGCCCCGCGGCGGTGTCGTCGTCGCCGCCGAGGTCGCCGGGCACCTGGGTGCGCCGCTCGACGTCCTCCTCGTGCGCAAGCTCGGCGTCCCCTACCAACCCGAGGTCGCCATGGGCGCCATCGCCGAGGGCGGCGTCGAGGTCGTCGATCGCCAGGTCGTCGACGGCCTCCGGATCACACCGGCCGAACTGGCCTCGGTCCTGGCCCGCGAAGAGGGCGAGCTGCAGCGCCGTCAGGGCCTCTACCGGATCGGCCGGACCCGCGTACCGCTCGAAGGACGCACCGTGGTCATCGTGGACGACGGGGTGGCGACCGGGGCGACCGCCCGCGCCCGCGTGCGCCGCAGCTCGGGAAGCGGGCGCCGCACGCATCGTGCTGGCCGTCCCGGTGGCACCGCCCGGTTGGGACACGGCGATGGATGACTCCGCCGACGAGTACGTCGCGGTCGTCACCCCCGATCCCTTCCACTCGGTCGGCCAGTTCTACGCCCGCTTCACCCAGACCACCGACGAGGAGGTCGCCGACTGCCTGGAGCGGTCCGACCGGGACCCGGCCGACGAGCCGCTCGTCGCCGGCGGCGCTGTCGACGTCATCGGGGGCCGCGACGCCGAGATCACGATCCCGATCGGGCCCGTCCGCCTGGGTGGGCATCTCACGATCCCCCCCCGGCCGCACGGCCTCGTCGTGTTCGCCCACGGCAGCGGGAGCAGCCACCACAGCCCGAGGAACCGGATGGTCGCCTCGATCCTGAACGACGCCGGCTTCGGCACCCTCCTCTTCGACCTCCTCACCTATGAGGAGGAGCGGCAGCGGGAGAACGTGTTCGATGTCGAACTACTCGCCGATCGCCTCGTGGCCGTCACCCGGTGGATCCGGCGGGATCCCGACGTCGCCGACCTCCCGATCGGATATTTCGGGGCGAGCACCGGGGCGGCTGCAGCGATGGTGGCAGCAGCGGCCCTCGGTGACGGGATCTCCGCCATCGTGTCCCGTGGGGGTCGGCTCGATCTCGCCGGCGAGCTCATCTCGGAGGTCACCGCACCGACACTCCTCGTGGTCGGCGCCCGGGACACTCCGGTGGTCGACCTCCATCATCGCCTCCTGCCGCGGCTCCGCTGTGCCCACCTGCTCCTGCTGATCGACGACGCGACCCACCTGTTCGAGGAACCGGGAGCGCTCCAACGAGCCGCCGAGGCGGCCCGCGACTGGTTCGAGGAACACCTGGTCGCGACACCGCACCTCCCGGCGGAGGTCTCGTGATGGGCGACATGGGTCTCCCCCGAACGCCTCGTCAGCGGTCTCCCCGTCGGTCGGCTCGACGGCTGGCGACGACGTCCGTGCTCGCGCTCGCGCTGATGTCCGCGTGCGTCCCACCGGCGGCCGACCTGTCCCTGCCGACGGGGACGGGGCTCCAATGGGTGCAGGACACCGGCGGCACGACCGACGAGAACGGTACCTACCACGAGGCGTATTCACGGTTCACCCTGCTCGACGGGGTCGCCGACGGTCCGACACCGGTCGAGACGCCCTACCTCCCGTTGACCCCGACTGCCGGCGGCGCCTACGCGTCGTACGGCTTCCCGGTCTTCCCCGACGGCACCGCTCGATTCCCCTGGAACGGTTTCGCCGGCGAAGGGGTCACGACCGCCACCACCGTGACCGGCGGAACGACGACCTACGTGGTCACCGGCGCCGGCGGATCGTGCACGTTCACAAACCTGTCCACGACAGGGCCGATGCCACGAACCTCGGCCGCCATCCCGTCGCCCGACGGTGGCAAGCTCGCCGTGTTCACGCGGTTCGCCGATCCGGACGCGAACTCGATCCGGACGACGATCACGATCTACGCGCTCGACGCCTCGTGCACCCGCCTCAACGGCGTGACCACCACGTGGAACTCGTTCGCCGGCTCCGTCAGCGGCGCCATGATCGTCAGCTCACTCACCGTGTGGTCGCCGGACTCGGCGTCGATCCTCTACCCGGTCAACCTCGCCACGGCACGGGACGGCACGCGGCTCGAGCGACTGGCGGCGTCGGGCGGATCGACGCCCACCACCGTGCTGGAGGACCCGTCGTCCACGATCCTGCCGCTCGGCTGGTCGTCGGCCGGTCGAGCACTGATCTTCCGGATCAGCCGAAGCACCGGCACCCCGCCGGTGGCCGCGACGTCGCTCGAGACGCTCCCGATCGGCGGCGGGCACACCAAGGTCATCGACGTCCACACGAGCCTCGTCCCGCCCACCCGATCCGAGTTCCACGTCGGCTACTTCCTGCCCGGCACCTCACAGGTCGTCTACAGCGGGGGCCCACGCACCGCGACGGCAGGCGACGGACGTACCGTGGCATGGCCACAACTCCGGATCCATGACGACACGACCGACGCCGATGTCGTCGTGCCCGGCACCGACGCCCCACTGGCCTGGCATCCGACGCCGTCGGGCGACATGCCCAACGGTCGGTTCCTCGAACGATTCATCCACGGAACGGGAGCAACGACATGAGCGATCCACACACGACGGGCCCGATCCGACCGAAGCGCCGGACCACCTTCGACGCGACCCCCCGACGATGGGCACTGCTCGCTGTCACCGTGCTCACGCTCGTCGCCTGCACCCCCGCTGTGGGGTTCACTCCTCCGTTCCAGGGCGAGGCCCGCTACCAACCATCGTCGGGCAACTTCGAGGGCCACATGGTCGCCTGCAACGCCGACGGCGGGCCGATCACCGTCACCCTCGGCGAGTGGGGCTTCGACCTCGTGCACCCGTTCCGCGTCGTCGTGACCGATGCGGCCGGGGGTGCCGTGGCGACGCTGACCGTCGACGGCTCCGATGACGTGCTCGTGACCCAGCCACTCCCACGCGGCACCTGCTTCGGTGGCGATCACGTCGCTCGGGACGACAGGGCGCAGCTACTACACCTACACCGTGAACTGGTGAGGTTCCTCGGGACCAACGGCCCTTCCCGCTCCGTCACATCGAGCGCAGGCTCGGGGCATGACTGACACCAAGACTGCATGACCCAGGTCGGCGACCACCTCTCGGCGCTGTGCCTCAAGCTCAAGCTCCACGCCGAGGAGGAGCTGTCCGACGACGAGGTCTGCGAACGTGCCGGCCTCGAGAAGCTCCGCTCGGTGATCGACGAGACCGTCGAGGCCATCACCGACGCGTACGCCGACGAGGCGGTGCGGGAGGACGCACGACAGCTGGGACGATCCTTCGTCGCCGCCGTCGACGCCACGCCCGACGAACTTCGCACCCGGGTCACCACCAAGCGCTGACGACGGCTCAGCTGCGCTCGTCCTCGATGTGGAGCGTGGCGTCCTCGGGGCCGATCGGGCCCTCGGCGTCATCGAACGACGCGACGAGTTCGGCGGTCTCGTCCGAGCCGCCGAGGTCGGGGGCGAGGAGCTCCTGGTGGTGCGGGGCCACCTCGTCGCCGCCGAGCGCCTCCTCGTCGAACATCTCGGCGACGTCCTGGCTCTCGGGGTCGGTGGTCACGGGATCGCTGGAGCTGCTCTGGTCGGTCATGGTGGTCCTTTCGACGGTCGACACCAGCGTGCACCCGACCGTCGTCGAACGACAGGGCCGAAGGTCCGGACCGCCACGTCCGGGATCCGGGACCTAGGCCTCTACCTCGATCCGTCGGCGGGGTGTCCCCTGGAGAGATGGCGCCTCCGACCCCGAGTTCCGCTCCCCCGGTCAGTTCGGAGACGGGGGCGCCACCCATCTGCCGGTT